>NZ_LIXJ01000058.1 GCF_001905795.1 Streptomyces sp. CB01580
ATCCCCCTCGGCTACTCGACTACAGCGTCTCCGGGGCCACGAGGCTGATGCACCGGCTCGGCTTCAGCCCGCAGGTCCCCGCGCGGAAGGTCGCTGAGCGCGACGAGCAGGCCGTCACTGCGTGGAAGGAGGCGACCTGGGCGGAGGTAAAAGAGCCCGGGCGGCCTGCGGGGGCTACATCTGCTTCGAGGACGAGGCAGGCTTCACCCGCCGGCCGCCCCAAGGACGCACCTGGGGCCGACGGGGCCGCACCCCTGTCGTGACGGTCAGCGGCCGGCGCTCGGGACGTCTGTCGGTGGCCGGGCTGATCGCCATGCGGCCCGGCTCCCGTACCCGGCTGTGCCACCGTCTGCGATCCCATCCCGCGGGCAGAGGCAAGCGCCGCAGCATGGGCGAGCGCGACTTCATCGCGCTGATCGACGGCGTCCACCAGCTGGTCAAGGCGCCGATCGTGCTGGTCTGGGACCGTCTGAACACCCACGTCTCCCACGCCATGCGCGACTTGATCGCCGAACGTACCTGGCTGACGGTGTTCCTGCTGCCCGCCTACTCGCCGGACCTCAACCCCGTGGAGTGGGTCTGGGCACACGTCGAGCGCAGCCTGGCCAACCTCGCCGTGGTCGCCCTCGACCGGCTCGAGGCCCTCGTCCGCAACCGGCTCAAACGCCTGCAGTACCGGCCCGAGACCCTCGACGGCTTCATAGCCGGCACCGGCCTGACCCTCGACACCCCAACGTCACCCTGACAAGCCGAAGTCAGTAGTGGCCGCCAGCCGTGCCGCTGCCTCGGCGTTGAGGCGCCGGAAGTCTGCGACTTCGGTGGGGTGGCGGTCGATCCAGTGCTGCGTTGCCTGCTCGTACAGGCTGCGGTGCATCTTCGAACGGCCGACCTGGCGGTCGCATTCGGCCGTGGCGACAGCGAGCGCGATGGCCTGGTCCCGGGGGAAGGTGCTCGCCCGAGCGCGGGCTTCCTCCGGGGTGGCGAAGTGGCGGCCCCGGGCTTGTAAGCAAGTGCTCCAGCGGACGGTGGCCTCCTTGTACTCGGGTCTCTTCCTGACCGCCTCCTCCACGGGGCGGAAGCGGGCGTTCACGAAGGTGTCGGCTCGGGCCCACTTCTCGTAGTCGCCGAACAACCTGGTGCGGGCCTCTGCGAAGCACCCGGCCGTAGGGTGTTCCATGGTGCCCACTCCGGGGACAACGACCTTGATCCTTTCTTGTCCGGGCGGCCCCATCAGAGCCTTGTCCCAGGCGTCACGCCGCTGTCGGGACAGCCCCGCGAGGTACGCCTGCTCCTGGCCCTCCGCGCGGGACGCCGGCCGCGCAGGGACATCAGGGGCGGGGCTGAAGCCGTCGCGCCGGGCTCGGGGCACATCGTCCAGGTACAGCTCCGAATTGTTCCTGGCGGTCTCAGCCCGCAGTTCGGCGGGGTCGGTGCGGTCGTAGAAGAAGGAGAAGCCCTGTCGGGACATGCAGTTCCGTAACGTGGCCCGTTCCGCGTCCGCGAGCAGAGCCCTGGTCTCGGCGGGCAGGTCGAGGGTGTCGGGCCGCGCGGACGCCGGGACGGGGGAGGGTGACGAGACCGGCGGGGAAGAACAGGAAGCGGTCGTGAGAACGAGTGGGGTGGCGGCGAGGATGATCACGGCTCGGGCGGTAGCACTGCGCGTCATGAGGGCCCTTTCAGTACCCGTGGTGGACGTGGGGGCGGTACGGGCCCGACACGGCCCGTACCGCCCGCACGTGGACACTGCGTCATTCAGCAGGTGGATACCTTGCTGAGCGACGCCAACTGCTTCGCCGGGTTGTGCT
Source organism: Streptomyces sp. CB01580 (assembly GCF_001905795.1). Lineage (GTDB taxonomy): Bacteria > Actinomycetota > Actinomycetes > Streptomycetales > Streptomycetaceae > Streptomyces. The sequence goes on from NZ_LIXJ01000058.1 coordinate 1,806, forward strand.
GGTACCACACGGTGCCGGGGCGGGAGCAGGCGTAGACAGAGCCGCTCGTCCGGCTGGGACTGGAGTGGAGCTTCATGGCGTACGACGACATGCGGTTGAAGGAGGAGTTGTCGTTCTTGTACACGAGCGCCGGCACAAGATCGACGTTCCAGCTGAACTTCTCCCAGGCCCCTTCATGGTTGGGCTTGGTCCACACGCAGTAGTTGCCGGACGGGCAGTCGTGCACGGCCGCTTGCGCGGCGGGGGCGGACAGCAGAGCCCCTGCGGCAAGCGCCGCTACAACGAGTACCGATGACGCAGCTTTCCTGATCAGTGCACTCACCTCGATTGACGAATCCGTGCCCAAGGGCATGAAGGACAGAGGGGGCCGGGCGGTGCCGTTGCACCGCCTGGCCGTTACAGGCGGCGGTCCGGCCGGTTTGGACACGCAGCCAACGATGTACGGCCGGCTGCCTGTGCGATCGCGGTCATCGCGCCTGCGACCACCGCCGTTCCACCGTGATCGACCGACCTTGGAGAAACCTTCGACAAACCTTCAATCGCGTGAACCAAGGGGCGCCAGACCACCGCAACGAGCTCTCGGATCCCTCCGTGGCTTTGTTCACAAGTAGTGGTTCTGGCACAACTTCTGTGAAGGGGAATCGGAGTACATCAGCCAGCTCCGGACCTACGCGGCCGACCTGCGTGCCACCGCCGCCCGGCAGATGCCGGACCCGCTCACCACGCCCCGGCCCCGGCGCTGGATCGCCGACTACACCCGCGAGGAGGCCCGGGAGATAAGGCGCCTGCCCGTGCGGAGCTCGGCGGCGACGGCGAGCACGTCATCAAGCAGCTCCGCGCGGACCTCGATGCACTCGGCATGCGCTGGTAGCGGTCGGATGCATGGCGCGCTACGCGCCCCGGCGCAGCGTAGTCCGGGCGGGCGGTCCCGGCGCCCCGACCGGCTCACCATCACCCGCGACGGCGTCACGGCCACCAGGGCCACGCCTTTCCCCGCCCCGACGCCACCGAACCCGGGGTCGCCCAGCTCTCGCCCGGCGCGTTCGCGCTGTCCCTGATCAGGACGACGGCCCTCGATGAAGCCGCCCGGCGCGCCCAGGGCGCGGACGCACCGCCGCCGGCCAACTGGGAGCTGCACCGCGAACTGACGGCGACACCGGAGAGCTGGCGGGAGAACGGCACGCTGCGCGAGAGCTCGCTGCTGCTGGTCGAGTGGCTGGCATCCGAACTGTGCGCCTACGTCGCCGGGCATTTCAGAGACCCGGCCCGGATGGAGCGGTGGCTGCGCGACTTCGGCGATCAGGTATGCCGGGTACAGCAGCACGCCCACCCGGCCGGACCCACCGCCGTCGCAATCATGTCGGTCGTCGCCGAAGACCTGGATCCCCGTCCGCAGGACCCCGCCGGGACCGAGCGGCTCGTCCGCATCGGCTCCCTGTACCTGCGGTACCTCCGCGACGGCCACCAGGTCGAAGACGCACGCGAGATCGTTCCTGACTCTCGCCCTGTGGGCGGGCTCTCAGCTGGCCGCGCTTGTGCTCAACAACCCCGAGCGGATCAGCTCGTACCTGAGCACCCGCAATCACGCGGTGCAGGGGCAGCAGACCGGAACGGGTGCGCCGTAGGCGTGGGTTCAGGTCGAACTGCTCGATGAGGAGGACATCCGTCTACCCGCGCCGGGCGAGCCAGTACGCCGTCGCGGGCCGATCGCCCCGGCGCCGATGACGGTGGTCTGGAACTGGATGGACATACGTTCCCCTCACTGGCTGGGAAAACCGCTGCAAACCGGCTGCGAAGCCGATGGCGCGTACGAGATCGCGACCCGGGTCCTGCCTCGACCTCAAGGGTGCCGTGCCTGCCGCATCGGCGGGTAGCCCGCCCAGGCCCACCTCCTGTCGGGCGGAGAGGAGCGCACGGTCCGGTGGGTTCCGTGCCCGCCGGCACTGTCACGGGACGGCCGGCTCCTTCTCGGCTCCGCGCATATGACCGGCTCCTCGACGGGGTCGACCCGCGCGACCTGACGGCGGCGGAGATCTACCCGCCGGGCTGGGAGGAGCCCGGCGCACTCGACTGGGCCGGGGACTGGTTCACCGGCCTGACCGCGTACTTCGAGGCCGCCGCCCGGGACGGCCACGCGGTCGTCGTCTGGCTGGACTGATCCGGCGTCGGCCTCGGCCTCGGCGGCGGTGTCACGCCGACCGGGTCGCGGTGACGACGTAGTAGTCCAGGACATGGTCCTCGTAGGCGCGCAGGAAGTTTCGGGGCCACGTGCCCGGGGCCCACCACTGGGCGAGCCACAGGTCCCAGCCCGGCCAGACGTCCGAGCCGATCGACTCGACGTGCACCCGCTTGAGTCCGGCCGCCGTGAACGCGTCCGCGAGCGCCTGCACCGGACGGGCGATGTCCAGGCCGTTCGCGTACGTCTCCAGGAGCCGGGCCGGCTCCTCGGTCCGGCCGGGCGCGTCGTCCACGGTGAAGAAACTGGTGACGGCCAGCCGGCCGCCCGGCCGCAGCACCCGCGCCGCCTCCGCCGCGAAGGCCTCCAGGTCCGGGAAGTGCTGAGCGGCCTCGACGCTGATGAGCGCGTCGAACTCGCCGTCCGCCATGGGCATGCGTTCCGCCGCCCCCCGGACGAACCGCAGCCGCTCCCCGTCCGTCGCGAGCAGACCGGCCTGGGCATCGCGCGCCCGCTCCAGCTGGTCCGGGTGGATGTCCATGCCGGTGACCGCCGCGGGCCCGTACTCGCGCAGGGCGACCGCGCACCCCATGCCCAGGCCGCAGCCCACGTCGAGGATCCTCGAGTGTTCCGGCAGCTCGGCCGCGGCCAGGGAGTCGAGGACGTGCCGGTAGAGATCCTCCTGGCTGCGGACCCGCTCGGGCTCGCCGACCGGACGGTCCAGGTCGATGTCCCGCCAGTACCCGAAGTTGATGAATCCCCCGGCGAAGATCGGCTCCCGGCTCAGATCGACCGGACCGTACGTCTGCTCCACCATGGGCCCCATGGCGGGCACAGCCTGCCGCATGTCGTCGTCCGTCACCGTGCCGTACCTCCAGAGAACCCGACCCGAGCCGACCCGTCCGTACGCGATCCACCCCACCGCAAGAACTCCCCGCGCGACAGACGAGTAATGGCCAGGCTGAGATCTCGAGGCGATGACCCGTTTTCGGTCAGGAGGGCGTACGCGCGTGAGGAGAGGTACTCCGCCACACCGAGTCACGGAGTCACCGAGTCACCGAGCGGCGGTCATGACGACGGGCCGGTGCGTCGCACCGGCCCGTCGCAGTGATGTCCGCGGCTGTCCGCAGCTATCCGTCAGTGGCCGACGAGCTGAAGACGACCGGTCTGGTGGGCACGCTGGTCGAAATGGAGCTTGTGGCCGCTGGGCTCCGCCGTCGCTCAGTCGCAGCGACCGTTGAGCCCGCGGCCGACTGACGGCCAGCGCCCCAGCCAGAACGGCTTGACAAGAAGATTAGGAATCGTGGGTGGTCAGTGGAGCCTGGATCGGCGCCTGCGGGTCACGAGGACGACGGCCGCGCCCGCCCCGACCAGCAGGGTGGTGAGCGCGAGGTACAGGCCCGTACGGGACGTACCCGTGTGGGCGAGGGAGCCCGAGCCGCCGTTCGGGACCGGGCCGGCAGGCGCCGTGGAGGCCGGCGGCGCCGACGGTGCGTGCGTCGGCGGGGTGCTGGTCGGCGGAGCCGAGGTCGTTGGAGTCGGGGTCGGTGTGGGCGTCGGCGGGGTCTTCTCGGGGATGTACACGCCGGCGTCGATCGTGTGGTCGACCTCTCCTGCCTTCGCGGGCGCCGTGACCGGCGCGGATCCGTCGCACAGCTGCCCGGTGGTCGGAGGCGTCACGTTGGAGTCGTGCGCCCGGTCGTCACCGGCCCGCGGGAGCGTGAAGCGCAGATCGGTGGCCGCCGGCTGGCCGGGCACCTGGCTGGTGTCCGCCGTGCACACGTCGAACTGCACGGTGTAGTCGGCACCCGGCGTGAGCTCGTACGCCGCCCCGACTCCGCCGAAGTAGTACTCGCCCGCGGCGTCGGTCTTGGTCGTGGCGACCTGCTTGCCGTCGGCGTCGAGCAGGTTGATCGTGGCGCCCGGCAGCAGGACGTGCCCGGGGTCTTGGATGCCGTTGTGGTCACCGTCGAACCAGACCACGTTGCCGATCTGGATCGGCGCGTTCGCCGCGGCGTACGCGATGTCGCCGAGGCCGCCGGCCTTGCCGAACCCGTTTCCGTCGACGAACTGGTACGCGTTGCCGTTCGGGTTGTTGCCCGGGCCGGCCCCGGTGGTGACGTCGTAGAAGCCGGCACCGGCGGTGCTGACGTGGACGGTCGGGTCCATCTGGGTGCTGATGACCCACTGCTGCTGCGGGATGTAGGCGACCGATCCGAGCGAGGTCTCCTGGTGCAGTCCGCGCTGGTTCGGGGCCGGGGTGGCCGCGCCGGAGAAGAAGTCGCCGGGGAAGTACTCGACGACGCCTTCCGCCTCCATGCCGTCGTTGGCGGGAGTCGCGTGGTTCGGGCAGTCCTCGGTGCCCTCCCAGGCGTACCCGCCGGTGGGCTTGGCGCAGGCCATGGTGATGTCACCGCCGGCCATGCCGCCCTGCGGGGTGTTCTTGTCGGGCCTCGGGTCGAGCCCGCCGGCGACGTCCATGAGCCGGTCGCGGAAGCCGAGGATCATCGAACCGTCGCGGGCGAAGGCCATACTCGCCAGCTCCGGCTGCGGACCGACCATCGTGGTGCCCACCACGCGGCTGTCCCAGGTCTCCAGGCGGGTGTCCCACGGGTTCCAGAAGCGGGACGCCTCGTGGTTCGGGAAGCCGACGTACACGTCCCCGCGCTCGGCGGTCAGCGGATGGTTCAGCACGGGGGTGAACTGCTTGCCGTCGTACGTGGAGACGACGGCCTTCAGGTCCGCGCGCTTCTGCGTGCTCTCCGCGCTGCACACGCCGCCGACGTACAGGGTGTTGTCGCGGACGGCCAGACCGGTCGGCCGCCAGTCGCCGGCCGAGGCGCAGCCCGGGTCGGGGATCGGCACCGTGGCCTTCGGCGCCGAGGCGCGCGCCCCGGTGGCGTCGAAGCTGAGCAGGCTGCGGGTGAGCATATTCACCGCGTACAGCGTCGAGCCGTCCTCCGACAGGGCCAGGCCGCCGATGCTCTCCTTGCCCGGCGCGTCGGTGAACCCGGCGTCCTTGAGCATGTTGGCGCTGTCGTGCGCCGTCGCCGTGGCGCCCGGCACCTTCGCGAACAGCGTCGGGGCGCCGCCGCCGTCGGCCGGCACGGCGTAGATCGCGTTGCCGCCCTCCGGCCCGTACGCGGCGAACCGCCGGGCGAACGCGGCCTGGAACAGCCGCTTGCGGTACTTGTCATAGGCCAGGCCCGTGGTCGTCCCCACCTGCTCCTGCGTGGCGAGCACGGTCGGGCAGGCCTTGTCTGCGGGACAGGTGCCGCGGGCGTCCGTCCCGAACGCCACCAGCGCCCGGGTGTCGCTCGCGCCGGGACCAGTCTGCACCGGTACGAAGTAACGGGTGTCCGGCAACGCGTAGTCGGCCGCGTCCCAGACCCCGGTGATCACCGAGTCGTCCTTGCCCTCGGAGACGTCCACGAACGACGTGAAGCTGTCGAAGTGGTTCTCCGCGGTGGAGGCGGGCGCCGCCCGCAGATAGCGGTCGTACGGCGCCGGGACGCTGACGTCGACGCGGTACCGGCCGCCGGTCAGTTCGGCCGACGGGGGCACCACGACCTTGCCGGTGGCGTCCGTGGTGCCGGTGACGTGATGGCCGGCCGGGTCGGAGACGTCGACCCTCATGCCCCGCTGCGGCACGTCCATGGTCGTGTTGATCACGCCGGTGCCGAAGAAGTCCCGCAGCACCTGGACCGTCAGTGTGCCATCGGAAGTGGCAGCGCCGGCCTGTCCGGCGCCTGTCGCGATGGTGCCGGTGGCCCAACCGATCAGTAACAGACCGGACAGCCCCGCGCGTGCCAGTCTTGGAATCGCCATGTACGGGCACTCCTCTTTGTCATCCTATGTCCCTACGGACACAGCAACCGACCGCAATATCCCATAACTTGACGCGTGATCAGGTCGGAAAGCGGAATTTACGGGTTGGGTGGGCGGGGGCCTGTTAGCATCCCGCCGCGTGCGGAGCATCAGAATCAGGCGAGGTCTCCCGCGGGGCGCGGCGGACCGGCGCGGCAGGAAGTGGCCCCGGGCGCGCTGGATGGCGGCCGCCGGCATCGGCGTCGCGGCTGCCGCGGCCCTCACGTTGGCCCTCGTCGGCGGCGGCGAGCCCGCCGTCCGTCGTGCGCTGACCTCGGACGAGGCGAACCGGCTGGCGGTCGCGCGGTTCCGTAACTACGAAGCGGAAGGCCGCGCGGTGACGATCACCGTGCCGGGCGCGGCCGGCGGGCTGGTCGTCACCGGATCCGTCGACTACCGCGCGAAGAGGGGGTACGGGGTGGTGCGCGGAACCGGACGCGACGCGTCCGGCGACGGCCTGATCGAGTGGACGGCCGCCACCGTCCGGTTCCACCCTCTGGCGGACGCCCCGGCGACCGCGCCGGCGTCGCCGCCCGCGACCGGCTGGTACGACCGTCCGCTGCGGACGGCCGGCAACACCCTGGACAGTTCGCTGGCCATCGCCCTCGGCCTGGGCAGCGACCGCCCGGACAACGCCCAACTGCTGCCGCAGAACGGTGCCGCGTGGGTCGGGTCCGGCCAGGCGCGCGGCCGGCGGACGGACGTCATGACCGGCCCGGACGCCCGCGGCAAGGCGGGTACGGCGGACAGCGTGCGCTACTGGGTCGGCGAGGACGGCACCATGTACCGGGTGCAGGCCGACGTGGCCTCCGAACCGCGGCCGGTGGTCATCGAATTCGACACCCAGAAGTACGTCCCCGTCCGCCCGGCGCCGAAGGCGACACCTACGCGGTGACCCCGGCCCCCGGCCCCGGCACTAGTACTGCAACGGTGCTTGCCGTGACTGATGGCCAGGTCATGGGCTGTGTCCGCGCCGTTTGTAGTGACTGATGCGGGCCTGGTGTTGTCGTCGTCGGCGCCAGGTCGACCAGTGCAGGATGTGCTCGACGGGTGTGGGCCGACGGTCGG
>NZ_LIXJ01000059.1 GCF_001905795.1 Streptomyces sp. CB01580
GCCCCCGTGCTGGGCCACCTCGCGGACCGAGACCCACTCCTTGCCCCAGGTCTCCGAGAACCGCTTCCCGTCCCAGGTGGTGACGCCCGAGAAGATCATCCCGCAGCCCACCGCACCCAGCAGGGACGCGTGCAGCCCCTCGGGGACGTCGTCGACGGTGCGCAGCGCGAGCACCGCGCCGGCGTTCAGCGGCCTGAGTCCCCTGATCCCCTGGATGGTCCGGGCGGTGAGGGTGTGGGTCGCGTCGTCCAGCACCAGACAGGCGAACGCCGACCGGTCGGTGCGGGTCTCGGCCATCGCGTTGAACTGCGCGAGGACGAGGCGGGCCAGCACTCTGGACGCCGCGGCGTGGGCGCGTTCCGGAAGGTCGATCCGGACCCTGAGCGGATGCTGCCCGAAAGCACGCAGGGAGAAGGGCCGTGCGTCCTCCCCGGTCGCGAAGAACCCGGCGAACGCGGGCCGGTCGAGGAGGGCGACGCGGTCGGCGAGCAGCGCCGCGGGGTCCGACCCGGCGCCCGCCTGCCGGGTCCGGGCGTCGAGTTCGCGGAGCATCGCGGCATGGCCGCCCGCCTCCAGCTGCTGCCGCAGTGCGCCGAGGGCCCTCTCGTCCCCCGCGAGCAGTTCCCGCAGTTCGGGGACGGACGGGAAGTGTCCGTGGACCGTCCGGTAGGGGCCGAGCAGTTGTCCCAGGGCCAGGGCCGCGCGCCGGCCGTCCAGTTCGGGGATGTCCCCGGCCAGCCCTTCCGCGAGGGTGGCCGCGGCCTCGTCGGGATCGGTCGATCCGCCGTACAGGTCGAAGTCGTGGACGGACGAGGGGTCGCCGATCCTGACGACGACGTCGTACGCGTCGTCGGGCCCCAGCGGCGTGCCCGCGGCACCGACGGCGAGCACCGCCACCGCGCCGGTCAGCGCCTGGAGGGCGAGCGTCTCGACGACGGGACGCACCAGCCCGGTCGTCTTGCCCGCACCGGGCGGGCCGACCGCCAGCAGGGACGTGCCCAGCACGGCGGGGTCCAGGGCGACCCCCGAGCCCCGGCGCGCGTAGGGGTTGCGTTCGTCGTCCGCGCAGCCGCCGATGCGGACCTGACCGGTCAGCAGGTCGTGGCGGGCGGTGCGCAGGGGGAGGTCGCGGTGGCCCGAGGGGTGCAGGAAGGCGTCGGCGCCCCGGCGCACCACCGTCTCGTCGAAGGACGCCGGGCCGTCGTGGCGGGACCGGGCCCGTGTCCAGGCGTGGTGGACGCGCACGCAGTCCACGTCGTTCAGACGCCCGCCGCGCACGGCCGAGGTGAGCACGTCCGCCGCGGCGGTGAGTCCCGCGGCCCGCAGCGCGGGCCACCGGGCGGCGTCCGTCCCGGACACGGGCGACGGGCCCTGACCGGCCGCGGGAGGAACGGCCGCCGGAAGGTCGCCCGCAGGACGCGCGGCCGCGCGGCGCGCCGACCGGGCGCGGAGGGCGGCGCGCCAGCGTCCGGCCCGGGCGAAGGGCCACACGACCGCGGCGATGACCAGGGCGTAGGCGCCGTAGGCGACCACCGCCGCCAGGTACGCGCTGCCGCCGCCCTGCAGCCAGCTCTGCGGGATCAGGTAGAAGACGACGTCCAGCAGGGGCACCGTGCCGTTCCCGACCAGCCACAGCGCGAACAGGGCGCCGAGGCCCGAGGCCCACAGCCGGGCCCGGTCCGTGTTCGGTCCCGCCCAGTGGCGGAAGATCCCGGACCAGTGTCCGAGGCGGGCGGCCCACAGCCCGGCGAGCAGCACCAGCAGTTGGTAGTAGAGCGTCTCGATGCTGTACGCGGCGCGCGGGACGTAGTCCGCCCGCAGCGTCTCGAACACCCACCACTCCCCCGGCGTGATCGCCACCAGGGGCACCTTCACGTACGGGATGCGGAAGTCCGCGAGCAGCGCCCAGACCAGCAGCCAGAGTCCCAGCGCGATCAGCGGCCCGAGCAGGGAGGGCCGGGGCGGCTTCTCGGCGGGGCGCGGCACGTAGCCGTACCGCCAGATGCCGGGCGCGGCGGCGGGACGGAGGGCGTTCAGCCACTCGGCGACCGACGGCCCGGTCCGCGGAAGCCCGGCCGGCATCGGCGGCGCCGCGGGGGGCGGCCCGGCGGGCCTGGGCGGCGCCGCGGGTGGCGGTCCGGCCGGGCGCGGCACCACGTGCCGGGACGCGCCGGGGCGGACGTGCCCCCGCTGCGTACCGTCCTCGTCCCGCACATCGTGCGGGTCGCCGCTCGCGCCCCGCGCGCCGCGCACGTCGTCGCTCTTCATGAACCGTCGCCCCCTGACCGGCCGGGTCCGTCCGCTGCCCCGGTCAATCTAGTGCCCCTCCCGGTGTTGTCCGCCCCGTCGCGCCGCCCGGCGCGCGCGGCGGGTCCGGCGGGGCTCCCGGGCGGCGGCCGTACGGGTGGTGTCCGCGCGTCCCGGCACCCCCGCCCCGTGCGTGCTATGTCCGCGACGGACAACGCCGGACGGCCACCACTCCCGAACGGAACATGCCGGACCCCCGGTCCCGCCCCTAGCCTGCAGGCAGAGAAGCGTCCGAATACCCCACAGGAGCCCCGCATGACCTCTCTTCCGCAGGAGCGCCGCCTCGTCACCGCCATTCCCGGCCCGAAGTCGGTGGAGCTTCAGGCCCGTCGTACCGCGACGGTGGCCGCAGGCGTGGGCTCCACCCTGCCGGTGTTCGCCGCGCGCGCCGACGGCGGGATCATCGAGGACGTGGACGGCAACCGCCTGATCGACCTCGGTTCCGGCATCGCCGTCACGTCGGTGGGCGCCTCCGCCGAGGCCGTTGTACGCCGCGCGTCCGCCCAGCTCGCGGACTTCACCCACACCTGCTTCATGGTCACGCCGTACGAGGGCTACGTCGAGGTCTGCGAGCGGCTCGCCGAGCTGACGCCGGGCGACCACGCCAAGAAGTCCGCGCTGTTCAACTCGGGCGCCGAGGCCGTCGAGAACGCCGTCAAGATCGCCCGCGCGTACACCAAGCGCCCCGCGGTCGTCGTCTTCGACCACGGCTACCACGGCCGTACCAACCTGACGATGGCGCTGACCGCCAAGAACATGCCGTACAAGCAGGGCTTCGGCCCGTTCGCGCCCGAGGTCTACCGGGTGCCGGTGGCGTACGGCTACCGCTGGCCGACCGGTGCCGAGAACGCCGGGGCCGAGGCGTCCGCCCAGGCCATCGACCAGATCAACAAGCAGATCGGCGCGCAGAACGTCGCCGCGATCATCATCGAGCCGGTGCTCGGCGAGGGCGGGTTCATCGAGCCGGCCAAGGGCTTCCTCCCGGCGATCGCGCAGTTCGCCAAGGACAACGGCATCGTCTTCGTCGCGGACGAGATCCAGTCCGGCTTCTGCCGCACCGGCCAGTGGTTCGCCTGCGAGGACGAGGGCATCGTCCCGGACCTGATCACCACCGCCAAGGGCATCGCGGGCGGCCTGCCGCTGTCCGCCGTGACCGGCCGCGCCGAGATCATGGACGCCGCGCACGCCGGCGGCCTCGGCGGCACCTACGGCGGCAACCCGGTGGCCTGCGCCGGTGCGATCGGCGCCATCGAGACGATGCGCGAGCTGGACCTGAACGGGAAGGCGAAGCGCATCGAGGAGATCATGAAGGGGCGGCTCGCCGAGATGCAGGCGAAGCTGCCGAACGGCGACATCATCGGCGACATCCGCGGCCGCGGCGCGATGATCGCGATCGAGCTGGTGAAGTCCGGCTCGAAGGACCCGAACCCGGAGGCCGCCGCGAAGCTCGCCAAGGCGTGCCACGCGGAGGGCGTCCTGGTCCTCACCTGCGGCACGTACGGCAACGTCCTGCGCTTCCTGCCGCCGCTGGTCATCGGCGAGGACCTGCTGAACGAGGCGCTCGACATCCTCGAACAGGGCTTCGCCGGCGTCTGATCCGTGCGACCCCCGGCCCTGTACGCGGCCCTGCTCGCGGGGATGGTCCGGGGGCCTCGTGAGGGCTGTGAAGAAGGTGTGCGGGGCCGATGGCGGGATCCGTTTCCGACTGTCGGTCCCCCTCCCGCTGCCGTACGGTTTCCGCAGATGAGAGAAACACCCCGCCCGCAGGGGACTGCCGGCGACGCCGGGCCGACGCTTCCCCAGCACCGTCCCGGCCGTGCCCTCGCGCACACCACTGGAGCCTCCGGCTCCGGAACTCCTCACCGATCGGATGGCCGCTCGCCCCAGACCCCCCGGGGCGCGCGGCACACCGGTCCGACCGGCCGCCCCGGAACCTCCCCCCCTGTTCCCGGGCGGCCGGCCCTTCTCGTTCTCCCGGCTTCCGGGCTCCTGGCCCTCCTCGTGCTCGTCACCTGGCAGGTCGCGGCCGACGGGCCGCTGCGCGGGGCGGACGAGCGGGCCGCCCGGGCCGTCGTCGGACACGGCCCCGCCCCGCTGACCGAATTCCTCGCCGATCTCGGCAACACGCAGGTCGCGCTCCCCGTGCTGGGGTGCGCGATCGTGTGGGCGCTGCTGCGCGGGGAGCGGCGCGGGCCGTTGCACGCGGCGCTCGCCATGGCCGCGGTGCCGCTGCTGGTCGTCCCACTGAAGGACTGGATCGCCCGCCCGGGACCGCTGACCGGGGCCACCGGCTACTACCCCTCCGGCCACGCGGCGACGGCCGCGGTGGCGTACGGCGCGGCGGCGCTGCTCACCGCGCGGTGCGTGCGGGACGCGGGCGGTGCGCGGTGGGCCCGGGGCGTATGGCGGTGGGTGCGGACATGGATGATGCCCGTCGCCGCCGCCTTGCTGACGGCGGGGACGGGCATCGGTCTGGTGCTGCGCGGCTATCACTGGCCGCTGGACGTGCTGGGCAGCTGGTTCCTGTCCGGACTGCTGCTCCTGCCGTCGTACCGGGTGGGCCGCGCCGGGAGCAAAAAGCGTCAGCGGCCGAAGTAGGCGTCGAAGTTCTTCGAGAACTCCCCATTGTTGAAGCGGTCCCAGTTGATCGACCACGACATCAGCCCGCGCAGCCCCGGCCAGGTGCCGTGGGTGGTGTACGAGCCGCAGTCGGTCTTCCTGGTCAGGCAGTCGAGCGCCTTGGTGACCTCGGCGGGCGAGGTGTGGCCGTTGCCGGCCTGGGTGGAGGCGGGCAGGCCGATGGCGACCTGGTCGGGGCGGAGCGCCGGGAAGACCTTGGTCCGGTCACCGGCCACCGGGAAGCCGGTGAGCAGCATGTCGGTCATGGCGATGTGGAAGTCCGCGCCGCCCATCGAGTGGTACTGGTTGTCCAGGCCCATGATGGAGCCGGAGTTGTAGTCCTGGACGTGCAGCAGCGTCAGGTCGTCGCGCAGCGCGTGGATGACCGGGAGGTACGCGCCGGCGCGGGGGTCCTGGCCGCCCCAGGGGCCGGAGCCGTAGTACTGGTAGCCGAGCTGGACGAAGAAGGTCTCGGGGGCCATGGTCAGGACGAACTTCTCGCCGTACTCGGCCTTGAGAGTCTTCAGCGCGGAGATCAGGTTGACGACGACCGGGGTGGTCGGGTTCCGGAAGTCGGTGTCGCCGGTGTTCAGCGAGAGCGAGTGGCCCTCGAAGTCGATGTCGAGGCCGTCGAGGCCGTACTCGTCGATGATCCTGCCGACCGAGGAGACGAAGGTGTCGCGGGCGGCGGTGGTGGTGAGCTGCACCTGGCCGTTCTGGCCGCCGATGGAGATCAGCACCTTCTTGCCCGCGGCCTGCTTGGCCTTGATGGCCGCCTTGAACTCGGCGGCGGACTCGACGTTCGGGCACTCGGTGACCGGGCAGAGCGAGAAGCGGATGTCGCCGGAGGTGACGGAGGTCGGCTCGCCGAAGGCCAGGTCGATGACGTCCCAGGAGTCGGGCACGTCCGCCATGCGCGTGTAGCCGGAGCCGTTGGCGAAGCTCGCGTGCAGATAGCCGACGAGCGCGTGGGCGGGCAGCTGACCGCCTCCCCCTCCGCCTCCGCCGGTGGTGGTGGCCCGGACGGCGGCGGACCTGGCGGACTCGCCCGCGGAGTTGGTCGCGGTGACCTGGAAGCTGTACGCGGTGGACGCGGTCAGTCCGGTCGCGGTGGCGGAGGTACCGGTGGCGGAGAGGACCTTGGTGCCGTTCCGGTAGACGTTGTAGCCGGTGGCGCCCGGCGATGCGGTCCAGGACAGGTCGACCGAGGAGGCGGTGACCGTGCCGGCCTTCAGTCCGGTGGGCGCGGCGGGGAGTTCGGCCGGGGCGCCGCCGGGGCCGATCAGGGTGAGGTCGTCGGCGTGGTAGGCGGGGGTGCCGTACCAGCCGTGGGTGTAGACGGTCACCGAGGTGGTGGCCGGGCCGGTCCTGAAGGTGGTGGTGAGCTGCTTCCAGTCGGGCGCCGACTGCGCCCAGGTGGACACGTCGGTGGTGCCGGTGCCGGACGCGCCGAGGTAGACGTAGCTCCCCTGGACCCAGGCGCTCAGCGTGTACGTGGAGTCCGGCTGGACCGTCACGGTCTGGGAGCACTTGGCGTTGTCGCCGCCGGACGGCGTCGCCTTGAGCGCCGAAGCGCCTCCGTGCGTCGGCGAGCCGACGACGGTGCCGCTGCCACCGGTGCAGCTCCAGCCGTCCAGGCCCGCCTCGAATCCTCCGTTGCGCGCCAGGTCCGCGTCGGCGGCGGCGGCCGAGGGGGCGGTGGCGGCGAGTCCACCGGCGGCGAGCAGCGCGGCCGAGCAGGCGGCCACCAGTCCGGTCAGTCGGGTGGGGGGTCCCGTGCGTTCCACAACGGCCTCCGTACAGGGGGGAATCGGGTGGGGGCGGAATCGAGTGCGGCCGCCACAACATGGTCCAGACCAATCAGCTTGTCAAGACCTCTGACGGCACTCCGGTCGCTCCGGAGTGCCGTCGACCCCTGCCTGACGTATCGTCAATTACCGCCCCGCTCGGCCCTCGTGGCCGCCGCCTCGTGCATCGCGAGTTCGAGGAGCGTCGCGTCGTTGAGCGTTCCCGTGCCGTCCGGCGGGATGAGCCAGCGCACCGCGCCGACGATCCGGTGGCCCGGATGCGGCACGACGATCCACGTACCCCGGCCCGCACCGCGCACCCCGGTGCCGATCCAGCCGTCGACGGTGCCCGGCGGCACGAAGAAGCCCATGCGGGCGCTGCCGAAGTCGGAGAGGACCGGCCCCGGCCGGTCGACGAGACGGGTGAGCACGTCGAAGGTGGGATGCCCCAGCTCCCCGGGGAGGATCAGCACGTCCCAGCGCCTGCCCGCGGGAAGGAGCGCGACCCCCCTGGGATCGCGCTCCCACACCCACCGGCAGGCTTCCGGGTCCGGCGCCACCGATACCAGCCACTCGACCGCTGCCCTGACCCCCGCGCCAGCCATGACCGGCCCTCCGTTCCGTATCGACCGGCTCCGTGTCGCCGGTTCGTTCACACGGGGAGAGAGGGGTGGCGCCGTTCCATTACGCGAGTTGGCTACTCATTGGTAGTGATCTGGGTCACGCCGTCGGCCGGTCCGTTCGCGGGGCGGCCCGCCCACCGGGAGCGGTCCGCGGGGGCGGCGGTCAGCTGTCGAAACCGAGCCCCAGGCGGTCCATGGTCCGCAGCCACAGATTGCGGCGCCCGTCGTTGTCGTCCGCCCTGGCCAGGGACCTCTTGGTGAGTTCGATCCCGGTCCAGGCGAAGGGCTCCGGCGGGAACGGCAGCGGCTTGCGGCGGACCATCTCCAGCCCGGTCCGCTCGTTGCGTTCGCCCGCCAACAGGTCGAGCATCACCTCGGCCCCGAACCGGGTGGCCCCCACCCCGAGCCCGGTGTACCCGGCGGCGTAGGAGACCTTCCCCCCGTGGGCGGTGCCGAAGAACGCGGAGAAGCGGGTACAGGTGTCGATCGCCCCGCCCCAGGCGTGGGTGAAGCGGATCCCGGCCAGTTGCGGGAAGCACTCGAAGAACTGGTCCGCGAGCTTGTGGAAGGTCTCCGGACGCTGGTCGAGGGCCGCGCTCAGCCGGCCGCCGTACGGATAGATCGCGTCGTAGCCGCCCCACAGGATCCGGTTGTCGGCCGACAGCCGGAAGTAGTGGAACTGGTTGGCGCTGTCGCCGAGCCCCTGCCGGTTCTTCCAGCCGATCGCGTCGAGCTGTCCGGCGGTGAGCGGTTCGGTCATCAGCGCGTAGTCGTAGACCGGGACGGTGTACGGACGCACGCGCTTGACCAACGAGGGGAAGACGTTGGTGCCGAGGGCCACGTGCCGGGCGAACACCCTCCCGTGCCGGGTGCGGACCGTCATTCCCCCGGCGGCCCCGGCCAGTTGGAGGCCGGGAGTGTTCTCGTACATCCGCACGCCCAGTCCGAGGCAGGCCCGCTTCAGGCCCCAGGCCAGCTTGGCGGGGTGCAGCATGGCGACCCCGCGCCGGTCCCACAGCCCGCCCAGGAACGTGGGCGAGTCGACCTCGGCGCGCAGCGCGTCCCGGTCCAGGAACTCGAGCCCGGTGAAGCCGTGCCGCTCGGCCTCCCGGTGCCAGGCGCGCAGTTCCTCCAGCTGGTGCGGCTGCGTGGCGACGTCGATCTCGCCGGTGCGCTCGAATTCGCAGTCGATGGCGTACCGGGCGACGGCCGCCTCGATGGCGTCGAGGTTCCGCGCGCCCAGTTCCTCCAGCTTCTCGATCTCGTCGGGCCAGCGCTCCAGACCGTTGGGCAGGCCGTGGGTCAGGGAGGCGTCGCAGAACCCTCCGTTGCGGCCCGAGGCGGCCCAGCCCGCCTCGCGGCCCTCGATCAGGACGACGTCCCGCCCGGGATCGCGTTCCTTGGCGATCAGCGCGGTCCACAGGCCGCTGTAACCGCCGCCGACGACGAGCAGGTCGCAGTGCTCGTCCCCGGTGAGCGGGGGCAGTGCCTCGGGCCTGCCGGGGTCGTCGAGCCAGAACGGGACCGGGCTCGTGTCGGCGAGTGAGAGTGATGACGCAGCGGTACGCATGGCTTTGGGGGCCATGGCTTCCAACTCCTTCGGGGCTTTCCGTAGCGCGCCCGCGTTCGCCGTCCGTCGGACGTCAGCGGGCGCTGTTCCTCCGCCGGTTCGCGATCAGCTGACCGGCGACGACCACCAGGACGGCGATGACGAACATGGCCGTTCCAATGACGTTGATCTGCACGGGCGTACCGCGTTGCGCCGATCCCCAGACGAACATGGGGAAGGTCACGGTGGAGCCCGCGTTGAAATTGGTGATGATNCGACGAGCAGGTCGCAGTGCTCGTCCCCGGTGAGCGGGGGCAGTGCCTCGGGCCTGCCGGGGTCGTCGAGCCAGAACGGGACCGGGCTCGTGTCGGCGAGTGAGAGTGATGACGCAGCGGTACGCATGGCTTTGGGGGCCATGGCTTCCAACTCCTTCGGGGCTTTCCGTAGCGCGCCCGCGTTCGCCGTCCGTCGGACGTCAGCGGGCGCTGTTCCTCCGCCGGTTCGCGATCAGCTGACCGGCGACGACCACCAGGACGGCGATGACGAACATGGCCGTTCCAATGACGTTGATCTGCACGGGCGTACCGCGTTGCGCCGATCCCCAGACGAACATGGGGAAGGTCACGGTGGAGCCCGCGTTGAAATTGGTGATGATGAAATCGTCGAAGGAGAGCGCGAAGGCGAGCAGCGCTCCCGCGGCGATCCCGGGGGCTGCGATCGGCAGTGTCACCCGCAGGAAGGTCTGCACGGGTCCGGCGTACAGGTCGCGGGCCGCCTCCTCCAGCCGCGGGTCCATCGACATCACGCGCGCCTTCACGGCCGTCACCACGAAGCTCAGGCAGAACATGATGTGTGCGATGAGGATCGTCCAGAACCCGAGCCGCGCCCCCATGTTGAGGAAGAGCGTGAGCAGCGAGGCGGCCATGACGACCTCGGGCATCGCCATCGGCAGGAAGATCAGCGAGTTGATCGCGCCGCGCGCCCGGAAGCGGTAGCGGACCAGCGCGAAGGCGATCATCGTGCCGAGGACGGTCGCGCCCAGCGTCGCCCAGGCGGCGATCTGGAGGGACAGCGACAGCGAGCCGCACATGTCGGCCACTCCGCACGGATCCTTCCAGGCGTCCGTGGAGAAGTGCTGCCAGGCGTAGTTGAAGCGCCCCTTCGGCTTGTTGAACGAGAACACCATCACGACGACGTTCGGAAGGATCATGTAGGCGAGGGTCAGCAGACCCGCGATGACGACGAGGTTCCGTCGTATCCAGCGCAGTACGGGCATCAGACCAGGTCCTCCGTCCCGGAGCGGCGGATGTAGACGGTGACCGTGATCAGGACGACCGCCATGAGGATGAAGGAGAGCGCGGCCGCCGTCGGGTAGTCGAGCACGCGCAGGAACTGGGTCTGGATGACGCTGCCGACCATCTTGGTGTCGGTGGAGCCCAGCAGTTCCGCGTTGACGTAGTCGCCGCTGGCCGGGATGAAGGTCAGCAGCGTTCCGGAGACGACCCCCGGCATGGAGAGCGGGAAGGTCACCTTGCGGAAGGTGGTGGCGGGGGTGGCGTACAGGTCGCCGGCCGCCTCGTGCAGCCTGCCGTCGATCCGTTCCAGCGAGGTGTAGAGCGGCAGGATCATGAACGGCAGGAAGTTGTACGTGAGACCGCAGACCACGGCCATCGGCGTGGCCAGCACCCGGTTGGACTCGGTCCAGCCGAGCCAGCCGGTGACGTCCAGGACGTGCAGGGTGTTCAGTACGTCGACGACCGCGCCGCCGTCCGCGAGGATCGTCTTCCAGGCCAGCGTGCGGATCAGGAAGCTGGTGAAGAACGGCGCGATGACCAGCACGAGGACGACGCTGCGCCAGCGCCCGGCCTTGAACGCGATGAGGTACGCGAGCGGGTAGCCGAGCAGCAGGCACAGGAGCGTGGCGGTGCCCGCGTACAGCAGGGACCGGACGAACTGCGGGTAGTAGTCCTTCAGCGCGTCCCAGTACGTCTGGAAGTGCCAGGTGACCTCGAAGCCCTTCTCCAGGGACCCGGTCTGCACGGACGTCGACGCCTGGTAGACGAGCGGCAGCGCGAAGAAGACGACGAGCCACAGGATGCCGGGGAGCAGCAGCCAGTACGGGACGAGGCGTCTGCGGGTGGAGGCCCTGCGGACCTCCGGTTCGGTGACGGACACGGCGGGTGGCGCCTCCTCGGTGACGGTCACGCCGCGTCCTCCACCGTCTCCACGCCCGCCGCGATGTCCTGATCGGCGTCCAGTCCGAAGGTGTGCGCCGGGTTCCAGTGCAGGACGACCTCGGCGCCGGCCGTGAGTCCGGCGCGCCGCTCGACGTTCTGCTCGTACACCTGGAGCGCCTTGCCGGCCGGGCTCTCCACCACGTACTGGGTGGAGACGCCGATGAAGCTGGAGTCGGTGATCCGGCCGGTGACCCGGTTGCGGCCGTCGGCCGTTGCGCCCGCGTCGTCGGCGGGGACGACCGAGATCTTCTCCGGGCGCACACCGAGCAGCAGCCTGCCGCCGTTCACGAGCGGGGCCGTACATCGCTCCCGGGGCAGTCGCAGCTTGCCGCCGCCGGCCGTCACGACGACCTCGCCGCCCTCCGTGCCCGCGTCGAGGATCTCGGCCTCGATGAGGTTGGAGGTGCCGAGGAAGTTGGCGACGAACGTCGTCCTCGGGTTCTCGTACAGGTCGGCGGGGGCGCCGAGTTGCTCGACCCGGCCGGCGTTCATCACCGCGACGGTGTCGGCCATGGTCATGGCCTCCTCCTGGTCGTGGGTGACGTGGATGAAGGTGATGCCGACCTCGGTCTGGATGCGCTTGAGCTCCAGCTGCATCTGGCGGTG
>NZ_LIXJ01000006.1 GCF_001905795.1 Streptomyces sp. CB01580
AACGACCCATCGGGCAAGTACCGCTTGGATCTGTCGACAACGAACGGTTACTTGACTGTGGAGTCGGCAGGCCAGTGATCTTCTTCAGAGTGGCCACTCTCCAAGTCGTCTCCCGCGCACGCGACGCCCTCGGCGTCGTGCTCTCGCCGCGCGCTCTGTTCGACCACCCCACCGTCGGCCGACTCGCCGCCTCCCTCACTCCCGCAGCGGCACCGGAACCGGTCTTCACGCCCCCTCCGCGACCGGCCGACGGACGGCTTCCCCTCTCCTACGCACAGGAACGCCTCTGGTTCCTCGACCAGTTCGCGCACACCACCGTCGAGTACAACGTGGTCGACGCCCTCCGTCTCACCGGCGCACTCGATCTGTCCGCTCTGCGTGTCGCGCTCGCCGCCCTGGTCGCCCGGCACGAAGCGCTGCGTACGACGTTCGACGAGGTCGACGGCCGCGGCGTC
This sequence comes from Streptomyces sp. CB01580, assembly GCF_001905795.1. Taxonomy (GTDB): domain Bacteria; phylum Actinomycetota; class Actinomycetes; order Streptomycetales; family Streptomycetaceae; genus Streptomyces. Next base: position 456 of record NZ_LIXJ01000006.1, read on the forward strand.
CAAGTGGTGCACGGCATGACCTCCACGGTCGAACGGGCCACGGCGGCGATCGCCCCCACCGACGCCTTCGATCTCCTCCGCGCCGTCGACGTCACGGGGAAGGACGAACTGGACGCCCTTCTCGCCCAGGAGGCGGTCGCTCCCTTCGATCTGCGCAACGGACCGTTGTTCCGTACGCTTCTGGCGCGCCGAGCCGATCGGCCGCAGGAGCATGTACTGGTGCTCGCGATGCACCACATCGTCACCGACGGCTGGTCCATGGGCGTGATCACTCGCGAGCTGAGCGCACTCTACGCCGCCGCCATCCGGGGGGTGGCCGCGGATCTCCCCGAACTTCCCTTCCAGTACCCGGACTTCGCCGTTCACCAGCGTGCGCCGCGGTCGACGGCCGATGGCGGTGGCGAATCGGTGGACGACGGTCTCGCCTACTGGCGGCAGCGGCTGGCCGGACTCGAACCCCTGGACCTGTCCACCGACCGTCCCCGCCCGGCCGTCCGGACCACCGCCGGTGCGTTGTGCTCCTTCGATGTGCCCGGGGCCCTGGCCGACCGGTTGCGCGAGGTCGGCCGCGCGCACGGCACGAGCCTCTTCATGAGCCTGACGGCGATCACCCAACTGCTTCTCTCGCGGTGGAGCGGGCAGCGCGACATCGCGCTGGGCACGGCGGTGTCGGGTCGTGAGCGCACCGAGTGGGAGAACCTGGTCGGCTTCTTCGTCAACACCCTGGTCCTGCGGACGGATGTGGACGAGTCGCGCGGATTCGGTGAGTTCCTGGCGGCTGTGCGCGAGACGGTGCTGGGAGCCTTTGCTCACCAGGACGTGCCGTTCAGCAGGCTCGTCGAGGAACTGGCTCCGGAGCGGGACACCAGCCGCACCCCTCTCGTGCAGGCGATGGTGAGTCTCCAGAACACCCCGACCGCGGACCTCGATCTGCCCGGCCTCCATGTGGAGCCGGTCGAACTGGACCGGGAGACAGCTCAGTTCGACCTGACCTTCGGCTTTCTCGAGGACGAGGGCCGGCTGCGTGCGGGCGTGGAGTACAACACCGACCTGTACGACGCCGACACCATCGGTCGTATGACGGCGCACTGGCTTGCTCTGGCGGAGGGGCTGCTCGCCGCCCCGGCCGACACGCCGCTCCACACCCTCGCCACTGACCACGAAACCGCCGACAACGCGACCGCCAACCGCGGAACGGCCGACAACGGAATCGCCGACATCGGAGCCGGCGCCCAGAAAATGGCGCCCGAACCCCGCTCCACGCCCGAACCCCTCTCCAAGTCCGCGACCTCCAAGTCCGTGATCTCCGCGCCCGCGCTCTTCGCCTTGCGCGTCGCCGAGGCGCCCGACGCCCCGGCGCTCATCAGCGCGACCGCGCCCGACGCGGAACCCGTCCCCTACCACGAGCTCGACCGACGGGCCAACTGCCTCGCCCGGCACCTGATGGAGGCGGGCGTCGGCGTGGAGTCGAGGGTCGCCCTGCTGCTGCCGCGCTCCGTGGACCAGGTCGTCGCCGTGCTGGGCGTCCTCAAGGCGGGCGCCACGTACATTCCGGTGGACCCGGGCTATCCCGAGGACCGGATCGGCTACATCCTGACGGACAGCGGCGCCGAGCTGCTCCTCACCCGCACCGCACTGCTCGGCAGGCTGCCCGCCTCCGGTATGCCCCGGGCTCTTCTGCTCGACGCGCCCGAGACCGTTCGCGCGCTCGCCGCGCAGGCCCCGGGCGACCCTGGCGTCCATGTGCCGGTCGGCGCCGGGGCGTACGTCATCTACACCTCGGGATCGACGGGCCGTCCCAAGGGCGTCGCCGTCACCCACGCGGGGATCGCGGCACTGGCCCGTACACAGGCGGAACAGCTGGGTGCCGGTCCCGGTGCGCGGGTGCTGCAGTTCGCCTCGCCGGGCTTCGACGCCTCCTGGTGGGAGCTGTCCATGGCGCTCCTGACCGGCGCCGCCCTCGTCGTCGACGAGACACCGGGAGGGCGGGACGCCGACTGGGGGGCCAGGCTCGGTCCGGTCGTCGCCGCGACCGGGGTCACCCACGCCACCCTGCCGCCCGCCCTGGTCGCCGCGCTCGGCACGGCAGACCTGCCGCCGGTCCTGACCGTCGCGGGCGAGGCGTGCCCCGCCGAGACGGCCGACCGGTGCGCGCCGGGGCGCACGATGCTCAACGCGTACGGGCCGACCGAGACCACCGTCTGCGCCACCATCAGCGCACCGCTCGTCGCCGGGGCGGGCGTACCGCCCATCGGCGGCCCCGTCACCGGCACGCGGGTGACCGTCCTCGACGCCTGGCTGCGGCCCGTCCCGGTCGGCGTTGCCGGCGAGTTGTACGTCTCCGGGACCGGACTCGCCCGCGGCTACCTGGGCCGGCCCGACCTCACGGCCGCTTCGTTCGTCGCCGACCCGGGCGGGAGCGGCGAGCGGCTGTACCGCACGGGCGACATCGTGCGGCGGCGCGCGGACGGCACGCTGGAATACGTGCGGCGGGTCGGCGACGGCCAGGTCAAGGTGCGCGGGTTCCGGGTGGAGACCAGGGAGATCGAGCACGTGCTCGCGGCCCACGCCTCCGTGGCACAGGTCGTCGTCGACGCACTCGCGGACCGGCCGGGCGCGCCCGCCCGGCTCGTCGCGCATGTGGTGCCCGCGCCGGGCGGACGGGTGGACGCGGCGGTCCTGCGGGAGCACGCGGCCGCGACGCTGCCGGAGTACATGGTGCCGTCGGCGTTCACGACGCTGGACGCGATCCCGCTGAACGCCAACGGCAAGGTCGACCGCAAGGCCCTTCCGACGCCCACGGCCGAGGCGACCGACGCGTACGTCGCTCCGCGCACGCCCGTCGAGGAGACCCTCGCCGCGATCTGGGCCGACGTGCTGGGCGTCGAACGGGTCGGCGTCCACGACAACTTCTTCGACCTGGGCGGCGACTCCATCCTGAGCATCCAGCTCGTCGCCCAGGCCCGGCGGGCCGGTCTCGGCCTGTCGTCCCGCGACGTCTTCGCCCGGCAGACCGTCGCCGCCCTCGCGGGGCTCGTGGGCCTCGCCGCGTCCGGGGACGCCGCGGGCCGGGACGGCGAGGGCGCCGGACCGGCCCTGTCGGCCGAGCAGGGGGAGGTGACGGGCGAGGTCGCCCCGACGCCCATCCGGGAGTGGTTCTTCGCCACGCACACCGAGGACCCGGCGCACTTCGCCATGTCGATGGCGTTCGAGCTGACCGAGAACCTGGACGTGTCCCCGTTCCGCGCGGCCGTGCGGGCCGTGCTGAGCCACCACGACGCGCTCCGCACGGTCTTCGCCGAGACCCCGTCCGGTTCACCGACCGCGCGCATCGTGTCCGTCGCCGATCTGCCCGACCTCGGCGGCGTCGTGGAGGAGCACGACCTCTCCGCCGCCCCCGACCCCGAGGCCGCCTGGACCGCGCTGGCCTCCTCAGCCGCCTCCCGCATCCGCCTCGACCGGGCCCCGCTGCTCCGGGTCCTCGTCGCGCGGGGAGCCGGGCAGCGGCCCCGGGTGCAGTTCACCGCCCACCACCTGGTCGTCGACGGGGTGTCCTGGCGGATCCTGCTGGACGACATCGAGACGGCGTACCGGCAGGCACTCTCCGGCGAGTCGCCCGATCTCGGTGCGAAGACCACTTCGGTGCGCCAGTGGGCCGACCGCCTCGCCGCGCACCTCCGCGACGGCGGCTTCGACGACCAGCGCGGCTACTGGGCGTCCGTGCTCGACGGGGCGCCGACCGCGCTGCCGCTGGACACGCCCGGCGGCGACGACACCGTGGCCGCCGAGCGGACCGTGCTGTGCGAGCTGGGCGCCGACGAGACGGCGGCACTGCTGCACCGGGTGCCCCAGGTGTACCGCACGCGCGTGGACGAGGTGCTGCTCGCGGCCCTCGCCCGTACCCTGCGCGGCTGGACCGGGCAGGACCGGGTGGCGGTGGACCTGGAGGGGCATGGGCGCGAGGAACTGTTCGACGACATCGACCTGACCCGTACCGTCGGCTGGTTCACGTCGCTGTACCCGGTCGCGCTTCCGCTGCCCGCGGGCGACGCCTGGCGGGACACGATCGTCGCTGTCAAGGAGGGGCTGCGCGCCGTGCCCGACCGGGGCGTCGGCTACGGCGCACTCCACTTCCGCGGCGCGGGCGCCCTCCCGGATCGGCCGGGGGTCAGCTTCAACTACCACGGCCAGTTCGGCGTGACGGCCGCCCCGAGGCCCGAGGCCCCCTCCGCCCCGCGGTCCGCGTCCCAGGCCGTCCCGCGTTCCGGATCGTCGCCCTCCACGCACCCCGGCACCGATTCTCCGGCGCAGGCCCCGAACGGCGGGCTCTACCGCGCCGAACTGCCCGACGCGGGAGGCGACCGCGGCGGTCGCGAGCGGCGAAGCCATCTCCTGGAGGTCGTCGGCGGTGTCCAGGACGGCCGGCTCGTCTTCTCCTGGACGTACTCGCCGGGGCTGCACCGGGAGGAGACCGTGCGGAGGCTGGCCGACGCCTTCACGGCCGCGCTCGCCGACTTCGTCGCGCACTGCGCACAGCCCACGGCGGGCCGCTGCTCGCCCGTCGACTTCCCGCTCGTCGCGCTGACGCAGGAAGAGGTGGACCGGGTCGTCGGCGACGGACGGAACGTGACCGACGTGCTGCCGCTGACGCCGCTCCAGGCGGGAATGCTGTTCCACACCCTCGCCGCACCGGACTCCGCCGCGTACCTGGAGCAGTTCGCCTGTGTCCTCGACGGCGTGACCGACGCCGCGGCGCTGGCCCGTGCCTGGCGGCGGGTGGCGGAGCGGACGGACGCGCTGCGGGTGTCGGTGGCGTGGCAGGAGACCGAGCGGCCGGTACAGGTCGTGCACCGCGAGGCGCCGCTGTCGGTCGCGTTCCTCGACTGGTCCACCTGCGCCGACGAGGAGGACCGCGCCGCGCGGGTCACGGCCCTGCTCGCGGCGGACCGCGAACGAGGCGTCGACCTTGGTACGGCGCCACCGGCCCGGCTCACCCTGGCAACGCTGCCCGGCGGGACCGTACAGGTCCTCTGGACCTTCCACCATCTGCTCCTGGACGGGTGGAGCAGCGCCGCGCTCCTGTCGGACGTGATCGCCGAGTACGCGGCACTGACCGGCGCGGACACCGCGAGACCGGCCCCGGCGCGGGGGGCGTTCCGGGACTACCTGGAGTGGCTGGGGGCACGCGACCACGCCGAGGGGCGCGCCTATTGGCGGGAGCGGCTGGCCGGTTTCGCCGAGCCCGTGTCTCTGCCCTGCGACCGTCCGGCCTCCCGGGAACGCCAGGGACGCTCGACCGAGCGGGTGCCGGTCGTGCTGTCGGCGGCCGAGGCGGAGCGGGCGCGGGTGTTCGCGCGACGCCACCGGCTGACGCCGAACGCTGTCGTGCAGGGCGCCTGGTCGCTGCTCCTCGCGCACCACAGCGGGGCGCGGGACGTCGTGTTCGGAGCGACGGTCTCCGGGCGGCCCGCCGAACTGCCCGGCTCCGACAGTATCCTGGGCCTGTTCATCAACACCCTCCCGGTGCGGGTGGACGTCTCCATGGACCACCCCGTCGTGCCCTGGCTGAGCGGGATCCAGGAACGGGCCGTCGAGGCCCGTCGGCACGAGTACGTGGCGCTGAGCGACATCGAGACCGAAGTCCCTTCCGGCACGGCGCTGTTCGAGACCCTGGTGGTGTTCGAGAACTATCCGGCGGACGCCGACGCCGCCGCCCGGCACGGGGTGGGGCTGCGGGAGGTGGAAGCCGTCGAGGCCACCAACTACCCGCTCACGCTCATCGCGGGCGGCGGCAGGGGCGACACCGGCGGGCTGAGCATGGACCTGGCCTACGACCCGCTGCTGTTCGACACCGTCACCGCGCGGCGGCTCGCCGAGCACCTGGCCCGCATGGTGCGGGAGCTGACCTCCGGGGAGGCGGCGACCCTCGCCGACGTGGCCCCGCTGTCCCCGTACGAGGCACGCCGCGCCGCGCACTGGGGCACCGGCCGCGACGGTTCCACTCCGGTCGCGTTCGGCGAGTGGTTCGCCGGACGGGCCGCCGCGCACGCGGACGCGCCCGCGCTGGCATGGGGTGGCGAGGAGATCACGTATCGCGAACTGGACGAGCGGGCGGACCGGATGGCGGGGCTGCTGCGCGCCCGCGGCGTCCGGCTCGAATCACGGGTCGCGGTGATGCTGCCCCGCTCGCCCGAATGGGTGGTCACGGTGATCGCGGTACTGCGGGCCGGCGGCGTGTACGTCCCGGTCGACCCGGGCTGGCCCGCCGAGCGGCTGGACCACGTGCTCTCCGACTGCGGCGCGATCGTGCTGGTGACCGACCGGACCGGCGCCGACGCGCTCGGCGCCGCGCCCGCCCGGCCCGGGGGCGCCGTGCCCGTCGTCCTCACGGTCGACGACCCGGCGCTCGGCCGGGCCGACACCGGGGCGGACGCGCGGCCCGTGCGCGTGCCGGTACCCGCGTCGGCAGCGGCGTACGTCATCTACACCTCCGGCTCGACGGGCCGTCCGAAGGGCGTGGTGGTCCCGCACACCGGTCTGGCCTCCCTCGCCCGCACCGTCCGCGACCTCGACGGGATGGACACCGAGGCCCGGACCGTCCGGGACGCGGCCGGGCACGCCGCCGCGTTCCGGGCGTCCGGAGACGGCGGGCGGTTCCTCCAGCTCGCGTCGTCGGGCTTCGACGCGTCCGTACTCGAACTGCTGATGGCGTTCAGCGGCGGCGGCACCCTCGTCCTGCCCACCGACCCCGGCGCCCGGGACACGGACGGCGCCCCGCTGCCCAGCGGCCCGCTCGCCGGGGAGGACCTCGCCGATGTCCTGGAGCGGGAACGCGTCACGCACGCCTTCATCCCGCCGACCGTCCTCGGCAGCATCCCGGCCGGCCGCGCGCCGGGTCTGCGGACGCTGCTGTCGGGCGGTGAGGCCGTCACCGCGGACCTCGTCGCCCGCTGGGCCGACGGCCGCCGGATGCTGAACGCGTACGGCCCGACCGAGACCACGGTCGTCGCCACCCTCAGCGGGACGCTGCCGCCTGCCCCCGCGACCGCGGCGACCGTGCCCCCGATCGGCGGCCCGGTCTCCGGCACGAAGGTGTCGGTGCTCGACGGACGGCTGCGCCCCGTCCCGGTCGGCGTACCCGGGGAGCTGTACGTGACGGGCGCGGGCGTGGCCCGCGGCTACCTGGGCCGCCCGGGCCTGACCGCCACCCGTTTCGTCCCCGACCCGGCCGACCCGAAGGGCGCCGCGCGGCTCTACCGGACCGGCGACGTGGTGCGCTGGCGGGCCGACGGGCGGCTGGAGTTCGTCGGCCGCGCCGACGGCCAGGTGAAGATCCGCGGCCTGCGGATCGAGCTCGGCGAGATCGAGGCCGCGCTCGCCGCCCATCCCGCGGTCGAACAGGGCGCGGCCGTCGTACGGGAGGACCGGCCGGGCGCCAGGCGGATCGTGGCGTACACGGTTCCCGCCGAGGGCGCGACACCGTGCCCGCCCGAGGAACTGCGGTCCCATCTGGCCCGGACACTGCCCGACTACATGGTGCCGTCGGCCTACGTGACTCTGCCGGCGCTGCCGGTGAACGCGAGTGGCAAGACGGACCGCAAGGCGCTGCCCGCACCGTCGGACACCGGGTCGGTCGCCGGGCGCGTCGGCCCGCGCACGGAGACCGAGCGGACGCTCTGCGCCATCTGGGCGGACGTGCTGAAGGTCGACGAGGTCGGGGTGCACGACACCTTCTTCGACCTGGGCGGCGACTCCATCCTCAGCATCCAGGTCGTGTCCCGGGCCCGCCGCGCCGGTCTCGAACTGTCCTCGCGGGACGTGTTCGTGGGCCAGACCGTCGCGGTTCTGGCGGCGGAGGCCGACGCGGCCCGCGACACGGCGTCCCCCGTGGTGACCGCCGAGGACACCGAGACCGGAGAACTGCCGCTCACACCGATCGCGCGCTGGTTCTTCGCGACGCACCCCCTCGCCCCGGCCCACTTCGACATGACGAACTCCTTCGAACTCGCCCCTGGCACCGACCCGTCGGCACTGAGGGCGGCCGTGGCGGCCCTGGTGGCCCGGCACGGGGCGCTGCGCTCCACCTACGCGCCCACCGGCCCGGACGGCCGGTGGACCGGGCACGTCGCGGCCGTCGACGACACCGACCCGGACGCCCTGTTCACCGTGCACGACCTGTCCGGCACGGCGGACGAGGCCTCCGCGCAGGCCCGTTGGGACACCGTCGTCCGCGCGGCGCAGGCCGGGTTCCGGCTGGGCGACGGCCCGCTGCTGCGGGTCCTGTACGCCGACCGGGGCCCCGGTCGTGCGCCCTGGCTGACGCTCACCGCGCACCACCTGGTCGTCGACGGCGTGTCCTGGCGGATCCTGCTCGACGACCTGGAGGCCGGTTACGCGCAGGCGGCGGCCGGTGAACCTGTCGAGGCGCGGCCCCGGACCTCGTCGGTGCGGCAGTGGACGCGCCGACTGGAACGGCACGTCGCGGAGGGCGGGTTCGACGCGGAGCTGGACCACTGGCGGGCCGCGGCCGACGCGGTGCGCGCGGCCGTTGGCATCCTGCCGGTCGACCGCCCGGACGCCCCCAACACCGGGGCGGAGCTGGACGCGGTGGCGGTCACCCTGGGCGCCGAGCGGACCCACGCGTTGCTGCATGCCGCGCCCGGTCGCTACCGCACCCGGATCGACGACCTGCTCCTGGCCGGGCTCGGCCGGGTCCTGTCGGACTGGACCGGCCACGACGACCAGGTCGTCGCGCTGGAGAGTCACGGCCGGGAGGACCTCTTCGAGGACATCGACCTGTCGGGCACGGTCGGCTGGTTCACGGCCCTGCATCCGGTGGCGCTGCACACCCCGGCCGGGGCCGGCTGGGCGGAGACCGTCCGGGCGGTCAAGCGCCGACTGCGAGCCGTCCCGCACCGCGGTGTCGGGCACGGCGCCCTGCGCTGGCTCGGCGAGGGCCTCATCCCGGACGCGCCCCAGCCGCAGATCAGCTTCAACTACCTGGGCCGGTTCGACATGGCGGGCGGTGACGGCGGGGCAGGCGGCCTGATCCGCCGCGAACTGGACGTGGTCGGCCGTGACTTCGACCTCGGTGAAGCCAGGCCGCATCTGATCGACGTCGGCGCGCTGGTGCAGGACGGCCGGCTGACCGTCAGCTGGTCCTACTCCTCGGCACAGTACGAGCGGAGCACCATCGACGGTCTGGCGGATGCCTACGCGCGGGCGCTGGGAGAACTCGCCGAGGGAAGGTGACATGACCGACAGCCGGTGACCACCGGAGGCGGGGGCGGGGCGGCGAGCGCCCCGCCCCCTGCGTGCGGAGCGGCGACCGCCCCGCCTCCTCGCGTGCGGCGCGGTGCGGCCGGCCGACCGGGGCTTCGCCGTACTCCTGGTGTCCCGCGTGCCGTCTCGTGCTCCGGACGGGCCTCGCCGTCCTTCCCGTCAGGCCGCGAGCACCCGCGGATCCATGACCCAGTGGTTGGTCCTGAGGACACGGCCCGCGAACGTCCTGTCGGTTTCCGAGAGGAACCGGAAACCGACGGAGCGACAGATGCCGTTCGACGCCGCGTTGCCCGTCGCCGGGAAGGCGTGCACCAGGCCCCAGCGGCCCTGATCCCGGGCCTGTTCCAGGAGGACGCGGACGGCACGTTTGCCCAGTCCCCGCCTCTGGAACTCGGGCAGCACCATCCACCCGATCTCGGAGACCGGTCCGTCGTCGGTGTCGTGGGACCAGAGGTTCACCGTGCCCGCCACCACGTCGGGTTCGGCCGGATCGGGAATGATCATCTTGATCCACGCGAGGTCGTCCGCCGCCTTCCGGGCATCCCGGCGGACCTTGTCCGCGATCCCCTCGCGCGGCAGAGGTCCGCCGAGATCGGCCATCATCCCGGGATCGCACTGCATCCGGATGTAGGCATCGACATCGTCCGGAGTGACGTTGCGCAACTGCACGGGTTCCTCCTCGGTCTCACACGGATGGCTCCATGTTCCAGGAAAGCCGGTCACCGGCGTTCCCGGGGGCCGCTTCGGCGCGCACGACGCCGCGCGGTGCTTCGCCCGCCGGTGGTACGGCCGGTGCGCCGGGCCAGGACGCGGCGTCCCGTCACAGCCATCCGCTGCGCTGTGCCTGCAGGGCCAGCTGGAAGCGGTTCACGGCACCCAGCCGGGCCATCAGGATCTGCAGGCGGCGGAAGAGGGTGCGGCGGCTGATCCCCAGCTCGCGGGCGATGACGTCGTCGCCCGCGCCACCCGCCAGGAGCCACAGCAGTCGGCGGTCGGTGGGGGACAGGCCGCCGGGGCGCGTGGTGCGGCCGTGCAGGGGCAGCGCGTTCTGCCAGCACTGCTCGAACAGCGCGATGAGAGCGGAGAGCAGGCCGCACGGCTGCACGACCAGCATGGTGTTGTGGACGTCGGCCTCCTTGCTCGACAACGACACGAGGGCGTACGCCTCGTCGATGACGAGAAGCTTGACCGGCACCGACGGCAGTACCCTGGCCTGTTCGCCCGCCTTGACGCACGGTTCGACGGCGTCCCTCAGATGACCGGGGTGCTCCAGAGACTCCCGCGAGTACACGACACGCTGCGTCACACCCCGGGCGAGCGTCGCCAGCGCGTCCTCCGTGGCGCCCGTCAACGGGAAGTACGGCGGGGACTCGAACTGCCGGATCTGGTCGCGGGCGCTCATCCAGGCGCGACGCATCCTCGGGCCGATCGCCTCGCCGGTGACGACCTCGACGAGATGGTCGTTGTACGCGGCGAGCCGCTGCCGACGGAACGACTCGAAAGCGCCCCCGACGGCGAGGCGCGACTCCTCCACCTCGGCCACGCGGTGCCGGGCGAGGACCTCCAGACCGGCGGTCGGCGGCACCGGGGCCACCACGTCCCCGCCCTCCTCCGCGGCGCTGGCCAGACCGGCGTCGACCAACGCGCCGTAAGCAGCGGCCAGTTCAGGACCGTCCAGACCGACGGCGGCCGCGATCGCGCCGAGCGGGGCGGGAGCCAGTTCGAGCAGCGCCAGATAGACCCGGCCCGCCGTGTGATCGATGCCCAGGAGCCGAAGGGCCTCGCCGAGTCGCGCGTTCGTCATGCGCCGCATTATCGACGTCTCCGGCCGGGGCCGTGGCCGATCCGTGCCAGTGTCACTTTCCGGCACCAGGCGCGCCCGGCACGGGATACCGTCCCCGGAGCCGCCGACGACCGGCGGTGGCGAGGGCACCCCGACCGCACCCGGGTCAGGTCCGTCCGCGGGGACACCCCATCCGCGTGGACGCTCCCGCCCTCGCCGCCGAGTGACCGAACCCGTCCAGAAGAAGGGTGTATGCCGTGGCGAAACGCCGGAAGAACGGTCTGTACTCAGGGATCTCCGAAGAACTGTCCGCGCTGATGCGGACGGGGTGGGCGGACACCGAGCGGAACGACCTCGGCCTCGACGAGCAGGCCCCGTACGCGGCCCGCCGCCGCGCCGCGCTCTCCGCGCGCTTTCCGGGCGAACGGCTCGTGATCCCCTCCGGACACCTCAAGATCCGTTCGAACGACGACGTCTACCCGTTCCGGCCGTACTCCGGCTACGTCCACATGACCGGGGACCGGGCCCGGGACAGCGCTCTCGTCCTCGAACCCCGGGCGGACGGCGGCCACGACGCCCGCTGCTACCGACTGCCGCGGGACAACAGGGACGACGACGAGTTCTGGACCGGCGCCTCGGCGGAGCTGTGGATGGGCCGGCGCCGCACCCTCGCCGAGTCGGAGCGGGTGCTCGGTCTGCCCTGCAGGGACATCCGCACGGCGGCCGACGACCTGGCCGCCGCCCCCGGTGTACCGACCCGGATCGTCCGGGGCATCGCCCCGTCCCTGGAGGCAGCCGTCGCCACGGAGGAGGAGCGCGACGCCGAACTCGAAGAGGCGCTCGGCGATCTCCGCCTCGTCAAGGACGACTGGGAGATCACCGAGCTCCGCAAGGCCGTGGACTCCACGGTCCGCGGATTCACCGATGTCGTCGGTGAGCTCTCCCGGGCGATCGCATCGTCCGAGCGGTGGATCGAGGGCACGTTCTTCCGCCGTGCGCGTCTGGAGGGCAACGCCGTCGGCTACGGCACGATCTGCGCCGCGGGCGAGCATGCCACGATCATGCACTGGACGGACAACGACGGCCCGGTGCGCCCGGGAGACCTGCTCCTGCTCGACGCCGGTGTCGAGACGCACACCCTCTACACCGCCGACGTCACGCGCACCCTGCCGGTCAACGGCACCTTCACCCCCTTGCAGCGCAAGGTCTACGACGCGGTGTACGAGGCCCAGGAAGCCGGCATCGCGGCAGTCAAGCCGGGTGCCGCGTACCGGGACTTCCACGAGGCGGCCCAGCGCCATCTGACGGCGCGGCTGGTCGAGTGGGGCTTCATCGAAGGCCCGGCGGACCGCGCGTACGAGCTCGGCCTCCAGCGCCGCTTCACGCTGGCGGGCACCGGCCACATGCTCGGCCTGGACGTCCACGACTGCGCGCAGGCCCGGAACGAGGAGTACGTCGACGGCGTACTGGAGCCGGGCATGGTGCTCACCGTCGAGCCCGGCCTGTACTTCCAGCCGGACGACCTCACCGTGCCCGAGGAGTGGCGCGGCATCGGCGTCCGGATCGAGGACGACCTGGTCGTCACCGACGACGGTCACGAGAACCTGTCGGCGGGCCTGCCCCGGTCCGCGGACGACGTCGAGGAGTGGATGGCCCGGTTCGCGGGCTGAGTCCGTCGAGGACGGGCCCGGCGCCGGGATCTCTCCGCGGGGAGCGGACTCCGGTGCCGGGCCAAGGACTTCGAAGGCACTCTCCGGCCGTCGCGGGGTGGGGACGGCAAGCGTCCGCGGCAACACCATGGCGGCCCTGTTCTGAGCACCCTCGTCCGTCTCCCTGCCCACCGCGGGCCGTACCGTCCGGTTCGACCACGGCGACAACCGCCCCCGCCACCGGCGGCTCGACCGCCAGTGACCGGGCCCCGGGCCCACTACCAGGGCCAGTGCGACGACGAGCACCTCGCAGGCCTCGCCCATGCGACCGTCACCGAGCGGATCGGTGCCCGACGGGGGACAATGGCACCTCTGGGCCGGATGAGGTGGTGGGTGATGCCCGCATGGCATCTGCGCGACTATCACGACGACGATCTCGACCGGGCGATCCAGGTCTGGGACCAGAGTCGGCAGGGCTGCCGCGACCCGGTCTTCCCCGTCTCCGAGGTGATGACCGCGGCCAAGGCCGGTCAGCCCGCGGTGGTCGCGGTGGTCGGCGAGGAACTGGTCGGCATGGCCGTGGCTCAGGCGTACGGTGGGCGAGGCTGGATCCTTCTGGTCGCCCTGGCCTCCCGCTGGCGCGAGCGCGGGATCGGCAGCGCCCTCCTCGCCGAGTTGGAGCGTCGCCTGCGCGCACTGGGCGTGCGCCACGTCAGTGCGCTGCTGCCCGCGGGCGCGGCCGGGACGAAGGCTCTGGAGAACGCGGGCTACCGGTTCCGTGACGACCTGACCTACTACGAGAAACTCGATCCGCCCGGAGCCGCGAACGCCGACGTCCTGGCGACGCTGGGCGGGCGCATGCTGCCCGGGGACCTCTGGGACGCCATGGCCGGATTGGACCGGGAGAAGCAGGTCGTCGAGCGTCGCGTCGTGCTGCCGCTGAAGGAGCCGGCGCTGGCCGACCGCTACGGTGTGGTTCCGCCCAAGGCCATCATCCTGTTCGGCCCGCCCGGCACCGGCAAGACGAGTTTCGCCAAAGCGGTCGCCTCACGGCTCGGCTGGCCGTTCGTGGAACTCTTCCCGTCCCGGCTCGCGGCCGACACGAGCGAGGGGCTGGCCACGGCGCTGCGGGAGGCATTCGCGGAACTGTCGGAACTGGACTCGGTGCTGCTCTTCATCGACGAGGTCGAGGAGATCGCCGGCGTGCGGTCCGGGAAGGCGGTCGATCCCGGGCACGGGGTGACCAACGAGTTGCTCAAACTCATCCCCGTATTCCGTGAACAGGACGCGCGCCTGCTGGCCTGCGCCACCAACTCGGTGCGCTCTTTGGACGCGGCCTTCCTGCGCCCCGGACGATTCGACTGCGTCATCCCCATCGGGCCCCCGGACGCGACCGCGCGCTCGGCGATCTGGGCCCGCTATCTCAGGACCGCCACCGAATCGGTCGACCTGGCCCAACTGGTGGCGGCGAGCGAGCTGTTCACCCCGGCCGACATCGAGTTCGCGGCTCGCAAGGGCGCGCAGGCGGCGTTCGAGCGTGAAGTCACCCGGCGCCAGGGCCGGCCGGCCACCACCGAGGACTACATGACCGCCATCGCCGATACACGGCCCACCCTCACCGCGCAGGCGATCGAGGAGTTCGCGGAGGACATCGAGAAATTCAGCCGGCTATGAGCCCCGGTTCCCGCGGCGTGCTCCGCCCCGACGGCGGGGTGTCGCGGATTCGGCGACGCACCGGTCCGCCCGACCCGCAGGGCCCTGCCGCCTCCGGGGCGGCTCCGCCAAGTCCTCGTCGCCGCCCGGCGGGCCGGTAGCCGTCGAACGCGGGGTCAGCGGGACGCGCCGTCATGGATCTCGGCGGTGTATCCGCCGGGGAACTTCACGAGTGCACTGTTGCGGCCCGCCGAGGGGCGGGGCCCCCACAACACCGTGGCACCGGCGGCCCTGGCCTTGCCCAGCGTCGTTGCGAGGTTCGCCACCTGGTATCCGGTCACCTCTCGCCCGAACGGGTAGGGCAGATGTCCGTCGGAGACGGTGACGACGGTCTTCCCGAACGGCGAGGTGAGGCGGATCCTGCGGTACGTCTTCCCGGTCAGCCCGATCTCGCCCGCGTCCGCCTTCGGCGTGTCGGAGACGATCGATCCGCCGGTGAACCTCAGATAGGAGCGCAGGAACGCGCTCACGGCGTCGGGCGACACGTACACCCGGTTCTCCGGGACCGTCTCCAGCGGCTTGTACGCCGGAGCCTTGGTGTGCCAGTAGATCTGTGTGTTGACCCCGCCCGGGAACTGGATGACCGCGTCCTGGCCGAGGGGGTCGGGGAAGGGGGAGACGATGACATCGGCCCCGCTGGCGCGCGCGTGCCGGATGCCGACGTCCATGCTCGTCACGAGCCATCCGGTGCGTTCTGTTCCGAACGGGTACGGGACGGGCGTCTGGAAGTCGAAGACGGACAGGGTGCCGACCGGCGAGAAGATGAGTTCGGACTTCGTCCGACTGGGGGTGGGGGTGACGTCGGTGACCGATACGGCGGTGTTCGTCCCGCCGAAGGTGGCCTTCCAACTGGCGGTGAAGGCGGGCACCTTGCCCGGTTCGACGTACACGTGCGTCGTGTCGTACTGAGGGCCGACCGCTATTCGAGTGCTGTCCTGGGCGGCGGCCTCCGGGGCGTCGGCCGAGGTGGGGGCCGTGCGGGTGACCAGCAGGCCGGATACGGCCGCCAGGGGCAGAAGGCAGGCGAGAACGCGTTTCCTCATGAGGGCTCCTCCGAGTCGGGAACGACTGTCGGGATGTTCTCGGCCCGGGCAGTCCCTGCCGGGGCCTTCCGTCGCATCCCTGCGACTGCGTACCGGAACCGCATGCCTACGTAGAGTAAAAAGGTCCGCGCTCGGCTGCACCTCGGAGAGCGGGTCACGCCACGAACGCCGGGCCCTCGCCGCCGCCCGCTCCTCGGACGACACCGGTGCTGCCCCCAGGACGACGCCCGACCCCGATGCCCGGCTCCGATGCCCGCGTCCGCCCCCTGGGCCCGTCGTGCGGAGCCGGGACGGCGAGTGCCGGGGCGCCGCAGGCCCCGCGGGCCCCGCCCTTCGGGCGGACGACGCCACTTTCGCAACACGCCCTGGAGGCGCTCTCACCGCCGCGGGGCGGACTTCATGAGCCAGTTCACCGTACGGCTGACGTCGGACAGCGACAGGATTCCGACGAGTTCGCCCTCGTCCACGACCAGGACGCGGTGCTCGGCGCCGGGTTCCATGCGGGGCAGCAGATCCGCGAGCGCGGTGTCCGCACCCGCGACGACGGTCTGTGACAGCGGCACCATCACCTCGCCGACCGTCACCGTCCCGTCCTGCCCGGGCGGCACCTGCCTGGCGGAGTTCAGGGTCACGAGCCCGACCGCTTCTCCGTGCTCGCCGGTCACGGGGAACGCGGAGTGCCGGTACCGGTAACGCGGGTCGGCCAGCAGGTCCGCCACCGTCAGGCCCACGGGCGCGGTGACCGGATCCCTCGTCATGACGTCACGCACCGGCACCCCTGCGAGCAGGCCGCGCAGCTGGGCCTGCCTCCCCTCGGCGGTGGCGGCAGCGATGAGGAACCAGCCGATCAGGGCCAGCCAGAGTCCTCCGAACCCGCCGCCCCTCATGAACGCCACCAGCCCCAGCACGACGAGCAGCCAGCCGAGGACGCGTCCCGCCGCGCTGGCCCCGGCGGTCGCCCGCAGCCGGTCTCCCGTACGCCACCACAAGAAGGCGCGCAACAACCGTCCGCCGTCGAGCGGGGCGGCCGGCAGGGCGTTGAAGACGGCGAGCAGCAGGTTGATGCCCGCGAGCCAGGCCACCACCTCGATCAGGAGCCCGGGCGCGGACACCAGGGTGAGCAGCCAGTCACCCAGGACGAAGAGTCCGCCCAGCAGGAGGCTGACCAGCGGACCGACACCCGCGATGCGCAGTTCCGCCGCCGGGCTCGACGCCTCCGACTTGAGCCGGGCCACCCCGCCCAGCAGCCACAGCACGATGTCGTCGACGGCCACCCCGTTGCGCCGGGCCACCACGGCGTGCGCGAGTTCGTGCGCCAGCAGTGAGGCCAGGAAGACCAGGGCGGCCCCGAGGCCCGCCGTCCAGTACACGACCGGGGCATGGCCCGGATACGTGTGGGGGAACCGGCCCTGTGCGAGGCCGAACGCGATGATGACGAAGATGAACAGCACGCTCCAGTGGACCCCGACCCGGACCCCCGCGATCCGCCCCAGCGTCAAGGTGGCCCGCACGGCGTCCCTCCTTGCTCGGCGTCTCTCCGGCGCCGCTCGACGTACGACAGGTCTCCGCCCATGGCCGACGGGCCGAAGAGGGCGTCGGCGTCCGGCGGACTTGCGACGAACAGGTTCCGGACCCGTCGGGCCCGGTTCGGATCAGCGGAACGACGACGGCGACCGCCGGCACGATGATGATCAGGATGGTCCACACCCGAGGGGTCCGGTGCCTGTGAGACGGATCCTGCGGACCGCCTCCACGCGGCCGGTCCTCGGGAGGCCGGCGTCATCGGGCCGGTCACGGCGTTAGAACTCGGAGTCGGACATGTTGACAGCCCTTCTCTCGCCCGGTCGCCCCATTCGAGTGGGACGTCCCACATGCCCCATGGTCCCACTTCCGCCTCTTCCGCGACGCAGCGCCGTCGCCCACCGGTCGCGGGAGCTTCGGCGGTTGTGCGCCGCACCCTGGGAGAAACGCCCCGGACCGGTGCGTGCGTGCGCCGGGCCCGGCCGGACGTGCCCGAAGACCGATGTCCCCCGTCCGGCGGCACCGTGCGAGTGCCGTGCCCCTGATCTGCGTAATGCGGGAGTACGCGCAGGACAGTCCGCATAGTGCACAGGGGCGCGCTGTGCGCCGCGGGCGCGCTTCCCGGGTGTGCCACCCGCAAGCCGAGGAGGGAGTCGAACGGTGCTTCTGTTCCCCGGACGCAGGCGAGCGCTCAAGGAGAAGACGCGCCGGATCGCCGAGGCGGGCTATGTCGCGGCCGACCGGCGCGCGCCCGTCTCGGAGGCCGCCCGGGGGATGATGCGCAAGGCGTTCCCCGACCACTGGTCCTTCCTCCTGGGCGAACTCGCCCTGTACAGCCTGCTCGTCCTGGTGGTCACGGGCACCTTTCTGACGCTCTTCTTCGATCCCAGCATGAAGCAGGGGACGTACCTGGGTTCCTACGGTCCGCTGCACGGCCTGAGGGTCTCTCAGGCGTACGCCACGACGCTGCACCTCAGTTTCGACGTGCGGGGCGGGCTGCTGGTCCGGCAGATGCACCACTGGGCCGCCCTGATCTTCGTCGCGGCCCTGGGAGCGCATCTGCTCCGAGTGTTCTTCACCGGAGCGTTCCGCCGGCCCCGGGAGGGCAACTGGATGGTGGGCGTGACGCTGTTCCTCCTCGCCCTCCTGGAGGGCTTCTGCGGCTACTCCCTGCCGGACGACCTGCTGTCCGGAACCGGACTGCGCACCGCGGACACCATCGTGGGTTCCCTGCCCGTCGTCGGCACGTACCTGAGTCATTTCCTGTGGGGCGGAACGTTCCCGGGTCAGTCGATCCTCCCGCGCCTCTACGTCGTCCACGTCCTGTTCGTCCCCGGTCTTCTCATCGGCCTGGTGATCCTCCACCTGGGAATGGTCGTGTACCTGAAACACACTCAGTGGTCGGCACCGGGAAGGACCAACCGCAACGCGGTGGGACAGCCGATGTTCCCGCACTTCACCGCCAAGTCGGCGGGACTGAGCATGATGGTCGCCGCTGTCATCGCGTGGCTCGGCGCCACCGCTCAGATCAATCCGGTGTGGAGCTACGGCCCCTACCGGGCGGATCAGGTCTCCACCGGGTCGCAGCCGGACTGGTACGTCGGGTTCCTTGAGGGCGCGCTGCGGCTCATGCCCGCCTGGGAGAACGTGGTGGCGGGACACACACTGATGTGGAACGTGCTGGTTCCGGCGGTGCTGCTGCCGGGGGTGTTCTTCCTGGTTCTCTACCTGTATCCCTTCTTCGAGAAGTGGATCACCGGTGACGTGGGCGAACACCACCTGTGCGACCGCCCCCGGGACCGTGCCACGCGCACGGGCCTGGGCGTGGCGGCCATCGTCTTCTACGCGGTGCTGCTGGCCGCGGGCGGCAACGACGTGACGGCGTTCGTCTTCGACGTCTCCATCGAGACACTGACATGGATCCTCAGGGTCGTGCTGGTCGTGGGGCCGTTGATCGCCTATCTCGTCACCAAGCGCGTGTGTCTCGCGTTGCAGGCACGCGAACGTCAGCTGGTGGAAAAGGGACTGGAGACGGGGCGTGTGGAGCAGAACGTCTATGGCGCGATCAGCGGCGGCCACCGGCCGCTCGACGGCAAGCGGCGCTACCGGGCGCTGGTGAGGGATGTTCCCCGGCCGCTGGCCGCGCCCGGCAGGAGGGCCTCGCGCCGGGCCCGCGTCCGCTTCCGGCTGAGCAATTGGTACTACGGCGACCGGGTCGACATGCCGACGACGGAGGAACAGCGCGCACAGATCGAGGAGAGGCTCAGAGACCCGGTCGGCGAGTCGGACGAGCGGTGAGGGACGGTGGCCCCGGTCATGGGACAGCGGCGCGTCCGTATGCCGGGTCCGGCGTCGGCACGCGCCGCTGCTCCTGAGCGGTCTCAGTCCTCCCGGTCGGCGAACTGGAACGTCATGCCGAAGACCCCGCACAGGGTGACGGCGAGGCCGATGAGGAACAGGAAGAGCGCATAGACCACGCCCAGGGCCATCAGCACCATGCCCACGGCGACGGTCACCGGATAGGCGCTGTGCGGCGGGAAGAAGTCCACGAGGCCGGAACGCTCCTGGATGTCCGAGTCCGGACGGTCCTCGGGCCTCGCGCCCCTCCTGCGGTGGTTCGCCCAACAGAAGAAGCTGACGAGCGCCGACATGAGGAAGGAGACGGTGAGCGCCGTGGCGCCGGCCGGTTCGCGCGCGAACCAGATGTAGGCGGCGCCGGTGAACAGGAAGAACAGTGCCACGCCGGCGAAGAGTCGTGCCTCCGGTCTCATGCGCCCCGCCCTCCGATCGTGTCCGGTGCGGGCGTGATTCCGCCCGGCCCCGCCGCCTTCGGCGCGAGTGCCTCCGGATGGTGGAGATCGAACGCGGGGGAGTCGGAGCGGATCCGCGGCAGTGACTCGAAGTTGTGCCGCGGCGGGGGACAGGAGGTGGCCCATTCCAGTGAACGGCCGAATCCCCAGGGGTCGTTCACCGTCACCATCGGAGCGTGCCGGGCCGTCTTCCAGACGTTGTGGAGGAAGGGCAGTGTGGAGATCCCGAGGAGGAAGGCGCCCACCGAGGAGACGGTGTTGAGCACGGTGAAGCCGTCGTTCGCGAGATAGTCCGCGTACCGGCGGGGCATCCCCATCTCACCGAGCCAGTGCTGTACGAGGAAGGTGGTCTGGAAGCCGATGAACAGCGTCCAGAAGTGGATCCGGCCGAGCCGTTCGTCGAGCATCCTGCCGGTCATCTTGGGCCACCAGAAGTAGAAGCCGCCGAACATGGCGAAGACGATGGTGCCGAACAGCACGTAGTGGAGGTGGGCCACGACGAAATAGCTGTCGGTGACGTGGAAGTCCAGTGGCGGCGACGCGACGAGGACGCCGCTCAGTCCGCCCAGGAGAAACGTGGTGAGAAAGCCGAGGGCCCAGAGCATCGGTGTCTCGAACGACAGGCTTCCGTGCCACATCGTGCCGATCCAGTTGAAGAACTTCACACCGGTCGGCACCGCGATCAGGAACGACATGAGCGAGAAGAAGGGCAGCAGCACGGCCCCCGTGGCGAACATGTGGTGGGCCCAGACGGAGGCCGAGAGCATGGTGATGGCGATGGTGGCCCCCACCATCCCGACGTAACCGAAGACGGGTTTGCGGCTGAACACGGGAAGGATTTCGGTCACGACGCCGAAGAACGGCAACGCGACGATGTAGACCTCCGGATGCCCGAAGAACCAGAACAGGTGCTGCCAGAGCAGCGCCCCGCCGTTGGCGGGATCGTAGACGTGCGCCCCGAACTTGCGGTCGGCCATCAGCGTCAACAGGGCCGCCGTCAGCACCGGGAACGCCAGCAGGACCAGGATCGAGGTGAAGAGGATGTTCCAGGTGAAGATCGGCATCCGGAACAACGTCATTCCCGGGGCGCGCAGGCAGACGATCGTGGCGATGAAGTTGACGGACCCCAGCGTGGTGCTGATGCCGCTCAGGACCAGCCCCATGGCCCAGAGGTCACCGCCGGCCCCGGGCGTGCGGATGGCGCTGTTCAGCGGGGCGTAGGCGAACCAGCCGAAGGAGGCGGCACCGCCGGGGACGACGAGACCGCCGACGACCATCAGCCCTCCGAAGAGGAAGAGCCAGTAGGTCAGCGCGTTGAGCCGCGGAAACGCCACGTCGGGCGAGCCGATCTGCAGCGGCATGACGGCGTTCGCGAACCCGGCGAACGTGGGCGTCGCGAACAGCAGCATCATGACCGTGCCATGCACGGTGAAAAGCTGGTTGTACTGAGTCGGATTCAGGATCTGGAGCCCCGGTCGTGCCAGTTCGGCGCGCATGACCATCGCCAGAACCCCGGCGAACAGGAAGAAGGCGAACGAGGTGACGAGGTACATGTTGCCGATCGTCTTGTGATCGGTGGTCGTCACGATCTCCCGGATCCGGCAGCCCATGCGCACACGGGGGTTGTCGGTCACAGCCTTCTCCGGCGGTGTCCGCTGCAGGTGTTCCAGCTGTGACATGGTGCCTCCGTGGTTCCGCACGGCGGCGGTGACGGGGCCCGCCGCCGCGCAAGCTGGGTGGTCTCCTTCTGACGGCCGGACACCTTCCTGTGAGCCGACGACCCGCCGCAGGCACCGGTGGGCGTCCGCGTTCGGTGGCACGGGAGGCCGGTGACATCGCGGTGAGGCCACGGCGTAGCGCTGCCGGGGAGGGGTGTGGCCCGTCCTCCCGGACGGAGGGCGGTGCGGACGAGGAGCGACGGCACCGCTTCGGTCACGACGGGGCCCACGCAGAGCCGTGACGGTGTCCGGCACCCCGAGTTCCGGACACCGTCACGGGGAGCCGAAGCGGGCAGCGGCTCTCCACCGATATGAACGAAACCCCCTCCGCGGAGGATTCGCCGCCGAACGGGTGAGCAGTTCAGGTCGACGGAGAATGCCGTGCGCCCCTGCCGGGGCGATGCGTTTCGGTGGCCGTCCCATCAGCCGTGGGGCCGACGCCAGAAAGCGGTTTCTGCGTACCGGGATCAGGTCGGCGAGGTGGGTGTACTCCACTCGTCGCCGGTGCGCGCGGCGTCCCGTTGTGCAGGCACGTCGAGACTGCCTGTCATACCAACACGGCATAGACGAGGAAGAAGGCCGCCACGAATACGACGACGACAAGAATGGCGATCAGTGGCCCTGCCGCCCATCCCCTGGGGGGTTCGTTGCGCGGCCCTGCTTCGGAGGTGCTGCCTTCGGCGGGGGGCGTCTCGCCGGGAGGAACGCCGCCGCCGGGCTCCAGGCCGGTCGTATGGCGCGGATCAGGATCCGGATTCCCCATGGTCATACTCTGTATCTACCCATTTGATATCAATCGCACCATTTCCTTGCGGAGAGGTCCGCTCTTCATCGGGTTGGTGCCCGGCGTCATCGGGTCGATGTCCGACGCTCTGCCGCTCCGACCTGCGACGGGACGGGTCTCTGCCGTGCCGTCGGGTCCGCGCCCCTTTGCGCGGGAGAACTCACGGCTGAGGGTGACGGCGGAAAGCCCTATATCATGAAGTAGCGCCGCATTGTGGTGAGAACAGTAGGTTATCTCCGCCTTCGGAGAGTGAACATGGCCGCAGCCGAAGAAGACGAGACGCAGCGCCTCAAGCGACCGTCGGGCAGGAAGGCCGCCGAAAAGGCCGGTGACCGGCAGGGCGACGACCGGACGAATGGAGCCGGACGTGCGACACACGCCGTGACCGCGCCGCAGGCCATGCGACGGGCGGCCGACCAGTTGCGGGAGTTGTTGGGGCGAGCACCGGAATCGGTGTCGGCGGTCAGGCCGACCGATGAGGGTTGGCAGGCCGACATAGAGGTGCTGGAGCTGGAACGCGTTCCCGGCACCACCAGCGTCATGGCGAGCTACCGGGTCCTGCTGGACGAGGAAGGCGAACTGGTGGCGTACGAACGCACCCGCCGCTACACGCGGGGGCAGGTGGACCGGGGCCGTTGACACACCGGACGCCGTCGGCACACGCCAGAAGGAGGGTATGGCCGCGCCCGGCGCCGGAGGCTTTACCTGAAGGGAGGCACCCATGACTGTGGTGCCGCAAGGCGCGGGAACCGTCGCCACCGGCGGCGGAGGCTCCGCCAATCTCTACGACATCCTCGACCTGATACTCGACCGCGGCCTGGTCATCGACGTCTTCGCGCGGGTCTCACTGGTCGGCATCGAGATCCTGAAGGTCGACGCCCGCGTCGTCGTGGCCAGCGTGGACACGTACCTGCGCTTCGCGGAGGCGTGCAACCGCCTCGACCTGGAGGCGGGGCGCAAGGCGCCCGCTCAACTCACCGACGTGGTCGGAGAGGTGACCGAGGGCGGCTCCCGCGGCAAGGCCAAGGGCGCACTGAGCGGCGCGGCCGAAGTCCTGAGCGACGCTCTCAAGGGAGGCCGGGACGACGACGAGGAGACCGCGGAGGCCGAGGAGGAACGGGAGCGGCCGAGGCGTCGGCCCGCTGCCCGGCGCCGGAGGGAGTGAGCCATGGCCGTGTACGTGTACACCGTCGTCGACAGAACGCATCCGCAGCGGCTGGACGGCCTGCCCGGCGTGGGCGACCCGCCGACGACCCTGCGCACCGTGGACTCGGAGAAGTTGTCCGCCGTCGTCAGCGACGCCCCGGAGGAGCTGCGGCCCAAACGCCGGGATCTCGCCGCACATCACGCGGTGCAGGAGCGTCTGATGGGCGACGGCACCGTACTTCCCCTGCAGTTCGGCTTCATCACGACGGACGACGACGCGGTACGCGCAGTGCTGGAGGAACGCACCGAGTGGTTCCTCGAGCGTCTGCGGGCACTGGAAGGGTGTGTCGAGTACAACCTGAAAGCCGGCCAGGACCAGAGCGCACTGCTACGGCAGATCCTGCGCGATTCCGAGGAGGCGCGCAGGCTGAACGACGAGATCAGAGGCGGTCGTGAGGATCCGCAACTTCCGTTCACGCTCGGCGAGCTGGTGGCCGGCGAGGTGCGGGACCGGCAGGGGCGCACGGCCGAGACGATCGTCGATTCTCTGCGCGGCTTCGCCCGGGAGGAGCACGCGTCACAGTCGGCGGGGGACGACTTCCTCAACGCGTCCTTCCTGGTGGAGCAGGGGAAGGAGAAGTCCTTCCTCGCCGCCGAACAGGAACTCGCGAAAGGACTCGGATCGGACTACGACCTGCGGCTGCGTGGACCGCTGGCCCCGTACAGCTTCGTTTAGGAGGAGGGATGGGACTGCTCACCCAACTGGTCACTCTGCCCCTGGCCCCCGTGCGCGGGGCGGCGTGGGTGATCGAGCGCGTCGTGGAGGCGGCGGAGAACGAGTACTACGACCCCGGGCCGGTCGAACGGGAACTCGCCGCTCTCGAATGTCGGCTCCTGTCGGGCGAGATCGACGAGGAGACGTTCGACCGGCGCGAGGACGAACTCCTTGACCGGTTGGACGAGATCAGGGCCCGTGGCCGGGGGAACAGCGCCTGAACGGGCAACGCCCTCCTCCATGGGGCCGCACGCCCCCGGCGTGTCGCCGACGCGCCGGACAACAGGGAAACGAGGTGCAGTGGCTGTGACCGAACCCGTCGCCAGGAGGCTGGGAGACCTGCCGTCCAGGTCCGCACCCTACGGACCCTACGGCCAGGGCACGTCGGCCAACCTCGCGGACATACTGGAGCGGGTCCTGGACAAGGGAATCGTCATCGCGGGCGACATACGCATCGACCTCCTGGACATCGAACTGCTCACCATCAAGCTCCGTCTGCTGGTCGCGTCGGTGGACAAGGCCAAGGAGATGGGCATCGACTGGTGGGAGCACGACCCGTCGCTCTCCTCCCGCGCTCACGACGGATACCGCTCGCTCACCGACGAGAACGAACGTCTGCGCGCCGAGATCGAGGAACTACGCCGAGGTGCCGAACCGCTGACCGGCCGACAGGGGGAATCCACCGCGGAGATCCGCCGCGGCGCTCCTCACCAGGAACGGGAACAGGAGCGGGGGCCGGAACGGGAACGGAAGCGGGAACGGCCGCACCGGGCCGATGAACGGGACGAGCCATGACCGCCGACGCCATCAGCTACGCGTACGCGGTCGCACGCGACGACGGAGGGCTGGAGCGGACGCTGGCCGGTCTCTTCGGGGTCTCCGGGGCGCCGGTCCGCCTGGTGCGCTCGGAACACTGCGACGGCCTGGTGATCGCCGTCAGCTTCGTACCGGCAAGCGAGTTCGAGGAGAACGTGCTGCGGCTCCATCTGGAGGACCTGGACTGGTTGGAGTCCACCGCCAGGGCGCACCACCGGGTGGTCGAGGCGCTGGCGGCACGCACCACCGTCCTGCCGTTGCGGCTGGTGACCCTGTACCACGACGACGAGCGGGTGCGGTCCGTGCTCGCGGACCGCTGCGACGCGTTCGGTTCCCGGCTCGAGGCCCTGGCCTCCCGAGCCGAATGGGGCGTCAAGGTCTTCGTCGACGAGCCGATGGCGGAAGGCCGGGAGGAACCGTCCGCCGATGAGGGCCTGGGCCCCGGACGGGCCTATCTGAGCCGTCGCAGGGTCCAGCGCAGCGCCCGGGACGACGCCTATCGCCATGCCGGACACGTGACCGAACGAATCGAGTCGGCCGCCCGCCCTTACTCGGTCGGCAGGGTCAGGCACCGCCCGCAGCAGGGCGTGCTCGCGTCCGGGGCAGGACAGAACGTCGCCAACGACGCCTATCTCGTCCCGTCGAGCTGCACCGACGAATTCCGGGCCCACGTGGCGTCGGCGGCAGACGGGTTCGAGGGCGTGCGCGTCGAGATCACGGGCCCCTGGGCTCCGTACTCGTTCGCGACTCCCGACCTGCCGCAGGGCGGGGAGGGGGTGGCGCGGTGACGGCCATGGGGCCACCGGTGCCGTCCGAGGAGCCGCTTCCCGACCGGCAGGTGGCGTTGATCGACCTGTTGGACCGGTTGCTCAGTGGAGGGGTCGTCCTCACCGGCGACATCGTGCTGTCGATCGCCGACATCGACCTCGTGCGCATCTCCCTGCGCTCGCTGATCGTCTCCATCAGCGAGCGGACCCCCGCCCCGTGGGAGACCTCTCCACGCCCGTGGAGGTGACGATGACAGGCGAGCAGCACCTGCCGCACAGCCGTCTCGGCGAGATCGCCGAAGCCGCCGACCGCGCGCTGCGGTCCCTGCCCACGAGGGACGAGGACGTCCCGCACGTCCCGCGAGGCGCTCGGCGGCCGGCCCGCAGGGTGAACGCGGATCCCGACACGGTCGAACGCGACCTGATGAAACTCGTCCTCACCATCGTCGAGTTGCTGCGGCAGCTCATGGAGCGGCAGGCGCTGCACAGGGTCGAGGCGGGGGACCTCACGGCGGAGCAGGAGGAGCGACTGGGGGCGACACTGATGATTCTGCACGACCGGATGACCGAACTCTGTGCCCGGTACGGCCTCACCATGAGCGACCTCAACCTGGACCTCGGCCCGCTCGGCACTCTGCTGCCTCCCCGGGAATGAGAGCGCGGCGTCCTGCGGTCACCGGACGCGGTCGGCCCCCGCGCGGTCGGCCCCCGCGGGTTGCAGCGGACGGGTTGCGGCTCACGGAGCGCCTGACCCGCTCCGGGCAACCGGGCGCGCACGATGCCGTCACCGTCCACGCGCACGTCGAAGGCCGGTTGCGAAGCGGTGGTCGGCCTGCAACACAGAGTCGGCGTACAACGTGACGGCGGCGGTGACGGACGTGTCGTCGAAGTGCCGTCGTTCGGCCAGCGTGTGCGCCGGGCGTCGCACGGCAGGCGGCACTTCGACGACGCGGCCCAGGGCGGGGCGCGAAGGGGGGACACGTCGGTCAGTCCGGCTCGTCGTCCTCACGCCCGTCCTCGTCCTCGGGTTCTTCCTCGTCCTCCTCCCACTCGTCGTCCGCCTCCGGCCCCTCTTCCTCCTCGTCTCCTTCGCTCTCCTCCTCGTCCGACTCGCGGTCCCACCGCGCCTCCTCGTCCTCGACGGCCTGCTCGTGGGTTCGTACCACTTCGCCGTCACGGATCTCACCGCGCCACCCCTCGGGCTCCTCGTCGGCGAGAGTGACGTGGCGCTGGAAGTGCTTGAGGTCCAGCCGCAGTCTCCGGCCCTGCGCGCGCCAGAGGTTGCCCGTCTTCTCGAACAGCCCCGATGCGAAGTACTCGACGACCAGCACGATGCGTGTCAGGCCGGGAGCCAGTTCGTGGAAGCTCACGGCACCCCGTGTCGTCCCCTTGGGGCCCTCGGATCTCCAGACGATGCGCTCATCGGGCACCTGCTCCTGGACGGTTGCCTTCCAGCCACGGGTCGAGGGGCCGACCTTGGCCTTCCAGTCGCTCGTCGTCTCGTCGGACCGCGAGACGTTGCGCACACCCTTGGTGAACCCGCTGAACTTCTCGTAGTGTGTCCAGTGGTCGTAGGCCGTGCGCAAGGGGACTCCCACATCGATCACCTCGACGATGTTGGTGACCTTCTTGTCTCCCGGCGCGTGTCCCTTGCCGCCGCCGAGAAGGCTCCCCGTCTTGTCCAGGAGCGCGTCCTTCACGCTCTTCGCCGTTCCGGAGAGCACCGCTTTGACGGGGGAGCCGCCGCCGAGAAGGCTCGCACCCACTCGGGAGAGCGACCCGCCGTTGCGCGCGACATCGACGAGCTGGTCCGTCACGTCGAACAGCTTGTCGCTCGCCCGCTCCGCCAGGTCTCCGACGCGAGCCGACAGATAGTCCCCCAGTTCGTCGCGGAACCGGTCGAACCCCGAAACCTCGGCCTCCTTGAGCCGCTGTGCCATGACTGGTCACCTCCGGCGCCCGGCGCGTGACGGTGCCTTCTCCGAGGAAGGAGTCTTCTTCCCGGGAGCGGCCCTTTCGGCGGTCTGCCGCCGGGGTGAGGGTTTCTTGGAAGGCGTCGTCCCCCCGGCCGCCCGCTTGCGGTCGCCCGTCCTCCTCGTGCCGTTGCCTCTGCCCGCGCGGTCACCAGGCTTCTTTTCCGAGGTGCCGCGGGCGCGCGGTCCTCTCGCGCGGTCCTCGTGTGCGTGCTCCTTCTCGTGTCCCTCTTCCTCGTCGTTTTGATCGAGGTCCTTCCCGTCCGGACCGTCCCGGTCCTCCTCCTCACCGGAGCCCTCCAAGCGAAGAGTCCGCTCGTGAAGAGCATCGGCGAAAGCGGAGAGACGACGATCGGCGGCCGCTGATACGGCTTCGCGACCGACCGCCATCAGTTCGCCCCGCAATTGATCGCCCAGATCCGCGACCTGGGGAATCTCCCCGAGCCTTTTCGCGCCCTCGGTGACGATTTTCCGTGGCTCGACCCCGAACTGACGGCCGGCCGCATAGGACGCTACCGCGAGGGCGAGCCGCCCCTTCTTGGTCCGCCCCAGAACGTAACCGCCTGCCACCGCCACGGCGAGCAACAGTCTGTTCACATCGGTCATGGGTTGTTCACCCTCTCAACGACGTCGAGCTCTCACAGACGTCGGGTTCCTTTGGGTGCCGAGTTCTCACGGGTTTCGAGCGGAACAGTGCGAGAACGGATTCCTCCGGCTCTGTTCCGCTGCTTCCGCTGTTTCGTGCTCACGCCGTCGACCGGGCCTTCGCGGGAGCCCTTGGAAATGGGCCCGGAGGAGCGGGAGAACGCTCCAGAGCCGCGAACGGCCCGCACTTCCCGGAGGGGCCGTGCGGGCCGTCTCACGTTTCCGCCCCGCCGACCTTCTCCGGTCGTGCGGCGGAAGGGTCATCGATGGCTACCGAGCGGGCGGTACATGAGGCGGGGTGCGGTCACGGCCGCCACTCATCTTCTTCTTGATCTCGCCCTTGGCCTGCTCGGCCTTTCCCTCGGCTTCCTTGCGGCGGTCTCCCGCCAACTTGCCCATGGTTTCCTTCGCCTTGCCCTTGATCTTGTCCTTGCCGCTTCCGTGAGCCATTGCGACTCCTCCGCTGGGCTGTTCAGAGCTCTCTTTCAAACGTAGTTCCTGTCCGAGTCATCGGCGCGGTGTGGAAACGATTCATTGAAAGTGGAAACGACTCATTGAAAGCGGGCCGATGCGGTGGTGCCACTGGGGCCGTGTTACCAGCCGGTCGAGCCGGATAGTGGCTTGAGGGACGTGGCCACGGTCCGCTGCCCGGCGTCGCCGACCGATGCGAGCGCAAGCACTTCAAGTTCGCGCCCCTCACGGGGGCGCAGAAGTGGCATATTCACAAGGCGTCGAACCTCCGGGGGATCACGGCCTGCCGCCCTTGGCCGGCAGCCGAACTGCGCCGGATCGATCCGGAGCTCGTGGTGGCGTTGGGCGCCACCACGGGCAAGGCCCTGTTCGGCGGCTCCTTCAGGGTGACGCAGGGGCGTGGCGCGCTGCTGTCCCTGCCGGACTGGGACATCCCCGCGGCTCCGGATGCCGCAGCGGAGGGCGAGTTGAACGGTCATCGGTTGCGCGCCACGGTGCACTCCTCGGAGCCCGGCGGCGAGCCGTTGCCGCCGGGCTCCGAGGGGCGCTCCTGGTGGTGGTTGGGCCGAATGGAGCAGATAGGCATGGGCGAGCACCGCGAAGAGGGAAGCTCCTTCGGAGAGAACTCCGGATCCAGGTGCGGGAAGGGAGGCCGACGGTGGCCACGATGACGGGTGAGACGCGGGACGGTTCGGTGTCGGGGTGTCTCAGGTTGCCGGGCATCGTGCTCGGGGTGGGGATGGGCGGGTTCGCCGACGGCATTCTGCTGCATCAGGTCCTGCAGTGGCACCACATGCTCAGCAGCACCGACCACGACCGTATCGGAATCAAGTACTACGACCCGAACACGGTCTCCGGACTGGAGATGAACACGGTGTGGGACGGCGTCTTCCACACCGTGTGCTGGCTCGCCGTACTGATCGGACTGGCCATCCTGTACGCGCGCGTCACCCGCGACCGTCTACGGGTGTGGCGGTCGCGGGTGCTGTGGGGCTGGATGCTCGTCGGCTGGGGCCTGTTCAACCTCGTCGAGGGCGTCCTGGACCACCACGTCCTGGGCATCCACCACGTCCACTCCGGAAACGGCCAGGTCTGGTGGGACATCGGCTTCCTGGTCCTGGGCGCTGTGCTGATCGCTGCCGGCTACCTGCTGCAGCGCAGCGGCCGGCCCTTCGATCCGACCGCGCCCGCCCGCCGTGAGGAAGGTCGGCACGCCTGATGGGACATGACGTGTCCGTGCACCAGCCCCTGGGCGACGGGGCCCTTGAGATCTTGCTGCCCGCGCTCGCCCTGTCGGCGGCCGCCGGCGCGTACCTGCTGCTGGCACACCGGGCCCGCCGCCGCAATCCGGTCCTGGGCTGGAGCCCGTGGCGAACGGCGAGCTTCCTGACCGGGACCGTCCTGCTCGGGGCGGCTCTGCTGTCGCCGGTGGCGTCCCTGGCCCACGACGACTTCCGCGCGCACATGATCCAGCATCTGCTCATCGGCATGTACTCGCCGCTCGCGCTCGTCCTGGCAGCGCCCGTCACCCTCCTGCTGCGCACCCTGCCCGCGCCCCGGGCCCGTCGGCTGACCGGCATGCTGCGCAGCACGCCGGCCCGGTTCGTCGCCCGACCGGCGGTGGCCCTCACGCTCTCCGTCGGCAGCCTCGTCCCGCTCTACTTCACCCCCTTGTACAACGCGATCGTGGGTGTACCGGCGGCGCACTGGCTGTTGCACGCGCACTTCTTCCTGTCCGGATGCCTGTTCACCCACGCCATCGCCGGTCCCGACCCCGCCCCTGCGCGACCGGGCGTGCGCGCACGTCTGGTCTGTCTCGGGGTGGCCGTCGCGATGCACGCGGTGGTCTCGCAACTCATGTATGGCGGCTTCCGGGTCCACATCCACGCGCCGATCGACCAGGTCCGAGGGGGCGCGGAGATCATGTACTACGGCGGTGACGGCGCCGAACTGCTCCTGGCCGCCGCCTTGGTGACCACATGGCGACCCGACCGTCGGCGTACGGCACCGCCACGCGTCGTCGAGACCGGAGCCGCTCCGACACCTGTCTGAAAACCGACACGTCACGGCGATGGGGGGAAGGCCGGGCGAACCGGACCGCGGGCGGCGGCCCCGAGGACTGACGCAGGGCGTGGTGCCGGACGCGGGTGCCCGGAGTGGGCCCCGCAGGCGTCGGTCCGTCAGCCGTAACCCCAGGGCGGCGGACTTGGCCGTGTGCGCGGGCGCAGCTCCGGTGTCACAGGGAAGAGCGACCCCGGGAAGTCACAGGGAAAGGGACGCCAGGGACCGGGCGGGATGGCGTGGGCCGAGGAACACGGAGATGCCCTGGCCGTCGGGCGGCTGCCCGAGACCTGCCACCCGATGGACGTGCTGCGCGCGGCCGTCAGCTTCTTCGGCGTCGAGGACCCGACCGACGACGACGGCGGTCTCGCCGCCAACCGCGCCAAGTCCCTGACCCTGTTCGTGAAACTGCCCACGGTGGTCGCGGCCGACCAGCGCCGCCTCCGGTGCCCCGACCCGATCCCGCCCGACCCGGACCTGGGTACGCGGAGAACTTCTTCCGCACGTGCTTCGGCGCGGGCCGTGCGGTGCTCGGCGGGGCCGGGGCGCCGAGCACCCCGGCCCCGGTGTTCCGGCCGCTCAGGACGGGGAGAGCTCACCGCGGACCGTGCGGGCCGCGGCGACCAGGTTCTCCAGGGAGGCGCGGGTCTCGGGCCAGCCGCGGGTCTTCAGTCCGCAGTCGGGATTGGCCCACAGCCGTTCCGCCGGGATGGCCTTCAAACCGGTGCGCAGCAGATCCGCCGCTTCTTCGGAGCTCGGGACGCGGGGGGAGTGGATGTCGTAGACGCCCGGTCCGGCCTCGCGCGGGTAGCCGTGGTCGGAGAGTTCGCGGGCGACCTGCATGTGCGAGCGCGCGGCCTCCAGGCTGATGACGTCGGCGTCGAGGTCGTCGATGGCCTGGACGATGTCGCCGAACTCGGCATAGCACATGTGGGTGTGGATCTGGGTGTCCGGACGTACGCCACCGGTGGTGAGCCGGAACGCCTCGGTCGCCCACGCGAGGTAGGCGTCGCGGTCGGCGGCGCGCAGCGGCAGGGTCTCGCGCAGGGCGGGCTCGTCGACCTGGATGACCGACGTACCGGCCGCCTCCAGGTCGCTCACCTCCTCGCGCAGGGCGAGGGCGACCTGCCGGGCGGTCTCCCCGAGCGGCTGGTCGTCGCGGACGAAGGACCAGGCGAGCATGGTGACCGGCCCGGTGAGCATGCCCTTGACCGGGCGGTCGGTGAGGGACTGCGCGTACGTCGTCCAGCGGACCGTCATCGGCTCGGGACGGGAGATGTCACCTGCCAGGATCGGCGGGCGCACGTAGCGGGTGCCGTAGGACTGCACCCAGCCGTGCTGGGTGGCGAGGTAGCCGGTCAACTGTTCGGCGAAGTACTGGACCATGTCGTTGCGTTCGGGCTCGCCGTGCACGAGGACGTCCAGGCCCGTCTTCTCCTGGAAGGCGATCACCTGCTGGATCTCGGCCTTGACGCGTTCCTCGTACCCTGCCGTGTCGATCCGGCCGGCCCGCAGGTCCGCTCGCGCGGCGCGCAGCTCGTCGGTCTGCGGGAACGAGCCGATGGTGGTGGTCGGCAGCAGCGGCAGGCCGAGGTGTGCGCGCTGGGCGGCGGTGCGCTCGGCGTACGGCTGGGAGCGGCGCGCGTCGGCCTCCGTCGTGGCGGCGGCACGGGCGCGGACCGCCGGGTCGTGGGTGATGGGCGAGTGTGCGCGGGACGCGAGGTCGGCCCGGTTCGCGGCGAGTTCGGCGGCGATCGTATCGGTGCCCTGGGCGAGGCCCTTGGCGAGTGTGACGATCTCCCGCGTCTTCTGCCGTGCGAACGCCAGCCAGCGCAGGATCTGCGGTTCGATGTCCCGCTCCGGTGCCGTGTCCAGCGGCACGTGGAGGAGGGAGCAGGAGGCCGACACGTCGACCCGGTCGGCCAGGCCCAGCAGCGTGCCCAGCGTGGACAGGGACTTGGCGAGGTCGTTGCCCCAGATGTTGCGGCCGTCGACCACTCCGGCGACCAGTCGCTTGCCGGGCAGTCCGCCGACGGCGGCGAGCGCGTCCAGATTGGCGGCGGCGCCCTCGGTGAAGTCCAGCGCAAGACCGTCGACCGGGGCCTTGGCCAGGACCGGCAGGGCGTCGCCGAGCCGGTCGAAATAGGAGGCGACCAGCAGCTTCGGACGGTCGGTGAGCGTGCCGAGGCCGCGGTAGGCGCGCTCGGCGGCGTTCAGCTCGGCAGGGGTGCGGTCCTGGACCAGGGCGGGCTCGTCCAACTGCACCCACGCGGCGCCGGCGGCTCGCAGGTCGGCGAGGACTTCGGCGTACACCGGCAGCAGCCCATCCAGCAGGGTGAGCGGATCGAAGTCGGCGGCCACGCCGGGAGCCGGCTTGGAGAGCAGCAGATAGGTGACCGGGCCCACGAGCACGGGCCGGGCGGTGAGTCCGAGCGCGAGGGCCTCCTTCAACTCGCCCGTCTGCTTGGCCGAGTCGGCGGTGAAGACGGTGTCGGGGCCCAGTTCCGGGACGAGATAGTGGTAGTTGGTGTCGAACCACTTGGTCATCTCCAGCGGCGCCAACTCCTGGGTGCCGCGGGCCATGGCGAAGTAGCCGTCCAGGGCATCGGCGGTGACGGCGTCCCGATGGCGTTCGGGGATCGCACCGACCATGACGGTGGTGTCCAGGACATGGTCGTAGAACGAGAAGTCGCCGGTCGGCACCTCGTGGATGCCGGCGTCGGCGAGTTGCCGCCAGTTGCTCCGGCGCAGGTCGGCGGCGGTGGCCCGGAGGGCGTCGGCCGTGACGCGGCCCTTCCAGTAGCCCTCGACGGCCTTCTTCAGTTCCCGGTTCCGGCCCTGACGGGGGTAGCCGTACACGGTGGCCCGTGTTGCCGCGGCTGCGGACTTCGGTGTCACGGAGATCTCCTTCGCGAGATGAATCCCTGAGATCCCGGGGACGGGACGAGAGCGCGAAGGGATGGCGAACCCAGCCAGGACGGCCCGAGCGGTCACCTCACTGCACCGTGACGGGAGCCTGTGGCGGTCCCGCGAGGGACGCGATGCCGCCGGACGGCGCGGGCGGCGCGGAGAATGCCGTGCGCCACGGGCGCCCCAGCAGCTCTTCGACCCCCCTGAGGTCACCGGCCGCCAGGCGGCTGCGTATCAGAGTGGAGGAGCAGGGAAGGCCGTCGTGGGCGACGAGCGGCACGGCGTCCACGGTGAAACCGAGCCGCCTTCCCGCGCGGCCGAGCAGGGCGGTGTCGCCGCTTCCTCCCCGGCCGAAGCGGAAGTTCTCGCCCACCACCACGGCGCGGGCCCCGAGCGTGCGGCCGAGGAACCGGTCGGCGAACTCGTCGGCCGCCATGTCGGCCAGCGCCGTGGTGAACGGCAGCACGAGCACGACGTCGATGCCCAGGCCGTGGGCGTGGCGGACGCGTTCTTCGAGGGACGTCAGGTGCGTGGGCGCGCGCTCCGGACAGGTCACCGTGAGGGGGTGCGGGTCGAAGGTCAGCAGCACGGACGGCAGCCCGTGGTGAGCCGACCGCTCGCGCGCCCGCCGGACCAGCGCGGCATGGCCGCGGTGGAATCCGTCGAAGACGCCCATGGTCACGGCGCAGCCCCGCCAGTCGGAGGGAACGTCGTGCGGGCCCGTCCACACGGCGCCCGAGGCGTGGACTGCCGGTGCGAACTCCGGGCAGTTCGGGGTAGATTGCGCTGTCACATCCGCATCCTTGGTCTCAGGCACATCCGCATCCTTGGTCTCAGGCCCGTTCGAGGACGAAGTCGTACCGCTGCACGAGGCCGCCTTCCCCGTCCGCCACGGGGCGCAGGAACAGCTCGGGCTTGGTCGCCCGGGCGACGTCGTCGTCCACCCACGCGCCGCCTTCGAAGTACAGCTGCGTCGTGAGCTGCCGGTGTCCTTCGGCCCGGACCATCACGTGCAGATGAGCGGGACGCCAGGGGGGCCGTCCCGCCGCGGCGATCATGCGTCCCGTGGGGCCGTCGGCCGGGATCCGGTACGGTGCCGGCCGGATGGTGCGGATGGAGAACCGGCCCTCGTCGTCGGTGACGACCAGACCGCGCAGGTTGCCCTCGGGCAGGTGCGGCGCGAAGCCGGAGTAGTGGCCGTCGGCGTCCGCGTGCCAGATGTCGACCTCCGCGCCCGGCAGGGGAGTGTCGTTCACGTCGCGGACCTGGCCGGTGAAGGAGAGCGGTGTGCCCTTCTCGTCGGCCCGGCGGGGCAGTTCGCAGTGGGCGGGCAGACGCCGGCTGCCGGGCAGGTAGTAGGGACCCTCGATGGAGCCCTTGGTGCCCTGTCGGCTGCGGGAGGCCACCTCCTCGACGGCGTGCTCGACGAACACGTCCAGGAGGAGGGGCCATTCGTCACCCTCTCCGACCTCCATCAGCCAGCTCTTGGCCGCCTGGAACTCGGGATAGGTGATCTCGTGGTCGGAGACGACCTGGTGCACCGCGCCGAGCAGGGCCCTCAGGATCGTGTCGACGCGTTCGGCGGAGGTCTCCGCTGTGCCGCGGTATCGGTTGTCGGCCCGGAACACGGCGCCGGCCGGCGCGCCGGAATCCGCGGCGGTGGGGGACGTCGAAGTATCGGTGATGCTCATCGTGCGGCTCCGAGATGGGCCGGGGCGGCACCGGACCGCCCCGGCGAAGTGATCAGCGGCGGTGGATGCTCACGTCATCCGGGTTGATCAGGTCCGGCACGGTCCAGCCGTTCAGGTCGTACTCGGCCATGCACTGCTCCGCGAAGCCCTTCATGGCGTCGGCGGCCCCGGATGCCTGGGCGGTGAAGAGCATCTCCGCGCGCACCTGCTCGTGGTTGCCCGAGTAGTTGCGCTCGTACAGCTCGTGCCGGCCGCCGAACTCGCTGCCGATGGAGTCCCAGATCAGCTTCATCAGCTTGACCCGCTCGACGGAGTCGTAGCCGTTGGACCCGCGCACGTACTTGTCCAGGTAGGGGCGGATCTCCGGGACGGAGAAGTCCTTGGCGTTGGAGTTGAGGTAGATCAGCCCACTGCCCAGGTCCTGCATGATGATTTCCTTGATCCGCGGATAGCCGAGGGTCATGAACCAGCGGTAGGCCAGGCCGTAGTCGAGCTTGGGCAGGAGGGCGTCGTCCTTCCACGAGTCCGGGTTGTTCGCCATGGCGTCGGTCAGGCCCCAGAACAGGTTGCGCCAGGCGATGACCTCGCCCACGCGGGTCTGGATGCCGCGGAAGTCCTTGGTGCCGGTGACCTCCACCCCCTTCATCAGCAGTCCGGCGATGAAGTCGAGCTTGACGGCGAGGCGCGTGCAGCCGTGGAAGGTGAAGCGGTGCAGGAAGCCCGAGCCGGGGAAGAACGTGCTGGCCTTTTCGGCGTCGCCGTAGATGAAGACGTTCTCCCAGGGGATCTTCACCTTGTCGAGGATGAAGATGGTGTCGTTCTCGTCGAAGCGGCTGGACAGCGGGTAGTCGAAGGGGCTGCCCATGACGTCGGCGTTCATCGCGTAGGAGTGCCGGCTGATCAGCTTCATGCCGGGCGTGCCCATCGGAACGGTGCAGACCAGCGCGAACTCCTTCTTCTTGATCGGCAGGCCGTAGTGGGCGATGAAGTTGTAGTGGGTGATGGCCGATCCGGTGGCCACCACCTTGGCGCCGCTGATGACCAGGCCGTCGTCCCGCTCCTCGTCGACGTGGACGAAGATGTCCTTGACCTCGTCGGGGTTGCGGTCGCGGTCGACCGGCGGGTTGATGATGGCGTGGTTCCAGTAGAGGACCTTCTCCTGGGACTCGGTGTACCAGCGTCGGGCGTTGTCGCCGAAGGGCTGGTAGAAGTCGCTGTTGGCGCCGAGGGTGCCCAGGAAGGCCGCCTTGTAGTCGGGGCTGCGGCCCATCCAGCCGTAGGTCATCCGCGCCCACTCGGCGATCGCGTCGCGGTCGGCGACCAGGTCCTCGCGGCTGCGCGGCGTGCGGAAGAACGGGTGCGTGAAACCGTCGCTGCCGGTGTCGGTCGGCACCGTGAGCACCGACTGCTTGTCCGGGTCGTGCAGCGCGTCGTACAGCCGCGCGGTCATGCGCACAGAGTTACGGAAGGCGGGGTGCTCGGTGACGTCCTTGACCTTCTCGCCGTAGACCCACACCTCCCGTCCGTCACGAATGGACTCGATGTACTCGTCGCCCGTCAGCGGGCGGGTCTTGCGCACGCCCTCCGCGGGCGGGGCGGCCGGAGTGCGGGTGTCTTCCTGAGTCATGTCCGTCCTAGGTGATCTCGAAGGTGGGTGAAAGGCGCGTGATCGGGGATTACGAGGCGTGGTGCGTCACGCGCTCCGCGTGCATCGCGGTGAAGGCGGGTGCGCCGGTGAACCATCCGCTCTCGGGGCTGTCCAGGCAGGCGCCCCAGTGGACGCCCGCGTCCCGCCGGCCCAGGTGGCGGAAGGTTCCGGCGTGGAACAGCAGCGGCTCCAGGTCGGTGATGTCGGCCTCGACCACCTCGCCGATGACGATCAGGTGGTCGCCGCCGTCGTACGTGCGCCAGGGGCGGCACGAGATCGTTGCGGCCGCTCCCGTGAGCACGGGGCCGAGCGGCCCGTCGGACCACTGCGGTTCCGGCTCCACGGGCCGGCCGGCGAAGTGCCAGGCGGTGTCGGTCTGGTCGGCCGCCAGGATGTTGACCGCGAAGGGCGCGTCCTTCAGATAGAGGCACGCCTTGGACTGACGGGTGAGGGTCACCTGGCACAGGGCCGGTTCCAGGGAGACGGCCGTGAACGCGTTGACCGTGGCGCCGTGGCGTCCGCCGTCGGAGGTGGCGCAGGTGACGACCGTGACACCGGTGGCGAAGCGGCCGAAGGCGTTCCTGAGATGGCGCTGGTTCATGTGGCCCGCCCCGGAGAGCCTGCGGACGCGAGGTGCTCGCTCGTCCGGCATCCGCGGCCGGACGTCCGGCCCCGGGCGCGCCCCGACGGGGCCGTTTTGTCGCGTGTCGTGCGCACCGAGTGGAGTCCGGCGAAGCCCGTGCCGACGATCATTGCGCCGGACGCTCTTCCGGGTGCCTCCACCGGGCGGCTCGTCCTCGTGGGTGACATTGCCCCGCTCCTGACTGTCGGAGGTGTGGCACGCGGACCGATGCCGTGCCCGCCACAGCACCGGCCCGCGTCGTGGTGACAGAACTCTGGACACGGGCGCGGCCGTGGTCTCGGGTGAGATGACCCCCTTGGGTACCCGCTCCACCCACGTGGGTACCCCTCATGTCGAACCTGTGATCGGATTGAGTCGCGGAAGATATGGGCCCCGGGCGCGGCCCTATGGATCATGGCGCTGACCGGGGAAAACGACTCTCTCTTCGTGTCCGAGTTCTTGGCACGACGTGTCCTTCGGCATAGCGTCGGTGGAAGCGCAACGGGCGAGGCGAGGACATCGAGGACCATGTACGACGACAGTGGACGCGGTTGTCTGGTCGGCTCCGGCGGCCTCACCAGCTTTGTGGGGCGCCGGCAGGAGATCGCCGACGTACGCAGGAACCTGTCGACCTCCCGGCTGGTCACGCTCACCGGCCCCGGCGGCATCGGCAAGACACGGCTCGCCCTGGTGGTCGCGGACAGGGTCCGCAGAGCGTTCCGGGACGGTACTCAGATCGTCCAGCTGGCCAGCCTCGACGACGTTCGCGAGGTGGCCTCCGCGTTCACCTCGGCGCTCACCGTCCTGGACCAGTCGAACCGGTCTGCGACCCAGCAACTGGTCGATCATCTGGGATCCCAGCAGGTGCTGCTGGTCGTGGACAACTGCGAGCACGTGCTGACCGCCACCGCCGAGCTGCTGGCCGAACTCCTCGAAACGGCACCGGGCCTGCGCGTCCTTGCCACCAGCCGCGAACCGCTCGGCATCGCGGGCGAGCTGGTCACGGTGATCCCGCCCCTGTCGGTGCCCACGGCCGAGCAGTTGCACGACGCCGCGAGCGTCGATCACAGCGAAGCCGTTCAGCTACTGGTCGACCGGGCGCGGAGCGTCGCCCCCGACTTCGCCGTCACCGATACCAACCGCCCCGCTGTCCAACAGCTGTGCGAACGGCTCGACGGGATGCCACTCGCCATCGAACTCGCCGCCATCCGGCTGCGCACGTTGTCCGTCGGCCAGGTCGTCGAGCGCCTGGACCGCCGTTTCGAACTGCTCACCGGCGGCAGCCGGGTGGCACGCCCGCGACAGCAGACCCTGCGCGCACTGATCGACTGGAGCCACGAACTGTGCTCCGACGACGAACGCCTGCTGTGGGCACGGATGTCGGTCTTCCCCGGCGGATGCGACCTGAAGGCGGTCGAGGAGGTCTGCGCCTTCGGTGACCTCGCCTCCGAGCGCATCGTCGACGTCCTCGACCGGCTCGTCGCCAAGTCGATCGTGATAGCCGAACGCACAGGTGAACAGATTCGCTACCGGCAGCTGATGACCGTGCGCGAATACGGCGCCGAGCGACTCGACGCGCTCGGGGAACCGTCGGTGCTACGGCGCCGGATGCGCGACCACTACCTGCACCGGGCCCGCTCCATGGTGGAGCGCTGGTGCGGGCCCGGGCAGCACGAGATGCTCGCCGCCATGCGGCGCGACCACGCCAACCTGCTCGCGGCTCTGGAATGGTCCCTCGCCACGCCCGACGAGCGTCCCGCGGGCGGCCGGCTCGCGTCCTACCTGTGCTACCACTGGATCGCCGGCGGCTCGCTCAGCGAGGGAAGACGATGGCTGGACCGCATCCTCGGCGTGCTCGACGGTGACACCGTCGAGCGGGGCTCGGTGCTGTGGGTGGCGGCCTGGGCGACGCTTCTGCAGGGCGACCGCGAGGCCGCAGCCGTCCGTCTGACGGAACTGGAGCACGTGGCGGAGGTACTGGACGACCCCGAGCTGGCCGCGCACGCCGCGAACTGGCGGGCCCTCCACCACCTCTTCAGCGGCAGCCTGCCCACGGCGATCGGCCTGTACCACCGGGCCGTGGAGGGCCACCGCGCGCTCGGCAGCACCGGCGCGGTGCTCACCGCGCAGTTCCAGCTGGCCATGGCACAAAA
This sequence comes from Streptomyces sp. CB01580, assembly GCF_001905795.1. Classification (GTDB taxonomy): domain Bacteria; phylum Actinomycetota; class Actinomycetes; order Streptomycetales; family Streptomycetaceae; genus Streptomyces. The sequence goes on from NZ_LIXJ01000006.1 coordinate 40,437, forward strand.
CTTCCAGGAGCCCGCAGGCAACGCCCTGGAGACCTGCCAGGAGGTGCTCGCCGTGAGCGCCCGGCACGAAGAACGCTGGAATCACGCCTACGCCCTGTGGATCAGCGGCCTGCAACACTGGCGCGCGGGCGACATGCCCGCGGCCAAGCAGGCCGCGACGGCGGCCCTGGAGATCCAGCGCGACTTCACGGACGGCGTCTGCACGGCCCTGGTACTGGAGCTGATGTCCTGGATCGCCATGTCCAATCGGCACGCGGACAACGCGGCCATGCTGGGAGCCGCCGCCGGAGCGGTGTGGCAGCGGCTCGGCACCTCCATCGACGCGTTCGGACCCCACATCACCGCGGAATCCCGGCGTATGGCCCGACAGGTCGTCGAAACGCTGGGCACGGAACGGGTGGAGAAGGTCACCCGGCGACTGGCCCATCTGACCAAGGCGGAGTCGATCGAACTCGCACTGGAGATCGCCGCAGCCGTCAAGCCCACGGCTGCGACGCGTGTCGCCCGCAGCTGCCCGCTCACGGACCGGGAACTGGAGGTGGCGCGCCTGATCGCCACGGGACAGAGCAATCGCGCCATCGCCGAGAGCCTGGTGATCTCGCACCGCACCGTGGACGGTCACGTCGAGCGCATCCTGGGCAAGCTGGGCTTCACCTCCCGCACCCAAGTCGCCTCCTGGACCGCGTCCCTGGACGAATCCGGTGGCGAAGCCCGTCCACATCGGGCTCCAGCGCCCTGACGCGGGGGAGGACGGCCGCCCCGTCGAGCCCGCCACCGCCGTGACGAACACGGCACTGTCGCAGCGCCGGCTTCGACACCTTGATCGTCCGGCCGTCCGAGCGCGGCAAACCCCTCCGCCGACGCTCCGGTATCCAGCCCCCGGAAGCACTGCTGGGACTCCCGGTCGACACCTGAGGAGGTCCACCCGATACGTGCCCGAGTCCCGGACCGGGCGCGGGGTGCCGACGCGGATGCGTCCGCCCCTGCCTCACCGGGACCATCGCGACGGCGCATGGTGGCTTCGTCCACGCACGGTTGGGCATCGCCACTACCATGACCACCGGAATGGCTGTCTTGCCGACCACGGAGCGCTGGACAGAAGGACTGGACGGGAGTCTGTCGTGACCACCGCACTGATCATCGGCGACATTCAGCAGGGCATCACGAGCAGCTACCCGTTCGCCAGGCGTGTCGTACCGCCGCTCACCGAACTGCTGCCGCGCGCCCGTGCGGCCGGTGGCCTCGTCGTGTTCGTGCACTTCGCCTTCCGGAGCAACGGGACCGACCTGCCACCGGGCAACGCACTCTTCAGGACGTTCTACGAAGCCGGGGACGCCTTCCACGAGGGATCGGCCGGACCGGAGATCGCCCTGCCGGTCGCCGACGAGGACGTGGTCGTGATGAAGCGCCGCGCCAGCGCGTTCGCCGGCACGGACCTCGACCTGGTGCTCCGCGCGAACGGTGTCGGCACCGTCGCGATCGCAGGAGTCGCGACCAGCGCGATGGTGGCTGCGACGTGCTACGACGCGGCGGACCGTGGCTACGGGGTGACCGTGCTGCGCGACGGTTGCGCCGACGGTGATCCGGCGATGCACGACTTCTTCATGGATGCCGTCTTCCCCAGCCGGGGATTCGAGGTCATGCCCTGCGCCGACTGGCGTGGGGAACAGCATTGATCTCGACCGCGGTCATTCTCCGACGGCGGCGACGGTGATGGTGGCTTCGCATCGGACGGCGAGCTCGTCGCGCCTGGTCGCCACGGAGCGGTTCCTTTTCAGGTGGTCGATGCTGCTACAGGCAAAAGCGCTTCCATGCACGGCTGTTGACTGCTCGTCAGGGCGGGCCTGTCCCGCACGGTGATCACGGCAGACTCGGATCAGCTTCCGAGAGAGTCCTGATGTCCGACGGCCTGGTCGGACCGTGATGTCCGCGTCCCGCCCCCGACGAGGCTCGCGGACAGGTGAGCGGCGAGAGCGGTCTGCAGTGCGCGAGGGGCCTCGACGGCCAGGTGTCCGCAGTCGATGACCTCCAGGGTGGCCCGCGGGATGCCCTCGGCGAGTTCCTCGGCGTGGTCCGGGGGAGTGGCCGTGTCGTGTGAACCGCCGACCACGAGGGTGGGCGCGGTGATCCGTCCCAGAGCGGGGCGCAGATCCGACGCGGCGAGGGCGTCGCAGCAGGCCGCGTACCCCGCCGGGTCGGCTTCGGCGAGGTTGTCGAGCAGCCTGCGGCCGAAAGGGGTGCCCGCGGTGTCCGCGGTGGCGAACCAGCGGTCCGGGATGTTCGGAAGAAGAGGGGCGGTGCCCTCGTGCCGGACGAGTTCCGCCCGCCGGCGCCAGGTCTCGGGCGCCCCGAAGCGTGCGGAGGAGCAGACGGCGGCCAGGGAGGCGACCCGCTCCGGGTGGAAAGCCGCGAGATGGGTCCCGATGGCTCCGCCCAGGGAGATGCCGGCGTAGTGAAAGCTGTCCCAGCCGTGGTGGTCCGCGAGATCGAGCACCAGGGATGCCAGGTCGTCGACCGTGGTACGCCCCGGTGCGGGATCGCGCAGCAGCGCGCTGGGTGAGCCGCCGTGTCCGGGCAGGTCGAAACGCAGCACCCGGAAACGGCGGGTCAAGGAGGGCAGCTGGGGTTCCCAGACCGCCTTGGAGGTGCCCAGGGACGGGCCGAGGATCAGGGGTGGTGCGTCGGCCGCGCCGACCAGGTGGTGGTGCAGCAGGTGGGGCGTGGACACCGTGCCTCCTTGGGCGGGGTCAGCGTTCGAGGACGAGGGCCAGTCCCTGGCCCACGCCGATGCAGAGGGTGGCCACACCGGTCCCGCTGCCCTTGCGGGCGAGTTGGTGGGCGACGGTGCCGGCGAGACGGGCGCCGGACGCGCCCAGCGGGTGGCCGAGAGCGATCGCCCCGCCCTGGGGGTTGAGGACGGCGGGGTCGAACTCGGGCCATTCGGCGAGGCAGCCGAGGACTTGCGCGGCGAACGCCTCGTTCAGTTCGAGTACGTCCAGGTCGGCGAAGGACCGGCCGGCCTTGGCGAGCGCCCGGTTCACCGCTTCGACGGGGGCGAGTCCGAAGTACTGCGGGTCGACGGCGGACACGCCGGTGGTACGGATGCGGGCGAGCGGCTCCCGGCCGGTGGCCTTCAGACCTTCCTCGTCGGTGAGAAGCACCGCGGCGGCGCCGTCGTTGAGCGGGGAGGCGTTGCCCGCGGTCACCGTGCCGTTCTCGGTACGGAAGGACGGCTTCAGCTTCGCCATCGCCTCTGGCGAGGTGTCCGGGCGGACGGACTCGTCGGCGGCGAAGGCGACCGTTCCGTCCTTGGGCCGCGGGATGGCCACCGGTGCGAGTTCGGCGTCGAAACGTCCCTCGGCCTGGGCCCTGGCGGCCTTCTCGTGGCTGTGCAGGGCGAACTCGTCCTGTTGCTCGCGGCTGATCCGGTGCTTCTCGGCGATGAGTTCGGCGGACTCGCCCAGCGGGATGGTCCACTCGGGGTTCATCGCGGGGTTGACCATGCGCCAGCCGAGGGTGGTGGAGTACAGCTCGGCGTGGCCGGCCGGGAAGGGTCTGCCGCTCTTGGGCAGTACATACGGCGCGCGGGTCATCGACTCCACGCCGCCGGCCACGACGATGGAGGCGTCGCCGACGGCGACGGCACGGGCGGCCTGGACGACTGCTTCGAGGCCGGAGGCGCACAGCCGGTTGACCGTCACCCCGGGCACGGTGGTGGGCAGACCCGCCAGCAGGACGGCCATGCGGGCGACGTTGCGGTTCTCCTCGCCCGCGCCGTTGGCATTGCCGAAGTAGACGTCCTCGATGCGGGTCGGGTCCAGCTCGCTCGTTCGGGCGAGGAGTTCGCGGATCGTGTGGGCGGCCAGGTCGTCCGGGCGTACGCCGGCGAGGGCGCCGTTGTAGCGGCCGATCGGGGTGCGTACCGCGTCGACGAGGTAGACGTCTCTCATGACGGAGTTCCTTCGGGGATGCGGAGTTCGGCGTCCGTCCGGTCGATGATCTCCGCGGTGGTGATGCCGGGTGCGGTTTCCACCAGGACCAGACCGTCGTCGGTGACGTCGAGGACACCCAGATCGGTGATGATCCGGTTCACGCACGCCTTGCCGGTCAGCGGCAGCGCGCACTCGGGCACGATCTTCGCCGAGCCGTCCTTCGCGGTGTGGGTCATCACCACGATCACCCGCCGGGCCCCGTGGACGAGGTCCATGGCACCGCCGATTCCGGTCACCAACCTGCCCGGAACTGCCCAGTTGGCCAGGTCCCCCTTCTCGGAGACCTGCATGGCGCCCAGTACGGCGACATCGATGTGCCCGCCGCGGATCATGCCGAAGGACAGGGCGGAGTCGAAGAAGGACGCGCCCGGCAGGACGGTCACCGTCTCCTTTCCGGCGTTGATCAGGTCCGGATCGACCTGGTCCTCGGTGGGGTAGGGGCCGGTGCCCAGGATTCCGTTCTCCGATTCGAGGACGACCTCGACTCCCGGCGGCAGGTGGTTGGGAATGAGGGTGGGCAGGCCGATGCCGAGGTTGACGTACTGCCCGTCCTCCAGCTCACGTGCCGCACGGGCGGCCATTTCCTGACGCGTCCAGGCCATCAGTTGCTCACCGTCCGCTGCTCGATCCTCTTGTCCGCGACCTGCTCCGGGGTGAGCGCCACCACCCGCTGCACGAAGATGCCCGGCAGGTGAACCGCGCCCGGCTCGATGTCCCCGGGCTCCACCAGTTCTTCCACTTCGGCGATGGTGACCCTGCCGGCCATGGCGGCGAGCGGGTTGAAGTTGCGGGAGGACTTGTTGAACACGAGGTTGCCGTGCCGGTCGCCCCGGGCCGCGCGGACCAGGGCGTAGTCGGTGCGGATGCCGCGCTCCAGCACGTACTCCGCGCCGTCGAACTCGCGCACCTCCTTCGGGGGCGAGGCCAGTGCCACCCCGCCGGAGCCGTCGTAGCGCCAGGGCAGCCCGCCGTCGGCGACCTGGGTGCCGACCCCGGCCGGGGTGTAGAAGGCGGGGATCCCGGTGCCACCGGCGCGCAGGCGCTCGGCGAGGGTGCCCTGCGGGATCAGCTCCACCTCCAGTTCCCCGGCCAGGTACTGGCGCGCGAACTCCTTGTTGGCGCCGATGTAGGAGCCCGTAACCCGGGCGATCCGGCCGGCCGCCAGCAGTACCGCGAGGCCGGAATCCATCGCCCCGCAGTTGTTGGAGACCACGCTCAGACTGCTGACGCCCCGTTCGTGCAGCGCCTGGATCAGTACGTTCGGCACACCGCTCAGCCCGAACCCGCCGACGGCGAGGGAGGCGCCGTCCGGGACATCGGCCGTCGCTTCCACGGCGGTGGCGACCACCTTGTCCATCACGCCACGACCTCGTCTGCGGCCAGGTCGGACGGATGCTGGGCCAGGGGCGTGACCTCGATCGTCATGTAGGGGAAGAGGGGCAGGCCCCACAGGATGCGGTGCAGCGCCTCGTTGTCGGCGACATCGAAGACACTGATGTTGGCGTATTGCCCGACACAGCGCCAGATGTGCACCCATTCCCCGGACTTCTGCAGTTCCCGGCAGTACGCCTTCTCGCGTGCCACCAGGTCCCCGCGGACCTCGGGGTCGAGGTCACGCGGGATGTCGACGTCCATGCGTACGGCGAAGAGCACGGTCGATCACGCCTTGTCGAGAGAGAAGTCGTAGGTGACCTCGTGACCCGTGCCGTCCGCGACCGGGGTGGGGTCGAGGATCAGTTCGGGCTTGACGGCGGAGGCGATGTCGTCGGTGACGTACTCGCCGCCGCGGAAGTAGAGCTGGGTGGTGATGAGCCGGTACCCGGGTGCGGAGACCTTGAGGTGCAGGTGGGCCGGGCGCCAGGGGTGCCAGCCCGCCGCCTGGATGAGGCTGCCGCAGGCGCCGTCGGTGGGGATCTGGTACGGCGCGGGCTGAATCGTGTGGATCCTGAAGTGGCCCGTCTCGTCGGCGATCACGGTTCCCCGCAGGTTCCACTCGGGCAGGTTCGGCGCGAACTGGGAGTAGTAGCCCTCGTCGTCCGCCTGCCAGATCTCCACCTTGGCCGCCGGCAGCGGGGTTCCGTCCACCCCCGTGACCTGGCCCTGGAAGAGCAGCGCGGTGCCCGCCTCGTCCTCCCGCACCGGCAGGGCCGCCTCGGCGGGCAGCGCGGGCGCGTCCGGCACGTAGTAGGGGCCCTCGATGGTGCCCTTGGTCCCCTCGCGGTTCTCGTTGGCGACCTCTTCGACGACGTGCTCGACCCACACGTCCAGGAAGAGCGGCCACTCGCCGTCCTCGCCGACCCGGATGAGCCACGCCTTGAGCGCGTCGTATTCGGCGTAGGTCAACCCGTGGCGACGGATGATGTCGTGGGCGGAGGTCAGGAGTTCGGTGACCAGGGCGTCGACGCGCCCGGTGTCGACGGCGGCCGCTTCCTGACGCTGCTTGCTGCGGAACTGCTCGGTGGCGGCGGCTCCGGAGGCGGCGGCGGTGGCCTGCTCGGTGATGATGTCGGTCATGATCGTCCCGTCTTCTGAGAGTGGGTCAGCGGTCCTGGCGGTAGCGCGCCAGCTTGTCGGGGTCGATGTCGATGCCGAGGCCGGCGCCCTCGCGTACGCGCAGGGTGCCGTCCTCGATGGTCAGCGGCTCGGTGAGGAGGTCGTCCGTCATGTCGAGGAAGTTGGACAGTTCGCCGGCGTGGCGTGAGCCGGAGCGGTGGGCGGCGCCGAAGGCGACCGAGCACAACGTGCCGATCTGGCTGTCGACCTGATTGCCCATCACCAGCTCGACTCCCAGTCCCTCGCACTCGTGCAGGATGCGTTGGGAGGCGGTGAAGCCCGTGCGGGCGGTCTTGATGCTGATGGCGGTGGCGGAGCCGCCGAGGAGTTCGCGGGTCACCTCGCCGGTGCGGGTGGCGCTCTCGTCGGCGATGAACAGCACCGGGCTCCGTGCGACCAGCCAGCGGCGGCCCAGCACGTCGTCGGCGGGGCAGAGTTCCTCGGCGAAGGTCAGCCCGAGGTCGGCCATCTCGTGCAGGGCGCGGGCCGACTCGGACACCGTCCAGCCGCGGTTGCCGTCGATGTAGAGCTCGACGTCCGGGCCGAGCGCCTCGCGCAGGGCGCGGACGGCGGCGACGTCGTCGCGGTACGGGCGGCGCCCGACCTTCACCTTGAACGTGGTGATGCCGTGGGTCGACCGGATGCGTTCGGCTTCGGCGATCATCTCCCGGGCCGGTGCGAAGCCGACCATGTGGCTGACCCGCATGCGGTCGGTGTAGCCGCCGAGCAGTCCGGAGACCGGCAGGCCGGCGGCGCGGCCGAGGATGTCCCACAGCGCCATGTCGATGGCGGCCTTGGCGGCCGGGTTGCCGACGGTCCGGTCGAGGCGCTCGTGCACCGCCTCCCGCTCCAGTGCCGTCAGCCCGAGGATCTGCGGCGTGAAGATCTTCTCGATCACCGCGACGATCGATTCCTGCGTCTCGCCGTAGGTGTACGGCCGGGGTGGTGCCTCGGCGGTGCCGACCAGCCCCTCGTCGGTGTGCACACGGACCAGGACGTGATCGGCGGTGTGCACCTCGCCGCTCGCGAACTTCAGCGGCTTCGCGTAGGGAATGGCGAAGGGGATTGCCTCCACCTGGACGATCTTCATGCCGGTCCTTCGAGAAACATGTCGTTCTGCTCCAGCACCTCGAGGAGGTTGCGCAGCAGAGGGGATTCGTCGTCCTCGCGCCAGGCCAGGGACAGGGGGATGGAGAGGGCGTCCTCGATGTCCCTGCACAGCACGCCCTCACGGGGCGCGGAGCGGATCGAGTCGGGCAGGACGGCGATGCCGAGCCCGGCGGCGACCAGCGCCAGTGCGGCCGAGGTCTCGGTGACCTCGTAGGCGCGGTGCGGGTAGAACCCGGCGGCCAGGCAGCTGCGGACGACGGCGTCGTCGACGACGGAGCCGAGCGTGGCACCGTACATGACGAAGTCCTCGTGCCGGAGCTGTTCGACCCGGACGGTATCCGCCTCGGCCAGCGGGTGGCGTTCGGGAACGGCGACGACCAGGGTCTCGGCGGCCAGGGAGCGATGGGTGATGCCCTCCTGGCGGACCGGTGGCCTGAGGACGCCGATGTCGAGGCGGCGCTCGATCAGCCCGGCCTCCTGAGCGGGCGTGAGCATCTCGGTGTGCACCTCCAATATCACTTGAGGCATCTCGCGCTTCACCAGCCGTGCGAGAGCGGGCAGTTGTCGGTACGAAGCGGAGCCGGTCAGGCCGATCCGCAGCACCCCCTCCGCCCCCGAGGCGAAGCGCCCCACCCGCGCGACCGCCTCGTCGACGGCCTTGAGGATGCGCTCCGCGTCGGTACGGAAGACCTCGCCGGCTCCTGTCAGGGAGACCTGCCGGGTCGTCCGGCGCAGCAGTTCCACTCCCAGTTCCGCCTCCAGGCGGCGGATCGCCTGGGAGAGCGGAGGCTGGGCCATGTGCAGCTGTTCCGCGGCTTTGCCGAAATGACGTGTCTCGGCGACGGCCACGAAATACCGGAGGTGCCTGAGCTCCATCGGGCAGCCCCTTTCTTGTTGCCGGGGCCCTCGAATACGCTCAGCGTAGGAGTGACTCCCATACGACACAAATACCTGATTACAGGCTATTGAGACGCATGGAATATCAATAGCCCCCAGGATGGTCCGGGCCGAGAGAGGCGGCCGTCCTGTTCCTCGTGGGGCGGCGCGCTCGGTGCCGCCCGGCGCGAAGCGGCGAAGTGGCGCAGGGCGGTGAACCGGGCGGCGCCGGGGCGCTCGCGCGGCGCCCCCGTCGTGCGGATCCCTCGTGCACCGTCCGCGACGGCCTTACGACCTGGGGACCGATAGGGAGCGGGCTCGCGCCGCCCTGCGACTCCGCTTGCGGCGTTGTCGTCGGTTGTCGATGCGCCGCATCGACTCCCTCCTCCGCCTTGCAATCGAAGCCGCATGACGACGCTCCCTGATCCACTCCCTATCGCTCCCCAGGTCGCTAGATTGGGAGGATGCACGAGGGCGTGGTCACCCTGTTCCTCGGCGGGGACGTGATGCTCGGCCGGGGCATCGATCAGATCCTTCCGCACCCCGGTGATCCGGCGCTGCGGGAGCCGTACGTGCACGACGCCCGGGCCTACGTCGAGCTGGCCGAGGCGGCGAACGGGCCGATTCCCCGGCCGGTCGACTTCCGTCGGCCGTGGGGCGAGGCGCTGGCGGTCCTGGACCGCGCGGCCCCCGACGTGCGGGTGGTCAATCTGGAGACCGCCGTCACCGGCGACGGGGACTTCGCGCCCGGCAAGGACGTCCACTACCGGATGAGCCCGGCCAACCTGCCCTGCCTGGCCGCGGCCCGCCCGGATGTCTGCGCGCTGGCCAACAACCATGTGCTCGACTTCGGCCCGCGCGGTCTTGACGAGACGCTCGACGCCCTGGCGGAGGCGGGGCTGCGGACGGCGGGCGCGGGCCGGGACGCGGTGCGAGCGGGACGGCCGGCGATCGTGCCCCTGCGCGCCGGCGGGCGGGTGCTGGTCTTCTCCTTCGGGATGCCGTCCAGCGGGATCCCCGTGGACTGGGCCGCCACCGGGCAGCGGGCCGGCGTCGACGTCGTCGCGGAGCCCTCGGTGGCCGCCGCGGCCGCGTTCGCCGATCGTCTGCGGCAGATCCGGCGACCGGGGGACATCACGGTCGCCTCGGTCCACTGGGGCCCCAACTGGGGCTACGGCGTCTCCCGCTCCGAGGTCCGCTTCGCCCACGCACTCCTCGACGCGGGCGTGGACGTCGTGCACGGCCATTCCTCGCACCACCCCCGCCCGCTGGAGGTGTACAAGGACGGGCTCGTCCTGTACGGCTGCGGCGACCTCGTCGACGACTACGAGGGCATCGGCGGCTACGAGACCTACCGGGACGACCTGCGGATGCTGTACCTGGTGTCCGTGGAGGCGGACACCGGCCGACTGGTCGACGTGCGGATGGTGCCCCTGCAGGCGCGCAGAATGCGTCTCGAGCCCGCCTCGCCGGAGGACACCGAGTGGCTGCGCGCCGTCCTGGACAGGCACAGCCGGGCGTTCGGCACCCGTGTCGACGGCGGGCCCGACGGCACACTCACGCTGCGGACCCCGCGCGCCGCGCAGCGTACATGACACGGACGTGTCACGACCCGAGGAGCCAGCCCCGGCGCCCGCCCCGTCGCGCAGGGGACGGGAGCGGGCCCGTGGTCACTTCGCGTACTCGATGTCCTGCTCGTCGATGTGCACGGAGTTCGGCACCATGGCCTGCGGGCGGACCACGTCCTTGAGCAGGAGGAAGAGTGCCAGGTCCTTCGCACTCCTGCCGCGCAGTGCCTCTCCCGCCTGCGGATCCACCGTACTGATCCGGGCCACTTCGGCCAGGAGCCGTTCGACGAGGCCGGGGATGATGTCCGGGCCGACCAGGACGTTCTGGTGGAGCAGTTCGGGGCGCTCCAGAACGGCCTTCCGAGGCCCGGTGTAGCGCTGCCTGTGCTTCTTTGCCGAAGCGGGAATCACGGAAGCCGCTCTCGGGCGCTTCGATGTAGAAGAACACGAAGCCCGTGTTCGCCAGGGCGTGAACGTCGTACGTGTCCGTATTGTTCACGGCGCCACCGTGTTCCGCTTCGAGCTTCGCCCTGGACTGCAGCCCGCCGCCGAGTATGCCCTCGATCCGTTCCTTCGGGGCGTAGTGGCGGACCATGAAGCCGCTCAGCACCCGCTCCAACTCGCCCCGCATTCCGCTGTACCACTCGACGTCGTCGGAGATGTTCGCGTTCTCTTCCCGCAGCCCCTGGAGGTTGTCGGCCGAGATCTGCTCGAAGTAGGGCCTGCCGGTCTTTTCCATGGCGGCCGTGTTCTTCAAAAAGTCCTCGTCGGTCCAGAGGATTCCCTGCTGGGTCATCAGGTCGTAGGGGCCGTCCGAAGTGCTCATCGTGGTCTGCAGAGCCGCCAGTTCGTCATCGACGTGCTTGAGTTCCCTCTCCACGACGTCGCGGATGCTGCTCGGGCCGTCCGGCAGCAGGCCCTGAATCGTCTTCAGTTCCTTTGCCTGCGCATTGAGGTCCAGGTCCGTCAGCTTGTCGTACCTCTGCACGACCTCGGCCACGTTGTCCGGCAGGTCGTTCTCCGCGAGCTGGTCGTTCAGTGAGGTGGTGGTGCGGCGCTGCAGGACAGTGCCGGTGCCGGAAGCCGTGTTCTGCGCCACGCGGCCGTGGGCGGCCGGTGCGTCCGGTACCGGGCCAGCCATCACGCGCGCCGCGTTCGCCTCCGCCGCCCGCTCGAAGCGGTCGTCCGGGTGCGAGAGGTACAGCCCCGCGCCGTTGTCCGTCCCCGCCACGGCTCCGCGGCGCTGCTGGATCACGTGCGTGAGCTCGTGGGCGAGGGTGTGCTTGTCGGTGCCGCCGGCGCCGATCACGACGTGGCTGCCCGATGTGTACGCGCGGGCGCCGACTTCGGCGGCGGACGCCCGGGCGGCGCTGCCGTCGTGGACGCGGACATCGGAGAAGTCGGCTTCGAGACGTGCCTCCATCTCGGTCCGGGTCGCATCGTCGAGGGGCCTGCCACCGGTGCGCAGGACGTCGTGGACGGCGGACCGCCGCGCCGTGGGCTGCTCGGCCCGTCGGTGTCCGCGGTCCGTGCTGTGCCGGTGCTCTTCCTGGGCCCATGGATGCCCGGCCTGACGGAGCATCTGGACGATGGCCGCGTTCCCGGCCGTGCTCTGCAGCGGAAGGACGCCCTCGGGCGGCATCCGCTCGTCCGTCGCGGGTCTACGGGCCGATGCATGCCAGGTCGCCGCGGCGGTCGGTCTCACGTGGTCGTGATCGCGCAAGGGGGTCCTCTTCCCGCGTAGGGATGTGTCTCCTTCTGCATACGTCGCGCCTCGCCGCCCGATCCAGGTGCTGAGAGGCGGAGAAGAGAGGGCGAACGGGCAGACCATGGGCCCGGAGCCCCGGCGAGGGAGCCTTGATCCGGCCCGATGTGCAAGGGCGTCCACGAGCCCAGGAGGCACGCGCCGCCGAGGCCCTTCGAGCGGGCACCACCACGGCGGCGCCGTCGCCGCTCCGGTCGGCTCCCGAGCGGTGACCGGCCTCACGTCCGCTTGAAGAATTCGACCTCCCCGACCGCGATGGGCCGCCCCTCGCCCTGGCCGGACGCGGCCCGCAGCACGAGCCGGACGGAGACGACGTCGCTGATGCCGGTCCGTACGGTCTGCGGGCCCGGTTTGTCGGCGAGAGCCACCGCCTTCTCATGGACCTCGCCGTCCGTCGTGGTGACGATCAGATCGGCCCGAGTGGGCCTGCCCCCCTGCCGGAACTCCTGGGGTTCCTTCGACACACCGGTGTGCACCACGACGCCGACCAGTCGGAACGGCTTGTCGAAGACACAGGTCAAGGACGAACCGAGCGTGGGCGCCCCCCAGTACGTGTTGGTCACCCCGTCGATGGCCGCGGTCGCCGGATGACCGGGGGCCTCGGAGCTCGCGGTGGCCTTCGCCGGGCCGATCTCCGCCGTCCCGCCGAGCTTGTCCCGCACGTCCTCGAAGAGGTAGCGCCCGGCCGGCAGGAGCAGGAAGCCCGCGAACAGCACCCCGACGACCGCCAGCACCAGCAGCGTCCGCCGCAGCGCCCGGCCCGATCCGCCCCGCGCGCGGCGGCGGAAGGGCCACACAGTGCGCCACCACGGCAGCGGTTTCGGCTGCTCGCGGGTGTCCAGCGGTGCGGCGCAGCGTCGGCAGAACCGGCGTCCCGGAAGGTTCGGGGTGCCGCACGCCGGGCACGGTGGTCCCTCGGGGTCCTCCTCCGCTGCCACGGGCCTGACGACGGGGCGCCGGGCGATCGGCTCGGCCGGCCGCACCGCGACCACGGGCACGTCCTCCTCCGCCGAGGGTTCCGGCGGGACAGAGGCAGGCCGCCGGGGCGGCTTCGGGGCCGCTTCGGGCACCGCGGGGGGCGGTCCGGCGGACTCCGGCGCGCGCGACCGCGTCGGTTCCACCGGTGGCTCCGGGCGCGGGGAGGCCGGCGCCCCGGGCGCGGGGTCCGGGGCGTCACCGGTCCCGGGAGAAGCCGAGGGCCGGACCGTCGGCCCGGCGCCCGGCTCCGCCGGGGTGACAGGTTCCGCCGGGTCGACGGGTTCCGCGGCGGGAGGGTTCCGCGGTGACTGGGAGGACCAGCCCAGATAGGAGCCGCAGTTCCCGCAGAATTCGTCGCCCTCGCGGTTGGCCGCACCGCACGCCGGACACGAGCGCATCGCGTCAGTCTCCTGTCTCTTCTGGCGGGCCCGGCAGGATCTCCACCCGGCACGTGAGGTGTACGGGGCAGGACGCCGCGACGACGTCCAGGACACGGTTCGCGTCCACCTGGCCCCCGTGCGGCGCCCAGACCCGCACCAGCAGTTCGCCGGTCGGCGCCGGGGGCAACGCGGCTCCCGGCTCCGACGACCATGCGACGCCTCCGCCGTCACGGATGTCGGAGTGGACGCCGAAGCAGAGCCGGAGCTGTTCGATCAGCCCCCGGCGGGTGCCACGCCACCGATGCAGCTCGACGGCCCGGGCGACGACGGCCCGCCGCAGCTCCAGCGGCGGTTCCGGGTCGAGATCGGCGCCCACCCACGACGCCAGCCAGGGCAGGAAGTCGGCCGGGGCGAGCGCCGGATCGAAGTAGGCGGGAAGGTTGTCCAGGGTGGACAGGACGGGGGCCAGCACGGTGTCCAGGCCCGCGGTGAACCGCTGGGCCAGGTCGTCGTCCGCGTACAGCGCGGGCAGCATCCCGCCGATCGGGTAGCGGCTGGCGAGCCCCGGCACCGCGGCCCTGGTCATGAGCCCTCACCGTGCCCGCCCGCTGCGACCACGACCTGGTGCTGGTGCGAGAAGACCAGGGCACCCGCGGCGACGTCGATCCGGTCCTGCGCCGCCCCGCGCCGGCCGGTGATCGGGTCCGCCGGGAACAGCCGCACCTCCTCGACCAGGCCCACTCCCGGCACGTTCTGGAGCACCGCGAAGACCTCGCCGTACTGCACCGGCCTGCCGAACGGCCACCCCGCGCCGTCCGCCCCGCCCCGCAGGGGGTCGATGTGGCGGAACAGCGCCGCGAGTGCCTCCGTGCGGACCCGGTCCGCGTCCCCACCGGATGCCACCAGCCTGGCGACCACGGTGACGCCCTGGTACGCGGGCGGTTCCACCACCAGCCGGGTCCCGACCAGCCGCCGTTCGTCGAGCCGCGCCGCGACCGCCGAGAGCACCGAGTCCGACGGGATCAGCTGCTCGAACCGCAGGTTCCCGCCCTCGTCGGGGACCGCGTCGGGGACCACCAGGACCCGCACCGCACCGCCCTCGCCCGCGGCGGCGGGCAGGCACCGGACCCTGCGCAGCGAGGGAGCTGCCTCGCGGGCGATGATCTCGTGATCCGCGGCCGTGACCGCCCGCTCCTGCACCCGGAGGATGTTGGGCGCCCGGACCTTCGCGTTCTCCACCGTCTCGCCGTCGACCCCGCCCCGGGCCGCCTCGCGATTGCTCACGCTCGCCACGTACGGCACCGAGCTGCGCAGCACATTGATGGCGCCCCGGGCGACGTTCCCGGCCGCGCCTCCGCCCGTCCGGTAGCGGGGGACCCGCAGCTGTGCGCCCTTCTCGGGCACGGCGCCGCAGGCGCGCATCGTCCCGTCGGGCTCGCGCACCTCGGGCGGGAACGCGAACTCGCCGGTGACGGCGTCGATCCGCACGTGACGGTCGTCCGGCCGGGAGGCGCCGAAGTGCTCCACGGCGGTCCACACCTGCCAGCCCTCCGCGGAGGACACCTGGACCACCGGCGGCTCCCCGTCCAGCAGGAGCGGTGCCCTGCTCACGGAGAACCGCTGCCCGGCGACGCCCTCGGAGACTCCGAGCGGAACGTCCAGGACGGTCTCCGCGTGCTCCACGTCCGCGGTGCCGCCGACGGTGAACACCTCGGCCTCCCGGATCGTCGGCGACTCGGAGTAGAACGGCTGGCCCGGCTCCGGCGCGGTGACCCGGCAGCGCAGCCACCCCGCCCGGGTCCCCGCGGCCACCGACGTGGTGTGCCCGGCGGGGACGAACACGGTGACCTCGCCAGGCCTGTTCAGCCCGCCGGTGCTGTCGGTGCCCGTCCGGCACGTCACCCAGCGGGCACCGTCCCACGCCTCCCACACCAGCGGTGGCTGGCGCGGGTCGACGCCCACGCCCTCCACGCGGCTGTCCAGGCGGACGGCGACGATGCACCGGGGAACGGCGGTCGGCAGTCCGAACAGCACGGCGTCGCCCGGCTCCGGCCGGGTCTGGAAGCACGGGACGTCCTGGCCCGCACCGAGTGGCGCGGTGCGGTCGGTCTGCTCGCCCGAAACCGGCGCGGTGACCAGCCGGACCAGCGAACTCGGCACGATGGGAAGGTCGTCGGGGATGGAGAACACCACCGCCTCCTCGGCCTCGCCGCGCGAGGTGGCGACCTCCGTGCCCGCCGGGAGCAGCACGGTCTCCGGTTGCGGGGCCGACAGCCGGAAGTCGACCTCCGCCCGCGCCGCCGTCGGCGGGAACAGCGTGACGCCGAGCAGGTCGAGGAAGGCCGAGTAGTTCTTGTCCGGCACCCGGTTCAGCCGGTACAGCAACTGGTCGACCATGTACGCGAACGTCTCGATGAGCGTGACCCCGGGATCCGACACGTTGTGGTCGGTCCACTCGGGGGTGCGCTGCTGGACGTACCGTTTGGCCTCGTCGACGAGTTGCTGGAAGCGCCGGTCGTCCAGGTTGGGCGAGGGCAGGGCCATCAGCGCACCCCCGCTTCCTCGGAGCCCTCGGAGGAGGGGATGGTGTAGAAGGGGAAGACGAGGTTGCGCAGGTCGTTGGTGGCACGCACGGTGTAGTGCACGTCGATGTACAGGGTGCCCTCCTCGACGGCGTCGAACGCGATCACCACATCGGTCACCTCGATACGTGGCTCCCAGCGCTCCAACGACGTGCGGACCTCGCGCGCGATGCGGCCCGCCGTGGCGCCGTCGCCGGGGGCGAAGACATAGTCGTGGATGCCGCAGCCGAACTCCGGCCGCATCGGCCGCTCGCCCGGCGCCGTGCCGAGGATCAGCCCGATCGCCTCCTCGATCTCCTGGTCCCGCTCGACCATGCCGATGCCGCCCGTGGGACCGACCCGCAACGGGAAGCCCCAGCCGCGCCCGATGAAACCGCCGCTCACACCGGACCTCCGATCAGCACGTTGAACGCGCCGCTGACGATCTGCGCGCCGCAACTGGTGGTGTCCCGCATGCGGGCGGCCGGCAGGCCGCCGATCAGCACCTGACCGGTGAGTGCGGAGGCGGGGTTGGGCATGATGACGTTCCCGGGTCCGAGCGCGGCGTGCGGGGGTACCACGCACACGTGCAGGCTGCCGACGACGGCCGCCGGTCTGCCGCCGATCAGCACGGTGGCCACGGCCGCGGCACCCGGTGGCGGGGTGCCGATGAGGCCGCCGTGAACGGTGGAGTCGCCCGTCCGGGCTGCAGGGGGCATGGTCGCTGTTCTCCTTGCTGCGAAAGGACTATGGCCGCCGTAACGGGCCTCGTCGGGGCGTCAGTTGATCCGGATGAGCTTGGCCTTGAGGACGGCGAGCAGGCCACCGTCGACGGTGACCCCCGTCCTGCCGTTGACGGTCACCGAGCTCCCCTTCACGTTCACCTCACCCGTACCGGCATCGAGCGTGATGCCGGACGCGGAAAGGGTCACGGAGCTCAGCACCCGGGTACCGCCCGGGGCGAACACCTTCAGCGCGATCTCGTTCTGCCGCTCGTCCAGCGTGACATCGAGCCGCTTGTCACCGCTGGCCAGCCGGACACCGGACGCTCCGCGCGGGCTGTCCAGAAGTTCCAGCCGGTGCCCGGAACGGGACACCAGCGAGCGGCGGTTGACCTTGCCGCTGGTCGGGTCGACCAGCGGCACGTCGTGGGGCGACGGCTTGTCGACCCCGTTGTAGAGGCCGCCCAGCACGTAGGGGCTGTCCAGCAGGCCCTGCTCGAATCCGACCAGCACCTCGTCGTTGACCTCGGGACTGAACACACCGCCGCCGCCCTGGCCGCCCCACTGCACCGTACGGACCCAGTCGGACACATAGGTGTCGTCGAGCCAGGGGAACTTCAGCCGGACCCAGCCCCGTTCGCCCCTGCCCTCACGGATGTCGGTGACCACGCCGATCGCGAGGCCCGGTATGCGCGGGCCGCGCGCGGGCGCGTTCGCGCCACCGGCCAGTCCCGCCAGGGAACGGTCGGGAGCGGCGCTCACCAGCACGGTCGTGCGGTAGCCGCCGTTCGGCTCCAGAACGTGGTGCGCGGCGGTCGCCGTGTAGCGGCCGGAGAACGCGGGCCCGACGTTGCCGAGCGCCACCGGTTCACCGGCCCGCAGATGGGGGTTCCCCTCGGCGACCGCCTCGATCTCCCCGAAACCGGAGCTCACCGAGGAGGCCAGGGAACCGGCGACGGCCGTGGCCTCGGCCTGGGTCCGGTACGGGGTGTCGGCGACCGTCAGCCGGCTGCCCGACCCGAACGCGCCGGCCGCCCGCGAAGGACTCATCCCGGGGGAGACCGTGTCGCTGCGCACGGACTGCTCACGGGCCACCAGCCGCGTCTTGGTCTCCACGTCCCAGCCGCGCACCTCCACGTCGTCCGCCCCGTCCGCACCGGTCAGGACGGCGCGCAGGGCCAGCAGATTGCGCCCGTACTCGAGAACCATCGGGTTCCGGGCGGCGGAGGTGTCGGGCGAGGGCGCCGAAGCGGCGGGCTTCGGCTTCACGAACTGCAACAGACCCCGGTCGTCCACCCGTACATGTGCGCCGCTCTCGCCCGCGAGGTACTGGAGGAACTCCCAGTCGGAGACGTTGGGCTGGGTCAGCTGCTTGTACGTGACGGGCGCGGCCTCGATCCTTCCGCAGGCGAGCCCGGCGCCCGCGGCCACCTTGCGGACGATGTCCGCGGTCCTCATGTTGCGGTAGGCCACCACCTTCCGTCCGCGCTGCAGCCGGTGGGCCTTGGAGAAGGCCCGGACGACGGTGAACGAACCAGTGGTGTCGCTGTCCAGCTCGACCGCCGTGACCTCGCCGGTGAACAGCCGCTCGCGCGCCCGTTCCTGCACGGTGACCACGGATATGTTCAACGGGGTGCCGATGGTGAGCCCGGTGGCGGTGAGCAGCTTGTGATCGGGGTCCCGGTACGTCAGCACGGCGGTGTCCGGCAGGCCGATGTTCTCGTCGACCACGCAGCTCACCAACTGGGCCGCCCAGACAGGGGGCAGCTCACCGGGGGCCTCGACGATCGGATCGGCGGCGAAGGAGCGGCCGGGGGCGGTCACCGGCCGCCCTCCGCGGCCGGGGCCTCCAGGCCGGGCACGACCAGCTCCCTGCCGGGGACCAACTGCATCGGGTCGTCGATGTCGTTGGCGTGGGCGATCGTGCGCCACGCGGTGGCGTCGCCGTACTCCCGCCAGGCGAGCAGCGGCAGGCTGTCACCGACGACGACCCGATGGGTGCGCCGCGCCTCCCGGGAGCCCGACGTCGGGTTCTGGCCGGGCGTCTCGCTGCTCGCCTCCTCGATCGAGAGGGAACAGGTGGCGCGCAACGGCTTCCCGTCGACGTCGAAGAGGGTGTACGAGATGGACAGGCTGGACATCACCCCGTCGAACGAGGTCGTCCGGGACGTTCCCCAGTCGAAGCGCACCCAGGGGCTGGCCGGCGTCTTGCGGGCCAGGCTGTTCGGGGTGGGCGCACACGCCAGCATCAGCTGCTCCACCGCCTTCTCCACCGAGTTGTCATGGGTGGCCGTGGCGTCGAGGAAGACCTCCATGGACAGGGTCCGGGGTCCGCTGCCCACGAACTCGGGCAGCGCGGACTGCTCGGCCATCCGGGACGGCGTGCGCCGCCATTCGGTGCTCTTGTTCAGCGACAGCCGCGCCGGGTTGAACTGCAAGGTGAGCTGGGCGATCCTCCCGCCCGGCTTGGCGCCGACCTCCGCCGGCGGCTCCATGATGGTCAGCTGGGCGCGAGCACGACTCGTGCGGGCGACGGGTGACATCGCGTTCCTCCTTCCGGGACTTCACGTGTGACGAACAGGGCTTCACGCGTGACGGACCGCTGGTGTCCGCAGGCGATCCGATGGACGCTCAGGAGGGCTCCAATCCCTCGTGCGCGATCTCCAGCGTCTCGATCGCCGGCTGGGAGCTGGCGGGATCGAAGGAGGGGCCCTGCCAGCGCACCGGCACGATGCCCTGCACCTGCCAGCTGATGATGCGGCTGAGGTCGGGGCGGAGCGCGACGATCTCCCCGTCCTTGCGTTCGACGCGCTGGATCGTGTCGTTCAGCCACCGCGCGATCTTGAGCGTGTCGGCGGTGACCGGGCGGGTCAGCGTGATGTTGGTCCAGGTGATCCGCCCCGGTAACTGCCAGGTGAAGCCGTTGTTGCCGCCCTCGGCGTACTGTTCCAGCTCCACCTCGGCACCCAGGCCCGAGCAGGTATGGAAGGCACCCAGGTCGTTGCCTCCGATCACCAGCCTGAAGAACACGCTCGTTGCGAAGATGTTGTCCGTCATGTGCTTTTTCTTCTTCTCTGCTGTTTCCGAGTGCGTTGCCGGGCAGGAGCGTCGTCAGCGGCGGCCGTCGTACAACCGGCCGGCGCGTTCCCGGCCCCGGCGCAGGTCCGCGCGGATCAACCGGCTCACCGGATCGAGCAGGCGACGTGCCAGTTCCTCGATCTCCGCGCCGGTCACCCGCTGAGCGGCCGGAGCCGCCGCCTCGGGCGGGTCGGCCGGCCTGGTCCTCGCCGACGGACCGGCGGGCTTCACCGGGGCCGCCCTGACCGGAACGCCGGTGATCCCGGCTTCGGCCGCCGCGCGCTGCACGGCCCGCGCCGCGGCTCCCGGACCGTTCGTTCCGGCGGCCGGAGCGGGTGCGGGACGCGGTGACTGCGGCACCCGCACCGAGAGGGCCGGTGCTCCGCCCGGCACGGCGCCGTCTCCGGACGCCGGACCGGTGAACGCGGGTCCGGCGGACTCGGGAACCACCGGCATCGCCATCCGCTGTACGGCCGGGGCGCCCGGCCCCGGCCCGCCCGTCGCGGGCGGATGCGGCCGCACCACGGGAACCGGCCGAGTGGCGGACGGCGCGGACGCCCTGGAGAGGGACGTCGACGCGTGCGGTACGGACGAAGCTCCGGGCGAGGACGGTGACGTGTACGGGAGAGCCGGCGCGGGGAGCGGAGCCGGGGACGGCGGAGCGGGGATGCGGGTTGGGCGGGATTCCCCGTGCTCCTGCGTCGGCGGGTGGGAGCCGAGCGGGGACGGCGTGGTCGGCCCACCACCCGCCGAACGCCGCACGAGCCGCAGGAGGGAGTCGCCGATCCATGGCCCGCGCCCTGCCCGTCCGGCACCGGTCGCGGGCCTCGCCCCGAAGCCGTCCGGTGCGGGGCGGGCGGGACCACCGGATGTCGTCCGGCCCGAGGGCGCCCCGTTCCGAGAGCGAGCCGGCCGGGGGTCTTTGGACACCGAGCGCTGGACGGTCCCGCCGGGGCCCGGACCTTCGGGTGTTCGTCGCGCGCGCGTCGGCGGTTCGGGCGCCGCCTTCCTGCCGTCGGCGTGGGTCCGGTGCGGCGGGACGGGGGCGGCGGGCCCGGTGTGCGGGTGACGGGCCGTCGACCGGGGAGACGCACCGGTCGACGGCCGGTGCCGTCCGGGCGACGCACTTCCGTGCCCCGGTGGTGGCACGGCGGCCCCCGGCTGCGGCACGTCACGACGCCACGTGGCTGCCACGACCGGCCGGGCCGTGCCGCCGCCCGCCGTCGTCACCGGGGCCGAGAAGCCCTCTGCCGAGCCGGTGCTGACCTCCAGTGCCCTGCTGGGGAGCAGGGCACGCGACCGCTGGACGGCGGGTGCCTGCCCTCCGGCATCGACGGTGGGTCCGTGGGCGCCTCTCGGAGCCCGCTCCGGGGCGACCCTCCGGACATGTACCGGAGCGGCGGGAGCCGAAGGAACCGGAGGAGCCGGGGGAGTCCGGGGCGTGGAGGGAGAGGGGCCGGTGGCCGGAGCGTTCGTGGGCGTACGGGTGTCCGCCGCGCGCTGGACGGCCGCGGGGCCCGGTGCGGCCGAGGAGGGAGCCCCAGACGCGGGAGAAGAGAGCACGGGCATCCCGGAAGGCCCGTCCGGCCGCGCCGGTGTCCGTACCGGACCGGCCGGTGCGGGCGGCCGGGGAGCCGAGGGCTCCCGTGCCGGCGTCGCGCCCTGCCCTGGCCCCATGGCTCCCGGGTGCGTCCGACGGCGGTCACCGAGCAGGGGAGCGTCGTCCCGGAGCCTGGCCGTCGAGGGGAGCGAGGGGAGCGGGGCGCCGATCCCGCTGCGGGTACGCCTCGGCGAGCCGGCCCCGCCGGGCGTTGGTGGTGCCGATGCCCCGACAGGCCCCGAGGGCTTCGACGGCTCGTGCCCGGCGGGCTCCTGGGACCGTTCCCGCCCGGGGGACGAAGCCCGTTCCCGAGCCGGTGCCGACTGGAGGGACGGGGACGACCGGGGCACCCGGGACTGCTCAGCGGCGCCGGGACGCGGGGACGGCCGCGGGCGCGCGGGTGGTGCCGTCGCCTCCGGCGGACGCGCGGTCACCGGGTCCGATGCCTGCGACGTCTGCCGTTGGAGTACGGGCATGCCCGGTTCGCGCTGTTCCGCCGGGCCGGACGGTACGACCCCGCCCTGCCCCGCCGGGTCGGCGGGCACGGCCCCGGAGGGCAGTTCCCGCAGCGGCTTGCCCAGGGCGGGCCGCACCGTCGTGACGTCGGGAGGCACGGCGGAGCCGCCCGGTGCGGGTGCGGGTGAGGTGTCGGGCGCGGACGCATCCGCACTGGGACGGCCCGGACGGTCGGACGTGGTCCGCTGGACGGCGCCGTCGCCCGTGACGGGGGCGGACGGTGCGGATCCCGCGGCGGGCGGGAGCCCGGTGATGTGCCGCAGCGGCATCGCCGGGCGCCGGGCGACGATCAGCGGCGGAGCTGTCCGCCGGGGGCGCACCGCGGCGGGGCGGGTGCGCTCGGGTGCGGCCGGTGCCGGTGCGGCGCTCTCGGCACGCTGCGATGCCGATGCCGGAGCGGGCCCCGGGTCTTCGGCCGATGCCGCACTCTTCGTCGGGGGCGTCCCCGACGTGGCCCCGGCGGCGGTCGTGTTGCTCGTGCGAGCGGCGCGACCCGGTGTTCCACGACCGGAGGAGGCCGGAGGCACCGGAGCGCTCGACCGCTGGACGGCCGCCGGGCCCCGCCTCCCACCGGTCGTTCCCCGGCCGACCGGGCCGCCCGCCGCGGGCGGCAGGTCCACGGCGGGCTCGGCGCTCCCGTCCGCAGCGGGCCGGGCGGCGCGCAGGAGCAGCGGTCCACCGTCGGACACCGTACGCGTGCCCGCGGGGCGGGTGACCCCGCGGATGAGACCCACGGGCGCGGACGGCATCACTGCGTGTCCGAGTTCGCCGCCGATCGCGACGTTCTGCCACGAGGCGAGGCCGGACCTGAACCGAAGCCCGTCACTCACCCCGATCGAGGACCGGGCCACGGTCACCGTCGGCGGCGCGACCTGCCGCCAGCCGCCGTCCCAGTCGCCGTCCCGCCCGTCGGTCCGGCCGCTCAGGTCGGCGCCCGGGTCGGTCCCGGTCGTCGGTCCGCCTCCGGTTTCGTCCCCGCCCCGGGAGGGGGCGTCGGACCGCGTGCGGTCCGCTCGGCGGAACCAGTCGCCGAACCTCATACGATCACCCGCCTTCGTTGACGCGGGTGTTGATCCGCGCTATCTCACGGACCCACTGCTGACGCTCGCCGTGGGTGAGGTCGAGAATGTCCTCACGCTGCCAGTGGAAGTGGTAGGCGACGTACGCGATCTCCTCCCGCAGGCGGGGAAGCGCGTACGTCACGATTCCCCCAGGCGCCCACCCGAGAGGTCCACCTCGAACGAGCCGTGGCACAACGGGCACGTCACCGCGGCGTGCGTGTGGCCCTCGCTGTTGATCCGCCGGTAGAAGTCCTGCAGGAACGCCACGTCGGTGGCGTACATCCGCTCGACCACCCCGGCGTGCACATCGGTGATGGCACCGAGCCGGGTGATCACCTGACTCAGCAGCACCACGCTCAGGTACGCGGGGTTCTCCTTCACCCGCAGATCGATCTGCGGGCGCAGCTCGTCCCGTGCCGTCGCGAGCCGCATCGAGCCCTGCCGGTGCACCTGGCCCTCGTCGTCGACGTAACCGCGCGGCAGCTCGAACTCGAACTCGGTGCGCAGGTCCTGGCGCTCCCGTTCCCGCGCGGCAGGCGGCGCGGGGGCCTCCTCGCGCGCGGCGGACGG
Source organism: Streptomyces sp. CB01580 (assembly GCF_001905795.1). Classification (GTDB taxonomy): domain Bacteria; phylum Actinomycetota; class Actinomycetes; order Streptomycetales; family Streptomycetaceae; genus Streptomyces. The sequence continues at coordinate 63,767 of NZ_LIXJ01000006.1, forward strand.
GGCCGCCGCGAGGGTGTCGAGGACTTCGTCGAGCCCGCCCGACGTAACGGTCCTGCGCCTCATTCGACCACGATCTCCTCGAAGGTGATGGTGACCGTCTCGGTGGCCGCGCTGGACTCGCCGGCCTTCAGCGACGGGCCCTCCCACTTGCTGGCCCAGCCCTGCATCAGCTGGATGCGCCGGACCGTGTCGCCCTTCGAGTCCTTGATCTCGATGGTGAGGTTCTGGCGCGCGGCGTCGACGGCCCCCTTGTTGAGGGTCTCCTTGATCCAGTTGGTGAACTCGCTGCTCTTGTCGATCCCGCGGGTGATCGTCACCTCACCCGCCTGGCGGGCGCCGGGCTGCTTGCGGATGATCTGCTTGCCCTCGGCGGTCACCTGACGGACCTCGACGACTTCCTCCTCGACGGTCAGACCGCTGACCTCCTGGATCGACTCGACGAGATAGCCGCCGAGCTGCACGCCGAAGACGTGGGTGGAAAGAGCGTCGCCCTCTGCCATGACTCTGTGTCACCTGTTCCGTTTGCGGACCCTGCCGGGTCACTCGTTGACGAGGCTGGTGCTGTCGGAGAACTGCGCAAGGCGGAAGACCACGAACTCGGCGGGCTTCACCGGTGCCACGCCGATCTCGCACACGACCTGGCCGAGGTCGATCGACTCCTGCGGATTGTTGTCGCGGTCGCACTTGACGTAGAACGCCTCCTCGGCCGTGCGGCCGAAGAGAGCGCCCCGGCGCCATTCCTCGGTGAGGAAGGCGGTCACGTTGCGCCGGATGCTGGACCACAGGCGGTCGTCGTTCGGCTCGAACACCACCCACTGGGTGCCCAGGAGGATCGACTCCTCCAGGTAGTTGAAGAGGCGGCGCACGTTGAGGTAGCGCCAGGCGGGGTCGGACGAGAGCGTGCGGGCGCCCCAGATCCGGATGCCGCGGCCGGGGAAGGCGCGCACGCAGTTGACGCCGATCGGGTTGAGCAGGTCCTGCTCGCCCTTGCTGAGACGGATCTCCAGGTCCAGCGCGCCGCGGATGACCTCGTTGGCGGGGGCCTTGTGCACGCCGCGCTCGCCGTCGCTGCGCGCCCACACGCCGGCGACATGACCGCTCGGCGGCATCAGGGAGTTGCGGCCGGCCGCCGGGTCGAAGACGTTGATCCACGGGTAGTACACGGTCGCGTAGCGCGAATCGAAACCGGTGTCGTCGTTGCGCCAGGTACGGACCCGTTGTGCGCCCATGCCCGGCGGAGTGTCCAGCACGGCGACCCGGTCGCCCATCTGCTCGCAGTGCGAGATCAGCGCGAGCTGGACGGTCTTGACGCCCTCGGCGTCGATGTCCCCGCGCTGGTGGGCGCTCATCAGGTCCGGCACGGCGACCATGGTGATCTCGTCGATCGCCTCGAGCCCCGCGAGCCCCGTGCGCTCCGACGCGTCCCCGAGGAACTCGGCCGGGCCGATGCGCACGGCGCCGGTCCCCGGGCCGGAAGCGGCGGGCGAGAGCGGGAGGACCTGGTTCTCGGGCCGGCTCTGGGCCGTGCCGGGCTGCTCGACGACCTCGATCAGCTTGGACTGGCGGGCCTGGGTGACCAGGTAGCCCTTGACGCTCTTGCGGATGGAGACGTCGAAGGTCTCCACCACCTTGCCGGACTGCCGCACCAGCAGCCGGAACCGGTCCTCCGGAGGGTTCTCACCCTCGGCGTCGGCGACCTCCACCGAGAGGTCACCACTCGTACCGGGCCGCGCGGACACCAGGAAGCCCCCGAGAGCGGCGGAGGCGGCCGCCGCGGTGGCGGATCCGCCCGCCGAGTCCTGCGCGGGGCCGCCCACGCGCACGACGTAGGCCGCGCCGCCGCCGTTGGCGAAGAATCCGTGGACCGCGAGCGTCAGGTACGTGTCGGGCGCGTAGGTGCCGAAGGTCTGGACGTACTGGTCCCAGCTGGTCACCAGCGTCGGCCGGTGGAAGGGGCCGGTCTCCGCGAAACCGACGAAGGCTGCGACCGCCGTGCCGACGCCCTCGATGGGCCGTGCTCCGGACTGCACCTCCTCCACGTATACGCCGGGGGTGAGGTACGACGGCATGCTCGCTCCTTCGGGTGGTCGTCCGATCGACGCCCAGTCTTGTCGGGCCGCCCCGGCGGGCAGTAGGCCCCGGAGTCCTGGGCACGGGGCAACGACGCTGCCTTTCCAGGCACCCGGGCGACGGGGAATTCTTCCCCGCGCGGACGTTCGCGGCGGGCTCCCCGGGCCCGGACCGAAGCGGTTCCCTCGCCCCATGGGGTGAGGGAAGGACGAACTCGGGTTCCAATCAAGGTGCATGACGGTCCGTCGGCCGCCCGGTCACCGGACGTGCGGATGCCCGGACCCGGTGAACGACGGTGAACGGAGGCAGGCGAGGCCGGCCCTCGCCGGGGCCCCGGAACCGCTCGTGGGCGTCCGTGGCGACGGCGGTCCCGTCATCCCCGGCGGGCGCGCGAGCAGGGACGCGACACATCGCCGCATCCGCGTCGGACGGCGCCCGCGCGCCCCGATGCGGCCGCCCCTCCACTGTGCCCCGCGTCGTCCGGCGGCGCCCCCGCCTCCGCGGTCGGCGGGGCGGCCCGTGGACGTAGTCCGGTTGAGGGGCGATCGCAATCGGCCAGAGTGGGCCGCGCGCGATCGGTCGACCGACCGGGCTCCTCGCGGCCGGAGGAACCCGGCGGACCAGTACCGGCGCTCGTGCGATACCCGCCCGGAAGACGGCGGGAGGGAGTGGCGGGCATACGGAATCCGGACGTTCGACACTCGCGGTGGTTTCGCGGGGTGCCGCGCGTCCGCATCACCGTGGCGTGCGGGGAATGGGTTTCGCCGACCATCGGCAAGCCGGGTTTCCCCGGCTCGGAATTTCTGCTGTTGTCGTCCCGCACGGGGGGAAGTGGGAGGCCCGGCGCTTTGTTCTACGGTGCGAGGTCGCTCAGTATGCCGCTGACATTGAGTACCTGGTGGCATCCGGATGCCTGGGTTCCGGTAGCTGGAGTGCCCGGCTTGTCGCACGTCACGGAAGCGGTGACCGCGGCGTTCTCCGGAATCTGGATGGGGGTGACCCAGTGATAGTCCTGATTGCGGAAGGTCTCCAGGGCGATGGTGGTGATCTTCCGGTTCCCGAACGTGATGGTCAGCACCCCTTCGTCGCCCTGGAAGTTCGCCACCACGATGTCCGTGACGCCGAACACCTTCCCCCTGGGCACCCGGTACGTCCCCTTCCTCTCGGCCCCGGCCCCGGTCTGCACGTCGATCGTCTCCGACATCTGCTGGTTGCCGCCGGCGCCGGTGCCCGTCGTCGAGCCGGAACCGCCCGAACCGGAACCGCCGGGCCCGGTGGACCGGCCGGGATTGGGCTCCTGGCCTCCGTCCTGCCCCTGACCGCCGGTCGGATCGCCCGAGCCGCCGGCCGAAGTCGCGCCCTGCTGACCGTTGCCCGGCCTCTCCTTCTCCGCGGCCTCGGTCACCGCCTGTTTCGCGGTGCTCCGCACCGCGGGCCGGACCAGCGCGAACCACGCGAGCAACAGGGCGAGCAGTGCGGCCAGCACGATCAGCAACCACTTGGGGAGCACGGGCAGTTGGGTGAACTCGCCGGACAGCGTCTCCGGCGGGCGGGGCTGCTCGTTCTCGGCACCCCCTTCCTCCTTCTCGGCGGCCTCGACCTCGAACGGCCAGGTGGACGGCTCGCCGAACCAGATCAGCTTCCGGGCCCGTACCCGCAGGCCCGTCTCGGCGGACTCGCCCGGTTCCAGGCGATGTTGGCCCGGGGAGAAGGCCAGACGGAGTTCCTCCCCGGCCTGTGTCCCCGTGAGCGCGACGTCGACCGGGGTGTTTCCCCTGTTCTGCACCGAGGTCTGGAACCGGGCGCCCAGCCAGCCGCGGCGCCGACGGGGATCCAACTGGGCCCGGAGCTCGTGGAAGGGCTCGACGACCACCGTGGCCTCGGGGACCGCCACCGACTCGGGACGCTCCGCGGGCAGGACGCGTACCCCCAGGGGCGTCTCTCCGGCCCGGACCTCGGGGGAGCGGGGCGGCGCGAGCCGCACGGTCACCACCTCGGAAGTGCCCGGATAGAGCGAGACACGTGCCGGCTCCACGGTGCTCCACGCGGCGCAGTCGCCGACCACTTCGAGCGTGTAGGCCTCGACGATGTCGCCGTCGTTGCGCACGGTCAGGGCCGTCGTCGCCTCGGCGCCGGGCGACACCGTCACCGTGGACATTTCGAATTCGGCAGATGTGGTCACGATGCGACGTTAAGCCGCGGGCGCGGTGGCACAGCAGAGACGCGAGGGCAACGAACGGGCAGGGCTTGTGCCCCGGCGGCCCAACGGCACGGTGTCCCCGAGCCCCTCTCCCGGGCCAGGTCCCCCTGACGGAACCCGGCGTGAACGGGAAGGTGACCGGCATACCGAGCAGTAGCACCTGAGGAAGACGGGCACGGAACGATGACGACGACAGACGTGAACGACGGAGCGGTGACGCAAGGGCAGTTCCGCAGGCCCAGCGCTTCGGAACGTGCCTCCCAGCGCAGCGCGAGGAAGGCCCCGTCGGGCAGGGTCTCCGTAGCGGTGTACGCGGAGGACCTGATCCTTCAGACCGGCGTGATCCACCAGTTGCGCCCGCGTCCCGAGATAGAACTGACGGCGGAGTCCGAGGCGGACCGGGCCCAGGTCTCCTTAGTGGTGGTGGACATGGTGGACGAGCCCACCGTCCGGCTCCTGTCCCGCCTCCAGCGCAACACCGCGACCCGCACCGGGCTTGTTGTCGGCTTCTTCGAATCGGGCGCGCTCCAGACCCTGATCGAGTGCGGTGTGGCCGCCGTGCTCAGGCGCGGGGAGGCCGACCAGGACCGTCTCGTCCACCTGGTGACGGCCATAGCCAACGGCGAAGGCGTACTCCCGGGCGATCTGCTCGGAAAGCTCCTCGCCCACGTCAGCAGCCTCCAGCGCTCGGTCCTCGACCCCCGGGGGCTCTCGCTCTCCACCCTCACCGCACGGGAGGCGGAGATGATCCGGCTGGTGTCGGAGGGCTTCGGCACGGCGGAGATCGCGCAGAAGACCTCGTACTCCGAACGCACCGTCAAGAACGTGCTGCACGAGATGGCGACGCGGCTCGAACTGCGCAACCGGGCACACGCCGTCGGCTACGCCATGCGGCACGGACTCATCTGAGTCCCGCCTCGTGCCTCCCGTGCGGACGGCGTGGCCGACGCCGCCGCACGGGAGCATGCCCGTGTTCCCGGAGCCGCAGAGACGGACGCAAAGGGCAGCGGCTCCTTCCCCCGCCCCGGGTACTCGGGGCCTGTTCCCGGCCGCGGGTGCGCGGGATGCTGGTGAGGGGAGCGTCATCAAACAGACTGTGAGGTGGGCCGTGACCGGCACTGCTGGCCCGGTGAGGCAGACCCGGCTGCACCGACTGGCGGGCGTGGTGGTGCTGTTGGCACCGCTTCTGGTTGCGGGCTCCGCATCCGCGCCGCAGGGTGCGCCGAGAGTCGCCGCCGCGACGGACGAAGCCCCGGCGGACGCGGGACGGATCGCCTTCGCCGGTACCGGACACCGCAGCCTCGGCCGGGTCTCCCCGTCGGACGCCGGCACCAGTGTCCCGTTGTTCGGCACCGCCCCGACCCACTACGACCAGGACCCCTCCGCACGCGGCGGGGCACTGGTCTTCACCAGCCTGCGCGACACGGCGCGCCCGCAGGTGTACGTGCGCGAGGCGGGCGGAACGGTGCGCAGACTCACCACCGACCGTGACGCCGCCCACCCCGAACTCTCCCCGGACGGGCGGACCGTGGTGTTCGACTCCGCGGAGCGGGGGCCCGGCGGCAGGGTCCAGCACGACCTGTGGGCGGTGGGGACCGACGGATCCGGCCTGCGACGGCTGACGGAATCGGACACCGACGAGACCCATCCGACGTTCTCCCCGGACGGCACCAGGATCGCGTACTCCGCGGACGGCGACCTCCTGAGGGGCCGGCAGATATACGAACGGGCCGTGTCCGGCGGCCGGGCGACCCGGATCAGCGACGGGCCGCCCGGCGACGCGACCGAACCGGTGTGGAACCCGGTGGACGACGACACCCGTCGTGCCCGCGTCGCGTACACCCTCACCGAGGACGAGGAGACCGGCCCCCGCCTCCGGGTGACCGAGGGCCTCGGGAACGACCGCCCCCTGCTGGCCGGTGTCCAGGCCGGCTGGCGCACCCGCTCCGCCGCCTGGCTTCCGGACGGGAACGACCTGGTCTTCCTCAGCCCCGACACGACCTGTGGGTGCAAGGACTACGACCACGTCTACCGGGTGACCTCCTTCGACGAGAACGAGCCCGGCCTGGTGCTGGGCGAGGACCGCGAGGTCGAATCGCCCACCTGGACCGGGCCGATGGACTCCGGGACCGTCGTCGTGACCCGGCGGACCACCCGGGAAGCGCACGCCGTGACGCTCCAGGACGTCAGGCAGGACGGCTCGGACCCGCGGGACCTGGGACTCACCATCCTCAAGGAGGACCCTGAGGCCGACACGAACGAGGACCCGGCCAAGGACCCCCTGTTCGATCCGGCGGACGGCTACGACCCGTGGACCGAGAGGCAGAGCTACACACCGGACGGCCGGCGCATCGTGGTGACCGTCTTCGGCAACGGCGAGGGCGGGCCCCCCGAACAGATCTGGCTCGCCGACGCCGACGGCTCGAATGCGGCTCCGATGAAGCTGGCCGGACGCGGCCCCGGCGACTGGGACACCGACCCGACCTTCTCGCCGGACGGCACCAGACTGGCGTTCACCCGGTCCTCGCCCGGCAGGGTCGACGGGAAGCCGGGGCCGAGCAGCATCCTGATCGCCGACGTCGCCACGGGGGGGATCGTCGGCAGGATCGTTCCGCCGGAAGGGCAATTGGCGGGCGGCGACGCCCAGCCCACCTGGTCCTCGGACGGCACCACCCTCGCCTTCACCCGCAACCATGTGATCCGCGGACTCGGTGGCATCAAACACGTCTGGACCGTCCCGGTGGAGGCGCTCGACCAGCAGCGGGACCTCAGCGTTACCGCCTGCCCCGGTGAATGCAAGATCATCGACGACAGCCCGGCGTTCTCCCCCGACGGGACCCGGATCGCCTTCAACCGCAAGGACGGCGGTGGCCGGATCAACGAGCGCAACGGAATCCTCGTGACCTCGCCCACCGGCGAAGGGTGCCGCGTCCTGCTGCCGTCCGCCCAGCGGGACAACCCCGACGCCTGCAGGCAGGAGCTCCCCGACACCACGCACAGCGGCCCCTTCCAGCCCCGCGACGTGGCCTGGTCGCCGGACGCACGGCGGCTGGTGCTGAGTTCGCGCCGGACGGTCGAGGCGAACTCCCGGGAGCGGCTGAAGGTGCTCGACCTCGAAAGCGGCGACCTGACGCCGCTGACGAACGGACTCGCCGGGCGTCAGAAGGAGCCCGCGTTCCAGCAGTCGGTCGACCTGGCGCTGACCGCGCCGCCCACCGGCCCCGCGGTGGAGGTCGGCTCCTTCGGGGAGGTGACGGTCACCGTCACCAACCGGGGCCCCGCGCCCTCGCCCGGCACCGTCTTCACCGCCGACCCGCCGCCCGGCGTGCGGCTGGACGGGATCACCACCCCCGCCGGTACGTGCTCCACCGGGTCGCCGCAGTGCGATCTGGGCGTGCTCCGGCCCGGCGAGAGCATGGACGTCACCGTTCGGCTGACCGGGGTGACCACGGGGGACCAGCGGATCGGCTGGTCGGTCACCGGCGCCGTACTGGACCCGAATCCCACGGACAACGCCACCGCGACCGTCGTCCCGGTCCGGGACGCGCCGGCCCCCACCCCCACTCCCACCCCGACGACCTCACCGCCCGCGCCCCCGCCTCCGCTGCCGCCCGAGCCCGAGGCGGGACCCGGCGTCGTCGTACGGGCCCAGCCCAACCCCGGCTTCGTCGGCGGCCGGGTGGTGGTGACCTACACCGTGCGCAACGGACGGAACGCCCTCGCCACCGGCCTGCGGCTGAAGCTCGGCCTGCCCGCACGCATCCCGGCGGGCCCGCTCCCGGCGGGCTGCTCGGCCGGGGTGTGCACACTGCCCGACCTGGCTCCGGGAGCCTCCACGGTGGTCCGGGTCGTGCTCACGCCCGACCGGGCACTGAGGACGACCATCACCGGCACGCTGACCACGACCGGTACCGACGCCGACACCCGCGACAACGTGGCCAGGACGCCGCTGCGCATTCTCCGGCCCCGCATCGTCGCGGTGCCCGCCGTCGGCAAACCGGGGTTCGTCACCTCCGTACGGGGCAAGGACTTCCCGCCGGGGGCCCCGGTGAGGCTCACCTGGAAACCGGGGATCACGGCGACCGCACCGCCCACCGTCCCGCGTGCGGACGGCACGTTCGTCGCGCAGCTGCTGATCCTGGTGAAGGACCGGACGGGACCGCGCACCATCACCGCCACGGGACCCGGGTTCAGCCCGGCCACCACGCCGTTCCTGGTGGTCGTCGGTGCCATCGTCCCGCCGGACGAGGTGGGGCGCCGGTGATCCACGAAGTCGACGAGGGACTGCGGCTGTTGCTGGTCGAGGCCGGTCTCCAGGAGAGCGGAGTCGATCTGGTCTTCGAGGCGCCGACGAAGGACTGGGCCGCCCGGCGCAACGCCCCCACGGTCAGTGTCTTCCTGCACGGCATCCGCGAGGACGCGACCCGGCGCCGCACCGGCACCGCCGAGGAGCACGACGAGGAGGGAACGGTGGTCGGCTGGCGCACCCCGCCGCGCTGGTTCGAGCTGACCTACCTGGTGACCGCCTGGACCAACCGCCCGCAGGACGAACACCGGCTGCTCTCCGAGGTGTTGCGCTGCCTCGTACGGTCGAGCGCGCTGCCCGCCCGGACACTCACCGGCAGCCTCGCCGAACTGGGTCTGACCGTGGAGATCGAGGCGGCGGGCTCGGGCGCCGACCGGCAGTCCACCGCCGACGTGTGGTCCGCGCTCGGTGGCGAGCTCAAGGCCGCGATCGACCTGCGGGTGTGGGCGCCGCTGGAAGGCGAACGGACGTCCGCCGGCCCGCCGGTCACCGAAGGGCTGGTGGTACGCGCCGCGCCCGCACAGGACGGCGAAGGTGCGGAACCGGGGCGCAGGCTGCGCTACGACGGGGCGTCCGATCCCGGTGAGCAGGGCTTCGCCGCGGAACGCGAACGGCAACTGCCGCCCGGTCGGCGCAGGCGCGGGAGCGCGGCTCGATGACCACGGCACAGGACTCCCGTACCGTCCGTGAACTGCCCGGCGCCCCGACGGCCGTCGAGGAACTCTGGGAGCGGTTGATCCACGTCGAGCAGCGGGTCAGGAGCGCCGTCGCGGCCCGGCGGGCCGTCGACCCGCAAGCGGACGATCCCTACCGGGGGCAGTACCTCACCCACGAGGGTGCCGAACGGATCCTGGCGGCCCGCGACGCGTTCGGGCCGGTGCCGGAGTACGCGTCCCGGCCCGGACCGGACTCGCCGCCCGGGAGCCGGATGGGCAGGCTCGCCGCGGAGTTCGGCCTGACGCCGCTGGACATCGATCTGCTGCTGGTCGCGATGGCGCCGGACATCGACGCCCGGTTCGAGCGGCTCTACGGCTACCTCAACGACGACCTCACCCGACGAAGGCCGACCATCGGCCTGGCACTCGAACTCTGCGGGCTGCCCGCCGCGAGCTCCGGCCGCTTCCGGTTCTCGTCGTCCGCCCCGCTGGTCGCGGGCGGACTGCTGACAGTCCTGGAGGCCGACCGTCCGCTGCTCTCACGGGTGCTGCGGGTACCGGACCGGGTCACCGCCCACCTGCTCGGCGACGACGAACCCGACGGGAGGCTGCGCGGACTGGTCCGGATGGCCGGCCCCGAGGACGAGCCCGCCCCGGAGCCTCAGGTACTGCACGTCGCGGCGGCAGTGGGCACGGGCAGCGGCCTGGTCCATCTGCTGGACCGGGGAGGCGACCCCGGCGGACTCGCCGTGCGGGCGCTGCTCGCCGCGGGACGGCGCCCGCTGCTGGTCGACGTCGCGGCACTCGTCGGCGTCCCGCAACCGGCGGAGCTCGTCCGGACCCTGGCGGCCGAGGCCCGGCTGAGCGGAGGCGGTGTCGTCCTCGGGCCGATCGAAGGGCTCGCGCCCGAACGCCCCGAGGGAGCCGGACTGCTCGGCAGCCTGTGCGCGGCGATCAGCGGCACGCCGCTGATCGTGTACGGGAAGAAGGACTGGGACCCCCGATGGAGCGGGGAGAGCCCCGTTCCGGTCCGTGTCCTGCCCACTGGTCACGCAGGTGCGGCGCGGCGGTGGAGCCGGGCGCTCGCCGCGGCCGGCACCGCGGTCGGGCTGCCTCCCGAGAACGTGCGGGCGGCCGAGGAAATCGCGACGGCCGTCACGTCCTACCGGCTCGACTCCGAGCAGCTGCGCAGGGCCGCCACCGTCGCCTCCCGGCTGGCGGCCGCGCAGGAGCGTCCGGTGGACCCGCAGGACCTGCGCAGGGCGGTCCGGGCCCAGAACGGCGCGGGGCTCGAACGGCTCGCGCGCCGCATCGAGCCGACCGTGGGCTGGGACGACCTCGTCCTGCCCGCCGCGACCCGTCGGCAGCTGTCCGAACTCGCCCTGCGCGCACGCCACCGCGAACAGGTGCTCGGCCAATGGCGGATGCGCCCCGGCGGAGGCCGGGGGCGAGGGGTCATCGCGTTGTTCGCCGGCGAGTCGGGCACCGGGAAGACGATGTCCGCCGAAGTGGTGGCCTCGGAGCTCGGCGTGGACCTCTACGTCGTGGACCTGTCCATCGTGGTGGACAAGTACATCGGCGAGACCGAGAAGAACCTCGAAAGAATCTTCGTCGAGGCGGCGGACGTCAACGGCATCCTGCTGTTCGACGAGGCGGACGCCATCTTCGGCAAGCGCTCGCAGGTCAAGGACGCTCAGGACCGCCATGCCAACGTGGAGTCGGCCTACCTGCTGCAGCGGATGGAATCCTTCGACGGGATCGCTGTGCTCACCACCAACCTGCGGGCCAATTTGGACGAGGCCTTCACACGCCGCCTCGACGTGATCGCGGAGTTCCCCATGCCGGACGCCCAGCAGCGACTGGCCCTGTGGGACCGCTGCCTCGGGACGGCGATCCCGCGCGACGCGGACCTCGACCTGGAATTCTGCGCGCGGCGCTTCGAGCTGGCGGGAGGATCGATCCGCGCCTGCGCGGTGACCGCAGCCTATCGGGCGGCGGAATCGGGGGGACCGCTCGGGATGAAGCAGATCGTCTCGGCCGTGCTCCAGGAGTACCGCAAACTCGGTCGACTGGTCATGGAGAGCGAGTTCGGCCCCTGGCTGGACCGTACGCAGGGGCGCGGCGCGGGGTAGATGCCTCTCTTCCTCTCCCGGAAGAAGCCGGGCCTCTTCGGCGAGTACGAGCGAGGAGGTTCTTCGTCCGCCGGTGGTAGCGCCCCATGCATGACTGACCAGCGAGGACGGCTCTGCTCGCGGTGGGCGGTGCGGAGGCCGCAACCGCTGGTGCCCGACGACGGAGTCGGGTATCGGAGTGTCCGAACGGCCTGTGGAGTCCACTTGTTGTGGGACTCGAAGAACTCGGTCGTCGAGAGCGCCTCAGCCGAGATCACGGCGGGCCGGGCATGCGCGGAACATGCGCGGGTGGCCCATCGGTGGTTTCGTGGAAGCAGGCGAAGTCGACTACCGATCCGAGGTGGGCACGATGCCTGACTTCAAGCTGGGCGATCCGATGGACGAGCACGCCGAGGACGTCGTCAAGATGCCTCCCCCGGTCGTTTTTCGTGCGCAGCCGGACAGTTACGTGAAGCTGAAGACCCCTGAGCAGCTGCGGGCTTGGGAGCAAGCGGTCCGGCAGACGACCGGGCTTGAGATCGTGGCTGAGAATCTCGCGGGTGTGGCCTCCGAAACCGGGTGCTCGTACGGCGAGGCGAGCCATAGCGACGACTGCGGACTGGCGTGATACTGGCCGTCTCGGTCCGCGACGACCTGCACACTCTCGCTGTGCAGCATGCGGTGCGCAGCCGGCGAAGGCACGATTTCCACATCGTGGAGAGCGACACCATCGCCGGCCGACAGACACTGTCCTGGTACTCGCACAGCGACGAGGACACCTGTGGGATTCGGGCCGCAACCCTTCTCACCTCCGAGGGTGTCCCTGTCGCGCCGGAGGAGGCTGCTGTCCTGTGGTGGCGGCGGCCCAGGGCCGATCAGGAGATCGCCGCGCATGCGGGCAGCACCCACGAGCGCAGCCTCGTGAACAACGACTGTCGCGGCGCTCTCGGAGGCATCCTCGCCGCCGCCTTCGACGGCCAGTGGATCTCGCCACCCGAGGCGACCGATCGGGCTGCCGACAAGGTGTACCAACTCGCGGTGGCACAGGATGCCGGCTTCCGGGTACCGCGCACCCTGGTCTCCCAGTCACGAGAAGACGTCATAGCCTTCACGAGGCAAGTCGGGCGAGCCATCGTCAAACCAGTGGTCGGTGCCCGGGGACCGTCCCTCTGGACACGCTGGATCGACGACCCGGAATCGATTCCGGCGCAGTCGTTCGAGGTGTGTCCCGCCACCTACCAGGAGTACATCGAGGGCTGCCGGCACATCAGGCTCAATTGCTTCGGTGAGCACATGTATGCCGCGCTCATCGAGACGGAAGAACTCGACTGGCGGCCCGACCTCCAAGTGCCCATATCTCCCTGGTCCGTTCCGGAGGACATCGGCCGGCAGGTGGGCGCAGTCCTGAACCGACTGGGACTGCGCATGGGCGTGGTGGACCTGAAGCTGACGCCGGACGGGCAGCCGGTATGGCTCGAGGTGAACCCGCAGGGCCAGTTCCTGTTCCTGGAACCACTCATGGGCGAGCCGCTGACGGAACACTTCGCCGACTTCCTGCTCTCCGCAGCCGACACACCGCCCGAAGCGCAGGAATGAAGGCGCCACCACGACACCACCCGCGTCGTGGCGCAGTGTCTCCTCGACGACGTCGTTCCAGCCGCACCGGCCGGACGTGGGCCGGTGCGGCAGCGACGACGACGCGACCGACGGTGACGTTGTCTCCGCGCACGACGTTCTCTTCCTCACCGTCCGCTGGACAGCCCGGACCGGGCAGGCACGACCACGATCGTGCGCGCACGCCACTATGCCGCCGAAGCCCGAAGCGGATGCCGGGCACTCGGATGTGCTTCGGGTGGCGGAAGGCACGACCGAGGTGGGGTGGCCCTGCCCACAGGGCCACCCCGGGAGAACTCAGCTCTGCCGCGCGAGCCAGTCGGTGAAACGGGTCTCGGTGATGCGCGCGTCGGGGCCGGGAAGGAGAGTGTTCTCCCGCAGCTCGGCTCCGAAGTACGGGGCCTGCGGATCGGTCACGACAGCGCGTGGGTCGTTCTCGGCCGCGAGGCCGGTGCGGATGAGTTCGTCCAACCGGAAGGTGTCGGGGCCGGCCACCTCCACGATGCCGTTGACGGGGGCGCCGACAGCCGTACGTCCCACTGCGGCGGCCACGTCGTCGGAGTACATGGGCTGGATCTTCACGGGAGCCAGCCGCACGGTGTCACCGTCGGTCGCCGAGGCTGCGATGCCCTTCACGAACTCGAAGAACTGCGTGGCGTGGACGATGGAGTAAGGAATCCCGGAGGCTTTGATCAGCTCCTCCTGCGCCTGCTTGGCACGGAAGTAGCCGCTCTCCTGGAGCCGCTCGGTGCCGACCACGGAGAGCGCGACATGGTGGGTCACACCGGCGTTCGCCTCGGCCCTGAGAAGGTTGGTGGTCGAGGTGTGGAAGAACGTCATGACGGCATCGTCCTCGAACGAAGGGGAGTTCGACACGTCGACCACGACCGAGGCGCCCTTCAGGGCCTCGGCAAGGCCCTCGCCCGTCAGTGTGTTGACGCCAGTGTTGGGCGCCGCCGACACCGCCTCGTGGCCGTGCTCGTTGAGCTTGGCGACCAGCTTCGAGCCGATGAGTCCGGTACCACCGATCACTACGACCTTCATGATGGAAAGTCCTCTCTCGGAGATTCTTCTGCTTCTTCCGATGCCAGACGGCCCGTCTCATCGGCCGCTCGCTCGTATCGGATAGGACAGCGTGGTCACTGAATGTGTGACAGGCGCCCGGGTGAATCTCGGGAGATCTCACCACGAGACGGTCGGGTTTCCGCACGAGGCATGATGGCGCACCATGCGACGGGGGAGCGGATCAGCCACTGGAAAGCGACATGAAAGACACCTGTCGGCGGAAAGGAAGGACCGGGAGGTTACTCGTTCCGGCCCCAATCGTTCATCGGCACGGATCGCGCCGATGAAGGCGAGCCGGGACTCCGTGGCGAGACCTTCGGGATGTCGAAACGACGGGCAACAAGGAGTCTTGCGGTGAGGTCGTCCAGACGGTGTTTCTCAAGACCTGTGATTCGAGAACGCCGAAAGTGGCGGCCCCACGGCGGCATGGGCCACCTCGGAGGCGACATCGTGCGGGACCGCGCGGCTGCGGCAGGGCGGCGACGAGTCGAAGCTGTCACAGAATTCCGGAGTTCTCGGTCGACACTGTCGTACGGTCATGGGACCGCGACCTGGCCTTTTACGAACGGTGCACCCATCCCACGACCTGGTGGACCTACGGAAGGTGCGACACGGTGACCCACGAGGACTCGGCGCACGCGCACGGAGCCGATCAGTACGACGGATCGGAAAGCTGGATGACGGCGGTGAAGGTGCTGCAGGACGCCTCGCCGATCACCATCCCCGAGGGCGCTTCTGCGATGACCGTGCACGTGGAGTGGGAACCCGGCGACCCGGGCACTCCTCCGCACCGCCACTCGGGTCCGGCGTTCGGACACGTCATCGAGGGCGCCGTCCGTTTCGAACCGGATCGCGGTTTCGTGGTGCCCGGCGGCCGGACGCCGCGCGTCCCGGCCTCCGGCCGAACGACGGCACTTCGACGAGACGGCCTGGTGCTGTCCCGTAATCCCTGACGGGCGCCCGACGACAGCTGCGGCACCTCGCCGCGGCGTCGCAACGCCCGCATGCATCCGGTATGCGGGTGCCCCTCCGTCTTGCGATGCACCACATCCGACGCCGCGCGCCGATCCGCCACGGATTACGGGACAGCCCTCAGGCATGCCGGGCAGCGGCAATCTGGCCGACCAGGACGGCGAACGGCATGTCGAGGGCGGCGTAGAGGGCTCCGGATTCGGGGGCGGCGTTGTCGGCCAGGGCCTCGACCATGAGGGTGGCGTAGTCGCTGAGGATGACGCCCGCCTGCTGCATCCATAGCAGTCCGGCCTCGCGCTTGGCCCGGCTGAAGGTGCCGGAGGCGTCCATGGCGACGTACGCGTCGTGGCCGGCGGCCGTCGCGGAGATCGCCGGCAGCGCGGCGCACACTTCGAGCGACACCCCGGCGAAGATCAGCTTCCTCCACACGGCCGGGCCGCCACCGCTGGGCCGTGGAGAGGACGGTCTCCTGGCTCGCCGGCTGCCGCCGCCCGCACCGCCGAGGTAGTCCACCAGCAGGTCGCGGACCGGGCGGCAGGCGATCGGGTAGCGATCGACGAGTTCCTCGACGGCCAGCTGGCCGTTGCTTGTGATCTCCCGCAGCATCGGGACGCCGGGGCCGAAGACCCCCAGCTCTCGCAGGACCCGGAACGCGGCTGAGCCCAGGCGCCGTTCTCCGCGCAGGGAGTACTCGACGTCCAGGGACTCCAGCAGGTCGCCGACGGTGATGTCGGCCATCGTCCCGCCTTTGGCCGCGGTGATCACTGCGAGGCGGAACACGATGTGCTCACGCGCGTTGTCGGTGATCCCGGGGTCCTGGCGGCAGAACCGGTCGACGCGGTCGAAGCTTGCGGTGCCGCGGGACCAGATCATGTTCCGGGCGACCTTGCGCTTCTTTCCTCCGGTGAAGAGCCAGGCCAGCGAGGGGCGTATCACGTCGGCCCCGACCAAGATGACCAGCGCGCTGGTCATGGTCTCAAGCCGTGTCCGCGAGTATTTGCCCTGCCGCTGCTGCTGGTGGTCATACACCGCCGACCCTAGCCCCCGCCCCTGACAACCGACGTGTCCCGCCCACACCTCCCGCTGCACTGCATCCGGCGCCCTTCGACGGACTTCAACCCACACCCACACTTTCAGGCGACGCCAGAACCACTTCCAATCAAAGGGTCACGAACCTCGACGCCTCGGCCTACCGAACGGAGGCCGATCCGAGGGCAGTGGAACGAGACTTGTAGCACGACGCGCGGCGACGCGCTGACCGCTCGCGCACCAACCGCCCACATTTTGCGCGACCGTCACCTCAGCCTACGTTCCCCGAGCCCGGGTCCTCTTGAAATACTCCGTCTGCCCCTCTTCGTCGACGGACATCACCGAAGCAACAGGAGGACCCCCCACCCATGACCGACGTCAATCGGCGCCGCTTCCTTCAAATCGCCGGAGCCACCGCGGGGTTCGTTGCCCTGTCCGGCTCCATCGACCGCGCCGCAGCCATCCCCGCGGCGCGCCGCAGCGGAACCGTCCAGGACATCGAGCACATCGTCGTCCTCATGCAGGAAAATCGTTCCTTCGACCATTACTTCGGGTCGATGAAGGGGGTCCGGGGCTTCGGAGACCCCCGCCCGGTGACACTCCCCAGCGGCAAGCCGGTATGGCACCAGTCGATCGTCGGCATCGAGACCCTGCCGTACCACCCGAACGCCGACAACCTGGGCATGCAATTCATCGCGGGCCTCGACCACGACTGGGCCGGCGGCCACACCGCGTTCAACAACGGCAAGTACGACAACTGGATCCTCGCCAAAGGCGCCGGCACCATGGCGTACCTGACACGGGAAGACATCCCGTTCCACTACGCCCTCGCCGACAAATTCACCATCTGCGACGACTACCACTGCTCGTTCATGGGCGCGACCGACCCGAACCGCTACTACATGCTCTCCGGCCACGTCGGCAACGACGGCACCGGCGGCGGCCCGGTCCTCGGCAACCAGGAGGCGGGCTACGGCTGGACGACGTACGCCGAGCGCCTGGAGAAGGCGGGCGTCTCCTGGAAGGTGTACCAGGACATCGGCGACGGCCTCGACGCGGCCAGCGGATGGGGCTGGGTCAACGACGCGTACCGCGGCAACTACGGCGACAACTCCCTGCTGTACTTCAACAACTACCGCAACGCCAAGCCCGGCGACCCTCTGTACGAAAAAGCCCGCACCGGCACGAACGCCAAGGCGGGAGACGGATACTTCGACATCCTCAAAGCCGATGTCAAGGCCGGAAATCTGCCGCAGATCTCCTGGATCGCCGCTCCCGAAGCATTCTCCGAGCACCCCAACTGGCCTGCCAACTACGGTGCTTGGTACATCTCGCAAGTCCTTGACGCGCTCACCTCGAACCCTGACGTATGGAGCAGGACCGCCCTGTTCATCACATACGACGAGAACGACGGCTACTTCGACCACGTCGTGCCGCCCTACCCGCCGGCTTCCGCGAGCCAGGGCCTGTCCACCGTCGACACCACGCTCGACCACTACGATGGCAGTATCGGATATGCCGCAGGCCCCTACGGCCTCGGGCAGCGCGTCCCGATGATCGTCGCCTCGCCGTGGTCCACCGGCGGGTACGTCTGCTCGGAGACCTTCGATCACACCTCGATCCTGCGCTTCATGGAGAACCGGTTTGGAGTGAAGGAAACCAACATCTCGCCGTGGCGGCGCGCCATCTGCGGCGACCTGACGTCCGCCTTCGACTTCTCCCTCGAGGTCACGGGCCCGGCGGACCTGCCGGACACCGCGGGCTACGCCCCGCCGGACCGTAACCGCCACAGCAGCTACGTACCGAGGCCACCCTTCCAGGGCACCCTGCCCCGGCAAGAGGCCGGGTCGCGGCCGAGTCGCCCGCTCGCGTACGCGCCCTACGTCGACGGGGCCGCCGACCTCACGACCGGCAAGTACAAGCTGACGTTCAGTGCAGGGGACCAGGCGGGTGCCGCCTTCCAGGTACGCTCACAAAAGCGCACCGACGGCCCGTGGACATACACGGCGGCAGCCGGAAAGCCGGTCTCCGACAGCTGGAACTCGTTTTATTCCGGCGGTAGTTACGATCTCACGGTCCATGGCCCGAACGGCTTCCTGCGCGCCTTCAAGGGCAACAACAAGGTTGGCGAGCCGGAGGTGACGGCACGCCACGATGCCAGCACCGGCAACCTGAAGCTCACCCTGGTCAACCCGTCGGCCACCGACGCACATCTCACCGTGACCAACGCCTACGGCGGCGGGCCCCAAACCTACACAGTCCGCGCCGGTGCCACCGTCGAGCAGAGTATCGGCCTGCGCGCCACCAAGCGCTGGTACGACCTGACGGTCGTCGTCGAGGGCCAAGCCGGATACCTGCGGCGCCTGGCCGGGCACGTCGAGAACGGTCAAGCCGGCGTGAGTGATCCGGGCATCGCAACCGTGTGAAATCCGCACCCCACCACCCGACGGACGGAGGGGCACACACTCGGAGGGTGGCGAGGCAGCAGCGCGACGTGCCGGAGTCCATCAGGATCTTGGACACACGCACGAGTTAGCACACCGGCAGGAAAACCCAGACCGGTTGGGCGGACCACCCGTCGTGGGAGGCCGCCCGGCCGGGCCCGTCCGCAGCCGCCCCGCCGCCGACGGAATCGGGCTCCAGGCCCGGGAAGCCCATGCCCCGGCGCGGCGGCCCGTCTGCGGCGCCAAGTGCGACGACCCTGCGAACGCCGGCCCCGGTCCCTTCTTCGCAGTAGGCTGGTTTATGCTGGCCCGGACGGCGCCCGGTTCGTGCAGGTTCAGAGAGCCGCCCCGGACGTACCCCACGTCCCCGGAGCCCATGGGGTACCCGCCCGGGACGTACCGGTCCGGGCCCTTGGCCTCCTGCTTCCGGGATTCGCACTGCAGTTGGCAGTTTCTCGCAGCCAGGTCCGACGGCTGGTCACGGAAACGTGCAGCGGCCCCACTCGGCAACCCTGTGGGTGCGTTTGGGAGTAAGTGTTGGCCCGCTGTGGGGACTCAGTCATGGGCGGGTCTGTCAAACGAGTGGCTCTGTTCCGTAGTCGGTGGTGACGGCAGGTGACGGGCGTCGTTGAAGTTGCGTGCGAGATGTTAACTCCCTTTTAGCGACGGTGTTTTCAGGGCTCTCGGCGCTGGTCAGCGATGATGTGGCGGACGACGGCGAGGTGATCGGGGTCATCGCCCGGACCCGGGATGTTCGGGTGCCCTGCCCGGCGTGCGGGGTACCGACGGGGAAGGTGCACGGGTATCACGTTCGGACGGTGGCGGATGTGCCGGTGGATGGTCGGCAGGTCGTGGCCCACGTCCGGGTGCGGCGCCTGGTCTGCCCGGTCTTGGGCTGTCGGCGGCAGACCTTCCGCGAGCAAGTCCCTGGGCTGGTCGAGCGCCTTCAGCGCCGCACCACGCGTCCGACCAGCCAGGTCTCGGGGGTGGTCAAGGAGTTATGCGGCCGGGCGGCCGCCCGGCTCACCCGGTTACTGGCCGTTCCCGTATCGTTCGCCACCGCCCTGCGGGCGCTGCGGCGAATTCCCGCGCGGGCGGTACGGATCCCGAGGGTGATCGGGGTCGATGACTTCGCCCTGCGCCGCCGTCACCGCTACGCCACGATCATCATCGATACCGAGACCGGGGAACGCGTCGATGTCCTGCCCGACCGCGAAGCCGCCACATTGGAGGCATGGCTGCCGGGAAGAAAGGGATCGAAGTCGTGTGCCGGGACGGCTCGGCCACCTACGCCGAGGCGATCCGCCGGGCCCTGCCCGACGCGGTGCAGGCCAGCGACCGCTGGCATCTGTGGCGGAACTTGTGCAACAAAGTCCTGACCGAGGTCCGCGCCCACGCCCCCTGCTGGGCCACCGTCAACCCGCCCTGGCCCGGAAGCGTCCGCGAGCAGACCACCCGCGAGCGCCGGCACAAAGTCCACGCCCTCCTCGACTCCGGCGTCGGCCTGCTCGACTGCTCCCGCAGACTGGACCTCGCCCTGAATACCGTCAAGCGCTACGCCCGCATCCCCGAACCGCCCGCGGACCGAATCGCCCCCGCTACCGGCCCACCCTGGTCGATCCCTACCGCGACCACCTGCGCCGGCGCCGGTCCGACCTCGTGAGCCGTATCCGGCCTCGGCGGCGCAGCCGCGCCGGGCAGGCCGGTGCCCCTTCAGGACAGCGGCCCCGCACGATCGCCGCTTGCCCAGGCCGAGGAGACCAAGCACCGCCGTGATCTGGGCGGGGAAGTCGACGCACTGCCCGCCCCGACGTGCCGGACCACCCGGCCTGCCAGCAGATACTCACCGCCCTCACCGACGCCGGCCGTCCGATGCGAGCCCGCGATCTGTGCGAGGCCCTCGATCTGCTGATCCTCCCGAAGAACACCGAAAGCATCCGGTGCAAGCTGAAACGCCTGGTCACACGAGGCATCCTCACCGAATCCGAACGCGGCCTGTTCACTCAGCCCCGCACCTGACCGCCAGCCCACCCCGCCGACCAGGACCCCTCACCCAACCCCAAACCCGAAACGGGCATTACGCCACGTATCGCACTCTCAGGCGTCCAGTCGTTTGCAACAACTCATGAAACAAGAAACGTGCAGCGTGATCGGCGGGCGTCGCGGTGTTTCACAAGCGAACACCTAGAAACGACCTCTGCCACTGCCGGCAGGCCCCTGACGCCTGTGCGAGATTAGCGACAACTCCGTCGACGAGGCGCTCGACGGCTACGGATCGGCTCTCCGATGTCGGTGTCATGACCAAGCTGCACGCCGACGGCAAGTTCGGCGGCTACTCGGTCGCCGCTGAGGTCTTGCTTCTCCGACCTTCTCGGGCGATGCGCCGATCCCGCATCCGTGCCGCTTGAGCTGGTGCCCAGCGCGACCGGACCGCTGCTCCGGGCCAGGATCCCTCGATCAGCGGACCGGCCCCGTGACTCCCGTCTGGCTTCTGTTTGGCTCCTGTCAGATTCCTGTCAGATTTTCCGAGGCGGGACAACCGGTGACGACACGTCATCCTCTCCCCGGTGCGGGGGGTGCTCCTGGGATTCCTGGGGCGCTGAAGCACGACCAACGACGAGGAGACACCATCGTGAGACAGGTCTCACGCGCACTAACGGCTGCCCTGGCGGCCGTGGCTCTGGCGGCGGGTGCGCCGGGGCTGGCGCACGCGCAACCGGCCGTCGAGTCCATACCCGACGCGCCGCCGGGCGCCTCCGGGGGGCGGCTGCCGGAGGGGTGGCGTGTCGAGGGCGGGGAGCTGATCTGGAGCTCGCCCAAGCCCGTGGGCATGGGCGGTGCCCTGGTCGAGTTCCGCTCAGGGGAGCGGACCCTCGGAGTCCCGAAGCCCTCCCCCGACCAACGCACCTTCCGGCTCCGCCTCGACGGGGCGAGGGTCGGACCGGTGAGCGAGCTCCAGGTGGTCGCCGGTTCGCGGCGGCTTGACGCCGCAGGGGCCGAACAGGCACCCGGTCACCGGCGCTCGTCGGCCGCGGCGGCGCCCCAGGACCCGTTCCCCGCCAACCCGGTCGACCCCGGTGTCGCCGGTGAGTACCGCACCATCAGCGGTGAGTACACCCTGAAGTCGGTGAGGCTGCCGGGCTACGCCGAGCCCGTGGAAATGCGCGCCACGGTCGTCGGCCCGACGGACGCGCCGGGGAAGCGACCGCTCGCGCTCCTCCTCCACGGTCGCAGCGCCACCTGCTACGAGCCCGGCAAGAACAGCGCGGGCATGGAGTGGCCGTGCAAGCCGGGCAAGAAGGAGGTCCCGAGCTACCGCGGCTTTCTGCACGACCAGGAGCGCCTGGCATCCCAGGGCTATGTGACGGTCTCCATCTCCGCGAACGGTGTCAACGCGCAGGACGGCCGCGCGGCCGACTTCGGGGCGCAAGCCCGTTCGTCCCTGGTGCGCCAGCACCTCGCCCGCTGGGCGGAGTGGGGCGCGAACCCCGCGAAGGCTCCCAAGGCCGTGCGCGCGACGGAGCCCGCGGACCTCTCGAAGGTGCTCCTGGTCGGCCACTCCCGGGGAGGCGAGGGCGTCAACCGGGCGGCTCTCGACAGCGTTTCCCCGCCGCCGCCCGCCGAGGACGGCTACCGGGGGCCAGTGGGCTGGCGGATCCGCGGCACCGTCCTGATCGGCTCCACCCTCTTCGGCCAGAACCCCACGCCCGACGTGCCCTCCATGGCCATCCTGCCGGGCTGTGACGGCGATGTGAGCGATCTTCAGGGCCAGATCTACCTCGACGGCACCCGGGGCATCGGCCGGGGCACGGCGCTGCACAGCGCGGTGTACATGGTCGGCGCCAACCACAACTTCTTCAACACGGAGTGGACGCCCGGCCAGGCCGAGGCCCCGGCCGCGGACGACTTCTGGGACGACAAGAACAACCCGGACCCGGTCTGCTCGGCACAGGCCGAGACCCGGCTGAGCGCCAAGCAGCAGCAGACGGCGGGCACCACCTACATCGCCGCCGCCGCGCGGCTCTTCCTCGTGGGCGACGACCGGGTCCGCCCGTTGCTCGACGGCTCCAACCGGAGCGCGCCCTCGGCCGGCCCCGCCCGGGTGCTGACCCACGCCGTCGGCGGCAACCGTACCCCGGCGATCCGGCCCGACGACCCGCTCTCGGTGACGAACGGGCGCGTGTGCCAGCAGATCACGACGAGCACTACCCAGGCATGTAGGCCGGACTCCGAACCCGGTAGGTCGCCGCATTTCGCGTCGTGGGCGGACACCACCAGTGAGCCGGGTCGCAACGCGGTCACGGCCCGCTGGACCAAGCCGGGCACCCCGGTCCGTCTGACGCCGGAGCACGCATTCTCGCTGGCGGGCTCCGACGCGCTCGCCCTGCGGGTGATGGTGCCGCCGAATACCCGCGGCACCCGGCTCGACGTCGCCCTCACCGACACCTCCGGCAAGCGGGTGAGGCTCGGTCAGGTCATCGTCGACGGCCTTCCCGGCTCCGACTCGACGGCCGCGCACTGGGCGCGTGAGGTCCGCGTCCCCCTGAAGGCCGCCGTCAGCGCCGGTGTCGACCTGAAGCAGACGCAGTCGCTGGAGCTCACCCCGCGCAGCGGCTCCGGCAAGCTCTGGCTGATGGACGCCTGGGGCTGGCGCCCCGGCACCCCTGTGGTAAGCCCCGTCGCGCTCCCGCGTGTCGACATCGGCAGGCTGACGGTCAAGAAGGGCGACTCCGGCACCCACACCTACAACGTGCCCGTCCAGGTCACCGGCCAGGGCACCGGCGTGATCAAGCTCGCCGTCCGCGACCCGGAGACCTACACGTCCACCGTCCGCACCGTAACGGTGAAGGCCGGTGGCTCCGTAGACGTGCCGATCACGGTCAAGGGCAGCACCCGCTACAACCACGACCTCCGCCACGAGGTCGCGGCCAAGGCCGTGCGCGGCACAGCGGTCGGCAGCGCCTTCGGGGGCGTGCTCGTCGAGAACGACGTCCCTATGCCCACGGTCACCGTGACCCCGGTCGCCGACTCGGTCACCCAGGGCCAGAAGCTCACCTGGAAGGTGGAGCTCTCAGAGCCCGCCGACACCGACATCGAGACGCGGTTCGACTTCCTGCCGGTGAGCGAGGGCACGGAGCTGTCCACGAAGGATGTCGACAAGGAATGGCTCTCCGCGCTCGGCGAGGAAGCCGACCCGGAGCGGCCCCTGTCCACGGACAGCCCCTCCCTCTGGGTGTCCGTCCCCAAGGGCGAGACGAGCACCGAAGTGTCCGTGCCCACGGTCCCCAACGCGCTGACCGGGTCCGAGAAGTCCCTGCGGATGCAGGTGTACATCCTCAAGGAGGACGAGTGGATGGAGGGCCCCCTCCTCACGGGGAAGGTCACGAACGCGCGCCAGGGCTGACGCCCAGGGGCCACATCCCGCGCTGACGGTGCCATCGGCGTGAGGGAGCCACGCGGGGGGCCACGGAAACCCGCTTTCCCCTCGACGGCCACTGCGGCTCCCGCCGGGGAGACAGGCAAGAATGGCGCCGGGACCGGCCGGGCAGAGTGCACCAGCCGGTTCTCGGTGTCGTCGAGCTGTCGGTAGCGGCGGCCCTGGGACCAGAGCGGCTCCCAGTAGGTCGCGGCCGCGGTGGACGCGGTGGTCACGAAGCGACTCCTTCACGGGCGATTGGCACGGCCGCGCGGGCGGGGATCGTCCGCAGCACACGGATGGGGGAGGCCAGCAGCAGGACGACGGGGACGACTTGGAGGAGCGCGCCGACGGCGAGGGTGGCCCGGACGTCGAGAAGGAGGACCAGGACGTCGGCGGTGGCGACGGCGAGCGGGCGGGCCCCGGCGGTGAGCGTGGTGCTGGCGGACTGCATCAGGCCCTGGAAGGCGGGGTCGCACGATCGCCGCTCAGGCTCCCGAAGGCGTCCCGCACCGGCTCGGCGCCCTCCGGGATGCCGACCTCCTCGTGGTGCTGGAGAACGGTCGAATCATCGAACAGGGCACTCACGATCAGCTGATGCGGGCCGACGGGGCCTACGTCCGGCTGTTCGCGATGCAGGCCTGCGGCTACCGGTCCGGAACACCGGTGACCGCCCTCGACACCTGAGGAGGTGCTCCCATCCGGCCTGCGGCTGTACCCGTTTGCCGTCATCGCGGTCGGGACGCCCCTGCTGGGCGTACTGCTGGCACGGCGCCGCTTCGTGGTGATCACTGTCGCCGGCGCCAGCATGGAGCCGGCCTATCGAAGCGGCGACCGGGTGCTGATCCGACGGCTCAGCCAGAGTGGGCGCACAGGCATCAAGAGGGGAGGGGGCGTCGTCGCGAGCTGGCGACCGCCCTCCGGTGACCCGCCAGCAGAGCCCGCGGAGACGCCCGGCAGGCCTTGCCGGCCGACCGGCGAGCCACCCGGTGCCCGAGGCTGGATGATCAAGCGCGTCGTGGCAGGCCCCGGCGACCCGGTGCCCGAAGGCCTGGGCCCCGCCCTCGTCGTTGAGGCCGGTAAGCCCGTACCGCAGGACCGGTTCGTGGTCATGGGCGACAACGCCGCTCACAGCCACGATTGCCGCCACACCGGCTACGTCGCAGCGCGCGACATCCTCGGAGTGGTGATCCACAGGCTCGAACGCCATCGGTGAGGCGGACAGCGGTTATGGCACCGTTTCCGCAACGGCCATGACCGGCACGACGGATCAACCGGGCGCCGAGCGGAGGGCAGCCCAGGTCGCCGGGCCGACTTCGCCGTCGACCGCTGGCATGGGCCCGCGGCCGAGATTGACGTGTACAATCCAGCACCACCGCACCGAGTCCGTCCGGACACCGGAGAGCAGCATCCGAACTGCCCGGGCCGAGCGCCCTCGCCGAGCGCGCCGATCGGGCGACCGGCTCGCCAAGTCGCCCTCGTTCGACGGGCGAAGCGGCGTGACGTCCACGACGCAGACCACCGCGACAGAGCCGGCCCGAGTCACGGGCCGGCCTGTCTCTCACTTCGTACGGCTGTCGGCGTTCGCCGTCACCGGTCGACCACTAGTGCCGCTCCCGGCAACGTTTGCCCCGTCGCATCGTCCGGCACGCACGCTCGCGGCGTTGGCCGAAAGCCCACGTAGCCCGCTACGAGGGCTTTCGGCCGCCTTGCGATCGCACGCACCGGACGATGCTCCTTCCGGGCAAACCTTGCCGGTCACGGCACTAGTCGATGCGGTCCACCCAGACGCTCACGACGTACCCCGTGCCCCACGGGTTGGAGGCGACCGAAGTCTGGCCGACGGGGGCCCAGTCACCGAGGATGATGCGCTGCGGCAGTCTGGGGTCGAGCGGGTTGAGCACCGCGTGAATCCGGTGCTGACCAGTGCCGCTGGTGCAGAGACTGGAGAGGCTGCTCCCGGACGAGATGGTGCAGTCGCCGGGCACTGCCTGGGCAGCGGGCGCCGTGGCCAGCATCATGCCCGCCGTGGCCGCCGCGACGGCCACGGCGCCGGCGATACCGCGCTTCTTGGACAGGGACTTCGTGAACATGGAGACTCCTTTGTCCGATGACGATGCGTGATGGGAAGAGACGCATGTGCGGGTGGAGCGTGGAGCGGAGCGATCCGGCTTCGACGGGCGGATCCCATGGGGTGCCACGGACGCCGCGGATACCAAAGCGCGACAATGGATGAGAAAGCAGGTGATTACCTGCTTGATCGCGAGCCAAATCCTGCCCAGGTACGCGGTTCCTGGCAAGAGCTTGGCCAGATTTGGTACAGACCAATCATCGGTCCGTCGGTGGCGCGGGACGTAGGCGGAGTCTCCAGCCGGTGAGTCAACACCCCGCGTCGTCAGGTGCGTTGGCCGCTGGACGCTCGGGGGTCAGGGCGTGTCGGGGGACGCCCAGATGCCGCCCGGGCCCGTCGGGGCGGCCAAGGGGGCGAGGTCGGCGGCACCCTGGGCCACCAGTCGCCACCTCAGTATCCGGCCGGATCAACCGGTGGGCGGCGGCCGGCGGCACCTGCCCGGCCGTTCCCGCCTCCCAAACGGTCCCGGCCGCTCCGGGCCGCGTGACGGGTGCGCCGTCGCGAGCGTGATGCGTACCGTGTGCCGGGTTCCTCTTTCGCCAGTTCCGAGTTCGTCGGCGAACCGGTCGGACGCGGTGGCCGCGAGGTCCCAGTCGGCGGTCAGGAACTCGGCCCAGTCGCGGGGCCGAACCTCGGGCACCACGCGATCCGCCAACTCGTCCTTCAGACCCAGCCCCCGTCATCGCAAAGGCCCTCGGCTACTGTTCACGGTGTCGTCGGAGCCGACCAATGAACATGCGAGCCTTCGACAACCAGGACCGCGGCATCGTCATATAGGTGCTCGACGACGTATTCACGCACGTCATCGCAGACCACATCGGCGTCCCATTTGGCCCGGCCGAGCAGGTGCTGCATTGCCGTGCGGGCTGGCAGCCCCGGCCCATTCCGCGATGGTCCAGCAGTTTTTGCGCGGCAGGTCGGACAGCAGGCCCAGCACCAGCCGCCCGGCCTGCAGGCGGGGTTCGACCCGGGCGAACCGGGCAGCGATCCGGCCCATGGCCACCTCGAACGCCTCCCGCCAGCGGGCGGGATCTGTGCTGTGACCTGCGGCCACCGTCTCTTCGCCAGTCCACACAACTCACGTTGATCAACGGTGGCCGCACCCGTCTCCGCCGCGGCCCTGGCCCAGCGAGATCACGACCTACGAGCGTTCGGTGAGCAACTCCGCCAGATGGTCAGCGAATTCGGTGAGCCAGTCCAACTGTAGTCCGCTGCGAGCGATGCGGAATCCGTGGCGGCGGCCCCAGAACGCAGCCTGGACGGCACGGAACTGGGCCCAACGCTGGACGCGTTCGCGATCGACTTCCGCGGCCTCGGCGAAGACGTCCAGGTCGCGGTGGACCGCCTTGCGCAGGTCGTCCGCGTCGAGGAGTGTCAACGCGCGCGACTTGAGCAGCGTGCCGCCGTCGTAAGCGGGATCTCCTGCATATCCCTTGGGGTCGACGGCCAGCCATGGCTCACGGTCGGCGCGCAGGATGTTCCTGGCGTGGAGGTCACCGTGGATGAGGGTGTCCGGCTGGACGCGGCCCAGCTCGCGGACGGTCGCCGCGGCGGCGTCCACCACGTAGCGCGACAGTGCGTGCGTCAGCTCCTCAGCGTCCTTGCGTAGCTGCTCCTCCCAGACATTGGCCTGCTCCTTCAGCCGGGGCAGGCCCGGGGGTGCGGGAATGGCCAGCCGACGACTGATCCGCCCTGCGACTGTCACAACCTCGTCGCCGTCTTCGACTCCAGCCAGGGTTGACGCCTGGACCCGCTCAAGCAGCATTGCGAACCGCTCGTCGTCGCGCTCGTACAGCAGGACCGCTCCGCGCCCGTCCCACGCCGCGAAAGCGTCGGGCTCGTGGACGTTGCCGGGGTGCGGAAATGACACCTTCAGCACAGCAGTACCTTCGGCCCGCTGCCGCACGGGGATGATCACCCCGACGCCCCCGTGCATGACCTTCCCGTCCGGCACGCACTCCCAGCGCCCCAGCAGCTCTTCCACGATCCTGGCCAGTTCGCCGAGCCACGCCGCTCCGGGCTCTCCTTCGCGCTCAATGGTGCTCTGCGCGAACGCCTCTGGTATCTCGATCACCTGGGCACCTTACGCGTCGGCCTGACGCCGCCACCAAGCCCGACCCTGGGGTGTTGCGACGATGGATAGAACCCAAGTAGTAGGGGCCAGGGCGGGGCTCTTTTTTGCATTTCGGAGATTGCTCTGCCAATAACGCGAAAGCAGGCGCTCGCTCCTCAGCGCGGGGCTGCTGGGAGGTGGGTGGCCGAACGCTTGGCCTCATCACGCGCACGGAAGCCGAAGCTGATGAGGATGACGCTCTCGCCAGCACTGAGGAGCGTCCTTCCGTGCGGGTTGATCGCTCCATCGAACGTAATGCATTCCCCCGGTGCGAGATCGCACGCACGGTAGCCGTCTGCGCCAATGAGGATGGTGGTGCTCACGGTGGGAGCTGTGGCGAGACGATCGTGCTTTGAGACACAGGATCGGGTTGGCCTCACCGAAGCCGAACTCATCGACGTGGAAGTCGAGGAACTGCCCCTCCTCCAGGTAGGCGATGTAGACGCCATTGTGCGGCTGCTCGACCTCCAGACCGGTGGCTGCGCTACGACTGCGGCGAGATCGACTTGCCTGGCGAAGTGGTTCGCGGCGTCACCAACAGCCGCGTTCCACATACCGTTGTGAAGGTATCCGTCAGCGGCCAGGACCTTCTCGGCCTCCTGCGCCATAGCGGCGATCAAATCGATGGGGAAGGACTGGTCACTCAGGTGGCGCTGGTGCACCCGCTGGTGCGTGGTCAGCTCGCGCACAGCGTCCCGGAGGGTGGGGAAGTCCTCTGCCCGCCGGGCTCGGGTCAGGGCCGTGGTGTGGGACTGGAGTCATGAGGTCCACTGACCGCTCCACTGGCGAGGCACCGGGCGGACCTCCCACTCACCCCGGCCGACGGCGGCTGGATGCCCCTCGGCCCCTCCCCGATCTCCTTCGCACACGGCTACCACCCCCCGAAAGAGATGACAGACGACGAGATCGACACGGCCGTCACCCAGTTCTCGGCCGCCACCGCCGGGGCCGCCTCCTGGAGTTCCACGCCGGACACGGCCAGCTCCTTCACTCCTTCCTCTTTCCTCTCGCCAACCGGCGCACCGACCGCTACGGCGGGGACTTCACCGCACGCACCCTCCTCCTACGCCGTACCGTCCGCGGTTCCGTGAGCAACGACTCGCTTCTGAGCAGCGATGGCGGTCGCGGTAGGCACTGCGGATGGGTTTCTGCGGTCTGTCGATCACGAGGAATCTGGGCTTGCCAGGGCGTCGAGGGTGGTTCATTCGGCGATCGGCTCGGTCACGGCGATGTCTCGTCGACCGAGGACCAGCCACCGATCGAACCAGTCCCTGGTACGGCGCAGGAGGTCGAGTTGGTGGTTGCGTTCCCGTATCCCATGGCCTTCTCGCGGGTAGAGGACGTACTCGTGCTCGACGCCGAACCGGACCAGAGCGCGGTGGAAGAACTCGGCCTGGGACGGTGAGACGTTCGTGTCGTCCTCGCCCTGCAAGATCAGTACCGGGGTACGGATCTTCGAGGCGAACGAGACCGGGCTGAGCTGGTCGTGCGGGTGCGGGCCTGTTCCCTCCCAACCGGTGCTGCCGCCCAGGGCGGCCTCGAACGCCCCGTATTCGCCGGTTGCCGCTTGCATTCCCCAGTCGCTGATGCCGGCTCCCATCAGGCTGGCCCGGAATCGGTCCGTGTGCCCGACGGCCCAGGCGGCCATGAAGCCGCCATGGCTCCATCCCCCGATCCCGAGGCGGTCCGGGTCGGCGACCCCGCTGGTGATCAGCAGATCAATCCCGGTGACGATGTCGGTCCACTCATTCATGCCGACCGCACCCGCGACGCTTGCGGCAAACGCGTGACCGTGCCCCTGGCCACCGCGCGGATTCGGCAGAAACACCGCGTAGCCAGCGGTGGCCAGCCACTGTCCGCTGACGTGCACGCCCAGCATGAACTGGTCCGCGTACCGGTCGTCCGGGCCGCCGTGGACCAACGTGACGAGGGGGAAGGGCCGCTCGTTCCGGGTCTTACCAGCCGGGAGGATCAGCAGACCGTCCAGCGCCAGTCCATCGGACGCCTCGTAGGACAGGCGTTCTTGAGTACCCCACCGGATGCCGCGATACTCAGGCCTGGTATCGCTGATCCTGGCCAGCGGCCCCCTCGGGGCCCCTGCGTGGACGTTTACGGGTTCGTAGGCCGTGCTCACCAGGGCAGCGACGACATCACCGGATCGACTCGCGGTCAACGCCGTCAACAGACCATCCACACGCGCTACTTCCACCAGGTGCGGCCCGCCGGGGTCGAGCCGGTGGACAGCGGTGTCCAGGCCGTCGGCGACAACGACCAGCGGCGGACCAGAGGCGACCTGGACGAGACCCAAGGGACATGCGGTCATCCCGTCTGTCAGGTTGCGGGGCCCGGCCGCAGCCCCGGAGAGCGGCACCACAACGTCGAACACGGCGGTGCCGCCCACCAGTCCCGGTGGGGTGACAGCCAGATATGCCAGGTGCCAGCCGGTTTCAGCTCGCCACCAGGTGAGCGAGGACGCCTGTGCTGCTGCCGGTCCGAGGTCCTGCGTCGTCTCACTCTCCAGATCCAGCAGGTGGAGTCGGGGCGCCTGCGAGCCGGGGTCCAGATCGGGCGTCGCCCAGGTGAGCACCGCCAGCGGGCCACCATCAGGTCGCTGGACCATCTCGACGGCGTGACGATCAACGACCGTGACCGGGGTACGGATCTGCCTGGTGCGCAAGTCCAGCAGCCGAATCCGGTCCAGTGGCACACGCTCGCCCCAGACCCGGGCGTCGTCCCGTTCTCTCGCCCGACGCCTGTCCTCATCGGTCGGCTCGTCCTGCGCGAAGAGGGCGATGAGGTCGGGATCGCTCAGGGGAAGGTAGCCGTGGATCCCGCCACTCCAGGCAGTCAGGGTCTCCACATCACCGTCGGCCAGCCGAGTCCGGTGCAGTTGGGTCGTGCCATCCTCGGCCCTGTCCGAGAGAAAGAAGACCGCTTCCGAATCCGGCGCCCACTGCGGGGACCGATCCGCCGTCATGCCTGCGGCCAGCTCCCGGGGCGCCGTGCTTCTGTCAACGGCCGCTATCCAAAGATGGCTGACCGGACGCTCGCCGGCCTGCCCGATCGCCGCCACTTCATAGACGACCCAACAGCCGTCGGGCGAGACCACCGGGGCACGCGGCGCATAACCGTCAGCCACCAACTCCGCGGATAACTCAGTCGCAACATCTTCCATCATGCTCGCTGATTTTCCGTTCAACCGGCGCTAAGGCCCCTCCTTTTATCACAAGAGCAACCCGCCCAGACGAGGGACTCCATCGCCCGCGACATCCCAATGCCCATAGTCATTGCTCACGAACGCCTGGTCCCCACACCTCGCCGACCTGGACACCACACCAGCATGACCCCACGTCAACCCCCGAAGGGCTTCAGAAGCCACCCACAAAGTAAGAGGACAGGTCGGAGGGAGGACGCGTTCGGTCACCCGCCCGGTGAGGTGGGCATTGATGACGGCGGCTTCGGTGAGCCAGTCTGCTGCGGCCAGCTGGTCGACCAGGCGCTGCAGTTCGCCGGCGCCGGCGGGGCACCCAACGGCCAGGGAATCCAGGGTGACGCCGGGGCCGAGTTGCCCCGGGACGCTGGTGTGCGTGGCCAGGGTCAGGACGAGCAGCCGCGTGCTGGCGGCGGCCTTGGCCTTGCAGAGCTTCTTGTCCGAGACGACTTTCTGGGCCCATCCGGAGAGCTTGGGCCGCATCTTCCTGCCGAACGTGAACGGGCCCGTCCCGTCCCCGCAGGGCACGAGGCCGGATCCGTGACCCGGGTGGGGTTCTCGGGGCGGGGGCGGGGGCGGGGCGAGCAGGTCACAGGCGGTACCGGGACAAGACAGCCAGCCGCAGTCGGTCAGCTTCTCGACCAGGTCCTCCGGGTCGGTCAGGCCCAGCGCGGTCACGTCCTGCCCGACGAGGTTGCCGGTGCCGGTGCGCGCGGTGCGCAGGGTCAGCATCACGTCAAAGTTCAGTGAGACGGAACAGTCGCCAGTTGACCGGGGTCCCGGGCAGGGGCGGTTGACGCCAGGACGTCAACCGCGTTGAACGTTCGAGCGACTACGCGTGCTGGCAGGTCCGCGTAGGGGCGGATTCCGTTCGTACGTACCGGAGGAAGGCTCGGTGAGGGAATGCCCGCGGCGGACGCTGACGGGCAGCGTGGCTTTGGCCGAATCCCGACTTGTCCTATCCGACAGTGCCCCAACAGCCAATAGATACAGGCATGTTGAAGCGCATAGCGTGCTCGCCTGACGGACGGCAGCCCGACGTGGTGCCGTCCCTCGACCAACGAGGGGAGACACATCTATGCGCATCAGCGCGCCCAGGAAAGCCGCCAGCGGTGCCGCTCTCGGCGCCCTCCTCCTCACCGGCATGAGCGCCGCAACCGCACAAGCCGCACCGGAGAAGTACAGCATCACCGTCACCCAGGCCCCGGCTGCCAAGACTGTCTACGCCAACACAAGCGCCGCCGCGAGCTGCAAGCTCAACACCATCACCATCACCCGTACCAGCATGTGCATGGATATCGGCGCCCGCATCGACCTGCTCAAGAACGGCAAGCCGTTCGCTCCGCCACCTTCGACATCAAGCACGCCATGACGCTGAAGAGCAACAAGCTGAAGCGGACAGAGAGCTTCACCGTCGGCAAGGCCAAGCTCGTCAATGCCAGCGGCATCCACGTCAACGTGTCCGTCGGCGGCGGCAAGGGTGTCAAGACCGCCGTCAAGTTCCCGCAAGGGTCCACCCTCGGCGCCGCTCACAAGGGAACCGTCGGCTACGCCGCCAGCGTCGGAAAGAAGAAGCAGCTCGCCAGCCCGGCCTCCTACCGGTTCACCTTCACCAAGCCCGGCTACACGATAGGCGGCTTCACCTACAACTCCGCCAAGTAACGCTGCGACGACACGTTCTGGGGCCCCAAGAAGCGCACCAAAAACCCCGGCTGCGTCTTCCCCTCCTACTCCCCAGTCTTCACCCTCTCCCGCAGCGACGCGAAGGTGAAGCAGTCCGCCAACCACATCTTCGACGCCCAGCGCAAGATCACCGGTCACCCGGGCGCCTCCACCCCGCTGCACCGCATCACCAACGAGAAGACCATCAACGCCCACCGCAAGGCCATGTGCGCGAAGGTGCACAACCCCGACCCCAAGAAGTACGACTGCGACGAGTACCCGTTCGCCGCGAGCAAGGAGGGCGGCAATCCGGCCCGCGGCAGCACCCGCATCATCTCCGCCGGTGACAACCGCAGCGCCGGAGCCCGCCTCGGCGGCTTCTACAAGGCCCAGCGCATCCTCAACGGCGACGGCTACTACGTCCGCATCAAGTAGGAGACGCAACGCGCCTGCCACAGGTCCCGTCTACCCTTCCAGGACGTAACCGGCAGGCACCGTAAGCACGATGGGGTTCTCCATGCAGCGTTCCAACTGGCCACTCCTTGACGGCCGCACCCGGCCGCTCAAGATGAAGGAGTGGGGCGACCTGGCTATCATGGACCCCGACGCCGACAAGCAGCCACGCGGACACGGGTTCCTGGCGGCCGAGAAGGACTGGCTGCACATCGACGCCGGAAACGCCCTGGAGAACCCCATCGTCACCCTCTACACCGGAGACGACCCGGGAACGGAGAGCGGCTGGGCCGAGCTCGAAGAGATCACCGTGATTTCCACGACCGACTTCCTCGCCCTGTGCGACAGCGGATACGAGCCACTACGCAAAGAGAATCTCGCCACCGCGGGAGCCGGCCCCTACCTGATCCGCGTCCATGCCAGTGACCGGTCGTCGGACGGCAAGAAGCCCCGCTTCCTCATCCAGGTCGTCCCCGGCGAGCGTACGGGAGCCGAGCCCGAGCCGGCCTCCTCCACGATCGAGGAGTCCGCCGGTCCGCTCCTGGTGCGGACATCCTTCGAGCAACCAGATGAGTGGGCACGCTTGCTCCACGTCCTCGAAGGAGGATCGGAGCACTACAAGTCGATTACCGTCATCGACACCCGCGCCTACGCGGGCTTCACACCAGGTCAGATCCGGGCGCGGATCAGGCGAGATGACGAGGAATGGCCCAGCAGTACTTTCGTCCTGATCGCCGACGAGCGCACGCTGGCCTCCGCAGAGTTCCCGTTGCTGGCCTTGAACAACCTGCCCGACGAAGATGACGATCCGGTCAGGATCACCCTCGCAGCGGCCGTGGCCGGCCCAGAACTGTGTTCCGCGGGGCAGCGCACGGGGTCCGGGCGTGGTCGGCGGTGTTGTCGTCTGAGGGAGGAGGTATGCAACGCCGGAAAAGCACTTGATCCGCTGGCTACGGTTTCCGTATGACGACTACGCTCCGCCTGGAAACGGTTACTGCCGCCAACTTCGATGTCGCGATCGGTCTGAAGGTTCGCCCTGACCAGGAGCACCTGGTGGCGCCGGTGATGAAGTCCCTCGCCGAGGCATACGTATACCTCGACATAGCTTGGCCCCGCCTCATCTTCGACGGCGACCGGCCTGTCGGCTTCCTCATGGGCTTCCTCGACATCGACTTCGCGGGCGATGGCAAGGGCGCCGACATCCGCTCGGGACTGTGGCGGCTCAACATCGCGGCCGGCGAACAGGGACGCGGATACGGCCGCTTCGCGGTCGAGTCCGTGGCAGCCGAAATCCGCCGCCGTGGCGGCACCCGACTGACCACCACCTGGCACCCGGGCGAGGACGGCCCCGAGGGTTTCTACCTTGGGTTGGGCTTCCGACTGACCGGGGAGATGAGCGGGGATCAGAAGGTTGGGGAGCTGGAGTTGGGAATGGCGGATCCGCTGAGCGGCGCAGTGCACCTGCCGGGTGTGGAAGGTTCTTCCGTGTAGAGGTCGGTTTGCCTCGCGCCCTAGTCAGGCGGCCGCTTCGGGTCGTGATTCGTAGAAGGTTCCGTCGCGGAGCATGGCGAACAGCACGTCGACACGGGCCGGTCGGCATCATGGTTCCAGGCCCCGAGCGGGGCCGCCGACGACCTGATGGTGAGCACCGTGGGGGCCGCCGCTGTCACAGGCGGATCACGACCAGGGCGGTGTCGTCGGTGGTACCGGAAGGTGGGGTCAGGTCGTCCAGGAGTGCGTCAGCAAGCGTTTCGGGGTCGGTGCCCTGGTGCCCGGCGAGGGAGTTGGCAAGCCGGTTCAGGCCGACGTCGATGTCCTCGCGACGGCGTTCGATCAGCCCATCGGTATACAGCACAAGGGTGGCCCCCTCGGTAAACGGGGCCTCGGTCTGAGGACGGGGCCTGTGCTCGGGGCGGGCGCCGAGAGGGGGGTCGGTGGCCTGGTCGAGGAATTCCACGGTGCCGTCGGGGTGCAGCAGTGCCGGTGGAGGGTGGCCTGCGCTGCTGTAGGCAATGGAGCGGTTGATGCTGTCGATGACACACAGGACCGTCGTCGTTGACTCCGCACCGTCGACCGACCGGGCGTACAGACCAAGAGCTTCCAGGGCCTGGGCGGGGCCGTCGGCGATGTGGGAAGCGGCGCCGAGGGCACTGCGCAGCTGGCCCATGACACAGGCGGCAGCCAGGCCGCAGCCGACGACGTCGCCGACGGCCACCGCGATACGGCCGTCGAGCAG
The DNA here is from genome assembly GCF_001905795.1 of Streptomyces sp. CB01580. Classification (GTDB taxonomy): domain Bacteria; phylum Actinomycetota; class Actinomycetes; order Streptomycetales; family Streptomycetaceae; genus Streptomyces. Next base: position 99,456 of record NZ_LIXJ01000006.1, read on the forward strand.
TTCGACGAGGTCGTACCAGTCCCCGCACACATTCAACGCTCCGACAGCCGGGCGGTAGCGCACTGCTGCATGGTGATGCCTTAAAGGCGCAGGGGTGGGAAGCATCGCCTCCTGCAGGCTCAGAGCGACTTCATGTTCGCTGGCATGCGCCTCGCGCAGCCGTTCGTTGACCTCCTGCAACTCCCGGGCCTTGGTGTACAGCTCGGCTTCCAGCGCTGTCGCCCGGTCCTTACCACGTCGGGTACGGACGAGCTCGGTGATGTCCTCCTCCAGGTGCAGCAGCAGCGCCACCCGCCCATCCGGGTCGAAGACGGGGACATTGACCGGGCTCCAGTACCGCTCCTCCCACACCCCGGGCCGGTCCGGGTACTCCACGTCGTAGCGGTGAAGCGTCATGGCGTCGCGCTCACCGGTGGCGGCCACCCACCGCAACGACGCCTGCAGCTTGCGCATACCGGTTACCGCAGGGTTCTTCGGATCGTCCGGGAACGCATCATGCAGGTAACGGCCCACCACCTGGTCACGGGCACGCCCCATGCTGCGCAGGAACGCCTCATTGACATCGGCGTACACCAGGTCCGTCTTGAACAAGGCCACCGCGCGCGGCAGCGCCTGGAAAACAGCCTCGTAGTCGATCTCGGATGCGTTCACCATGCCACCTGCCAGCGCCGCTGTGTCGATCACGTGCTCCGTCACGATATGCACCAGCGTGACTCCAGAGAGGACAGCACACCCGTGTCTGCAGAAATGAGCAGCTGAGAGAGACGACGGACGAGGCCAGGGCCGCTTGCGTACCCCTGGTCGCCACTCGCAGAACACCTCGCAAATGGTGGGGTTCTGAGAGGACGGTTCGTAAGACTTTGAGTGGTTCTGTCGTCGCCTGATGGTGTGGGTGCGGGCGGAATCTGCCGGTCCGCAGCCGATGGTCTGTTGGGGTGGCGGGGTGAGTGAATGCACGCCGTACCCAAGCGACTTATCGGACGATCAGTGGGCTCTGATCGAGCCGGTGATCACGGCGTGGAAGGAACGGCATCGCTCGGTCAGAGGCCACCAGGGCGCCTACGCGATGAGAGAGATCGTGAACGCGCTCCTCTACCAGGGCCGGACCGGCTGCCAGTGGGCCTACCTCCCGCACGATCTGCCGCTGAAGAGCGCGACGTACTACTACTTCGCCGCCTGGCGCGACGACGGAACCGACCAGGTCATCCATGAACTCCTGCGCTGCCAGATGAGGGAGAAGGCCCGCCGATTAGAGGACCCGACCCTGCTGGTCCTGGACACCCAGAGTGTCCACGTGGCCGCTGGGGTCCCTGCCGCCACGACCGGCCGGGATCCGGTGAGGAAGGTCCCGGGCCGCAAGCGGGGACTGGCCGTTGACGTGCTCGGTCTGGTCATCGCCGTCATCGTGCTGGCCGCGAACACGCACGACAACGCCGCGGGGGTCGCCCTGCTGAACCAGGTCGTCGAGCACGCCGGAGAAACCGTCCGTAAGGCCCTGGTCGATCAGGGCTTCAAGAACCAGGTCGTCGCGCACGGCAGCGGCCTGGGCATCGAGGTCGAGATCGTCGAACGAATCCCGCAGGAGGCGGGGTTCGTCCCGCAGCCGAAGCGGTGGAAGGTCGAGCAGACCTACGGCGGCTTGATACTGCACCGGCGCCTGGTCCGCGACTACGAGCACCGCCTGTCCTCCTCCGCCTCGCGCGTCTACTGGGCGATGACCCACGTCATGGTCCGCCGCCTGACCGGAGCGAGCACCCCCACCTGGCGCGACGAGGAAGCGGTGACGGCGTGAACATCGAGCCCTTGCTCGACGCGCTCGACCTCCAGGAAGACGCCGCCCGGGCCCTGGCCGACGAACTCCGCACGCAGATCGACGAACTGCAGGACCGGCTGCGGGAGGCTGAGACCCATCTCGAGTACCTCGCGATCACCAGGAAGACCGTCACTGCTCTCGCTGACCGTCTCCCGGTCCAGTCGGCCTCGCCAGACCTGCCCGAGCACCCGGACTACCCCCGCATCCTCACCGTCTTCAACGAGGCCACCGGCCCCCTCCGAGCTCGCGACGTCTGCACAAGCCCTCGACCACGAACTGCTGCCGAAGAACATCGAAGGCACCCGCGCCAAGCTGAAACGCCTCGTCAAGCTTAACGTCCTCACCAAGGTCGACGCAGGCAGCTTCGTCAGGAAGCAGTAGCCGACGGAAGCTCCGCGACCAGCAGCCTTGCCCCAACCTCACCCAGAAACGGATATCAGCTCTCGAACCCGTCCTCTGATCACCTGGCTCAAGTCTCACCTCGGTGATCACGAAGGACATCCGGATCCGCGTGCGTCGCGCCTCGGCTCAGCTCCCCCTCGGCACCTCGATGTCGTAGACCAGCGCATACACGATGTCCCGGGCCTGGCGTAGGTCGTAGCCCGTCGCGTCCACGATCACCTTGACCGCCCGGAGGGTGTCGCCACCCAGCATGAACATGCGCGCGTCGGCCTGCGCCTCGGCCGGAACCGGCAGGACACGGGCTCGCCGTGGATCCACGCTCCGCGGGATCCTCGGCAGCCCGCCCTCCTTTTTCCTGCCTCCCAACACCTTCAGTCCCCAATCCCTCATCCGTACGACCAGTTCGTGGAGCGCATCCTATGCGGCCTGGCGCTCAGGCAGATTCAACGTCCTCGCCGAAGCCGACGCCGGTGCTTTGCCAGGAGGCAGTAGTCGGCCGAAGCCCCGGGACCAGCAGCCTTGCCCCAACCTCACCCAGATTCGGATATCAGCTCACGAACCGTCCTCTGAGACGCGGTTTTGCCAGATCCCTGGCCTGCGGCGGCATCCACCGTCACGGCCTCATACACCTCCAAGCCTGCCGCTGCTTGCTCACGCGCCGCCTCGCCCCGATACCGGTGTCTCCCAGCTGATCAACAGCCCGTGCCCGATGCTGTAGCCCCTGAGGCCTCGGACGTGTGAGTACGCTCCTGGTCACCAGGAGGACGGGGGTGAGGTGCGGGTGACCACCGTGGGAAGCTGTCCGTTCTCGATCGCCTGCCGTGGTAGTGACAGCCCGAAGTACTCACCGGCGGCCTTCAGCACTCGGCGCTTCTCTTCGGCAGGTGACAGCTCCTCGTCCTCGCCGAGCAGGACATCGATGCAGTCTTCCGGCGGGATGACTCCGGCCGCTTCCAGCGCCGGGCGCAGCAGGTCGGGCTGGGCTCCGGCGGGGTCGTAGCCGAAGCCCAACTCGAAGTGCAGCTGTACCTCCCCGTCGGCGAGATACGTGAAGAAGGAGGGCGGATCGTCCGGCCGTGGGTCGAGGATCAGAACCTCGGCGCCGCGGGACACGGCCGGGTCCAAGGTCCAGCCTTCGCTGCCCACGCACTCCACGATGAATGACCAGTCGCCGCTTTGGCCGATGCGGCCCGCGCGGTAGATCTCCGCGAGGTCGACCATGCGGTGCGCTTCCTGGATGGTGAGGGCGGGCCCGACCTCGACAGGCTCGTGGTCGGCCATGCGCTCGGCCAGCTGCTGGGGGCTGAGGCCACGGGCGCAAGTGATGTACAAGTCGGTGGCGCTCGGGCTTGCGCCACGCCAGGCGTCGGCGACCCATGCGAGATCGTCGGTCATTGGAGATTTTCCCTTTCGTGCACGACGTGGGGCTGGTGGGGCACAGCGAGAGTCAGCACTGTGCCCCCACCAGCGTTCAGCAGCCTGTTACGGCCTCGGAACCGTGCAGGCCACGGTCACCTTGGACGCGTCGCAGTGCGCGAACCGGGGGAAGTCCACCCAGTACGGGTCCTTGTCCAGCATCCGGTACTTGCCCGAGAAGCCTCCGCTGAACGCTCCACCCATCGAGGTGGAGTTGATCCAACCTGACATGGCCGAGCGGCCACACACCTCCGTCCACGTCGGAGCAGCCTCACGGCTGTCGTCGTACAGGTGCCATTCGCCCTGCTTGACCCGGGTGGCATAGGTCTGTACGCAGTCGTGGCCGGTGTCGACCTCGTTCATGCCGTCCACGCTGACGGGCATGCCGCCGGAGTTGTAGGTAGAGGCGTAGGCGAACTCATCGCACGATGCCTTGTCGGTCGGCCACCACCGCCCCCTCCACCGCTACCGCCGCCACCCCCACACCGCCGCCTCCATCGGCCGGACCCCGACCGTCCGTGACCTCCCCGAACCACCCGACGCCACCAAGGCCCGTGAGCTGCTCGCGGGCCTCGTCGTGGCCGGTGAGAACGACGCCCCCGGCTACAGCCGTTCCAAGTTCCCGCACTGGATCACCCAGTACGGCGCCTGCGACACTCGCGAGGCCGTGCTCCAGCGCGACGGCCGGGACGTGGTCCAGGACGTTCAGTGCCGGGCGGTGTCCGGGACTTGGTACTCGGAGTATGACGGAAAGACGGTTGCCTCGGCCTCGGGTATCGACATCGACCACATTGTGCCGCTCAAGGAAGCCTGGTGCTCCGGGGCGTCCGAGTGGTCGACGGGGGAGCGGCGGGCGTTCGCGAACGACCTGACGCATTCGCAGTTGATCGCGGTGTCGGCCGGCAGCAACCGTGCGAAGGGCGACAAGGACCCAGGCAACTGGCGCCCGCCGCTTCAGTCGTACCACTGCACCCACAGCCGCGCCTGGATCAGCGTGAAGTCCGACTACGCCCTCACCGCCAACCAGAGCGAGGTCGACGCCCTGTCCCGGATGCTCGACACCTGCTTCGCCTGATCCTTTCAGGCGAAGCACCCGGTGGCCGAGCAGGAACACGGCCCGGGAGGCTGCCTGAGCGCCGGACGGTGACGTCCGGCCCTGACCCGCCGCCGAGACAGGGGAGACAGGACACCCCGCCCCGACCGCTGTCCCCGCGGCGACCCATCAACCCCTGGCCCGCGCTTCACCGCACCGAGGCCGGGGGCTCAAGAAAGAGGCACCTTGTGACCCGCACCATCACCGCACCAAACCCTCGCGGCATCCTCCGCGGCACCATCACGGCGCTCGTTGTCGCCGCCGCTTTCCTGGTCCCGGCCGCCCAGGCCGAAGCCACGGGCACGTGCGCGCCGCACACCACCAGCGCGTGCAGGGCCGGCAGTCCGCATCCGGCGGGCGCGACAGCCCAGTGCAACGACGGGACCCACAGCTACTCGAAGACGTTCCGCGGCACTTGCAGCCACCACAGCGGCGTCCGCTACTGGTGCAAGTAGGGCCAGAGACGGTCGGCCCTGGGACGGCGCACACCCCAGGACCGGCCACGCCTCGTCGGTTGCCCCGGCCCGCAGCGTGGTCCAGAGCGCTCCCGATGCGATCGGCCGTGAATGCATCCGGGCCCTGCCTTCCCCTGCACCGCCTGCGATTCGACGATCCCGGCCCGCCCAGACGCACGACGCTGGCCGACGGCACCCTGGCCTGGACCCTGACCCGCTACGCCGATGTCTGCCAGGTGCTGGGCGATACCCGCTTCACGCGCTCCCCAGCACGAGGGTCAAACGCGCCGCTCCCGGCGGCCTCCAACCTGGCGAACAGCCCCGACGCTCTTCCCCGCCAGGAGGGCGACGAGCACCTGCGGCTGCGCCACCTCTTCCAGCGGATGCTCGATCCACGAGCCGTCGGCCACATGGAACCGTGGGTGGTCGGCGCCATCGACCAGGTGCTGGTCGAACTGGTCGGACGGGGATCACCGGCGGACCTGGTCGACGGCTTCACGAACCCCCTGCCCATGACGGTCATGAACCGACTGCTGAACATTCCGGACGTGGACCAGGAACAGTAGCTCCGGTGCCCACGGCGTGGGGGGACACCATGCCCACACCTGCGAGAGACCGGCCGAGACGACATGTGATTTCGCGGCGAGCGGGCGAGCGGGTGAGCGTGGGGGAGAGCGGGAGACTGCGGGAGACCGCGAGGTGCTGCGGCTGGCGCGAGAACTCGACGAGGTGCCGGAAGTCGCTTTCCGTGCTGGGAGCGAGGACGACGGCCACATCGATGTCGCCGTTGTCCAACCGTGTGAACGGATCCGCCCACGGCAGCTCGACCAGGCGCGTGAGTTCCGCGGGGAGCGTCGCGATCGTTCGACCCGACGACTCCTACACTGCGCCCTGGAAATCGATCCGCGGCGGACGCTCCAGAGAGCGGGCCCAGGCCTGGGCGTCGTTGAGGCCGACGATGACGGTGGAGCCTTCCTGGCCGAGGACGCCGAGCGGCAGGGGCAGGACACGTTCGCCGTGCAGGGCGGGGAAGGCTGAGGTGAGCGCCGCGACGCCGGCGGAGACCGATACCGCGACATTCAGCACGTAGTCGATGATCAGCGAGGCGGCAGCGATCAGGCTGAGGCGCCGTCCCAGGTGGCGCCCGGCCACCGCGTACGCGCCGCCACCGTTGGGGAAGGCGGCGATCACCTGACGGTAGGAAATCGTCAGCGCTGCCAGGAGTACAACGATCGCCAGCGTGACCGGCAAGGTGAAGCCAAGACCCCGGCTGCCGGCCGCGGCCAGCACGATCACGATCGCCTCTGGCCCGTGGGCCACGGAGGCCAGAGCGTCCAGCGACAGTGCTGCCAGCCCCTGCGGCACAGTCGGCCGGTCCCGCTCCGAGCGCTCGGCGTTGGAACCTGGCGATTGGCCACCTGAGCCGTCGGCGTTCTCAGCGCGTGCAGATACCAGACCCCTCCAGTCCTGCAGGCCGGTCGGCTCCACCGACTCTAGGACGCCGGTCGCCCGATATCCCCGCTCAGTGCGTCAGAAGAGCGTCAGACGCACCCGTGTGGCGCCGCCGGCGGGAATCCCCCGCCAGCGGCAGCGCAGGGTCATCCGCGGACATGCCGGACCCGGCGGGGTACGACCTGCGGGAGTTCGCCGAAGCCCGGGACTGGCCGACCGTCTACTGCCTCCCGCCCTACGCCCCCGACCTCAATCCCGTCGACGGCATCTGGTCCCTCCTGCGGTGCGGCCGGCTCTCCAACGTCGCTTCAGCACCCTCGAAGCACCTCGAGCAGCGCATCCGACGCGGCCTACGGCACATCCAGTACCGCGGTCACCTCATGGACGGCTGTCTCACCGAAACCGGCCTAACTATCGGCCCCGCCTGAACAGCAGCACGACGTCACGAGTTCAACCTCAGTATCCGTCTATCGCCGACTCAACCACCGCTACGAACGCCGCCCCCGCGACTATCTGGCCTTTCTCGGCCTCGCGGCCGCCATCTGCTGCTACGAACGGCTCGTTCGCCTCACCACATGGGACACAGTCCAAGGACGGAGTGGGACGGCTGACGCACCGTCCGCCCGCTGCCAACAGGCCGGAAAGACACGCTGTCCGAATGAGTCCGGTTGACCGTCTCCTGAGTGATCGACATGCTGAACGCAGGGCAGGGGGAGGCACCGAGGCGTCCGTGCCCCGTTCTTCGGCGTGCTCGAAGACGGCCGCGGCGTTACCGAGGCCGGGCCGGCCGCAAGGCAGCACCGGGGACACCCCGAGGCCCAGGGCTTCCGTCCCGGCCGGAACGGGTGGCAACCGCACGTACACACCCACCGCGCACACCACTGAAAGGGGCAGCCCTTGCCAGGCACCAAGCCGGATCTGAAGTCGCTCAGGGCGACGAAGTACACCTCGTCGACGCGTACCACCGGAAGCCTGGAGCGATTACGCCGCCTGGGGTACAACGCCGGACTGCAGGCGCTGGACCTGTGGGACACGCTGCGCGGCAGGGACCACCCGCTGCTGCCGCCCCGACGCCACCGCCGCTTCATCGGCAATGGTGACTTCCTCGAAGTGGGCCGCCAGATCACCGCGTACATGCGGGACGAACTCGGTGTGGGCCCCGGGCACGACGTCCTGGACGCGGGATGCGGCGCCGGACGCATCGCGGTGCCGCTCACGGACGTGCTCACCGAAGGTTCCTATCTCGGCTTCGACATCGTGCCGCACGCCGTCGAGTGGTGCTCCCGCACGATCACTCCCCGCCATCCGAACTTCCGTTTCGCCCACGTCGACATCCGCCAGGAGATCTACAACCCGCAAGGGACCCTCTCCGCGGCCGACTTGCGGTTCCCCGCCGACGACGCGGCTTTCGACACCGCCGCGCTGGTGGGACTCATCAGCCATCTCCGCCCGGCCGAGCTGGAGAACTACCTGGCGGAGTCCGCCCGGGTCCTGCGGCCCGGAGGGCAGTGCTTCGCCACGGCCTACCTGGTGGACGACACGGTCGCCGCGAACATCGCGCGCGGCACGACCGCCTTCGAGTTCACGCACGACCACGGTGACTACTACGTGCACTCCGAGGAGGAACCCACGTATGCCATCGCCTACCGGCTGGAGCACATCCTGTCGGTGGCGGCACGGCACGGTCTGCGCATGCGCCGGGACCCCCGACCGGGTACCTGGGGTGTTTCCACACGACGTCCGGCCTCGATGGACCTGCTGGTCCTCGAACGCGCCTGAGACGACCGGGTGCCGCAACGGCACCCGCATACCCGCACAAGAGAGGAAATCCATCCGTCCATGAACGACAGGACCAACCCCACAGCCGTCCCCGGTGACGGAAACCCCGGCGTCATCGTCGTCTCGGGCATCTCCGCCGCAGGCAAGTCCACCGTCGCGCAGGCCCTCGCCGAGCGCCTGCCCCGTTCGGCGCACGTACGCGGCGACACGTTCCGCCGCATGGTCGTCAACGGTCAGGTGCACATGACCGCCGAAGCCCCGCCGGAGGCCGTCGCGCAGCTCCGCCTGCGGTACCGCCTGGCCGCCGCGTCGGCGGACGCCTATGTCGAGGCCGGGTTCACGGTCGTCCTGCAGGACATCCTCCTCGGCGAGCACCTGCTGGAGATCACCGAGATGATCAGAAGCCGTCCGCTCGCCGTGGTGATGCTGGCGCCCGACCCGGACGTCGTGGCCCGGCGCGAGGAGAAGCGCTCCAAGACCGGCTACGGACCCGACTGGCAGCCCAAGGACCTGGACAAGGTCCTCCGGGACAGCACGCCCCGCATCGGGCTGTGGCTCGACACCTCCCACCAGACGGTCGACGAGACCGTCGACGAGATCCTCAAGCGCGCCTGGGGCGAGGGCGCCGTCTCCTGATCACGCCGACGGGCTCCCGCGGCGCCGCCCCGGGAGCCCGGTCCGGCCCTGTGACCCGCCCCGCCCGACATCCAAGGAAGGACACGCGTTGCGCACCCTACGGATCGGCCCCGGAGACGCTTCGGTGGGAGTCGTCGGCCTCGGCTGCATGGGCATGACCTACGCCTACGACCCCGCCGGCCGCGACGAGAACACCTCGATCGCCGTGCTCCACCGCGCTCTCGACCTCGGCGCCGACCTCATCGACACCGCCGATGTCTACGGCCCCTGCACCAACGAGGAGTTGGTGGGCCGGGCGCTCGCCGACCGCCGTGAAAAGGCGTTTCTCGCCACGAAGGTGGGATTCGTCGCCGGGGAGACTCGGCTGCGCCGTGATGGCCGGCCCGAGCACGTCCGCGCGGCCATCGACGCGAGCCTGCGCCGGCTGCGCACCGACCACGTGGACCTCTACCAACTGCACCGGGTCGACCCCGAGGTGCCGCTGGAGGAGACCTGGGGAGCCATGGCCGAGGCCGTGAAGGCCGGCAAGGCCCGGATGCTGGGCCTGCCCGACGTGACCGTCCCTCAGATACGCCTCGCGCAGAGCGTGCACCCCGTGGCCGCCGTTCAGACGGAACTGTCGCTGTGGAGCCGGGACGCCACGGCCGAACTGCTGCCCCTCACCGCGCGGGAAGGCATCGCGCTCATCGCCTGCTCGCCGCTCGGCCGCGGCTTCCTGGCGGGCCGCTTCGGCTCCGTCGAGGACGTGCCGGACGGCGACTACCGACGCCACAACCCGCGCTTCCAGAAGGAGAACTTCGCGGCCAACCTCCGTCTTCTGGAGGGTGTCCGCACCGTGGCGCACCGGCGTGGGACCACCCCCGCCCAGGTCGCGCTCGCGTGGGTGCTGTCCCGCGCCCCGCACGTCGTCGCCATCCCGGGAACCAAGAACGTCCGCTATCTGAACGACAACGTCGCCGCCGCCCACGTCCGGCTGGACGACGACGACCTCGGCCTGCTGGACGCACTGCCGGCCGCGACCGGAGCGCGCCAGTGACACCGGGCGTCTCGCCCTGATCCGCCCCGCCCGCGGCCATACCGTCGGGCGGACAACGCACGACCCGCACGAAAGGAACCTCGCCCGTGCCCGCAACCGACCGGTCGACTCTGCGCCGGGGCCTGGGGGTCCTTGCCGTCGCCGTACGGGAGGAACCCTGGATCTTCTGCGCGGCCCTGTTCGCCAGCGCCCTGTACGGCGTGGCGCCGGTCGCCACGTCCTGGACGCTGGGCCGCATCACCGAGGACGTCATCCTGCCCGCCTTCCAGGAGGGCCGGACCACCGCGGCCGCCCTGGTCGCCGCCGGCCTGGCCGTCTTCGGTGTGGCGATGCTGCGGGTCGTCGGGGTGATCGGACGCCGCGTCGGTGCGGGCATCATGCAGTTCCGGCTCCAGGCGACGTACCGCCGCCGGGTCGCCCACCGCTATCTACGACTGCCCGTCTCCTGGCACCAGCGCCACCCGGCCGGCCAACTGCTGTCCAACGTCAACGCGGACGTGGAGGCGGCCTGGGCGCCCATCGTGCCGCTGCCCACGGCCATCGGCGTCGTCGTCATGCTCACCGCCGCCATCGTCTCGATGTTCGCCGTCGACCCGGTGATGGCCGCCGTCGCCCTGCTCGTCTTTCCCGCCATCGGGCTCCTCAACGTCTTCTACCAGCGCAGGCTCACGCCACTCGCGGCGCGTGCCCAGAGCCTGCGAGCCGAGACCAGCGACATCGCCCACGAGAGTTTCGACGGCGCCCTGGTCGTCAAGACACTCGGTCTGGAAGAGCACGAGACGGCCCGGATGGCGGACGCCGCCGCCCGCCTGCGCGATGCCAACGTGGCGGTCGGCCGCACCCGCGGGTCCTTCGACCCCCTGCTCGACGCGCTTCCCAACCTGGGCATCCTCAGCGTGCTCGCGGTCGGGACGGCGAGGCTGGCCGCGGGAGCCGTCAGCGTCGGCGAACTCGTCCAGATCTCCTACCTGTTCACGATGATCGCTTTTCCGGTGCGCGCGTTCGGATGGGTCCTCGCCGAGTTGCCGCGCAGCTCCGTCGGCTGGGCCCGGGTGAGGCACGTCCTCGACGCCGAGGGCGAGCTGCCCACCGGGCGGCTGAAGCTGTCGGATGCCGGCCCGATCAGCCTGGACACCCGGGGCGTCAGCTACACCTACGACGACAACGCCGTCCTGCACGACGTGACCCTCAGCGTGGACTCCGGGCGGACCGTCGCCATCGTCGGGCCCACCGGCGCGGGCAAGTCGACTTTGGCGACGCTGATGGTGCGGCTCGTCGACCCGGTGCGCGGCGACGTGCTCATGGACGGCCTCGACGCCCGCGAGATGCGCTCCGGAGAGGTGTCGTCGGCGGTGGCGTTCGTCCCTCAGGAGACCCTGCTGTTCGACGACACGGTCCGCGGGAACGTCCTGCTCGGGCTGGAGGTGCCCGACGACCGGGTCTGGGAGGCGTTGGAGGCGGTCCAGGCCGCCGACGTGGTCCGGGCGCTGCCGCATGGCCTCGACACCCGCGTCGGGGAGCGCGGCGCGACCCTCTCCGGTGGGCAGCGTCAACGGATCGCGCTCGCGCGGGCCCTGGTGCGCCGTCCCCGCCTGCTGGTGCTGGACGACGCCACGTCGAGCATCGATCCCGAGGTCGAAGGCCGCATCCTGCGTGGTCTTCGTGACGCGCGGGTCCCATCCACCCTCGTCCTGGTCGCCTACCGCCAGTCCGCCATCGCGCTCGCCGACCGCGTCGTGTACGTGGAACGGGGCCGGGTGGTCGACAGCGGCACGCACGAAGAACTGCGCAACCGCTGTCCCGGCTACCGCCGCCTGGTGACCGCCTACGAACGGCAGGAACAGCAGCAGCATCCCGATGGGAGGACCGCGTGAACGGCCGCGTCGAGGACCGGACGGACAGCCGTGTCGTGGGCGAGCGGCGGGGGAGCCTGGGCACGCTCCGGCGGGCGCTGGAGGTCTCGCCCGGGCTGCGCGAGGGGCTGCTGACGGTGTTGCTCCTGGCCCTTCTCGCCGCGGCCGGCCGGGTCGTGGTCCCCATCGCCGTGCAGCTCACCCTCGACGAGGGGTTCCAGGCGGAGGGCGGCCCGCGTACCGGCTTGGTGCTGGTGATCGCGGGCGTGTGCGCCGCCGCCGTCCTGGCCACCGCCTGGATCACCTCCCGGATGAACCACCGCCTGTACCGCAGCGTCGAGGCCGGGCTCGCGACGCTCCGCGTCAGGGCGTTCCGCCGGGTGCACGACCTGTCGGCCCCCGCGCTGACCGGCGAACGCCGCGGTGACCTGGTGGCCCGGGTGACCGCGGACATCGACCAGTTCAGCACCTTCCTGCAGTTCGGCGGCATGTTCCTGGTCAGCCTGTGCCAGCTGTTCGTCGGCAGCGTGGTCATGTTCGTCTACTCCTGGCAGCTCGCCCTGATGGTGTGGGTGGTGTTCGTGCCGCTCGTCCTGGTCCTGCCCGGCCTGCAGCGCCGGTTGTCCGAGGCGTACGGCCGGGTACGCACCCGAGGCGGTGACATGCTCGCCGCGACCGGCGAGGCCGTCGTGGGTGCCGCCGTCATCCACGCCTACGACGCGGGTGACCTGATCGGGCGCAGGATCGACACGGCGGTGGAGGAGCACCGGCGGGCACAGAGCCGGGCCCAGCGGCTGGTGGCGGTCACCCTCTCCAGTGGTGAGGTCGCGGCCGCGCTGGCCATCGGCGGCGTGGTGAGCCTGGGGGTGCTGCTGGGGGTCGGCGGCCGGCTGACCGCCGGCGAGCTGGTGGCGTTCCTGTTCCTCGTCACCCTGTTCATCGGACCGGCCCAGATGAGCACCGAGGTGCTGAACGAACTGCAGAACGCCCTCGCGGGCTGGCGCCGTGCCCTGGCGGTGCTCGACACGCCGGTCGACGTGCCCGATCCCGGGCCTGCCGGCACGCTCCTGGACGGGGGACCGGTGGAGGTGCGGTTCGAGGATGTCGGCTACGCGTACCCGGGCGGTCCGCCGGTCCTGCGCGACGTCTCCGTGCACATCGCCCCGTGCGCCCGGGTGGCCGTGGTCGGCGAGACCGGCTCGGGCAAGTCGACTTTCGTCAAGCTGCTGATCCGGCTGGCCGATCCGACCTCGGGGCGGATCGCGCTGGGCGGGGTGCCGCTGGCCGAGGTGCCTTTCTCGTCGCTGCGCCGACGGGTCGTCATGGTGCCGCAGGACGGCTTCCTCTTCGACACCACCGTCGGAAGGAACATCGCCTACGGACGGCCGGGCGCCACCGCCGACGACGTACGGCGAGCCCTGCGCGACCTCGATCTGGGCGATTGGCTGGCCGGGCTGCCGCGCGAGCTGGAGACCCCGGTCGGACAGCGCGGCGAAGCCCTGTCGGCCGGTGAGCGCCAGCTCGTCGCGCTGGCACGGGCCTACCTCGCCGACCCCGACCTGCTCGTACTCGACGAGGCCACCTCGGCCGTCGACCCGGCCACCGAACAGCGCCTGCAGCGGGCGTTGGAGAACGCCACCCGTGGTCGCACGGCGGTGTCCGTGGCCCACAGGATGTCGACGGCCGAGGCCGCCGACCACGTGCTCGTCTTCGACCGGGGCCGCATCGTCCAGCAGGGCAGCCACGAGGAACTGGTCGTCCGGCCGGGCCGGTACGCCGAGTTGTACGCGGCGTGGATGTCGGCGACCGGCGCGGCCGGAGTGCGGTGAGCGGACGGCCCCGCCCGGGCCGCGGCCTCGGGCGGGGCGGTCGTGGACGTTCGACGGCGTGGCGGCGCCGGGTGTATCAGCCGACTCCTCGCATGAGGCGGCGCAGACGCGCGCGGGACAGGGCGAGGGCCGCCGCACAGAGCATGGCGGCGGCTCCCAGCATCGCGAAGTAGGTCCCGGGCGACCACACCGTGGAGAGCCGCACCACCTGGGCGCTGAGGGCACTGCCCAGCGCCACCGAGAGGAACCACAGGCTCATGATCTGGTTGGCGAACCGAGTCGGCGCCAGTCGGGTGGTGACGCTCAGCCCGGTGGGGCTCAGGCACATTTCCGCCATGATCTGCACGAAGAAGGCCACGACGAGCCACAGCGGGGTGACCCGGCCGCCGTCCGCGGCGGCCCACCCCGCCCCCGCCATGATCAAGGTGGCCAGACCGAGCCCGAGCAGTCCCAGGGCGAACTTGACCACCGTGCTGGGCTGGCGCTCGCCCAGCCACAGCCACAGCGCCGCGAACGCGGTGGCCAGCACGATGCTGTAGAGCGGCCCCAGCGACTGGAACCAACTGGTCGGGAACTCCCAGCCGAACAGCGTGCGGTCCACGTGGTCGCGCGCGAACAGGCTGATCAGCGAACCGCCCTGCTCGGCGATCATCCAGAACACGGTGGCCGCCAGGAAGATCCACACATAGGCGGTCAGTCGGCGGCGGTCCACCGGGGCCAGGCCGGGAGCGCGGAACATCGCCGTGAACCAGACCGCCGGAACGGCGATGGTCAGTGCCGTGACCGCCTGGACCACCGCCTGGGTGGGCGGCTGCCCCCACAGCACCGCGACGGCGAACACACCGGCGAGGAACACCACCGCCCCGCCCACGGCGAGCAGGGCACGGCGCGACGCCCCCGGGGAGGCCACCGGCCGGCCCGGCGCGCCGGGCATCCGGTCGCGTCCGCGCACGCACAGCAGCAGACCGAGCAGCATGCCGACCGCGGCCGCGCCGAACCCGGCGTGCCAGTCGACACGCTCTCCGAGGAAGCCGGTCACCAGCGGAGCGGCGAAGGCGCCCAGGCTGATGCCCATGTAGAACAGTGAGAAGCCGGCGTCGCGCCGCGCCGCCCGGCCCTCGCCGGAGCCCTCGGCGTCGTACAGCCGGCCCACGAGCGTGGAGATGCCCGGTTTGAGCAGCCCGGTACCGATGGCGACCAGCACCAGGCCGGTGTACGTGAAGGCGGCGCCCGCCGGTATCGCGAGGACCGTGTGCCCTGCGGTGATGACCACACCGCCCCGTACGACCGCCCGGTACGAGCCCCACAGCCGGTCGGCGAGCCAGCCGCCCGGCAGCGCCAGCAGGTTGACCAGCGCGCCGTACACGCCGAAGACGGCCGCCGCCGTGTGCGGTGCAAGGCCGAGGCCGCCGTTCCCGACGGGCGCGGCGAGGAAGAGCACGAGAATCGCCCGCATTCCGTAGAAGCTGAACCGCTCCCACATCTCGACGCTCCACAGCGTCAGCAGGCCGCGCGGGTGGCGGCCGTCGGCCGGGCGGGCCCGTGCCGCTTCCCCCGTCTTCACCATGTCGCCCCTCACTCCCTCGGCGGCGTGCCCGGCGTGGTCAGCTGTCCAGCGAACCGGACACCGACGCGGCCGCCAGCTCCTCGTTGGCTATGAGCACCGGGATGCCCCCGACAACCGGGTAGGAGCGGCCACAACCCGCCTCCCCGCAGGTCAGACTGGTCTCCCGGTCATCGGCCCGCAGCGGTGCGGCGCACACGGGACAGGCGAGGATGTCCAGCAGGCGGCTGTCGATGGGCATGGTGTTCTCCTTCGGTGAGTGCGGGTGTGACGGCGTTCCGGTCCGGACGTCGGCGGATCAGCCCGGAAGGGCGGGGACGTCGAGAGCCGGCACGGTGACGGGGGGTGCGTTCGTTCCGCTCGCCGCGTGCAGCAGGGCACGCACCGGAGCGGCGGCCTTGAGGAGCACCTCGCGGTACTCCTCGGCGGGGTCGGAGTCGAGGACGATCGCCCCGCCCGCCCCCACCGACCAGCGGCCGCCCGAGCGGACGGCGGTACGGATGACGATGTTCAGGTCGGCGCCCCCGGTCAGCCCCAGGTAGCCGATCGAACCCGAGTACAAGCCACGCGCGGCGCCTTCCAGCCGGTCGATGATCTCCATCGTGCGCAGCTTGGGCGCACCGGTCATGGAGCCGCCCGGGAAGCAGGCGCGGACGCAGTCGATCGCGCCGAGTCCGGGCCGTAACGTGCCGCGGACGGTGGACACCAGCTGATGGACCGTCGCGTAGGTCTCCACGTGCATCAGCCTCGGGACGTGCACGCTGCCGATCTCGCACACCCGCCCCAGGTCGTTGCGGAGCAGGTCCACGATCATCAGGTTTTCGGCCCTGGTCTTGGCGTCGAGGGTCAGTGCCTCGCGCAGCCGGGTGTCCTCGACGGGGTCCGCCGCGCGCGGCGCGGTGCCCTTGATGGGTTTGCTCTCCACCCGGCCGTCCGGGGCGATCCGCAGGAAGCGCTCCGGGGAGGAACAGACCGCCTCGATGTCACCGAAGTGCAGGAACGCGGCGTACGGTGCCGGGTTGAGCCGTCGCAGGACGGCGTGCGCGGACAGCCCGTCCGTGTCCACGGGCACGTGCACCGTGTCGGTCAGACAGATCTCGTAGCTCTCGCCCGCGCGCAGCTCCGCCTGGCAGTGCCGGATGTCGGCCAGGTACCGCTCCTCGCCGCGGGACGGCCGGATCACGGGGAAGCCGCCGGACGGCGGCGCCGGGAGGCCGCCGTCCCGCGGCAGGGCGGTGAGACGCGCACCCGTCCGCCGCAGCCATGCCTCGGCGCGTGCCCCGTCCGTCCCGTCGTCGCGGGCCAGACACAGCAGATACGTTTCCCCGCGCTCGTGGTCCACGGCGACCAGCCGGTCGGCGAATATCCAGGCGGCGTCGTCCCCCGCCGAGGGCCGTGTCAGCGGCGAACCGCAGTCGGCGCGCAGTTCATAGCCGAACCAGCCGACATACCCGCATGTGAAGTCGAAGGGCAGTACGGGCGCTTCGACACGGCGTCGGGCCAACTGCGCGCGCAAGTGGTCGAAGACGGTGCCGGGCACGGTGGTCGTGCCGCCGTGGTCCGTCACCTCGACGTGGCCGGAACCCGCGTGGTAGCGCACGATCTCCGCGAGGGGTCCTTCGGCGTCCCCCAGGAAGGAGAAGCGTGCGAGTCCGGACTCCACCCGTGAACTGTCCAGCCAGAAGGCGTGGCTCGCACGGGCGAAAAGCGCACGGAACAACTCCTCGGTGTCCGGGGCCAGGGGCAGCCTGCGCACGTGCAGACGGAACGGGGGGCGAACGGCCGCCGTGGGTGCCGGACCCGGGGCGGACGGCACCGGCGATTCCGGGGAAGCCCCCGCATGTCGCGCGCCGCCTCGTCCGCGACCGACAGCGCGGTCGGCGGATCCCGCCGGGCCGCCCACGCCCGACGGCTCGGCAGGGCTCCTGCGGTGCTCACCCGAGGAGCGCGAGGGGCGCGCCCCCTGATGGGCGCGGACCAGCCGCGCGAAGTTGGCGATGAGCCGCTCGCCGTACTCCGTGGCCACCGATTCCGGATGGAATTGCACGCCCCAGCGCGGCAGCGACCGATGGCGCACGCCCATCACGACACCGTCCTCGGCCCATGCCGTGGCCTGCAGCACCTCCGGAAGCGGCTCCTGCACCGCGAGCGAGTGGTAGCGGACGCCGGTGAAGTCCTGGGGGACGAGGGAGAACAGTCCGTCGCCCAGATGTCTGATCGTGCTGAGGTGGCCGTGCCGGGGCGCGGGCGCGGGGCTCACACGCGCGCCCGCGGCCAGGGCTATCGCCTGATGGCCCAGGCAGACCCCGAGAACGGGCAACGACGGACCGGTCAGCAGGCCCGCCGCGAGCCCGAGGTCACGGTCCCGCCCCGGGTGTCCGGGCCCCGGGGAGACGACCAGGGCGTCGAAGTCCTCCGGGTCGAGCCACCGCAGCGCCGCGGCGTCGTTGCGCAGCACCACGGGTTCGGTGCCGGTCGTGCGGGCGATCAGCTGGAAGAGGTTGTGACTGTAGGAGTCGTGGTTGTCCACGAGCAGTGTGCGCATGGGGGCTCCAGGACGGGCGTCGGACGGGATGCCGGAAGGGGGCGGGTGGTGCTCAGTGACCCATGGCCAGCCCCCCGTCGACGGGGATGACGGCGCCGGTGACGTAACCGGCCGGCTCGGAGGCCAGGAAGGCCACGACGGCGGCGATCTCCTCGGGACGTCCGGCCCGGCCGAGTGGAGTGGCGGCCAGGATCGCGGCGCGTCGGCGCGGTGGCAGGTCCGAGGTGAGCGCCGTGTCGACGAACCCGGGCAGGACCACGTTGCAGGTGACACCGTGGGGACCCAGCTCCCGTGCGGCGCTGCGGGACAGCCCGACCAGACCGGCCTTGGCCGCCGCGTAGGCGGCCTGCCCGGTGGTGCCGAGCACCGCTGCGACGGACGAGACGAACACGAGCCGGCCCCACTCGCGCTCGGCCATGGTGGACACCGCCCGCCGCGCGATCCGCCAGGACCCGGTGAGGTTGGCGTCGGTCACCTGCCGGAAGGCCGTCTCGCTGGTGCGCTGGAGCAGCCCGTCGTCGCGGACGCCGACGCTCGCGACGACGATCTCCACAGGCCCCTGGCGGGCCTCCGTGCGGGCGAAGGCGGCGTCCACCTGGCCGGTGTCGGTCACGTCGCAGCGCACCGCCGGAAAGCCCGCCGGTCCCGCCCCGCCCGTGGTTACGCCGCGGGCGGCGACGGTCACCCGGTGGCCCTGGTCCGCCAGGGCGCGCGCGACGGCCAGGCCGATGCCCCGGCTTCCGCCGAACACCAGGGCGGAGCGGCCCGACGTGCGGTCACCTCCGGTCACGGCAGGGGCACCGCCTTCTCGAGCGGATGCATGAAGTTCAGCGCGACCGGGGCGAGCTCCGGGTGCAGGGCGGCGGCCCGTGCCATGACCTGGCCGGGGCCGGAGTCCAGGACGGTGGTGACGCCCGAGGAGACGAGGGCGCGCATGGCGTCGTTCCACCGCACCGGAACGGCGAGCTGTTCCAGGAGGTCCGTGCGCAGCGCGTCCACCTCCCAGGAGATCCGTCCGGTGCTGTTGAGCAGGAGCGGAACGGCCGGCGGTGACAGCGGCACCGCGGCCAGTCCGGGCCGCAGCGCCTGCTGGACGGGTTCCATCAGCGGGGAGTGCGACGCCACACCGGCGGACAGCTCCTTCACCCGCGCGTCGTCCGCCGCTCCGGCCCGACCGCCGACCCAGCGCACGGCGGCCGCGTCACCGGAGACCACGGTCTGTTGCGGACCGTTGAAGCAGGCAGCCACCACCACGCCGTGCTCCGGAGGGCATGCGGCGCACCACTCGGAGACCTGCTCGGGCGACACCCCTGCCAAGGACGTCATCAGCGCGGGCCGCGCCCGCGTCTGCTCACTCATGAGCCGCGCCCGCCGGGCCACCAGGCGCAGGGCGTCGTCGAAGTCCAGGGCACCCGCCACGACGAGTGCGGCGAAGTGCCCCAGGCTGTGGCCACCGACGACGGCCGGTGGCGCCCACCGGTCGCCCAGGTGCCGACGGAGCGCGGCCGTCGCCGCCAGCGAGGTGGCGACGATCGCGGGGTGGGATATCTCCGCGGTGGCGAGTTCGGCGGGTTTGCCCTCCCGGCAGAGGCGGACGAGGTCGAGCCCGGTGGCCTTCGCCGCCCTCTCCAGCACGTCCCGCGCGCAGTCGAAGGAACGGCACAGCCGCCGCGCCATGGAAGGGAGCTGCGATCCCGCACCGGGCAGGAGCAGCGCGTACCGGCCGTGGGACACGGCGTCGAGCACGGTGGTCGTCACGGGGCGTCCTCCTGTCCACGGGTCTGTACCGCCTCCTGCCACAGCCGGGCGGCGTGCACCTTTCCCGTCCCGGTCCGGGGCAGCGCCTCCCGCAGGTGGAAACGGGTGGGGACCTTGTACGAGGAGAGGGCGCGCGCCACGTGCCGGCGCAGGCCGGACTCGGTGACCCCCTCCTCGACGGCGACGAAGGCCGCGAACCGGTCGCCGTGTCCGGCGCTGCCCTCGGGCGGCGCGGCGACCCAGCACTCGCGGACGCCGGGCACCCGCAGGACGGCCCGCTGGACCTCGTCGGGGTCGACCTTGCGGCCCGCGACCGAGATGCGCCGCGTGGTGCGGCCCTCCACGACGACGTACTCGGGGGAGGGCAGCCGCCCGGTGTCACCGGTGCGGAACCAGCCGTCGGCGAGGGAAGCGGCGGTCAGTTCGGGCAGTCCCCAGTAGGTGACGGGACCGGCACCGGCCTGGCGAAGGTGCAGCTCCCCCGAGACGTCCGGGCCCGGCGCGGCGAGCCACGTGCCGTCCGCGGCGCGCAGGCGGGCCGTGACACCGGGCAGCAGGCGCAGCGGTCCGCCCGGGGCACCGGTGGTGTACGCGATCTGGCCGAACTCGGTGGATCCGTACTGGTCGCGCAACGGCACGCCGGTGGCGGCGTGCCAGTCCTCCGCCAGCGCGCCGGGCAGCGGCTCGCCGGCGCTGACGCAGATCCGCAGGGCGGACGGTGCGGGCGGCTCGCCGCTGTCGAGCACGGCCCGGTAGAGGAACGGAACGCTCTGCACCACGGTGGCGCGGCTGTCACGGAGGAGCCGGGCCAACGCCATGGGCGCGGCCGGATGCGGGGCCAGCACCAGGGTGCAGCCGGTGACCAGCGCCGGCAGCACGGCCACGCCGAACGCGTAGGCGTGGTGCACGGGGGTCGTGCACAGGAGGCGGTCGCCCTCGCGGTAGCCGGCGAGCGCGGCGAAGTCCGCCGCGTTCGTGAGGGCCGTGTGCCACCGCTTGCGCACCACTTTCGGCAGTCCGCCGGTGCCCGAGGTCACCAGGCCCAGGTGGGGAGCCGGTGCCGGCCCGCCGGACGCGGGGGCCTCGGCGCCGACGGGGCCGTCCGCGTGGTCGGCGGGCGACGGCGTGTGCCATCCGGTCAGCCCGGCCAGCGCCGCCACCTGGTCCCGTTCGGCGGCAGTGGCCCGGCCGTCGTACAGGACGACCTCTCGTCCCTCGGCGGTCGCCGCCAGCAGCGCGACGAGGGTGTCGGGATCATTGCGCGCCAGTATCCCGAGCCGGGCCCCGGGTGTCTGACCGCCCCGGCGCAGCCGGGCCCTGGCACGCTGCACCCGGTCGGCGAGTCCGGCCCATGTGACGGTGGTGCCCCGGTGCTCCACCGCGGGCCGCACAGGCGTGGCCGCGGCCCGTGCCGCGAGCAGGCCCGGCAGGGTGTCGTGAGGCACGACTGCGCTCATGCGGTGCCTCCCGGGCGGAGGACGAGGAGCGAGCCGCCCCCGCGAAGCTCGGCAGGCTCGGCGGGACGTCGGTGGTGCCAGTCGGCCAGGGCGGCGAACGCCTCGCTGGGGTCGGTCCGCTCGTGGTCCGCGTCGTTCGCGTCCTGCACGGCGGGGTGGCTGCCGCCCGGGCGCCAGCCGCCGACCTCCCCCCAGCCGCCGGCACCGTCCAGCACCACGGCGGCGGTGCGCAGGCGTACCGGTCCGGTGTCCCGAGGATCTTCGGGCGGCGGCCAGTGCGCGGCGGTCACCAGGACCCGGCGCAGCCGGCCCGATGCGATCGTGGCGGCGGCGTACCCCAGGGCGTCGACCCCGCTGGAGGCTCCGGTCAGGGTGACCGCGGTGCCGTCCAGGCCGAGCTCGATGCACAGCCGCCCGGTCAGCGAGTGGGCCGAGTAGTGCAGGAAGCACTCCGGAGCGAGCCAGCGGGGTCCGTGGGAGTCCAGGACCTCGGCGATGTACGCGGAGGTGGCGGAGGTGGCCCGGCGGGAGGCGGTGACACAGCCCAGTGCGTGCGCCTTGTCGGGGGCGATGCCCGCGGCGGCCAGCGCCTCCCGTGCGGCGGCAAGGAGCTCGGGGCCCAGCACGTCACGCACGGCGAGTGGCATCCGGGGGAGGTCGGCCGTCTCGCTCGGCATGCGGGGGAACTCCCGCTCGGTCAGGCGCACGGCGGTCGCGGCGATCCGCGCGGTCTCACGCGTCACGGCCGAACACCACCGCGACGTTGGAGCCGCCCAGACCGCACGAGAGGGTGAGCGCCGCCTGCGGGGGCCGGTCGGGCTGCTCGTCCCCCAGGTTCAGGTGGTCCCAGCGCGGGTCGCGGTCCTGCAGGCCGAGCGTCGGCAGCACCTCTCCGCGCAGCAGGGTCAGTACGGTCACGATGGCCTCCACTGTGCCTGCGGCGCCCTGGCAGTGGCCGAGCGCCGCCTTGCTGCTGACGACGGGGATGCGGGGGAGGCGGTCGCCCAACACGTCCGCCAGCGCGCGCAGTTCCGCCACGTCCCCGTGCCGGGTGCCGGCGGCGTGCGCGTTCACGTATCCGATCTCCTCGGGCTGGGTACGGGCGTCCGCCAGGGCCCGCCGCATCGCCTTGGCGACGCCCTCGAAATCCGGCCGGGCGGCCTGGCTCGCCTCATTGCTGCTGCCCCAGCCGCGCAGGTGGGCGAGCGGTCGGTCCGCAGTGCGCTCCAGCACGACGGTGGCGGCGCACTCGGAGATCCGGATGCCGGAGCGGCGCGCGGCGAACGGGCGGCAGCCGCCGGGGCTGAGCGTGCGCAGCGAGGCCAGGCCCTGGAAGGCGGTCTCCGTGATGGTGTCCACCCCGCACACCAGCACCCGGTCGGCGAGGCCGTCGCGCAACAGGTCCGCGCCGACCCCGAGAGCGGTGGCGCCCGCGGCGCTGGCGTTGCCCACCTGCACCACCGGTCCGTCCCACGCGGGAGGGGCGTACGGGCTCCAGGCGGCCCCCGCGGCCGGAGCGCGTCCCTCGTGCCACGCCCGCCAGGCGGCGGCGGACGGGAAGCCGCCGCTGTCGGTGGTGCCCAGCACCAGGGCGGTGCGGCCGACGCGGGCCCGGCCGGTGCGCGCCTCGGCGTCGTTCAGGGCCTCGTCCGTCGACCGGTGCAACAGGTACGGCAGCCGGGCCGGGTGCCCGGGCGGCGGGGCCCCGCGTCCGGTCGCCTCCTCGGGCACCAGGCCGACCAGGTGCGCGCCGGTACGGGAGACGTCGAAGTGCTCCACCGGCCGGAAGGCGACCTCGCCGCCCCCGCACGCCCGCCACAGGGCGTCGAGACCGGCGCCACCGGGCGAGAGCACCCCGAGTCCGGTCACGACGACGGAGGAGGGGGCGCTCATCGGGCCTCCCCGGGAAGCCGGCCGTGCTCGGACAGGTGGCGGACGAGGGCGCCGACCGAGTCCGCGACGTCCCACAGCTCGCCGTCGGCGATCCGCTCGACGGCGCACTCCCGCTCCAGCGTGGCCAGCACGGTCACGATGTCCAGCGAGTCGATGCCGAGTTCGAAGAACTTGTCCTCCCGGGTGATGCTCCGGGCCAGATCCCTGCCGACCCGTTCGGCCAGTCGCTCGCGGACCAGGTCTTCCAGCGCGGCGGTGGGTGCCGCCGGGCCGTCGTCGGTGTGCCGCATCCGTGTCCTCTCGTGTGCGCAACCACCACCGCCGTGTCGGCGGAAGGCGGGCGGTGCCTCAGCCGATCGGCGTGCCGGCCGTCAGATCCGTACGTGCGTGCGTGTGCACGCGTGTGCCGTGCCGGACCGTCACGGCCGCGGCGTAGCCCGGGGCGCGAGCCGGGACGGTGCGCACCGACCAGCCCGCCAGTTCCTCCGGGCCGACCACGGTCACCCGGCCCGTGGTGTCGACCCGCGCGTCCATACGGGCCAGTGCGTGACCGAGTCCGGTGCCGGTGGCCTTCGCGTACGACTCGGCGCTCGTCCAGACCCGTAGCAGGACGGCCTGCCGCACCGACGCGGACAGCCGGGTGAGCCGGCCGCTCTGCTCCGGGCCGAACAGCCGGGGGGCCAGCGTCTCGATCTCCGCTGCGCGGTCCGCGGTCTCCACGTCCACCCCCACCGGCCCGGCCCCGCGCCCCAGCGCCACCGCGGCCAGGACCCCTGAGTGCGCGATCGACACGGTCCACTCCGCGCCGCCGGCCCCGGCGAGCCGCACCGGGCCGTGGCCGGCTTCTCCGCAGGCCGGGCAGCGCGCCGCGAGGGCGACGCACCCCGGCGGTACCCCGAGACGTCCGGACAGCGCCGAGCGCAGCAGTCCGCGTGCCACGGTGAACCGGGCGGCGGCCCGCTCCGCCAGCAGGCCGGCCCGTTCGCGCTCGGCGGCGTCGAGGAGCCCGGCGCAGCGGCGGACGGCCTCGGGAGTCACCAGCGCCTGGTACACGCAGACCTCCCGGCCGTCCGGGACCGTGGCGCCGGGGTCCGTCCGCGTCCCGGAGCGCGGCGACGGGGCGGGGGCCGCACCGGTCATGACAGCGCGCTCTCGCCGAGGCGGTCCAGGATGTCCCGGACGGTTTCCTCCTCCTTCTGGCCGGTCGTGTCCAGCCACAAGCCGATGCGCGCGGTGTCGCGGCGGAACACCTCGTCCAGTTCGCGTGCCCCCCAGCCCTGTCCGTCGTACGCCTGGTGGGCGCGGCCCGCGTCCCGGCACAGGACGGTCTCCGGCCGCGGGGCCAGCACCACCACGTGGCAGGGGCGGACGTCGCCGAGCATGCCGATGAACCGTTCCAGGTGTTCGCCCAGCAGGTTGTCCTCGGCGATCACGGTGAAGCCCTCCGCGGCGTACGAACGGGTCAGCATGGCCAGGTGACGCAGGCGCAGTTCGTACTGGCGCAGCGCCTGCGGCGTCGGGTCGGGGGACATTTCCGCACGGCCGGTGACCACCATGCGGCGCAGCACGTCGCCCTCGATCAGCACGGAGGGGTCGAACCGGCGTGCCAGCAGCGTGCCCACGGTGGACTTGCCGCTGCCGGGGATGCCGGTCACCACCACGACGCGAGGCCCGGACGGGGGGCGGACGTTCACCGGGCGGCGCCCGCGGCGGCCGGCTCGGGGGCGAGGCTCTCGCCGCCCCGGTGGACCTGCCAGCGCAGCGGGGGCTCGCGGAAGGTCAGGAGTTCCACCAGCAGGCGGTTGCCGACCGGTTCCACTTTCTGGAAGACCCGTTTGACGGCCTTGGTGCCGGCCGGGCCGAGTGCGTCGGGCAGGTATTCCTTGATCTGTTCGAACAGCAGCCATTGCCGGCCCTTGCGGTTCTTGACGACCCGCTCCACGTAACTGGGCCTGATGCCGTACTTGGTGGCGAAATGCTTGAGGGTCTCGGCCGTCCACGCGTCGCTCCAGCGCAGCATGAAGTACGGCAGGTCGGCGAGTGCGAAGGGCGGCGGCATCCGGTAGGTGATCACCGAGCTCGGTTCGAACCACACCGTGCCGCCGGCGTCCAGCACCCGTTGGCTGAAGTCGAGGTGCTCGCGGGTGGTCAGCAGCCCCTCGTCCATGCCGCCGACCTGGTCGAAGACCGAGCGGCGCACCAGCGCGCAGTGGAACTCGATGATGTCGCACGCCTGGCGGCGCATCTTCTCGGCGGGTACTTCCGAGACGTGCTTCATGAAGTACCGCTGGGTCTGGGTGAATTCGCGCGTGCCCCAGACACCGGAGAACTCCATGTCGCCGCCGGCCATGTGGACCGTCTGCTCCTCCAGCGGTCCGTGCAGGTAGAGCGGGCCGACCATCGCGGCCTTCTCCTCGTCGGCGCAGGCGATCAGCGGCCCCAGCCAGTTGTCCGTGTACTCCACGTCGTTGTCGAGGAAGACCACGTACTCGCCCTCGGCATAGCGCAGTCCGATGTTGCGGGCGCAGTTCGGCGAGACGTACTTGTTCACGCGCACCGCGGTGAAGCCGTGCACGTCGCTCAGTCGACGCAGTCGTTCCCAGCGCTCCTTGGGGGAGTTGACGTCGACGTACACGACGTGGCAGGGGACATCGGTGTGGGCGAAGAAGTTCTTGAGGGACTCCTCGGCGTACGAGAAGCGCTCGCGGCTGGTGATGACGGCGGTGACGCGGGGCGGGCTGTCCATGTGGTCTCCCGTTCGGGTGCGGACGTCCGGTGGGCTTCGGTCCGGCAGGGCCGGGCCGGTGTCAGGCGGGGCGTGCGGTGAGCAGGCAGTAGTGGCCGTAGACGGGCGTGACAACGCAGTCCGTGAAGCCGGATCCGTCGAGCAGCGCGACGAGTTCGGGACATGTGCGCAGCCGGCCGCCGGTCATGACCGCCAGGGCGAGCGAGTAGCCCGTGACGGTGGGGGAGCGGCGGGCCGCGTCGTCGGGCAGCACCTGGTGCACGAGCAGTCGACCGTCGGCGGACAGGGCCGCGCGGGCGCGTTCCAGCAGACCTCGGCAGTGTGCGTCGTCCCAGTCGCTCAGCACGTCCGCGAACAGCACCCGGTCCTGGTCGCCCGGCCACGGGTCGGCGAACATGTCGCCGGTGCGCAGGCGGACCCGCCCGGCGAGGTCCGTCCGGTCCAGCAGCCGGTTCGCCTCGCGCTCCACCACGGGCAGGTCCAGGACCGTGGCCGTGAGACGCGGATTGCGGCGCGCCAGCGCCATCGCGAAGGTGCCCACGCCGCCCCCGACCTCCAGCAGCGCGGAGCAGTCCGTCAGGTCCAGGCGGTCGGCCAGGGCCGCGGCTGGGCCGACGGAGTGCGCGTGCATGGCCCGGGCGAACTGCACGCCGTGGTGGGGGGAGCGTTCATGGGTCTCCCAGATGTCCTTGCCCCGGTAGCCGTGGGGGGCGCCGGTGGTGATCAGCCCGCGTACGGCGGCGCAGCGTTCGTCCCAGCCGAGTCCGAGCATGGGCCCCCAGTAGCAGGCGCCGTCCGGGAGCAGGAAGGCACGGGCCGCCGGGGTCAGGTGGTACCGGCCGCCGTGCACGGACAGGTATCCGAGGGCGGCGAGGTATTCCAGCACCACCGCCGTCCCGGCCTGGTCCAGACCGCGTGACGTGGCGAGTCCGGCCGCGTCGGCCGGTGACCGGGCGAGCGTCGGGAAGAGACCGAGACGGTCCGCGGCGGCGACCGCCGGAAGCCGGTACTGCGACATGAAGGTGTCCATGAGCAGTCGGTCGTCCGGGCCCGACGCGTGGGTACCGCTTTCCGGCAGGACGCCGGACGGGGCGAGGGTCTTTGCGGTCACCGGGCCTCCGCGGCGGCCTCGGAGATGCGCGTGGCGAGAACGTCCAGCAACTCGCCCACCGTCGTGTAGCGCAGGGGGTCGATGTCGTCGTTCTCGAAGGTCAGATCGTGCTTCTGCTCGAAGTAGGTGAAGACATAGGCAAGCGTGATGGAATCGAGCCCGAGTCGGCTCATCGGGTCGTTCTCGGTGAGTTTTCCGGCGACCTCCGGCGAGGTCTCGCACTGTTCGACGAGAATCGTGCGCACCTCGTCGAACAGTTCCGTGCGGTCCGTGGATCCGAGACTGTCTACGCTGCTCATCTGCAAGCCCACCCCTCTGTCTGCCGTGCCCTACCGTGCGGCGACGCGAAATCCGGGCCACACGCTAAAACCATCGATCAAGACTGTCAAATATTTCGAAAATTGCGGTCGATATTTTTCTCCCCTATTCAGGGAATAGTTTTCCGACCCTGCGGGCAGGCCCATTCCGGGCGATTGTCCGCAGGGTTTTCCGGTTTTTCTCAAGTTTTTCCGGGCGGCTTCCCGTGCCAGTGGGGGCTCAGGCGAAGGACAGCTCGGGCAGCGGCCCGCCCTCCCCGAAACACCACTCGGCCTCGCCCCGCAGGCGCCGTGCGAGACGGGTGCCGTCCCCCTCGGCGTACGGGCGCCCGGTCCCGGCATGCCGGCACATCGCCTCCAGCAGCGCCTCCAGCGCGTTCGCCAGCGTGGCGATCTCCTCATGGGCCATCGCGTAGACGCCCTCCGAGCGGTAGCGGTGCAGCCCCAGCAGCAGCAGGCCCAGCTTCTGGGCCCGGCCCGCCGCCGCGAGCGCCGCACGGGACACCGCGACGGTGCGCGGCTCCTCGGCACCGGCCAGGGCGTGCCCCAACAGGAAGAGCTGCGGCTGCACGTCCCCGAGCACCCATACGTCCATCCCCTTCGCCAGCAGCAGGGGCAGGCGCGCCCCCGACCACACCTCGCCGTGGAACGCGCGCAGTTCGGCGACGTCCTCACCGAGCGGGACCAGGGAGGGCGGCACCAGTGCGGCGGCCGCCTCCTCGGGGCGCCGGGCGTCCGGCGACGCGATCCGCTCCACGACCGCGTACCGGGTGCAGGCCTCGCGCAGTGCGCCGGTGACGGGCAGGACCCGCCGATGGCCGTCCTCGGCCGGGGCGTCGGTGTCCAGGACATGCAGCCCCCGGTCGTCGATCCGGTGGGCCAGCACCATGTGGTGGTGGTAGTGCTCCTTGCCCTCGTGGTCGTCGCCCGGCCAGTGGTGGCCGTCCGGCATCAGCACCACCGGCGTCCCGGAACCGACCAGTTCGGCGACGCGCGGCCAGTGGCTCCGGCCCGATCCGATCCCGGTCAGGTGCCAACGGACCGCGCAGGCCGGGAAATCGCTCATCGGCCCGTACCATTCCCCGCGCCGCACCAGGTCGAGCGGTACGGCGAGGCCACGTGCCACCGCGTCTGCGCCGTAACCCCGTTGCAGCAGCACGGCCTCGACCGAGCGCAGGAAGCACCCCAGCCCGTCCAGGCCGATGTTCTTCCAGCCCAGTGCGGCGGCGGGGTCGAAGGCGTAGGGACGGATGTCCTCGGCGGTCGTGTCGCTCACGTCGTCCTCCTGGTGTTGCGCAGCACGGTGGCGGTGATCGTCAGAGTCGGGTTGTGCGCCCCGGAGGTGGGGAAGAGGCCGCCGTCGGCGACGAAGACGTTGTCCAGCGCGTGCATCCGGCCCACGCCGTCGGTCACCCCCGTGCGAGGGCCGTGGCTCATCCGCAGCCCCCCGAGGGTGTGGAAGTTGCCGGGCACGGTGCCGGGTTCACCGGGAAAGGCCCGCGAGCGCGTCTCCGGCACCGCGGCCACCGCGTCCGCGCCCGCTGCCTCCAGCAGCGCGGCCAGCCTCGGCAGGTAGAAACGCTGGGCCGCGGTCTCGTGGATGTGCGGGGCCCACGAGACGCAGGGCACCGGTAGCCCGAGCCAGTCCCGGACGACCGGATCGAGGCCGACGCGGTTCTCCCGCTGGGAGACGTCCTCCCCGTGCATCTGCACCCCGAGCAACCGGTCCCGCAGGGGGCTCTCGCGCATCAGCCGTTGAAAGGCCCGGCCGTAGGGCACGTCCGTCAGCTCCGGCAGGAGACGCCGGTAGAGAAGGCCCTCCTGGACGGGGCCGGGCTGCCCGCCCCCGAGTTCGACCACGCCACCCCGCAGATACGGCAGCCCCGCCGCGCGTGCGGCCTCGCGCGCGCCGGGGCAGTCCGGGTCGGCGAAGTCGTCCAGGGCGTGGGTGATGTTCCGGCCCCTCGGGCTGCGCACCCGCTCCCCGAGGAACAGCCCGTAGGCGACCGAGTACCAATGGAACATCAGGTGGCGCCCCAGCAGCCCGGACGGATCGGGCAGCTCCGACAGCAGGGCCAGCCGGCAGCTCTCCACCGCGGATCCCGCGAGCACCACCCGGTCGGCGGGCAGTTCCGTCCGGACGCCCTCGGCATCCGCGTACACCACCGCGCGTGCTCTGCGTCCCGTGTGCCGCACCTGCACGGCCGTCGCCAGCGGCAGTACCTCGGCGCCCGCCAGTACCGCGCGGCGCAGCGCCGTCAGGGCGCTGCCGCGGGAGAGGTTGGGGCAGCCGTAGCCGCAGCACGCGCCGCAGTCGGTGCAGGCGGGCCGCCCGTCGTAGGGACGGGAGTTGGCGGCCATCGGCATCGGGTAGGGGTGCAGGTCCAGCGTCCGCGCGGCTTCGGCCACGCGCACCGATGACGTCTGGTCCGGCCCCGGTGGCATCGGGAAGTCCCGGGAACGCGGGGCGTGGCGCAAGGTCGTCGCGGGCAGGGCGGCACGGTCGCCCTGCACACCCAGAAGTGCCTCGGCCTCGTCGTAGTAGGGAGCGATCTCCGCGTAGTCGAACGGCCAGTCCACGACGTCGCAGCCCGGCAGCGGGCCCAGCGCGGAATGCTTGGCGAAGTCGAGGTCCCACAGCCGGGGCGTCTTGGCGTCCCAGTGCACCGAGCCGCCGCCGACGGCCGCCGGCAGGGCGTTGACGAACCCGGTGACGGGCTGCCCGGGGAAGGCCCGGTCGTGGTAGACGCGGGGCTCGGCGAGCGGGTCCGGGTATTCGAAGCCGCGGACCGGGCCCTTGATCTCGTCGGCGGAGAAGACGTGGCGCGGAGCCGGGGCCGAGAGGTCCTCGAAGTGGTTGGGGCCGCGCTCCAGGACGGTGACGTCCCAGCCCGCTTCGGCGAGCACCATCGCTGCCGTCGATCCGCCCGGGCCGCTGCCCACGACCACCGCGCGCTCAGCCACCGTAGCCCCCCGACGACGCGATCAGCCGTGCGGCCCTGCCGAAGTGCCGGGCGAGGACGGCGACGGGATCGGGCCCCTCGCCGGCGTACGGCTCCACGGCCGCGGGCCGGCCCGTCGCCTCGGGCGCGTTCGTCCGTGGCGGTCCGGCGGGCGTCGTGGCCGCCTCGGCGCTCCGGGGCGCCGGCAGTCCGAGCAGGGTGGGGCTCGCCGTGGCGGGCCGGCCCCGGTAGACGGGGGCGCCGTAGGTTCCCTCGACGGCGTGGTCGAAGAGCTGGTCGCGGAAGACGGCCGCCTCGACGTCGCACAGGGCCCGGTGCCGTGATGCGGGCGGGGCGGAGGCGAAGTCGCCCCTCGCCAGGCGGTCCAGAACCGTCACGCCCGTGCGGTAGGTGCGGCGCAGGTCCGAGACCCGGTGGCGCCATCCCCTTCGCTGGGCGGGGGTGAGGGGGAGGAAGGAGCCGTCGGGGCGGCCGGAGGCGTACACGAGGGGCGGCTCGACGGTGAACGCGCCGAGCAACTGGTCGGCGTACCGGACGGCGTCCGCTTCGCGTGCCCCGGGGCCGGGCTCGCCCGGCGCGTCGGCGGGGCCTGGGACGAGCAGCGCCATGGCCTCACAGACCACGTCCGCCTCGTGCGGGGTGAAGAAGAGCCAGTTCCGGTCGTCCGGTCCCAACCCCTCTACGGATAAAGCGATTTGCTGATAATCATGGTGTTCGTTCACGTTTGCCCTTCGGTCAAGGAGACCCGCATGAGTCAGTCCGGAGCCGTCAGTGCCGGTGACGCGCAGGACGTGTTCGCCCTCACCCGACGGCTGCTGGCCACGCAGACCCCCCGATTCACGGGCGAGCACGGAGTGGAGGTGCACAGCCTGGTCTCCTCCGACCACGTGCCGCTCTACCTCTTCGCCGCCAAGTCGCTGGCCCGTTTCTGGCCCGAGGTGACGCCCGTGGTGCACGACGACGGCACGCTCACCCCGCGCGACACGGCCCGGCTCCGCCGGCACGTGCCCGACGCCCGGATCCTCGGGCGCGCCGAAGCGGACCGGCGCGTGGAGGAACTGCTCGTGGACCACCCCACGCTCGCCGCGGTGCGCCGCAACAACGTCCGTATCCTCCAGCTCGTCGACTACTACCTGCTGAGCCGTGCGCCGTCGGTCGTCAGCATGGACAGCGACGTGGTGTTCCTGTCCCGTCCGCGCGCCCTCGTCGACTGGGCGACGGCCGCATCGGACGAGCGTCCCGCCTTTCTCTATTCGCCCGAGTTCGGGTGGGAGCCTCAGGGCGTGCACTGGATAGCGGACCACCTGCCGGGCACCCCCTACGTTCCGTACATGTGCTGCGGCTTCGCCGCCGTCGACTCCGCCGCCTTCTTCGACGCGGACTTCCTGGAGCACACCCTGAGCGCGCTGCCCCGCGAGATCAGCTTCGCGCCGCGCTACGTCACCCAGATGTCGTACTCGCTGCTAGGAGGGCGGCTCGGCGGGGGGCGGACGCGGAACCTGGGAGAGCCGTACCGCTCCGGCCGCCTGGAATGGCTGCCCGCCATCGACGACCGGGTGATCTGCCACTACTTCGCGTCCCACGAACGCTCCACCACGTTCGACAACCTGTCCGAGGAGGGCCCGCTGCTCGCCCGTGCCATCGGCGCGGGCGGCTGATCCGCGCACGCACCGGCAGGCCGTCCCCGCCGGTGCGTCGCCCCGGCGGGGACCGTAGGGGTGCGGTGGGGTCCACGGATCCTCCACCGCACCCTTGCGGCCGCCACGCCACCGGGCGGGCGCGGCCGGCGAACTCATACCGCCACCACGCGACCGCCCGCGTCCGCCGAGGCGTAGGCAGCCTCCACGACCCGCGCGGTGTCCACGATCTCCCGCGCGCACATGCCCCACAGTCCCGGATCCGAGAGCACCCGCCGGAAGTCCTCATACATGGGCGTGAACCACTCCAGGTGCGCCTGGTCCTTGTTCGGCGAGACGAGGGACCGCCGCCACTCGCTCCCCGCCGTGCGACCGGTCACCTCTCCGTCGTCGATGCGCACCGACCCGGCGGAGCCGCGGACCGCGTAGTGGTTGGACCGCTCGTCGCTCGTCCAGCTCAGCAGGATGTCGCACCGGCCGTCGCCGAAGTCCAGACGCAGCCGGGCGGCCTCGTCCACCGCCGCAGTATCGCCGTCCGGCCGTTCCACGGTGCAGGACAGCTTCACGGGGGCCCGGCCGAACAGCCGCAGGGCCATGTAGACACAATGCGTCCCGTGGTCCAACAGGATTCCCCCACCGGCCAGTTCGGGAGACCGGCGCCAGTCGGGGGAGTACCCCGGGACCCCGCGCGCGTGCCGGTCGCGCAGGATGCGGAAGGTGGCCGATTCCAGACGCCCCACGCCGCCGTTCCCGGTGCGGGGGCTCCCGGCGACCGCCTCGCGCAGCGTCCGCATGAGGGGTGATGTCCCGTAGTTGTGCGACGGGAAGAGCAGCCGGCCCCGGGCGTGGGCCAGCTCCGTCAGCTCGCGCGCCTCGGCGCCGCGCGCCGCGACCGGTTTCTCGCAGATCACGTGACGGCCCGCCGAGAGCGCGGTCCGGGTGAGCGGGCCGTGGAAGGCGGGCGGCGTGCACACGTCGACGACGTCCACCGCGGGGGCGGTCTCCATCGCCTCGTCCAGTGAGGAGAACACCCGGCCGTGAGGCAGGAGACCTGCCGCCCGCGCCCGGCGCTCGGGTGACGGGTCGACGACCGCCGCCACCTCGACGCCCGGTACGGATCCGTACCCGCTGAGCCGGGCGCCGCCCGCCGTGCCGAACCCGACGACGACCACCGAGACGGAACTGTCCCGGCCGATCGGCACCGGCGTGAGGGGTGTCCCGTTCACGCTCATGCCTTTCCTCCCGAGGCCACCGGCGGGCAGGAACCCCCGGCCTCGACCAGTTCCCGGTGGACGGTCCGCGACGCCGCGACGATGTTGTCGTGGCGGGACGTGAAGGCGTCACCGCCCCACCCCGTGACCACGCCGCCCGCTTCGGTGATCAGCAGCGCACCGGGCACGGTGTCCCAGATCCCGATGCCGAACTCCAGATAGCCGTCGTACGCCCCGCAGGCCACGCGGCACAGCCCGGTGGAGGCGCTGCCCGGTTCGCGTATCTCGAAACCCGCGTCGAGCAGTCGGTCGGCCACCGAACGCTGCCGCCCGCGCACCACGCCTTCGGTCCCGAAGCCGGTGCCCGCCAGCGGTCTGCCCGGCGGAGGGTCCGCGATGCGCAGGGGCATCTCGTCGCGGAACGCGCCCTGCCCGGCCACCGCCCGGAACACCGTGCCGGACTCGGGGAACCGGATCAGGGACAACCGCGTGACACCCTCCACGACCAGCGCCAGGGCGACCGCGTAGTCGGGCAGTCCGCGCAGGTAGTTGGTCGTGCCGTCGAGCGGGTCCACGATCCAGGTCGGACGGCCGTCCCCGGGCGCGACGGGATCGGACTCCTCCGAGACGATCCCGAAGTCCGGTGTGTACATGCGCAGGATGGCCAGCGCCTGGTGCTCGGCGGCCAGATCGGCGTCGCTGACCGGCGCGTCGCCTTCCTTGGTGCGTACGGTCAACCGGGCGCCGCGCCAGCGCAGCAGCTCCTTCGCGGCCTCCGACGCGGCCTGCGCCGCCGTGGCGGTGAGACGGTCGGTGTCGAACACGACGGTCACCCCTCACCCCCCATGCCGATCAGGGTCTCGCGGATGATGCCGACGGCGGTCTCCACCTGTGCGCGGTCGACGGTGAGGGGCGGGTACAGCCGCAGTGTGTTGCCGCCGAGCATCACCAGGACGCCTGCTTCCAGCAGTTCCAGGTAGACGCGTTGGACCAGGCTCTTGGGCGCCGGCTCACGGGTCTGCTTGTCCACCACCAGCTCGATGCCGAGAGCGAGTCCCGCCCCGCGCACGTCGCCGACCAGCGGGGCGAGTTCCGTCAGGTCGGCCAGCTGATCGAGCATCTCCCGGCCTCGGGTGGCGGCGTTGTCGACCAGTTTGTCCTCGGTGAGGATGCTCGTGGTCGCGGCCACCGCCCGGCACGCCATGGGGAACGCCCCGAAGCTGGACGAACTCGCACTGGGCTCGGAGAACGGGGCCGCCGCCATGGTTTCCGCCGAGGCGACGACGCCGGTGACCGGGTAGCCGCCGCCCATGCCCTTGCCGACGGTCAGCACGTCGGGGCGGACCTCCTCGTGCTGGTAGGCGAAGGCGGCACCGGTACGGCCGAAACCGGTCATCATCTCGTCGGCGATCAGCAACGCGTCGAACTCGCGGGCCACCTCGCCCAGGGCCGCGAGGTAGCCCCGGGGCGGCACCACGTTGCCGGACCTGCCCTGCACGGGCTCCACCACGATCGCGGCGAGAGCCCCGGTGGAGTTCTCCTTGATCACATCACGGGCGTGATCGACACACGCGAAGCCGCATTCGGGCGCCCGTAACTTGAAGGGGCAGCGGTAGCAGTTGGCGTACGGGGCGGAGAAGTAGCCGGGCGGGAGCGGCCCGAGACCCGAGCGGGCGCCGGCGGTCAGGGCCAGGCTGCCCATGGTCTTCCCGTGGAACCCGCCCCAGAAGGAGAGGAATTCGTGCTTTCCGGTGACGGACTTCGCCAGGCGCAGCGCGGCCTCCACCGCCTCCGTGCCGCCGCTGTACAGCTGGATCGTGTCCAGGTCCTCGGGCAGGAACTCGCGCAGCACCCGCACCATGTCGAGCCGGGCGGGACTGCCGAAGGCCCCGGCGGTGGCGCGGGTCAGCTCCTGGGCGAGGGCCGTGGTGAATCGCGGTTCGGCGTGGCCGATGGAGTTCACACCGCCCGCGCCCTGGAAGTCGATGACGCGGTTGCCGTCGACGTCCACGATCTCGGCGCCGTCCGCCTCCGCCACGCACAATCGGGACAGCAGCATCACGGCCTGCAGACCGGGGCCGATCACCTCCTGCTCCTCGGCCCAGTGGGCCTCGCCGCGCACGCGTGGGTGCAGTATCCCGAAACCGTGTCCGGCGCCGGGCGCGCCGCCGTCCCCCGCAGGCCCGGCGCCCCGCTCGTGGTCGGTCATATCGCTCCGTCCTCGGTCCGCCGGCGCGACGGCAGCCGGCCGTCCTCCGCAAGTGCCTCGAAGCCGCGCCGGGCCGCGCCGACCGCCGTGTCGATGTCGTCGTCGGTGGTGGACGCCGAGATGAACCAGTGGTGGTTCGGGTGCAGGAAGACGCCCTCGCGGATCGTCGCCGCGTAGAAGGACCGCTTCGCCTGCTGGTTGCGGTCCTCGTCGCCGAAGCGGAAGTCCAGGAACGGCATCGGCGGGTGCCCCACCACGTCGACCGGTGCCCCGAACTCCTCGGCCAGCACACCCAGACCGCCCTGCAGCCGCTCGCCCATCTGCCAGATCCGTTTGAGGTGGTCGCCCGACCGCAGCTTGCGCACCGTGGCCAACGCGGCGGCCATGGCGTCGGCGTTGGCGTAGTAGGTGGACGAGATGTGCACCGTGTCCAGGGTGCGCAGCACATCGGCCCGCCCGGTCAGCGCCGAGATGGCGTACCCGTTGGCGAATGCCTTGCTCAGCGTCACCAGATCGGCGGTGACTCCGTAGTACTCCTGCGCGCCGCCCAGGGCGAGCCGGAAAGCCGAGCGGATCTCGTCGAAGACCAGCAGAATGCCGTGTTCGCGCGTCAGTTCCCGCACGCCCTGCAGGAACCCCTCGGCAGGCCGCTCGACCATGAACGGCATCATCACCAGACAGGCGATCTCCCCGCGGTGACGCTCGAGGACCGCCCGCAGCGAGTCCAGGTCGTTGTAGGTGAACGTGTCCACCAGCGCCCGGCTGACGGCGGGGATGCCGCGGTCCCACTGGGCACACCAGTCGTGCCAGCCGTTGTAGCCCCAGCGCACCACCCGGTCCCGGCCGGTGAAGGCCCGGGACAGGCGCACGGCCGCAGCGGTGGCATCCGATCCGGTCTTGAGCAGCATGCCCATTTCCGCGCCCGGCACGATGTCGAGCAGTTCCTCGATGAGCTCCGTCTGGACGGACTTCATCAGCCCGATCGCGAAACCGCGCCGGATCTCGCGCACCACGGCCTCGTCCACGTCCGGATCGGCGTGGCCGAGTATGACCGTGCCGTAGGACAGGAAGAAGTCGAGATACCTGTTGCCGTCCACGTCCCAGAAGTGGGCCCCGTGGGCACGGTCGGCGAAGACCGGGTAGTGCCCCTCGACCATTTGGTCGGAGGCGATCACTTTTTTCCGTTTGGCTGCCAGAGCGTCGATCTGCTCGGCCCTGCGGTCGAGTGCGAAGGAACGGTCCAGGCCCAAGGGTCTCCCTTTCGTGAGGAACGGCTGAGCGGCGTGCTGCGGGGAGCAGCGGACGCCAGGACGGCGGGGCCGGCGGGCGCTCAGCGCCGGGCGGCCCGGACCCGGTCCAGGAGGTCGGTGGCCCGGTGCCGCACGTCGGCGAGGTTCCCGCCATGCAGCGCGTCACCCACGAGGGGCCGGCCGAGCGCCGCGGCGTGCGCCCCCGCGGCGAAGTAGTCGCCCAGGTCGTCGGCGGTGATCCCGCCGGTCGGAACGATAGGAATGTCCCCGAACGCCATGGTGAGCGAGGCCAGATAAGCAGGTCCGCCCAGCCGCGCGGGGAAGAGCTTGACCAGCGCAGCGCCGAGCCGCCACGCCTCCATGACCTCGGTCGTGGTGAACGCTCCGCACACCACGGGCACCCCCAGCCCCCGGGCCTCGTCGAGCACCTCCGGAAGCACGCCGGGGGTGAGGAGGTAGTGCGCGCCGGCGCCAACGGCCCGCCGGGCGGTCTCGCGGTCCCGTACGGTCCCGGCGCCCACCAGCGCGGCGCCCGTGGCCACACTGCGCCGGACGGCGTCGAGCGCGTCGGGGGAGGTGAGTGTGATCTCCACGGCCCTCACACCCGCCTTGCCCAGTTCATCGGTCACGGCCGGAACGGCCGGGGAATCCGGTTCGGTGAGCATGGCGATGAGCGGCGCTCCGGCCACCTCGGCGGCCAGGTCGATGCTGTGGTCCCCGGACACGCTCACCCCCGCTTCTCGAGAACGATGATCTGCCGCCGGGTCTGCCGCTTCACCGGGCGGTCCGGGTCCGGCAGCGCCCGCAACTCCCTGACCAGGGGAGCCACCTTCTCCTCGAAGACCGCGTCGTCCACGGCCCACAAGTGGTAGAGCATGCGCTGTTCGAGTCCGGAGGCGATCTGTTCCGGGCTGTGTTCGTGGGTCGCCGCGTCCAGCTCCCCCACCTCCACGGCAGTGAAGCCCACCGACTCGGCCAGCGGCAGG
This sequence comes from Streptomyces sp. CB01580, assembly GCF_001905795.1. GTDB lineage: Bacteria > Actinomycetota > Actinomycetes > Streptomycetales > Streptomycetaceae > Streptomyces. The sequence goes on from NZ_LIXJ01000006.1 coordinate 136,867, forward strand.
ATGCGCTGGGCCCGGTCGTCCGCCTCCGCCGTGCGTGACTGGATCTCCTCCATGATCCTGCTGACCGGGTGGTCATCGAAGAGGATCATGCCGGGGATCACCACGTACCGCCCACCCGGCTCCAGCACGCGGTGGACCTCCTGCAGTCCCTTGCGCAGGTCGCCCACGACGTGGGTCACCCACACGCTGTACACCTGCGAGAAGGATCCGGCCGGGAACGGCAGCGCGGTCAGCGAGGCCGCCGCGGCCGTCTGCCCGACGCGGCTCACGGCCTTCGTGAGCATGGAGTGCGACAGGTCGATCCCCACCACGGAGTACCCGACGTCGGTGAGTGCCAGGGCCACCACGCCGGTGCCCATGCCCGCGTCGAGGATCAGACGGTCCTTCGCCGTGCGTTCGGCGATGGCCGGCGCGATCCTTCGGCCGCGTGCCTCACCCCCACGCGTCTTGTCGTAGAAATCGGCTGCCGGGGAAAAGTTCACAGACGACTGCACTGTCACCCACTCACTGGTTGTGGAGAATGCTGCCTGAAGCCCGTTCGGTAAAGGGATTTCGCACCGGAAAGTTCGGTGCGGTGACAGGGGAGAAAATGGCTGTTCACCCCGGAGGGAAAAACGGCCCCTCGGGCGGGCATTCCGATCGGTCGTCCGCCGGTGACCACAGGGCCGGGCGGATTGCTACTGAACCATAATTTCCTGCGGGGGAGGGCCCGCAAGTGGGCCTGACATGATTGGCGACGATGATTCGATGATGGCGCGAAAGCAACCTGATTCGCCGGTCCGTCGGGCGCGCCACCCGGTCGCAGGTGCCCCCTCAGCAGCGCCGCCGTGGCTGCCGGGGCGCGGCGCTACCGCCGTCCGCCCAGGAGGGGGCCGCCGTCCCTGCGGCGCACCGCGACGACGGCCGCCCGGGGCTGGGCGGACCCGCCGTCCGGCCAGTGGGACGCGGGCCGCTGCGGACTGGCGTCGGGCAGCTCTCCGGGATGCTGCACCGAGACCAGCACGAAATCCGGACCGATCACCGGTCCGCAACATTCGGCGCCCGTGGGCACCGTGAGGAACCGTTGCACCCGTCCGCGTTCGGGGCCGCTGAGCGGCACCATGTACAAGCCGTCGTTGCGGCCGCCCCGGCCGTTCGCGTCGGTGGCGATCCACAGGTTGCCGTGGTCGTCGAAAGCCAGGTTGTCGGGCGAGGAGATCGCGCTGACCAGGCTCTTGTCGACCCCCATGTAGTACGTCCCCGGTGACTCCGGGTCGCCACAGACCAGCAGCAGCCGCCAGCCGAAGCGTTCAGCCGTCGGATCGTCCCCGCGTTCGCACAGTTCCAGGACGTGCCCGTCGCGATTGCCGGAGCGCGGGTTGGCCTCGTCGGGAGCCGGCAGGCCGGGAGCCCCGCGCTGGTCGTTGTTGGTCAGGGAGGCGTAGACCCGCCCGGTCACGGGGTGAGGTTCGACGTCCTCGGGCCGGTCCATAGGGGTGGCCCCCGCGCGGTCGGCGGCGATCCGGGTGAAGACGTACACCTCGTCCGCGCGCATGCCCGGCACGAAGCTGAGGTCGTTGTGCGCGAGCGGAATCCACCGCCCCGTCCCGTCGAACGCCCCGTCGGCCGGCAGCCGACCGGATCCGTCGATCTCCTCAGCCGGGCTGTCTCCGTCGAACCGTGCGACGTAGAGGGTTCCGGAGTCCAGCAGACGCTTGTTGTGCGCGCGGCTGGCGGGATCGTCACCCGGCCGCATGCGCCCGTCGGAAACGAATTTGTATATGTACTCGAACCGTTCGTCGTCCCCCATGTAGGCCACGACCCGTCCGTCCGGGGCGGTCGAGATGTTGGCTCCCTCGTGCTTGAAGCGGCCCAGAGCCGTGTGCTTCACGGGCACGGAGTCGGGCTCCAGCGGGTCCACCTCGACGATCCAGCCGAAGCGGTGCGCCTCGTTGGGCTCGCGACCGAGGTCGAACCGCGTGTCGTACTTCTCCCAGCCGCGCAGGGAGGGCCCCTCGGGGAACCCGTACCGCCTCAGCCCTTCCGACACCAGGGGGTCCGTCACCTGGTCGGCGTGGGCGAAGGGCATGTGCACGTTCTCCTCGCCCGACAGCACGGTGCCCCACGGGGTGGTGCCGCCCGAGCAGTTGGCCATCGTGCCCAGCACCCGGGTACCCGCCGGATCGGCCGAGGTACGCAGCAGCGGCGACCCGGCGGCGGGGCCACGGACCTCGAAGGGGCTCAGCAGGGTGATGCGGCGGTTCCACCGTCCGTCCACCCTGGTCCTCAGCCTGCCGTCGTCCGCCCGTTCCACGAGTACCACCGACAACCCGTAGGCCATCCAGGCCGTCCGCACGTGGGCCTCCGTCGGCTCCTGCGGATTCCAGTCGGGGAACATGAGCGGCTCGGTGGCGTACTCGTGGTTGGAGACCATCAGCCACCGTCCCGCGGCGCGCAGCGGGACGAGGGCGCAGTAGTCGTTGTTCACCCCGAACTGCCGGGCCTGCGCCGCCTCGTCCTGGTGATCGAAGTCGAAGGCCGGGGCGCCCGGCAGGACGGCGTCCCCCCAGCCGATCAGCACCTCGTGGGTGAAGCCTTCGGGAACGGTCACGCGGTCCCCGCTGTCGGGGGGCACCGGCAGGAATCCGCGCTTGTCTCCCCCTCGTACGTGCGGTCCGGGTTCCTGGGCCCGGGCCGCGGGCACGGCCGCCGACACCACGGAGAGCGTCCCGCAGCCGAGCAGGGCCCTGCGTGACAGAGCCCTGCGCAATAACTCACCGAAATAGGTGTTCCCGGAGGTGTTCGGCGCGTCGCGAGCACAGGCGTTCCCGCATTTGAATGTGCACGTTTCCGGGGAGCGCCGGACGTCGTGATCGGTGGCCAGCAGGGGGAGTTTCCGGGATGACACGCTGAGAGAATCCTTCCTCGGGAGCACCAGTGCCGACTTCAGCCTTCGGTATGCACGGACCTTGCAGAGGCGACTGACCACGCTTCGCAGGATTATTTCGGACCAGCATTCCTTCATGCATAGCAAAGGTAAAGTGCCGGTATCGTCATTGACCGGAAATCATCGGCCCCGCATGCACGTCCCGCCCCACGGGGCTCCTGAGGAAACGCGTCGTCGGCCGCCCCACCCGTCACCCTCGACCGCGGCTGCGCGACCTCCACGACCTGCCGGGCATCCTGCTGGACATCGCCATCGGCTTCTCGGGGATCCGGTGCCGGGAGGTCCTGCAGAACGCCGTGCGGCCGGTGCCCCGGTGCCTCCCGGCGCTCGACCATGTTGCATGTGGTGCTGGATGTGATGGATGAGACCGAAGGTGCTGGACCGGTGCTGGATATGACCACGATGAAAGTCGTCTTCGCAGGTGGAGGCGCTGTGCTCAACGTTCCCTACGTCATGTGAGAGCAGCGCATGACCCACGAAAGGTGCCGCACTGCGCAGGGGACGGGCCGTCTCGTGTGCCTCTACGCTGTGAAGTCGAGTTCCGGCACGGAGCAACCGCGGGGAGCGGGAAGAAGCAGGCGGCCGCCGTGGTGGGGCGGTGATTCGGCATGGCCGACCCACGCACGCGGTGGTCCATGGCCGGGTCCTCGTCCTCGGTCCGCACTGTGCGGGATGTGTCGTTGTGACTGTTGCGGGCGGTGGCCGGTGGCTTCTGGATGCGTCGGTCGGCCCGGTGTCGGGGCACGCCGGGCGCCGAAGCCGCCGGTAGTACGGGCACATGGTTGACCACCGAGACCACCCGTTGATCTGCTTGGCGAGGCGGGTCGGGGCCGCGACCCGTTTGGCGGCTTCCAGCCGACGCCGCAGCGACGAGGCGATCGCCGGGATGGGTTCGTATGGCAGTCACCGTTTCCTCGTGGTTCCGCTGTACTCAAACTGCCACGCATGGCGTGCCGCCGCATGAGAAGGAACACACAATGCCTGAGACCGGCCGTGCCGTCGCCGGGCCCTCCGTCCCAAGCAGTACCCGGCACCGAGCCACTCCCTGCAGAGGAGACGGAGACGGCGGAAGAAGCCGAGCACGAACAGGAGGTGCGTGGTGAACGACGAGGCACCGTCCGCTCCGCGGATCGTGGTAGGCATTGATGGCTCCGAACCGTCGAAGGCAGCCCTGCGGTGGGCGGTCGGTCAGGCGGAACTGACCAGTGGGGTGGTCGACGCGGTCACCGCCTGGGACTTCCCGACGTCCTGGTACGGCCTGGCGCCACCCACGGACAAGAAGCCGGAGGACTACGAGGCGCAGGCGCGCACGTTCCTGAACCAGACGATCGACCAGGCCCTCGGCCCGGGTCCGGGCCGGCCGGTCCCCATCTACGCCCGCGCGGCGTATGGACACCCGGCCGCCGTCCTGCTCGATGCCGCCGCAGGAGCGCGAATGCTGGTCGTGGGCAACCGAGGTCACGGAGGGTTCACCGAGGCGCTTCTGGGCTCGGTGAGCCAGCACTGCGTGCAGCACGCCCCCTGCCCCGTCGTCGTCATCCGCAGCCATAGCCATGAAACGTGAACAGCCCGTCCCGACCGGGAGGGCAGTATGTCAGGGGCGGACGGCTTCGCTCAGTGGTCTACGCCTTTGGTGGGTGTCGGATGATTCGCAGCCCGTCACTCAGCGGCATTGGGGAGGTTCCATGCCGAAGGCTGCATAACAGCAGGGTGCCGTGACCGGCGGCGAACCGGCGTCCGCAGCGCCGGGGGCCTCGTGCGTACGGCCATCGGTGAGGAACGGGCCGAGCTCGATGGCTTCCGCACAGCAGCGCAGCGATCGGCCGCCCACTAGCCACCCACAGGAAGCGGGGCACCGTCATCATGTCATCGATGCTCTCCGGCACGATCCCATCCACCATGCCGAGACTGCCCGGGTGCTCATGCAGCACCATCGCCCGGCTCCTGAACAGCTGAAGCGCGAAGCCTGTACTCAAGGTGCTGTGGCACGGTCGGAAGCTGCCCGATTCGCGGGGCGATTCGGGACCACGCAGCATGGAAATCAACGCAAGACTGTCGTTTGGTGGAGGTGAATCGCGATGACCCTGCCCGTACACCACCGGCCCGGCCCGCTCCTGGAACGCCCGTTCCAGGCCCTGAGCTGGGGAGAGCCGACCGCCGCCGAGTTCGACGACCTCTTCGAACGGATGGCCCGCTTCCTGCAGTCCGCCAGTATCACTCCCGCCGTCGGGGCTTGGTCGCCTCTGGCCGACCTGCACGAAACGGACGTCGCCTACGTGGTCGAGGCGGAACTGCCCGGGATCAAGCGCGAGGACATCGACATCGAGATCAGCGACCGGGGCCTGTGCATCACCGGTGAGTACAAGCAGTGCGAGCGCGAAGGCGTCCTGCGCCGCAGCACCAGGCGTACCGGGCGCTTCGAGTACTGGGCGCTGCTGCCGGCGGACGTCAGAGCCGAAGAGATCACGGCAGAACTGGCCGACGGGGTGCTGACCATCACCGCCCCCAAGGGCCAGGCAGCCAGGCCGCACCACATCGAGATCACCCAAGCCTGAGGTGGAAAGAACGGTGGTGGGGCCTGTCCCCACCACCCGTGAAGCCGCTCACGTCTGGACGCGCGATGCCGCACTGCCAATGCAAGGAGTCGCACTATCTTCGGTGTACACGCATTATCCTCTGCGGCCTCACCGAGGCACAGCAGGACCTTATCCACGACGTGCACACCGTTGTTACCAACAAGGCCGACACCATGCGGTAGGCCCCGCCCCTCCGAGGCAGTTCCCCCGCCCACACGTGCGAAACGGGCTGACACTTGGTCAGTGTCTGTGTGTCCATGCAGCCGGGGTGTAGGGGGACCAGCTCAGAACCGCAAGGGTGCGGTTGCTGAACCCGTACGCGTCCTACGGCACAGGTGATGTGCCTGGTGGGCGAAAGAAGGGAGGTCCGACGTGCATGAGGCTCCGCACATCGTGAGCGATGTGATGACTCAGCAGGTGGTTGCCGTCAGGCGCAACGCACCCTTCAAGGAGGTCGTCCGGGTCATGGGGCAATGGAAGGTCAGTGCCCTTCCGGTCCTGGAAGGCGAAGGGCGCGTCGTCGGTGTGGTCTCCGAGGCCGACCTGTTGCCCAAGGAAGAGTTCCGCGACAGCGCTCAGAGCCTGTACGGACAGCAGCAACGCCTGGCCGACATCGCCAAGGCGGGAGCGGTGACCGCGGAGGAGGTCATGAGCTCGCCCGCCGTCACGGTGCATCCCGACGTCACGCTGGCCCAGGCGGCCCGGATCATGGCGGTGAGCCACGTCAAGCGCCTTCCCGTGGTCGATGACGAGGGCATACTGAAGGGCATCGTCAGCCGCGGGGATCTGCTGAAGGTCTTCTTGCGATCGGACGAGGACATCGAGGAAGAAGTGCGCCGCACGGTGGTGTCCTACCTGTTTCCCGCCCTCAGCCACACCATCCACGTGAACGTGTACGAGGGAGTCGTCACTCTCCGCGGACAGGTCCAGGACACCTCGCTCGTCTCGGTTGCCGTGCGCCTCGCCAGCGCCGTGGAGGGCGTGGTGGACGTCGAGCCGCACCTCACCGGTGAGTCCGGCCCCCTGGCCACACCCGAGAGCACACAGTGACAGGACCCCTGGCGCGGGTGGCCGGCCGGTCGGTGCTCGTCGGCTTGCTGATCATTTCAGAATGCGTAAGGATCGGGGCCTTGGCGGTTGGGCTGGGGCGGCAGTCTTCTGCGGGTGCCGGACGAAATGCGCACGGGAATTGTCCTTCGAAGACCCGCATCCGGGCCGGTCGGCAGGCGGTGTCCTTGGGGCGGGAGTGGGTGGTGGAGGACGGCCTGTCGGGGCAGGCCGGCGGTCTCCGGCGGCGCCGGCACCGGCGCCGCGGCGGTTCGCCGTCAGGGCGTTGGCACGGTTGTCTCCTTCCATGACGGCATTGCGCAGCGTGCCTATTTCGGCGTCCCTCCGGCGCCTTTCCGACGTGCGTGGTGCGTGGGGGTCGGCGCAAGGCGCCGGGTCATCGGGTCAGGAAGTCGCGCAGGATGTTGCGGCTGGTCTGAGAGGTGATGCTCCCGTATGCGTCGTCATCGAAGGCGTGCTCCGCGAAGGGCAGTTCCTTGACCGTGGTGTCGATGCCCTTGGCGCGCAGCGCAGCACCGAGATCCTTCACTGTCCGGGGCGGCGCGCTGCGGTCGCGGTCGCCGACGACGAGCAGGGTGCGCTGAAGGCCTTCGGTGATCTGGCGGTCGGTGACACCTCGCGGTAGCGGTCGGAGTACCGCTCGGGCGTGCCGCCCGTGAACAGTTCGGCGGTCTCGCGTGAGCCCCCACGTCGCGCTGCCACATTCCGGTGACGTCGGTTCCGGGGTAGAAGCCGACGACGGAGGCCGGGGGATTGGGTGTACGGCCACTGGCTGCTTTGAGGGTGCCGTTCTGCAGGCGGTAGGCGGTATTCATGGCGAGGGTGCCGCCGGCTGACATGCCGCCCATGGAGATGCAGTGGGCGTCGATGCCGTAGTGGTCGGCGTGGTCCTCGACCCATCGTTGGGTGAAGACGTCGCCGAAGGAGACATCCGTGCCCTCTTTCTGCGCCGCGGTGAACTGGACGGCTCCGATGACGAGCGCGGCGCCTGTCGGAGCCTCGGGCGCTGAAATCCTTGGTGCGCTCCGACACCCAGGAAGCCGGCCAATTCGCACCGATCAGCGAGGCGAGGGAGGCGGCTCACGCCTACGGGCTCGGGCTGTGTCCGGGCGAGGTCAGGGGTGTGTGGAGGCGGCAGGAAGGGTGAGTGTCACCGAGAGCAACCGTCCGTCGCCGTACGTCGGTTCGAGCGTGCCGCCCATCGCCTCGGTGAGGTCCTGGGCGAGTCGCAGAGTCAGGCTGTCGGCGCGCGGGGCGCCGTCGGGGCCGCTGGTGAGGCGGATGCGAAGCCTGCCGTCGAAGGCTTCGGCGGTCAGTGTCGGCGGAGGTTCCCCGGTCGGGCTGTGTCGCAGGGCGTCGGCCGCGAGGGCGGTCAGGACCCGGGTGAGCTGGGCGCCGTCGGCGATCACGTCGGGCTCCTGCTCCGGTAGTCGGATCTGGATGGTGCGGCCGCCGGGGCCCAGGTCGTCCAGCACGGCGGTCAGGACCTCGTCCAGGCCGACGGGGCGCAGGTAGAGGTCGAGGGCCCCGCCCTGGAGCCGGTCGAGGTCGGCGAGGTCGGTGACAACCTGCGCGGCGCGCCGGACCGCCACCCGAGTCGCATCCGTGTCCTGGCGGGCGAGAGCTTGTTCCGCCGCGTGCAGCCGCTCTCGCAGGTCGTGATCGGCCGCCCGGATCAGGGAGGCGCGGGTGCGTTCGGCGGCGGTGAAGGTATCCGCCTCAGCGGCATGCCTGGAGAGCTTGCCGTGCAGGTAGGCCATACCGAGTTGGGCCGCGCATACGCCCAGGACCCGCTGGTCGTCGGTGGCCAGGACTCCACGGGCCGCCAGCGTGAGGGTGTCGCCGACCGGGCTTTCGACATCGGCGTTGTACGGCTGCTCCGGCGGGCGCGCACCGGCGCTGGCGACTACGTACCAGCGTGATGCCGGTGTTGCCTCGGGGGCGCGTTCGAGCAGACTGACGGCGGTCAGCCCGAAGCTCTCCCGTACCTGTTCGACGAGGCTGGGCAGGTCCTGGCCGTGCATCATGGCGGTCGCCAGCCGACTCAGCACCCGCGCCTCCCATGTCGCGTGGACGGCCTGCCGGGTACGCCGGGCGGCCATGTCGGCGACCCCTCCCACCAGAGTGGCGGCGATGACGAAGCCCGCCAGCGCGAGGACGTCGCCGCCGTGCTCGACCCGCAGCGAGTGAACGGGCGCGGTGAAGTAGTAGTCGGCGAGCAGCGCCGTCGCGAGGGCTGCGCCCAGTGCGGGAATCAGCCCGCCGGCCAGGGCGACGCCCACGGCGGCGAGCAAGTAGACGATCAGCACTCCGGACAGGGCGAGCCGTGGGGCGGGCGCGGTCAGGAGCAAGGTCAGCACTGGCAACAATAGTGCGGCACCCGCCGTTGCCGGCCAGAAGTGGCGCGGCCCGGTGCCACGGCCGGGGCGCGGCCGCCGCGTCGTGAGGGCGGAGCTGGCGGCCGCCTCGTGGGTGACCACATGGACGTCGATGGGGCCCGAGCCGCGGATCGTGCGATGTCCTACTCCGGCGTCCAGCAGCAGCGACAGTCGGCTACGGCGGCTGGCGCCGAGCACGATCTGGGTGGCGTTCTCGGCCCGGGCGAATTGCAACAGTGCCTCGACCACCGACTCGCCCGTCGTCTGGTGGTAGGTGCCGCCCAGGGACTCCACCAGGGTGCGCTGGGTTGAGAGGGCTGTCGGATCGGCGTGGGTGAGCCCGTCGGTCGGTACGACGTGGAGGGCCAGCAGTTCGCTGCCCGGAGTACGCGCGGCGATCCGGGCGGCGCGGCGGATCAGTGTCTTGCCTTCCGGGCCGCCGGTCAGCCCCACCATGATCCGCTCACGGGTCTCCCAAGGGATGGCGATGCCGTGCTCTGCGCGGTACCGCTGCAGTCCCTCTTCCACCCGGTCGGCGAGCCACAACAACGCCAGCTCGCGCAGCGCGATGAGGTTGCCCACCCGGAAGTAGTGGGTGAGAGCCGCCTCGATCCGGTCCGACGGGTAGATGTCGCCGTGCGCCAAGCGGCGGCGCAGAACCTCCGGCGGCAGATCGACCAGCTCAATCTGATCGGCTCGGCGGGCCACTTCGTCCGGCAGCGTCTCGCGCTGGAGCACCCCCGTGATCTGCCGAACGACATCGTTCAGGGACTCCAGGTGCTGGACGTTGAGTGTGGTGATGACGTCGATCCCCGCCCCCAGCAGCTCCTCCACGTCCTGCCACCGCTTGGCGTTGCGGGTTCCACCACCAGGGGTATTGGTGTGGGCGAGTTCGTCCACCAGCGCGACCTGCGGGCGGCGAGCCAGCACCGCGTCAAGGTCCATCTCTGTGAACGTTGCTCCCCGGCGGGGTACCGTCCGCCGCGGCACCGTCTCCAGGCCCTCGGCCATGACAGCGGTCGGTCGTCGACCGTGCGGCTCGATGAAGCCCGCGACCACGTCGGCTCCGGCGGCACGTAGACGCTGGCCCTCTTCGAGCATGGTGTACGTCTTCCCCACACCCGGGGCTGCCCCCAGGTAGATCTGCAGCCGTCCACGCGCCATCCCCGGGCTCCCGTCGGTTCGTCGCACTGATCTCCGCGCGCCTCCCTCCATGGTGTACCGGCGCGACGGTGCGCAGCGAGGCACCGTTTACAGCACCGGGTTGTCAAGGGCGCTACCGGTGTGGACCTTGCCGAAGGCCAGGGCGAACATCACCATCGCGGTCACCGTAGTCCACACGATCCCCAGCGGAACCCAGCCAGCGTCACCGACCTCGACGCCACCGCCAGCACCACAATGCCGACCACCTTCCAGCCCAAGGTCACGTACTCCAGCACGAAACCCCGGCGCAGCAGGGCCTGACCGGAGGTCTTATTCACGTCGCCCACCAGGCAAGCCTCCCAACGGGACCCATACCGGAGGAACACGAGGAAGCGACACGCGCCTCTACACCTCCACTCATCGCGCAGACAGCGGATGCACACCGCCACAAGACACGCTCCGGCCACGCCTCGGATGCGGGCCGAGGCGACCGGCATGAGGATGGAATACAGGCTCAGGGCGTCCAGGAGGCGACACGATGCCGGGGAAGCTGGCCACGGGCGGCGACCCCAAGAAGACGACCACCGGCGAACTCGCCCAGGGAAAATCGTTCCCGGCGGGGAACCGTTCACGGCTACGGCGGGCACCGACATCGATGTGGTGCCGGGGACGATGAAGGGCCACCGGATCCGTCGCCGCCCATCGTCAACGGGGAAGAGCAAAAGCCGAACGGGCACGCCCCCACCGGGAGGTCGCCAACGGGGCTTGCGGCACAACCGAGAAGGGGAGCGGTGACATGCGGCATCACATGGTCGAAGATGTCATGACCACGGCCGTCGTGAGCGTGCGGCCGGATGCGGGCTTCAAGGACATCGCCTGGCACCTCGCGGAGCACGACATCACGGCGATGCCGGTCGTCGACGACCAAGGCCGCCCGATCGGCGTGGTGTCGGAGGCGGACCTGCTACGCAAACAGGAGAGCCAGGCGGATCCTGGCGGACACCTGAGCGTTACCTACCTGCAGCCCGCAGGACGCGCCAAGGCGCACGCACTGACTGCCGATGGAGTGATGACCAGCCCTGCCATCACGGCGCGACTGCGGTGGTCGGTCGTAGAGGCGGCCCGTGCCATGGCTCGCCACCACGTCAAGCGGCTCCCCGTGGTGGACGACGCTGGCAGGCTGGTGGGCATCGTGAGCCGTGGTGACCTGCTGCGTGTCTTCCTGCGGCGCGACCCGGCGATCCGCGAGGAGATCGCGACGGATGTCCTGACCCGGACTCTCGGCGTGACTCCCGGCGCGGTCACCGTCCAGGTCACCGACGGACGGGTGACGCTCAGCGGCACCATGCCGCTGGGCAGCCTCATCCCCATCGCGGTACGCCTGTGTGAGAGCGTAGACGGTGTCGTCGACGTCACCCATCACCTTCGCGCGGAGCCCGACACCGCAGTCGGCACACCGCCGCGGTGACCAGTCTGCTCCTGGCCGTCGTCCGCCTTGCGGCCCGGAGCGTCACCACCGGATCACCGACATCCCGCGCTGACCTGTTCCGAATGGGTCGCCGTGTCGGCGCCTTTCCACGACAGGGCCGATGTCGACTGCCGTCGCCGCCGACGTCGGCATCAGCCGAACAGACGGCGCACCCGTAGAGCGACGACGAGCCGCCACCCGGGCTCAGGCACCAACAGCCATGCGCTCAGGGCAAGTCCTCCGCTCCCGCGAGCGTGGCCGCTTCCACGCGCGGCTGTGCCTGCACCGCCCGCCCCCGGTGCCAGGGCGGCCTGGCACCGCACGCGGTCGGCTGAGCCCTCTTCCCGGCTCGGGAGAGGCTGGTCATCGTTCCTCCCGGCTCGGGAACCCGGGTGGGGCATCGCGCAGCGGGCGGGTCTCGATCACGCATCCGGGACCGGGACAGATCTCCGTCTCGTGGCCGTCGTCGTAGCGCACCCGGTAGGGCGGTTCCCCGTTCCGGCCGAGTACTTCTACGACGATGGCATGGTGCTCGGGTGTTCCCACGGTCCTGCCGGTGAACCGCAGCACGCCACCTACATGCGCCTGCATCCTTGTTCACACTCCTGGCATCATTCCCAACCTGCTTCTGACGCTGCTCGGCATCCCGACGGGTGCCATGCGCAGCTCCACCATGACTCACTTCCTGCCGGCCTGCACCGGTGGGGCCCGGCCTCCCGCTGGATCGTGGCCACTCATCCACCGGAAACGTCCGTCGGCATGCGCCTGAGCGAACTGCAGCCTTCGGTCACTCACTGGTCGGCCGGCCCGATGCGGCGGCCGGTGAGGCGCGTGGGCTGGATGCGTACCCACATCCCACGCTCGCCCCCGGCCCACGGCTCGGCATGGGCTCGATCCGCCAGCCGCCGCACGGCGCCGGGCTCCGAAACGACGCGGGCCGGGCCGACGACGAGCACGCTCCAGCCCTGGCTCATGGCCTCGTCGACGTGGTCGACTTCGAAGGCGACGTCCGTTCCCACGGCCGCGGCGGGGGCCGAACCAGGAGCGGTACGGAAGACGACAGCGTCGTCGACGACCTCGTAATTCACCGGGATGATCGCCGGGCCGTCCGGGGTGGACACCGCGACGCGCCCCACGCCGTGCGTGGAGAGGCGGACGCGGCATTCGCCGGGGTTGAGAGCCTGCAGTCGGGGGTGGATGAGCGCCTGCCCCTGGCCGGGCGGTGCCTCGATGCCGACTCCGCGCAGCGACGCGACAGTCGTGCCCAGGGTGTCGGCCAGCCTGATAAGCGTCGCCAGGCTCGGATCGGCCGGCCGTTCTTCGAGGTAGGCGAGGTATTCGCGCGCCATGCCGGCCCGGTCGGCGATCTCCTCGCGGGACAGTCCTTGCCGTGTGCGTTCGGCGGCCACGCGTCGGCCGATGTCACCAGGACCCGCAGTGCCGTCGGGCGGGGTCGTGGCAGACATGGCACCGGACTCTTCCCTGCCAGGCAGGGAAGACGCCTGGCATCCGCCGGGCTCACGCGCGAGGTGACGCACGTGCGCATCGGGCCCGGGGAACACGAGCGTCACCTCACCCGTTTCCGCCCAGCGCACGTCGTAGGGAGGCGTTCCGTCCTCGTGGTGGAGTCCGACGATCTCGCCGTCGCGCCTGACAGCGCCGGTCGCCGGGCTTTCGATCACGAGTTGGTCGCCGAGGTGAGCTCGCATGGTCACCACCGCCTCCTCCCGATGCCGCTGTAGCCAACGTGCCACGCGTGGCGTGCCGCCGCATCGGATGTCGCCCGGGATCTGCGGCCATACGGACGTGTAGGCGCGGATGCTCGCGCACCGAGCGCCCCTCACAATCGCCCACCTCGGTCGACACAGGCACCATCCCGTCCCGGGACCTCCGCCCGGACCGGTGCACCAGACCGCCATCCCGCACGCACGCCGCCCTGTCGCCGTCGTCCCGCACGGCCGAACCCGGTTACTCACGGTAGCCCGCTTCGTGCTCCGCCTCAGAAGGAGACTCGGCACGAGTGCGCCTACGTGATGCCAGGGCCGGCCCCTTGTCCTGGTGGGCCGGGAAGCTCTTCCAAGACGCTCCAGGCTATGGGGCCGGCGAGCAGGTCGGCCATCCGGCGGAAGACGTCCATGAGCATGTCGTCAACGGTCAGGACCCCGATCACCTGCTGTTCGTCAAGGACAGGAAGGCGGCGCACACCGCACCGGCGGAAGGTCCGGTACGCCTCCTGCGCCCCGTCGTTGACATCCACCGTGATCACCGGGCTCGACATCGCACCACTCACAGGAGACTCAGGGTTCAGACCGCCGACCAGGACGTGCAGAGCGAGGTCGCGGTCGGTGACGATCCCGGCCGGGAACCCGTTTTCCGTCATCACCACGGCACCGACGCCGTACTTGTCCATCAACCGGCCCACATCCCGCACAGGCGTCGCAGGGGCGGCGGTCACCGCTGGCGAGCTCATCAGTTCGGAGACCTTCATCGCCGTACTCCTCTCTTCTCACCTCGGCCAATCTCACCTCGTCCAACCGCCTCGGCGCCGCCTTGCCTGTTCCTGCCGCAGGCTCGATGCGCCCGTCTTGTCCGCCGAGCCGAGCGGGCAGGGCGCCGTCCGCCTTGGCCATGTCACTGGCGCAGGACGTCGAGGACGACGGAGCCGTCGACGGTCTCGTGGGTGACCAGTTCTCCGGCCAGGCGTTCGAGGGCGGGCTGGTGGCCGCGCAGCAGCGTGATCGCGCGCTCCTCGGCCTGGCGCAGCAGCCGGGCGACCTCCTCGTCGACGATGCGTTGGGTCTGCTCCGAGTACGCCGGAGTGCCGGGCTCCTCGGTGGTCTCGCCAAGGAAGTGCGGGTGGGACGAGGCGTAGCCGATCGGGCCGAGTTGGGGGGAGAGACCGAACTCGCGGACCATGCGGGTGGCGATCTGGGTGGCTCCGGCCAGGTCGTTGGCGGCTCCCGTCGATCCTTCGCCGAAGACGACGAGTTCGGCCGCGCGTCCGCCCAGGCGCACTGCCAGAAGGTCGTTCAGGTAGCTCTCGCTGTACAAGCGACGTTCTGCTTCGGGGAGTTGTTCGGTGACGCCGAGGGTGACGCCGGCGGGGAGAATGGTGACCTTCGCCACCGGGTCGGCGTGTTCGCACAACGCCGCGACCAGGGCGTGGCCCGATTCGTGGACGGCCACCGAGCGACGTTCCTCGGGCAGCAGCGCGTTGGAGGACTCCCGGCGTCCGAGCAGGACGCGATCGCGGGCGGCGTCCAGGTCGTGCGGCTCGATCCGGGTTCGGTCGTCCCGTACGGCGTTGATGGCGCCCTCGTTGACCAGGTTGGCGAGATCCGCCCCGGAGAATCCGGGTGTGGCACGGGCGACGACGTCCAGGTCGATGCCCGGAGCCAGGTTCTTGTCGCGGGTGTGTACGGAGAGAATCGCGGCCCGTTCGGCCTGGTTGGGCAGCGGTACGGAGACCTGCCGGTCGAACCGTCCGGGGCGCAGCAGGGCCGGATCGAGGGCGTCGGGCCGGTTGGTGGCGGCGAGGACGACGATGCCGCTGGACTGGTCGAAGCCGTCCATCTCGGACAGCAGCTGGTTGAGAGTCTGCTCGCGCTCGTCGTTGCCGCCCAGCCGTGTCCCACCGCCGCGACGCGATCCGAGCGCGTCGATCTCGTCGATGAAGATGATCGACGGAGCACGTTTGCGGGCATCGCCGAACAGGTCGCGTACTCGGGATGCGCCGACGCCGACGAACATCTCCACGAACGCGGAGCCCGTCACCGACAGGAACGGTACGTCGGCCTCGCCGGCGACGGCCCGGGCGAAGAGCGTCTTGCCAGTACCGGGCGGCCCCACCATGATCACGCCACGGGGTCCCTTGGCGCCTGCGGCGGTGTACCGGGCGGGATTGCGCAGGAAGTCGACGACCTCGCTGATCTCCTGCTTGACCCCGTCGTAGCCGGCGATGTCGTTGAAGCCGGTGGTCGGCCGTTCCGCCTCGATGATCTTCGCGCGAGAGCGTCCGATGGCGCTCAGCCCGCCGGTCATCGACCCTGCGGCCCGGCGTCCCATCCACACGAAGAGGCCGATCAGCAGGAGGAACGGCAGGAAGGCGAAGAGCACGGACGACCACGCCGAGGCGCCGCTGCTGCTCTGGCTGGCCTTGATGTGCACGTGGTGCGAGGTCAGCTGTTGCTGGAGCTGGGCGCCGGTGCCCAGCGCGGTGGGGATCTGCGTGGTGAATTTCGTCCCGTTTTTCAGGGTGCCGCTGATCGCGCCTCTGTCGTTGACGTCGACCGTCTGCACCTGGCTGGTGCCGACCTTGCCGACGAAGTCGCTGTAGGACAGTGAGGCCGGGTGTGGTCCGGAGCGGGCGCGAGCGAGCAACAGGACGATGATGAGCGTCATCAGGATCCACCAGAAGAGCCACCGTCCGCCGACCGGCTGCGATGGCCGGGACGGGGGCGTGGGCGGCTCGCGCGGCGGCCCGGGTTTGGCGGGCGGCGTCAGGTGCCTGTGCGGCATCCGCACTCGTGTGATCACCGATCCCACGCCCTTCCGTCGACATGAACCCCGGCTACCAGCCTCAACCCGGTCGTTCCTGGACGGCAGGGGTCGAACGGCCCTGAGCGGGCCGTTCGGTCAGTGCCCGCCCGGGCCCGTAGCCGCCGGCCGGCGCCCCGGAAGCCGACCGACAGGTGTGCGCATCATCTCGCCGCTATCGCCTGCTCGCCGAGGAACCCATCCCAGTCCGTGGCCACTCACTGATCACGTGGACTGATGCGGCGCCCGGTCAGGCGCGTGGGCTGGATCGATACCCACATCTCACGTTCGCCCCCCGCCCACGGCTCGGAGTGGGCTCGATCGGCCAGCATCCGCGCCTCTTCAGGCTCCGTAACCCCCCGCGCGGGGCCGACGACGAGCACGCTCCAGCCCTGGCTCATCGTCTCGTCGACATGGTCGACCTCGAAGGCGACTTCCGTTCCCACGGCCGCCGCAGGGGCCGAGCCCGGGGCAGTCCGGAAGGCGATCGCGTCGTCGATGACCTCGTAGTTCACCGGAATCACTGCCGGGCCGTGCCGCGTCGATACGGCAACGCGGCCCACGCCATGCGTCGAAAGCCGGGCACGGCATTCGTCGGGGCCGAGGTCCCGCAGCTGGGGGTGCAGGAGCGCCTGGCCTTGGCCAGGGGGCAGATCGCTGCCGCCCCCGCGCAGGGCTGCGACGCTGGTGCCCAGTGCGTCAGCCAGTCTGATGAGACTCGCCGGGCTCGGCTCGGCCGGCTGTTCCTCGAGGTAGGCCAGGTAGTCGGGCGCCATGCGGGCGCGGCGGGCTGTTTCTGCCCGGGACATTCCCTGTCGCTTGCGCTCAGCTGCCATCCGCCGGCCGATGTCGCCGGGATTCTGTGCCCCGCCCGCCCCCATCCTGTTGGACATGGCGCCCGCCTGCTTCTTCGCTGCCCCATCCATGCGTGCCCGGGAGAGCTTTTCAGGTCCCCCGGGCCCGTGCTCGACGTGACGGACATGTGCGTCGGGTCCGGGAAACACGAGCGTCACCTCGTTCGTATCCGACCAGCGCACGTCGTAGGGAGGGGTTCCATCCTCGTGGTGGAGTCCGACAATCTCGCCGTCGCGCCTCGTAGCGCCGGTGGCAGGGCTTTCGACAACGAGTTGATCGCCGAGTTGAGCTCGCATGATCGCCGCCGTTTCCTCAGATTGTTGCTGTCCCCAACGTGCCACGCGTGGCGTGCCGACGCATGGGATGACCAGGCTGATCCGGAGAGCTGAACGAGCTGGTGCCGGGCCGACCGGCCTGGAGCGGGTCCCGGGCGGCTCATCCGTGGGTGGCTGACTCCCGACACGCTTGAAACAAGGCACCACTGGCTGTCACCAATCGGAACGGAGGGGCGACATGCACCACCGTACGGTCGCAGAGCTCATGACCCGGAATGTCGTCCGGGCACAGCGCGACATGCCGTTCAAGGAGATCGTCGAGCTGCTCGCGGAGAACGACGTCACCGCCGCACCTGTGGCCGACGAACTGGAACGCCCCATGGTGTGGTGTCCGAGGCCGATCTGCTGCGCAAGTGCTCCGACCGGGCGGACCCGTCCGGCCTGACGCCGATCCCGCACGTCGAGGCGTGGGAGAGCGTGCCGAGGCCGCAGGGGCCAGGGCCGAGGAGTTGATGTCGGTGACCTGCTGGCGCCGTGTGCGACTACCCCTTGTTGACCACGCTCAGCGGTTGCGCGGACTGCATCGCATCGCGGGCGTCAACCGCGTAGGTGTCGGCCCCAGAGGCTGGCGGGGAACCTCAAGGCGCCTCACCCGCGTCTCCATCCGCGGCATGCCGCGGAAACAGGACCAGTGGAGTTCCACCCGTGGACGGCAACGTTGCCTGCCGGGCCGGTACGGGTGGCTCCGGACACACGGGGCGGAAGGAGTCAACCGCTTCTCGCGGTTCCCGATCGTGCGGTGCGCGGCCGCTAGCCGCTTCTCCGCATCCTCGAATCCGGCTCCCTCCGCAATTCTCATTGGAACACGACTCCCCCGTTCCGGCAGGGCCGAACGGGGACCCTGCCCGCGGTCGGAGCGGAACGAAACCGCGTATGAGCCGGACGTCGGCGCGAGCCCCGCCATGGTGCGCGACCTCGCCGCACGCTCCACGGTGCCAGCTGCCGTCGCGGACCGCGCTTCAGCTTCAGGACGTACGGCGGCCTGCGGGGCCGGCGCCGGTGGTGGCGTCGTTCCTGCCGTGCGCATCCCGTTCGGCGGCCGCCACGTGGTGCTTGACCGCGGCGAAGCTGTCCGGCGCCACCGAGATGGAGTCGATGCCGCTGCGCACCAGGAAGCGGTCGACGCCCAGGGTGAGCTGGGTCAGGTCGTTGCTCCCGATCGAGAAGCCGTGGAGAGCGCGACCGCGAGGTGGTCGAAGCCCATGCGTTCCCGGTGGTCGATCGCCCGGCCGGTGAAGAGGGAGGCGTAGCAGCGATGACAGCAGCGAAGCAACTGATCCGGTCCCCGCACGTTCAGACAGGCCTCCTGCTGTCCGGCGAAACCCGCCTCGGGCAGGTCTTCGGCGGTGGCGCTGCTGCGCACCGCAACTTCGGGATTCTTGGCGACCCTGCTCGCGTGCGAGGCGCTCGTAGGCGGAGACGAGTTCGCGGGACAGCGCGGCGGGCAAGGGTTCGGCCATGAACATCGGCCCGATGGCCGCTCCCGCCTCGTGCAGAGCCGCTCCGCCCCGCAGGCGCGTGATCTGCTCCTCGATGTGTCCGCGCAGGCCGTGGCCGTGCAACAACTCCTGGTAGGCATCCGCGGTCGTCGCGAAACCTGGAGGCACCCGCACATCGACGCGTGCCAGGCGCGAGATCATCTCCCCCAGTGAGGCGTTCTTGCCGTCGGCGAGGGGAACGTCCCCGCGGCCGAGGACGCCGAACGGCATGACGCGTCGAGTGGTTGTCATGCTGCCCTCCGCCGTGTGCGCGGGTGTCACGGTCTTCAGTAGGGCAGCGGTCGACCAGAGGACGCCCGCTGGTCTGGCGGGAGAGGCCGGCGGGGCTCCTTCGGCCGTGCCCGGATCCGTATGCGACGCATCCCCTTCACCTCCTCGGTCTCCGGGGCCGAACGGGACTCCTGCTTCCACGATCGCTCCGGGTACGCGGACCCCGCAGTGCCGATCGGGCCCTGCACACGGGGCCGATCGGGCCCCCGCCCGGTGACGGAGCGCTGCCGAAGCCGTCCGGGTCCCGGTTCACGAGGCAGGGCCAGGAGGCCATGAAACCGGTCGTCGTCGCGGGTACCGATCAGCAGACGCAGCCGACTGCCCAGTGACTGCGCCTGCCAGGCCGAGGGCGTATTCCTGCCGCGCGAGGTCTCGCCAGAGAGCCGGTGGGAGGCCTTCGCGCTCGGCTGCGCTGATCCGTGCGTCGGGGGCAGGGCCCGTAGCCCTGCGCTCCGCTCCCCGGCTGTACCGCGTGCCAGCCGCTGCCCGCCGATGGAGCATTGAAAGCATGGATATACTGTCATATTTTCGACAGTGGCCTGCGCGGCGCACTCGGTCCGGGGATGAACGGGAAGTGCTGCGCCGCTCGCGGAGGCGGCGCTTGCGCTCGCTGCTGCACGTGCGGAGCGTCGCGGGCCAGGTGTTCCTCCTGCAGCTGGCAGTGGTAGGGATCATGGTCGTCGCGGCGCTGGGGGCGCTGGTGTTCCAGGCCCGGCGCCAAGGCACGGAGGCAGCCCGCAACGAGGTGCTTGCCGCCGGCGAGGCGTTCGCCAACTCTCCGGGGATCGTGAAGGCACTGGACGGCCCCAATCCCACCGCGGTGCTTCAGCCGCTTGCCCAGAAGGCCGAGAAGCGGTCCAACCTCGACAACCTGGTCGTGGCCACGACAAGCGGCATCCGTCTCACCCACCGTGACCCTCATCTGATCGGGAAGCACTATGTCGGCCCGTACAAGGAGGCCGCGCACGGCAAGGCTTTCACGCATATCGTCGTGGATCCTCTGGGGCTGTCCGTGTACGCGGCGGTCCCCGTGTTCCGGCCCGACGGCTCGGTCGCCGGCATTGTGACTCCCGAGATCACGGTCAAGAACGTGAACAAGGCGGTGGGGCGGCAGCTGCCTGTGCTCTTCGGTGGCGCCGGAGGCGCCCTCGTTCTGGCCGGTAGCGGTTCCGCTTTGGTGAGCGCGCGGCTGCGGCGCCAGACCCGGGGGCTCGACCCGATCGAGATGACCCGGATGTACGAGCACCATGACGCGGTGCTGCACGCGGTTCGGGAGGGGGTGCTGATCATCGCAGGGGACGGGCGGCTCCTGCTGGCCAATGACGAGGCGCGGCGGCTGCTGGACCTGCCCGCGGACGCGGAGCGGCGCCACGTCAACGACCTCGGCCTGACGCCGGACATAGCCGGACTGCTGGCCTCCGGGCGGACGGCCACCGACGAGGTTCACCTTGCGGAGGACCGGTTGCTGGCCGTCAACCTGCGGCCCGTCGGCAATGGCGGCCAGGCGGGCAGCGTGGCCACACTGCGCGACACCACCGAGCTGCGTTCCGTGACGAGCCGGGCGGAGGTGGCGCGGGCGCGGCTGCGGCTGCTGTATAACGCGGGGGGCCGGATCGGCACCACACTGGACGTGGTACGAACCACCGAGGAGCTGGCCGAAGTGGCCGTCCCCCGGTTCGCCGACTTCGTCACCGTCGAGCTTCGGGACCCCGTCCTGCGAGGCGAGGAGCCGAACGGCCCGAGCACCGAAATGCGCCGCACCGCCGTCTGCGGCATCCGCGACGACCAGCCCCTCTTCCCGGTCGGCGAACTGATCCGGTTCGTGGCCGCGAACCCCATAGCCGCTGGTCTGGCAGCAGGTCGTTCGATGCTCGAGCCCGACCTGGCTGCTTCCGAGGGATGGCGTGCCCAGGACCCGGAACGCTCTCGGAGGATCCTGGAGTACGGCATCCATTCCCTGGTCTCGGTACCGTTGCAGGCGCGCGGGGTCGTGCTGGGGATGGCCGACTTCTGGCGTTCGCAGAACCAGCCCTTCGACGAGGACGACCTGTCCTTCGCCGAGGAGCTGGCAGCCCGCGCGGCCGTGTGCATCGACAACGCCCGCCGCTACACCCGTGAGCACACGATGGCCGTCACCTTGCAGCGCAGCCTGCTGCCCCGCGAGCTGCCCGAGCAATCCGCCGTCGAAGTTGCGTACCGCTATTTGCCGGCCCAGGCCGGGGTGGGCGGCGACTGGTTCGACGTCATCCCGCTGCCCGGTGCCCGGGTGGCCCTGGTAGTCGGCGACGTCGTCGGCCACGGCTTGCACGCCGCCGCCACCATGGGCCGCCTGCGCACGGCCACCCACAACTTCTCCGCGCTCGACCTGTCACCCGACGAACTCCTCGGTCACCTCGACGAGCTCGTCGCCCGCATCGACCAGGAGCAGACCACCGAAGGCAACGGCGCCGCCATCACCGGCGCCACCTGCCTGTATGCGATCTACGACCCTGTCTCCGGCCGGTGTGTCGTGGCCCGGGCCGGTCATCTGGGCCCTGCCCTCGTCCACCTCGACGGCACCGTCACCTTCCCCGACATCCCCGTCTCCCCGCCCCTCGGCCTCAGCACCGGCCTGCCGATCGAAAGCGCAGAACTGCACCTGCCCGCCGGCACCAGCCTCGCCCTCTTCACCGACGGACTCGTCGAAAGCCGCGACCGCGACCTCGACACCGGCCTCGAACTTCTGCGAGAGACCCTCGCCCATCGAGACCGCACTCCGGAACAGACCTGCCAGACGGTGATCGACGCCCTGCTGCCCACCCACCCCGGCGACGACATCGCCCTTCTGGTGGCTCGCACCCGGATGCTGGACCCCGAGCAGGTCGCCGAGTGGGACGTGACGGGCGGCCCCACAGCCGTAGCCCCCCTCCGCTCCGCCTGCGCCCGCCGGCTGGAGACCTGGGGCCTGGACCAGGCCGCCTTCACCACCGAGCTGATCGTCAGCGAGCTGGTCACCAATGCCATCCGCTACGGCGCTGCCCCCGTCCGGCTTCGCCTGCTGCACGACCGCAACATCCTGCTCTGCGAGGTCTCCGACGGCAGCAGCACCTCTCCGCATCTGCGCCGGGCGGCCACCACGGACGAGGGCGGGCGCGGCCTGTTCCTCATCGCCCAGTTCGCCCAATGCTGGGGCACCCGGTACACCAACCATGGCAAGGTCATCTGGGCCGAGCAATCGCTGCGCGACGGTGCAGCCGAGCCCGGTCACGCCATGGGCGACGATCTCCTGGCCCAATGGGATGACAAGGCGCTGTGACGGCCCTGCCCTTGCGGTGCAGACCAACAGCTCGTGCCAAGGCCTTGAGCCTACGGACGCACTCGTTGCGATGACAACTGTTCCGTAGTCGCGACAGCCCCCGATTGCCCGACCACCGAACGCGGCATCGTACCGGGACAGCTCCGGACGACGGGCTGTCAGCGGTGCGGCGGTCCGTGTGAGGGGCAGTCAGCGGCTGCGGGCTGCACAGGGCGGGCGTGGTGAGGCAAACGGGCATTCGTCGGCGGCCGCAATCGCCTCGGCCGACCGATGGCAGTCGGGTCATCCGACACGGCACCACCCCGCTCTTCCGGGACCCTCGTCAGTCGAGCAGGGCGCCGGCCGTGTTGATGAGTTCCGCGTCGGCTTCCTCGGTGCGGTGGGCGGCGATGCCGGAGCGGAAGAGGGATGCTCCTTCGATCAGTACGGTGAAGACCCTTGCCCGGGCCTGGCAGACGGTGTCGGGGAGAGCCGGATTTCGAGCGCGCAGAAATCCGGCCACGTGATCCTGGTATTCGCCGTAGAAGGTACGTGTGACCGCCGCGACGGCTTCGTCGCGGCCCGCCAGTGCCCACAACTCGGCGTAGACCCGGACGAGTCGTGGATCATCGTGCTCGGCCAGGAGCTGGCGAATCAGCCCCTCCGTGTCCGGCGGGGTGTGCTCGGCCGCGTCGGCGAACAACGGGGCCAGCCTGTCGAGGGAACGGTCCAGGGTGCGGCGAAGGACGGCGGCGATCAGATCCGTGCGGGAGGGGAAGTAGTACTGCACATGCCCCAGGCGCGTCTGTGCGGTGGCCGCCACTGCCCGCATGGTCAGCTCGCCGTACCCGGATTCGAAGAGGATCTTCTCGGCGGCGTCCAGGAGGGCGGCACGCCGCTGGGCCCCCTTGGTCGTGGTGGGCGTCCGCTTGCCCTGTTCCGGGGATCGTCCGCTCATGCCGCCCGACCCTCCGCCCGTGCGTCTCGCGCGTCCTTGCGCACCACCAGGTCGACACCCTGCGCGGCGAGGTCGGACGGCACGCTCTGCGGATGCGGGTGCTGTTCGGGGAAGACCACGCCGCTCGGTGCGGGCGCACCGTCCTCGCCGCGTACCCGGCGCAACCCCATCAGGGCGCCCAGTGCGGTCAGATGCGCCTGCCCGGCCTGATCGGTCACCGTCGCGGAGAGGGCGTCGCCCTCGTGAACGACATCGACACGGAGCTGGGCCGTACCGCCTTCGCCCGGTGCGTACAGCAGTCCGCGGCGCGCCCTGGTGAAGCGCTCGCCGCGGCCCCAGCGGAAGAATCCGAGCCGCTTGGCTGCCAGCAGGGCCGCCGTGGACGCGGGCGAACTGAATCCGATCCGGGTTGTGGCGGTCGTGGTCCCGAGGGTGAGGGGAAGGGTGAACTGCTCGGGGGTGTCGATCCTGGCGACCCGGGTCAGCGACTCCCCGATACGGACGCGGCGGACGTCGCTCAGCGGCATGACCGTGCGCCGCTCTCCGTCCCGCACCACCTCGTAGTCCAGTCCGAGCCGGTCCATGAACTCCACCGAGTCCACGCCCGCCCGGTCGCCCAGGTCCCAGCGAATGGCCACGTCGACCGTGTCCGCACCGCCGAGCCGGTCACCGAGACAGGCTGCGACGAGGCTGGTCACGCCACCCATCCACGCGGAGGACAGCAGTACCGGTGCGGTCGGACGTGCCAGTGCCGCGACAGTGGCCGCGCGTTGCATCCGCGTGGTCCAGCGGGTGACGTCCACGAACGGCACCCCGCCGTCGATCGCGGCGCGCAGGACCCGGTCGTCCGGATCGTTGACGACGCCGGCAACCGCGCTGACCCCCGCTCGGAACGGCGTCGGGTCCGTCAGGTCCCAGGTGCGCAGCTCCGCGCCCGTCTCGTCCGCCAGTCGCTGTCCGCGCTGCACAGTCCGCCCCGTGAGCACCAGCGGCCATGACACGGCCGCCATCCGTGCCAGCTCCGCGCCGACCGTTCCGTATCCGCCGACCAGAAGCACAGGGCCGTCGGCGTCGAAGAAGAGTTCGTCAGTCATGAAACCAAATATAGGTCACGTGACCAAAAAAGTGGCCCTCCGTTCAGTCGCACCTGGCGAAAGCGGGTATTGGCGCTCAGGAGGGCCACGTCGGTGCCGACGTCGCGGGCCCCGGGCGGCGCGCTGACACTGCTCCCGGCCCAGCACTCGCCGCGAGCCGGGACAGATGACGGCGACCGCCCTGCCGCGCCTCCGGGTCACGGGGCAGGTCGATCCCGGTGGCGTACGCAAGGGGGATGCCGAGCCGTTCCGCGAGAACCACCGCCGCTCGCCCGCAACCATGAACTTCTCCCCGTACCGTCGGAGCGGCAGGGCGGGTCGAAGCTCGCGGCGAGGAGACGGTGCGGCATGCACCCCGGAGGGGCCGTCGGAGAAGCCGTAGCCGGTTGCCTGCCCGCCATGCGGCTTTCGGGCAGATGCTGCGGCACAGCACCGACCTGTGTTCCGTCCCGCGCTACGGCGTCTCCCGGCCGTCAGGGCTCACGTCGCTTC
The DNA here is from genome assembly GCF_001905795.1 of Streptomyces sp. CB01580. Lineage (GTDB taxonomy): Bacteria > Actinomycetota > Actinomycetes > Streptomycetales > Streptomycetaceae > Streptomyces. Next base: position 161,739 of record NZ_LIXJ01000006.1, read on the forward strand.
CCGTGCGTCCCGCTCATGCTTCACCACCTCCGCGAGCCGCGTCCCACGGCACGGCGGACAGCGTCCTGCTCGACATCATGAGGGAGCGGCTCCTCGATCGATTGCCGCGCGCCTCTCATCGTGCTCCGCGACAGGGAGCACGACGAAGGGGCGCGCGGCACAGAGCGGCCCCGGGTCCACCCCTCCTGGCGCGCGGCCGGACACGACGGTCGGTGCCCGTCGAGGGGGGCGGCGTGGTGGATGTCCGGCGGACGATGCGACGGCGGTTGCCGGGTCCGAGAAACGGGGCTTGGACGGACCTGCGGCGACACCTACCGGCCGAGTTCGGCAACGGAGTCCTGGCCGCGCTTCAAGGGCCCCATTCCGAGGTCATGGAGGACTTCAAGTTCGAGTGCTGGAGCTGCTGGAGCTGCTGGAGCTGCTGGGAGACCAACGTCGTCCAGGGCCGCCCCAAGGGGTTCTGGACGACAACACACTACGAGTTGCCCGGTGAATGGAACTACTGGGCATGTGGCGCCGTCAACACCACGCCCGACGACTGACGAGGGCGCCGACGCGTCCTCGCCGGGTGGACGGTCGCCGCGACGCCGACCCGGGTACGCCGCGACGCCGAATCGCCTCCCACTGGCTGGACCTGATGGGTTCTGGAGTCCGGCGCACAACGGCGGCCGCCGTCTCGGTTCGGGCATGCGCGGCAGGCCGAACGGTATTCACCGATGGCTCACGCCCGGAACGAAAGGGGCGCACTCCGATGCCCAGGGTCAGCACATTCGGCACCGTGGTGGCGACAGGAGCGGTGATGGCCGCCACCGCGGTGCTCTCCCCGGCGGCAGCCGCTACCTACGAATGCGGTGACAAGCACGTCTGCCTGTACGGGGGGCACGTGGGCCGAGCGGCGTTCTCCGCCCGCGCCGCCGTCCCTGACCTTCGCACCGTCGGGTTCAACGACCCCGGGGCAGCGCCTTCTGGCCGCCCGGACAGCGGGTGGGGCGCGGACGGGGAAGTGGGCTCGGAGGATCGACCCGGGCCGCTTCCCTCACGAGCGCGACGGCACTGCGGTCACGGCCCGGTGGCGAGCATGACGATCAGGACGAGGACGAGCAGGGCCACGTAGGCGACGGAGTGCAGGCGGTCGGGGACGCGCCCGCCGACCCGCCTGAGCAGGGCGATGGTGGGCAGGGATCCGCAGAGCAGTGCGGCACAGGCCACGAGATCGATGTGGCCGACGCGGCCGACGTGTGCCTGGGCGGTGGGCGCGAGCGCGTAGACCAGGGTGCCCGCGAGAGCGACGGGGGCGCTGAGCGGGTTCGCCAGCGCGGTGGCGGTGGCCATGGGCAGTCCGCGGCGGCGCAGCAGCGGGACCGTCATGACGCTGCCACCGACGCCCAGGCTCGCCGCGACCGCACCGATGCCCACGCCGCCGAACGTCGTGGTGAACCGGCCGAGCGGGCGCGGCCCGTCGTCGTCGGCCACGGCGAGGAACCCCTTGCGCAGAAGGCTGTCCGCGATCGTGACCACCAGGTACACGGCGAACAGCACATGCAGCAGGCCACCGCTGAGCCGGGTGGCGACGAGCGAACCGAGTGCCGCGCCCAGCAGCACGAAGCCTGCGAGGGGCCAGACGTACTCCTGCCGCAGTCGGCCGGCCCGGTGCTGCGCCAGCGTGGCGGTCACCGCGTTCACGACCATGACGGCCGTCGAGGTCGCGACGGCCACGTGCATGGCGTCGCCCGGGTCGTCGTGCACCGCGGTGGTCAGGAACGCGTACACGACGGGGACGGTGACGAAGCCGCCGCCGAAACCGAACAGCACCGTCGTGACGCCGGTCAGGCAGCCGAACAGGAGGAGCGGGAGACAGGGAAGGAGCGAGGTCGACACGGTGGAGACGCTAGGCGTCCGCGTCTACGGCGGACAATCGATCATTCGCCGACTTCTTACGCGCAGGCGACAGCCTGTGCGTAAGATCGGGGTGTGCGCAATGTACCGGTCGACGAAGTGGACGACCTGGACCGTGCGGTGCTGGCCATCGGCACCGATTACCCGCACGACCACCTGCTCCCCTTCCACGCGCACCGCCGCGCCCAGTTCCTGTACGCGGCGACCGGCGTGATGCAGGTCGAGACGGCGGACGGGGCCTGGACCGTGCCCACGGACCGTGCGGTCCTGATCCCGCCCGGGATCCGGCACCAGGTCGCCATGACGGGGGTCAGCACCCGCAGTCTGTACATCGAGCCGGGTGCCGTTCCGTGGTTCCCCGGGCAGTGCCGGGTGGTGGACGTCTCCGCGCTGCTGCGGGCGCTGGTCCTCGACGCGGTCGACATGACTCCCCGCTACCCCGAACACGGCCGGGACGCGACCGTCGTCGAGCTGATCCTGCACGAACTGCGGAGCCTGACGCCGCTCCCCCTCGACGTGCCGCTGCCCGCCGACCCGGAACTGCGGCGGCTGTGCGACGCGTTCCTGCGCGCACCGGACATCCACGATCCGCCGGCCCGTTGGGCGGCAGCCCTGAATGTCAGCGAGCGCACCCTCGGCCGACTGTTCCGGCGCGGTACGGACCTGAGCTTCGCCCAGTGGCGGCAGCGCGCGTGCATCCTGTGGTCGGTGCGCGCGTTGGCCGAGGGCACGCCGGTGACCCGGGTCGCGGCGTCGCTCGGTTACGAGAATCCCGCCGCGTTCACGGCGGCCTTCCGGAGCCTGTTGGGCCGTGCCCCGTCCGCGTACCTGGCCCGGCCGCCGCACCGCGGCGGTGATTGAACCGCGGCGCGCGCACGGCGACCTGGGCAGGTCCGGTGAACGGAACGATGGCCTCCGCCGCCCGATCGTCGCCGAACCGCCTGTGACATGCCCACGTGCCGTTAGCATGTTCGAACTCGCGACGATCACCGTGATCACCTGTTCTTCACCGGAAATTCGCGTTCATCGGCGCAGCACTTGTCCCTTTCCTCCACTCCACCGATGAGTCAGGCCATTGCAGACCACACCACCACGAATACCCTCGCACGGTCACACCGCATGGCGTCAGCCACGAACGATGTTGTGGGCTGCGGCCGGCGTGACCACCCTCGCATTCCTCATCGCGCTGGAATTCGCAGCGCGCGGCTACGGCGAGCCGGGGCCGATCGCCGTCGAGACACGGGAGCTGATATTCGCCCCCCATTCGGGCCCCCTGCTGTATGCCGGTCTGGCGTTGACCATGGTGGTGCTCACCTGGCGCCAGCGGCTCGTCGCGGCGGGAGCCGCGATCGGCATCGACGTCCTCTTCCTGCTGGTGCGGTGGGCTGTCGGCGCCGACATGCATTTCGGCAACGGCGCCCTGTGGGTGGTCGTGGGCTGTGTGGTCCTCGCTCTCACGCGCCGCACCGGCGCGGAACGCGCGCTGCTGCTCAAGGGTGCGGGTCTCGGCCTGTTGCTGGTGATGGGCCACAGGACGGGCGACACCTGGCTGCTGATCACGTCACAGACCCGCCCGACCGTGCTCGACCCGTACCTCGTCACCGCCGATCACGCGCTGGGTGATCCCTCGTGGCTGGTCGGCCGGATCGTCGAGGCCACCGACCCAATCAGCGGCCATGTTCTCGGCCTGGTCTACGGCCAACTCCCGCTGGCAGCCGCACTCGTCGGGCTGTACCAGCTGCGTCACGTGGCGGATCGGCGGCGGTTCCCGGCCCACCACCTGGTGCGCACCTTCCTGGTCATCGGCCTGCTCGGGCCGGCCATCTACATGATCTTCCCGGTCGTCGGGCCGGTCTACGCCTACGGTGCGGAAGGCGGAGCGTGGGCGGCCGCCGACGTATGGCCCGACTCGCTGCCGGTGATCGGCACCCCGCATCCGATACCGTTCGACGAGATCACGCCGCGCAACTGCATGCCCAGCCTGCACACGGCGTGGGCCACCACGCTCCTCATCCACTCCCGCGAGGGCTCACGGCTCATGCGATACGCGGGCATGTTCTGGTTCGTCGCCACCCTCACCGCGACACTGGGCTTCGGCTACCACTACGGCGTGGACCTCGTCGCCGGTGTGGTGTTCGCCCTCACCATCGAGGCCGGCATGCGCGGCGCGGCACTCGGCTGGGACCGGTCGTGCACGTGGCTGGTGGCCCATGGCACGACGGTCTTCGCCCTGCTGCTGGTGTCCTACCGCTACCTGCCGCAGCAGATGGCCGCGCATCCGTGGCTGTTCGGCCCTCTGCTCCTTCTGTCGATGTCCGGCGTCGTCCTTCACTACCTACGCACCACCAAGCGGTGGCGGTCGAGGACCGCACCGGCGCGGGAGCCACAGGCACGGCCCGCGGACCTGGAACCCGAACCCGCCTGAGGGTGAGCCGCGAGCACCGTCGTCGTCCTGACACCCGACGGCGGTGCGTGCCGGCGACATCGGCGAAGGTGTTCCTCCTGCTCCGCGCTTCCCTTCACGCAGACGACGGCCGCCCATGGGAGCCGTGCAACCCGGCGATCGACCCGTATCCGTTCCGGCCGCGAGTCAGCGGATTTCACGAACAGCCCTCAGGCCGACACGATATGCTGATGCAGATTGTGCAAGCGGTTTGCAGAATGAGGAGGGTCATGGCTACTCGGGCGACCGACACCGGGACGAACCAGAGCGTCGAACGAGCGGTCTCGGTGCTGCGCGCACTCGACTCCGGCCGCGCCGAACTGCGCGTCTCGGACGTCGCCGAACTCACCGGGCTGGGCTCCTCCACCACCTCCCGCCTCCTGTCCACCCTCGAACGCCTCGACATGGTCGAACGCGACCCCGTCAGCAACCTCTACCGCCTCAGCCTCGGCATCCTCCCGCTCGCCGCCACCGCCACCAACCGCCACCCCGTCCACCGCGCCGCGCGCATGGTCCTCCAGGACCTCGCCACGCGCACCGGGCTCGGAGCCAATGTCGCCGTCCGCCGCGGCACCGAGCTGATGTTCCTGTGCAATTTCGAGGGAACGCGCGCCCCCAAGTCCTACACGCAGGCCGGACACACCGCCCCGCTGCACGCCACCAGCATCGGCAAATGCCTCCTCACCGGCCTCACGCCCAAGGAACGCCGCAAGCTGCTTCCCGAACCGCTCGCGGCGCACACCGACTACACGACCACCAGCCACGACCTCCTCGACTCGGAGATCGACACCGTCCGCCGCACCGGCTACGCCATCGAAGCCGAAGAACGCGCCCTGGGCCGCGCCTCCCTCGCCGCGCCCGTCCGCGACGCCTCGGGGGACGTCGTCGCCGCCATCTCCCTGTGGGGCCCCGCCTCCCTCCTCGGCAACCACGCCGAGGCCGAAGGGCAGCGCCTCGCCCTCACCCGCGAGGTCATCGAGGCCGCCGACGCCATCAGCCAAGCACTCGGCGCCCTCTGACGCGCACGGCGAAGGGGCCCGGTGAAGGTCGTTCGACCTTCACCGGGCCCCTTCGCCGTGCGGCTATGCGCCGTACGCCTTGAACGCGATCACGTGCGCGTGCCGCGCCCCGTGCGTCGCGTCCACCACGAGCCGCAGCGCGTCGGTGCGCACGGACCCGCCGTCCGCGCCGTTCAGGGCGTGCACGCGGTGGCGGCGGCGGTTGCCCGTCACCGTCAGCAGCGTGCGCCAGGTGCCGTCGGAATCACGGCTCTGTATGCGGTAGTCGCGGACCAGTTCCGGCATGACCTCGAACGGGGTGCGGTGGCGGTGCAGGTTGTTGAGGTACTCGTCGACATCGTCGTCGAACACCACGCGCGCCTCGGCGAGTTGCTGCTCCTCGTCCCAGTCGAGGCGAAGCCACTGAGCGGCCCGGTCCGGGTCGGGCAGCGGCGCGGACGACCACATCTGCGGGCCCCCGTAGGCGCGCTGGAATCCGCCGACGGCCCGCTCGGGCAGGAAAGCGGCGGTGTCCGGGGCCGCACGGAAGCCGAAGGTCCGGCGGCGCAGGCCGCGGGCCTGCCACTCCAGGACCAGCTGGCCTTCCTCCTCCGGGATGTCGTGGTCCACGGCCGCGTCCCCCTCGATCCTGCTGCGCAGGGCGAGGACGCCGTCGGTGCGCTCGGGTACGAGGACCAGCGCCGCGCCCGGGCAGGCGCGCACGATCAGGACGACGTTCTCCGGGGCGTCCGGGCGGTGGCCGAGGCGGGCCGTGACCCAGTGGGGGCCGTCGGCCGGCACGCTCACCGTGGTGGTGAGCAGGCGGTCGACGGGGACCGCGTTCTCGGGGCGGCCGGTGCTCCACAGTTCCACGGTGAGTTCGCTCGGCCGCTCGCCCGGAACGCCGTGGACGAGCAGGTCGACCGTGTCGAGCGCGGGGTCCGCCGGCAGCAGCAGCGCCAGGTCACGGGTGAGCGGGTACGGCTCGCCGGGCGCGGTGGGCGTGGGTTCGGCGGCCAGGCGGCTCAGGTGCGAGGAGGCGCTGACGCGGGCCGTGCGCGCCAGGTTGTCGGGGTCGTCGTCGGCGAGGCCGATGACCGAGGCGTCCTGCCGCAACAGGGCGCGGCGCACCAGCTCGGGATGCTTGGCGGCGAGTTCGCGCGGGCCGATGTCCTCGGCGACGCACAGGGCTGCGGCCGTGCCCGCGGCCTCGCCGAGCGTGGCGCAGGTGGCCATGACGCGGGTGGCGCCGAAGGCGACGTGGGTGGCGGAGATGTTGCGCCCGGCGAACAGGAGGTTCGTGACGTTCGCCGAGTACAGGGAGCGCAGCGGGATGTGGAAGATGCCGTCCGCGTAGCGCTGGCGGGCGCCGGGCTCGTCGGCGTACATGCCCTGCACGGGGTGGAGGTCGACGGACCAGCCGCCGAAGGCGACGCGGTCGTCGAACTGCCGCTGCTCGAGGATGTCCTGCTGGGTCAGCACGTGGTCGCCGATGAAGCGGCGGTACTCGCGCTTGCCGGGGAGGCTGCCGACCCACTCCAGCGTCAGGTTCTCGGCGTCGGGGAACTCGCCGGAGTTCTTGATGTGGTCCCAGATGCCCATGATCACGGCCTGGAGTTCGTCGCGGATGCGCTCGTTGTCGTGGACGGTGTCGAGCTCGCCGCCCCACTCGATCCACCAGTAGTCGCAGCCGTTGTCGCCGGTGCGCAGCACCCGGTTGCGCAGGATGGGTGTGGTGGTGAGGTCGCGGGCCGAGGCGGGCGGCACGAACTTCACCGGTCGGCCCAGGTCCTTGGTGTGGAACAGGATCGTCGACCCGAGCAGCGCCTCGTCCCCCTCCTCGGGCGCCCAGGGCTCGCCGAACTCCGCGTGGGCCTCGCGGCCGATGCGGTAGCGGGCGCCGGCGAGGTGGCCGAGCAGGCCGTCGCCGGTGCAGTCGAGGAACTGCCGGGCGTGGAAGGTGATGCGGCGCTCGGAGCCCATCATCCAGCCGGTGCAGGAGCGCACCTCGCGTGCGTCGTCCGGGCCGCTCGCGTCGACCTCCCGCACGTCCGTGTTGAGATACAGGTCGATGCCCGGTTCGGCCCGCACGGCGTCGAGGACCACCTGGTCCCAGTAGTACGGGTTCCCCTCGGGGTTGCGGTACTGGTTCTCGGTGTACAGCTCGCCCATGATGCCGGTCTCCCGGGCCCAGCGGTGCACGCCGTGGGCAGCGGCGCCGCAGACCCAGACGCGGATCTCGCTGCTGGCGTTGCCGCCCAGGACGGGCCGGTTGTTGACCAGGGCGACGCGCCGGCCGAGCCGGGCAGCGGCGATGGCCGCGCAGGTCCCCGCCAGGCCCCCGCCGATGACGGCGATGTCGTAGTGGACCTCTTCTTCCCGCACGGTGCGGCCTCCTTGGTGTGAAGCTCGGATACTCTCCGCCGCAGCGGAGCGACCTTGAACGTACATCACATGCACATTGTGCAACCACTGTTCAGTCAGTGGGAATGTGCTGTAGGTTTCCGGCTCAGCCGATGACACCGCCGTCAGGGACTGACGACCGGGCTCGCCGCAGGTGCGGCGAGAGCGTTGGTCCCGCACAGAATCGGCGATTCACCGACCAAAAGGGTTGACGCCGTCGCACGATATGGAGAACGATCCCGCATGCTGCAACTTGCGTTCAACGGAGCATGCATGGCATTCACACAGGGCCTCGATCGAAGCGAGGGGCGAGGCCGCTCACCGCTCACGCCCGGCCGCGTCGCGTCCGCCTGTCGGCGCACGGCCTCCCGTGGCGCGCCCTGCATCACTGCTCCCGCACCGTTTGAGAGGACACACCCATGAGTACGGCCGCACCTCCCCACAAGGCCGCTCCACCCCGTGAGCGGACCGGCGGACGGCTCTCCAACGGCGCGTTCGCACTGCTGCTGACCGCACCGGGGCTCGCCCTGTTCGCGACGATCATCATCTACCCGCTGGTGTCGGCGCTGTTCACCGGCTTCTTCAAGCAGGACCTGCGGCTGCCGGGCCGGGAGTTCGTCGGCCTGGACAACTTCACCCACTGGCTGGACGGCGACTTCCTCACGATCCTCGAGCAGACGCTGGTCTTCACCGTCGGCGCGACCATCGTCCCCTTCGTGATCGGCTTCGCGCTCGCGCTCGCGCTGAACTCGGGTCTGAAGGGCAGCGGCTTCCTGCGCGGCCTGTTCCTGTTCCCGTGGGTGATCCCGGGCGTGGTGGTCTCCTTCCTGTGGATGTGGATCTTCAACGCCAACTATGGCGTGCTGAACGGCATCCTCATGAAGGCCGGGATCATCGAGGAGTCCGTCTCCTGGCTCGGCCAGCCCGGCACCGCCATGCTCGCCGTCATCGTCACCAAGACCTGGGCGAGCTTCCCCTGGATGATGGTGATGCTCCTGGCCGGTCTGCAGACCGTGCCCAAGGAACTGCACGAGGCGGCCTCGATGGACGGGGCGGGCTCGATCCGGCGCTTCTTCGCCGTCACCTGGCCGCAGGTCCGCGGTGTCGCCTCGATCGTGCTGCTGCTGGAGTTCATCTGGAACTTCCAGCACTTCGACACCATCTACGTGCTCACCGGCGGCGGCCCGGCCGGCGCCACCGAAACCTTCGCGACCGCCGTGTACCAGACCGCCTTCAAGGGCTTCGACATCGGCCGGGCGACCGCGCTGGGCGGCCTGTGGATGCTGCTCCTGCTCATCCTGGTCGTCGTCTACCTCAGGATCACCGAGCGGAAGGGCGACGCCCGATGACCTCCACGACCTCCACCCCGCTGTCTGGCACCGACCGGCCGAGGCGGTCCGCCACGTCCGCCCGACGCACCACGCGGCGCAGGATACGCAAGGACCTGCTGCGCTCGCGGATCGCCGCCTGGACCGCGGTCCTGGTGATCGGCGCCTTCGGCATGCTGCCGGTCTACTGGCTGCTGGCCACCGCCCTGAGCAGCCCCGAGCAGACCTTCCAGTTCCCGCCGAAGCTCGTACCCACCGATATCACCTTCAGCAACTTCACGGCCCTCGCCGAGAACGACCAGCTCATCAAGTACTTGGTCAACTCCCTGATCGTCGCCTCGATCACCGCCGTGCTGAGCGTGGTCGTCGCCACGTACATGGGTTACTCGTTCTCCAAGTTCCGCTACCGCGGGCGGCGTTCGCTGATGCACCTGGTGCTGGCCTCCCAGATGTTCCCCCAGGCACTCCTGCTGGTGACGCTGTACGCCGTGTTCTCCAGCTTCGGCCTGCTCAACACGTACACCGCCCTGGTGCTGTCCTTCACCACGTTCACGATGCCGCTGTGCGTCTGGATGCTGAAGGGCATCTTCGACACCATCCCGGACGCCCTGCTGGAGGCGGCGTCCATCGACGGCGCGTCCCGGTGGCGGACGCTCCACTCGGTCGTGGCGCCGCTGGCCGCGCCCGGCATGATCGCCGCCGGCCTGTTCGCCTTCGTCCGCGGCTGGAACGACTTCATCTTCGCCGTGACGCTGGCCGACAAGGAGAAGCAGACCCTGCCGCCCGGCCTCGTCTCCACCTACATCGGCGAGTTCCAGACCGCCTGGCCCGAGTTGATGGCGGCCTCGCTCGTCGTGTCCGTCCCGGTGGTCGTCGCCTTCATGTTCCTGCAGCGCTACCTCGTCGGCGGCATGACCGCCGGCTCGGTCAAGAGCTGAGCCCGCGCTCTCCCCCACGCACTTCCCCTTCCACCCACTCCCCCATGGAGACACCATGACCACCTCTGGCATCAGCCGGCGCGGCGCGCTGCGCATGTTCGGCATCGGCGCGCTCGGTGTGGCCGGCGCAGGCGTGCTGGGCGCCTGCGCACCGTCCGGCGCCGGCACCTCCTCCAACGGAGGCGACACGAAGTCCAAGAACTTCGACTTCACCTCCTGGTCGCTCAACGAGGAGGCCGCCAAGCCCGCGATCGAGAAGATCATCGCGGCGTGGGAGAAGGCCGAGAACTCCAAGATCCGCGCGGTCTCGTACCCGTACAACGAGTACCTGAGCCAGCTCACCCTCAAGCTCGGCGGCGGGGAGACGACCGGCGCGGTGCACCTCGACATCGCCTGGCTCGCCGCGGTGGCGCAGATGGGCAGGCTCGCCGACCTCGGTTCCGTGGCCCTGAGGGGCGGCTACACGAACGTGGCGCTGAACAGCGGCATGTACGACGGCAAGCAGTACGGCCTGCCGTGGAACACCGGTTCGATCGGTGTGATCGCCAACGCCAAGCTCCTGGAGAAGGCCGGCATCAAGAAGCACCCCACCACCGTCGAGGAGTTCGAGGACGCGCTGCGGGAGCTGAAGGGGCTCGGCGGCGGTGTCGTGCCCTACGCCGCGGCCACCAAGGTCGCGCAGCTCAAGGACATCTTCCCGTGGATGCAGACCTTCGGCTGCACGCTCCTCGAAGGCGACAAGGTGACCATCGGCGACGACGCGTCCGTCGACGCGGTCACCTGGTACAAGAAGCTGCACGACGCGAGGCTGATCGCCGCGGACGTGGACCGCTTCGACGCGCGCGCCCTGTTCGGGCAGGGCAAGGCCGCCTTCTACGACGATGCCGTCATCGGCAAGGGCGTGACCTCGGCCCAGTCCAAGGACAAGACGCTGGCCGACGCGATGCAGCCGATGCAGCGTCCGGTGCTGCGCTCCGGTGACACGCCGCAGGCGCTGCTGTGGGGCGGTGTGATCGCGATCGTCAAGGGCAAGGGGCAGGACGCCGCGACACAGTTCGCCCTGCACACCACCTCCGACCGCGCCACCACCTCCGAGTACTTCGCGGCCCGCTCCCTGCCGCCGTCCACCACCGCGGGCCTGTCCGCCCCGGAGGTCGCGAAGGACACCTTCACCACCGAGTGGACCGAGAAGATCACCAAGACGGCGACCGGCAGCCCGTTCTGGCAGTTCGCGCAGAACGCCCAGATCGAGGAGGCCGTGGCCAAGCAGGTCCAGGCCGTCCTGGTCGGCAGGTCGAAGCCGAAGGACGCGATGAGGAAGGCGGGCGAGGAGGTCACCGCCCTCATCAAGCGCTGAGCGGACGCGCGGGGATCCCGGGGCCCGGTGGAGGTCGAACGACCTTCACCGGGCCCTTCGCCGTGCCGCACACGCCTTCCTCAAGACGTATCTCAGATCCGCATTGTGCAATCTCTATTCACGATCCGGGATCTGCTGTAGGTTTCCGGCGCAGCGGAGGGGTGGACCGGCCCGCGGGGCCGCTCCCGTCCACCTCCCATCACGCCCGCGAAGGAGTTCACCTTGCGTCGTCCCACGGCACGCGCGTACACCGCCTCGGCCGCGGCCCTGGCCGCCCTGCTCATGCCCGTCCCGGCCGCCCAGGCCGACACCGCGGCCCCCTCGGCAGCCGCGGCGACGGTGATCGAGAAGGTCCCGTACGCGATGGACTCGTCGAACCAGGCCGCCTGGTGGACGCCGGTCGCCACGTACAAGGGCCGAGGCCAGTACACGTACTTCGCCTTCAACGAGCCCGGCTCGACGGCCGCCACGCACCGCCCGGCCATCGCGCGGCGCGACCCGGACGGGGTCTGGAGCCGTCTGCCGCTGCTCGACCGGAACGGACAGCAGGCCGAGTTCCCCGACGACAACGGCCACAACCAGCCGTCCGTCGCGCGCGACGGCAGCGGCCGGCTGCACGTGTTCGCCTCCATGCACGCCAACGCCTGGCGCTACTTCCGCACCGAGGCTCCCGGCGGGGACGTCACGGACCACGCGGCCGAACTGCCCGACCAGGGCCAGGGCATCACCTACCCGATCGTGACCACCGCACCCAACGGCGATCTCTACCTGGCCGCCCGCGTCGGCGCCGGCGCCGACCAGCGTCCCGGCAAGCTGTACCGCTGGGACAACGCCACCGCGCGCTGGAGCGTGGTCGCCACGTTCGCCGGCGCGCTGAACCGCTCCGTGTACCCCGACGACCTGATGGTGGACGCAGCCGGCCGCGTGCACCTCCTGTACGAGTGGGCCAAGGCCCCGGCGACCGGGTTCCGGCACCAGCTCTCCTACCTGCGCCACGACCCGGCGACCGGCGCCTTCGCGAACAGCGCGGGCGCGGCCGTCACCACGCCGGTCGCACCCGGCACGTCCGACGTGATCCAGGAGCTCACCGCGGGTGAGGAATGGAGCATCGACAACGCCTACACGGGTCCGGCGGTGCAGAGCGCCAAACTCACCCTCGACGGCTCCACCCCGAAGGTCGCCTACCGCTACCGCTCGGCCGACAGCGGCGGCAACTTCCGCGTGTACTACGCGTATCCGAGCGGCGGCGGCTGGGCCCGCCAGACCGTGTACGCCGGCGGCCAGACCGCCGCTGCCCTCGGCATCACCTGGGACGAGACGGACACCAAGCGGGTCTACTACGTGACCGGCTCCGGCACCGACCGCGTCTTCGCCGCGACCGAGTCGGGCGGCACCTGGACCGCGCAGTCCGCCGCGCCGGGCGTGAGCGCGGACCGGCTCGCGGTGCGGCGGGACTCGGACGGGAACGACGTGCTGTACCTCCCGGACACCGCGCACAACACGCTCTACTACGGGCGCCGTTGAGGCCCCGCGCCGTCGGCGCTCCCGGCGGCGGGGGAACGGGGCACGTCCGGTGCGGGTGACCGGCCGGGAACACCCGCTCCAGGGGCCCGGGGCCGGCTCCGGCACACGCCAGGCGTGCGCGCCGCGGGGGTCGGACGCCGGTGTCCGTCGGTCGGCGTTCTCCAGCACGGCTGTGACAACGCCGCATCCGCCTCGGTGCCCGGTCCCCTGGCCCTCGTCCCCGGGTCCTGGTCCCCCGGTCCTGGTCCCTCGGGGCCGAACCGGGCGGGATCGGCCCCGGGCGATCGGACTTCCTCCGGCAACCGCGAGCCCTGCCGCCCGGGCCTTCGGCAGGACCGCCCGCGACGGTCCGCGGTGGCTAAGCCTCCTCGGCGGGTCACCAGGCGGCCGGGAGGTGCAGCGGGCTGCGGGTGATGGTGCCGTGGCGCCATGTGACCGTGTCGACGGGCGTGGTGAGGCGTAGGCGCGGGAAGCGGGCGGCCAGTCCGTGCAGTCCCAGGCGCAGTTCGGCGCGGGCGAGCCAGGTGCCCAGGCAGTAGTGCCGTCCTCCGCCGAAGGCGAGGGTCGGGTGTTCCAGTGGCGCGAACAGGTCGCCGAAGGGGGCGCCGGAGAACGCTGCCGGATCCCGGCCGGCCGCGCCGCGGTCGACGGTGACGATCTCGCCGGTCCGGACGGTGACACCGCCGACCTCGACGTCCTCCATGGCCTGGAGGGGGTTGGCGTGGGCGGCGGGATCGCCGAGCGGGATCAGGTGCAGCAGGCGCTCGGTCAGCCGCCCGGCCGCATCCTCGTCGGACGCGGCGAGTCGGGCCCAGACCTCGGGGCGTTCGTGGAGCAGGTAGAGGAGGGAATTGCCCAGCATGGTCATCGCGGTGTCGTAGCCGCCCACCACGAGGGTGCTGACCAGGTTGACGAGTTGCGGTTCGAGGACGCCGCCCTCCCCGTCGGCCGCCCGGACGAGCGAGCTGATCAAATCCTGGCCGGGGGTGCGCCGCCGGTCGGCCAGCAGGCCCTTGGTGAATTCCGTGAACTCCCTCGTGACCTCGGCGACTTCCGCGGGGTCCTTCGCATCGGTGGCGAAGGCGTGCTCGGTCCAGCGCAGGAGGCGCGTGTCGCTCACGTCGTGCACGCCGGTCAGCCTGCTCATGACCGCGATGGGCAGCGGACGGGTGTAGTGGGCGACCAGGTCCACCGGGGAGCCGTGGTCGGCGAGCGCGTCGGCCAGTTCGTCGACCACGTCGGCCACCCAGGGCGTCATGCGCGCGACGGCGCGCGGGCCGAACGCGCGCTGGACGGTGCGTCGCAGGCGGAGGTGCTGGACGTCGTCCAGCTTGCCCACGGCATCGGGCGAGTCCACGAGGGCGGAGGCGCTGTCCTCCGGCGTGCGGAGCACGGTCCGTCTGAACCTGCTGTCGTTGATGACCTGATGGACGTCGGCGTAGCGGGTGAACAACCAGGTGGGGCGGCCGTCGGGCAGGTCGGTGCGCCGGGGCGGACCGGGCGGGGCGAATGTCAGACGGTGCAGAGGGACGCGTTCGTCAGTGATGGGCATGAATCTCCTGCCCGCCGATCCGGAGCGACGGGCTGCGGCATCGACTCGGCTGTTTGCTGGGTGGGACTCGCCGTGGGGCCGACGGGCGGGCCCACAGCGGGCATCCACGTGCGCGGATGCCCCCGCGCCCGTTTCGGGGCAGGGGATGGAGGTCTGTTCGCGCGGTCTCGTACGACCGCGGCTGACGCGCTCGGGCCGGAGTCCGTCCTCCGGGCCCTTGCGGGAGCCTGTGCAGATCCTCGGCCATGGGGATGGCCGTGCTGTTCAGGTGGTCGTGGATCACGAGCGAATTCACCCGCACGTGGTGGGCGGGCCGGACGGGCCGGTCGGACGCCGGGCCGTCACCGGGTGTGCGGTGTCCCCGCGGCCGTCCCTCCCGCGCGGGCGGCGAACGGACGGCCGCCGGACGGCGCACTGCCACCCGACGGGACGAGCGGTGTACCGGCGGTGTCGAAGCCGTGGCCCGAGGATCATTCCGGCCAGTCGGAGTCCAGGATGACGTCGACGAAGTCTCCCCGTTCGAATCCGGGCACGAAGCGGGCGAGGACGTCTGCCTTGACGTTGCCGAACGTCGTATCGGGGCGGTCCTTGATGCCGTCGGTGAACGCGGCCAGGATCCGCTTCTTGAAGTCGGAGCGGGGGTGGGCGGCGACGACGGCCGCGCGCTGTTCGTCGGAGACCGCGTGGTAGCCGATGCCCAGCACGTCGAGTTCCACTCCCCGGGTGACCAGGGCGATCTCGGGGGCCATGTGGAGCGGGATCTCCGGTGTGGTGTGCAGGGCGATGGCCGTCCAGACCCGGTCGGCCTCCTCGTCGGTGATGCCGTGGGCGTGCAGGAACCTCCGCGCCTCGTCGGCGCCGTCGATCTCGAATCGCTGGTCGGTGCGGCGGTAGCGCTCCGTCAGGCCCAGGTCGTGGAACATCGCCCCCACGTACAGCAGCTCCGGGTCGTACCGCAGCCCCTCCTCGCGCCCCCGCAGCGCGCCCCAGAGGAAGACCCTCCGCGAGTGATCGAACAAGAGCTGGGAGGCCGCCTCGCGGACCAGTTCGGTGGCCTCCCTTGCCATGGCACTGTCCGGGATCCGTACATCCGCGATCGATTCGCTCATGGTGTCTCCGTGCTTTTCTCGGTGGTTGGTCCGGGGGCGTCCGGCACCCTCTTGAGAGATTGCCGTTCCCGTCCTGAAAAACCGCCGAGCGGGGCGTGGTCCTGCGCGTGGTTCCTCCGAGGCGCTGCTCCATGCGGACGAGCCCGGGCGTCGGCCGGTGTCCCGCCGGGGGCAAAACCGGGTCGCGGTCGCGTCCGTACCCGGCCCGGGCGAGCGGGGGGAGAGCGCCGGGCGAGGCGGAGGGGTGCACTCCCCCGGCACCCCTTCGGCGGGTGCCTCTGCCCGTACGCCTGTCCGCCACCCGGTCCCGGGCAGGGGCGTCAGATGCCCGCCGCTCGCGCCGCCTCGTACACCTCGGCCGCCACGTCGACGAGTTCCGCGGCGTCGCGCGGTGTGCCCTGGAGGTCCAGGACGAACGTCGTCACGTACGGTCCGGCGTGTGCCGCGAGATCCTCGACGATCTGCGCCACGCTGCCGTGGAAGGGCTGCCGTCCCTCGCTCCCGACCGGCTCGGCGGTATGGCGCGCGTTGACACGGACGCAGACGTCGAGCGGGCGTTCCCTGCCGCGTTCGGCGGCCGTGTCCCGCACCCGCCGCCACTGCTCGGCCAGTTGGGCGGGGCCCGCCGCCACGGGCATCCAGCCGTCCGCCCGGTCCACGAGACGGCGGGTGGCGCGCGGACTGTTCGCGGGCAGGTACACCGGGATGGGGCTCACCGGCTTGGGACCGACCGCGGACGGGACGATCGTGGTCAGTTCGCCCTCGTACGCCACGGGGTCCGGGCCCCAGACGGCAGCGCACACGTCGAGGAGTTCGTCCAGGACCGCGCCGCGCCTCTCGAAGGGGGCGACGGACGCCGCCGCGTACTCGTCCAGTGACCATCCCGTGCCGATTCCCGCGATCATCCGGCCGCCGCTCGCCACGTCCAACGAGGCGAGGGAGCGGGCCAGTTGGAAAGGTACGTGCAGGGGCGCGACCAGGACGCTGGTGCCGAGCCGGGGGCGCTCCGTGGCCGCGGCTGCCAGCGTGAGCGTAACCAGCGGGTCGGCGACACCGCGGTACTGGTCGGGCCAGGGCAGTCCCGGTACGCCGTAGAGCCCCTGGGTCGCGGGCTCGGGGAACAGGATGCGTTCGAAGACCCAGAGACTCTCGTATCCGGCCTCCTCCGCGGCACGTGCGACGGTGGCGACATCGCGGCCGATGTCGTACTGCTTCATCTGCGGGAGACCGAGACCGAGCGGGATCAGCATGGGTGCGCTCCTTCGGGACGACGGCGGGGCGGCTTCCCCGGATCAGCGACTTGTTCCGTGTTCGATGACGGTCGAAACGTGGTCGGGGTTCCGCGCGGTACGGGCCGAGGTGCGGGCGGGCCGTGCCGTCCGGTCCGCCCCGGCCGTCGGCGTCCCGGCGCGCGTCGTCACGACGGAGCCCCCGCCCGTCGGAGGACGGGCGGGGGCTCGTGGGAGGTCCGGTACCGGGTTCCGCGCCTTCCGGCGCCTGCCCCGGGGTCCCGGCCACGCACCGTCCTCACCGGCCGGGACGCCGGACGGACGGGGACGGTGCGGGACGGGCCGGGAATCAGACCGCCGGGGCCGGGTAGGTCGGGTACTCCACCCCGGAGACGTGCTGGACGACCCGGATGACCTGGCAGGAGTAGCCGAACTCGTTGTCGTACCACAGGTAGAGGATCGCGTTGTCGCCGTCGACCTTGGTGGCGCCGGCGTCGACGATCGAGGCGTGGCGCGAGCCTATGAA
Organism: Streptomyces sp. CB01580; assembly: GCF_001905795.1. GTDB lineage: Bacteria > Actinomycetota > Actinomycetes > Streptomycetales > Streptomycetaceae > Streptomyces. The sequence continues at coordinate 179,042 of NZ_LIXJ01000006.1, forward strand.
GTCGCTGGAGACCGCGTCGGGCGCCGTGATGAAGTCGATCTGGCGCTTGAGCGGGGAGGTCAGCGACACGTTGCGGAGGTAGTCGAGGACCTCTTCGCGGGTGGCCTCGCGGCCGAGACGCAGGCTGAGGATCGCGATGGAGACGTCCGGGACCGGGACGCGGATCGAGCTGCCGGTGATCGGCGCCTTCAGGTCGGGCAGCGCCTTGGCGACCGCCGACGCGGCGCCGGTCTCGGTGATGACCATGTTGAGCGGCGCCGAACGGCCGCGCCGGTCCGCCTTGTGGTAGTTGTCCAGCAGGTTCTGGTCGTTGGTGAACGAGTGGACGGTCTCCACGTGACCGCGCAGCACGCCGTACTCGTCCTCCATCGCCTTCAGCGGCGGGACGATCGCGTTGGTGGTGCAGGACGCGCAGGACAGGATCTGCTCGTCCTGCTTGATGGTGTCGTGGTTGACGCCGTGGACGATGTTGGGGACGTCGCCCTTGCCGGGAGCGGTCAGGACGACCTTGGCGATGCCGGGCCGCAGGTGCTGGGACAGACCCTCGCGGTCGCGCCACCTGCCGGTGTTGTCGATGAGGATGGCGCCGTCGATGCCGTACGCCGTGTAGTCGACCTCCGACGGGTCGTTGGCGTAGATCACCTTGATGGCGTTGCCGTTGGCGACGATCGTGCTGTTCGCCTCGTCGACGGTGATGGTGCCGTGGAACTGGCCGTGGATCGAGTCGCGACGCAGCAGCGAGGCGCGCTTGATGATGTCCTGGTCACCGCCCCGGCGGACGACGATGGCACGCAGCCGCAGGCCGTTGCCGGAGCCCGTCTTCTCGATGAGCAGGCGGGCGACGAGACGGCCGATGCGGCCGAAGCCGTACAGGACGACGTCGCGCGGCTCACGGCGGTCGATCTTGTTCTCGCCCGCGGCACCGGCGACGGCCTCGGCGGTGAACTCCGCCACGGAGAGACCGCGGCCGTCGTTCCTGTACGTCGCGGCGAGCATGCCGATGTCGATCTGGGACGGGCCGAGATCGAGGGTGGTCAGAGCCTGCAGGAACGGCAGCGTCTCGGTGACCGAGAGTTCCTCGCCCGCGATCTGGCGCGCGAATCGGTGGGTCTTGAGGATGCTGACCACCGACTTGTTCACCAGGGAGCGGCTGTGGACCAGGACGGTGACGTCCCGCTCCCGCTGCAGCTTCCCGATGATCGGGATCATCGACTCCGCGATTTCCTCACGGTTCTTCCAGTTGGTGAACGAGTCCTCGTTGACAGTCACAGATTTATCTTTCGAGCTAGGCGGCGCTCATATGCTAACCCGACCACGTTTCGGCCCTTCACGGGGTGCCGTTCGGGCGGCAGGCAGGGGGTCCTGCGCCGGTGCCCGGCGCGGAACCGGGCATCCCCGACGCCCGTGCGGACACGCCCTCGCCCCGGGAGCGAGCGGTCGGCGGCGACGGCGGAAACGGCCGACGGCAGCGCCGGAGAAGGAAGACATGCGCATGAAGTCCCTCACATGTCGGTGAAGCGGGCGGACCGCTGTGGCGATGGTGCTCCCGCCTCGGCCCAGCCGCTGGAGTTCCCACCCGGCGGGGATGCGGTGAGGATCGTCGATCGCGGGCATCCGGCACCGCTGCTGCTCACCACGCACGCGACGCGGCGGCTGCGTACCGCCCCGGCCCTGCCGCTGGGACCGGGTGAGCTGAGCGCGGGGTGGGACGAGGTCACGACACACCCCCTGCGGACCGGCGAGGTCGTCATGCCTGTACACGGACGGGCCCCTGACTGGATGGTGCGGTGCGGAGGCGGCGCGCCGCCCGGCGTGGGGCGCCGTGGAGGCGTCCGGGGCCTCCCTGCGGGCACCGGTCGGGCCGGCGTTCGGCGGTGGCCGCACCGCAGGGGCACGGCAGGCACAGGTGGTGCGCGCACGCGCCCGGTCGTACCGTCGACTGAGGAGACGGTTACTGGGGCTCCCGCGACGGACCGGCCGAGAGCGGTGCCGGGGATCAACGGAACCGCGGCACCGGTGGCCGCTTCCGGCACACCCGTACCAGGACGCGGTGCGCCCGTACGGCACACGGCGCGGACCCCGCGAGCGGATCGGCCGGGGCCGCCCGCGGTGCCCGAGGAACAGTTGGGGAGACGGCATGCGCGGACACGGACTCAGGAACACGGTCGTGCTGTGCGCGGCCTCGGCTCTCGCGGTGGTGGCGGTACCGACGGCCGCGCCCGCCGCGTCGCCCGTACGGTCCTCCTCCCAGTCCTCCACGGCCCGCGCAGTGGCCGTCGACTGCTTCTCGAAGGCGCGCGTCCGTCCCGGCGACTTCCTGCTCGCCTGCGGGGACGGCAACAACCGCCTCGTCTCGCTGCGTTGGACCGACTGGGGCCCGTCCTCCGCCGTGGGCACGGGGCTCGACGCGGTGAACGACTGCCGGCCCTACTGCGCCGCGGGCACGTTCCACACGTATCCCGTCAAGGTGCGGCTCGACCGCCCGACGAGCTGGCAGAAGGATCCGGGGATCCAACGGTTCACCCGGCTGCGGCTCGTCTACACCGACGGCGTACCGGCGCAGGCGCAGCGCGTCACGTACCAAACCCTCTGGGACTGAGGATCGAGGCATGGCCCGCCTCGCCGGACGCGAGGGTCCTGCCGGGGCCGTCACGGGGACGCGGGGGCGTCCGGGCGGTCCACCGCGTACACGGTGACGGCGTGACCGTTGACGGTGTCCTCTCGGCGCGGCGTGAAGCCGAGGCGCTCGGCGACTCTCACGGACGGATCGTTTCCGTGCCGGATGAACGCGGTGAATCGGTCCTCGTCGAGCGTGGCGAAGCCCCAGTCGAGGCACGCCCGCGCCGCCTCGGTGGCGTACCCGTTTCCCCAGTGCTGCGCCCGGAACGTCCAGCCCAGCTCGACCTCGTCGAACTGGGCCCAGTGCTGCAGGCCGCTCCGGCCGATGAGTTCACCGCTCGACCTGAGCAGGACCGCGCACAGTCCGTGCCCCCGCTCGGCCCACTGGCCTTCGATGGCGGCGAGCCGTTCCAGCGCCCGTGGACGGGAATAGGCTCCGACGAACCGGTTGACTCTCGGGTCGGCGTGGAGTTCGACGAAGGCGTCGGCGTCGGAGAGCCGGAGAGGCCGCAGTGACAGTCGCTCAGTCTCGATCACGGCGACGAGGATAATTCTTCGCACCGGGCCGGTCGATCGGGATTCGGACGCGACCCGCGCCGTCATCACGCACGGCACGGGAGGGTGCCACCACGCACACGTCGGGTCGGCATCGCTTCCGGCACACCCGACCGCTATCGAACACTGTCGAACAACCGTCGGGCCCACTCACGCTACCGTGTGCCATCAGCGCTCCTCCGGCTCGTCCCCCGGGTGACGGCACGTCATCCGCGGGACGAGGCGTCGCAGCGCCTGCCCATGTCCGTTTCCGAGCCCGCTGCATCCCTTCTCTCACCTCCGCGCCCCGACGGTGCGGACCGCGCGACGACCCATGGAGAACACGTTGAGGACGAGGTTCCGTTCTCGTATCACCGCCCGGCTTGGGCGCACCTACCTGTCCAGGATCCAGAAGTACGGAATCGGCTCCTCCACGATCCGCCTCCTGCCCGACGATCTGCTGGCGCTGTTGCGCAGGGACGGTCTGGACCCGGTGGACAGGCTGGCCGTGCTCCGGGCGAACTCACCCGTGCACAAGGTCTCGTTGCCGTTCGGGATGGACGCCTGGGTGGTCAGCGGTTACGAGGAGTCGAAGGCCGTTCTCGGATCGCCCGACGGCTTCAGCACCGATTTCGCCCACCTGGCCACGAATGCCGGAGTCGCGGCGGAACAGAGCCCGGGCGGACTCGGTTTCAGTGATCCCCCGGTGCACACACGGCTGCGCCGCATCCTGACCCCCGAGTTCACGATGCGCCGGCTGCGCCGACTCGCGCCCCGGATCGACGCCATCACCGCGGAGCGTCTCGACGCGATGCAGGCCCGGAGCGGCCCGGTCGACCTGGTCAAGGAATTCGCGCTGCCGATCCCCTCCCTCACCATCTGCGAACTGCTCGGGGTGCCCTACGAGGACCGCCACGACTTCCAGCAGTTGGCCATGGACCGGTTCGATCTCTTCGCCGGGACGACCGCGCCCTTCGGCGCCATGTCGGAGTCGTTGGCGTACTTCAGGGACGTGGTCGCCAAGCAGCGCCGGAAGCCGGGCGACGGGCTGCTCGGTATGATCGTCAAGGAGCACGGCGACGACATCGACGACGAGGAACTCGCCGGCCTCGCCGACGGTGTGCTCACCGGTGGATTCGAGACGACCGCCAGCACGATCGCCCTGGGGTCTCTCGTGCTGCTGCGGAACGAGGACGTGTTCGAGCGGATACGGACGGACGATGCGGCGGCCTCCCCGTTCGTCGAGGAGGTGCTCCGGTACACCTCCTCGGTGCAGATAGCGTTCCCGCGGTTCGCCCGGCGGGACATAGAGATAGCCGGGGTGATCATCCCCGAGGGCGACATGGTGCTCTGTTCGCTCAGCGGCGCCAACCGCGACGCCTCGTACGTCGGGGACGACGGACGTTTCGACCCGCACCGCAATCCCATCGCGCACCTCGCCTTCGGTCACGGATTCCACCGCTGCGTCGGCGCCGAACTGGCCCGCATGGAACTGCGCACCGCCTACCCGGCCCTGACCCGGCGGTTCCCCCGCATGCGGCTCGCCGTGGCGCCCCAGGACCTGTCCTTTCGCAAGCTGTCGATCGTGTACGGCGTCGAGACGCTGCCGGTGCACCTGGACTGAGCGCGCGTGCACGCCGAACGGGCACGCCTCGTCGCCCGGAATGGCCGACTACCAGGTGACGGCGATGCGTTGAGGGCTGCGGGAGGTGCTGCCGCGACGCCACTCGACACCGTCGTCCGGACGCGCGGGGCGGAGGCCGGGGAATCGTGCGGCCAGCCGGTGCAGGGACAGCTGGAGTTCGAGCCGGGCCAGCCAGGCTCCGAGGCAGTAGTGCGGACCGGCGCCGAACGCCAGGGTGGGGGCTTCCAACGGGCTGAACAGATCGTCCAGTTGACGGGGCGAGAACACCTCCGGGTCACGATTGGCCGCGCCACAGTCGGCCAGCACCACCGCTCCTTCCGGGATGACGACGCCGCCGACCTCGGTCTCCGTGGCGGCGTGCCGTGCGGTCCCCCGGTCGTCGCCGAGCGGAACGAGGTGCAGCAACCGCTCGGCGACCGCTCCCGCGGCGTCCTCGTCCGCCCCGATGCGGGGCCAGCACTCCGGGCGTTCACCGAGCAGGTAGAGCAGGGAGTTGCTGAGCATCGTCATGGTGCTGTCGTGACCGCCCACCACCAGTCCGCACACGAGGTCGACCAGTTGACCCTCGGGGATGCCGCCCTCGTCGTCCGCCGCGCGGACGAGCATGCTGGTCAGGTCCTCGCCGGGGTCCTTGCGCCGCTCCTCCAGGAGTGCCGCTCCGAACCCGGCGAACTCCGCCAGTGCCCGTTCCATGTCCTCCTCCGCGTGGGAGCCGTCGGAGAACGCGTACCGGCTCCAGTGGCTCAGCCGTTCCCGCGCGGCGGCACCGAGACCCATGAGCCGGCTGATCACCTCGACCGGGAGGGGCAGGGTGAAACCGGCGACCAGGTCCGCCGGGGGCCCGCCGTCCGCGAGCGTGTCCAGCCGCTGTTCCACGATCGAGGCGATCCAGGGCCGCCAGCGGGCGACGGCCCTCGGGGTGAACGCGCCGCGCAGGGTGCGGCGAAGGCGCATGTGGTCCTCGCCGTCCTGATTGAACATCAGGTCCGTACTGGCGACGAGACCCGCCTGCCCTGACAGGGGCGCGGCGTCGGATATGCCGAGCCGTGCGCGTCCGAACCGGGGGTCGGTGAGGACCTTGCGCACGTCGTCGTAGCGGGTCACCTGCCAGGCCCGGGTGCCGTCCGGCAGTACGACGGGCCGGGGCGGACCGGGCGGGTCGAATTCCATTCGATGCAGCGGGAGCGTCGGCGGGCCGGTGATCGCGTCGTTGTCGTCGGGGCGGGACACGGGTCCTCCACGGGTGCGGGTCGGTGGATCACGGACACGGGTACGGGCAGGCGGACGGAGGCGCGGGGGCGCGCGGACTCGCAGGCCGGGGGCGGGCGCGACGGACGGCCGGCCCGGGTGCGGATGACCGGGGGTCAGAGTTGCACCAGCACCTTGCCGCGGTGGCCTCCCGTGTCCTCGTAGAGGCTCCGGTAGGCGTCCGGAATGCTCTCGAAGCCGCGGTGGACGGTGTGGCCGAAGCGGACCTCGCCCCGCCGGATCCTGCCGCCGAGCTCGTGATGGAGTGCGCGCCAGTTCTGCTCCGTGAACCACTCCAGCGAGAAGATGCCGCGCACGCAGGTGCGCGGGAACATGATGTACGGCAGCAGCCTCGGGCCGGTCGCCTCCCGGCCGACCTGGGTGGCCCACTGCCAGCACACGGCCACCTGGCTGTCCACGTTGAGCATGGAGAACACGGCGTCCGTGACCGTGCCCCCGAGGTTGTCGAAGTACTTGTCGATCCCGTCGGGTGCCACCCAGCCGAGGGCCTCCCGGACCGCCTCCCAGCTGTCCCCGTGGCGATAGACGATGACCGCGTCGAATCCCAGCTCGTCCAGGTAGTCCGCCTTCTCCGCCGTCGACGTCGTGCCCACCACGCGGGCGCCCGCGAGCTTGGAGAGCTGCCCGACCAGCGAACCCACCGAGCCGGAGGCGCCGCTGACCACGACGGTGTCGCCGGGACGGACCGACATGAACTTGGTCAGGGTGCCCCAGGCCGTCATGCCGGGGCCGCCCATGACGCTCAGCGCGGTGGCCAGCGGGAGCGCATCGTCGTACCAGTGCGGGTCCAGGCGCCGGAAGGCGGGGAAGACCATCGGGAACGTCCCGGTCTGCCAGGGGGTCGCACTGCCGTCGCTGACGAGGTGGGTGCGCCAGCCGCCGAATCCCTGCACCAGGTCGCCGGGGCGGTGGGCTGCCAGCGGTCCCGCGTCCAGCACCTCCATGATCGAGTCGGCCCCCATGTGGGCGCCGATCGGGGTGTCCAGCGCGATGCCCTGGAGGTAGGGGTCCACCGACACGTAGCGCGTCCTCAGCAGCATCTCGTCGGGGGCTAGGTCGGTGTCGAGGTCCTCCTCGACCATCCCGTACACCCGGTCGACGTCGGGCACGCCCTCGATGTGCTCCTGCACGACCCACTTCCTGGTCCTCATCGCATTCCCTTTCTCTCGACGAGGGATGAACGGTCCGCCGTGCCGGGCGGGGTGTCCGGCCGGGGTCCCACCGGGATGACGCGATGGGTCGGTGGCGGCCCGCTCCCGTCGACGCAGGCGGTGAACTTCCGCCCGTCGTCCCGGCAGATGAACTGCATGACGTGTCTGCCCGCCGCAGCCGCCCGGATCAGGCCGCCCGTCGTCGCCCAGACACCGGACTGGTAGAAGTTGCGCAGTCCCGGAAGGCCGGGGCCGTGCTTCTTGATGAGCGTCTCCAGCGTCTCCCCGCTCTCCACGAACGGCTGCCAGCCGAGCACCGTACCGTCGTAGTTGCCCGTGTAGCGGACCTGGGTGAGCGGGCTCGACACGTCACGGACGGCGATCGCGTCCCTGATCCCGGGGTGGTGCCGCTCCAAGAACGTGATCAGCGCCTCGCGGGCCCGGCGCTTGGCGGCGTAGTAGCCGCGTCCGTGACGGACCGGCAGCGTGTGGAGCCTCAGGCCGCCGCGGCTGCGGGTCACCTGCTCCGGTCCTTCGTCCAGAGCCCGCCAGGGTGCGATGTCGCAGAAGTAGGTGACGTAGGCGATGCTCGTCCCCTGCGGGGAGAGTTCCGGGAAGTGCCTGCTGCGGAACTGGACGTTGATGCTCGGGTGACGGATCCCGGTGAGCTCGGAGGCGACCTCGTCGTCGAGCAGGTGGGTCGTGCAGGGATCGGCGTCGGGGAAGTCCCGGCGCAGGCCGAGGAAGAGGATGAAGTACCCGGGAAAGACCATGCCGGGTTCGAGGATGGTGCGGGTGTAGAGCCGGCGGTACGCGTCGTCGAGGTAGCGCCCGCCGAGCAGGTCCATCATCGTGGTGCGGCCGTCGCAGGCCGAGACGACGATGTCGGCGCGCAGTTCCTCGCCGTCGCTCAGCCGCACCCCCACCGCCCGGTCGTCCTTGACCAGGACCTCCTCGACCTTGGTGTTGTAGGTGACTTCACCGCCGAGCGCGCGGTAGCGGCGCTCGATGGACTCGGCGAGGCCGAGCGATCCGCCCTCGGGGACGCCCGCGGAGAGATTGGCGTGCGAGGCGAGCTGGAAGTGGAACGGCAGCACCGGGAAGGCCGGGTGCTTCTCGTACAGGATGAAGTTGAACGCCTCGCGCAGCAGGGGGTCCTTGAACCTGGCCGAGAAGTCGCTCATGAGGATACCGATGGATTTGCGCACGGCGTTGAAGTAGGGAATGAAGCCGGCCAGCATGCGCCAGCGCTCCGGCGTCGACATCAGCCCGACCGGCTTGAGGAACGGGTAGACGGCGAGGCACTTGCGAAAGGCACGCAGCTGCTTGCAGAAGCCTCGGATCAGCGGTGCGTCGACGGGCGAGAGGTCCGTGAGGTGGGCCTGGAGACGGTCGGGGTCCGAGTAGAAGTACACGGCCCGGCCGCACCGGCCGCGTACCACGTTGAAGACGTCGAAATGCCGTATCTCCTTGCCCTGCAACGCGCCCAGTTCCAGCCAGATCTGATGCATCTCGTTGCCCGGCCCGCTGCCGAGGAGCCAGCTGACGCAGGGGTCCAGGGTGAAGTCGCCGCGGTCCCAGGCCGTGCAGCAGCCGCCCGGCAGTTCGTGCATCTCCAGGATGTGGGTGCGGTAGCCGTTCATCCGGGCGTAGCAACCGGTGGAAAGGCCGCCGAGCCCCGCGCCGATGATGATCATCGATTCTCGTCGGGAACGCGACACGCGCGTGGTCTCCTCGGTGTTCATGTGCGGGTTTCCCCGCGGGTGGACCATCGGTCGAGCTGGGGCAGCCGGCCCAGCTTCCCGGGGTGCCAGGGTTCGTCGCCCCGGCTCTCGTGCGCCGTGAAGGAGCGTCCCAGTTCGTCGCAGAGGTACTGGACGGCGAAGCGGCCGGTCGACGCGGCGCGGATGAGGCCGCCCAGGCCCACCCACTGCCCGGCCATGGAGAAGCCGCTCAGTCCGGGCAGGCGCATGCGGTCCTTGCCGACGAGCTTGGTCGCGACGTCGTCGGCCTCGGAGAACGCCTTCCAGGCGAGGATCGAGCCGTCGTGGTTGCCGGTGTAGCGGCGGGTCGTCGCCGGGGTGGCGATGTCGACGAGTTCGATGCGTTCGGCCGTGCCTGGCATGCGGCGTTCCAGGAAACCCCTGACGAATTCGGCCACTTCGTGCTTCTGCGCGCGGTACGCCTTGCGGTCGGCGGCGCGCAGCTCCCTCCAGTGGGCGAAGTCGCTGAAGTAGGTGCAGTGGATCACCGAGCGGCCGGGCGGAGCGAATCCGTCGGAGTAGTCGGAGCGCAGCTGGACCACCAGGCTGCTCTGGAGCGCTCCGGGCAGGCGTGCGGCGTCCTCGGGGGTGAGCAGGTAGGTGGTGCTGTGTGCCCGGTCGCGTCCCAGGTCGCCGCGGATCCCGACGAAGGCGGAGACGACGGCGGGGAAGAGGGCGCCGCGGCGGTGCAGCAGGTCGTTGTAGAGCTTGTCGATGCGAGGTCCGGTGTACCGGCCCTGGAGGAGGCCGTGGATGGTGGTGTGGCCGTCGCAGGCGGAGACGATGTGGTCGGCGTAGTACCGCCTGCCGTTGCGCAGTTCGACGCCGACGGCGCGTCCGTCCTCGACCAGGATCCTCTCGACCCGAGCCCGGTAGTCGATCCGGCCGCCCAGTCCTGTGTAGCGTTCCTCGACCGACCGGGCCAGGCCCAGCGAACCCCCTTGTGGGAAGCCCGCGTTGCGGTGGTGGGCGCTGGCCATGTTGAACAGGTACGGGAGGAGGGGGAAGCCCTCGGGGTCCTGGAAGAAGATGTTGCGGAACGCCCGGCGCAGCAACGGGTCCTGGAACCGGTCGGCGAATTCGTGCATCGGGGTGGAGGCGGTGCGCCAGAACAGGCGGAACGCGGGCAGCACGGTGCGCAGCGTCGCGGCTCTCTCGCGCAGGGTGCGCAGGGCTGGCGCGGTCAGGAACGGGTACAGCTCGATGGCGGTGAACCGCCGCAGGTCGCGACAGAACGAGCGGATGAGGCGGGCGTCGGCGGGCGACAGTTCGAGCAGGTGCTTCTCCAGCCGGTCCGGGTCGTTGTAGAAGACCACCGACCGGCCGGTCTCGTCGACGACCCGGTTGAACATCTCGAAGTTGGTGACGGTCTTGCCGTCGAGCGCTCCGAGCTCGCGCCAGACCTGGTGGGCCTCGTTGCCGGCGGCCGTGCCGATCAGCCATTCGATGCAGTAGTCGAAGATGTAGCCGTCGCGCGACCAGGCGGTGCAGCAGCCCCCGGGCAGTACGTGCTTCTCGAGGATGCGCGACCTCATGCCGTTCATCTGCGCGTAGCACCCGGTGGACAGTCCGGCGATTCCCGCGCCGATGACGATGACCCGGGGCGCGCCGTCCGCCGCGCGTCCGTCGCGGCTCCATGTCTCGTCCGTGTCATCGGTCATGGCCGCCGCCCTCCTGGAGGATGCCGCGGACGAGGTCGGCATTGCGGGCCGCGTGCTTGGGGTCGAGCATGTCGGCATGGATCCCGGAACCGCGGAGCACGGCGGTGGCGGTGGCGGAGCTGCCGTGCCAGGTGCCCCGCGCGTCGGCGGTGTAGAGGGCGGTCTTCTCCTCGTCCGTGACGACACTGACGGTCGCGGACACCGTGCCGAGATTGGGGTGACGCCCGCAGAAGGCCAGGTATTCCGCGGCGTGCTCGAGGGTCTCTCGGGCGACGATCTCCGATCCCGTGTGCTTGAGCAGGTGTTCGGCCAGTTCCGCCTCGAAGATCTCGAAGTGTTCGGGGCCGGGGACGTAGGGCTCGGTGATGCGGTGGGAGTCCAGGACGATCACGTGGGCGACATCGCGTCCGCGGCCTTCGAGTTCCTTGGCCACCTCGAACGCGAGGTTACCGCCGAGGGAGTAGCCGAGCAGCCGGATGCCGCCCTCGGGCTGCATGGACTCGACGAGGTCGGCGTAGCGGGCCGTCTTGTCCTCGCCGGGGACGTAGTTGAAGGCGACGAGGCGGTGCTCGGTGAGCCCGGCGGCGAAGGTCCGGTAGACGAGTCCGTGGCCGCCGGCCGGGGGGAAGCAGAACAGGGTCTGTTCCCGGTCGGTGTTGAAGTCCAGGCAGGACAGGTCGTCCGCGAGGCCGCCGGTGGCGAGGCGTTCCACGGTCGCGGCCATGCCCTGCAGGGTGGTGACCCGGTACAGCAGGCTGACGGGGATGCCCACACCGAACTCCTGCCGCAGGCGGTGGATCAGTTCGATCAGTTTGATGGAGCTGCCGCCCGCCTCGAAGAACTCGTACGTGGCGCCGACCCGTTCGAGCCCGAGCAGTTCCCTCCAGTGCCGGGCCATGCTGACCTCGAACGGTGTGCCGGGCGTCTCCTCGGGTTCCTCGGCGGTGTCGGGCCGGGGCTCGGGCAGGCCGGCGAGGTCGACCTTTCCGTTGGCGGTCAGCGGCAGCTGCGCCAGGGTGACGAAGTGCGCGGGGATCATGTGGGCCGGCAGCAGGTCGGCGAGGTGTCGGCGCAGCGCGCGCCGGTCGAGTTCCGCTCCCGGCACCGGTACGCAGTACGCGCAGAGCGCGTCCTCACCCCGGGCGTCGGGGCGGACGGTGACGACCGTGCGGGCCAGTTGCGGCCACCCGGCGAGGTGGGTCTCGATCTCGCCGATCTCGATGCGGTGGCCGCGGAGTTTGATCTGGCCGTCGACGCGCCCGAGCAGGTGGACGACGCCGTGCGTGTCCCAGTGTGCGGCGTCCCCGGTGCGGTAGAGGCGCAGGGGTAGGGCCTCCGGTTCCCGGCCGAGGGTCCGGGTCACGAAGCGTTCCGCCGTCTGCCGCGGATCGCCGGCGTAGCCGAGGGCGACGCCTTCGCCGCCGATCCACAGTTCGCCCGGGACGCCGGGCGGGACCGGTTCGCCGTGCCGGTCGAGGACGTGGAGCGTGCTGTTGCCCAGGGGGCGTCCGATGGGCACGGTCCGGCCGGGTTCGAGGTCGTCGGCGGGTCCTTCGAAGCAGGCGCTGTCGATGGTGGCCTCGGTGAGCCCGTAGGAGTTGAGCACTCGGGTGTGCGGGCCGCACAGGTCGCGCAGCCGCCGGTACTCCCCCACCTTCCAGGCGTCGGAACCGACGACCAGCAGGCGCATGAATTCCAGCCTGTGGCCCTCTCGTTCGCAGTGGTCCATGAGTCCGCGCACGACGGCGGGGACGAACTCGGCGCAGTCGACGTGTTCCTCGCGCATGGTGCGGTGGAGGCGTTCGGTGTCGAAGAGGAGGTCCCGGTCGACGAGTACGAGGGTGCCGCCCGAGCACAGCGCGCGCACCAGGTCGCCGGTGAAGACGTCGAAGGAGGGGGCCGCCATCTGGAGGTGCACGCGCACGTCCCGGTCGAGCCGGTACTCGTCCAGCCACGCGCGGTACGCGGAGGCCAGGTTGCGGTGGCTGACCTGGACGGCCTTGGGCAGTCCGGTCGAGCCGGAGGTGTGGATGACGTAGGCGGGCGCGTCGAGGTCCACCGGGGGTACGGCGGCGGGTGGGGGCGTGTCGGGAGCCGGCGGCTGTCCGGAACCGGATGCGGACGCCTGCCGGTCCTGCGACGCGGGCGCTGCCTCGTACAGGTCGTGCAGGGTCAGTGCCCGGACCGGCAGTCCGGCGAACCGCTTTCGGGCGATGCCGTCCTCGACCAGTGCGAGGGTGGCGCCGGCCGTCCGCAGGGTGCGGGCGACACGGTCGGCGGGGTGGTCGGGCGGGACCGGGAGGTAGGCACCGCCGGCCTTGAGCACCGCGAGGAGCGCCACGACGAGGTCGGGCGACTTGTCGAGGCACAGGGCCACGGTCGAACCGCCCCCGGCTCCCTGTTCCCGCAGCCGTGACGCCAGGTGGTCGGAGCGGCGGTCCAGCTCCGCGTACGTCAGCCGGAGGGCCGGGCCGCGGGGTGCCGGTACGGTGACGGCGACCGCGTCGGGGCACCGGGCGGCGGCCTCGACGATCAGTTCGTGCACCGGCCGGACTCCGCCGGTGCCGGGCTTCTCCGGCTCCGGGGACGCGGTGCGGCGTCCGGCGCCGCTCCACTCGCCGACCAGGCGTTCGCGTTCCCGGGCGCCGAGCATCTCCAGCCGGGTGACGGGGTGCTCGGCCGCCGCCCGGGTCATGCTGTCGAGGATCCTCGTGTAGTGCGACGCCATCCGCCGCATGGTCTCCGCCTCGAACAGGTCGGTGTTGTACTTGAGGACGCAGTGGAAACGGTGGTCCGCCTCGTCCTCGTAGACGGACAGGGTGACCTCGAACTGTCCTTCCTCCTCGGGGAGTTCGATGTATTCGAGCCGGTAGCCGTATTTCTCGGTGGCGACCTTGTGCGTGAGCAGGATGAACATGGCCTGGAACACGGCCGACCGGCTGGGGTCGTGCTGCAGGCCCAGTCGGTCGACCAGCAGGACGAACGGGTACTCCTGGTTGTCCAGGCCGCCCAGTACGGTCGTGCGGACCTGTTGGAGGAGTTCGGCGACCGACGGCTCGCCGGAGAGGTCGCCGTGCAGCGGGAGCGGGTTGACGAAGTAGCCGTAGACGGAGGCGAACTCCTGCTCGGTGCGGCCGGTGACCGGACTGCCCACGATGACGTGGTCCTGTCCGGAGTAGCGCTGGAGCAGCACGTAGTAGGCGCCGAGCAGCACCATGAAGGGGGTCACGTCGTGCCGGCGGGCCAGGGCGTGCACACGGGCGGTGAGGGCCGTGTCCAGGACGAAGAACTCCGAGGCGCCGTTGTGGGTCTGGACGGCGGGGCGGGGCCGGTCGGTGGGCAGTTCCAGGACGGGTACCTCGTCCGGCAGGTGCGACCGCCAGTAGTCGAGCATGCGCTGCGCCGAGGGCCCGGCCAGGAACCGGTTCTGCGCGTTGAGGAAGTCCAGGTAGCGCGCGGCGACGGGGGGCAGTGAGGGCGCGCGGCCCTGGCGCAGCCCTTCGTACACCGCGAGGAGTTCCTCGATGAAGGTGAAGGTCGAGATCGCGTCGGAGATGATGTGGTGGACCGCCTTCATGATCACCCAGCGGTCGGGACCACGTTTGAAGAGGCGGAAGCGGAACAGCGGGTCGTGCGCGAGGTCGTACGGTTTGCGGTACTCGGCCACGATCGTGCGGTGGATGTCCTCCCACTCCTGGTCCTGGACGTCGAACAGCGCGAGGTCCGGGCTCGGGTCGGGCGAGACCTGCTGCATCGGCAGCCCGTCCACCGTGAGGAAGTTGGTCCGCAGCGCGGGGTGGCGTGCGACGAGGTGGCGGACGGCCTCGAACATCAGGTCGGGGTCGAGGGCGACCCTGACCTCGACCGCGCCGCCGATGTTGTACGCGTAGCCCTCGGGGTTGAGCTGGCGGAGGAACCAGAGCGCCTTCTGGTTCTGCGTCAGCGGGTGGCGGAACTCGTCCTCGAACACCTCCACCGCCGCCTTGTCGCCGCCTCCGGCCTCCAGAGCCACCGCCTCGGCGAGGCTGTCGTGGAGCTGTACGACCAGTTCACCGGCCGTCGTACCGCTGAGCAGCGCCACCACGGGCGGGGCCACCCCGAGCTCGGCGCCGAGCCGGGCGCGGAGCTCCATCGCCAGGAGCGAGTCGAGGCCGAGCGCGTTGAGACCCGCCTGCGGATCGATCTGCTCGGGGCCCGCCCGGAGCACGGAGGCGGCGACGGCGGTGAACCGTCGGGTCACCAGGGCCAGGCGCTCGGCCGCGTCCGCTTCGCGAAAGGTGTCCAGGAGGCCGTCGCCCGCCCCCGCGTCGGCCGTGGCCGCGCGGGCGGTCGCGGCCAGTTCGCCCACCAGCGCGGGCGGTGAGGCGTACCAGGCCAGGAACACCGGCCAGTCGACGACGGTCGCGACGAGCAACTGCGCCCGGTCCTGGCCGATGACGCGTTCCAGTACGGCCATGCCGACATCCGGTGCGAGGGAGCTCATCCCCCGGCTGTGGAGGTAGTGGCCGACGAGGCCCAGCTCCTCGATCATGCCGGTGGCCCATGGCCCCCAGTCCACGCTCAGGGCGGGCAGGCCGAGCGACCTGCGGTGGTGGGCCAGTGCGTCCAGGAAGGCGTTCCCCGCGGCGTAGTTGGTCTGGCCGGCGGTGGTCAGCAGGGAGGCGATCGAGGCGAACAGGACGAAGTGGTCCAGCGGTTCGTCGCGCAGGTGCCGGTGGAGGAGGTACGCGCCGACGGCCTTGGGGTCGTGGGCGTCGGTGAACGTGCGATGGTCCATGTCCGCGACGAGGGTGTCGCGGACCTGCCCGGCCAGGTGGAACACCCCGCGGACCGGCAACGGGTCGGTGCGCCGGTGGGCGTCGAGCCAGGCCGTGAACGCCTCCTCGTCGGTGATGTCGAGCGGTGCCATGACGACGCGGGCGCCGAGCGCCTCCAGTTCCTTGACGAAGGCGGCGGCGCGGCCCTCGGCGGTGTCGGGGGCGAGATCGCGCCAGGCGGTGCGGTCCGGCAGCGTGGTGCGTCCGATGAGGACGAGGCCGCGCGCTCCGCGTCGTACCAGGGTCCGGCAGAGCAGTCGGCCGAGCGCTCCGAAGGCGCCGGTGACCACGTAGTCGCCGTCGGCGCGCAGGCGCAGCGGCAGGGGACGGGTCAGTCCCTCGGCGCGCCGGGCCCTGCTGGTGAGGCGGCGCGTACCGCGCAGCGCGATCTCCTCCTCGTCCTCGGTGAGGATCTCCCGCAGGAGCGCGGCGGCCTCGGCCTGGGCGCCCTCGCCCGCCCCGGGGCGGGGGTCCAGGTCGATCAGCTTGCCGGGGTGGCTGAGCAGTTCCTGGTGCCGGAGCACCCGGCCGACGCCCCACGCGGGTGCTCCCAGTGGTTCGACCGTTTCGGCGGGCTCGACGTGCTGTGCGCCGCGGGTCGCGATGTGCAGCCGCCCGCTCGCTCCGTGGCGCAGCAGCGTCCGGGCGAGCGTGATCAGGGAGTATGCGCCGGTGTCGCGGTGGTGTGCGAGGTCGCGTCGTGTCGCCTCCGCGAGGCGCGGCAGGTCGAGGTTCCACAGGTGTACGACGGTGGTGGGGAGCGGCGCCGCGCCGTCGCGTCCGTCCGCCGCGGGTGTTCCGTCCGTTCCGTGCGATCCCGTCCGAGGGCCGCTTTCGCCGTGTCCGGCCCCGGCCAGGTCGGTGAGGAGCCGTTCCAGGTCCACGACGGAGCCGGGGGCGATCGTGAACTCCCTTCCGTCGTCCGATCTCCGGTACGTCTCCCCCGGTCGTACGAGGTGGCACCGCTCGCCGCGCGCGGCGAGCAGGGCGCTCAGGGCGTCGCCGACGCCGCGGCTGTCGGCGAACACCAGCCAGCCGCCCCCGGTGGCGCGGTCGGTTCCGGTCCGTGCCTCGTCCGCGTCCGGCTTCCGGTTCTCGTCCGTGTTCTCGTTCTCGCCGAGGGGTGGCAGTTCGGTCCACACGGTCTCGGCCAGCCAGGAGTCGATCGTTCCGAGGCCGACCGCCGTCGACGCCTTCTCCACGTCGGCGGCGCGGAATCCCCGGATGTTCCCGAGTGGTTCGCCGTCGTCCGTGTAGACGGCGATGTTCCCGACGAGTTCGTCCGCGTCCTCGCGGGTCACCGTGGCGTGCACCCAGAGCGGCCGGTCCCCGACCGGGGCGAGGCACACCTCGTCGATCGACAGCGGCAGGCGGATGCCGGAGTTCGGGCGGTCGGTGCCGTCGTCGAGGAGCCGCGTCGTCAGCAGCGACTGGAAGCAGCCGTCGAGCAGTACGGGGTGGATGTGGTGGCCGGCCGCGTCGTCGCCGATCACCGCGGGCGGGCGGAGCCGGGCGAGCACCTCGCCGTGGCCGATCCGGACCTCCTCGACGGCACGGAACGCGGGACCGTAGTGGTACCCGAGGGCCGCCAGTTCCGCGTAGCAACCCTCGCTGTCCAGCCGGCGCCGCATGCGTGCCCGGACGGCTTCGATGTCGGCCGGGGGGCCGAACGGGCGTGGCTGGCCGGAGCGCACGACTCCGCTCGCGTGCACCGCACGGTCGTTCTCGTCCTCTCCCGCCGAGGCGATTGTGAACGAGGCGTTCCGCGACGAGAGCGTCAGGCGTACGGCGCGGTCCTCGCCCTCGGGCAGGAAGAGTGCCTTGCGGAGTTCGATGTCCGTGAGCACGGCGTGGGCGCCGCCGGTCAGGGCGCGGACCGCCTGGATGGCCATCTCCAGATACCCGGCCGCCGGGAAGACCACGGTGGACTGGATGCGGTGGTCGTCGAGGTAGGGCAGCCGCTCGGTGTCGAGTGCGGTGTGCCAGGTCGGTTCGGTGTGTGTGGTGCGGCGGCCCAGCAGCGGGTGGTCGGTGCGGCCGAGGCGGACCTGCGCGACGGGGCCGGGTTCCGTCCAGTACCGGTCGCGCTTCCAGGGGTAGCGGGGCAGGGTCACGGGAGTGCCCGCCGGGTGCAGGGTGTCCCAGGCGATGGGGACACCGAGGGTGTGCAGGTGCGCCAGCGAGGCAGCGAAGCGTTCCGGCTCGTTCTCCTGGCGGCGGATGGAGGGCAGGGTGCGTGCGGTGGTTCCCCGGCCGTCGAGGCATTCGCGGATGGAGTGGCCGAGCACCGGGTGCGGGCCGATCTCCAGGAACAGGCGGTATCCGTCGTCGGCGAGCCGGTCCACCGCCGACCGGAACCGCACGCGGTCGCGGACGTTCTTCCACCAGTATTCCGCGTCCAGTTCGGGGCCGTGTGCCGTGCCCTCCTGGCCGGTCAGATACAGCGGTACGGTCGCCGGCCGTGGTTCGAGCCCGTCCAGCGAGGCGAGCAACTCGTCCTTGATGGCCTCCATGCCCGCGCTGTGGTAAGGCACCTCCACGGTCAGGAACTTGGCGAAAACCTGCTCCGCCCGCAGTTCCTCGGCCAGTTCGGCGAGGGCGTCGCGCTCGCCGGCCAGGGTGACGGCCGAGGGGCTGTTGACCGCGGCCACGGACACCCGGTCCCCGTACGCGGCCGCCCGGGTCTGTGCCTCCTCCTCGGGCAGGCTCACCGCGAGCATGGTGCCGGTGCCGGTCAGCATCTGCTGGAGCCGGCTGCGGTGCACCACGATCCTCACCGCGTCGTCCAGCGTGTAGACGCCCGCCTCGTAGAAGGCGGCGATCTCGCCGGTGCTGTGACCGACCAGGGCGTCGGGCCGCACTCCGTGGCGGCGCCACATCGCCGCGAGTCCGAGCTGGAGGGCGAAGTTGGCCGGTTGCGCCAGCCAGGTCTCGGCCATGCGCGAATCGGCCTCGTCGGCCGTCATCTCGTCGATCAGGGACCAGCCCGCGAGCTCGTGGATCGCCCGGTCGCAGCGGGTGACAGCGTCCCGGAACGCCGCGTCGCCCTCCAGCAGCCGACGTCCCATGCCCCACCACTGGGGTCCCATTCCGGTGAAGACCCAGACCAGGCCGCGCTGTTCGGGGTCGAGCCTTCGGCCCTGGACGACCCTGGGGTGGGTTTCGCCACGGAGGAAGGCCGTGAGCCCCTCGTCCAGTTCGGCCGGTGAGGAGTACACGACGCCGAGCCGGGATTCGAGGTGCTGGCGACGGCGGGCGAGCGTGTAGGCGAGGTCGGGCAGCGGTGCCGTCGGCCCATGTGCGCCGGCCAGTTCGCGGCGGATGCCCTCCGCCACGTCCGGCAGGGACTCCGGGGTCCTGGCGCTGAGCGGGAGGACGTTCCAGGGCCGTTCCTCGTGCGCGGTGCGCGGGGCCTCCCGTTCGGGTGCCTCTTCCAGGACGACGTGCGCGTTGGTGCCGCCGAATCCGAAGGAGTTCACACCGGCCCGGGCGGGACCCTCGTGCGCGGGCCAGTCGGTCGGCTCGGTCGGGATCCGGTACGGGGCGGACGCGGCGTCGACGGCCGGACTGATCCGGTCCAGATTGATGTGGGGCGGGATCCGGCGGTGCTTGAGGCAGAGCACGGTCTTGATGAGTCCGGCGACGCCCGCCGCCGATTCGGTGTGCCCGATGTTGGTCTTGACCGACCCCACGTAGCACGGGTCGCCCGGTCTGCGGCCCTCGGCGAGCGCGCGGCTCAGCGCGTTCGCCTCGATCGGGTCGCCGACCGGGGTCGAGGTACCGTGCGCCTCCACGTACTGCAGCTCGCCGGGCGTGATCCCGGCTCCGGCGCAGACGCTCCGGATGAGCCGGACCTGGGCGTCCGCGCTGGGCACGGTGATGCCGTTGGTGCGGCCGTCCTGGTTGACGCCCGTACCGAGGATCACCGCGTGGATCGGGTCGCCGTCCCGCAGGGCGTCGTCGAGGCGCTTGAGGGCGACCATGCCCACGCCCTCCGCGCGTACGTAGCCGTCGGCGGCGGCGTCGAACGTGCGCGAGCGGCCGTCGGGCGACAGGAAGCCGCCCTTCGTCTCGGCGATGGTGTACTGCGGCGCCATGTGCAGCAGCACGCCGCCGGCCAGCGCGAGGTCGGTCTCGCGGTGGTGCAGGCTCCGGCAGGCGAGGTGCACCGCGACCAGGGAGGAACTGCAGGCGGTGTCGATCGACAGGCTGGGTCCCCGGAAGTCGAAGCAGTACGAGAGACGGTTCGAGACCATCGTCATCATGGTGCCGGTGGCGGTGTGGGCGGCCAGTGAACCGAAGCCCAGGTCGGAAAACTGGAGGATCTTGTAGTCGAGCGTGAACGCCCCGACGAACACGGCGGCGTTGCTCCCGGCGAGCTCCGCGGGCCGCTGGCCGCCGTCCTCCAACGCCTCCCAGGCCACCTCCAGCAGCTTGCGCTGCTGCGGGTCCATGTGGTCGGCCTCGCGCGGGCTGATGCCGAAGAACCCGGGGTCGAACTCGTCGAATCCGTCGATGTATCCGCCCCGGCGGCCGACGAGGCGTCCCGGCTTGTCCTTGTGCCGGCTGCCCAGCGTCGTGACGTCGTAGCGGTCGGCCGGCGTCGATGTGATGCAGTCCTTGCCCTCCATGAGGTTCTGCCAGTAGGTGCGGTGGTCGGACGCACCGCCGGGCAGTCGGCAGCCCATGCCGATGATCGCTACTTTGTCGCTCACAGAGGCACTGTTCACGTCGGGCAAGGTCGTACTCCTCAAGTCGTGGCGCCGGGGCACGGCAGGTATCGGGAGGGCTGTCCGGGTCGTCCGGACGATCGGGAACGGTCAGACGGGACCGGGCCCGGCTCTCTTCGTGCGGCGCCAGGGGTGGAGAAGGGTGGAGGTGATCTCACCTGTCGGCGGGAACGACGCGGGGTCGACGAGTCCGACCGCGACCGGTTCCCTGCCGGGCCGCCAGGTGTAACTGTCGAAGAGGTGGTCCCAGATCGACAGGTCCGACCCGTAGTGGCCCGCCTCGGACAGGTCGGTGCTGTGGTGCAGACGGTGCTGTTCGGGGCTGGCGAGCACATGGTTGAGCCGGCCGATGCGCACGTCGATGTTGGCGTGGACGAAATATCCCTGGGCTGCCACGAAAAGTCCCACGACGAGCACGGATTCGCGCGAGAACCCGACCAGCGCCAGAGCCAGCTGGACGAAACCCTGGGCGAGCGCGATGTCCATGACGTGATTGACGCCGTTGTTGGCGACGTTGACCTTGTCCGGCACGTGGTGCACGCCGTGGAATCGCCACAATATCGGGTTGGTGTGACCGAGCCGGTGCACGATATAACTCGCCAGCGAGCCCGTCAGAAGTGCGGCGGGGATTTCTTCCCAGAGGTCGAGCACGGGCTCTTCGGGCGTCAGCACGGATACGGTCGCGGTGACCATGTACTGGGCCATTCCGCTGGCCGCCATCGTGAGCAGGAAATAGACGCCGTACCAGCGCCATTCACCGGGGCTCGGATGCCAGGAACGCTGATAGGGAATCAACCTTTCGAGGGCGGTGAGGTAGGCGACGGTGCCGAGCAGGAAGATCGTGCTCACGCTGCCCGGTTCCCAGTCGAACCGCAGTGCCGCCGTCGCCACCGATATCGCGGCGAGCAGCAGGACCGGGTACGCCGACACCCTGAGCAGGCCACGCGCCCGGGAAGCGGGGGAACCCTTCCCCTCCGCCGGGCCGGCGCCCGGTTCCGGACCACCACCCGGCACGGGTTCGCAATTTTCCATCCGGCAGCACCTTCATGAATTACGGCACAGAAAATGCGCAGACCACGAATAGCGGACTGACGACTTTCCTGCGGGCACGCGATACCGGCGAACGGAAGCCGGTATTCACGCATGAGCCATTGACGTACGGGGACCGATACGGACCGCTTCACGACCCCCCGCACCGCCGGGCGGGGTCACCGAGCGAACCCGCTCCTTTTCTTTTCCCCTCCCGACGCCGCCAACCGTCGGATTCCAGCCGCGTATCGGCGGGGTGCGCGGACACCGGACACCCCGTCAGCTGTCTGCTTTTCAATGAACCAGACGGACCAGCCGGGCGGAATGGGAAAATTCACCCCACCCCAAGTGGACTGCTAATCATATTGATTACTTATTGGCTTTCATATTTTCCAATGCCTCATGCGCATCGCTCTCCATGGCAGATCGGCGACAGATGTCCCGGAACAGGCCGCGCCGGAACGGAAAATCCGTGCGCCCACCGGGCTCTCGTCCGTGCAAACCGGGGCGAACGCGCGGTTCGTCGCCGGAATCCACCACGCGACAGGCGGTGTCGGCACCTTCCGGGCCACACCTCGACCGCCGGCGCGAGCAGGGCGACGCACCGGGCACCAAAGCGTTCCGGGATGGCTCATTAGCGTCGGATCCTGAGCGTGACTCAGACCCGGTTCGCGTCGCCGGGGGACGCCCCCGGCGGCGTACGGGCGTTCTGTGGCGTCGACCCGTTCCGATGCCCCTGCCGTCGGCCGGAGACGGTGAACCCGCTCGCCCCCTCGCCGGGCCTTCGGGCGTCACCCCGAAACGGGCACCGCATTCTTCCGGGCGGAGAGAGCCGATCCCCGTCACAGGACCATGAGGGCGGCGGGCGGAGGCTGCACGACGGACTCGCCGCACGTCTGCCGCGAGAGTTCGTGGACGTGACCGACGAGGAGGAGCCCGTACGCATCGCGGCGTTGCCGACGCACGGCGAGGCGGACGGCAGCCCGTTCGCCCGACCGCGCGCGACAGCCGCGGCGGGGTGGCCGGGGCATGGTGGGAGATGACGCCCCGACGTGCGTCACCTCACCGGGGCGCGTCCCGCCGCGTGCGCAGGACGGTGGCCACGGATTCCAGGACCTGGACGGGGCGCAGCAGGTCCGCGTAGGCGATCGGGGGCCTGCCCGTGCGGACCATTCCGAGAAACGCCTCGAGGCCCGGCACGCAGTAGTGCGCGTCGAGGGCGAGGGTCTGCTCGGCCATGGTGTCCTGAGTGAATGTCATTCCGTGGAAGGGGATCTGGTGGGTGCCGGTGGGCTTGACGAGATTCACGACGACACGGGTGACGCCCGCCGTGAACGTGGCGGTGACGGTGGTGTCGGTGGTGTCCGTACGCACGTCGGAGATCTCTCCGGGGGCGAGCCTGAGCGCGAGATCCACCGGGTGGATTCCGTAGAAGAAGATCCCTCCGTGTTCGCCTTCGGGGTCGGCGGGGCCGGAGACGACGACCAGGTGCGGCCGGCCGCCGCGCGTGGACCGGGCCACCAATGCCTCGGCGTCGGGTATCCAGCGGAGGGCCGAGGACGAGGTGAGCGGCGCGTCGTGGGCCAGCGCGGTGTCGATCATGGCCTGGGCGTCCTCGACGGTGCAGGCCAGCGGCTTGTCGACGAAGACCGGCAGCCCCTCGGCGAGGAAGGGGATCGCGTGGTCGCGGTGGTGCGCGCCGTTGCGGTCCGCGACGACGACGGCGTCCACCAGGCCGAGCAGGTCGGAGGGGGTGTCGACGATCCTCGTCGTCCCGCCGGTGGCCGCGAGTGCCTCGTTGCGTGGGCTGCGTCCGCCGCTCAGGGCCACGACACGGGCGTCGCCACCCGCGCGGCGGACGTTGAGGTGGTCGACGATGTGGTCGACGTGGCTGTTCTCGGTTCCGACGATCCCAATGCGCATCGGGAGAGGCTACCTCCACGGTGTCGAGCCGACCGGCCGGGCTCCCCGGTGGCCACCGGGCGGTGATGTGCCGACCGCGCGAGCGCCGGTCGCGGGGGCCGGTCGCCGCGCGTCGTCGCATCGGCCGTCCCGTCAGGCCGACGGGCCACCCGCGCGCAGCCAGCCGAGCAGGTCGTCCGTCATCAGGTCGCCGTTCGTCTCGATGTGCTCGTCGATCGCCCCGAGATCCAGGCGGAACACACGGGTGCGGTCCCGGCCGTGACGGCGCATGAACAGTCCATGGCCCCCGCTGTCGTCGCCGATCAGCACCCAGTGGGGCGCATACTGGCCGACCTCGAAGGTCTCGTTGCGTTCCGTGAGGCTGTGCGGTCCGTAGATCTGGACGCCGTTGTCGAGCAGGACTCCCGGCGTCGACCGCCACAGGCGGGCGACCGCGGGATTGGGGCCGTCCCGCAGTCCTCGCGCGAGCGCTTCCTGGACGGTGAGGAAGCCGGCGAAGGACTCCGCGACGGGGTACTCCTCGCCGTCCGTTCCGTCACGGCACACCACCGGGCATTCCCCGTCCCCCGCCTCGCCGTTCCGGTCGAGGGCGAAGCAGTAGCTGTCGCCGCAGTCGGGCTCGACGGCGAAGCACAGCCGGGCGCCGTCCAGACGCCAGTCGGCGGTGATGGACTCGTACACGTCGTCGGCGCAGTCGCCCGGTGGCACGGACGCGATCTCCGCGCGCCCGGCGCGGCCGTGGCCGAACCGCGCCAGCCACCACCGGTACGACGGCGGCAGCGGGCCGACGCGCGCCTCGGCCCGCCGGATCAGCGCCTCCGGCGCGGCGACGGCCCGCCCGCGGGCGGATTCCGGCGCCCCGTCGATCATGTCCCGAAGTTGAGTCAGATCAGGTCTCACGACGCGGAGTCTGCCAGGCCCCGCCGGGCCCGTGCGACGGGTGGCGGGACCGCGCGGGAGAGGACCGGACGAAACGGTCGGCGCGGGGCGGCGCACCGCCCCGCCGGTCGTCGGGCAACGCACGCGTCGCGTGCTTCATGTGTACGTCGCCGTGCCCCGCGGGGCTACGGGGTGCCGGCCATGTACGCGGCCATCGCTTCCACGTCGCCCGGCAGACCGTAACTGCGCACGAGCATCATGAAGTTGCCGAAGCGTCTGCCACCCAGCAGCCAGGTCCCGGGCGACTCCGCGAGCACGCGGACCAGACGTCGCCGACGGTCGTCGAGGGCGGCGAACGGGGTCTCCTCGGGCAGGGCGCGTTCGGGAAACGCCAGTCGCAGTGCGGCCTGGGCCACGGGCAGCGCCTCGGTGCCGGACACCTCCGGCAGCGAGGCCAGCAGCGCGGTGAACGTGTCCTCCGTGTACGCGTCGTCGAGCAGACACAGTGACAGCGCCGCGTGTCCCCGTACGTCGCCGTCGAAGAAAGGGATCTCGTCGCCCCGTTCCGCGAGCCCCGCAAGCCGGGACCGCAGCTCCTCGGCCGCCCGGTGTCCCGCCCCCGGCCCGTTCAGCCGGACCAGAGCCGTGGCGGCGCCCCAGCGCACCAGCTCCCTGGGGTCGTCGAGCACGGCCTCCAGCAGGGGCATCACGCTCCCCGTCCCGGGCGTGGCCAGCAGTCCGACGGCGACCAGGGCGGTGGCGGCGACGACCGGGTCCGGGTCGTCGGCCAGGGGTATCAGGGCGGGAAGGACGGCGGGGGCCTCCTCCGGGAACCAGGCCAGGGTGTGGGCGGCCGCCGCGCGGATCGCGGGGTCCTCGGCGCCGAGCAGGTCACGGACGAGAGGCAGCCCGGCGCGCACGGCGTCGTAGGTGGCGAGCTCGAAGAAGGCGTGCACGCGGCACTGTTCGGGCTCGGTGAGCTCGTCCAGGTACGCGTAGAGGGGCGGGAGCTCGTCCTCTTCCTCGTCGTCCTCCTCCTCGTCTTCCTCCTCCTCGTCTTCCTCCTCCTCGTCGTCCTCCTCTTCGTCGGCCGCGTCACCGGCTTCGGGGCGGGTGTCCGGCCGGTCCTGTTCCGCGGACACGCGCGCCGCGGTGCCCGCCAGGAGCTCCGGCCCGCCCTCGGCGGCCTCCCGGTGGGCGGCGATCTCGTATCCGGTGGGGAGATGCGCCTCGTCGTAGCCGATCGCCAGGCCGGTCAGCAGCCCGAGGAGAGCCGGCCGCGTCGGCGTCGAGGCATCGGCGAGCAGCTCCAGCAGGAACGGCACCGCGGCGGCACTGGCCTCGTAACGGGTGCCCTGGTGGAAGACGTTCGCGTACAGCTCGCCCAGGGCCTTCTCCCGGACGGTGCGGTCGGGGGAGCGCAGGGCGCGGATCTGATCGGGGACGTCGGTGGCGCGTCCGTAGGCATGGGCCAGGTTCGCCCAATCCGGGGCGTCGAGAGTCTCAAGCACGTCGTCAGCGTCGCACAGGGGTGTGACAACGCAGCGCCCGTCGCCGTCCCGCCCCTGGTCCCCGCTCCGTAGTGGGCACGTCCGCTTCCTCCGAGTGCGGACGAGGCCGGATCGCCGGGATCCGTCGGTGTCTCATCCACCGTGCCCTCGCCCGGCGTTCGGGTGCGGCCCGCCGCTTCACCACCACGGGACATCTGGTATGGACATGACCAATCTCTCCGACTACTCTCGAACTTGGTCTAGACCTAGTGCCTCTCGTGGTCATGTTCCGGTCGCGGCCTCGGCGGAGGAGACCTGTCCTCCCCACCCGTCTCGCAGCGCCCCCCACCTCCTCAGGAGCGAAGCATGCGCAGAAGGATCACCTCGTTACTGCTCGGGCTCGGTGTCGCCGGAGCCTCTCTCGTCGCCACCACCGGCACCGCCCAGGGCCACGGATACACCGACGCCCCCATCAGCCGTCAGCAGCTCTGCGGCAACGGCACCGTGCGCAACTGCGGCCAGATCCAGTGGGAGCCGCCGAGCGTCGAGGGACCGAAGGGCTTTCCCGCCCGGGGTCCGGTCGACGGCACGATCTGCGCCGGCGGCATCGGCCGCTTCTCCGAACTCGACGACCCTCGCGGCGGCAACTGGCCGGCGACCGAGGTCACCGGCGGGCAGGAGTACACCTTCCGCTGGCGGATCACGGCCCGACACGCCACGACCGACTTCCGTTACTACATCACCAAGGACGGCTACGACCCCACCAAGCCCCTCACCCGGGCCGACCTGGACCCACAGCCCTTCCTGACCGTGCCCTTCGGCGGCCGTCTGCCGGGCTCCACGGTGAGCCACTCCGGAGTTCTGCCGCAGAAGTCGGGCAAGCACCTCATCCTCGGTGTCTGGACGATCGCCGACACCGGCAACGCCTTCTACGCCTGCTCGGACGTGAACTTCTGAGCCCGGCCGTGGCCGCACGCACGCACCGGCCCGCAGCTCGTCACGCGCGGGCCGGTGCGCCGGGCGCCGCTGCGGCCCCGGAGCGGTGTACGCGCCCGGCGGAGGCGGAGGCGGACCCGTACGTCAGGTGCCGGAAAGGCGGCCGGGCGGTCGTTCGGCCGCTGCCGGTCGTCCGGCCGGCCGGACGGTGACGAGGGCGATGCCCGCGCAGCACGCGGCGAGGAGCAGCAGTTCGGTGGCCGACGGCGCGGGCGCGGTGCGCAGCGCCCAGTCGCCGAGGCGCACCGTGAACGGCACGGCCAGCTGGATCGCGGCCGTGAGGACGGGCCCGCGCTGCAGGATGAGCCGGTGCTGCACGACGTAGGCGGGGGCGTAGACGGCCGCGCCCAGCAGCACGATGCCGACGGTCGCCGTGATCGTCGGCGGGCGACCGATCAGTGCGGGCAGGGACATCGGCAGCAGCAGACACGTGGCGGCGGCGAGCAGTACCGGAAGCACGGCGAGCGGCGGCAGTCCCGGCAGCCGTCGCCGGTACAGGAAGCCGTAGACCGCGAAGGCCGTGGTCGCGGCGCCCACCAGCAGCAGGCCCGGGCCGTCCAGGTCCCCCGCGTCCGCGCCGAGCGCCGCGTACCCGGCCGCCGCCGCGCACGCCAGGACCGCCCCGGCCGCACCGCGCGCCCCGGGCCGTTCGCCGAAGAACACCGCACCCACCGCCACCGAGGCGCAGGGCATCAACGCGACGACGAGGTTGGTGAGCGAGGTGCCGATGCGCGGGATGGCGAGCAGGGTGCCGGCCGCGTATCCGGCGAATCCGAGCAGGCCCAGCAGCCATACGATGCCCGGAGCCGCCGCGGCCCGGCGCAGGGCGTCCCTGCCTGCCGGACGGGACGCGGCGACGGCGGCGAGCGCCGCGCAGCACACCGCGGTGCGTCCCACGGCGACGATCAGCGGGTCGGTCCCGGCGACCAGGGCGCCGGAGAGCAGCCAGGTGCCGGCGAGCAGCAGCACGAGGACGACCGGCACTGCGCGACCTTTCGTGGACGGCTCATGGGCGGCGTGTTCAGGGACGGGCCGGGTACCGGGAGGCGCGGCCCGTGTCCGGCCGCCCATCATGGTGCGCGGCACCCGGGAACGTCCACCGCTTCCGGACACGAAGCGGCCGCCTCCGGGACATCCGTCCGGGGCGGCGGCCGATTCTCGTCGCGCGGAGGTGCGGGCCGTCCGCGCCCTAACGGCCCGGCCGCTCGGGGCGGTCCGGCCGTCAGGCGGTGGGCCGGTCAGACGTGGGTGTCCTCCGGGATGCTGACCAGCCAGCGGGTCTGCGCGCGGGGCCGCAGGTACAAGGCCCAGTAGAGGGTGGCGACCGCGGTGATCCCGCCGGTCCACAGCAGGTACTCGGTCTCCTGCTGGGTCAGGATGTACGCGAGCACGACGATGAGCAGCATCGGGATCGCCGGCCACAGCGGCATGCGCCAGGCCTGGACGTCGCGGTGCGCGCCACGGCGGCAGAGCAGGGCGGCCACGGCGACCAGCAGGTACATGCCCGTGACGGAGACGCCGGTGACGCCGTACAGCGTGTCCAGGTTGACGAAGCAGAGTGCCGCGCCGGGGACGCCGACGAGCAGGGTCGCCACCCACGGGGAACCGAACCGGCCGAGCCGGGACAGTGCGTTGTTGACTGGCTGGGGCCATGCCTTGTCCCGGGCGGAGGCGAACAGGACCCGTGAGTTCTGGATGACCATCACGATGCCCGCGTTGACGATGGCGAGGGCCACGCAGAGGCTGACGAACGTGCCGACGGCCGAGTTGGACCAGGCGGCGACCATCGTGTTGAGGTCGCCCGAGGTGAGCGCCGCGAGGTCCGGGGCGCCGAGCGTGATGGCGATGACGGGGACGAGGATGACCGCCGAGGAGATGGCGAGGGTGGCGAGCACGGTGCGGGCCACGTTGCGGCGGGGGTTCTCCAGTTCCTCGGAGAGGTAGACGGCGGTGGAGAAGCCCTGCGTGATGAAGAGTGCGATCGCGAGCCCCGAGACCACCATCATCGCGGTGACCGTGGAGGTCGTGCCGTCCGACGAAGCGACCTGACCGTGCACGAGGGCGGACGCCCCACGCTCGGAGTGCGCGAATCCGAGTACGGCGACGACGGCCGCGGCGATCACCTCGAGGACGAGGAAGATGCCGGTGATCCAGGCGTTGGCCCGCAGGTCCAGCAGACCGGCGAGGGTGGCGAGCAACATGACACCGGCGCCCGCGACGGGGGCCGGGATGTGCACGACGGGGGCGAGGTAGTCGGCCGTGCCCATGGCGATGACGGGAGGCACGATCATCACGACCAGCAGGGACAGCACGAAGACGAGCCAGCCGGCCAGCCGCCCCGCCATGGTCGATACCATCGCGTACTCGCCTCCCGCGCTCGGGATCAGGGTGCCCAGCTCCGAGTAGCAGAAGGCGACCGCGATGCAGAGCAGCGAGCCGATGGCGATGGTGAGGGCGGTGTACGTGCCGAGGCTGGAGAACAGGTCCGGTACGACCACGAAGAGGGTCGAGGCGGGCGTCACGCAGGACAGCGTCAGCAGTGTCCCGCCGACGACGCCGATGGAGCGCTTGAGCTTCTGCGGGGTGGGGCCGGTAGCCGGCGCGAGCGCCTGGGGAGCGCTGAGCGTTTCGGTCATCGTGCGTTTCCGATCAACAGGTGCGGTGTTTGAGCACGGGAGCGGTATCGCCTCCAGACGAGGACGTGATGAGTGGTTTCGTCGCTCCCAGCGCGACATGCAATCCCGACGAGTTCCGTAGGTCAAGAGCTGTTTCGCTACGGAATCCGTTGTTTCAGAGCGAGGATCCGACGGTTTGGCGTTAGAAGTGCGTCAATTCGCGGGCGATTGACGGGTGCGGGAACCGCAGTCGGCCCGGAGGGAAAGTTTCGCCCGTTCCGCATTCCGGAACGGACTCCGGGGCACCTGAGGGCCGTCCCGTAATCCCTGGCGGATCGGCGCGCGGCGTCGGATGCGGGGCATCGCAAGGCGGAGGGACGTTCGCATACTGGACGTGTTCGGGTGTTTCGACAACGCGGCGAGGTGCCGTAGCTGTCGTCGCGCGCCCGCCGGGGATTACGGGACAGCCTTTACGACCTCACGACCTCGCCCACGATTGTCAGCGGCGCGCTCCGGCGGGTCGCGGATCCGCGGACCTGGTGTCAGCCTGGGTACATGGCTTGGGCGTCATGGACCACTCGTGGTGTGTTCTCGGGGCGTGGAGGCGTGCTCACGGACGAGGTCGGTGTCCTGACAGGGGACCTGACCGTTCACACGACCTGGGCGGACGACACGGCTCAGGTGACCGTGCAGTACACGGGTGCGATCGACTGGTTCACCATGTCGGGCAGCCCCGTACCCTGCTGCTCCGAGGAGGACAGCAGGCGTCTTCACGACGCGGCGGTGCACTCCGTCCGGGAGGGCGCGGCGGCGACGGTCCCCAGACCGCCGCTGCAGCGACCGCAACGGCCGACGGGCACCGCCCTGGAGTGACCACGGGCGAGGTGCGCCCCGCCGGCGGGCGGGGCGGGGAAGCGACGGGGCCCCGGTACGACGCGACGGGATGCGCCCCCGGGGAGCCGTGCGGCTTCCCGGGGGCGCATCCCGTCGCTTCCGAACCGGCACGGAGCCGGGCCGGTGTGGGTCAGTAGGCGCCGAAGACGTTGTCGATGGAGCCGTACTTGTCGGCGGCGTAGTTGCACGCTGCCGTGATGTTGGCGACCGGGTCGTAGCTGTCGAACAGCGTGCCGGGCACGTGGTAGGCGCGGAACGTCGGGTCGATGACCTGGAGCAGACCCTTGGACGGCGTTCCGGCGACGGCGTTCGAGTCCCAGTTGTTGATGGCCCGGGGGTTGCCGGAGGACTCACGCATGACGTTGCGGTGGATGCCGTCGTAGCTGCCGGGGATGCCGTGCCGGGCCATGATGGCCAGCGATTCCCTGATCCAGCCGTCCAGGTTGTCCGTGTAGGAGACCGGGGCGGCGGTGACGGTCGCGGACGAGGCGCCGGAGGCACCGGTGGCGGCCTCGGCACCGACGGCCAGCTTCATTCCCGGGCGGATGAGGGAGGGATTGCTCCCGATGATCTCCCGGTTGCTCTCGTACAGCTTCTGCCAGCCGCCCTCGACGGAATAGCTCTGCGCGATCTTGGAAAGGGTGTCCCCGGAGATCACGGAATGCGTGAAGGTCGCGGCCTTCTGCGGAGAAACGCTTCCGGTGGTGACGGCGGCCGACACCGCGGCCTTTTCGGTGGTGGCGGCCTGGGCCGGGGCGGCCGAGGCGAAACCCGCTCCGATCAGCGGAAGCACCAGGGCGACTCCGCCCGTGGCCGCGGCGATGAGGCCACGGGTCCGGGAAGTGGACGAGCGGCGACGGTACGTACCCGTTGCGGTCATGGTGAATTCCTCTCCGTCGCCTGCGAGGTGAGCTGTCGGGTTCAGACTGGAGATGTCTGGCCGCACGGAATGCGACTTCACCCCGAGCCGTTCCGGATACCGGACCGGCGGCTTACCTGGTTCCCCCGCTCCTGCCATGGACAAGTGGGTCGGTTTCTCGGACGGCGGCAGGATTCGGCGTTCCGTCCGGATTGACGGTGACCGTAGGCGAGAAAAGCGGAGCGGAACAAGCCCGAATTTTTTGATCACAATTGATTCGCATGATCAATTCATGGAATTCGCAGTAATCCACCTCACAGATCGAACTCGACTCTCCTTGCGCTGCAAGGGGAGCAGAATCGCGGACCGACCCTCCGGCGGGTCTTTACGTGACTCACACCACGAAGCGACAAAAGGGGCGTTCCACCCGCTCCTCAAACAGTGCGAAAATTACCGAAAGCGGCCTTACCGGCCAAATTTGCAATTCACTTTAAATAGAGGCAAATGGGACATTTCGTTCGTCCTGTCGCATGCTCAACGGAACCGGTCGCACGGGTCCTCGGCGCGGCGCACCTGAACACCCCCGTAAGCCGGGCGGGCGTCGTCGCGGGTGACCAGCACGGCGGTGCGGCCGTCCTCCTCCCGCCGACGACGGGTCCGGCCGCTGCCCGGCCGGTGTGCCCGTCGATCAGCCGGCACCTGCCCGATCGCCGCCGCCCCGAGAGCGACGACCACCGTCAAGAGGTCCACGCACGGCGTCCGGCCCCCAGGGCCCTTCAGCCCTTCCCGCCCGGGCTCCCGGCCGCCCGCGGCGTACGTCGGCGCGTGGAGCGGACCCCGCGCCCAGGCCTGGGCGCCGAGCAGGTGCGGGGGCCGCGGACGTGGCGACCACCGTGCAGGCCCTCGCCACCGTGGAACACCCGCGTCCCGGGCTGCGCGCCACCCCGGCACCGGGAGCCGTCCGGACCGGCGGGGGCGGGCCGAGGACCGCCCTCACACCACCGCCGCAGCACCGCGTGCGGAAGCGGACCCGCGCACCTACGCTCAGATCTGGATCAATGCCGCCAACGGCCGTGACCCGACAGGAGGCGAGATCCCCATGGAACGGCGCGGGTTGTCGGGACTCGGCGGGGAACTCGCGGCGGAATTCGCCGGAACGCTGATTCTCATTCTCTTCGGCTGCGGGGTGGTGGCCCAGGTCGCGGCCGGCGGCGCGCTCACCGACCCACCGGGCGGACTCGGGAACCACGACAGCATCGCCTGGGCCTGGGGGCTCGGAGTCACCCTGGGCATCTATGTGGCGGGCCGACTGAGCGGTGCTCACCTCAATCCGGCCGTGACACTCTCGCTCGCGGCGTTCAAGGATTTCCCCTGGAGGAAGGTCGCACCCTATTCCCTCGCACAACTGGCGGGCGCCTTCGTCGCCGCACTGGTGGTGCGCTGGAATTACACCGAGGCACTGGCGAAAGCGGATCCCGGACACACCATCAAAACGCAAGGGGTCTTCTCGACCCTGCCCGCCAACGGCAATACCGCACTCCCCGTCACCGAATGGGGAGCACTGCGGGACCAGATCATCGGAACCGCCATTCTTGTCCTGCTGATCTTCGCGGTCACGGATCTGCTCAATACACCACCGGGCGCCAACCTGAGTCCGTTCATCGTGGGGCTCGTCGTGGTGGCCATCGGCATGGCATTCGGCACCAATGCCGGATACGCGATCAATCCCGCCCGTGACCTCGGGCCCAGACTGGCGAGCTTTCTGACGGGTTATGGGGAGGCGTGGCGGGACCAGTACGGGAACCTCTACTTCTGGGTGCCGATCGTGGGCCCGCTCGTGGGCGGCCCGGTCGGCGCCTTTCTCTACACATACCTCGTCGGCCGGTTCATCCCCGCCGCGGAACCGGAGCCGGAGGGCAGCATCCCGACGCCGCCGGAGAGATGACGGCGGATCCGGCACCGGTCGGCGTTCTCGGGCCTCTTCGCCCCGTACTGGCGCTCTGACGCGCGGGGCGCGGTCGTCGGGCTCGCCCGCTACCACACAAGGCCCACCGGTTTCTGGCAGGACGAGGGCGAGTTGCGGGAGCACTGGCAGGAGTCGAGGCGCTGGGAACCGCAGTGGGACGACGAACGGCGCTCCGAGCGGTACGAGGACTGGAAACGGGCGGTCGAACGCTCCCTCGACTGGGTCCGGGTGCCCTGACCCGGCCCTCCCGTCGGACAGCCGGTGCGGAGTACCGGACGTACGGACGTGGCCGGGGACACGCCCGTACCATGCGCTCGGGCGTCAGGTACCGGTGCGCAGTCCGGCGAGCAGGTGGTAGACGGTGTCGGTGCCCCGCCGCAGGGCCTCGACGCCGATGTGCTCGTCGGTTCCGTGCATGCGTTTGAGCATGTCCCGGTCCACCGTGAACGGGTACATGCCGTAGACGGGGATGTTCTGCTCCCGGAACGGGACGGCGCTGGTGACCGCCTCGAACTGGCAGGCGGTGGCCCTCGCTCCGGGGTGCGTGCGGCGCACGGCCGCCTGCCAGGCGCGGAAGACGTCCGTGTCGTGCGTGGAATCGGGCGTGGCGAGGTAGCCGCGCAGCCGGTCCAGTGCCTGCTGCTCGCTCTCGCCGGGGTTCCCGACGACGGTCAGTGTCGCCCGGTTGCCGATCAGGGAGCGCAGTTCGGCGACGATACGGCCGGGGTCGTCGGCGCCGGGCAGGAAGGCGGCGCGGAACTCCGCGGTCGCCGTGCCGGGCACGATGCTCGGGTAGTAGCCGGACCGGGCCGCGGTGAAGGCGAGGGTGGTCCGCAGCATCGCGTTGTGCAGTTCCGGTGTCCCGCTGAGCCGGATCACCGCCTCACCGGCCCGGTCCCGCTCCTGTTCGCCGCGGGCGGCGAGCATCTGCCGGACGGCCTCGGCGAGCCGACGGTCCGTGGTGGCCCCGGCGAGTTCGGCGAAGTAGCGCAGGGACAGCGCGTTGGGGCGGATGTGGGCCCGCCAGTCCCCCAGTTGTTCCAGCACCTCCCCCAGCCGGATCACGGCCTGCCCGGTGAACGGCTTGGACGTGTGGGTGGCGTACGAGGAGGTCTCCAGCCGCAGCAGCAGGGACCGTTTGTCGTTGCAGGTGAGGGAGGCGATCATGGGGGTGGTGCCGTCGCGCTGGTCGAGGACCCAGCCGCCCTCGGTGATGACCGCGCCCGCCTCGACCCTGTCGGGGTGCTCGGCGAGGAACCAGCGCACCCCGTAGGGTCCTTGTTCCTCGTCGCAGTCGGACCAGAACACGATGTCGCGGTCGAAGGTCGCGCCCTCGCGGACGTGCCGCAACAGAGCGGCGACGAAGGCGGCGTTGACGCCCTTCATGTCGAGCGCGCCGCGGCCGTACAGCTTGCCGTCCTTGATCGCGCCGGCGAACGGGTCCGTGGTCCAGGCGTCGCCGATGGCGGGCACGACGTCGGAGTGGCCGAGCAGGACCAGTGGCTTCTCCCGGGCCGTCCCGCTGCCCGGTACGCGTGCGAAGAAGTGGACGTTGCCCTCCTTGGGGGTGGGCACGATCTCGGTGGCGACCCCGGCGGCCCGGAAGATGTCCTGGAGCATCCGGGCGTACGGCTCGGTGAGCGCTCCGTCGCCGGGGTTGCTGGTGTCCTGGCGGATCATGGCGACGGCGAGCTCCACGGGGTCGGTGGGGTCGCCGTCGGAGGCCGCCGCGCCCGCGGTGCGCGCGGCGGCCGAGGCGCGCGGCGCGGCGGCGGTGGCCGCGCCCAGGCCCAGCAGCGTGCCCGCGACGGCCGTCGCACCGGCTCCGAGGACGGACCGGCGGGACGGGCGGGTGCCGGCAGGGCCGTCCAGGCAGGCGGAGATCACCGCGTCCGGGTTCTCCTGGTGGGCGTAGTGCCCGCCCTCGACGGACCGGAAGGTGCACGTACCCCGGGTCCAATCGGCCCAGCGGCGCACCGTCACCTCGGGCACGTGCGGGTCGTCGGTGGCCCACACGGCGCGCAGTTCGACGTCGGGCACGGGGGTCCGGCCGCCGTCGTAGCGTCCGCACAGCCGCAGGTCGGCGATGACGGGAGGCAGCAGCACCTCCTCGAACTCGGGGTCGGCCAGGAGTTCGGGATCGGTCAGCCCGGTCCCGGCGACGAAGGCGCGCGCGTCCTCGACGGTGACCTCGTCGCCGTCGCCGTGGAAGTCGCCGGGGCACTGTCCGGCCACCGCGCACAGCCGTGCGACCGGCACCCCGGCGTCGAGCAGGCGGCCGCACGTCTCGTACGCCAGCAGCGCGCCGAGGCTGACGCCGATCAGCACCAGGCGCCGCCCGCCGCGCGCCGCGCGCACCTCGGCCGCCACGGCGTCCGCGTAGACGGCCATGTCGACGACCGGTTCCTCGTCGATGCGGGTGCCCCGTCCCGGCGGTGTGACCAGCGCGAGCGCGGTGTCCGCGGGGAGCCGGCCGCGC
The DNA here is from genome assembly GCF_001905795.1 of Streptomyces sp. CB01580. Taxonomy (GTDB): domain Bacteria; phylum Actinomycetota; class Actinomycetes; order Streptomycetales; family Streptomycetaceae; genus Streptomyces. The sequence continues at coordinate 214,361 of NZ_LIXJ01000006.1, forward strand.
CAGCCCGCGAAGGTCGAGCCGTGGGCGCCGGTGGGGGCGAAGCAGACCACGAGCGTGCCGGTCGTGCCCCCACCCTCCGGTTCGTTCTCCGGTGTGCCGAGCCAGGGGGTGCTCATGCCTGGTCCTCCTGCGGGGTCTCGCGGCACAGCGCGGCGATGGCGGTGACGGTGGGCGCGCCGAGGATGCGGCGCAGGGGTACGCGACGGCCGGCCGTCGCCACGAGCCGGTTGGCGAGCCGTACGGCGAGCAGGGAGTGGCCGCCCGCGTCGAAGAAGTTCTGGTCGGCCGAGGCGGGCGGTGCGCCGAGCAGTTCCTCCCAGAGGGCGGCGACGGCGGCCTCGGTGGCGTCGGACGGGGTGAAGCCGGTCGTCCGTTCCCGCCCGATGCCGTTCACGAGGGCGCGCAGGGCGGTGCGGTCGAGCTTGCCGCTGGTGCTCACGGGCAGCGTCGGGACCTGCTGGAGGCGGGCGGGCAGCATGTAGTCGGGCAGCCGGTCGCGCAGGTATCCCCGCAGGGCGGCGGGGGCGATCTCCTCGTCGGCCGTGCAGCAGGCGACGACGCGTGCCTCGCCGTCCTCGGTCTCGGCGTAGGCCCCGGCGTCGGTGACGCCCGGTGCCTTGCGGAGGGTGGCCTCGATCTCCTCCAGTTCGACGCGGTAGCCGCGGATCTTGATCTGGTTGTCGGTGCGGCCGGTGATCTCCAGCGCGCCGTCCGGGAGCAGCCGGCCCCGGTCGCCGGTCCGGTAGTGGCGCACGCCGTCGTCGTCCGTGAGGAAGCGGTCCTCGCCGTCGCCGCCGAGATAGCCGAGGGCGAGCGGCGGTCCGCAGACCCATACCTCGCCGGTCGTGCCGGGCGGCAGGCGTCGGCCGAGCCGGTCGCGGACGGAGAGCGAGGCCCCCGCCACGGGGGTGCCGACGGGGACCCGTTCGGCGTCCGCGGTAAGCGCCGCGGTGTCGTACGCGGCGACGTTGGAGGCGGTCTCCGTCATGCCGTACAGGTTCAGCAGGGTGGCGTCCGGCCAGACCTCGCGCAGCCGCAGGACGGTGTCGACGGGCAGGGTGTCGGCGCCGCTGGTGACCAGGACGGGCTGGTGGCGGTCGGGCTGTTTCGCGCTCTCCTCCAGCAGGCCCGCGATCAGATGCGGGGTCAGGAAGAGGTGGGTGATCCGCTCCCGGTGGACGGTGGCCGCGAACAGGACCGGGTCGAGGAGTTCGTCGGTGCCGAGCACGACGGACGGGACGCCCCGGAGCAGTCCGCCCAGGATTTCCCAGGGCGAGGCCACGAGGGCGAGGGACTTCTGGACGGCCAGCACCGCGTTCCCGGGGAACGGGTGGTCCTGCCACATCCACTCCAGCCGGCCGCGCACCGAACGCCTGCTGACGCGCACGCCCTTGGGGTTCCCGGTGGTGCCGGAGGTGTAGACGATGTGGAAGAGGGCGTCGTCGTCGGGCTCCTCCTCGGGCGCCTGGTGCAGCGGGCCGTCGTTGAGGGGGGCGAGCGTGACGCGCGGGGCGTCCAGGGTGGGGAACTGGTCGAGTCCGGGTTCGGCCAGCACGCAGTGCGGTCCGGTCTCCTCCACCATGCGGCGCTGGCGTCGCACGGGGATCGCGGGGTCCAGTCCGAGGTAGGCGGCGCCGGTCTTGAGCACGGCGAGGACTCCGGCGACGGCTGCGGGGCCGCGCTGCGCGGCGAGGGCCACCAGGCTGCCGGGGCCGGTGCCCCGGGCGGCGAGCCGGGCGGCCAGTCTGCCGCTCCAGTCGTCGAGTTCGCGGTAGGTGAGGGTGGTGCCGCCGTGACGCAGGGCTACGGCCCGGGGGCGGGCCGCCACCTGCTCGGCGAAGCGTTCCAGCAGGGTCGGCGAGGTCATCGGTGGTCGCCTCCGGGCAGCAGGTCGAGGGAGCGGATGGTGGTGTGCCGCGCGCGCCCGGGATCGGTCAGGGCGCGCAGCGCGATCAGGGTGGACTCCAGTACGTTGCGGGCGGCCGGGGCGTCGAGCAGGTCCCGCTGGTGGGCGTACTGGAGCAGCAGCCGCTCGGGGCCGTGCGGCTGGACGTAGAGCGCGCAGTCGTACTTGGTGAATCCCGTGTCCAGTTCGACGAAGCGGAAGCCGACGCCCGCGGCGGTGGTGGCGCGGGCCGGGTACGGCAGCATGTTCAGCATCGTCTGGAAGACCGGTGTCGCCGCGGAGCTGCGGGAGGCCGCGGGCAGCCGTCGCAGGGTCCAGGAGAACGGGTACTCGGCTGCGGCGTACGCGTCGTAGACCGTCTCCGCGACCCGGGCGGTGAAGTCGGCGAGGGTGGCGGACGGGTCGACGGGCAGCCGCAGCGGCAGCATGGCGAGGGTGAACGCCGGGACCTCGGCGGCCTCCGGCCGTTCCCGGCCCGCCATCGGCGCGCCGACGATCACCTCGTCGGCGTCGGAGTAGTAGCTCAGGGCCAGCGCGTATGCGGCGAGCAGCGGCACGAAGGCGGTGGCGGAGGCGGACAGCGCGGTGTCGCGCAGCCGCCGCGTCAGGTCCTCGTCGAGCACCGCCTCGGTGATGCCGCCCCGGTAGGTGGGTGCGGCGGGGCGTGGCTTCTGCGCGATCTGGAGTGCGGGGAGTTCGCCCGCGAGCCGGCGCTGCCAGTACTCCCCCGCCTCGGCGACCTCCTCGGAGGCCAGCCGGGCCTCCAGGTGGTCGAGGTAGTGGTCGTAGCGGGTGGCGCGTTCCGGGTCGGGGGCGGCGGGGCGTCGTTCGTAGAGTTCGGCGAGGCGTTGGAACAGTACGGTGGCGCCCCAGCCGTCGAGGAGCAGTTCGTGCATGGTGACGAGCAGCCGGTGCCGTCCGCCGGGCAGCCGGAACAGTTCGGCGCGCAGGGCCGGTTCGGTCAGGAGGTCGAAGGGGCCGGCCGCCTCCCGCGACGCCGTCGCCCGGAACCCCTCCTCGGTGGTCTCGCGCACCCGGCCGGGCAGGGGCACGTCCCAGTGCGGGTAGTGCTGCACCACTTCCTGTGTGCCGGGCTCGTCGGTCTCCGCGAACCGGGCGAGGAGCTGGGGGTTCTCGGCAAGCAGTTGCCGCCAGGCCGCGGCCAGCCGGGGCACGTCCAGGGGGCCGTCCAGTTCCAGCGAGCCCTGGTAGCTGTAGTAGGGGCTGAGGGGATCGAGCCGCCAGTGGAAGTAGACCCCGGCCTGCTGCGGGGTGAGCGCGCGGGTGCGGGGGGCGTGCGGGTCCGCCGTCCGTGCGCGGGGGTCCTCCACCGGCTCGCCGCTCTTGCCGGGCCCGGCGAGAGCGGCGAGCGCGGCGGGGCTGCCGTCGCGCAGCACGTCTCGCAGGGCCGCCGCGGCTCCCGTCCGGCGCAGTGCCGCGACCAGACGCATGGCCTGGAGCGAGTCGCCGCCCAGCGCCAGGAACGAGTCGTCGCGCCCGACCCGCCCGGTGCCGAGGACTTCCGCGACGAGGGCCGCGATCGCGGTCTCCGTCGCGTCGCGCGGCGGGGTGTAGGGGCGGTCGTCGGGGCGGCTGCGGCGCGGGGGTGCCGGGAGCGCCTTGTAGTCGGTCTTGCCGTTGCGGGTGAGCGGGATGCGGGGCAGGGCGACGAAGGTGTGCGGCACCATCGGTGCGGGGAGCCGTTCGGCCAGGTGGGCGCGGAGTGCCGCTTCGGGTGCCTCGTCCCCGGTGGTGGTGACGTAGGCGACGAGACGGGGCGTTCGGCCGGCCGCCGGGGTGTGGGCGCTCTCGCGGGCCACCAGCGCGCCGTCGTCGTCCGGGGTGTGGACGGTGACGGCGCAGGCGGCGACCGAGGGGTGGCCGCCGAGCACGGCCTCGATCTCCGCGAGTTCCATGCGTACGCCGCCGAGCTTGACCTGGCGGTCGACCCGGCCCAGGTACTCCAGTTGGCCGTCGGGCAGCACGCGCACGGCGTCCCCGGTGCGGTAGAGGCGTCCGTCGCCGTCGCCGAAGGGGTCGGTGAAGAACGCGCGGGCGGTGCGCTCCGGGTCACCGAGGTACCCCCGGCCGACGACGGGGCCGCCGACGAAGAGTTCTCCCGTCTCGCCGTGCGCGCAGGCGTGCCACAGCCCGTCCTCGGGGCGCAGCACGTACAGGGCGGCGTTCCCGACGGGCGAGCCGATCGGCAGGTGGCGGGTGTCCGCGGCGGGCCTGCCGAGCACGGCGTGGGTGACGTCGTCGGAGCACTCGGTGGGGCCGTAGGCGTTGAGGAGCCGGATGCCGGGCATGGTGTCGTGCCAGCGCGCGGCGAGGGCGGGCGGCAGTTCCTCGCCGGTGGCAATCATCCAGCGCAGTGCCCCGGGCCGGATTCCCTCGGCGTCGTGGGCGTCGAGCAGGAAGCGGATCAGGGTGGGCACGGTCTCCAGGACGGTGGTTCCGCTCCGCCGCACGTGTGCCAGCAGCAGGGCGCCGTCCTGGGCCCGCTCGTCGTCGAGGACCTGGACCCGGCCGCCGACGAGGAACGGGGTGAGCATCTGCCAGACGGAGATGTCGAAGGCCAGCGGCGCGGTCTGGGCGAGCCGGTCGTCGGCGGTGAGGGCGAGGTCGTCGGCCTTGGCCCAGAGGTGGTTGAGCATGCCCCGGTGCTCGACGACGGCGGCCTTGGGGCGACCGGTCGAGCCGGAGGTGTAGAGGATGTAGCGCACCTCGTCGGGGGCGAGCGGGGCGGTCCGGGTGTACGGGGCGTCCGCCAGGCGGGGTGTCGTGGTGGGGACGCCCGCGGCGCGTGCCCCCTTGACCAGTTCGCCGTGGTCCTCGGGTCCGCCGGTGGTGAGCAGGAGGACGGCGCCGCTGTCGATGAGGAGGGACTCGACGCGGCCGGCGGGCCAGCTCGCGTCGAGGGGCAGGTAGACGGCTCCCAGCAGTTCCAGCGCCAGGAGGGCGGTGACGACGTCGCCGCCGCGCCGGCCGCCGACCGCGACGATCCGGCCCGCCGAGACCCCGGTGGCGGCCAGGTGCCCGGCCATGCGGCGGGCGCGGTCCGCGAGTGCGGCGTAGCCGAGGGCGGTGTCGCCGTCCTCGACGGCCGTGCGGTCCGGGTGCGCCCGCGCGTGCCGCTCGACGTACGCGTGGACTGGCTCGCCGAGTTCGTAGGGTTCGCTCCGGGTGAGCGCGGCGGCGACGGCGGCGTCCCTGGCCCCTTCGGCCAACGGGAGCACCGGGTAGTGCCCGGGCATGCCGGTCACCTGGCCCCCTTCTTCTCGGCGACGACGAGCAGGTATTCGACGGGCACGCCCGTGCCGCGTGCGTCGGTGGTGTGGAAGCCCTCGGTCATCTCGGCCATCTCCGCCCGCAGTTCCTTCCAGCGCGAGGGCGGCGAGATGGTGTTCCTGGCCGCGATGCAGGGGCCGAAGCAGTTCTCGAAGAAGGCGACCAGGTCCTCGGCGGTGGCGAACGGGTAGAAGAGTTCCCGGCGTTCGGCGGTGACGGTGAACTCGGGGCCGAGCAGTTCGGCAAGGTAGTCCGGGGAGCCCCACAGCATGGGCTGTCCCTGGTGCCCGTTGGGCGAGGGGAAGTAGGCGGAGAGGATCTCCTGGAAGTGGGCGGTCCAGCTGCGTGCCGTCCAGTTGCACATGCCGATCCGGCCGCCGGGCCGCAGCACCCGGGCCATCTCGCCCGACGAGGCGGCGTGGTCGGGCGCGAACTGGATCCCGTAGGTGGAGGTGACCAGGTCGAACGAGGCATCGGGGAAGGGGAGTTCCTGGGCGTCGCCGCGATGCAGCTCCACCTCGGCACCGGCCTGCGCGAACCGTTCGCGGGCGTCGGGGAAGAACTCGTCGGTGAGGTCGAGGCCGGTGACGATGCAGCCGCGCAGGGCGGTCAGCAGGGCGACGTTCCCGTTGCCGGTGGCGACGTCGAGGTGGCGGGTGCCCGGTGCGGGGGCGAGCCGGTCCACGAGTTCGTCGGCCCCGGGCCGCAGCAGGTCGGCGACGTGCCGGTACTCGCCGTACGACCACATGGTGCGGTTGATCTCCTGGACGTTCCGGTCGATCGTCATGCGGATCCCCTTCAGAGCGTGAGCCGGGCACCCACGCCGACGGCTTCGGCACGGGCGAGGACGCTGTCGGCGACGGCCACGTCGAGGATCGACATGCCGAACGGATTGCTGATCACGGTCTCCTCCGGGTCGCGGCGGCCCGGGTGACGGCCGGTCAGCACGTCGCCGAGGGTGCCGTCGACTCGGCGGGCGCCGGAGCGCGCGGTGACGCCCTCGCGCGGGGTGCCGTCGGGGCCGAGCAGGGTGCCGGCCCGGTGCATGCGCCCCAGCAGCCGGCGCGGGTCGTCGCGGACCAGGCTCCAGTCGTCGACGATCACGGTGCCGGCGGCGAGCACGGCCGCCTCGGTGAGGTCGTCGAGCGACACGTGGCACACCAGGGCGCCCGGCCTCAGCCAGTCGGGCTCGATGTAGCCCTCGGTCACCGTGGTGACGGGCACGACGAGTTCGGCGTCCCGCACGGCCTCGCGCGGATCCTCGGCGAGCACGGTCTCGATGCCCGCGGCCCCGGGGAGCGAGTCGATGTACGCGGCGACGGCCTTCGCACGCTCGGGCGCCAGGTCGTACAGGGCGATCCGCCGCAGGGTGGGCACGGTCTCCAGCAGCAGCGCCACGTGTGCCTGGGCGAGTGCCCCGCAGCCGATCAGCGCCAGTGAGCGCGGCTCCGGCACCGCCAGATGGCGGACGGCGAGGGCGGTGACCGCCGCGGTGCGCATCGCGCTGATGTACGCGGCCTCCATGAGTGCGCGGGGGCGGGCGGTCTCCGGGTCCAGGAGCAGTGTGAAGCCCTGGGAGCGCGGTATGCCGCGGCCGGGGTTCCCGATCGAGGCGTTGATGGTCTTCATGCCGATGACCGGCGGCCGGCCGTCCTGGACGAGCGCGCCGGGCATGGCCAGCAGCCGGGCCTGGTCGCCGTCCGGGGTGGTCCAGCCGAGGTACGCCTCCTCGGGCAGGACCGACTGTCCGGCGGAGTGCAGGGTGAGCGCCTCGGCCACCGCCGTCACGATGTCGACGCCGCGGGCGGCCTCGATGACGTCCGCACGGGTCAGATAGCGGAAACAGCTGTCGGGATAGTGCTCGAAGTCCATGGTGGGCGGGGCTCCTTGGCGTGAGGTCCGATACTGACGAGGAAAGGCGTGCGGGGGTGGTTCAGCCGGCGGTGGCGCGCGGTCCGCGCAGCACCGCGAAGGGGACGAGCGCGCCGAGCAGCAGCACGCAGGCGAGCGCGATCCAGCCGGCCGTGCCGAGGGCGAGGACGACGCCGGTCATGAGCACCGGACCGGCGACGCGGTTGGCGACGGTGCGGCTGGTGTTGAACAGCACCAGGTAGGCACTGCGCGCCCCCTGCGGTGCCAGCTCGAAGGACAGCGTCCACGAGGCACCGACCTGGAGCAGTTCGGCGAAGGTCAGAAGGACGACCGCGCCGCCGAGCACCAGCAGGGCCGGTGTGCGGCCGAAGCCGGGCGCGGCGGCGAAGGCCAGGGCGCCGAGGGCGAGCAGCAGGGCCGCGGCCGCGTACGAGTACCACGCCCGGCGGGTGGTGCCGTAGCAGCGGTTGAGCGGGTACTGGAGGGCGATGCACAGCACGGTGTTGACGGCGTACAGGATGCCGACATAGCGCTCCGGTACGTCGGTCTCGGTGACGAGCCACAGCGGGAACGCCACGTTGAGGACCGGCATCCACAGCGACACCAGCGCGTTGTAGGCGGTGAACCCGAGCAGCGCGCGGTCCTTGAGGAGCGGGGCGACCCGGGCGCTGCCGGCGGTGGCCGCGGCCTCCTCCGCCCGTGCGGTGGCGTACACCCCGGCGACCACGACGTAGGCGACGGCGCCGCCGATGAGCAACGGCCGGAAGGCGCCCGGCGCGCCGGAGCCGAGCGCGGCCCCGGCGATCAGTCCGCCCAGGCTGATGCCGAGGTTGACGACGGTGCGCTGCACGGCCATCACCTTGGCGCGCAGGCTCTCGGGGGCCCGGGCGCCGACGTACGACTGCACGAGCGGGGGCGAGGACTGCTCGGTGACGGCGACGAGGGCGACCACGACGAGGAAGCTCCACCAGCCGTCCACCCACAGATATCCGATCGTGGCCAGGGCGCGCAGCAGCATCACCCCGATCAGCACCGGTTTCGGTCCCCATCGCCCGGCCAGCCGCGCGATGGGGACGGCGGCGGCGACGGCGACGGCGCCGCCGATCGTCAGCCCGGCGCCGACGGAGGAGGTGCTGAGATGGGCGACCTTGACGAAGTAGATGGTCGAGACCGCGAGGAACAGTCCCGTACCGGTCCACTCGATCAGCGTGGCGCCCTGGACCAGCGGCAGGAACTGCCGGTAGCCGGTGTCCTGCGCCTGCCGGGCGGGAGTGGTGGTGCTCGTGCCCATGGTCAGTGCTCCTGGTGCTTCCTGTCGAAGAAGAGGCCCTCGCGGCGCAGCCGTTCCATGGCCGCGGCGATCTCCTTCACGATGCCCCGCTCGCCCGCCCAGTCGTCGGAGTAGAGGGTGTCGCGGTACTTCACGCCGCCGTCGGCGGCCAGGCAGACCGCGATCCGGTCGTCGGCGTGACCGTCGTCCTGGTCGCTGAGCAGCGCGCGCACGGCGCAACCGCTGGAGCCACCGAGCACGAGTCCCGTGTCCTCGGCGAGGATCCGGCAGACGGCGATCGCCTCGATGTCGTCGACGCGTACGGCGCGGTCGTAGCTGTCCGGCCCCTTCAGCAGTGCGGAGGGCCGGCTGGCTCCTATGCCGGGGATCAGGCGGCGCCCGGTGCTGCCCGAGACGGCCGTGGAGCCGGTGACGTCCACGGCGACGACGGCGACGTCCGGGCGGCGTTGCCGCAGGTGGGCGCCGATACCGGCGAGGGTGCCGCCGGTGGAGACCGGTACGTAGACCGCGCCGAGGAGGGGGCCGGCCTGCTCGGTGATCTCGGGGCCGGTGGTGCGGCGGTGCATGTCGGGCGCGGCGGGGTTCTCGTACTGGTTGGGCCAGCGGTACGCGGGGTGGCGCGCGCACAGTTCACGGACCGTGCGCAGCCGGGTCAGCAGGTATCCGCCCTGGCCGTCCGGTTCGTCGACGACGATGGTGCGTGCGCCGCGCTCGGTGAGCGTGCGGAGGGTGGTGTGCGGGGTCTTCAGGTCGACCACGGCCAGGAACACGCAGTCGATGGCCGGCAGCAGCCGGGCCAGGGCGAGGCCGAGGTTGCCGGAGGTGGATTCCACCACCACCGTGCCCGGGGTGAGCGGCCGTTCGTCGTGCAGCGCCCGCAGGAGGGCCACGGCGCTGCGGTCCTTCACCGATCCGGTGGGGCCGTGTTCCTCCAGCTTCAGTCCCAGACGCCGAACCCGGCCCCGGTGGGCGACGTCCAGGAGGAGTAAGGGAGTGCGATGGATGGCCCGCGCGAGGACAGGTTGGACAGGTGTCACTGCTTCCCCCCGTGCGATGGGTCGTCGGCCCTTCCGGTGGTCCGGCCGGGATGCCTTCGCTGTGCGACCTCAGACACTAAGCGGGCCCGCCCCGCTGTCACCATGCCGCTCCGCGCGGGCCCCACCGCTGTTGGCGAGAACCGCGCTTGACGTACCGTCGGCGCCCCGCTTCCGGCCGGTCCGGTCCCCGCGCCGACGGCCGCCCCAGGGCGGTCCGGTGGGGTCGGGGCGCGGCGGGCAACTCGAAATGGCCGGTTCGGTTCTGCCGCACGCCGCGCGCCACGCCGTGTGCGGCACCGGCCGCGGCGTCGCGCGCGGCGTGCGGCACCGGCCCGCGCGGGTGGCCCGTACGTTCGCGCGGACGGTCTTCCCGGGCCGGGGCCGGGACCGTCGCACGGGCCTCGGCCCCGGCCCGCCCCTGAAGTACGGTGACACCGGGGTCGGCCCGGGACCGTGCCGCGTGGGCGGGGACGGGCCGGGAGACCCACGGCCGTCGCGCCCGCGCCCCGTTTCCCGCGCAGAGGTGGAGGGACACGCACATGGACCGACACGACATGGACCGGATCAGTACGAGCCGGTGGCAGACGACGAGAAGTCGGCCGCCGTCCCGGCGCGCACCGGCGTTTCCCGGTCCCGGGACGCCGCGGTGAGCGCGGCCGGGGCGGCGGCCGTGGAGCTCACCCCCGCGGCGGCCGAGTTGCTGCGACTGCTGCGCGCGGCCCACGGCCCGTTGATGTTCCATCAGTCGGGCGGCTGCTGCGACGGCAGCGCGCCCATGTGCTATCGGGACGGCGAGTTCCGTACGGGTGGCTCCGATGTGCTGCTGGCCTCCCTCCGCGTCGACGGGGTGCCGGAGAGCATCCCGTTCTGGATCTCGCGGAGTCAGTTCGAGGTGTGGGCGCACACCCGGCTGATCGTCGACGTGGTGGAGGGACGGGGCAGCGGATTCTCGCTGGAGGCTCCGGAGGGGGTGCGCTTCCTGATCCGTTCCCGGCTCGTCGGTCCGTGAGCGCGCGGCGCGCCGGGAGACGGCACCCCGTGCCGGCGTTTGCCACAACGGCAAGGATCCTTGTGGCCGCGGCGGGCACGGCCGAATGATCGTGGCATCGGCGGCACCGGCGCGCTCGGGTGCCCAGCGCCCACGGCCGGACCGCCGCCGCCCACGTCTGCGAGGAGAGAACCGTGCCGTCCACCGACCTGCCCATCCCCGCTCCGTCGGCCGCCGTCCACCGGCTGGTGGAGGTGCCCGGCGGCCGCATCCATCTGGTCGAACAGGGCAGTGGCCCCCTGGTTCTGCTGGTGCACGGCTTTCCCGAGTCGTGGTATTCGTGGCGCCATCAGCTTCCGGCACTCGCCGCGGCGGGTTTCCGCGCGGTCGCGATCGATGTCCGCGGGTACGGCCGTTCGTCCGGCCCCGGGGAGGCGGAGGCGTACCGGATGCCCGCCCACGTCTCCGACAACGTCGGGGTGGTACGGGCGCTCGGAGAGCGGACCGCGACGATCGTGGGCCACGACTGGGGGGCGGGCATCGCGTCCGGCAGCGCGCTGCTGAGGCCCGACGTGTTCACCTCCGTGGGGCTGCTCGGCGTCCCGTACGCCCCGAGGAGCGGCCCCCGGCCGACCGAGGTGTTCGCCCGCATCGGCGGCGCCGACGAGTTCTACGTCGGCTACTTCCAGGCACCGGGACGGGCCGAGGCGGAGATCGAGCCCGATGTGCGCGGATGGCTGGCCGGGTTCTACGCCGCGCTCTCCGCCGACACGATGCCGCCATCCGGGGCGGACAGTCCCTTCCTCGTGCCGCCGGGGGCGCGGATGCGTGACCGGTTCCCCGCCGGGGTGCTCCCCTCCTGGCTGAGCGAGGCCGATCTGGACTTCTACGCGGCGGAGTTCGAGCGGACCGGGCTGACGGGTGCGCTGAACCGGTACCGCAACGTCGACCGGGACTGGGAGGACCTCGCCGGCCTGGACGGGGCGCCGCTCACCCCGCCGTCCCTCTTCATCGGCGGTGAACTCGACCCGTCGACCGGTTGGTCGGCCGAGGCGATCGCCGCCTTCCCCACCACGCTCCCCGGCCTGGTCTCCTCCCACATCCTGCCGGGCTGCGGACACTGGCTCCAGCAGGAACGTGCCGCGGAGGTTAACCGCCTGCTCGTCGCCTGGCTGCGTTCCCCGCAGGTGCGCGCCGCAGGGTGAGCGCACGGCGCGCCGCACGACCGGCCGGCACGGCCGGGGCGACGTGGTCGCCGAAGGACCGTCGGCGTCAGGGGCCCAGGCTGCTGACGACGTCGGCCGTGGCCGTCAGGCCGTCCTGGATGGTCGGCGCCATGCTCGTGCCCGCGAGGAAGAACCCGAGCAGGGCGCAGACCAGCGCGTGCGAGACCTTCAGCCCCCCGTTGCGGAGGAAGATCACCGCGAGGATCAGCAGAAGCAGCACCAGTGAGATCGAAATGGCCATGGCCAACCTCCTCCGCCGCGCCGGAATGCGGCATTCGGCCGCCAGTGTGGCGTAGCGGGGAGGCCGTCCGGTGGACTGGCGTGTCCGCCATCCGGGTGTTGTCCGGCTGTCACGTACCGGCCCCGGCGCGCCGGAACGGCCGCCGGGGCCGGTCCCGTCGCTGCGGGTGCCCGCGTCGGGCGTGCGCAGGGAGTGCTCCGGGTCCGCGGGTCATCGGTGTCGAGGCGGCCGGCCGCTGGTTCCTCCCCGGCCCGACCGCTCTGCGCGCGGGGTCGACGGGGAGCCGACGGCCTCGTCACGGCGGCGGTCCCGCGGGCGCGGTCCTCGCTCATCCCGCCCGGCGCGCGCCCTCCCGGGGTGCGGGGGTCCCCGGGCCGGACCCGCAGATCTCCGGCCAGCCGACCGTGCGATCGCACCAGCGTTCCAGCAGGACCCGGTCGTGGCCCACGGCCAGCAGTCCGGCGCCCGACTCGTGCCGGTACGCCTCGACGACCGCAACCAGTGCGGCGGTCGTCGACGCGTCGAGCATCGCCGTCATCTCGTCGCAGATGAGCCAGCGCGGGCGCAGCACCAACGCCCGGGCGAGACAGGCGCGCTGCAGTTGTCCGTCGCTCACCTCGTGGGGGCGGCGGCCCAGCAGTTCGGCGGTGAGCCCGACGGCCGGGGCGAGTTCCGCCACCCGGTCCGCCACCTCGGCGCGCCGGCCGGTGGCCCGCAGCGGCTGGGCGATGAGTTCGCGCAGGCTGAGCCGGGGATCGGCGGAGAGCCGGGGCTGCTGGAAGACGACGCCGACGGCGGTGCGCTGTTCCCTCGGGGCCCGGTGCCGCCAGCCGCGTACCGGCCGGCCGTCGAGGGTGAGCGTGCCCGCGTCCGGCCGGTGCAGCAGGGCGGCCACCTTGGCCAGGGTGGACTTGCCGCAGCCGCTGGGACCGAGGAGCCCGACGGACTCCCCCGGCTCGATGGCCAGCGAGGCGTCACGGACCACGGGGGTACGACGGTCGTACCCGGCGGTGATACGGGTCAGTTCAAGCACGGGCGGACTCCTGCGCGTGCGCCGGCGCACCGTGGTGGCAGGCGAGACGGCCGTCGAACGGGGGTGGTACGGAGCACCGGTCGTCGACGCGCGGGCAGCGGGCCGCGAACGCGCAGCCGTCGGGGAGCGCCCCGAGCTCCGGCGGCATTCCGGGGATGGGGAGGAAGGCGCGTTCCGGCAGCGCGTCGAGGAGCCCGCGGGCGTACGGGTGGCGTGGCCCGGGCTTCCCGAAGAACCCTCCGGCGTCGGCGATCTCGACGATGCGGCCCGCGTACATGACGGCGACGCGGTCGGCGATCCGTTCGGCCGCCGCCAGGTCGTGGGTGATGATCAGCAGCGCCCGGCCGCCGTCGGTGTGACGGCGCAGTTCGTCCACGGTCCGCTCGACCAGGTCGCGGTCGAGCCCGGTGGTGGGTTCGTCGGCCAGGAGCAGGGGCGCGTCGCCGATCAGGGCGAGCGCGGTGGCGGCGCGCTGGGCGAGGCCGCCGGAGAGCTCGTGCGGGTAGCGGTCCAGGTGGCCGGGCGGGAACGCGGCGCGTTCGGCGGCCCGTTCGGCGGCGGCGCGCAGCTCCTGCCTGCGGGTGCCGGTCAGTTCGCGGAGGGTCTCCTCCAGCTGGGTCCGGACGGTGCGCACGGGGGTGAGGTGGGCCGCGGGGCTCTGCGGGACGAGTCCGACGCGGCGGCCCCGCACCGTGCGCGCGAGGGTCTTCTCGTCGGCGGTGAGGAGGTCGGTGCCCTCCTGGAGGACCGCCGAGCCCCCGGTCTCCGCGTTGCCGGGGAGCAGTCCCAGCAGCGCGGAGGCGAGGACGGACTTGCCGCAGCCGCTCTCGCCGACGAGGGCCAGGCACTCCCCCGCCGCGAGGTCGAAGTGCGCGTCGGTGACGGCCGCGATGTGCCGTCCGCCGCGCATCCGGAAGCGGACGGAGAGCCCGCGGACGGAGAGGACCGGGGCCGCGGGGGCCGGGGTCCCGCTGTCCGGGGACGGCGGTCGCGGGGTGGTCGTCACAGCATCAGCTCCGATCGGCGGCGCGGGTTGATCCGTTCCCGCCAGGCACCGGCGAGGCCCGCCAGGGCGAGGGTCGGGACGATCAGGAAGAGGCCGGGGAAGAGCGTCGGCCACCAGTCCCCGGCGAGCAGCGAACCGCGCGCCGTCTGCACGAGGTTGCCCAGGCTCGCCTGGTGCGCGGGCAGCCCCAGTCCCAGGAACGAGAGGGCGGACTCGTGCCACATGGCGTGCGGCACCATCAGCACCGCGGCGAGACCGGCCTGCGGCAGCACTGCGGGCAGCAGGTGCCGCACGACGACCCGGCTCCGGGAGGCGCCCCCGGAGATCGCCGCGTCGATGAACGGCCGGGAACGCAGCGACAGCACCTCGGACCGGACGATGCGCGCGGTGGAGAGCCAGTGGGTGAGGGCGATGGAGACGATGACCGGGCCGACGCCGGGCCGGAACATGGCCACGATGAAGATGCCCAGCAGCAGGTGCGGTACGGACGAGAAGGTGTCCACGAGCCGCATGACGACCCGGTCGACCCAGCCGCCGGACGCGGCGGCGAGCGCGCCGACGGCGGTGCCGACGACGGTGGCGGTGAGGCCGGCGACGACGCCGACGAGCAGCGAGACGCGCAGCCCGTAGACGCAGCGCAGCAACAGGTCGCGACCGACGTCGTCGGTGCCGAACGGGTGCTCCCAGGACGGTGGCCGGAGCCGGGCCGAGAGGTCGACGGCCTGCTGGTCGAGCTGGACCAGCGGGGGGACGAGGAGGACCGCGAGGAGGACGGCGGCGACGATCCCGGCGGAGCACAGCAGCCGGACACGGCGGCTGGTACGGCGGGTGGATCCGAGAACGGTCTCAGCCATCGAAGCCCACTCTCGGGTCGGCGAGCGCGTACAGCACATCGGACAGCAGGTTGCCCAGCACGACCGCCGCGGTGGCGAGCACCGTGAGCGCGGCCAGCAGCGGGAAGTCGACGGAGGTGGCGGCCTGCACGGTGGCCGCGGCGATGCCCGGCCAGCTGAAGACCGTCTCGACGAGCAGGGCACCGGTGATCAGTTCGGGGACGCGGGAGCCGATGAGGGTGAGCATCGGCAGCATCCCGGAGCGCAGCGCGTGGCCGAGGAGCACGGTGCGTTCGCGCAGTCCGCGGGCGCGGGCACCGCGCACCGGGTCCTCGTCGAGCGCGTCGGCGACACCCTGGCGCACGTAGAGGAAGAACCACGGCAGCTGCGAGATCCCGAGCACAGACGCGGGAAGCACCAGATGACCGGCGACCTGGTCGAAGGTGACCGTGTCGCTGGCCGCGTCGGTGAGGCCGCCGGCCGGGAGCACGCCGAGTTTCAGGGCGAAGAACCAGATGGCGAGCAGTCCCAGCCAGAACGCCGGGGCGGCTTCGAGGGTGTACGCGGCCGCGGAGACGCACCGGTCGAGCAGGCCGCCGGGGCGGCGGGCGGCCAGGACTCCGAGGCCCGTGCCGAGCACGATGGCGACGAGGAAGGCGGTCCCGGCGAGCAGCACGGACCAGCCGAGGCGCTCGCCGATGACGTCGGCGACGGGCTGGCGCATCACGCTGGATTCGCCGAGGTCGCCGTGGAGCGCGGCGGTCAGCCAGTTCCACCAGCGGGTCACCAGTGGCTGGTCGACGCCGAGATTGGCGCGCAGCTGGTCGAGGTTCTCCTGCGACGCGGTGAGCCCGGCGGTGCCCGCGTACGCCTTGACCGGGTCGAAGGGCGAGGCGGCGGCGACGGCGAAGACGCCGAACGTCACGGCGAGGAGGACGGGGACGGCGAGCAGTGCCCGCCGTCCCGCCATCCTGCCCATCGGCCCCCAGGGGAGGCGGCGGCTCACTTCTTGGGCGTCCAGTCCTCGACGTTCCACCACGGGCCGGTGGCCAGGCCGTGGTCGTGCGGCTCGACCTGGGTGGTGAGCGCGCCGAACCGGTCCTTCACGACATAGAGGTGGTCGATGTGGGTGAGGAAGGTGTAGCCGGGGTCCTTCACCAGTTCGCGCTGGACGGTGTCGTAGGCGGCCTTGCGGGCGGCCTTGTCGCCCTTCCTGCGGCCTTCTTCGAGGGCCTGGTCGATGGTCTTGTTCTCGTACCGGGCCATGTTGTTGAAGCCGTCGCCCGCCAGGGAGGACTTCAGCAGGGAGTACTGGTCGAAGTCGGGGTCGGCGGGCGATCCGCCGCCGGCGAGGACCGCGTCCTGCTTCATCCGGGGCTCGATGACCTCCCAGGTGCCGGACTCGGTGGTGATGTCGATGCCGACCTTCTTGGCGTCGGAGGCGTAGGCGAGGGCGTGGTCCTGGCGGAGCTTGTCGCCGGTGAGGTACCAGAGCGGGAACGCGGCGCGCACGCCGTCCTTGACGCGGATGCCGTCCTTGCCCGGCTTCCAGCCGGCGCCGTCGAGGATCTCCTTCGCGGCGGCCGGGTCGTGGGCGCGTTCGGTGCCCTTGGTGAACCACTCGCTGTCGGTGGGGACGGGACCGTGGGCGGGCCGGCCCTCGCCGTTGAGGATGGAGTCGACCATGGCCTGCCGGTCGACGGCGACGTCCAGGGCGCGCCGGATCGCGGTGTCGCCCGTGACCTTGTTGTGCGTGGGCAGGGTCACGTTGCGGTAGTCGTAGGTGGTGGCGGCGTACGTCTTCGTGCCGCTGTCCTTGGCGAAGCCCTTGGCCAGGATGGGCGGCAGGATGGCGCCGTCGAGCTCGCCGGAGCGCAGCCTGGTGGCACGCACGTCGTCGTCCTTGATGATCACCATGGTGAACTTCTTCACCTTCGGCGCGCCGCCCCAGTAGTCGGGGTTGGCCCGGAAGCTCAGCTTCTCGCCCTTGGACCACTTGGTGAGCAGGTAGGGGCCGGTGCCGACGGGGTGGGTGGTGAAGGCGCCGGTGTTGACGTCCTGCCCCGCCGCGACGTGTTCGGGGGCGATGGGCAGGACGGTGCGCTGGGCAAAAGGCGCATAGGGGTACTTGAGGTGGAAGACGACGGTGTCCTCGCCGCTCGCCTCGACGCTCTTCAGTGCGTCGAGCTCGGTGCGGGAGGCGTTGTTCGTCCTCGGGTCCAGGATGGTGCGGTAGGTGAAGACCACGTCCTTGGCACCGAACGGCTTGCCGTCGCTGAACTTCACGCCCTTGCGGAGCCGGTAGGTGTACGTGAGCCCGTCGGCGCTCACCTCGGGCAGGGCGGTGGCCAGCGCGGGGCGCAGCTTCATGTCCGCGTCGAGGGTGAGCAGCCCGTCGAATATCTTGGAGTTGCCGTCCTTGCCGTAGCCCAGGAGCGGGCTGAGGCTGTCGGGCTCGTACGCGATGCCGACCACCGCCGAGTCGCCCGCCCCGGAGCCGGAGCCGCCGCCGTCCTGGCCGCTCGGCTTCGAGCAGGCCGCCGCGGACAGCGCCAGCACGGTCGCCAGTGTCACGGCGACCGCTCCCCGTATCGATCGGCCCGTCATACTCCGCACACCCCTTGTTGATGATCGACTGTTATTGCAAATCAATCGCAATTAAACAGCAGGTAAAGGGGTGCCCGGTACCGGGGCGACGGGACAAGGGGGCGAGGGACCGCGTCCGCGCCGCCAACTCCCTCCGCCCGGCGGTCCGTTCCTCCCTCCCGGTCACGGCACGGAAAGTTCCACCGGTTCCGCGACGGCGTACGGACACGCCCGGCGGATGCCGGGGCCGTCAGTGGGCCGCTCCCGCCGGGAGGACCGCGATCCGGCCGGTGGTGGCACCGTCGGCGACGCGCTGGACGGCGTCCGCCGCGCCGGACAGCGCCACGCGTTCGCTGACGAGCGGCTCGACGACGCCCTTCGCGACGAGCCGGGAGAGTTCGTCGTGGCAGGCGAGGACCGCTGCCGGGTCCTTGGCGGCGTAGAGACCCCAGTGGAGTCCGAGGACGGAGTAGTTCTTGACGAGCGCGTGGTTCAGGGCCGGGGCGGGTACGACGCCGCTCGCGAAGCCGACGACGACGATCCGGCCCTCGAAGGCGACGCACTTGACGGACTTGGCGTACGCGTCGCCGCCGACCGGGTCGTAGACGACATCGGCGCCGCGCCCGCCGGTGAACTCCTTGACCGCCGTGACGATGTCCTCGGTGCGGCGGTCGACGACCAGGTCGCAGCCGAGCGCGGCGGCGGTCCGCGCCTTCCCGGGCCCCGAGACGACACCGATGACAGTGGCTCCGGCGGCCTTGCCGAGCTGGACGGCCGCGCTGCCGACGCCACCGGCCGCCGCGTGGACCAGGAGGGTCTCGCCCTCCTGGAGGCGGGCGCGGCGGTGCAGCCCGAACCAGCCGGTCTGGTAGCCGATGTGCAGCGCGGCGGCCTCGGCGTCGTCGAGGGATGCCGGGGCCGGCAGGAGCGCCGACGCGCCCGCGACGGCGTAGTCCGCGAATCCGCCGTCCGGCAGGGCCGCCGTGGCGAGCACCCGGCGCCCGTCCGGCGTCTCGCCGCAGATCTCCACGCCGGGTGTGAACGGCAGCGGGGGCCGCACCTGGTACTGCCCCCGGCAGAGCAGCGCGTCGGGGAAGTTGACGTTCGCCGCGCGCACCCTGAGCAGCACCTGGCCCTCCCCGGGCACGGGGCGTCCGGTCTCTTCGAGCCGCATCACCTCGCCCGGCTCGCCGTTCCGGTGCACTCGCCATGCCTGCATGAGGGGCCTCCACAACGCTGTCGAACACGGTCGGCGAAACCATCGCCGCAGCGCATACTAAGCAGTCGCTTGGCTCCTGGGAACGGTCCGGCCACCGGGACGCTCCCCCGGCGGCCGGTTCAGGCCAGCGAGAGGAAGAGCTTCTCCAGCCGCGCCCGCATCTGGTCCCGGTCCGCCGGCTCGCTCCCGCCGTCGGCCAGGCACTGCTGGAGCCCGGTGGCGATGATCGCGAAACCGGCGCGGTCGAGCGCCCGGGACACGGCCGCCATCTGCGTGATCACGTCCTCGCAGTCCCGGCCCTCCTCGATCATCCGGATGATCGCCGCCAGCTGCCCCTGAGCGCGACGAAGGCGATTGAGGACCGACTTCAGTTCGTCGGCCGCGATGTCGAGTTGCACACACCCTCCTCTGATACCCCAAGGGGTATTCTAACCTGAATGGGGACGGATGGGCCGAGTCCCTCCGTGTTCCCGGTGGACGAAAGGAAAACTGTTCGTGACCAGCACCGCCTCCCTCTCCCCCGCCCAGGCCGCGGCCCGGCTCGCGGAGTTCACCGTCGTCGACGTGCGGGCCCCCGGCGAGTACGCCTCCGGGCACGTCCCCGGCGCGCTGAACATCCCGCTGGACCGCCTCCCCGAGGCGGTGCCCGCACTCAAGTCGGCCGCCGCCCGCGGTCCGCTGCTCATGGTGTGCGCCTCCGGCGTCCGCTCGACCCGGGCCTGCGACATCCTCGCGGCGGCCGATGTCGACGCCACGACCCTGTCGGGCGGGACGTCGGGCTGGGAGAACGAGGGCCGTGCGCTCGACCGGCCCGCCGGCGCCCGGACGACCTGGCCGATGGAACGTCAGGTCCGGCTCGCCGCGGGTTCCCTCGTGGTGGCGGGGCTGCTGACGGGCCTGCGCTTCCCGGCCGCGCGCTGGATCTCCGCCGGTGTCGGCGCCGGGCTGGTCTTCTCGGCCGTGACCAACACCTGCGGCATGGCGGCGGCCCTGTCGAAGCTGCCGCACAACCGCGCCCCGCGCCCCGCCACGGACCTGGACGCGACGCTGCGGGCCCTCCAGGGCTGACCCACGCCGCACCCGGCGCACGGGGGCCGGCCGCGCGAGCGCGTGACCGACCCCCTGCGCTCGTGCCGACGGGTCAGACCTCGTCCCGGACGAGGGCCAGCAGCCGGTCGAGGACCCGCGGGCCCCCGGCGCGCAGCCCGTCGTGCTCGTACTCGTTCGTGACCCAGGTGCGCAGCCCGCGGATCGCCTCCGCCGTCCGCAGCGCGTGCCCGGTGTCGACGTACATGTCGTCGTGGTAGACGGCGGCGGCGACCGGCACCTCGTTGACGGCCAGGCGCTCGGGGGCGTAAAGCGGTGCCCAGTCGGTGCGGTCGGCCAGCAGATGGGCGGTCTCGCGCAGCGGACGCAGCGCCGGGTCGACCTCGAAGTGCCAGGGGTGGATGGTCTCCCCGGTGAACAGGACCGGGCCGTCGCCCTCCAGCGCGGCGACCGCGTCGAACTGCGGGAATTCGGCGCGCACCCGCTCGGCGGACCAGGCGGTGGGGCGTTCGTCCTGCGCGTAGATCGCCTCGTGCATCAGTGCGTACAGCGGATGCCCGGCGAACGAGGTGGCCGCGCGCACGGCCTCCTGGAAGGTGTCGGAGAGTTCGGTTCCGTGCGGGGTGCGGACGAAGGCGTTCTCCAGGAGGTAGTGCAGCTGGTGGCTGCCGTTGCCGCTTCCCAGCATGATGCCGAGCGACTGGAATCCTTCGGGCGTCAGCCGGTGCCCGGCGCTCTCGGGGCGGTGTTCCGCGAGGTGGGCGGTGATCCGCCGGGCACGCTCGACGTCCTGCGGATAGCGGGCGTAGTGGGCGGCGACCTTGCGCTCGACCCGCGGATAGGCGGCCCGGTAGACGTCGTCGGCGTGGGCGTCGAGGGAGGGCAGTCCGCCGGTGATGAGGACGGCCTTCAGCCCCTCGGGGGCGGCCGACAGATAGCGGACGGCGCAGAAGCCGCCGAAGGACTGGCCGAGGACCGTCCACGGCTCGATGCCGGTCAGCCGGGTCCGGATCAGCTCGCAGTCGCGCACGATGGCGTCGGCCCGGAAGTGCGCGAGATGGTCGGCCTGCTCGCGCGGGCCGCCGCGCAACGGCAGGGTCTGCCGGTTGGCCGGGGTGGACAGGCCGGTGCCGCGCTGGTCGAGGAGCAGTACGCGGAACTCCCGCAGGGCCCGGCCCAGCCATGCCTCCGTGCCGACGAAGCGCCGGGCGCCGAAACCGGGACCGCCCTCCAGATAAACCAGCCAGGGCAGCTCCTCCCCGGCGCTGCCGCTCGCCACGGCCTCCCGGCCGAAGATCTCGATCTGTTCGCCGCCCGGGTCCGCGTGGTCGAGCGGGACCGTGAAACGACGGTCGGTGAAGACCACGCCGGGGTGCCGGTAACTGCTCACAAGGTGCTCCTGAGTCCGATGTGCCGCGGACAGTTCAGCACACGGCCGCGGCACGGCCCGCCGCACCCCGTGGACGCGGGCCCCGTCCCCGGTCCCGGAGGGCGGCCGGGCGGAGGCGGACGCGGTGCGCGTCCTACCTGCCGCGCCGGTAGCTGCTGCCGTCCCTGGGCCGGACCAGCAGCCCGGAGACCACCAGATACCGGCGCAGCGCCGCACAGTCCTCGTGCACCGTCGACAACGCCTCGTCGACCTCCCGTTCGGTATAGCTCCGGTCGCGCTCGAAGAACCTCTCCGCGAGGTGCGTCAGCAGTTGTTCGCGGCGGGCCGTCCTACGCGGGATCGCGGTCAGACGGCCGTGCGAGAAGAGGGACTCGACCTGACGGGAATCGCTTGCGTGGTTGTCGGACATGGCACGGAGCGTCGCAGGCACCCGGTCCGCGGGCAAAGCATTTTCACCGCGCGGTCCGTCGGTGGACGCAGCACGTCAATAGCCCCGTACGTCGGGCCGGTGCCGCTGCACGCCGTCGCGGTCCAGGATCCGGGCGAAGGTCTCGTACCGCTCGTCCTCCCCCTGGGCCTGCCGGGGTTCGACGCCCCTCGGCGACGCAGTGCGCGGCGAGAGCCCCGGCGACCTCGCCGACGTTCCACTCCACGGGGTGGAGCCGGTAGCGGCCGTCGACTCCGGAGCGGCAACCGTCAAGGGGCTGGGGCGACTTCCTGCGCGCGCAAGGGCGCCCGTCGCCGCCGCTCCGCCGTGCCCGTACGGTGTGACCGACAATCCATGGGTGATCACTCACCCCCCGTGACGAAGGCGGTTCCTCATGTCCCTGTTCGATCTGCCCGTCGAGGAGCTGCGCGACCACCGCAGCCGGTCGGTGGAGCCGGCGGACTTCGACGCGTTCTGGTCGAAGACGCTCGACGAAGCACGGTCGTACGAGCTCGGCGCCCGGTTCGAGCGGTGCGCGGACACGGGGCTGAGGACGGTCGACGTGTACGACGTGACGTTCGCGGGCTTCGGCGGTCACCCGGTGAAGGGCTGGTTCGTGCTCCCCGCCGGTACCACGCGGCCGCTCCCCGTGGTCGTCGAGTTCATCGGCTACGGCGGCGGGCGGGGCCTGCCGCACACCCATCTGCTCTGGGCTTCGGCCGGGTTCGCCCACTTCGTGATGGACACCCGGGGCCAGGGCAGCGGCTGGATGGCCGGCGACACCCCCGACCCGGTGGGCAGCGCACCCGCCTTCCCCGGCTTCATGACCCGGGGCATCGAGGACCCGCACTCCTACTACTACCGGCGCGTGTTCACCGACGCGGTGCGGGCGGTGGAGGCGGCCCGGTCGCATCCGCTGGCCGACGCGGCGCGCACCGCGGCCGTCGGCGAGAGCCAGGGCGGCGGCATCGCGCTCGCCGTCGGCGGGCTGATATCCGATCTGGCGGCGGTCGCGCCGGACGTCCCGTTCCTGTGCGACTTCCCCCGCGCGCTGACCGTCACCGACCGCAATCCGTACCGCGAGGTGGGCAACTACCTCAAGACGCACCGGGGCCGGGCCGAGCGGGTGAGGACCACTCTCTCCTACTTCGACGGGGTGCACTTCGCCGCGCGCGGACGGGCGCCCGCGCTGTTCTCGACGGCCCTGGAGGACATGACCTGCCCGCCGTCGACCGTCTTCGCCGCCTACAACGCCTACGCCCACCCGGACAAGGCCATCGAGGTGTACGACTTCAACGACCACGAGGGCGGCGGGCCGTTCCAGAAGGCCGTGCAGCTCGGCTGGCTGCCCGGAAAGCTGACCTCCTGACCGGACACGGCACGCGTCCGGCGCGCCGCCCGCAGGCTGGACGGGCCGTCCGGGAGAGGGGGCCCGCCGCTCCCCGGCGGGCGCGCACCGGGCGCGCCCCGTGGAGCATCGCACCGCCGTACGCGTACGCCCCGCCCGGTGCGTACGACCGGGACGGGCGGGGCGGCACCGGCGCGCGCCCTCTCCGGGGGCACGACGCTGCTGTTCGCCGCCGCGTCGGGGACGGCGGTGGCCAATGTGTACTTCGCGCAGCCCCTTCTGGCCACGCTGGGCCGGGAGTTCGGGATCGGCGCGGCCACCGTGGGCGTCGTCGTCATGCTGACCCAGGTCGGATACGGTCTCGGGCTGTTCCTGCTCGTGCCGCTGGGCGACCTGCTCGACCGGAGGCTCCTGGTGGTGACCCAGCTGGCGGCGGCGCTCATCGCGACCGGCACGGCGTCCACGGCACCGGTCCTGCTCGCCGCCCTGGCCGGGGTGGGCTTCCTCGCGGTGGTGACCCAGACCCTCGTGGCCTTCGCCGCGTCACTGTCCGCCCCGGACCGGCGCGGTCGCACGGTCGGCCTGGTCACCAGCGGAATCGTGATCGGCATCCTCCTCGCCCGTACGGTCTCCGGTGCGCTGGCCGACCTGGCGGGCTGGCGATCGGTGTATCTCGTCCCGGCCGCCCTGACCTCCGTCCTCGCCCTGGCCCTGTTCCGCGTGCTGCCGCGCCGGCCGACCCCTCCCGCCCAGATGCGGTACGCGCGGCTGCTGCGTTCCACGCTGCTGCTGTTCGTGGAGGAACGCCTGCTCCGGGTCCGGGCCCTGCTCGCCCTGCTGGTCTTCGCCGCCTTCAGCACGCTGTGGAGCTGCGTCGCACTCCCGTTGAGCGAGCCGCCGCTGTCGCTGTCGCACACCGCGATCGGCGCGTTCGGGCTCGCCGGGGCGGCGGGCGCGCTCGCGGCGGCACCGGCCGGGCGGCTGCACGACCGCGGTCTCGCCGGGTGGACGACCGGCGTCGCGCTGGCGCTGCTCACCGTGTCGTGGCTGCCCCTGGCCCTCGTCCGGCATTCGCTGTGGGCCCTGGTGATCGGGGCGGTGCTCCTCGATCTCGCCGTCCAGGCCGTCCACGTCACCAACCAGAGCATGATCTACGCGGCCCGCCCCGACGCGGGCAGCCGTCTGATCGGCGGCTACATGGTCTTCTACTCCGTGGGCAGCGCCACCGGCGCCGTCGCCTCGACGGCCGTGTACGGGATGGCCGGATGGGGTGCGGTGTGCGCGCTCGGCGCCGCGATCAGCGCGCTCGCCCTCCTCCTGTGGGCGGCGACCCGCAGGGGCACGGCTCCGGCCCGGGCCGTCGGCGCGCCCGCGGGATGACCGCGCGGGCGGCGCGCGGGGAGGCGCCGGAGCGTTCGCCGCGCCTCCCCGCGGCGGTCGTCAGTGCTGCTCGGTCGCCGGTTCCAGGACGATGACCGGGATCTGGCGTTCGGTCCTGCGCTGGTAATCGGCATAGTCGGGGAAGGCGTCCACCGCGCGCCGCCACCACAACGCCTTCTCCTCGCCGGTGGCCTCACGGGCGTTCATGTCCTGCCGGACCGGGCCGTCCTGGAGCTCCACCCGGGGATCGGCCACGACGTTGTGGTACCAGACGGGATGACTGGGGGCGCCGCCCCGCGAGGCGACCACTGCGTACATCCCCTCATACTCGACCCGCATGAGCGGGGTCTTGCGGATCTTCCCGCTCCTGGCCCCGCGGGTGGTCAGGATGACCACCGGCAGGCCGCGCATGGTGGTTCCGTCCGTCCCGCCGGAGCTCTCGAACAGCTCGACCTGATCGCGGACCCACTTCTCGGGGCTCGGCTCGTACTCGCCCTGGAGAGGCATGGCATCTGTCCCATCGTCGACATGCGGATACCGAGGCCGCCGGACGCGCGGGCGACGGAACGCACCGATGGCGGGCACCGTGCCCGGCGTGTCCGGCTGCTGCGAGCACTCTGCCATCCCCGCGTCGCCCGCACCGTCCTGACGGATCCGCGTGTCACCGCGGCGGGGCGCCGGTTCCGGCGGCATCGGCCGCGCGGTCCGCGTCAGGGGTGCGGCGGATCCAGCCTCAGATGCAGCATCGCCTCGAACCTGGCCTCCGGGTCGTCGAGATCGATGCCCGCCACCTCGGCCAGCCGCTTGAGCCGGTAGCGGAAGGTGTTGGGGTGGACGTGGACGGCCGCCGCGGCGGCGGGCACGTCGCCGAAGGTGTCCAGCCACGCGTCCAGGGTGTCCGTGAGGGCGGTGTGGTGCCGGGCGTCGTAGGCGCGCAGCCGGACGACCGGCCCGTCGGGGATGTCGTCCTCGGCGGCGAGCCGTTCCCTCAACTCCTCCAGGAGAGAAGCGGCATGGACGTCCTTGAGGCGGGCGGACCGGCGCCGCGAGCGACCGGAGCCGAGGACGCGCAGCGCCCGGTCCGCGTCGGCGCGGGAGCGGCGCAGGTCCGCCGGGCGGACGGCGAGCCGCCCGACGCCGATGACCGCGGGCACCCGGTCGCCCACGCGGCCGAGGAACGCCTCGGCCGCCCGCAGGGCGTCCTCGTCCGAACGCGTGGGCAGGACCGCGTAGGTGACGCCTCCCAACGACGCCGTGGCCGTGCGGGGGTGGATCGCGGCCAGGTGCAGGGCGAGGGCCTCGGCGACGCGGTGGCCGGCGGCCACCCGGTCGGGGGCGGACGGCTCGCCGGTCACCCGGAGCGCCAGCACGCAGGCGGGCTGGGCGGACAGCCCCAGCCGCGCGGCGGCCTGCGGAGCGTGCAACCCGCCCTCCAGAACGGTGGCCAGCAGGTCCGCGCGCAGCCGCCGTTCGGCGTCCTCGCCCGCGCGGTGGCGCAGCAGGTGCAGCGCGGCCACCTTCGCCGCCTCCTGGAGGGCCTGGGTGCGGTCCTCGCCCAAGGGGCCGTCGACCACGACCCAGATCGAACCGAGGATCTCGCCGCCCGCCCGGACGGCGGTCGCGACCCGGGGTTTATCGGAGACACCGGTCACGTAGACGGGTTCCTCCTTGCGGTAGAGGGCCCGGAAGGCGCCGCGTCGTTCCAGGGCGCGCAGGTTCTCGGCGGGCACCTGGCGGTCGAGGACGGTCGCGATCCTGGCGTCGTCGCCCTCGTCCTGGCGGCTGGAGAAGGCCAGCACCCGTCCGCCCCGGTCCTCCACGGTGACGGGCCCGTCCAGCAGGGCGGCGGTCGCGTTGGCCAGGGCGAACAGGTCACCCGCGAGCGGTTCGGCGCCGCCCGTGGCGTCGGGGCCGCCCACGGTGCCCAGTTCGTCGGTGGCGAGCAACGACCGCAGCAGGGCGGCGACCTGGGCCCAGGACGCGCCGGGGGTCAGGCCGAGGACGGTCACGCCGGTGCGGTCGGCGGCCTCCGCCACGGGTCCGGCGACCGGGACCGGGGAACGCACCACCACGGCCACCGCGCCGAGCCCGGCGGCCCGTTCGACGAGGGCCGCGACGGCCCCGGCGCCGTACACCCCGACCCCGAGCACCACCGATCCGGGCAGCCCGGCCGGTTCGTCCAGCGGGTCCTGGATGAGCACCCCGGTGACGGCGGTGGAGGGGTCGGCCTCCCCCGCCACCACATCGATCAGCGTCGATCCCAGATCGTCGAGGATCCGGCCGAGCACGGCCCGCGGCTGCTCCGTCATCGTCACACGGTAGACGAGCGGGACATGTTCGCGGGCGGCTCCCCCACCCGCCCGGTCACCGGACCCGCCCGCGGGCCGCGCGGGCCCGGGGCGTCGCTTCGGCCGCACGGTCGCCGCCGGGCCCGTCGGACGAACGCGGCGCGTGGCCGTGCCGGTCTCGGCGCCCCGGGCGCTTCCGGGGCACGGCGCCCCGGCGGAATCCGGGGCAGCAGGGTGTCCGGCGGGGGCCGGGCCACGGTGTGGTCATCGGCCGATCCATTCCGTCGATTCGGTCACCTCGGCCAGCCGCTCGGGGATCGGGGAGAGGCCGATCCCGGGTGCGCGGGGCACGTCGAGACGGCCGTCCCTCAGTACGAACGGCTCGGTGATGTCGGTGCGGTAGTACCGGTCGGAGGCGGAGGTGTCGCCGGGCAGGGTGAAGCCGGGCAGGGCGGCGAGGGCGACGTTGGCGGCCCGCCCCAGGCCGGTCTCCAGCATGCCGCCGCACCACACCGGGACACCGTGCGCGGCGCACACGTCGTGGATCCGCCGGGCCTCCAGGTAGCCGCCGACCCGTCCCGGTTTGATGTTGACGACCGAACAGGCGCCCATGGCGATGGCGTCGGCCGCCGAGCGGGCGGAGACGATGGACTCGTCCAGGCAGATGGGGGTGCGCACCCGGGCGGCGAGGGCGGCGTGGCCGCGTACGTCCTCCTCGTCCAGGGGCTGTTCGATGAGCAGCAGTCCGTACGGGTCGAGCCGGGCCAGTTGCCCGGCGTCGGCGAGGGTGTACGCGGTGTTGGCGTCCACCTGGAGGAGCACGTCGTCGCCGAAGCGTTCCCGGACCGCGCGCACGGGCTCCACGTCCCAGCCGGGTTCGATCTTCAGCTTGATCCGGAGATAGCCCTCGGCCAGGTAGCCGTCGACGGCGTCGAGCAGGGCGGGGATCGAGTCCATGATCCCGACCGACACCCCGGCGGGCACCCGGTCCGCGGTCGCGCCCAGCCACTGGCCCATGGACAGGCCGTGGGCCCGCAGCCAGGCGTCCAGCACCGCGGTCTCCAGCGCGGACTTGGCCATCCGGTGGCCCTTGAACGGGGCCAGTGCCGGGGCGACCGCCCAGGGGTCGAGGTGCGGCAGGGCGGCGAGTGCGGGCACGAGATGACCGCGCAGCACGTCCGCCGCGCCCGCCGTGTACTCCGAGGAGTAGAGCGGATCGGCCATCGTGACGCATTCGCCGTATCCCTCGTGGTGCTCGGTCTCGACCCTGACCAGCAGGATCTCCCGGGTGTCCATGGTGGCGAACGAGGTCCGGAACGGTGCGACCAGCGGCATCGCGATCCGGCGCAGTTCCACACCGACGAGCTTCATCCCTGCTTCTCCTGACGTCTGTCGATCACGTACCAGCCGTCCCGGGTGAATCCGGTGACGGTGTATCCCTGGGCCATCAGGCCGCCGAGCACCTCGCGCAGCGCGTACCGCCACTCGCGGGCCAGCGACGGGGCGGTGCGGCGAAGCGCCTCGGCCTCGGTGGGGATCCGGACCAGGACGGTGTCGCCGTCCCGGCGCCCGGCGGCGGGACGGCCGTCGGGTCGGGCGTCCAGGGCGACGACCGCGTGCTCGCCCGCGTCGTCGACGGCGACGCGGCGGGGGGCACCCGCGGCGGCGGCCACGGCGCGGTCGCCGGCCAGTTCCCAGTGGACCATCAGCCGGTCCGTCTCGGTCCCGGCGTTCACCTCGTCCTGCATCGCCCCGTAGAAGTCGGCGAGGTACTCGCTGGGCGCGGCACCCAGTTTGGACAGGTTGAAATAGGCATTGCGGCTGATCAACGGATCGAAGGTCCAGGTGATCGTGTTGATGCCGCGGGCCAGGGCCCAGGCCCGTTGGTGGAGTTTGACGGCGAAGCCGATGTTGCGGCCCCGGGCGGTGCCGTCCACCCCCGCGATGTGCGAGTGCAGTCCGGCGGTGGCCAGGAAGCCGAGGCAGAACCCGATCATGCGGCCGTCGCGGTGGACGCCGACGACATAGCTGCCGGAGTGCGCGAAGACCCGGAGCAGTTCCGGGGTGATCAGCGGGTTTCCGGGCACCGGCCGCCAGACCCGGTCGAGTACCCGGCACGCCTCCCGCATCTCGTCCAGCCCGTGCAGTTCACAGAGGGTCACGCCGGCCCGCCGTGCGGCCAGGCCGGCTGCGGCGGCCGCATCGGCCGCCCGGGTCCCGCTCACGGTCCCACCCGGTCCGGGGCGGCCGGCGGCTCGTGCAGGAGCGAGGCCACCAGTGAGGCCACCAGGGCGGTGCGGCGCGGGAGTTCGGCGACGAGGACGTGTTCGTCGTCGGCGTGCGCCCCGCCGCCCACGGCGCCCAGGCCGTCCAGGGTGGGCGCGCCCGCACCGGCGGTGATGTTGCCGTCCGAGGCGCCTCCGACAGCGACTCCGCGCAGCGGACCGAGCCCCAGGTCCGCGTAGTGGACCCGGGCGCGTTCGAACAGCTCCGCCGACGCGCTCGGTTGCAGCGGGGGCCGGTCGGGGCCGCCGGAGAAGGTGAGCGCGGCGCCCGGGAGCGCCGGTGCGAGGGCGTGGACGGCCCGGTCGACCCGATCCTGCTCGGCGGCCGTCGCGACGCGTACGTCGACCAGCAGCCGGGCCGCGTCGGGCACGGTGTTGCGGGTGGTGCCCGAGGTGGCGACGGTCGGTGTCACGGTGGTGCCGGTCGCCGGGTCGGCGAGCGCGGACAACGCGAGGACCTGGTGGGCGAGTTCGGTGGTGGTGTTGACGCCCCGGTGGGGTTCCAGACCGGCGTGCGCGGCGCGTCCGGCGATGCCCAGTTCGTAGCTGGACACGCCCTTGCGCGCCGTTTTCAGCGCGCCCCGCTCGCTCGCCTCCAGGACGAGCACGGCCCGGGTACGGCGCGCCTCGGCCTCGATCAGGGCGCGGGAGGTGGGGGCGCCGATCTCCTCGTCGCCGGTGAGCAGCACCGACACTCCGTCCAGGTCGTCGAGGACGGACAGGGCGTGGAACAGCTGCGCCACGCCCGCCTTCATGTCGAAGCAGCCGGGGCCGGTCAGCCGCCCGCCCGCCACCTCGAAGGGGTGCCGGGCCAGGGAGCCCACCGGCCACACCGTGTCGAAGTGGCCGAGCAGCAGCACCCGGTCACCCGAGCCGAAGCGCCAGCGCAGGGCGGGCCGCCCCGGGCCGTCCAGCCACTCGGGCGGTGTCGCGGTGAGCCGGGTGCCGAGAGCGGCGACGACCCGGGCGCAGTCGGTGACGGCGGACACGTCCGCGCTGGGCGACTCGGTGCGGACCAGTACGCCGATGTCGGCCAGCAGGTCCGGCAGCCCGGACTCCAGCGCCTCCAGTGCGGTGGCGATCGCGGTCACGTCAGCCCACCTTGGGCGTGGCGCGGGCGCCGTGGTGGATGTAGCGGGTGCCGTCGGCGAGGGCGTAGAACACGACCGGATACCACGACTTGAGCCCCGGCCGCCGCACCACGAACAGGCCCGGCTCGACCGGGTGCATGTCGTACTCGCGCTCCGTCTCGTCGACGAGTTCGGCCAGCGGTCCGGTGATCCGGTCGCACATGACCAGGCCGCCGTCCCGTTCCACGATCTCCAGCCTGCTGGAGAGCCGCTGGTACACGCCCACGTAGTCGGCGGGGTCCACCGCCACGGGTCCCGTGGCCGGCTCGATCCCGGGGCGCATGGTGACACCGGCGAGGTCCCGCGCGATCTCGGCGAACACGTCGCGGTAGAGACTTCCGGTGTCACCGCCGTTGGTGAGCAGGCAGATCGCCAGGTCGGCCTCGGGGAGCACCCGGAGGAAGGCGCTCTGCCCGATGGTCCCGCCGTCGTGTCCGTGGACCCGGTGGCCGTCCCAGGTGTCGAGGAACCAGCCGAGCCCCCAGGAGTGGGCCAGGACGTACGGGTCGGGGAGCTCCACCTGCGGGGTCTGCATGGCGGCGACGCTCTCGGCCGAGAGGATCCTGGTGCCGTCCTCGGTGACGCCGTCGTCCCGGTGCAGCCGGGCGAACTTCAGCACCTCGCGCGGCGTCGAGCAGATCAGCCCGGCCGGTCCCGCCGAACGCATCAGCCCCCACTGCGGGGCCTGGGCGGGAGGCTCGCCGAGGTGTCCGACGGCGGCGCGGAAGCGCAGCACGTCCTCCGGCAGGGTCACGGTGTGCGTCAGACCCAGCGGGCCGTACAGGCGTTCACGCATGAGCCGGTCCCACTGCACACCGGTGACGACTTCCAGCACCCGGCCGAGCAGGGTGAAACCGGCGTTGCAGTACGACATGGTGGCGCCGAGGGGGTGATTGGGAGCGGTGTCGGCCAGCAGTGCGGCGAACTTCTCCAGGCAATCGTCGCCCCGGCCGGTGTCGGTGAAGAGGTCGCCGTCGATTCCGCTGGTGTGGGTCATGAGGTGACGGACCGTCATCCCTTGGGTCAGCTCCTCGTCGGCGAGCCGCAGTTCGGGCAGGACGGAGACGAGCGGGGCGTCGAGTTCGAGCAGTCCCTCGTCGACCAGGGACATGGCCACGGTGGTGGTCCACACCTTGGAGATCGAGCCGATCTGGAACAGCGTGTCGGTGGTCGCCTCGATCCCGGCCTCGGTGTTGGCGAGGCCGACGGCTGCCTCGGCGACCAGTTCGCCGCGGTGCAGGATGCCCAGGCTCGCGCCGGGGACGGAGTGCCGGGCGGCCAGTTCGGCGAGGCGGGCGGTCCAGTGGGTGGAGAGGTCGGTGGTGGTGTCGGCGGTGTCCGTGGTGTCGGTCATGTTCGGCTCCGATTCCGTTGGGTGGGGCGGTCGGGGGTGGCGGCGTCGTCGTGCGCGGTCAGCGGTCGGTGTGCGTGGTGACCCATTCGACCAGCCGACGGGAGTAGTCCTCCCGGTGCGAGGGCCGGCCGTCCAGGAGGAACAGGTGCGACCCGCCGGGGTACAGGACCATCCGGACCGGGACGCCCCGGGTGCGCAGCGCGTGGAACCACTGCTCGGCCTGGCCGGCCGGGCAGGTGTCGTCGGCCGCGCCGTGCAGGATCAGGGTGGGGGCGCGCACCGCGTCGGCGTGGCTGAGCGGCGAGAGCTCCGTCATCCGTCGCGGGTCGCCGATCTCGTGGCCGGCGATCAGATGTCCTTCCTCCGAGGTGCCGGCCATGCTCCTCAGGTCGACCAGGACGCCGCCCGGCACGACGGCGGCGAACAGGTCGCTGCGGGCGGAGAGCCAGCAGGTGAGGTAGCCGCCGTAGCTGTAGCCGGTGAGCGCGATCCGATCCGGGTCGACGAGGCCCTCGTCGACGAGGGCGGCGACCGGTTGCAGGACGTCCTGTTCGTCCGTCTCGCCCCAGGCGCCGACCGCGGCGGTGTAGAAGTCCTCGCCATAGCCGTCGCTGCCGCGCACGTTCAGCGTCAGGATCGTCCAGCCCCGCGAGGCCAGTTCCTGGTGGTAGAGGTGGACCGGGTCGGAGTGGGGCGCCCAGGCGTTGTGCGGGCCGCCGTGCACGTCCACCAGCAGGGGGCCGCCGGCGGGCGTCGTCGCGGCACGGGTGATCATGCCGTGCACCACGGTGCCGTCCGCGATGGTGAACTCGCGTTCGGTGACCGGGTGGAGGGCGATGCCGGGCAGTGCGCGCGCCATGTGGTCGGTGAGTCGTACGGGCCGGGCGCCGGGTTCTCCTCGCTCCCAGGCGTCCAGGTCGATCAGGACGATCTCGGCGAAGCTCGACGCGTCGGTGGCCACCACGGCGGCCCGCCCGGCCTTCGGCGCGAGGGAGCAGCCGCTGATCCCGGTTCCGGCCGGGAGGGGGGAGGCAGTGATTCCGTCCGCGCCCGCCCGGTACAGGCGGGTGGCCCCCCGGTCCCGGGCGCAGAACAGGACGGCGTCCTGGTGGAACTGCGGCCGGGCTCCGGGGTATCCGGGGCCGCCCCCCATGACGTTGCGGTCGAGGTCGCCGTCCACCGGCACCGGGGCGGACCCGTCCAGGGGCTGACGCAGCAGCCGGGCGTGGCCGACAGCGAACGTGTCACAGCCGACGACGAGCAGCGCGGACCCGTCCGGGTACCACTCCACCGGTCCGGCGAGGCCACCGGCCGGGCCGATGCGGCGGGGTTCGCCACCGCCCGCGCCGATCTCCACGACATGGGCGGCCGAGGCGCCGAGCGCGGCGGCGTCCGGCCCGCTCTGCGCCGGATAGGCGAGTCGGGTTCCGTCGGGCGACCAGGCGGGGGTGCCGGCGTTGCGGTCGGCCTCCGTCACCGGTTCGACCTCGCCCGATGCCACGTCCACCACGAACAGCCGGGTCCGGACCGATCCGATCAGGCCGGCGCCGTCCGCCTTCCAGCCGAGGGTGTCGACGACGACGGGCGCGGTGTCCTCGCGCCGGGTGGCGGGGGCCGAGAACGCGATCCGTGATCCGTCGGGGCTCCACACCGGTGTGCCCGCTCCGGCCGGGCACCGGCCGGGCGCGGTGAGCGGCGTGGCCTCTCCCCCGTCGGCGGGGAGCAGGTGCAGCCGTCCCTCGCGCAGGAACGCCAGTGTCGTCCCGTCCGGGGACCAGCGCGGCGCGGTGTCCGCGGGGCCGTGGGTGAGGCGCCGGGCCGGGCCGCCGTCGGCGCGCACCTCCCACAGGGACCGGACGACGCGGTCGTTCGCGGCGTCCTGGGTGGTCAGGGTGTAGACGACGCGGTGGCCGTCGGGGGACAGCGCGGGGTCGCCGGGGATCTCGAAGCGGTACAGGTCGTCGATGGTCAGTGGCCGGGTCATGGCGCCTCCTCGGCGAGGGCAAGGGTCGGTACGCAGGAGATGAGGTCGCGGGTCGTGGGGTGTTCGGGGTCTTCCAGCACCCGCTCGGCGGGGCCGCGTTCGACGAGGAGTCCGCCGTCCATCACGGCGACCTGGTCGGACAGGTGGCGGACGACCGCGAGGTCGTGGGAGATGAAGAGCATCGCGAAGCCCAGTTCGCGCTGGAGGCCGCGCAGCAGATTGAGCACCGCGCCCTGGACGGACACGTCGAGGGCCGAGGTGATCTCGTCCGCGATCAGCACGCCGGGCCGGGCGGCGAGCGCCCTGGCCAGGGCCACCCGCTGGCGCTGACCGCCGGAGAGCGCGTCCGGGGTCAGCGCGGCCCGCGCCGGGTCGATGCCGACGAGTTCCAGGCAGCGGGCCACCTCCGCGTCGCGTGCGGCACGGCGGGCGCGGGCCGGCGTGCCGCGCGGCCGTTCGGTGCGGGGCAGTGCCTCGGCGACGGAGGCGCCGATGGTCATGCGCGGGTCGAGCGAGGCGTACGGGTTCTGGAACACCAGTTGCACCAGGGCGCGCCCGCGGCGGTGCACGACGTCGTTCCCGTCGACCAGGACCCTGCCCGACCGGACCGGTGCCAGGCCCACGACGGCCTTTCCGAGGGTCGATTTCCCCGATCCGGACCCGCCGACGAGTCCGGTCACCGATCCGTCCGGCACCAGCAGGTCGACGCCCTCCACCGCGGTGAAGCGGCCGTAGCGCACGGTGATGCCGCGCAGTTCGAGCGAGCTCATGACGTCGTCTCCGATTCTCGGCCGGTGGTGCGGGCGGGGGCCCTGGCCGTGACCCCGTCCACGGGGTACCAGCAGGCGACCTTGCGGTCCGGTCCGGTCGTGGCCAGTGCGGGGGCGTCGGTGCGGCAGCGTTCCCGGACGCGTGCGCAGCGCGGCGCGAAGGGGCAGCCGGGGCCGGTCTCCCCCGGCTCCGGCGGGCGGCCGGGAATGGTCACCAGGTCCGTGCCGGGTTCGGTGGTCATGGTCGGGACGGCCCCCACCAGGGCCCGGGTGTAGGGGTGGGCCGCTCCCGCCTCCAGTGCGGAGACCGGGAGTTCCTCGACGATCAGACCGCCGTACATGACCAGGATCCGTTCGCAGACCTGGGAGACCACGGCGAGGTCGTGGGAGATCAGCAGCAGCGCGGCGCCGGAGTCCTCGCGCACCTCCGCGAGCAGGTCGAGCACCTGTCGCTGGACGGACACGTCGAGCGCCGTGGTCGGTTCGTCGGCGACGACCAGCTTCGGTTCCCCCATCAGGCCCATGGCGATGACGGCCCGTTGCCGCATTCCTCCGGAGTACTCGTGCGGCCGTTGCCGGGCGCGTCGTTCCGGCTCCGGGATCCGGACGGCGCCGAGCCGGTCGACGGCGCGTGCCGCGGCCTGGGCGCGGCTCGCCCCGAGGTGCACCTCGGCCACTTCGGCGAGCTGGCGGCCGACACGCAGGGCGGGGTTGAGCGAGGCCATGGGGTCCTGGAAGACCATGGCGAGTTCCGTGCCCGGTTTCGGTTCCGTCCGCAGGTCGTGTCCGTCGAAGCGGAGCGTGCGCGCGCGGACCTGTCCGGGGTGGGGCACCAGGTCGGCCAGGGCCAGCGCGCTCAGGCTCTTGCCCGAGCCCGACTCGCCGACCAGCCCGACGGCCTCGCCCGCGCGGATGTCCAACGAGATGCCGCGCACGGCCTGTCGGCCGCCGGGGAACGTCACCCGCAGGTCGCGGGCGCTGACCAGGCTCCCGTCCTCGTCGGGAACCGTCGGGGCCGGCATGTCGTTCCGCCGCGGCTCCGGATCCTCGCGCTGTGGTGCCCGTCGACCGCCCGCATGTGCGAGCACCTCGCCGACCAGGGCGAACACCAGCCCGGTCAGGACCACGGCCGCACCGGGCGCCAGAGCGGCCACCGGGTTGACGTAGACGCGGTTCAACTGCTCGTTCAGCAGCCGTCCCCAGTCGTACTCGGGCGGTTGCACGCCCAGACCGAGGAAGGAGAGTCCGGAGAACGCGACGAGGATGCCGCTCATCGCCTGGGTGGCGAACAGCACCGACGGTTCGGCGATGTTGGGAAGCAGATGGCGCACGACCAGCCTGAACCGGCCCACTCCCAGGATCCGGGCCGCGGCGACGTAGTCCGAGCCCGCGACCGACGCCGTCAGGTTCTGTACCAGCCGTGCCACGGGCGGGACCATGGCCAGCCCCACGGCGAGCACCGCACCGGTGCTGCCCACGCCGAAGATCGTGGCGAGGAAGAGCAGGAACAGCAGCCCCGGGAAGGCCACCAGCACGCCCACGGTCGCCGTGATCAGCCGGCCGAGCCGTCGGCCCGTCACCGTCGGGGCGACACCGAGCAGCAGTCCGCCGCCGACCCCGACAGCGGCGGCCAGCAGGGTGAGCCGCAGGGTCTGCCGGGTCGCCACGACCACCCGGGCCGCGATGTCGCGCCCGAGCTGGTCGGTGCCCAGCAGATGTGCGGCACTGCTTCCCTGGTTGATCGCGTCCGTGTCGATCCGTGCCGCCCGGTCGCCGAACAGGACCGGCCCCAGCACGGCGACCGCCACCAGGAGCAGACAGGCGGTCAGCGCGGTCACGCCGATCGGCGTTCGGAGCGTGCGCCCGAGCCGGCGCCGCAGCGAGGTTTCATGACCTTGACGCATCATCAGCTCCCGCGCACGGTGGACTGGGGGTCGGCGACGGCCACGGCCATGTCGACGACGAAGGTGATGAGCAGCGCGGCCGCGCCGTAGACCAGCACGACGCCCTGGACCAGCGGATAGTCCTTCTCGGTGATCGCCTGGACGATCGTGGTGCCGAGGCCGGGCCAGGCGAAGACGTTCTCGACCAGTACGGTGCCGGCGAGCAGCGAGCTGAACAGCAGGCCGCCGAGGGTGAGCGAGGAGGTCAGCAGGTTGGGCAGGGCGTGGCGCAGGTAGCGCAGCCGGGCCGGGAGCCGTTTGGCGCGGGCGGTCCGCATGTAGTCCTCCCCGAGCACCCGCAGGGTCTCCACCCGGACGATGCGCGACAGGGTCGCCGCCGGGACGACGGCGAGCGCCAGCACCGGCAGCACGTAGGAGTCCAGGCCGGCGCGGGAGGCCACCGGGAAGAGCGGCCACGTCACGGCGAACGCGGCGATCAGGCCGACGGCCAGCAGGAATTCGGGCACGGCGCCCAGAAGACCGGTGATACCGGTGAAAGCGAGCTCACCCCGTCGTCGGCGGCCGTCCTTGGTCAGCACCGCGGCCGTCATCCCGACCGGGACGGCGATCAGCAGGATCAGCGCGAAGGCGGGCACGGCGATCTGCAGCGTCGCCGGGAGCCGGCCCGCGATGATCTCGGAGACGGGCATCTGGGCGCCGATCGAGTCCCCGAGCCGGCCCTGGAAGAGATGGCCGACGAAGTCGCCGAACTGTTTCGGCAGGGACTCGTCCAGGCCGAGCGAGTGCCTGCGGGCCTCGATCAGCGCCGGGTCGGCGGTTGGACCGAGGGCCGCCCGGACCGGATCGCCGGGAATCAGGTGGATCATCGCGAACGCCGCGGTGACCAGCGCGGCCAGTGACACCACGAGTCGCCGGGTGCGGCGCAGGACGAATCCGGCCCAGGGGCCGCGGACCGTCGCACGGAGTGGGTTCGGGGTGAGCGCGGTCATCGGCCGTCGCCCCGTCGCAGGGTGCTGGGAATGACCCCGCTGCCGTCGACCTCGAAGGTGATGCCCTTGGCGTAGTAGCGGATCGGCCGGGCGGCGAACGGGACGATGTCGACGTTCTTGACGAGGGCGGCGTCGGCCGCCTCCCACAGGGCGCAGCCGTCGACACCGGGCCTGGCCGCTGCCAGGGCGGCGAGTCGGCGGTAGTCGGGGTTGGTGAGGGAGCCGAAGTTGTTGCCCTTCGGGGGCGGGGGCCCGTCGTAGAACTGGGTGAGCTGGTCCGGGAGGGTGACTCCGATGGGGGCCCAGGCCAGGTCCCAGTCACCGCCGGCCAGGGTGCCGCTGATGCTGGAGGAGCCGATGGGCTTCGCCGTCGCCCTCACCCCGAAGGACG
Source organism: Streptomyces sp. CB01580 (assembly GCF_001905795.1). Classification (GTDB taxonomy): domain Bacteria; phylum Actinomycetota; class Actinomycetes; order Streptomycetales; family Streptomycetaceae; genus Streptomyces. The sequence continues at coordinate 251,577 of NZ_LIXJ01000006.1, forward strand.
TCCACCGCTGGACGGCGAGTTCGACGGCCGAGGCGACCTGCGGTCCCTGGTTGGTCGCGTAGCTGAGTCCGACGGTGAGCGGCTTTCCGGCCTTGGTCCAGGTGCCGGCGTCCTTCGTCCAGCCCGCCGCGGTGAGCGCGGCGGCGGCCCGCTCGGGGTCATGGGCGGGCAGGTTCCCGGTGACGGTGTCGCCGGTGCAGGGCGTGGGCACGGTTTCGCCGATGGCGGTGGCGGGCTCGCCCTTGCCCCCGGTGGCGACGTTCCTGAGCTCCTTCAGGTCCAGTACCGAGACCAGGGCCCTGCGCACCGCCGGGTCGGCGCCCGGGCGGCCGGCGGCCTGGTTGAACAGCAACTGCCCGAACAGCGCCTCGAAGCTCCGGTTCCTCACCTTCGCGGCGTCCAGCCGGTCCTGGTCGGCGCCGTTGATCACGGCCCCGTGGATCTGACCGGACATCAGGAGGTTGGCGGCGGTCGACTCGTTGGGGACCACCTTGAACACGACCTTGCCGGGGAGGTCCTTCCCGGTGGACCCGCGGGGCCCCCACGTGTACCCGTCCCGTCTGACGTACGTGTAGTGGTCGCCGGGGACGGCCTCGGTCAGCCGGTACGGTCCGCTGGCGTTGGTCGCCCTGGCCAGAGCGGCCGGTGCGGCCAGGCTCTTCCGGCACAGCAGCGGCAGCATCCGGGTCATCTCCACAATGAACGGAGCGGGTCTCGTCGTGGTGACGGTGACGGTCCGCGTCGCCCTGTCGGCCTTCGCCGCGGCGGTGACGGGAACGGACAGGCCCAGCATCGGCGACTGGTTCTCCGGGTCGGCGATGTGGTTGTACTCGGCGGCCACGTCGTCCGCGGTGAGCGGCGACCCGTCCTCGCAGGTCACGCCGGGACGGATGGTGAACCGTGCCGAGGTGGCCGTGGCGGACCACTTCTCGGCGACGCCGGGGACCACCGTGCCGTCGGCGGCGACGTGCACGAGCGTGTCGTACGCGAAAGTGTTCATCGACAGTGCGGTGGTGGCCAGCGCCGTGGTGGGGCTGAGGGTGCCGGGATCGGCGGCGACCGCGAACACCACCGTGGAACCGCCGCCCCCGGAGGCCGGACCACCGCCGCACGCGGCCGCGGTGGCGACCAGGCCGAGCACCGTGACCATCGCCGCCGCGGGCCGGGTCCCGCGCGTCCTTCTGCTTCTCGTGTCCGTGCCTGTGGCGCTGACCATGGTCACCTCCGAAGAAGCGGCACCCCGCCGCCGAGTGAGGGAACAGTAGGCAGCGGTGCGTCGGCCGCGAGTGGTCGCACCGCACGAAAAACCGCCTCGCCGATGGTGCGCCGAGACGAAGACGAACGCGGGGCCGGCGAGGCGAACGGCTCGCGTGGGCGGCTCGGACCCCGGCACTCGAACGGGCCCGCGCGGGCCGGGGTGTGACTGGAAGTCCCGGTCGGTGAAGGGAAGCTGTCATCGGCGGCGCCACGGTCCAGCTACGGACCGTAATGAGGACCTCGCGGTCCTGGTCGTGGGCACGACCGGCGCCGCCCGGTTCCTCGGCACGCTCGCCGGGACGTTCGAGGGAGAGGAGTTCACCGCGCGCCTGCGCTGCACGCGCACCTGGGTCCACGCGGCCGGGAACGGTTGGCGCGTCATCGCCGCTCACGTCAGTCCCGCCTGAGGCCCGGTGGTATCCCGCCGACCGGGGATGGGTGCGGTGAGGGAGTGGAGTGGTCGACGCCCACCTCCTCAAAAGAGCCGCCGCTCCCCAGACCACGGGCAACCGGGGAAAGAGCCGGACACGCCTGGCCACACGGTGCTCGCCGCTGGTTCGGCTCGACGTCGAACACGCCGTCACCCGCCGTCTCCCACCGTTCCGGAAAGGCCGACGGCCCCGGACGCCCATTGCCGGAAACCGCCACCTACCGCTGCCAACTCCCACGACCGCCAGGGCGAATCGCGAGCCCTGTCGCCAACCAGCGGTTCCAGTCACACGGAGATAACCCTTTGCGGGTGGTCGCGACGTCCGGGCAGGATGCGCCGGTGACCCCCCGGTACCAGATACGCGCCCGGTACGACGCTCGCACGATCGTGGTCTACCAGGCGTATTCACCCGCGATCGCCGATCCCTGCCTGCGGGCCGGGCGCTTCGTGCCGCCGTTCTCGTTCCACCGGATGACGTGGATCAAGCCCTCGTTCCTGTGGCTCATGCATCGCAGCAACTGGGCCCGGAAATCGGGGCAGGAACGCATCCTCGCGGTACGGATCACCCGTTCCGGATGGGAGGAGGCGCTGTCCTCGGCGGTGCTGACGACGGCCGATCCGGCGGCCGTGGCACAAGCCCCCGTCCACGTGCAGTGGGATCCGGAACGCTCGTTGCGGGGTGCCGCGCTCAATCACTACAGCATCCAGGTCGGCGTCGGACGCGGGCTGATCCGTACCCTCGCCGAGGACTGGGTCGTCGACCTCACCGACATCACCGCCCAGGCGCGCAAAGCCGCGGCGGCGAAGCAGAGCGGGCGGGCGTCGCAGGCCCAGCGGCTGCTGCCGCCGGAACGGGTCTATCCGGTTCCGCCCGCCCTCGCGAAGAGGCTGGGCATGGACGGCTGAGCCCCGAACACGGGCCCCTCGGCGCCCCTCCTCGCGCAAAGCCGCGTGATCGGACGTGTCGGCTGCGGGTTTGATGGCCCGTCAGGGACGGGTTCCGGTGAAAACACCCGTGCCTCGGCGCGATTCACCGGTCTCCGCGAAGATCCCGCACCAGCCGGGGCACATCCGCATGGCATATGTGAAGATCTGGCCATGAGTACCTCACCGCAGTCTCCGGCCGACCGGATCCAGACGGACCGGCCCCATTCCGCCCGCGTATGGAACTACCTTCTGGGCGGCAAGGACAACTACGCCGTCGACCATCGGATGGGCGACATGATCCTGCAGGCGTTCCCGGACTTCGCCGCCATCGCCCGCCTCCAACGGGCCTTCCTCGCCCGCGCGGTGCACTTCCTGACCGCGGAGGCCGGCATACGCCAGTTCCTCGACATCGGCACGGGCCTGCCGACGGCCAACAACACGCACGAGGTGGCCCAGCGGCTGGCACCCGAGTCCAGGATCGTCTACGTCGACAACGACCCGCTCGTCCTGGCCCATGCGCGCGCCCTGCTCACCAGCACCCCCGAGGGCGCGTGCGCGTACATCGACGCCGATGTCAGGGACGTCGACACGATCCTCGCCGAGGCTGCCGGGACACTGGACCTCACCGAGCCGGTCGGGCTGACCATGCTGGGGATCATGGGGCAGCTGCCCGACGAGGACGACCCGTGGACGCTGGTCGACGGGCTGCTGGCGGCGCTCCCCTCGGGAAGCTATCTGGCCCTCAGCGACGGCACGAACACGAGCGACTCGCTGAACCAGGCCGTCACCTCGTACAACGCGAACGCGGCCAGTTCGTACCACCTGCGCAGCCCCGAGCGGATCGCCGACTTCTTCCACGGCCTGCAGTTGGTGGAGCCGGGCGTGGTGAGGACGTCGGCCTGGCGCCCGGATCCCGCCCGGGGCGGGGTGGACGAACTGCAGGGCCACGCGGTGAGCGGTGTCGGGCTCAAGGTGTGAAACACCCGCTCCCCGGTGCCGGAACGCACGGTGTTTCCACCGGGGAGTCGGAAGAAGGCCGGAGGGCGGGCCGGACGCGCCGCGGGCTTCCCGGTGGGCCGTTCCGGCGACGGCGTCAGCGCCGGGCCAGCGAGCCCCGGATGAACTCCGCCTGTCCCGCGTGCTGCAGGTCGTCCGAGACGACGCTGATCAATCGGACCCCGAGGGTGACCGGTGGCGACCACGCCTCGTCGACGACGCGGTTCAGTGCCCTGCCGTCGAGTCCGCGGACGAACTCCAGGGTTCGCTCGTGCACGGCGTCGTGGTAGCCGAGCAGCAGGTCGGGCGATCCCACGCGCACGGCGGCCACCTCCGAGGCGCTGTGCCCGTATCCGGTGGCGGACTGTTCGAAGGGCAGGTCGAAGCGGGAGGCCCAGTCCTGGGTGAACCAGATCTGCTCGGTGCCGGAGGCGTCGGAGATGTGGTCGTCCTGGACACGGGTGAGGTGCCAGACGAGCCAGGCGATCGTGTTGGCCCCGTCGTCGAGCCGGGTGTGGAGGTCGGCGCGCGACGCGCCCTCGACCGCCGCGTGCACGGTCTCCTGGACGCGGCCGAACGCGTCCGTCAAAAGGTCAGCGCTGTTCATGCCCTCACCATGGCCGCTGCTCCGCGCAGGCCCCGCGATCGACACGCGCGCCGCGCCCGGCGCCGGCGCCCCGCCCGGCCGCGGCGCGCGGGAAGGTGCTCGGTGTTCGCGCGGGGCGGGGGCGTTCCCGCCCGGCGATCAGGGCCGTGATGCGCGGGCCCGCGCGGCCCGGCCGGCCGTCAGCCCCGCAACCCGGGACAGTCGGCGCAACGAGTCCACCAACGCCTCGCGGTCGTGAGTACTGGTGGTGACCAGCACCTCGTCCGCTCCGGTCTCCCCGATGACCGTTTCGAGGGCGGCGGCCACCTGGTCCTCCGTCCCCTGGACATGACCGCGCAGCCCCTTCTCATAGAGGTCGCGTTCCTTCTCCGTCATGGCCAGGGCCTCGATCCTCCCGGCAGGGGCGAGCGGCGGGAACACTCCGTGGGTGCGGGAGTACGCCAGGGACCACGCCTCCGGCATCAGCAGGCGCCGGGCCTCCTCCGTGCCGGCCGCGAGCGCGATCGTGCCCGACACCACGACGTAGGGTTCGACGGCCCGGGACGAGGGACGGAACTCCCGGCGGTAGCGCTCGACGGCCCGGAGCAGCTTCTCCCGGTCACGGAGGTCCCCGACGACCAGCGGCAGTCCGGCCGCCGCGGCCACACCGGCCCCCTCGCCGGTGGCCAGCACGAACGCGGGGATGCGCAGGCCTTCGGCGGGGTGGGCATGCACCCCCGGGTGGACGGTCTGCGTGCCGTCCAGCCAGCCGAGGAGTTCGTCGAGCTGCCCGGCGAAGTCCTCCGCCGCCCTCCTGTCCCGGCCCAGCGCCCTGCGGATGCCGTCCGTGAAGCCCACCGAGCGCCCGAGACCCATGTCGATCCGGCCGGGGAAGAGCGACTCCAGCACCCCGAACTGCTCGGCCACCACGAGTGGTCGGTGGTTGGGGAGCATCACTCCGCCCGTTCCGACCCGGATGGTGGACGTCGCCGACGCGACGGCCGCCGCCAGCACCGTCGGCGCCGAACCGGCGACACCCGGCACGCCATGGTGTTCTGACACCCAGAACCGGTGGTAGCCGAGCGCCTCGGCCTCCTGGGCCAGGCCCACGGAGTCGCGGATCGCCTCCGGGCCGTCGTGGCCCTCACGAATGCGGGACCGGTCGAGCACGGAGAAGCGGGTGGCCGCGATCACGGAGTTCACGTCCTTGTACAACGCCGGGCTCCCGCACGGATTCCCGTACAGCGACCGGCTCCCGCACGGATTCCCCGGCCCGTCGCACGGAACCGCGCGGCCCCCGAGCGGTGGTGCGCGGAAGCTCGGGAGCCGCGCGGTGCTACGCCCGCCCTGCCGGCCGGCAGGGGCGCGGGCCGACACGCCATGGGCGTGGGAGCGATCGTGCCACGGGGTCGACGGGGCCGTCGGCCCATGGGGAGAGGCCGTCACTCCATGGGGTAGATGTCCCCGCTCGCCATGCCGCTGACCTGCTCGCACTCCACCTCGATCCGGCGGGCCTTGTCCTTCAGGCGCCGGCGTTCCTCGGGATCGGTGGTGCGCTCGGCGGCCTCGTCGAGGTCCTTCGCCTTGGCGCGCAACTCCTTCACCCGGCCACGGTATTCATCCGACTCGCTCATGTTCACTCCTTGGATCTGTGGGTGGAGCCGCCTCCGCCACGGAACCAGGTTTCCCGGGACACCGCACCCCAGGCCATCACTCACCGTCACCAAGCACGGGGCGGGCGTCCCGTATCAGCGCGGCGTCCCGGGCGGCCGGCGCCGCACGGACGCGGTTTCCCACTCCCAGCGTAGTCAGGATGCGGCTGACATGGGCTTTCACGGTGCTCTCGCTCATGCCCAACCGTCCCCCGATCTCCGCGTTCGTGGCCCCCTCTGCCAGCAGCACCAGCACCTCGCGCTCGCGCGGCGTCAGCCGGTCGACCCGTTCCCGTTCCACTCCGCTCCCCGTGCGGGCGGTGTGCTGGCAGCGGTCGATCAGCCGCCGGGCCGCCGACGGGTGCAGCAGGGCCGATCCCGCCGCCACGACGTGCACGGCCCGCAGGATCTCCGCCGGAGCGACGTCCTTGAGCAGAAAGCCGTCGGCCCCCGCCGCCGGCGACTCGTACACGTACGCGTCCGGATCGAAGGTGGTCAGGGTGATGACGCGCGGCGCGTGGGGCAACCCGCGCAGCCGCGCGATCGTCTCGATGCCGTCCAGCCCCGGCATGCGTACGTCCATGAGGGCGACGTCCACGCGGTGTGCGGTGGCCTGCGCCACCGCCTGAAGGCCGTCGGCCGCCTGGGCGACGACCTCGATGCCGGGATCGGTCGCCGGCAGATCGGTCAGCGCCGGCCGGACCAGCGCGTCGTCGTCCACCACCATCGTCCTGATGGGCATCGCGCTCACCGCCCGGCCTCGCTGCGGAGCGGGGCGCCCCGTCGCGGCGCCGGGGCCCCGGTGTTCCCCGCCCCGTCCCGCTCCGGGCCCGTCCCCCGGACCGGCAGCCGGGCGGTGAGCCGCCACCCGCCGTCCGGCCCCGGACCGTGGTCGAGCCGGCCGTGCGGCCCGGCGTACTTCGCCTATCTCGGCACCGCCCGGGACGGTCGCGGGACGCACGGTGTGGGCCAATGTCCCGCGCGCGAGGGTGTGGCGGCTCGCGTCCCCCGCTCCCAAAATCGCCCCGCGCCGGGCACGTTCCGCGAGTGCCCGCCCCGGATCCGGCTGACCGTCAGCCCCGGCACCGGCACCGGCGCCGGTGGCACCTGGAGCGGCGGGGGGCCGTCCGGCGGGCGCCCGCACCGAGGAATCCGAGCCCGATGCCCAGCATCCAGGTGTCCTTGGCCAGCGGAATGCCGTTCTGCGTGGGCCGCAGGCTGCCGGGTTCCCGCATTCCGGGCAGCCGGAGGTAGAGGCCGAGCAGCCCTCCGGAGAACCCGGTCAGCGCCAGTCCGGCCAGTCGCGTCGGCACGACCGGGGAGACCAGGGCGCCGCCGATGGCGACCTCCGACCAGGCGAGCATCCGGGTGAATCGCCCGGGCTCGATCCTCCGCAGGAACGGGTAGGCCGCGCAGGCCATGTCGTGCACGGTACGGGCGGTCTCCTCGTCCGCCTTCAGCTTGCCCAGGCCGGAGTTCAGGAGGAACGCGCCGGTGGCAAGGCGGGGGGCCACATCGCGCAGTTCGATCGCCGTCGTCATGGGAGCCTCCGTCGGTCGGTGGTCCGGCCCCCCGTCGAGCTTAGCCAGAACGTGCCGGTGGCGCTTCGCGAGCGCCACCGGCCGGGGCCGTACGGGGCCGCGAGGCCCCGCACCGGCTCCGTCGGCGGGCCGCGGCCGTAACGACGGTCGGTGCCCGGCGGACGGCCTCGTCCCCGCGTGAGGCCCGAAGGACGGTTCCGCCTGCGGACGGCGGCGCGTCGACGGTACTGCCCGGCGGCCGTTCAGCCCCCGCCATGGCCCCGTGCGCACGAGGCCGTGGCCCTTCGCGCGAGCCGTTCACCGAGGACCACCCGGTCGTGCGAATCACTCGCATCCGCGGCCCGTCGCCGAGCCCGGAGTCCGGTACTTTTGGCCGGATGACGACGTATTTCCGCAACGAGCAAGCGGCGAGGGAGCAGCCGGCGCTGATGCCCGTGCAGTCCCAGGAGGTGGACGAGGGCTACCGGCTGGTCGATCCGAACGGGGTCCTGACGCCCACGGTGGAACACGTGCAGTGGGTGGACAACCACCCGTCGGGCCCGGACACCCACGTGGTCGTCTCGTTCGAGGACGGTACGGACATCGAGTTCCCGTTCGACGTGCCGCTGACCGCCGTCTGGCACGACGAGCGTCGCCCGGTGCGCGGGGCCGACCTCGCCTCCGCCGCCCCCGCCTCCTGGGGCAGGCCGCTCGACCGCTGACGTACGGCCGGACCGGGCCCGCGCCCGCCGATTCACCGTCGGCGCCGCCGCCTCGGACGCCGGGGCCCGTCGCGGCACCGCCGCGTGTCCCGGGCCCGAACGGCGGGATCCGTCCCGAACCGGCCATCGGGACCCGGCAACCCGGATCTCCGGACCGAATCGCCCGCCCGAAGCGATGTCCCGGCTCCCGGCACTCGGCGCGAATCAGCCGGTGTTCGACTTCCGTTGGTCCCGGAGCAACCTCGGGCACCGTCCCACCGTCTTGATCAACAGCAAGGCGGTTCGCCGCAAGAGACACCCTGTCCGAAACCCCACGAGTGCCCGGGTGCGACCACCAGTCAACTATGCACCGAATGTATACATGATGTGCATAGAGTCACTGCCGGCGTCCCGGACGCGCGCGAAAGGCTTCCATGCACAGCAAGGCACTGGCACCCGAGTACCAGGGCGCCCTCACCAAGATGTCGGTGAACTCCTCACTCACGGACGTACTCGCCGAAGGACTACGGCACTTGAGGGAGGCCGAGCTCACCGGGTCGCAGCAGGAGGTGGCGCGCTGCGGGCTCGCGGTGGCCGAGGCGCACCGCCGGCTCGGCGACGTCGAGGAGGCGGACCGGGCATGGAAGGCCAGTTACCGGGCGGCCCGTTCGGCGGGCGACCAGGGGGCGATGGCATGGGCGCTGTGGAGCGGCGGGACGCTCGCCCGGCAGCGTGGTGAACTCCGGCTCGCCTTCCGCCTGTTGGAGCTCGCGGCCGACATGGGCGAACGCGGCGGGGACATCGTCGCGCGCGGGTACTCCCTCGCCGGTCTCGCGGAGACGGGGCGAATACAGGGCGACTACCGGACCGTCGCGGCCCTGCACGAACAACTGCTGGCCGAGGCGCGCGCCCGGGGCGAGGCACGCCACACGGTCTGGGCCCTGGAGGGCATCGCCCAGATCCACCGCAACACCGGTTCGCTCGACAGCGCGCTGGCCATGTTCGAGGAGGCGGCCGAACTGGCCGGGGCCGCGGACGACCGGCGGGGCCGGGCCTGGGCCCTGCGCGGCATGGCCGACATCATCTCCCTGCGGGACGACCCGGAGCGCGCCCTGGCCCTGCTCTCGGAGGCCGAACTCACGTGCCGCGAGATGAAGTTGTCCAGCGCCCTGGCGTACAACCACAAGATGCGCGCCAACGTGCTCTTCCGTGCCCGCCGTTACGAGGAGGCGCGCCGGGTCTACGCGCAGGCGCTCGACGAGTTCCGTGCCATGACCGAACCCCGGGGCGAGGCCCTGGCCCGGCTGGGACTGGTCAAGTCGCTCGCCCGGCTCGGCCGCGCCCCGGACGAGACCGTCGCCGACCTGACCGAACTGCGCCGCACGCTGGACCGGATCGGCCTGCTCAACGCCCGCGAGATGGTGGACAAGGCGTTCGCCGAACTCGGTGTGGCACCGGCCGATGACGCGGACGAGAAGAGCGGGCGACGATGACCTCTCCGTCCGTGACGCGCGGGCCCACCGCGCCGCAGATCCTCGGCCGCTGCCGCGACCTGGTCCGCCCGGCGCTCGCACGTGCCGTGCGCCAACTGCACCCGTGGCACGCGGAGATGGCCGCCTACTCCTTCGGCTGGGACACGGCGGACGGCGGCCCGCCGCCGGGTTCGCAGGGCAAGGGGGTCCGTCAGGCCCTCGCCCTGCTCGCCGCCGAGGCCGCGGGCGCGCCCGCGGAGGAGGCCGTGGTCGGTGCGGTCGCCGTCGAACTGATCCATGTCTTCTCGCTCCTCCACGACGACATCATGGACGGCGACGAGACCCGCAGACAGCGCGCCACCGTCTGGAAGGCGTACGGGACGGGACCGGCGATCCTCGCGGGGGACGCGCTGTTCGCGCTGGCGGTGCGGACGCTGGCCGAGGCTCCCGGCCCGCACGGCGCGGCAGCGGTGCGGCATCTCGCCGCGACACTGGCCGACCTGGTACGCGGCCAGGCCGAGGACCTGCTCTTCGAGTCCCGGCCCTGGACCGGGCCGAAGGCGGTGCGACCGCGGGAGTACCGGTGGATGGCCGAGCACAAGACCGGTGCGCTGCTCGGTTGCGCGGCGGGGCTGGGCGGTGTGCTCGCAGGTGCGCCGTCCGCGACCGTCGACGCCCTCGCCGACGCCGGCCGGCACCTCGGGGTCGCGTTCCAGGCCGTGGACGACCTTCTCGGCATCTGGGGTGATCCGGAGGTCACGGGCAAGCCCGTCCACAGCGATCTGCGCCGGCTGAAGAAGACGTACCCCGTCCTCGCGGCCCTCGCGTCGGACCGTCCGGCCGCCGGGCGCCTGGCGGTTCTCCTGGGCACCGGGGACCCGCTCGACGCCCCGGCCGCACGGCGGGCCGCCGGTCTCGTCGAGGAGGCCGGCGGGCGGGAGGAGACGCTGGCCGAGGCCCACCGGCACCTGGAGGGCGCACGCCGCAGTCTGGAGAGCGTTCCCCTGGCACCGGGCGCGCTCGACGAGATCCTCGCGCTGCTCCCGTTCCTCGTCGAACGCGCCGTGTGAGTCCGCTGCGTGCGCCCGGCGGGAGGCCGCGGCGCTCCACCCCGCGCCCGGCTCACCGGTTCCGGGCCGTGCCGGTCGGGGCGGCCAGGAAGACGTCCACGCTGCCGTGGTGCCGCGCCGACAGGGCCCGGCCGACGATGCGGTGCCCCGGCGTCACCGCGCCGATGCCCGCCGGTGCGGCACGCAGCGGGACTCCGCTGCGGAGGCACGCGTCGGCCACCAGCGGCGTGGACAGGTCGTCAAACGCCCTCAGCATCACGGTCTCCCTGGCAGTGTGCCGCCGTCCTCCGCTCGAACAGCGGGCGACAGCAGCGGGGTCGAGGCGCGATGCTACTGGGGGCGGACCGGGTCCTACCAGTAGTGCCGCCGCCCGCCCACGGCATGCCCCACGGTGCCCAGGACCCAGAGGACGAGTCCGATCACGACCAGCACGATGCCGATGGTCCACAGAATCGAGATGCCCGTCACCAGGCCGAGGATCAGCAGAATGACGCCAAGGACGATCATGGAGTCCTCCAATCACGCATCTCACTCCAGTATGCGCCGGACACCACGTAGGGGTGACGTGGAACGTCGGTGGCCCGACGCCCTCCCACGGCCACCGGCCCGGACGCCCTCGCCCCCTCGTGGCGCGTGCCCCGGAGCACGCCCGGGGCTCCGCCCGTAGGGTGACTTCCCGCGCATGTCGCCCCGGGAGCCCCGAACGACGCCGTCCCTGCTGGTACCAGCAGGGGAATGCCCAGGCCATCGCATCCGCAGCCCGACCGCACGGCCTCCGGCGGCCAGCCCGGAGCACGCCGGACGCGTCTTCGTGCCGCCCCCCGCCGGGCGCGGCGCGGATCGCCCGGCCCCGCGTCCCGGATCGCGCGCGCGCGTCCCGCGCCGCCCCGTGGCGGCCGGCGCGAGCCACGGGTGAACCCCACGCTGCGGGCGTGCGCCGCGTACGCCTGGCGGATCCTCGTCGTGGGGGCCGTCGTGTACGCGGCCTTCTCCGTCCTGGGACGGTTCCACGAGGTGGCGGTGGCCGTCTTCCTCGGCCTGGTCGGCACCGCGATGCTGCGGCCCGTCGCGGACCTCCTCGCCCGTCCGCTGCCCCGGTCGCTGGCCGTCGCCCTGGCCGTGCTCGGCAGCATCGTCCTGGTCCTCGGTGTGCTCAGTCTCGTCGGCGAGGCGGTGGCGAGGGAAAGCGCGGGGCTGGAGCGGGAGTTCGGTGCCGGACTCGGGCGGATCAAGCGCTGGCTGGAAGCGGCGCCGTTCCGGCTGGACCCGCATGTGCTCGACGATCTCCAGTCCCGGATCGGCGAGTACCTCTCCCGCCATCGCTCCGTCGTCATCAGTACGGCCCTCAGCGGGGTGGGGCGACTGGTCGAGGTGGTGACGGTGTTCGCGCTCGCCCTGTTCTGCTCGGTCTTCTTCATCCACTCGGGGGACCGGCACTGGAACTGGTTGTGCGCACAGCTCCCGGAGACGGCCCGGGACCGGGTGGAGATCGCGGGCCGGGCGGCCTGGCGGACGTTCACCGGGTACACCCACGGCATCGTCCTGGTGGCGGCGACCAATGCCGTGCTCGTCGGGCTGGCCCTGTTCGCGCTCGGGGTTCCGCTGGCGGTTCCGCTGGCGCTGCTGGAGTTCTTCGCCGCGTTCGTCCCGCTGATCGGCTCGCCGATCGCGCTCGCGATCGCCGCCGTGGTGGCCCTGGCGGCGAAGGGTCCGGTCGTGGCGGCCGTCGTCATCGCGCTGATCGTGGTCATCGGGCAGATCGAGGGCCATCTGCTGCATCCGATCGTGATGAGCTGGGCGGTCCGTCTGCACCCCGTCGTGGTCGCGGTCGCGGTGATCGGCGGCGCCATCACGGCGGGGGTGCTGGGTGCCGTGGTGGCGGTGCCGCTCGTCTCCGTCCTCTGGTCGGCCCGTCAAGCGCTGCGCCGGGCGGGCGGGTCCGCGCGCACGACGCGCTGAACCGCCCGCACCGGCGCGTGCTCCCCCGCCCCGCCGCCCCGGGCACGCCCGGCGCCGCCCGTGACGGGACGCCGCGACCCCACGTCAACGGGGGCTCGGGTGTCCCCGCCTCACCTCCAGGCCCCCGGGCGCGTCGACGTGCGCCGTGCCGTCGGCGTCGACGCGGATGTCGAGGCGTCCGCCCGCGACTTCGAGCCCCTCCACCCGCAACGGCCGGTACGCCTCGGCGAAGGCGGGCGCGACCGTGAGCGTGCCGCCCGGCACGTCGGCGGAGAGTCCCAGCACCGACTGGAGGACCAGCACGGACGAGGCCGCCGCCCATGCCTGCGGGCGGCAGGAAGCCGGATAGGGCGAGGGCAGCACGTCCGTCGCCGCACCGTGGCCCGCGAACAACTCGGGCAGCCGGGCGTCGAAGGCGTCGGAAGCGGTCAGCAGACCCGCGGACAGGGACGCGGCCGTCGCCGGGAACCCGGCCCTCACCAGGCCGTGCACCGCGATCGCGGTGTCGTGCGGCCAGATGGAACCGATGTGGTAGCCGTACGGGTTGTACGCCACGGAGTCGCTGCTCAGGGTCCGCAGGCCGTGGCCCGAGTCGAGGTCGGGCGCGCCGAGCCGGGCGGCCAGCAGGGCACTCTCCTCGTGGTCGAGCAGGCCCGTGCCCAGCAGGTGGCCGAAGCCCGAGGTGGCCGAGTCCACCGGCCTGCCCTCCCCGTCGAGCGCCACGGCCGGGTACGGTCCCCGCTCGTCCTCCACCCAGAAACGGGCGCGGAACCGCTCGCGCAGCCGCTGCGCCCACTCCTCCCACGCGTCGGCTCCGGGGCGGCCGAACGCGCGCAGCAGGTCCGCGCCTCCCCGGGCCGCCTCGTACGCGTACGCCTGGACCTCGCAGAGCGCGATCGGGGCGGTGGCGATCCGTCCGTCGCCGTACCGGATGGAGTCGCCGGAGTCCTTCCAGCCCTGGTTGGCCAGGCCCCGGCCGGTGTGGTCGACGTACTTGAGGAAGCCGTCGCCGTCCGCGTCGCCGTGGTCGCGCATCCACGCGAGGGCGGACTCGGCGTGCGGCAGGAGCTGTTCGACCTGCTCGGGCGCGAGGCCCCAGCGCCAGGCGTCGTGCAGCAGGGTGACCCAGAGCGGGGTGGCGTCCACCGTGCCGTAGTAGCAGGGCGGCAGGGAGAAGCCCTGGTCGAAGTCCTGGGTGGCGCGGCGCACTTCGTGCAGTATCTTGCCGGGCTGCTCCTCGGTCGCCGGGTCGGACTTCGTGCCCTGGCGTCGGGCGAGCGTACGCAGGGTGCCGGCGGCCAGGCCGGTGCCCAGGGGCAGCAGCATGCGGGCGGCCCACAGGGAGTCGCGGCCGAAGAGGGTGAGGAACCACGGGGCCCCGGCGGCCAGGAACTGGTCGGCGGGCCGCTGCGGATCGGTGAGCCGCAGCCGGTCGAGGTCGGCGGCGGACCGGCTCAGCCAGTGGTCGAAGCCCCGGTCGGCGCTGCGCAGCGCGGGTGTGCGCCAGGGCAGGGTGCCCTCCGCGGGCGCGGGGAACTGGTCGCCGTCCTCGTGCGCGGCCTCGCAGTGCAGCACGGCGGTCCACGTGGCGCCCGGCGCGAGTTCGACCTCGTACTCCAGCCGTCCGGCGGCCGGGTCGACGGCGGCCGGCCGCGTACGGCTGGTGAGGCGTACGGAGAAGGCGCCGCCGGACCAGACGAATCCGTCCTCGACGGTGCCGGCCGGGACCGGGGGCAGGACATGGCCGGACTTGACCCGCTCCATCGGGGCGAGGTCGGTCCCGGCGGTGACGACCAGCCGGAAACGGACGTACCGCCCCCCGGCGTTGTTCGCCTCGAAGGTCTCCTCCAGGTTGCCGGGGGTGACGCGACGCCGTCGGCGCAGGGTGACCGCAGGGTCCGCCGTCGACTCGCCGAGGCCGCGCAGCACGCTGCGGAAGGCCGCGCGGTCCGCGCCCTCCAGGGTTCCTCGCACCGGTGCCGGCTCCGTGCCGTCCACCGCGACCGTCAGCCGGGAGAGCGCCCTGCTGTCGCCGTGGTAGAAGCCGTCCGCGGGGCCGTCGATCTGCCCGTCCGCGTGCGAGATCGCGAAGCTCGGAGCGTACAGCGTCACACAGGCGTCGTGCAGGAACGGCTGGAGGCCCTGGGGGGCCGGGCCGTCCTCGGCGCCGGAACGCGTGTCGGGAATCTCAGGGTCTTGGGTCTTGACAGTCGTGTCCAACAGAGCGGAACCTCTCATGGCATTGGAGCGTTCCAAAAACCTTAACGACGACTTCAACGCGTTGACAATGCTTTTGGAACGCTCCAATCTTCTCGGACCGCCGTACGATCGCCACGGAGAGACTCATGGCCCGCTCCCCCGACTCCCCCGCCGCCAAGGCCGCCCCGGTCACCCTGGCCACGGTCGCGCGGCGGGCGGGGGTCTCCCCGCAGACGGTGTCGAACGCGCTCAACGCGCCGGAACTGCTGCGCCCCAAGACCCTGGAACGGGTCCTGCTCGCCATCGACGAGCTGGGCTACCGCCCGCACCGGGCGGCCCAGACGCTGCGCACCCGCTCCAGCAAGCTCATCGGCTACGGCATCCGCCCCACCGCGCCGGGCACGTCGGTACCGGTCATGGACCGGTTCCTGCACGCCCTGTCGCAGGCCGCCGACGAGGCCGGATACCGGATCCTGCTCTTCGCCGCGCCCCCCGGCAGTGCCGGTCCGGACGAGTACGAGGAGCTGATCGACCTGCACAGCGTGGACGGCTTCGTGCTGAGCGGCACCGAGCGCGGCGACCGGCGCCAGGCGTGGCTGGACAAGCGGGGTGTACCGTTCGTGGGCTTCGGCCGGATGTGGTCCGGTCGGCAGATCGGGGACTGGGTGGACGTCGACGGCGCCTCGGGCACGGACGCCGCGGTCGAGCACCTGGTGGGCCTGGGGCACCGCTCGATCGCGTTCCTCGGCTGGCCGCGCGGCTCCGGGGTCGGTGACGACCGTGCGCTGGGATGGCAGCGCGCCATGCGGCGGCACGGTCTTCCGGTGCGGGGCAGGCGGGCGCAGAGCGTCGACGACATCGACTCCGCGCGGACCGCCGTCGGCCCGCTGCTCGACGCCGGTGCCACGGCCGTGGTGGCCGCCAGCGACGTGCTCGCGCTGGGCTGCTACCACGCCCTGCGCGAACGCGGGGCCGTGCCCGGCGAGGACGTCGCGGTCGTCGGCTTCGACGACTCCCCCGCGGCAGCGCTGCTCTCCCCCGGACTGTCCACCGTGGCCCAGCCGTTGGAGGCGGTCGGCCGCGAGTGCTTCCGGCTGCTGCTGGCCCGGATGTCGGACGCCGGTGCCCCGCCCGAACGCGTCCTGCTCGAACCCTCGCTCGTCGTGCGCGGCAGCAGCACCGCCTCGGACGGCTGACCCCGGTCCGCCCCGGACGACCGGTCCCAGGACTTCCCCTCTCCCCCACGCGCGCACCCTTCCCCACGCCTCACCCCTCATCCCCGGCCCGGAGACGGGCCGCCGACCGAACGGCGCAACCCCTTCGGATCGGCTGAGTCGCACGTCGTACCCCTTCTGGAGGAACCCCATGAGAACCCGCACGGCCGTCGCCGCACTCACCACCTGCGCTGCCCTGCTCGCCGCCACCGGCTGCTCGTCCGGCTTCGGCGGCGACGGGGAGACGAAGCAGGACGAGTCCGGCAAGCAGAAGCTGACGGTGCTGATCGCCACCTCCGGCGACGCCGAGACGCAGGCGGTCAAGAACGCGGCGGCGGCGTACGCGAAGAAGTCCGGCAACACGGTCACGGTCGAGGTCGCCAAGGACATGAACCAGCAGCTGGCCCAGTCCTTCGCCGGGCACCGGCCGCCGGACGTCTTCTACGTCAACTCCGACCAGTTCGCCAACTACGCCCGGAGCGGCTCGCTCTACGCGTACGGGGACAAGATCCCCGACGCCGACGACTTCTCCGAGCAGCTGCGCGCATCGTTCTCGCACGAGGGGAAGCTGGTCTGCGTCCCGAAGGACGAGTCCACGCTCGCCCTCGTCGTCAACACCGAGCTGTGGAAGAAGGCCGGGCTGACGGAGAAGGACTACCCGAAGACGTGGGAGGACCTGCGCAAGGTCGCGGAGCGGCTCACCCATGACGGCGTCACCGGCCTGGTCACCAGCGACGAGTACCAGCGGCTCGGCGTCTTCATGAAGCAGGCGGGCGGCTCGCTCACCGACCCGGCCCAGAAGAAGATGACCGCCGACACCCCGGAGAACGTCAAGGGCCTGGAGTTCGTCCAGTCGCTCCTGAAGTCGGGCTCCATGAAGTTCGCCAAGCAGGTCGACACCAGCTGGGGCGGCGAGGCGCTCGGCAAGGGCAAGGCCGCCATGACCATCGAGGGCAACTGGCTCGAGGGCGGGATGATCCACGACTACCCGGACGTGAAGTACGCCGTCGTGCCGCTGCCCGCGGGCCCGGCGGGCCAGGGCACCCTCGCCTACAGCAACTGCTGGGGCGTCGCCGCCGACAGCGCGCACCGCGCGGCGGGGGTCGACCTCGTGAAGTTCCTGTCCTCCGCCGAGCAGCAGCTCGACTTCGCCGCCGCATTCGGTGTCATGCCCTCGCGGTCCAACGCGCTGAAGACGTACGCCGAGAAGCAGCCGGCCGCCAAGGCGTGGGTCGACGGCACCACGTACGCCCAGGGCCCGGTGACGATCGCCGGGTTCGACAAGGTGCTGAGCCAGTTCAACACCGATCTGCAGTCGCTGCGCACCGCCGACCCGAAGAAGATCCTCTCCGGTCTCCAGCGCAACGGCGAGCAGGCGATCGCGAAGGGCAACTGAGCCGCATGCCCATCCGCACGACCCGCGAGAGCGGTGATCCTCGCACGGCCGACGGGCCCGACGGCCCGTCCGGAACGGCGGCGGGCAGGGCCCGCGCGACCGGAGGCGTCCCCGCGGACGGTCGCGCCCGTACAGCTGGAGGGGCCCGCGCCCGGCGCGCGGGCCTCCGCGGCGAGGGCGCCTGGGGCTGGCTGTTCGTCAGCCCGATGGTGATCGTCATCGGGCTGTTCCTGGTGCTGCCGATCCTGATGGCGCTCTGGGTCAGCCTGCTGCACTGGGACGGGCGTTCCAACCCGTTCTCCGGCCAGGCGGACTTCGTCGGGCTGGACAACTACCGGTCGCTGCTCACCCAGGACGGGCTCGACCGCACGCTCTTCGCGACCTCCCTGCGCAACAACGCCTACTACGTCCTGCTGACCGTGCCCCTGCAGACCATGCTGGCCCTGGGGCTGGCCATCGTCGTCAACCAGAAGCTGCTGCGGGCGCGGAGCGCGCTGCGCACGGCGTTCTTCTTCCCCTCGGTCACCAGCTCGATCGCGGTGTCCACCGTCTTCCTCTTCCTGTTCCAGGGCAGCGGGGCCGTCAACTCGCTGCTGTCCTGGATCGGGGTCGAGGGGCCGAATTGGTTCGCCGACCCACGCGGTGTGCTCTCGCTGATCCTGGGCGGTCTGGGCGTCGTCGACCCCGAGCATCCCACCGGGGTGCTGGCCGACCACTCCCTGCTGGGGCTGTCGTGGTTCGAGTGGCTGTCGGGTCCTTCGGTGGCCATGTGCACGCTGATCCTGCTCGCCGTGTGGACCACCTCCGGCACATTCATGCTGATCTTCCTCGCGGCGCTCCAGGACATCCCGCGCGAGCTGGAGGAGTCGGCCGCGCTGGAGGGCGTGAACCGCTTCCAGATGCTGCGGTACGTGACGCTGCCCGCGCTGCGCCCCTCGCTGTTCCTGGTCCTGACGCTGGGCCTGATCTCCACCTGGCAGGTCTTCGACCAGGTGTACGTGATGGGTCAGGGCGCGCCCGGGAACACCACGCTCACCCCCGCCTTCCTCTCGTACTCGGCGGCCTTCGACAACGGGGACTTCGGGCAGGGCTCGGCGATCGCGTTCATCCTGCTCTCCGTGATCCTCGTCCTGACCGCGTTGCAGCGCTGGGTGCTGCGGGAGCGTGGCACTCGCACCAGGAGGAACCGATGACCGCCACCGGTACGGCCGTACGCGACCAGGCCCCGCGTCCGTCATGCCGCCGCGCCGGGGGCGAGCGGGGGCGGCCCGTGCTGGGCCGCTTCCCGCTGCCGTGGCGCCTGGTGGGGTACGCGGTGGTCGTCGGCATGGGGCTGCTCTATCTGCTGCCGTTCGCCCTCCAGCTGGTGACCGGCTTCAAGACGGATCCGGACGCCGCCGCGCATCCGCTGTCCCTGCTGCCCGTCACCCCGACCACGGCCGCCTATCAGCGGCTGTTCGGGCTGGGCGGGACCGGCGACAGTGTCCCGTTCCTGCGCTGGCTGAGCAACTCGGCGATGGTGGCGGTGCTGGTGACGGCCGGCCGGGTGCTGTTCGACTCCATGGCCGGCTACGCGCTGGCGCGATTGCGCTTCCGCGGCCGTTCGGTGCTGTTCGCCCTGGTGCTCGCGGTGATGGCGGTGCCCGGTGTGGCTCTGCTCATCCCGAAGTTCCTGGTGCTGAACACGTTCGGCCTCTTCGACACCTACACCGGCATGATCGTGCCGCTGCTGGTGGACGCGGCGGGCATCTTCATCATGAAGCAGTTCTTCGAGTCCATCCCGCGCGAGGTCGAGGAGGCGGCCCGGGTGGACGGGGCGGGGGTGCTGCGGATCTTCTGGTCCGTCGTCCTGCCGATGGCCAGGCCCGCGCTGATCACGCTGACGATCCTGTCGTTCCAGGGGTCGTGGAACGAGTTCACGCACTTCCTGGTCAGCACCCAGTCGGGTCAGTACGAGACGCTCACCACGGGCCTGGCCCGGTTCGTCTCGGGCGGGCTCGGCGGTGGGACGCAGTACCCGCTGAAGCTCGCGGCGGCCCTGCTCTCCACCCTTCCGGTGGCGGTGCTGTTCTTCTGCTTCCAGCGGCACTTCGTGAACGGCGCCAACGCGGGCGCGGTCAAGGAGTGAGCCCGGGGTGCCGCCGGGTTCCCGGCGGCACCCCTGACGCACGAACCCGCATGCCGGGCCGGACCGCCCTTAGACTCGGCGGATGGCGAAGTACTTCGACGTACACCCCGAAAACCCCCAGCAGCGCACCATCCGGTCCGTGGCCGAGAGCATCCGGTCGGGAGCGCTCGTCGCGTATCCGACGGACTCCTGCTACGCGCTCGGATGCCGGCCGGGCAGCCGTGACGGGCTCGAACGGATCCGGTCGATCCGGCACCTCGACGACCGGCACCACTTCACCCTCATGTGCCGGGACTTCGCGCAGCTGGGACAGTTCGTCCACATCGACAACGACGTCTTCCGCGCGATCAAGGCGGCGACGCCCGGCAGCTACACGTTCATCCTCCCCGCGACGAAGGAGGTGCCGCGTCAGCTGTTGCACCCCAAGAAGAAGACGGTCGGCGTCCGGATCCCCGACCACGTCGTCACCCAGGCACTGCTCGCCGAGCTCGGGGAGCCGCTGCTCTCCAGCACGCTGCTCCTGCCCGACGAGGACGAACCGCTGACGCAGGGCTGGGAGATCAAGGAACGGCTCGACCACGTGGTGGACATCGTGGTCGACTCGGGCGACTGCGGCACCGAGCCGACGACCGTCGTCGACTTCTCCGGCGACGGGGTCGAGGTCGTGCGCCGGGGGGCCGGTGACGCGACCCGCTTCGAGTAGCGGAACCGGCGGCCGCCGCCCCGGCGGCTGTCCAACCACCCCGGTCCCCGGCTGTCCGGCCGGCAGGCGCCACAACCCCGGCTATCCGGCCGGCGGGGGCGGGCTCACGGCGGTTCTCGCGGCGGAGAGGAAAGCGAGCTTCGCCTCCACGAGGTCGTCCGGCGTCCCGTGCCGGCGCAGCCGGTCGACGAGGTTCTGGGCCGCGGCGGCGACCTCGGCCGGTCCTTCCAGGAGGACCGTGCCCAGGGCGCGTTCCAGCAGTCCGTCGTCGTCCCCGCGCCCCCGGCCGGTCCGCTCGGTCAGGATCCGGGCCTCCGCCGCTTCGAGGAAGCGCACATAGGTCTGGCGCCGCAGATCGAGGACGCGCACGGCCGCCTGCTCCTGAAGCGTCATCCGGACCGTCTCCAGGAGCGCGTCGGCCTGCCGTTCTCCGGCCCGGCGTGCCGCTTCGGCCTGCCGGATCCCCGCGTTCCGGGTGAACCATCCCGTGGCGACGCTGCCCGCGATCGCCGCCCCCGCGGCGATCAGTGCGATTCCGAGCTCACTCATTCCGCCATCCTCCCGATCGCCCCGGATCCGCGCACCGCACTTGCCGAAGATGCGGTACGGATCACTGCCGTCCGGCCGGAATCCGTCGCACGGTACGATCGAACCATGTCGCTCGACGACGCAAACTACCTCTCCCCACCTGCGGAAACGCCGGATCCAAGCGATCGCTCCCCTATAGAATGGAGGCTTGGACCGACGGGCGACGGGCGACGGGCGACGGGCGACGGGCGACGGGCGACGGGCGACGGGCGATGACGGGCGAGAGGTCCGTGTTGCTGGCCGCCCGATCGGCGGTGGCCCTGTACCGCCTCCTGGATACCCTCCTCGCCTTCTCGGGCGATGAACGTCTCACCCGCTTCTTCACGCTGGTTCCCGGATCCGACTTCGACGTCGACACCCTGTCCGTGATCGACGCCGTCAGGGGCCGTGTCCTGCCCTGGGAGGAGGCGTGCCGACGCACGTACGACCTGGTGCTCGCGGCGAGCCCGAAGGGCGAGCTGGACCGGCTTCGCGGTACGCGCGTGCTGCTCCCGCACGGGGCGGGGTTCAACAAGTCCATTCCGGGCGAGGGCCGCGCCGACTCCGCCTCCGGACTGGACCCTCGCTACCTGGCGCCGGACGGGGACGGCACCCCGATCACCCTGCACGCCCTGGCGCACCCCGACCAGGTCGCCCGGCTGGCCGCCGTCGGCCCCGAGGCCGCCGGGCGCGCCAGGGTCATCGGCGACCCCACCCTGGAACGCGTCCTCGCCTCGCTGCCCCTCCGCGACCGGTACCGGGCAGCCCTCGGCACCGGGCCGCGCACCCTGCTCGTGCTCGCCTCGACCTGGGGTCCGGATTCCCTGCTCCACCGGCGTCCCGGTCTCCCCGCCGAGCTCGCGGCCCATCTCCCGTACGACGAGTACCAGTTGGCACTGATCGTGCATCCCAACGAACGGAGCCGGCTGGGCGAGTACGAACTGACCGAGCGTCTGGCGCCCGCGCTGGACGCCGGCATGGTACTGACGGGTCCGTACGAGGACTGGGCATCCGTACTGATCGCCGCGGACGCGCTGATCACCGATCACGGCTCGACGGCGCTGTACTACGCGGCGGCCGGTGACCGACCGGTCGTGCGCGTCCACCGCGGCGGCGGCGAACTGATCCCCGGCAGCCCGATGGACACCCTCCTGGGCGGGATACCGGAACTGGGGGACGCCCGCGCCGTGCGCGAGGCACTGGCCACGTACCGGCCGGGGCCCGGACGCGACGCGGCACGGGCGGCGTTCGACCGCTGCGGCGAGGCACTGGACCTGTTGCGGACCGAGGTGTACGCCCTTCTCGGCCTCGCCCCGCCCCGGTTCGGCGCCCCGCCCCGGCTGCTGCCCTCCCCTGCGGGCGCCACCCGTGCGCCCGCCGCGTTCGACGTCCATGCCGAGGTCTCCGGCACCGCGATCCTCATCGACCGGCGCCCCGCCGGGCTCGGTGCGTCCGGGCACCACCTGGCGGTGGAGCACGGTGCCGCCCGGGAACAGCTCGCCCGTGCGGCCGGTCTGCTCTACCGCCGCGTGCTGCCGCCCGCCGCCGTTGTACCGGACGCGGCGTGGACGGCGTCCGGGTGGATCCGGCACACCCTCTCCGAGTACCCGGGCTGCCGCACGGCCGCGGCCGTGCTCTCCGCCGAGCTGTGCGTGCTCGCGCTCCGCGGCGAGGCGCGCGCCCGTGCCGTGCTGGTCGGGCCACGGTCCGAGGGCGGTCGCGTCGTGCGCGCCGACCCGGCCGCCGCCCTGTCCGCCGTCCACGCCTGGTTGTCCGGCCGGCCCGGCGGGCCCGAGGACGAGGAGCACCTGACCTGTCGCATCGGCGAACGGGCGTTCCCCGTCCTGGTCCGCCCGGCCACCGACGAGGAGACCGGGCGGCTGCTCTGAGGGCAGTACGCCCGGGCCCTGTCGTCGTACGGCAGGCGGCAGTTCGTAGCGGGCTACGTGGGCTCTCGGCCAACGCCGAAGGGGGTCCCCCCTGGCCCTTAAGGCCTTGGGGGAGTGCGTGCCGGACGGTGCGACGGGGCAAACGTTGCCGAGAGCGGCACTAGTGCTGCGACCGGAACGGTTCACCGGCTCGCGACGCCCGGCACGGCACCTCGCCGCGTTGTCGCATCACCCGAGTACGTCCCGTACGAGGGCGATCCTCCGCCTTGCGATGCACCGCACCGAACCGCGAGCCTCCCGGCAAACCTTTCCGACCACAGCACCAGCTGTAACGGCCGGTCCGGTACCTCAAGCGGCGCGCCTCCGGGAACGGCCGCCGCGTCACGTCACGTGCGGCCCGGAGACGAGGCGGCCGTTCTTGTCATAGGGCCAGGCGTTGGCGACGCATCCGTGCAGACCCTTGATCTGCTGCATCATCACCGGGGCCAGTCGCCCGGGACCCGCACAGGTCATGTGTGTGTGGCCCAGGAAGTGTCCCATCTCGTGGTTGATGATCAGCGCCCGGTAGTCATGGATCGGACCGTCGAACGTGGGCGAGCCCTCGACCCAGCGTTTGAGGTTGACCACCACTCCGTCGGGGACCTCGCAGTTGTATTCGCCCTGCGTGTCCTGGTGGATGCCAGCCCAGCACAGGGCGTCCGCCGTTCCCGGTGTCGCGATCTTCACCGTGAGGTCGTGGGGGGCTCCCGCGCCCACCAACTGGAAGGAGTAGGCCTGGTTGCGGGTCCAGCCCCGGGGAGCTGCCAGTATGTCGGCGATCTCGTTCGCCGCTTGGGCCGGCGAGATCTCGAGCCCGGCCTCGACCGCCACCACGTAGCGGAGCAGGCGCGGTCCCCGACCGACCTTCGCGCCACCGGCGTCCGCGGTGACGAACGAGCCGGTGCCCCTCGAAGGGACGTCGATCTCGGCAGGGGGCTGAGCGGCCGTCCGAGTGGGCTTCGGAGTGGGCTTCGGGGCGGGCGCGGGGGTGATGTGCACCGTACTCCGCGGGCTCGGTGCACCGCTCGACGCATCACTTCGTCCACCGTCCAGGAGGTACGGCGCCGAGCCGAGCAGGCCGACGGCCATCAGAGTGCCGATCAGATAGCTCCGCGACCGGCGGGTCGGAGCGACCCGGCGGTGGGAGGACCGGCGCGGAGCGACCCGGCGGTGGGGGGACCGGTGCCGACGGCCGTCGCGGTGGGAGGCCGGGGCGTTGCCGGTGGGTGGTGCGGATTCCCGCTCTCGTGCCGAATGCATGGCAGCTCAGGTTGGTCGTTTCAGATGATCATCATGAGCTCGGATGATGACGAAATGGCAACGATGGTTTGCCGGTGACTCTCGCAGCCCGGGGCCGGACCGTCGACACCCCGTCCCGTTGTGATCATTCGGTAACAGCCCTCGTGAGGGGCCCTTTCCGGGACGGTCGCCTCATCCGATCGGCCTACACTGGCGGAGTGCCACGAGTCCTGATTGTCGAAGACGACCCAGATGTCCGTAAGGCCGTCCAGTTGGCGCTACGACATCAGGGGCATGACGTATTCGCCGCCGGAACCGGTGAAGAGGGATTGGAACAGCTCCGCCTCTTCGAGCCCGACGTCATCGTGCTCGACCTCATGCTGCCCGGCATATCCGGCCTCGACGTGTGTCGGCGGATAAGGGTTCGCGACCAGGTGCCGATCATCATGGTGACGGCCAGGGGGGACGACATCGACGTGGTCGTGGGGCTGGAGGCCGGCGCGGACGACTACGTGGTCAAGCCCGTGCAGGCCCGGGTGCTCGACGCGCGCATACGGGCCGTGCTGCGAAGGCAGGACGCGTCGGTCTCAGACGGCCTCCGGCCCCGGGCGGAGTCGCACGGAGAGCTGGTCATCGACCGGGCGGGGCTCGTGGTGACACACCGTGGCGAACCGGTCGCGCTCGCCCCCTCCGAGCTTCGGCTGCTGCTGACCCTGTCGGCCTCGCCCGGCCAGGTGTTCAGCCGCCAGCAGCTGCTGGAAGCGGTCTGGGAGCACAGCTACCACGGCGACATACGGCTCGTGGACGCCTGCGTGAAGCGCTTGCGCGGCAAGCTCGGTGAGGGCAGGGATCCCCGGTACGTGCAGACCGCACGCGGCTTCGGTTACCGCTTCGGTATCTCGTGAACGACCGGAGAACCGTGCGGGCACGAAAGGCCGTACGCGGACGCGATGCCGGCGCGGCCGGGCAGGACGCCGGGAAGAGGCGGTTCCTCGGGGCGGTCCTGGACCGAGTCCCGCTTCCGCTGCGGGGTCTGCGCCCCCGCCTGGTGGCGGCCTTCGTCCTGGTGACCATGGCCAGTGCCCTGGGCACCGGAGCACTCGCCTTCCGGGAGGCGCGCACGGGGGTGCTGCAGCAGAGCCAGGACTCCGTCATCAGGCAGTTCCGGGCGAGCGTCAACGCCGTGGCCGTCTACACCTCCACTACGCCGGACCAGTCGGAGCTGCAGTCGGCGGTGAACCAGGTGCTCGGTGCCAACCAGTCACAAGGGTGGCGGGTCATGGCCACGTACGGCGGCCTTCGCGCCTACGCGCCGAGCGCCGACTTCCACAGGCTGAGCCCCGAACTGCGCCGGTCCGTGCAGACCAAGCGCGCCGCGGTGTTCCAGCGGATCGACGCCGACGGGCATCCCTGTCTCGTCGTCGGAATGCCGGTCACGTACACCGCCGGTGAGGGCGAGGAGTCCAGGCTCTCGGGGATGGTGATGTACCTGGTGGTGCCGCAGAACACCGAAGAGGCCTACGTACGAGCGATGATCAGCGGCATCGAGCGCGCCACCCTGGTGGCACTGTGCCTCGCCGTCGTCCTGGCGCTGCTGGCGGCGAGCGGCGTGCTCCGTCCCGTGCGGGCGCTGCGCCGGGCGACGCGCCGGATGGCCGAGGGACACCTCGACGTCCGGCTGGCGGTCAACGGTTCCGACGAACTGGCCGACCTCTCACGGTCCTTCAACGAGACGGCGGCCGCCCTGGAGCAGTCGGTCGCGGAGCTGCGCCGCCTGGAGGCCCAGGCGCGCCGCTTCGTCGCGGACGTCTCCCATGAACTGCGCACACCGCTGGCGGCGATGTCGGCGGTCACCGACATGCTGGACGAGAAGACACGGCACCTGGACCAGGAGACCGCCGACGCGCTGAGGTTCCTCAGCGAGGGAACCGGCCGGCTCAGCGGGCTGGTGAACGACCTGATGGAGATCTCCCGTTTCGACGCGGGCGCGGTCGAACTCAACCTGGACGAGATCGACTTGACCGAGTCGGTACAGCGCACCCTCGCCTCTCGCGGGTGGCAGGGCCGGGTGGAGACCCGTTTGCCCCGACCGGGCGTGCTCAGGACACGCGTGGATCCGGTCCGGCTCGACGTGGTGATGGCCAATCTGGTCGGCAACGCGCTGCGGCACGGGGCGCCGCCGGTACGGCTGACCATGGACGTGAGGGAGGAGCGAGCGGACATGGCGTGGGCCGTCATCGAGGTGACCGACAACGGGCCGGGGATTGCCGAGGAGGCCATGCCGCACATCTTCGAGCGCTTCTACAAGGCGAGCACATCACGGACCAGGAGCGAGAGCAGCGGGCTGGGCCTGGCCATCACGGCCGAGAACGTGCACCTGCACGGAGGACGCATCCGTGCGGCGAACCTGCCCGGGGGCGGCGCGGTGTTCACGGTCGAGCTCCCCCTGCACCGCGACTCCGCAGCCGCTGCCGCCGACGTCGCCGTGGGCGCCCGGTGAAGGGCTCGCGCGCAGGGGCGCTGCTGGCCGGGCTCACGGCCGCGCTCACCCTGGCGGCGTGCGGAGTCCCCCCGTCCGACGTCATCGAGGCCGGCGAACCGGCGAGCGGCATGCTCCCTCCCAGTCCGAAGCCCCCGGTGCCCACCACCATCGCCCTCTACTTCCTGCACAAGGGAGAACTGAGGCCCTATCTGCGCAGGATCGGCGGCCCCGGGGACTACGGGGCCGTCGTGCGCCTTCTGTTCGCCGGACCGACCACGAGCGAGGCCACGACAGCCACGACGGAGCTGCCCCGCCTGACGGACCCACTGGAGGTGGCGATCGGCGGCGACGACACCCTCTCCATCCATCTCCCCGAAGCTGTCCCTCCCCTCAGCCATCCGGCCATGCTGCAGTTGGCGTGCACGGTGGCCAACATGGCTCCGCCGCTTGCCATGGTGCCCGCGTACGGGAATCAGGACGGCGCCTCCGCGGCGCCTCCCGACACCGGCCAACGCTCCCCCGCGCACTCGAGCGTCCGTGTATTCGGGGACGGTTGGACGATCACGCAGTCGGCCGACTCGTGCCCCGACTCTCTCCAGCCGTAGGAGGAGCCCAGGCACGGCCCAACGAACCACATCGGTCCGCGTACGGGCGTGGGCGGCGGTCAGCGGCTGCCGAACGTTCGATGGCGCGCGGCCGGAGTCCGGTGACATCGGACAGCGGACGTCGGTGTTGCGCAGCGGTACGGATTGTCCGCGAGCCGACCGCCAGGCCGAAAGCACTCCGCCGCCATCGCGAGCCCGAGGGCGCCGTAGCCGAGTCCTCGGCGCCCCCCACCGTCGCCGACCGCGTCTGCGATCCGCAAGCACGTCCTGGATCCTGGAGGTGTCCGCCCCTGTCATGGCCGACGCCCTCGGCCACCACCACGTCACCACCACCGAGCTTGCCGCCCTGACCGCAAGCACCTGGAGCCGGTGCGCCGCCGGGGACCGCCTACGGTCATCATCCGGCTGGACCCCGCACAGCCCTGGCGCTGGAGCGCGACCGAGGTCTGCCGAGTGAAATCCGTTCGTCCCAGAAGGGCAGGGCGGGTGATACTCCGCCCCATGAACGAGGTCTGCTTACGAACTGCTGAGCCCTATGAGGCCGGAGTGCTCACGGCGCTGACGCGCCGGTCGAAGGCGCACTGGGGCTATCCACAGGCGACGCTGGATCGGATGGCGGGAATGCTGTCGATCAGCTCCGCCACCATTCGTGACGGGCACGTCGTTGTCGCGGAGCGGGACGGTGTGGTGACGGGCTACTACCAAATCACGGGCGAGCCTCCGCACGGCGAGCTGGCAGACCTGTTCCTCGAACCCGAGGCGATCGGCACCGGCCTGGGGAGGACGCTCTGGGAACACGCCGTCGACTCGGCCCACAGCGCGGGCTTCCACACCCTGACCCTGGAATCCGACCCTCACGCCGAAGGGTTCTACCTGCGTATGGGGGCCGAGCGCATCGGTGAACGAGAGGTCGCCCCAGGCCGGACGCTTCCGGTCTTGAGGGTCGCCTTCCACACGGCATGACAGCCCCCGGGCGGGGATGGGACCGGTGCTTCACGCTCTCGCCGAGCTGATGCACGGGTCCGGCCCGATCGAAACACCCACACCGCTCTCGCCCGTGTCCGTGGCGGTCCGACGGCCATCGGCGAGCCGGCCCGGACCGCGCGCATCGACCCTCTTCCCTTCGCCACGCAGTTGTGTGAACACCGCGCCACCTGCGCCGACACCCGGACATTCGCACAGACCCTGCCCGCCGACCGGGTTCGTCGGCCGAGCATCGCCGGTACCCCGCCCAGGCACGCGAAGCAATCAGAGCACGCCACGCAGCATTCCGGCCACAACACTTCGCCCGGGCCACCACCTTCAGGACGTCGTGAGGTACAGCACCGCAGCCGATGCGGGCTCGTCCACCCCGACGGCCGATGTCCACGACTCGGCCATTGGCCGGCATCGAGCCGCCCGCAGCACCGACGCGTCCAGCGGGTCCGCGCCGCGAGCGGGCCCTCGGTGCGCCTGGTGCTCCGCGGGCCGGCCCTCCTTCCAGGGGCCGCGGAAATCCGTGGACGTACCTGCGGCAGATCACCTACCGTGTGACTCCACGCCCTGAGATGGACGGAAGGAGGCGAGTGCCGTGCGGTTCACACCTTTCCAGCGCTCCCCTTTCCGCTGTCCCGGCGTGGTTCGTGAGATCTGACCGGGAGCGCTCCAAGCAGCCTGTATCCCGGAGGAATCCATGACCGATCCGGTCATCCGCGCGCTCTCCGCGAGCGACGCCCGTCTCTTCGACGCACTGCCCGACCCACTGGGCGCCCGTGAAGGCCATCGGCGTACCCGGTTCCGCACCGACTGGATGCGTGTCGCCCTGCGCGACGGCGAGGTCGTCGCGCGTGGCGCGTGGTGGGGCGGCCCCGACGACTCGAAGCCCGTCAACATCAACTGGTTCGACGTGGCCGAGGGCGAGGAGGAGGCGGGGGCCGAGCTCCTGCGCTCCGCTCCCTGGCAGGTCGAGCTCGAGATCAACCTGCCCGGCGACTGGCGGGACAAGCCCGACCTGCGCGCCGCCGCCGATGCACGCTTCGCCGCCGCACGAGCCGCCGGGTACGAGCGCCTGGTAGAACGCTTCCTGTACCGCTGGACCCCGGACCGAGGCCTGCCCGAGCGACCCGGACGCCTGCGCTTCAGTGCCGAACCCGACGACACCGTGTTCTTCGGCGCGTTGCGCCGGATCCACTCCGTCACCCTGGATGCCCACGCGCTCAGGGCTATCGAGGAGGGCGGCCTCGACCAAGCCGCCCAGGAGGAACTCGACTTCTTCCACTGGTGCCCCTCCCCACGGGAGTGGTGGCAGACCGCGTACACGCCGGAAGGCGACCTGGTCGGCATCCACATCCCGGCCCACAACCCCTCCGGTCCGACCATCGGCTTCATCGGAGTCGTCCCGGAACAGCGCGGTCACGGCTATGCCTACGACCTCCTCGCCGAGTGCACCCACTTCCTCGTCGAGGAGGGCGCGGAGTTCGTCAGCGGAGCGACGGACCGGGGCAACTTCCCCATGGCCGCGAACTTCGCCAGGGCCGGCTTCCCCGTCGTGAGGGAACGCATCAACTTCCGTCCTGCAGGCCAAGCGGCCTGCGAGGAGTAGCACTCGATGCGGGGTCCGGCCCGAGGACAGGTCCGGACCCCTTGTCCGTGACATGCGGTATCTGCGCTGTGGCAAGCAGCCACCATCTACCGCCTTGCGGGAGCGAAGTCCGTCTCTCCCCCGTCATGTTCTTCGCGGTCCTGCAAGCGGGCCGCTGGCTTCCGAGCCGGCATGGCTCTGCCCCTCTGTGGGCGTGTTCCTCGGTCTGGACGTCGGCACGACCACTCATCACGGTCACGGGCTCACGCCGGCCGGGAAGAAGGCCTCCGACAGGCCGCTGCCCAACAGCGAGCCGAAGCTGCGGGCCGTCCTCGACAAGCTCATGGCCGAGTTCGGCACGGTCCTGGTGATCGTCGACCAGCCCGCCCCCATCGGCGCCTCCCGCAGCTACCACGGCCGATCCCGAGCCCACGGGAAAGCCCAAAGAGGCTCCCCTCCGCCTGGCCCGGCACCGCGTCAGCGTGCCCCTCGCGATGCCCCACGACGGCACCTTCCACGAACCCCGAACCTCTCGCCTCGCTTGACAGAAGACACGAGGCCCCCCGGCAGACTCTTCTCCGCTGACGGGGCCGCCCCGCCCTCCCGATGGAGCGTGCGTCCCGCGACGCGATCTCCTGACTTGCGCCCCATCGGCCGCGTACGCACCGCGGCCGGGACGGCGTCCTGCGGTTACGAGCCGCGCACCTCCCCACCGTGCACAAGGTGACGACCGAGGAGAACGGCCGCCACGAGGCGATGAAGCACTCACCCGGTGTCGCCGGTCGCGGCGAAGCGGACCCATGCACGCTGCAGTTCCCGGGATACCACCGAGACCACCGGCGTTGGTCGGTCGCCGAAGAGGTGTCGGCCGGTGGGGCTGTCCAGCGTGCCGAACGCCAGGGGGACATCGAGGCTGTGGCAGGCGCCCAGGACTCCGCCGGACGCCGGGGCCGTCAGTTGCAGCTCGAAGAGGAACGAGGTGCCTCCAGCCGCTTGGTTCGCCTGGGCCAGCCGCAGTGAGGGCATCCGGAAGAGGGCATCGGAGTACACCAGTTCGATCAATTCTTCGGGGGTGGCCTGCGGGTAGGCGGCACGGTAGGCGTCGGCGCCGTCCGGTGCCGGGGCGAACAGGTCGAGGGCCGTACGGGCCTCGTCCTCGGTGAAGGTGCCCAGCCGCCCCATCATGACGCTGAACAGCCGGAATTCATCACGGGTGTGGCCGACGAGGAGCTCGATCCCTCCTGTACGGCCGCCGGCCAGCGCCGTCCAGGGCGTTTCGGTGAGCACCACGCCGTCGAGGACCGGGCACACGGCGACACCGATCTGCGAGAGCCGCCCCCACCTCTTGCGGTGGCCGGGAAGGTCGACACGAAGGGCGGTGAGCTCGCCGGCCAGGCGCAAGGGATCGATGCCGGACAGGGCTTCGATGTCGGGTGCCGCGCCGACCCGGCTCGCGAGCGCGACGGTGACTTCTTCCGCCAGCACACGGGTGCACAGCGTTCCCGGGACCGAGTGCACGATGGCCCTGCGAAACAGCCCGTGCGCCCGCTTCATCGTCAGCAGGGCCGCGATCGACCCTGCCCCGGCGGACTGTCCCGCTACCGTGACCTGGTCAGGGTCTCCACCGAAGGCGGCGATGTTGCGCCGTACCCATTCCAAGGCCGCGATCTGGTCGAGAAGCCCGCGATTGGCCGGTGCGCCCTCGACAAGAGCGAAACCCTCAACTGCCACCCGGTAGTTGATGCTCACCACGACCAGGCCCGCGCTGGTCAGGGACGCAGGGTCGTACATCGGATCGCTGGAGGCCCCCGCGATGTAGGCACCACCGTGGATCCACACCAGCACCGGCAGCCCGGCCGTCCCCAGGGCCGGGGTGCTGACGTTGAGCGTGAGCCAGTCGTTCCCGACCGAGCTCTCGGCCGTCGGTCCCGCCTGCGGAACCACGGGGCCGAACTCGGCCGTCCGCTTCGTCCCGGCCCACCCCTCGACCGGGGCCGGTGCCTGGAAGCGCAGGGGACCGACCGGCGGCTGAGCATAGGGGATGCCACGAAACACCGCATGGTTCTCCTGCCGGCGCCCTTCGACGAGGCCCTCCGCAGTCCGTGCTCCTGGTTGTTCGGACATGCCACGCCCTTCCTCCACGAACGGACTCCCCAGCTTTTACCGGTCAGCTGTAATATGTCAACTGTATTGAAACAGGGGAGGCCAACGATGCCCAAGCAGGTGGATCACCGTGAACGCCGCGAGACGATCGCCCGAGCACTGTGGCGCGTAGTGGAACAACGCGGCATCGCACACGCGAGCGTCCGCGAAGTGGCCCAGGAAGCGGGCATCTCCCACGGCGCGGTGCAGCACTACTTCGCCACCCGGGAAGAAATCTTGGTCTTCGCCATGGACTTCGCGTCCGAACAGACATCACTGCGCGTCGCCGAGGCCGTCGGAGAACTCGGCAACCCACCACACCCCCGTGACATGCTCCGGGTGATGCTTGCGGAGATGCTCCCTCTCCATCCCGACGCACGCGCGACGAGCCGGATGAGCGCCGCCTACGTCCTAGAGGCACTGCACAACGCGAACATCCATACACGCGCACGCGACGGGCTGACTCACGGCCGCGACCTCACCGAGCAGATCGTCCGCCAGGCAATCATCGACGGCCACATCAGCCCCGACCGCGACCCGGCGACAGAGACCAACCTGCTCCTGGCACTCACCGGCTTGACCCCGCTCATCGAACTGGGCGTGATCGAGCCCCGAGAGGCCCTGACCGCCGTCGACCAGCACCTCAACCGGCTGTTCACGACCAAGCCCTGACCGCACCCGATCGCCGGCGGTCACGTTCCGGTACGAACGCCCCCTCAGATCGACGAAGCAGGAACGCCGCTCCCGGCTCGCCGAGCACTGTCGGTCGCAGGGGCGAGATCCCGGCCAGGCCTCCAGCCCGTGTGACGCGTGCCGGTGAACGAACCTCGGATCTCAGGAGCCGATCCAGGGCACCGGCAACTCAGGTGGGGGCTGCCCTGCTCCGGGGATGCGGCGCGGCTGTTGTCCGGGCTTCGTTTGCAAGGCCGCGGGCCGCCGACACCGAACAACGCCGCCGGGCCAGACGCCTCCCGGCACCGGACGACACGACGAACCGGAGGGATTCGGGGCATGCGGGGCAGACGGCTCGAAGCGGAGCGGGGGCGGTGGGCGCAGCAGTCGCGATGTCGCTGCTCCTGGGATGTGCGGCACGCACCGGCGAGGACGCGGACCTCCGGCCGACGGCGAACGTCCGGGCGCCGGGCCCGCAGCAGATCCTCGATACCGCCGAACAGTTCCTGGAACGCGACTGCGTGCGCCGCCGCGGCTTCCGCTTCCGGGTGGTCCCGTCGGCCGTCAGTACCGCAGCAGAACTTGTTGCGTATCCGGTCCAACCGGAGGCCGACGCCCCTGCCGCACCCGCTCGGGGCCGTCGGCGTGGGCCTCCGCCCCGTCATGCAGGTGTCGCGACGAGGCTCCCGATGCGGAGCCGGCGCGAGCCCTCGAGCCGATGAACGCTCGCCCAGTGGGGTGCGGAACCCGGGGTGGACGCCAGGGCTCTCGGCCACGACTTCATCGACGCCACCAGTCGGACCTACGCGCAGTGGCGGGCTCAGCTCCGCATGGGCCCCGGCGGGGGGCGGAGGCCGCTTCGTCCGCCCCGCTCCTGTGTCCGACCCGGTTTACGGGAGGCCGGTCGCCTCTTTCCGGTGGGTGGTTGCGGTGCGTGATGGGGTGCCGGTCGGTTCCGGTCACACTTGGCGGGTGAGCGACCGTGAGATCAGGAGAGGTTCGGGATGGGTGAGGGGTTCACACGCCGTACGCAGAGCCGGTGGGGCGAGGGTGCCGCGCTGAAGGAGGAGATCGTCCGGGCTGCGGCGCGGATGCTGATGGAGTCGGGCCGGGAGCGGGATCTGTCGCTGCGTGCGGTGGCGCGGGAGGTCGGGATCTCGGCGCCCAGCATCTATCTGCACTTCAAGGACCGTGCGGAGTTGGTGGCGACGGTGACTCAGCGGGCGTACGCGCGGCTGGCCGCCGAGTTGCGGGAAGCCTGGACGGGCGAGCGGGAGGCCGGGGCGCATGCCGCCCTGCGGGCACTGGCGCAGCGGTACTGCGGCTTCGCGCTGGACAACCCCCGGGTGTACCGGCTGCTGTTCGGGATCGAGCGGATCGAGGTGTCACGGGACGAGGCGGCATCGCATCCGTTGTGGACGGTGCATGCCGTGTGGGCCGACGCGGTGGCGGCCTGCCACGGCGAGCACGGGGGAACGACCGACCCCGAGCGGGTGACCGCCCTGCTGTGGGCGTCGGTGCACGGACTGGCCGCGATGGCGGTGGCGGTTCCGTTCGCGGCGGACCGGGAGCGGATCGAGGGAATGGTGGACGACCTCCTCGATCTGGTGGTGGCCAGATAGAGCGCAACGGCCGGTAACCCTCCGCGATTTAGTTGTATGAGGCTACTAACGCTGTTAGGAAAGTGGCCACGTGATCCCTCTTCCCCACGGAGGCACCGTATGACCGAGACCGCGGACACCACGGTCGAACTGCCCGAACACCCCAGCCCCCGGGCGGCCGGCTGCCCGTTCGACCCCCCGCCCGCGCTGCGGACGCTCCAGGCGGACAGCCCCGTCGCCCGGGTGCGGATCTGGGACGGCAGCAGCCCCTGGCTGATCACCCGGCACGATCACCTGCGCACACTGCTCGGCGATCCGCGCGTCAGTTCCGACCCGGCACTGCCGGGATTCCCGCACCGCAATGCCGGGATGAGGGAGCGGGACCGGCAGAACCCCACGTTCCTCAACATGGACGACCCCGAGCACGCTCGGCTGCGTCGCATGGTGACCGCCCCCTTCGCGGTCAAGCGGATGAATGCGCTGCGGCCGGCGGTCCAGAAGATCGTCGACGATCTGATCGACGAGATGCTCGCCGGCCCCA
The DNA here is from genome assembly GCF_001905795.1 of Streptomyces sp. CB01580. Classification (GTDB taxonomy): domain Bacteria; phylum Actinomycetota; class Actinomycetes; order Streptomycetales; family Streptomycetaceae; genus Streptomyces. The sequence continues at coordinate 286,124 of NZ_LIXJ01000006.1, forward strand.
GGCCCGTCGACCTGGTCGAGGCGTTCGCACTGCCGGTCCCCAGCCTGGTCATCTGCGAACTGCTGGGCGTCCCGTACGAGAAGCACGACTTCTTCCAGCGCCGCACCAAGGTCATCGTCCGTCGCACGTCGACGCCCGAGGAGGTGCGGGAGGCGACCGAGGCACTCACCGACTATCTCGACGACCTCCTGACCGCCAAACGCGCGACGCCCGGCGACGACCTGTTGTCCGAACTCGCCGTCAAACGTGTGGCCACCGGCGAGATGTCGCAGCGCGAAGCCGCGCGGATGGGCGTCCTGCTGCTGGGCGCGGGGCACGAGACGACGGCCAACATGATCGCGCTGGGCACCCTCGCCCTTCTGGAGAACCCGGACCAACTCGCCCTGCTGCGCGAGTCGGAGGACCCCGCGGCGACCTCTGCCGCGGTCGAGGAACTGCTGCGCTACCTGAACATCACCCACTCCGGACGCCGCCGGGTGGCGCTGGAGGACATCGAGGTGGACGGCCTCACCATCCGTGCGGGCGAGGGCATCATCTTCGCCAACGACATCGCCAACCGCGACCCCGACGCCTTCCCCGACCCGGACCGCCTCGACGTCACCCGCGACGCCCGCCGCCACGTCGCCTTCGGGTTCGGCGTGCACCAGTGCCTGGGGCAGCCGCTGGCCCGCGTCGAGTTGCAGTGCGTCTACAGCACCCTCTACAAGCGCGTCCCCACTCTCCAGTTGGCCACCGGCATCGACCGACTGGACTTCAAGCACGACGGCTTCGTCTACGGCGTCTACGCACTGCCCGTCACCTGGTGACCCGTCACTGTCCCCCGAGCGGAAACGAGAAGCCCATGCGCGTGGAAGTCGACCAGCCCAAGTGTGTCGCCTCCGGCCAGTGCGTCCTGCTGGCCCCCGATGTCTTCGACCAGGACGACGACGGCATCGTCGAACTGCTCACCGACACCCCCGACCCCGCCCACCACGACGATGTCAGGGAGTCGGCTACCGTCTGCCCGGCCGCGGCGATCCGCCTGGTCGGGGCGTGACCGCCGCCCCACTGCGCCGGATCGTCGTCGTCGGTGCCTCGGCGGCCGGTCTGTCGGCCGCCGAGACCCTGCGCCGGGAAGGCTTCGACGGCTCGCTCACCCTGGTCGGCCGAGAACGCCACCTGCCCTACGACCGGCCGCCCCTGTCCAAACAGATCCTCACGCGCGCCTGGGCCGTCGAGCGGACCGCCCTGCGCCCGCAGGCCGATGTGGAGGCCCTCGACCTGGACCTCCGGCTCGGGACCGCCGCCACCGCCCTGTCCACCGGGACCCGTACGGTGACCCTGGACGACGGAACCGAATGCGGCTACGACGGTCTGATCATCGCCACCGGAGTCCGGCCTCGCCGCCTCCCCGGGCCGCCCGCACCGGGCGTCCACACGCTGCGCACCCTGGACGACGCCCTCGCCCTGCGCGAACGCCTCGGCGAGGGCCGCCGACTGGTCGTCGTCGGTGCCGGGTTCCTGGGCGCCGAAGTGGCGTCCTCGGCCCGCGCCCTGGGGACTGCCGTCACCCTCGTCGAGGCCGCACCCGTTCCCCTCGCCCACGTCCTCGGACACCGGGCCGGTGAACACCTCGCGCATCTGCACCGCGACCACGGGGTGGACCTGCGCTCCGGCACCGGGGTCGCCGAGATCGTGACCTCGGACCATCGGCTCACCGCCGTCCGGCTGTCCGACGGGACACTCGTCCCGGCCGACGACGTGCTCGTCGCCATCGGTTCCGAACCCGACACCACCTGGCTCGACGGCAGCGGCCTGCGCCTGGCCGACGGCGTGGTCTGCGACCGATATCTCGCCGCCGTCCCCGGTGTCCATGCCGCCGGGGACGTGGCCCGCTGGCACAACCCCCTGTTCGGCGCCGACATGCGTGTCGAGCACCGGACCAACGCCGCCGAGCAGGCCATGGCCGCCGCCCGCAACCTGCTCCACCCCGAATCCGCCCGCCCCTTCGCCTCCGTCCCCTATTTCTGGTCCGACCAGCACGGAATCAGGATCCAGGCATACGGTCACCTCCGGGGTCACGACGAAGCACGCGTCGTCGAGGGCGACTCGGCCCGGGGCCGGTTCCTCGTCGCCTATCGCACCGGCCATCGGCTCACCGGCGCCCTGTCCTTCGGCATGCCGCCCAAGGCGCTGCGCCGCTGGCGGACGGCCATCGCCGCCGGGAGCGACTGGCGGGCCGCCACGGCGACAGCCCCGGCCGCCTGACCACGAAACCCGAAGACGTCCGGAGTGGGGGCGGCCGACCGGGTCGGCCGGTCAACGCCCTCACCCAGGACGTCGGGTCGAACCGGAGTCCGCCGTCGGATCACCGCCGACGGTGGTGGCCCCGGTCCACCGGGGGCGGCTGCCGGCCCGGCACACGCCGGTGGTGTGCGGTGCGCACGCGCCACTCGCCCCGGCTCGGACGGCCGGGACAAGGAACGTAGCGGCGACGTCGAGCGTGGTGAGGACGGGCGGCGATACCGCGGCGGTCGGGGACCGTAAGGGTGTGGGGCACCATGTGGCCTTTCGGGGTCGGCTTCCGCGCCGTGCTGTCACAGGGTGCGGACCCGGCGGGGGCGTCGCAGGGAAAGAGAGCCGGGGCGGGGTCCCTGCTTCTCCTCCCCCGCGGCGGGTCACAGAAGGACGGACTCGTCCGGACCGGGACTCCGACGGTTCACCGCGCGAAGTGCCCGGTGAACCGTCGGACCCGCCCGGCCGGGGTCGGTCGCAGGTGTCGAGCATCCGGCCGACCCGGATGGTGTCCCCGGGGAACTTCACGGCCAACTCCTGGCCACAGCAACACCAAAGGCGCCTGCGTCCCGTCCCGTGTGCTAGCCCGCGCCCAGCTCCCACCGCGCGGCCTGTGGCACAAGACGACCGGCGTACGCAATCTGCCCCTGGCCACCCGGCTCGGACGGGACATCAACCCGCTCCCCGCCGATGACAGCGATCCGGTCGGGCAGCAGCTGGTGCGCCGCTGCCTCGCCGCCTACGGGCCCGCAGCCACCGCAGACCTCCGAGCCCGGTGCGGCCTCGCCGGACTTCCCTCCGCCGTCGAAGCCGCCCGTGACAAGCTCGTCTCCTTCCGCGACGCACGCGGCCGCGATCTCCTCGACCTGCCCGACGCACCCCGGCCGCACCCTCACACCCCGGCCCCCGTCCGGTTTCCTCCCGGCCTTCGACAACGCGATCCTCGGCTACCACGACCGCAGCCGCACCATCGACGACGCCCATCTCGGCCTGTCCGTCGCAGGCCGCCGCGCCGTCCTCGTCGACGGACGTCGCCGCCACCTGGACCGTACGCGACCAAGAGCTCCACATCACCCCACTGCGGGCCCTCACCGCCTCAGAACAAGAAGCCGTCCACGTCGAAGCCCAAGACCCGACCACCTTCCTGGACGAAGGCATCAACCGCATCCAGATCACAGTCACCGACGTCGACGACCAGGATCTGTCCAGTCGATCATGTGACTGCCTCGCGCCTGGATCGTTGATGCGGGCATGGGTGAGGGTGATCTGAGTGATGCCGAGTGAGAACGGCTGCGGCCGTTCCTGCCTGTCGGCAACAGGCGTCGTGGCCGGTGGCGGGATCACCGGCAGGTGATCGACGACGGAACCTCGGAGCGTCTGCTCCAGCAGGTCCAGGCCGAGGCCGACGCGGTCGGGGAGATCGACCGGGACGTCTCGGTCGACTCCACGGTCGTGCGGTCGCATCAGCGTGCGGCCGGTGCCCGCATCGACCCGCCGCCGGTTCCCGGGGCAAGGGGGGGGACGCGCCGGCAGCGCACCGCACCAGGACAAGACGCCGTGGCAGAACCTCGTCGCCCGCCTGGTGGAGGTGGTGCGGGCGGCAAGGGCCTGGGCTGCTCGCGCGGCGGGTCCACCACCCAGCTCCACCCGAGCGCGGACGGCCGCTGCCACCTGCTGTCCCCGGTCGTCACCCGCGGCAGCAGGCGGACTGCACCCGGTTCAAGGCCGTCCTGGAGAAGATCCGAGTGCCGCGGACCGGGCCGGGCAGGCCTCGCGGGGAACCCGACAGCCTCGCGGCCGACAAGGCACACAGCAACGGACCTGCCGCGAGCACCTGCGACGACGCGGCATCCGCCACACCATCCCGGAGAGGACCGACAACCAGGCCGCCCGCCTGTGCGAAGGCTCACATGGCGGACGACAACATGGCTATTCCGCCGTCGGCAACGGGACGGACCTGGGCTGTCGGCTGTACATTCGAAATACACGCGCCGATGGCTGTCATGCCTGCTGCACCGAGCCCAATGCCCCGGACGTCCTGGGCGGCTCCGCGAGCGGCGGCTCCAGACGCCCGGCAGGTGGGCCTCCGCCGGACGGCGGAGGCGGCCCGAAAATCTGCCGGATACCCGGCGATCAGCCCACTCTCACACCTGGAAGGCATGACTCAGTACGCAGACATCGGAGCTCCTGTGGTAGACGCCCCGACCCCCGTGCGCGACAGCGGAAGAGCGCCGGCGGGCCGGCTGATCGGGCTGGACCTGGCCCGTGGACTCGCGGTATTCGGCATGTACGCGGCTCATGTGGGGCCCGACCCTGACCAGGGCGGTGTGATCGGCTTCCTGACGGAGCTGGCCCACGGCAGGTCCTCCGCTCTCTTCGCCTTCCTGGCGGGCTTCGCTGTGGTCCTCATCACCGGACGCATGGCACCGAAGACAGGGCTGGCCGGGCGCCAGGCAGTGGCCAAGGTGGTGATCCGGGCCGTGATCCTTCTGGCCCTGGGCACCGTACTGACCATGAGCGGCATCCCGGTCGACGTGATCCTGGCCTTCTACGGCCTGTACTTCCTGCTCGTACTACCGCTGTACCGACTCGGCGCCGGCCCCCTGGCAGCGATCGCCGTGGGCACGGCTCTCGTCCTGCCACAGGTGCTCTACGTGGTGCAGCAGGCGATCAGCGACAGTGGCGTCCGCTCGCCCGGTGAGCCCGACGGCATCGTCTCGCTCCTCTTCACCGGCGCCTACCCGGCCCTGACCTGGATCCCGTTCGTGATCGCCGGCATGGCCGTGGCCCGCCTGGACCTGGCTGCCGCCGCCGTCCGGACACGCCTGGCCCTCACGGGTGCCGCCCTCATGATCACCGGCTACGGAGGCTCCTGGCTGGCGCTGCACGTCGTTCCCGGCGCCGCCGACGCCATCGGCGAGGGTGGGGCGAGCGCGTGGTGGTCCGACACCGCGGGTTATCCGTCCGGTGACACCCCGGCCTGGCTGCTGGCTGCCTCCCCACACAGTGAGACCACCCTGTCGATCGTGGGCAACACCGGTGTGGCGATCATGGTCGTCACCGCGTGTCTGGCCGCGACGGACGCTCTCCCGCGGCTCCGGTCCCTGGCCCGGCCGGTCATCGCGGTCGGTTCCATGTCGCTGACCGCGTACGTCTTCCACCTCATCGGCATCCGGTTCCTGGGCATCGAGGAACTGCCTGGATTGCCCTTGTATGTCCTATCCGGCTTCATTGTGGCCGCCATGGTGTTCGCGACCGTCTGGTCGCGCTTCCAGCAGCGCGGACCACTGGAATGGCTGATGACCAAGGCGACGGGCCTGGCCCGGCACATCCGCTGAGCGCAGAACCGGCCGAACCGTCGCACCGGGCACCCGGCAGCACTTTCGATACACGCTCCATGTCGACGAGATCTTCGCTGCCCTCGACGAGCAGACCGTTGCCTCCCAGCAGCGAGGCGGCCTCGCCGATCGTCCCGATCCTCGCCGCGTCGCTGACGGCCGTACTCGACCAGCGGAAACTGCCGGCCGGACGAATCGAGGAACTGCTGGAGGCCCACCCTCTTTCCACGGTTCCGACCTCAATGCCGGGAGTGGGCGTCAGGACCGGAGCACGCATCCTGATCGAGGTCGGCGACGACAGCGGTCACCGTCTGCAAAACGGGGACAATCGCGAAGGCGGTGGAGCGGTCAGAGCTGCGGATCGAGGCCGAACTGGATCGTCAGGTCCGCAGCGGCCCGGCAGACCAAGCCGGGGTCCGGTGGGGCGGGAATGGCTGGGCCACTTGGCCGCGACGGACTACGGCGGGCCGCTGATCGTCCGGATGGGGGCCGTACACCTGCCTCCGCGGCGGCATTGTCGGTGGGTGCTGGGATATGCCGACAGCCCGTGGTGGGCGCGGCAGGAGCACCAGCCCGCCCGAACAGCCGACCCCAGCCGCGAGGTGCCCAGTGCGCGGCGATCAAGCGCGCTGTCCCGACCAAGGTCGCCGCCGTCATGGGCTGCCACTGACACGGCGGCCGCTCACGGCAACACAGCGTTGATCGCTGCGCCACATGCGATCGCGGTACCAGCCGTCGCGGTGCAGGGGGCGCGCCGAGGTGAACCGAGTTCCGCTCCCGCGCGCTCTTTCCTGCGGGTTCACCGGTCCCGCATGCTGAAGGGCGCACGGCGGATGGAGCCGGGCATGGCGTGTCGGCCCGGACCGGTGCGCGTGGGGAGGGCGTCATGGAGCAGGCAGCGGACGAGGGACCTTCCGTGCAGGAGGTCGGAGCGTGGTACGACCGCTTGGGAGGTCTGTACAGCCTGACGATGGGCGACAGCATGCATCTGGGCATGTGGGATGACGGGGTGCGCCCGAAGCCGGGACGGGTGCTGTCGGCGGAGGAGGCGTGGCAGGAGCTGACAGCGGCGCAGGACCGGTGGACCGATGAACTGATCGGCGAGCTTGCCCTCGGGCCCGGGCAGCGGGCGCTGGATGTGGGTTGCGGCACTGGACGGCCCGCGGTGCGTCTCGCTCAGGCCTCCGGCGGGCATGTCCTCGGTATTACCGCCAGCGGCGCCCAGGTCGAGCAGGCCCTCGATCGTGCCGCCCGCGCCGGCGTCGCCGACCGCACCGAGTTCCTGCAGGCCGATGCGATGAATCTGCCGTTCGAGGACGCTTCGTTCGACGCCGTGTGGGCGATCGAGTCGTTCGCCCACTTCGCCGACCGTCCCCGTGCTCTGCACGAGGCCAGGCGTGTTCTGCGCCCCGGTGGCCGGCTCGTCCTGGCGGACTGCTTCGAACACGTCCCGTTCACCGACCAGGATGTGGCGCTGTTCCGCGCGGGTTTCGCGCTCGCTCGCCTGCCCGGCTCCCTCGACGACTACCCATCCCTCACCCGGCAGGCCGGCTTCACCGTCGACCATGTACGCGACAGGACCGGCGACTTCACACCCACCTATCATCTGATCCCCCAGATCTTCGGGGCACGTCGCCGACAGATCGAGGAACTCCTGGGCACCGACATCGCCACGCAACTGGAATCGGCCTATCCACTGATCCTCGGCCTGTGCCGGGACAAGATGGGCTACGTCATGGTGCGTGCCGGCAAACCGGCCCCGTGATCACCACGCCCGCCGGCCACCCGTCCTGGCGGCAGACACGCATCCTGCTCGCTCTGGCGCTGACCACCGTCACTGTTCCCGCACACGCACTCGCTCTTTTGGCCTTCCGGGTGTTGCCCATGGTGTGAGTCGTCGCGGTCAGCGCGAAGCGAGTGCGGGACCTGTGGACAAAGAACGGGCACGGGGGCCGCCCCTGCCGTACTGCGTCCCCGCTTGGGACCGGGGCCTTTCCCACGGATTCCGTGTCGACGCGGTCCGGGACCTCGTTTGACCGCTGTCGTGACGGGGTGGGGCGCGGCCGAGGAGGGCGGCTCAGCGTGAAGCTGAGGCTGGTACGACGCACTCGGCCAGGAGCGGACGAACAAGTCTGGACCGCCTGGACTTGCTGTTCCGCCATGCGATGAGCAGGAACGCGCTGATCGTCGGCGTGACCACTGCGGTGGTGCCGTGGATGCCGTGGACGGAGCCCCGCCTTGCGGTCCGCGGGACCGGCGTCCCCGGCTCGCGCGGCGGCCGCCGTCTCCAGCAGAGGCCAGCCGTCGATCTCCACCGCTCGCTGCTCCCCCGGCTGCCTACCGCGGGCCGGCGCCACGTCGAGCGGGGCCCGGACAGCACCCGGTTCATGCAGGTTCACGGAGCCTTCCCGGACGTATCCCACGTCCCTGGAGCCCATGGGGTACACGCCCGGGGCGTACCGGCCCGGCCCTTGGCGAAGACGATGTGGACGACGGGAGGCCGTGCTGCTGCCCGTCGGAGGCTCGACGCGGCCCCGGCCGCCCACTCGGCCGTCGAAGTGCAGGGGTGGGCCGACGTCTGCTCGACCCGGCCGAGGCACCGGCTCGATCGCCCCCGCCGCGACGGTCGTACCGAGGGCATGCCGCCCCTCGGCGCCGCAGAACAGCGCCGCCGGGCCACCCGCCCCGGAACTGCTCGCGGCCCACGCATGGGCGGACTGCGCCCCGCGCCGGATCTGTCCGCGGAGGGGCGACGCCGGTCCCTGCGGAGGGTGGTGTCGCGCCGAACACCCAAGCGTTTCTGACGATCACGTTGCCCGGGAACGGCAAGAGCGAGTGGACTCCGGCTGCCGGTCGATCTTCTTGCCTGCTTGATCGCGGCGGGAAGGGTCTTGGGTCGTTCCGGTGGGGAACAGCGAGGGAGACGAGCGACGACCACGACAAGATTCGGCACCGTCCAGGACGGCGGACGGACCGCCGCTGCCCCGGCGAGGGCCGGCCGGAACCGAGGCTGCTCGTGCCCACGCTCTGCGGGACGGTCGTCGCAGGTACGGCGTGGTTCCTCCACCGAGACCTGCGACTCGGACGGGTCGGCCGGTGGAACGGGCGTGGCAGTGCGGACAACGGACGTGTTCGGTCCGGCCTTCTCTCCGCGGTGCGGGCAGGCGATGATGTCGTGGGGCGGAGCGTGGGAGCAGGCGTGCCGACGGTTCCGCTCCCCCACATGCGCGGAGCGGAACCGCTGACTCGGGCGGGACGCAGCGATGTCGGCACGGATCGTGTCCGGCGCGTGCACCGGGGCGGGTGAGACCACCCCGGTGCCGACAAGCCTCTGCTGCGGTGGCGGTGCGTCTCAGCGGACCGTCACGTTGAAGACCGGCGAGGCCGTGGTGCCGCTGATGATGCGCAGGTCGTTCTTGCCCTTCAGCCCGAGCTTGACGCCGAGCGAGTAGGACCCGTCCCGCGAGATGCTCGTGGATGCGGGCAGGCTGACCCACTTGCCGTGCTGCTTCTGCTGAAGGGTCACCTTGCTGCCCGCCTTGAGACCGGTGGTCTGGCCCGTGACGCGGAACAACTGCCAGGCGCGGACCGAGGACACCGACGGCTCAGCCGTGATGTCGGCCTTGGCGAGCACGGCCTTCTGTGCGACGACCGGGGTTGCGGTGTCCGTAGCCGGGGTGGCTGCCATTGCGGTGCCCGCGAGGGCAAGGGAAGCCGCGCCGAGGACACCGACGACGGCAATGCGCAGGGAGCGCCGTTTCGAGACCATCACAGATCTGCCCCTTTCGATGGTGAGAACAGCCTTTCGCGCCAAAGGGCACCTACATGCCGATTGGCGTAGTCACTAGAAACGACGACACAGCGGAGGCGGACGTTCACTGGGGCAGTGTCGCTGTCTTGTAACAGCCGAGCGGGACCGGGGCGATGGCGTCCGGGACAGTTCGGCGGCGAAGTGGCAGTGGCCTGCACCCGACGTCTTCTTCCCGTCCGGCGCTACCGGGAAGAGCCTCGCTGCGGAGTTCGCCCCGCTACCTCGAAATCCCTGTCACCACCCGGGTGCGCCAGGCCCATTGCACCGACGCGGTCTGCCACACCTACGACCAGACCGGTGTCCGCCTCGTCCTCATCGACGAGCCCCCCCCTCACCTCGCGCACCACCACCAGCGCCCAGGCCGTCGGCCTCCTCGAAGACCTCACCGAACGCATCGGTGCGACGTTCGTGCACGCGGGAATCGACGTCACCACGACCGCCTTGTTCAGCGGTGTGCGTGGGTCGCTGGGCGGGCCTCACTCATCGAGTACGGGCGACTCCCCCGGCCTCCTCGTGGGGCGGGCCATCTCAGCTAGGGACGCATGTTCGCACCGGGTCGGCTGACCGTGGGGTTGTCCTGCACCTCTGCGCCTGCCCCACGCCGGGGACATGGCGGGATTGCGTGGTCTGACGGAGGTCGTCCAGCAGACCGAGCACCGCGACTTCGCAGCCCTCGGGGTCCGGGAAGCACCACTGGCCGACCCCGCCTTCGGTGACGTGGGGCAGGTGTACGCCCCACGGACCGTCCTGACCTGGCTTGCGGCGCACACCTCCCGAATCACCCTCGCTGCGGGCAGCATGATGTTCCCGCTGCGGCGCCCCATCAATCTTGCCGAGCAGGCGGCCACCGTGGGCCACTTGAGCGGGGTCGGTCGGTACTCGGTGTGGCATGCGTCGACCATCCGGTGGAATTCCCGGCGTACGGTCTCGACCATGAAGTGCGTGGCGCCCGCTGCCAGGAGGTGGTCGGCTCCTTCCGGGAGCTATTGGGGGGCCGAGCAGCCAGGTGGCGTCGGGCGGCGCCCATCTCTGCCGAAGCGGTACACGGCCGTGTACCGCTTCTGGCCACCGGCTCCTCCGCGCCGATTCCCGCCGTCGGCGCCTGTCGCGCTCGGTCTAGTACCGTGACCGGCAAGGTTTGCCCGGAAGGAGCATCGTCCGGTGCGTGCGATC
>NZ_LIXJ01000060.1 GCF_001905795.1 Streptomyces sp. CB01580
GCCAAATGAGATGACGTCTTAGGGGTGTTCCGACACAGAGATTTCCGTCTGCTCTGGTTAGGCAAGACCGCCAACGGAGTCGGTAGCGGGATTACCGCAGTCGCGTTTCCGCTGATCGCAGTGGTGGTTCTGCATGTCGATGCCTCTGGTATCTACCGCGCGGCCCTCGACACGGTGCGCGCAGAGGCCCACGCCGCGCACGTTCAGTGGCGACGCGGTGTCCAGCGAGAGGCATACGCCATATCGCCACGAAAAACAATACGTATCCGAGGAGAGAGGCCAGGAGTATTGCCGGAAACGCCGCCTTCTTGATGCGCGCCTTGCAGCCGTCTGTTTTCATGCGCGGCAGTCTGTCCTGCACGCCAGGTGGTGCCGCCCCTCCAGGTGGTGGGGCGGCCGACCTCCCGGTCTACTTGTGGATCGTGGCACAAGCCTTAGTCCCAGGGAACTTGCTGAACCAGCCGCAGACCGTACTGCCATCCTTTGCGGTGAGCCCCCATTGTGTGCCCACCCTCTTGGTTTCAGTGCGAGCGGCCGTCACATTTCCACTCGTATATCCACCCGACCCGTCCGAGAATTCGATCCGTCCGCGATCCGTCCACGAGGTGTTATTCGATCTCTTCTCGACATATACGCTATTGACTTTGAGGCCGGTACCGTTGACAATTATGCAGACCTCTCCGGAGCCGTCTGTCATGCCAGCGTTCCCCGTGCACTTTGTTGCGCTCATCGGATTTACGTCAGCCGCCTGGGCGTTGCCCGCAAGGGAAAAGCCGGTCATCACGGCGGCCGCCATCACCACAGCATATTTTCGCACAACTCCACCTTCGCGACTTGGCAATGAAATAACCATGATCATGGAAGCAAAAAAAAGAGAATCATGACCACTCATTTCAAGTCACACGTTTGGCTGAAATTGGCATATCGTTGATCTGGTTGTTGTGTGAAATAATGTTGATTGCCGTAGCCGAAAAGGTAGTGCTCTACTGATGGTTGGCCGGTGAGCAAAGACCGCGGCGGGATGAGCCAACCGCCTGTGGTGGTGTTCAGAGTGAACGAAGATGAGACCGACCGCGTTCCTCGGCCGCACCGGAAAGGCGCTGCGCTATAACGACTGGCGGAAGGCCCACTTCGACAAGGCCGTGGAAGCCGCTGGCCTGACTGACGTCACACCGCGTGATCTCCGGGCGACGCACGCCACGTGGGTAGCAGATCGGCACGACGTCATGGCAGCGGCCAAGCGGCTCGGCCACTCCAACGCGAGCGCGACGACGCTCCACCACGCTCGGGTGTGGTGGACGGCCGTGATGCTGATGTGGCCGGGACGATGCACTCGGAGTACCAGGCTGCCGCCGGTGCCGACGCAGCTCCGAGTGGCACGCCAGACGCTTCGGCTCCTGATCAGGCATGTAGCCGGCACGACGACGATGACAACGGTGAGGCTGGGGCGCCCGCACCCGCCTGACCTGCGGCTTGGCGGACCGACCACTTGAGCAATCGGAAGTCTTGAAAACTTCTGGGGGAGACAGTCGAGGAGTCGTCCGCCTACATCGAGGCCGGGTACGCCTTCGCGCTGGGGCAGGCTGTCCATGACCGGCGGGCCGAACCAGGGCCTGTTGCGAAAGTGGATCGTCTGTCAGACCTGCCTGGGATGCTCCGAGCATGGAGATGACAGTGCATCTGACGATCGACTGCTCCGATCCGCAGAAAATGGTGGCTTTCTGGGCCGAGGCCCTGGGCTACCGGAACTAATCGCAGTGCATCGGGCTTCAGCCCGGTGGTGAAGCGATTCTGAGAAGTGCTCTAACTCGCAGGTCACAGTGGGCGGTTCTGCTGCTCGATGTACTCACGGACGATGGACAAGGGAGCCCCGCCCACCGACCCGGCGAAGTAGGAACCGGACCACAGACGCTGAGCCCGCCAGTAGTGCCGGACCAGTTCCGGGTACTCCTGGCGGAGCCGGCGTGAGCTGACGCCCTTGAGCGAGTTGACCAGCTTGGACAGGGCCACTTTCGGGGGGAAGTTCACCAGCAGATGCACGTGGTTGTCCTCGCCGTTGAACTCCACCAGTTCGCATTCGAAGTCCTCACACACGGCCCGCATGACCTCCTCCATACGCGTCAGGTGCACGTCCTCGAAGACCCTGTGCCGGTACTTCGTCACAAAAACCAAATGTGCGTGGAGGGCAAAAGCACAGTGACGACCAGTACGAATGTTCTGATACTCAGCCATAGGCCAACTGTATTACGGTGTTCGGTATGCAGCTTCGGTACACCTTCCGCGTGTACCCGAACGGTCCTCAGCGTGTGGCGCTGGCCCGGGCGTTCGGGTGCGCCCGCGTTGTGTTCAACGACGCGTTGCGCACCCGCAAGGACGCCCGCGAGCAGGGCCTGCCGTTTCCGAAGGCCGGGGAGTTGTCCAGGCAGGTCATCACCGAGGCGAAGAAGACCGGGGCCCGAGATCAGCGTCGAGTGCGTGGTGCTCGGCCCGGGACGCGTCCACGTAGCGGCGATCACCCGCAAGGCGCTTTCGGCCGAACCCTGCTTCGAGGAAGTCGGCCACGTCGTCGACGCGAACGACGAGCTGCTGGACAATGACGCTGTGCGGTTCGTCGCCACCGACGCACTGAACGCCGTCGGCATCACCCACGGCGTCATGCACGTCGAGATGCGCCTGACCAAGGACCGTGGGCCACGAATCATCGAGATCAACGCGAGACTCGGTGGAGATCTCATCCCCCACCTCGTGTACCTGGCCACGGGCGTCAGCCTGCCGCAGGCAGCCGCAGCCCTCGCCATTGGCGCTGAACCGGACCTTGAACTTACACGCCGACAGGCCGCTGCAGTCCGGTTCATCTACCCAGCGCACGCAGGGCGGATCGAAGCGCTGCACAGTGCTTCTCCGGGTGGCTCCTGGTTGGAGAGGTTCGTCTGGACGCACAGGCCCGGTGACTACGTGTCGCCCCCGCCCAACGGCAGCCTGCTCGACCGCCTCGCACACTTCGTCGTCACCGGCCCGGACGCTTCCACCTGTCGGGCACGCCTTCGGCTCGTCGAAGACCGCACGGTCGCCCAGCTCTCGCCGACCCCCCGGATCACCACCTGCGTCCGCTGATTCGCGACGTCCACACCTTCAACCAGAGACAGATACCCATCCTGGTCGACCAGCGCGACCACGTCGAACGCCACCGCCCACCGCCCCAAGGATGTATTCGCACTCGGACTCTGCCATGCCGACGAAGAACGCGAAGAGGGCGGCACCGTGCCCGGAGGGGTCGTAGACCCCTTGGAGGGGGCCGGTGAGGAGTTCGAGCTGGATGTCGTGGTGGCGTAGATCCTCGGCGATGACCAAGAGCTCGGCGGCGCCGCGTCCCAGACGCTTCATCTCGTGCACGGTGAAGATCACCCGCTGGTGCGGGACCGCCTTCTTGATGGTGCGGGCGAAGCCCATCGCCTTGACGAACTCGAACCGGGTCTTGACCCGGGTACTGATCTTCTCGGAGAAGACCGGATCACACCCGGCCTCCGCCAGGGCGTCGAGCTGGCTCTGGAGTTCCTGCTGGGCGGTGCTGCACCGGGCGTATCCCACCCTTGTGGGCTTTGTTGTGGCCTGGGGCGCCGTGGCGTCGATCGCCGGGCCCCTCGCCCATGCGCGGCCGGGGCCGCGATCGGCGGGGGTCTTCACCTCCAGTTCGGCGCGGAGCTGGGGGGCGAGCATGAAGCGGGGAGTGTGGTACTTCGGGGCGACCTTGCCGCCGCGGGTGCGGCAGGCGCTTCCGGCGGGCACCTCACAGGTGGGACAGTCGAACTATTCTACTGCGGCGGCCGGATCTGCAAGCTCTGGCATGTCGCAGAACCTATCGCGAGAGACATTGTGCGGAAGCTGTTTTGCGAGAGGTTATGAGAACGAAGATCAGGGGCAAAGCGGACAGATTCGGTGAGGGGCTCCGGCCTCTCAGAACTACTCATTTCTGCGAGCACGAAGCGTGACGGCCCCCGCTTTTTGGCAGTCGTTATCCATGCGGCGGGCTGGTGCGGGAGCTGGCGTCCCCGGGTAGCCCGGGGCGTCGGATCGTGACACCCCGCGACGCGTCTTCGCTGCTCACGGCCGTGGGGCAAGGGACCGATAATCGTTGGCACCCGCCCGGGACCTGTTGTTACTCTTGCGGAGTTCCGTCGGTCTGCCCTGGGCTTCCTGTGCCCTGGAAAAGAGTTTGATGTTCCGGCCCGCGCCGAGTGCGCCTCGCTGCACCGCCTAGCCGTCCGTTGTTTCTGAAACCGTCCCCTCGCGGACGGTGACCGGACGTAGATATTCCGGTGCGCTGACCCAGCCCGCCCCCCTTACATCCCGCACGTATGCCGCGGATGTCCAGGAGTGGGCAACTTCGTCGTCGAGGCCGCTCGGCCTGCTCTTGCTGTCATTACAGACCTTCCAGCAAGGAGCACCCCGGGTGTCCAGCAACAAGGCTCTCCCCAGCACCCCACACACCGTCCTGGCCGGCACCTTCGCCTGCGTGCGGTGCGGCCTCACCGTGTCCGCCGTCGCCGGTGACGGCACGCGACGCAACCACTGCCCGTCCTGCCTGCACTCCCAGCACGTTCTCGACCAGGTCGAGGCCGCCCCGAGTGACTGCCAGGGCCGGATGACGCCGATCGCCATCGCCGTGCTGCGCACCGGCGACTGGATGGTCATCCACCGTTGCGTGCGCTGCGACGAGCTGACCTCCAACCCCGTCTGCGCCGACGACAACCAGCTCATCCTCATGCGCATGGCCGTGCGACCCCTGGCACAACTGCCCTTCCCACTCGAAGCCTTCGGCGACCTGTGAACCCGGAAGGAGAAGACCCAACCATGCCGAGACGAGTGAGCAACCCCCGCCGCCGCGCACAGGCCGCACGCCGGCCGCAGCGGCACAAGGACGTCCTCCACAGCCAGCAAGGACACCGGGCACACGACTTCCGGTGCGTGGGCTGCCGACTGGACGTGTCCCTGGACGCGCCCGGCACCACGCACCGCAATCACTGCCCGAACTGCCTGGCCAGCCTGCACGTCGACCGCCGGATCCCCGGCGACCGGGCCGCAGACTGCCACGGCCGGATGGAAGCACTGAGCATGTCGGTACGGCCCGACGGCGAATGGATGATCATCCACCAGTGCCTGTCCTGCGGTGAACTCAGCGCCAACCGGATCGCCGGTGACGACAACGTACTGGTCCTGGTGCGCCTGGCGCTCAAACCACTGCGGGACACCGGCATCGCCCACCGCACGCTGCTCGCCCTGTGACCCAGATACCTCGCGGCACCGTGGCGCCGGACGCCCGTCAACGAAGGCGGCCCGGACGGGCCGCCCTCCTCAGCCCGTCCTCACCGGCGGAGCACGGTCAGCCCGCGCGCCGCCGGTGAGGCACCCGATTCCTTCAAACCTGTATCGACACACGTTGCACCCGGGTGCAACGCGCTAGGAGAACCCATGCGCCCCATGACCAGGGACGAAGTGCGCGCCTCGATCGTGAACCTGGACCCGGCCGAGAAGAGGGTCCGGCTGCCGGCTACTTTCGACGACACCCCTTGGCACCGGATCGACTACCTCGGCTGGCGGGACATGCGCGCCCCCCAACGCGCCTACGTCGTCACCGAGGCCGACGACCAGCCGCTGGGCGTGCTGCTGCGGCAAGCACCGAACGACGCGTCACACGCCTCACGCGCGATGATGTGCGACCTGTGCCGCTTCGCCCGCCGGTTCCACGAGGTCTCACTGTTCACCGCCCGCCTCTCCTCACGTGACAAGCGCGAACGTCTCAACACCATCGGTCTTCTGCTGTGCACGGATCTCGACTGCGCGGTGAAGATGCATTCCAAACCGATCCGCCAGCCCTTCGATCCCCCGGTCGAAGAGATCATCGCTGCGCGCCGTGAAAGCATGCGTGCGCGCACGATCTCCTTCATCCGGTCGGTGTCCGACGCCGGGCGAACCACGCGACGCAAGAAGTGACGTGATCGAGAAGGTCTCCGCAGACGGGTCCCACGGGGCGGCGGGCCGCCGGGTACGCCGCGGCGCCGCGCCGTCGCTGTCGTTCGATGCTCCGTGAGGACGTGGAAGGTTGAAGCGCGCCGGTCGTCACCGGCGCTCTACCCGAAGCGTTCGAACACGGCCTGGAGGTAGTCCTCCAGCCTGGCGGTCAGTGTGTCCGCGGTGAGTTCTGTGCGGCCCAGCGCGGCCAGGGGGACGGCGAGCCGGTCGACGTTGGGCGCGTACACCAGCGCGGCGAGCATTCGCCAGTACAGGTGCGCGGTCCGGTCCTCGGTCAGCCGTCCGCCGGCCGCGAGGTAGAGGTCCGCGAACCGCATTCCTGCCGGAACGCCGTGCAGCACGGCCAAGGCGGTGGAGCAGTGCGCCACGTCCAGGTCGGCCGGTCCCCACGAGGTTTCCACCCAGTCGACGACGCCGCTGATTCGCGGATCGTCATCGGGGCCGGTGAACAGGACGTTTCCCGGGTGGAAGTCCCGGTGGAGAAAGCGTCCCTGGTATGCGGGAGGCGGTTCGCGGATGACGTCCACGGCCCGCTGCCACAGCTCTGTGCGGCTGCTGTCCTTCGGCAGTGGGACGTCCTCGGGCTTGATCCATGCTTCGTAGGTCTGTGGCCGGGCCCCTGGGGGCAGCCGCACGTCGTGGATGCGACGCAGCGCGTTGGCGAGAAGTTCCATGCGCCGGTCGGCCCCCGCGTCCTGGATGCGGGGCTCGCCCGGAAGTACCGACATCAGCAGGCAGGGCCGGCCGGAGTGGTCGCCGGTCGCGTCCACCGCCACCAGCGACGCGGTGGGAACGTCAGCGTCCTCCAGCATGCGCAACACATCCGCCTCACGCTTCAGCAGGCTCTGCGCCTGCTGGGCGAACCTGGGCTCGATGAAGCTCCGCAACACCAGTGCACGCTGGCCGGCAGGGCCGTCGACGGTGAGCCGGAGCATCTCGGAGGTCGCACCTCCGTGAAGCCTGACTACCTCCGAGACGTACTCACCGCCGGTCAGTGCCTGTTCTACCCAGGCGGCGTTGGCGGACCGTTCCCATTCCTGGAGTCCGGTGTCAGCGTGCTCGGTGTTGTGGGCCGTACTCATCCGCACAGGCTACCCGCCGGCGCCCCGGTCGCTTCGTCGCCCCGCCCTTCGACTCCCGGGAGGACGACGTCATCGACTCCATCCCAGACCAGGGCCGCCCTGGGCGTGGCGCTGTCCCTGCACGAGGTCAGGCGGCCTGGCCGAGGCCGGCGGCGGTGAGGCCCTGCTCGCGCAGCGGGGTGAAGTCGACGTCGAGTTTCGGGTCGTACGCGTCGGGCTGGATGCCGAGCTCGTGCGTGGAGTACTCGCCGAACCGGTTGATGTGCTCGGTCAGGTACGGCGAGATGTGGGCCAGGTCCTCCGGGTCGATCTCCCACCCTTCGTTCAGCATCTGCCGCACGATCTCCGCGATGTCCAGGGCGTTGTGGAAGATCACCGCGTTCGTGAGCAGAGCGTTGAACTTCATCGCCTTCTCCTGCTCGATCGGGTCGTTGTCGGCGATGACGCCGCGGTTGCCGAAGCCGATCCACTGCGAGAACCGGTTGAACGACTCCACCTTGTTCGTCGCCGCGGTCACCCGCCGGCGAAGTGGTGCATCCGAGAGGTAGCGCAGCTGCACGGTGCGGATCACGCGGCCGACCTCGCGGAAGGCGGCATAGGTGGCGTTCTTCCGCGACCCCGACCGCAGGCGCTTGACACGACAGGCCACCACTCCCACAGGATCACGCACCTTATGCCTGAACAGCGAAAGCGTCGCCCTCAGGTTCGGTACGACAACAGCCACTAAGGGCAATACCGGTGACTTTGA
>NZ_LIXJ01000061.1 GCF_001905795.1 Streptomyces sp. CB01580
CCCGGACGCCGAGGCCGAGGTCCGGGGCCGCACGGAGGCCGCCGTCGACGCCTTCCGACGTCCCATGACGACGCCCAGATCCGTCCCCGGGTGGGGGTCGCCGGCGAAGGACGTCAGGGCCGCCCACTCGCTTTGCCTGTCGAAGAGGCGGTCGGGTTTGGCCGGGCATCCGGGGGCCACGACCGCGGTCGTGCGCTGTCCGTGCAGGGCATTCACACCGGGCACCTCCGGAAATCGCTGAGGGCGTATCCATTGTCGGACGGGCGGGCGACGGGCGCCTGCCGTACCGGTCGTCCCGTCGCGGGGCCGCCCGGACCCATCGCATGTCAGGGCGGGCGGAGGGGCTATGCGGGGCCGTACGGTCCGTCCCGGGACGAACGGCCGATTCGTACCGGCCGGCCATCCGCGCCACCCTGAAATTGTCGGCACCGGAAGACGTCGGCACGCCGCACCGCGCGAGACGCCGCCATGCCGTCCCGCAGGGTGGCGAATCGTCCTGGCACGGATCCCCGGCCGCACGCATCGAGGCGGGCGGCACCCGAGCATGAGAGGCGGTGGGGTGATGGAGCTCCCGATCGTCGTGGGAGTGGACGGGTCCGAGGGCAGTCTTCGTGCCCTCGACTGGGCGGCGGGGGAAGCCTCCCGCTCGGCGCTTCCCCTGCGCATCGTCCACGCGTCGCTATGGGAGCGCTACGAGGGCGTGCGTCCCACCTTCGACACTGGTCGTCCTGCCGAGCAGGTCCTCGCCGAGCATCTCACCGCGTCTGCGGAGGAACGCGCACGCCTCCTCCACGCGACGGTGCGCGTGGGCGCGGAGGTCGTGCCGGAGAGTGCGGTGAGTGCCCTGGAACGGGAGAGCGGCCGGGCAGCGATGGTCGTTCTCGGTTCACGGGGACGCGGTCGGATCGCGGGGATGCTCCTGGGGTCGGTCAGCCTCGGCCTCGCAGGACGGTCGCACTGCCCGGTCGTCGTGATCCCTGCGGCCGGACCGGGTGTTCGGCCGGAACCGGGGCGTGTGGTCGTGGGAATCGGCGACTCCGGGAGGCCCACTGCCGCCGCCCGGTTCGCGTTCGCCCGGGCGGCGGCGCGCGGTGGTGAACTCGTCGCCGTACGGGCCTGGCGCTGCCCGGCCCGCGAGACCTCAGGTCGTCGGCCCCCGACGGAGTCCCCGGTCGACACATACCGCCGACGGGCTGAGCGCCACCTCGACGACATCCTGGCGGTCCTGGACGCGACCGGCTCCGGCCCCGTCGTCAGCCGCCACGTGGTGCAGGGTCCCGCGCATCAGGTGCTCATCGAGGCGGCGGCCGGAGCGGAGCTCCTGGTTGTCGGAGTGCACCGGAGCGACGGGCGCCCCCGCCCGCATCTGGGGCCCGTGAACCATGCCGTGCTGCACTACGCCTCGTGCCCGGTGGCCGTGGTCCCGGACATCCGCTGAGCGGAGCCACAACTCTCGGTCGCTCCCTGCCCAGCGGTCTGTCAAGACCGTGGGACGAGGAGGACCGGACAGTGCGTGTGTGGTGCAGGACGGCGTGCGTCACATGGCCGGGTGGAGAACCTCGACGGCAGGGAACCGTCGTGATCCGATGACGATCAGGTCGGCCCCGGTCGTGACTCGACCAACGCCTCGGAGACGGATCCGGCACGGACGACGCGTCCGGCCACTTCCAGCTCCCGGAATTCGGTGCGTACGGGCTCGACGGTCTCGGCGGTGGCTCTCGCCCGGTCTGCGGCGAGCCGGTCCACGCCTTCGAACCTGGCCATCGTGCCGGGACTGGGGCGGGGCGTTCCAGGCGGTGATCTCACACCGCACCGTCACAAAGTCCCTCCCGAGATCACCATCACGCTGGGCGACAGCTCGCATACCCGGTCGAGCGAGAGCCTGGACAACGAGCGCGTGGACCGGTTGCCTGCCGACGGAGGCCGGGACTCCGGCGTCACCCAATGACAGGGTTCAGGTGATCGATGACTTCGTTCACGTCGTCGATGTCCTTGATCTCCGCGAGGAGCCGCGGGACATCGACTTCCGCCATCCGGCCACTGACGTCCACTACGCCATTGCGCACGGTGACCTCGACGGTATTCCGCGCAGCCGGGAAGTCTTTGGCGAGGATCCTCGACTCAACCTCATCGAGAATCCCGGCATCATCGCGTATCAGCGCGTTGAGCAGTACGTTCCTGTGCACGACACCGATCAGGCGGCCCTCCCGGTCCGTCACCGGCAGGCGCTTGAGACGCGACAGGGACACGAGCCAGGTGGCTTCGGCGACGGTCGAATCAGGAAACACGGTGACGGCGGGAGTGGTCATCAGCGTCTCGGCGGTCTCGGCACGGGCCTTGTCGTGCAGCCGCCGTTCTCTCAGTTGGCCGATTGCACCCGGTTCGTATCCGGATGCCTCGACCGCGGCCTTCGCCAGCAGATCGGACTCCGACACCACGCCCATCACCCGGTCGTCGGCGTCGACCACCGGCAGGGACCCGACGTGTTCACGAGTCAGGCTCCGGGCGATGTCCAGAAACGGCATGTCGCCGTGCACCGATGCAGCCGGTGCGTCCATGACGTCACGGACCAGCAGAGGTGCGGGTCCGGCACTGGGCACGGGCTCTCCGAACGTCTTCACCCGCCCCGATGGAGCCGACTCGGGTACGGTTGGGCGCCGTGCCGCCGCCTGCTTGGCCGACACCCTTGCAACTGTGCCCAGGTAGCGCAACAGCATGTCCTGCCGCAGTGGTTCGTCGGGCCTCCGTGCCTTTCCCGGCACTGCGCGGCGGGCTTCGGCCCCTGCCGCGATGTTCTCACGCTCAGTCATGGTGGGCTCCTCACCCTGGCCAAGTTTACCTACGAACCCAGCCCTCCGCTGCTGAGGTCGGCGCCAAGGGCCAGTCGACGGGGAACCGTGCATCACAGGAGAGTGCAAAGAATGTGAGCGCGAGCGCGCTCTGCGCTACCATACGCGGCGCACCAGGCATGTCGAGATCGCTCAAGCCTGAGGCAGCCATGGCTCGGTGGGGCGGTTCCCAGCCCCCACCGCCATGGAAAGGGGCCCTCCGCTTCCAGGAGAACTCGGCGGCACCGGGCTGTGGTAAGGGCGACCGGCCTTTGTCCGGTCCGGGCGCCACCGACCACTGGCACCTGGAGGGGACCGGAGGACACGTCGAGGAGCGGCCGCCTCCGTCCTGTCGCAGTGCCGCCGGCACACGCCTCAACTGGCATGTCGAGCAGATCGGTTTCTAAACTATGAGATGTGGTGCGGCCCAACGAGGAGGTCGAGGCACTCCTTCAGGAGTATGCGGACCTTATCGCCATCACCGGAGGCGACGCGTTCAAAGCGCGCGCCTACGAGAAGGCCGCCCGCGCTATCGGCGGCCACCCTGTCGATGTCTCCCACCTCAATGCCGCAGGCCTGAGGGAAATCCCGGGCGTGGGCAAGTCGATCGCCGAGAAGGTCATTGAGTACTTCCGCACCGGCAACATCACGGTGGTGGAGGAGACACGGGCCCGGATTCCCGCAGGGGTTCGGCAGCTCATCACCATTCCCACGCTCGGCCCCAAGAAGGCGATAACACTCTACGAGGACCTGCACATCTCCTCAGTGGGCGAGCTGGCCGACGCCATCAAGGCGGAGAAACTGCGCGACCTGAGGGGCTTCGGGAAGAAGACCGAGGAGAACATCCTGCACGGCATCGCTCTCATGCAGCAGGCAGGAGAGCGGATCCTGCTGAGCACGGCCATGGAGCCCGCCGAGGAAATCGTCGCGGAACTCTCCCGGATCACCGACTGTGAAAACTGCGCATACGCCGGATCGTTGCGCCGTATGAAGGAAACCATCGGCGATATCGACATCCTTGTCGCGGCCGAACGGTCAGCACCCTTCATGGACGCGCTCACCGAACTGCCCCGCACCGCCGAGGTCATTGCACACGGCCAGAAGAAGACCTCGATCCGTACCGTCAAGGGCCTCCAGGTCGACCTGCGCGTGGTGCGACCGGACTCGTGGGGCGCCGCCCTGCAGTACTTCACCGGCTCGAAGGCACACAACATCCGCACCCGCACGATCGCGGTCCACCTGGGACTGAAGCTCTCCGAGTACGGTCTTTTCGAAACCGAGGGCGGAAAGCGCGTCGCCTCCTGTTCCGAGGGCGAGGTGTATGCCAGGCTCGGCCTGCCCTGGATCCCACCCACTCTGCGTGAGGACCGAGGGGAGATCGAAGCCGGCTTGCGCGGCGAGCTGCCCGACGTGGTGACCGAACAGGACATTCGCGGTGACCTGCACACCCACACCGACCTCACCGACGGCCTCGCCGCGCTGGAGGAGATGGTGGCAGCGGCTGCCGAGCGCGGATACACGTACTACGCGATCACCGACCACGCGCCAAACCTGTACATGCAGCGCATGACCGACGAGAAGATCCTCGCCCAGCGCGAACACGTGCGGTCTCTGGACGGCCGGCACCGCCGCATGCGGCTGCTGCACGGCACCGAGCTCAATATCGGCCCCGATGGGGAAGTGGACTGGCCTGACAAGTTTCTCCAAGAATTCGACATCTGCGTGGCCTCGGTGCACTCCCACTTCAACCTCAGCCGGGAGAAGATGACCCGGCGGATCGTACGTGCCTGCGAGAACCCCCACATCAACGTCATCGGCCACCCCACCACCCGTCTGATCGGCAAACGGCCAGGCATCGACGCCGACCTCGACGAGGTGTTCGCCGCCTGCGCCCGGACAGGCACAGCCCTGGAGATCAACGCCCAGCCCGAACGCCTCGATCTGAGCGACGAGGACATCCTCCGGGCCAGGAGTCACGGAGCGAAGTTCGCCATCGACACCGATGCCCACTCGATTCTGCAGCTCGCGTACCTCCGCTACGGAATCGGCACGGCACAACGCGGATGGCTCACCCCGGAAGATGTGATCAACACGTGGCCACTGGGGCGGCTGCGCCGATTCTTGCGCAAAGACCGGGTGGACTGATACACGCACGCGTTCCCACAGGCATTGCACGGTGGCCCTGGACAAGGCGTACACGTCGAACGTCACCGGACATGTCCAGCGCTCCGGCCCGCAGGTAGAGCTGAACCCGCGCAGCGCGACCGCCTTCGGTGCGGCGCGCTCCAGGGTGAGCGGGGTGAGCGCGATGGGCGCGTCGTGGGCGTTACCGAGGATGGCGTAGGCGCAGCCGTCCTTCAGCTGGTTGCGCAGGCTGTTTCGGGCGATGAAGGCGAAGTGCTCGTCTGCGAGTCGTTTCGACTGTCTCCACCGCTGAAGGGTGGTCAGCGCAAGGTTGAGCTGGCTGGCAGCGATGTCGTCACCAGACGCCCACGGCTGAACCGACCGGGCCTGTCTTCGGGGCCGGTGGGCCCCGAGAACGGCCCACCCGGCCCGCAGCAGCGGCACGCCGTGCGTGCACTGTTCGGACACCGACCATGTGTCGCTCGTGTTCCCCGGGCCCGACGCCCATGTCCGTCACCTTGAGCACGCGGCCGGGAGCACCCACGAGCCATCCCGGCCGAGCGTGAACGATCCTGGTGCTCAGTCCACCAGGATCGGGTCCGACGGGGCACCCGGCCTCGGTCGAAGTATCGTCGCTGAACGCAGGCGAAAGGGCTCACCAAGCAGACACAGCCCGCCGCGGCAGAAACGGTGCGTCCCGATCAGGCGTCAGAACCGTGTGAGTGAGGCGGGCAAGTCTCGTACGGTCGAGTCGCCAGAGGTATGACAGCCACTGGACAATCGGATTGGTGCAGCAGGGCGCGTGCGACCCGGCCGAGGTGGGGGCCGAGATGACTGCGGCGACGATGCGCTCCGATGATGATCAGATCCGCAGCGGCCGAGCGCTGGACCAGCGTTTTCGCGGCCGTTCCCTCGATCGCTGCCGAGTGCAGCCGGACCGTCGGGTGCTCACGCACGGAGTCGGCCACCGCGAGGTCGATCAGGGTCGCTGCGCGTTCCTTGCAGTAGAGGTGCGGCTCGTCGGCAGTACGAGGGTGATCGGAGCGATTGCGTGGCGGGCAGCGCCAGGCATGTACGGCGTCCAGGACACAGTCCCTTGCTCCGGCCTCACGGAAAGCGAACCGGACCGCCGCCGATCCTCTCTCCGCTTCCTTCACACCGGTGAGGATCCGCCCGTGCGTACTTTCGATACCGGCCTTGTCCCCACGCACAACGATGACGGGGCAAGGGTGCGAGGCAGCCACGGCGAGGCTGACGGAGCCGAGGAGGAGTCCGGTGACTCCGCCGTGGCCTCGTTCGCCGACGATCAGTGCCCCGGCGTTCTGCCCCTCACGCAGGAGGGCGATCACCGCGTCCCCGGGCAGCACCTCGGCCGTGATGTCGACATCCGGATGCCGGCGACGGGCGCGCTCAGCGGCAGTATCGACGATGTTGTCGGCGAGCGCCTGCTCCGAACGGCGACCGAGGCCGAGCGCCGGGGCGGCGTCCCTGCGGCGCTCCTCCTCGGACGCGTACACCACTCGCAGCGGCAGTCCATGCAGGGCCGCCTCGTCGACGGCCCAGTCGACCGCCCTCAGGCTGGTCTGCGATCCGTCCACACCCGAGACCAGGGGCAGTCTCATCGTCGCCACCGCCTTCCGCTGGACCGATAGGCAGCACCTGTTTTCACAGTTGCACTGGGGCGGGCCGTGCGTAAAGGCCGGACAGGCCCGGGTGCGGATCGTTCGGCCCCCCTTCGTGGTCCGGCCGGGGCGCACGCACCTCGTGACCTCCGGCCGAGGCAGGTAGACGCTCGGCGGTACTGGGTGCCCCGCGCCGACGTCTGGCTGGCCCCTGATGCGCGGGAGGCCGATAGTGGAGGTGCAGAGTGGTGCGGGGTGACCGTCGGCGGCCGGGAGGCGCTGCCGATGCGGGTGACCCGAGGGAGAGGAAGGTCCCGTCGATGTCCAATGCCACGGGTACCGACCTAACCAACGCCCTTGACACACCAGGCTGATCATGGGGCTTCTCGGGCCTGTTTGTGTGAGCGTGTCGATCGCCGCTAGGCCGTCGCCAGCTCCCGTGACCCGTTGACCGGCCGGACGTTCTTGCCGTGCTTCCGGCCGGTCTCGCGACGCGTCGAGGGGTCAGTGCAGCTGGTTGAGTGCCTGCTGGAAGGCCGCTGCGTGTCTTGCCTCATCGGCGGCCGTGTCGCGGAAGTAGCCGGCGGCGGCGGTGTCGCCGACGGATGCGGCCCGCTTGGCGAACCCCGGGTACAGACCGGTCGCTTCGTTGCGCTCCCCGGTGATGGCCTTGCGCAGGTTCGTCTTCGTGGTGCGGACCAGTCCGGCCAGGGCCGCCTCGCCGGCGAAGTGCTCGTGCAGCTCGACCCCGGCGATGCCCTCGAACAGGCGGGCCAGCGCCGGGTTTCCGGTCTGCCGCGCGCGGGCCGCGAAGAGCATGTACTTGGCGTGGGCGAGTGCCTCACCGTGCATCGCGGTGTCGAGGTTGGCCATGGTGCGGGCGGCCTTCACCTTCGGCAGTCCGGCCGGTACCGGCACCGTGTCGGCTTTCGGCGGCGCGGGGATGGTGCCGTGGCCGGTGGTCACGACCGTGAGCGCGGTGCGGTAGGCGTCGCGGTGGCGGCCTTCGTCCGCGGCGATCTCGGTGAACAGTTTGGCGGCCTCCGGGTCGCCGTCCTTGCGGGCCTGGTCGGCGAAGCCGCGGTACATGACCTGGTGCTCGTAGGTCTCGCCGTTGATGGCCTGGCGCAAGTTTGCGGCGTCCGATCCGACGGTGCCGGTCAGGTTGGCAGCCTCGCGCAGGTGCTCGTTCAGCTCGGTGTGCGCTGTACTGCGGAAGAGCTTGCCGACAGCCGGGTGGGCCTGGCGGTCGNGGCCTGGACCGGCCCGGGCACGGCATGGATACGGGAGTAGGGGTGGCCGTCCGGGAAGTCGTCGTCCAGGAACCGGGTCAGCTCGGCGAGCTGCTGCGGGAAGTGGTCGGCGCCCTCGTCCGGCCGGTCCGTGCGCCGCAGGGCGGCGCGGCGATCTCGGTGAACAGTTTGGCGGCCTCCGGGTCGCCGTCCTTGCGGGCCTGGTCGGCGAAGCCGCGGTACATGACCTGGTGCTCGTAGGTCTCGCCGTTGATGGCCTGGCGCAAGTTTGCGGCGTCCGATCCGACGGTGCCGGTCAGGTTGGCAGCCTCGCGCAGGTGCTCGTTCAGCTCGGTGTGCGCTGTACTGCGGAAGAGCTTGCCGACAGCCGGGTGGGCCTGGCGGTCGGCTTCGGTGACGAAGAGGCTGTAGGAGGCGTAGGCGAACGCCTCCCCCTTCATGCCGGTGGCCAGGTCGGAGAGGGTCTGCGGACGCAGCGCCCGGGCGGCGGGGTCCGCGGCCTGGTGCTGATCGGTCGGCGTGAGGGTCATAGCCGTGGCCGTCTGGGACGCGGCGGTCAGCGTGCACAGGCCGACCACCAGAGCGCGTATGGAGTGGCGGAACATGACGTCCTCCTTCCGGGGCGCACCCTTCTGGGTGCGGCGCCCCACCCATGCCACCCGCACATGCGCACCCCTGCCACTTCACGCCACCCTTTTGAGTGACTACACAAAGTCATAGGTTCTGACGCATCGCTGATCAGTACTTATCGGTTCCGGTCCGGGACGTTGTCCCGCCTCCTGGCGGCACGCCCGCTTCACCGGCACCAGCCCCTACCTGTTCGGTCGGGCGACCGCCCTCGCCAGGGTGCACCAGCACGCCGACCGCCGCCTCGGCGCCCGGCAGGACCCGGCGGCCGCGTAGTGGGGCCGATCGCGGTCGTCCTGGACCACACGACCGCCACCGCCCCCCACGACAACAAGGACCTTGCGCTCCTGGAGGTCGGCGAGCAGCGCCAGGTCGGGTTCAGTGCGCTGCTGGTATGCGCGGAAAAGGTCACCGAGTTCGATGAGTTCGTCCCGCAAGGCGACGGGCCGCAGGTCGTACGGGACGACCCGCGGGCGAAGCTACTGGACGGCGAGGCATGGGAACAGGTCCGTCCGACCGTCCTGGCCTCCCTGAACCTGCCCGGCGAGCCCGGCGAACACCTGGCGGCGCGGGCCGCGCTGCTTGACGGCACGTACCGCGAGGTCGCCGCGCGGGTGCCGGTGAACTCCCAGATCGTGTTCGACGACGACGACCGCCGCCTGCACTTCGCCGCCCCGGAGCCGGAGCCCGAGCCGGTCTCCCTACTCGACCTGCGGAAGGCGGTGGAGGCGATGATGCCCTGCCCCGTGTCGACCTGCCGGAGGTGCTGGAGGTGTTCTCGTGGATCGGCGCCGACACCACGTTCACCTCGATCACCGGCGGCGAGGCCCGCTTGCGGGACCTGCATGTGACGGTCGCCGCGCTGCTGGTCGCGCACGGCTGCAACGTCGGCTACACGCCGGTCATCGGCGGTAACGACGCGCTGAAGTACGGCACGCTGTCCCACGTCGACCAGACGTATCCGAGGCTGGCAACGTACGAGGCCGCGAACGCCACTCTCATCGAGCACCAGGCATCCATCCCCCTCGCGCAAACGTGGGGCGGAGGGCTGGTCGCTTCGGTCGACGGCATGTGGTTCGTCGTCCCCGTCCCCTCGGTCTACGCCCGGCCGAACCCGAAGTACTTCGGGCGCCGGGGCGGCGCGACGTGGCTGAACATGATCAACGACCAGGCGGCGGGGCTCAGCGGGAAAGTGGTGGCCGGCACCCCGCGCGACTCCCTGTACGTGTTCGATGTCCTCTACGACCGCGACGGCGGCAAGCGCCCGGAGACGATCGTCACCAGCTCCCCGAGCTGCCCGGCGGACTGCGCCCGCTGCGCGAACCGGAAGCCGCCGACGACGAGTAGGCCAGGGCTGCGGTCGGCGCCGACGGGTGTCCACCGGGGCCTCCGAAGTGCCGTGGCCCCGGTTGGGGGCTATCGCACGCGCAGCTCGTACGGGCTGATCTCCTCGTGCCGGCCGTCCAACTCATCCCGGCTGAAGCTCTCCTCCCGGCGCTCCGGTCAGTTCGCCGGGCCGCCGACCCGGAACAGATCGTCCGCCCGCCGGGGCTCTGTATACGTCGAGCCGAGCCGTCGTGTTCCCCACGCCACCGGGACGGCGTTGCTGTGCGGCCCTGGACGAGGGAGCCGGTGCTCGGGGCAGCCGGAGTCGGGGCCATGGCCGTCGACTGCCCGGCCTCGGTCCTACACGGCGATCGGGCGGTCGGCCAGGTGGGCGAGTTCGGTGAAGAAGCGTGGCTCGGCAGGCACCGTCACCCAGGCCAGCGGGTACCGGTACGGCCCGATGACGTTGGTCCGCCGGAAGACCTTCGGCTCCGCAGGTTCCATGTCAGACCACCCTTCGGTCGGCGAGCGCGGCCACCTCGGTGAAGTAGGCGCGGAACAACGGCTCGTCACCGGGCGGTACCCGGAACGCGGGCGAGGTGGAGTACCAGAAGGCGGCCGCGTCGGTGCCGTAGAGCACGGCGTTCGGATCGCGTACGGTGCCGATGAACAACTGGCCTGGTTTGTCCGGCTTCTTGTAGTGCACCAGAACCCCGAGCCACCGCAGCGGCACCCGGAGCTCGGATCTACCCACGCTGAACAGTTCGAACACCCCCCGGTCCACGCGTAGATGCAGGTCCATGTAGTCGAACGTGAGTGGGTCCATGGCGGGACGATAGCCAGGCTCCCGCGTCACAGCGCGACCACCCCCACCACGGCCGCCGCCGCCACGACCAGAACACCCACGACGTTGACGGCCATGTCCCGCTTCCAGGACCGGCGTTCGGCCTCGATGTCCAGGACGAAGACCGCCGGGTCGTCGGGGGCGTAGTGGATTGTGACGTCCAGGCCCCGCGATCTGGCGGGGTCCGGCAGTCCGGACTCGCAGTAGGCCGTGACGGCCCTGCCGTCGAGGGTGGTGAAGGTGACGACCGGCATCAGGTTGGTCAAGGTTTCGCCGTCATTGGAGTCGACGGTGACGCTCTTGAGCACGGCGACGACACGGCCGGGTACTGCGGCCATGGCGGCCAGCGCGGCGATACGGCGATTCCTGTCGCGGATGTTCCCGGGCAGGTGGTACGCGCCGGAGAGGGCCCAGGGTCCGCAGAAGCCGAGCAGCGCCCACGGCCAGCCCCGGTCGATCGCGGCGACCGCGACCAGACCGGAGTAGACGAGGAAGAGCGCGAAGGTCGGCCAGCCGAGTCCGCGCCCGCCTTCGGAGAGGTGGTTGGCGAACCGGAAGGCGTGGGGCCTGCCGCGCGGGTAGTGGACCCCGATCTCCCGGCCCGTCCAGGCCACGCTGATCCTCTCGCCGCGCTCACCGTCGTTGGTGACGGTGAACTCCTGCCCGGTGGCCGGGTCCTGGAAGGAGACGACGACGGCTATCCCGTCCTTCGGGGAGCTTCCGTGCCGGGGCTCATCCACCCGCTCGATCCGCCCATTCGTCCGGACCGTCCGCTGCGCCCGGGTCATCCCGGCCAGCGACCTCCCGTATCCGACCAGCGCCACCGCGCCGAACACGCCACACCACAGCACCAGATATCCGTGCCAGCCCATCCGTCTTTCCTCCTGCCACTTCGGGGACGGCCACCGGGCACACCTCTTGCCGTCCGGAACAGTGCGGTCCCAGGGCACCTCACCGTGCGGGTGCGCGCCGCACCACCTTGCCCTGTCCGTCCGCCTCCAGTGACGCCGTGCCCTCGGCCCCGGTTACAACGATCCTGATGATGAGGGAGCCGGTGGGACGGTCGGCGGTGATCTGCCAGGTCCGCGGGGAGCGGACTCCGAGGGCGGTCGTGGCCTCCTTGACCAGGGCGGGGAAACGGTCGTAGGGCAGCGCACTGGGGTCGAACCCCGGAGTCTGCGTGCCGGCGGGCGAGAACACGACCGACAGCAGGCGCTCCTGGACGACGACGGTGAGCGCCTGGCGTGTGTCCCCGCCCTTGGTGAGCGAGTCGAGGGCCCGGTCCAGTTCGCCCTTGTCGAGAAGCGACTGGCCCGGGTCCAGGGCGATCGTTCCGGACGCCGACGACACAACCGTGGTCGACGACGTGGAGGAAACGGACGGCCGCACGGCTGAAGGCGGCTTCGCGGTGTCGTCCCGGTCAAAGAGGTCCGCGCGGAAAAGCAGGACCACGGCGGCCACGCCGAGCAGCAGGCCGAGAAGCACGACGAAGCCGAAGGCATAGCCCTCCGGGGGCGCGGCCACTCCGGCCGTCCCAGACACCGAATCGAGGCGGGCCGAGGCCGCCCGGTCCTCCCACTCCGGCGTCGGCCGCTTGACGATGCGCACACGCCATGGCCGGTCCGGCGGGTACTGGACCACCACGACACCGCGCGGCCGGTAGTCGGGCAGGTCCACGAGGTTGATGTCCTGCGTGATTTGTACCCGGTACGCCGGTCTGTCGTCCGGTGCGACGGTGAGTTCGAACCGGACCGGTACGTCGCTCGACTCGCCCCCGACGGCCTTCAGGCTCTCGATCACGGCGAGCGCCGTGCGGGGCACGACCGCCGCCTCCCGGCCCCGCCTCGGCATGCCTGCGAGAAAGAACAGCAGCCCGTAGATCGCGGGCAGGACCAACCCCGTGGCGAACAGCGGTGCGTTCTCGGTGATCCCGCCCACGACGAGCGCGGCGAGCGACGTCCCGACCACACCACCGGTCAGGAATCCCCGGGCGAGCGCGACGGGCGAGTTGTGCGTGGGCGGAGGCGCACCCGTGGTGATCGTCATACGGGCGATTGTGCCGGGCTCAGATGACGGCCGGTAGATCTCAGCAGGCCGCCCTCACCGCGATCGCCGACGCGACGGGGGCCCGAGAGGGAGAGGCCGCCGATGTCCTGGATCTGACGGATGAACGGCAGCGCGAATCGTTCATCACCCTCGTGCGGCACACCATCTCCGCAGAGATCTGGGGCCCGGCCGGGTCGGGAGTCCCCTTCTCCGCGAGTGACACCGGAGCGGCGATCGGGTGGAAACTTCCCGCTGAGAGGTGGGAGCGAGTCCGCGCGCGGCTACAAAGCCGAGGCCTCGATCCCGACTCGGCAACACAAAAGGCACCCTGAGTCCGCTCCTGGCCGACACGCACAGTAACCATCAGCGGTGCATGGGCTCCAATACAGGTCACCCGGTCACAGGCTCCTACCAGGGTCACACCCCTCGTTCATTCATGGGGCCACTGTGCCTTGTGCTGCTGCGTGCTGCCGAGCTGATTTCCGAGGCGGCGTGGTGTCCGTGAATCGCGCCGCCCAGACTGGGTCAGCAAGAAGCGGTGCCAGCACGGGGGACTGAGGTGCCGGATGCGGCCGAGGAGGGGCGCCGTCAGGTGTCGGCCGACGCGGATTCCCTCGGCCAGCTGGGAGTGGCCCCTTTCCGTGTGAGGCGCCTGGTCATGAGGGTGATGGCCGCCCAGGTGATCAGGGTCTCGGAGTGCGGGATGAGCCGTTCGTAGTCCCTCGCGTGGCGGCGTGCGTGCATCATCCACGTAAGACTGCGTTCGACGACCCAGCGGCGGGGCAGCACGACGAAACCGGATGCGTCTTTGGGGCGGCTGACGGGCTTGATTGTGAGATTGAGGTGCTGTCTCGTCCAGTCGACGAGCTTGTCGGCGTAGGCGGAGTCGGCGCACACGATCGTGATCTCGGGGTGCATCAGGCGGAGACGGGAGAGGACTTCCTTCGCGGCTGTGGCGTCGTGAAGGTCGGCGGG
>NZ_LIXJ01000062.1 GCF_001905795.1 Streptomyces sp. CB01580
TCCGGCGGGCACGCGCCGGTGACCACGACGCCATGGTCGGCTGCCTCGCCCGCCGTCCGGAGCTCACCGACGCCAACAGCGCTGTGTTCGACGTGCGCGGCGGATTCCGCGGCTGTATCGCGGGTGTCCATGAAGTGCTGCGCCGCCAGGGTCTGTTGGAGGGCATCTGGTGTCTCGATCCGAAGGAGGTCTTGTCTCCCGGCCAGGCCGAAGAGATCACCCGGGTCGCCACGGCCTACCCCTGGCTCACCGACGACGACTTCGTCGCGGAGCACGTCGATGACTGGCTCTCCTGACCCGGGGGCGGCCCGCCTGCCGCGGGTCGTCGTCGCCGTACCCCCGCACCTTCGTGAGCAGTTCTTCACTCCCGCGGTGTGGCAGAGCCTCTGCGCCGCGGCGCAGCCGGCCGTCCTCGACGAGCACACCGACCGGGACGCACTCGGTGCGGCGCTGCCCGGTGCCCGTGCCCTGATCACCGCTTGGGGAACGCCCCGCCTCAGCGAGGAACTCCTCGACGTCGCTGACCGACTGGCGATCGTCGCCCACACCGGATCGGCGGTCGCCCCGTACGTCACCGAGGAAGTCTTCCGGCGTGGGATCCTCGTCACCCAGGCCGGTGACGCGATGGCACGCCCGGTCGCCGAGGTGGCCCTGGCGTTCACCCTCGCCCTGCTGCACCGCATCCACCGCTTCGACCACGCGCTGCGCGGCGGAGCCGACTGGGACGAGGCCGGCCAGGCCCCGCCGCGGCACGAGATCCAGGGCTGTGCGATCGGCGTCATCGGAGCGTCCCGCACCGGTCGTGCGTACATCGAGCTGGCGAGGGCACTGGGGGCACAGGTCGCGGTCACCGACCCGTATCTGACGGCCGAGGACGCACAGCGGCTCGCGGTACGGGTGGTCCCGCTGGACGAACTGCTCCGTGGCAGCCGGATCGTCGCCGTGCACGCCCCTGCCACCGCCGAGACCCGGCGCATGCTGGGTGCGCGCGAACTGGCACTGATGCCCGACGGCGCCGGTCTGGTCAACACCGCCCGTTCCTGGCTCGTCGACGAGGACGCGCTGCTGGCCGAGCTGTCGTCGGGCCGGCTGGACGCGGCGATCGACGTCTTCGACACCGAACCACTGTCGGTCCGCCACCTGTTCCGGAAACTGCCGAACGTTCTGCTGACTCCTCATCAGGCGGCGGGCACCGCCGAGTGCCGTCAGCGGCTCGGCGCAAGTGCCGTGGAGGAGGTGCTGCGGTTCCTGCGCGGCGATCCACCATTGCACTTCGTGGGGCCGGACGCACTGGCTCGCGTCCTTTGATCACCTCTCGCGCAGCGTGCCGTCCTCCTGCCGGCTCTCCAGCGTTTGCGCCAGCGTGCGGTGCAGCTCCCAGTTGGCCGGCGGTGGTCCGTCCGCGCCCGGAGCGTGCCGGGTGGCTTTATCGAGGGCCGTCGTCCTGATCAGGGACAGCGCGAACGCGCCTGGCGTCCGGCCGGGGGTCGGTGGTGTCGGGTCGGGGCAGTGCGTGGTGGCCCTGGTGGACGATGACGCCGTCGCGGGTGATGGTGAGCCGGTCGGGGTCGGCTTCTATCCTCGGTGTTTCGACCGGGTCGCCCCCGTGCAGCTCGGGCGGCCCGGCGTACCAGCCGCCCGCGGCCCCCTCGGGTGCGATGTCCACCAGGCGCAGTTCCATGCTGCCCGTGCCGTCCTCGGTGACTTCGTACAGCTCTGTTGAGCGCGGGGCGTGTGTTCAGGCGGCTGGCCACGGTGAGCCTGCGCACGCGGCAGTGCCGTTCCGATGCCTGGTCCGGTCGTGGTGGCGATCGGGAGCGTGCCATCAGAGGATTCAAGGTTTGCTACAGGTTTCCCGAAGCCTGGTCATGCACCTTTGTTCCACCACGAAAGCGGGGGCCGCAGAACAGCTCTTTTGCCGTTCGGCCCGCGTCCCCTTTACAGGAGTGACCAGAAGGAGTCGAACATGCGTATACGCCACGCTCTGACCGGTGCAGCGCTGGGAGCTGTCCTGCTGACGGGTGGTACAGCCGCCACCGCACAGGCAGCATTCACGCCTTCCCAGGCCACGGCGACGTACACCGACATCGGTACCTTCAAGACCGAGAACGCGTGCAAGTCGTTCGGGAGGGCTGGCGTCTACCGCGACTGGTTCTGCAAGCCGAGCACTACCACGACCAACTGGCACCTCATGGTGAACCTGAATTCGTAGGGCACCTCCGGGCTTGGTGTCGAGCCGGTCCTCGACGAAGAGCGAGAACCGGCTCGACGCTTCAGAGTCTTCGGACGATGGCGGCGGTCCGACACATGACCACCCCTGCCTCGCCCACCTATGCCCCGTAGATCCTCCAGCTACAGGAGGCCGGTGCAGCTCACCAGGCGGGAAGCCGCGACTCCCGCTCCCGGGGTGTCGGACCCGGCGCCGTCCGGGCAAGTGGCGGGCGTGAGGCGGTCAGGATCGGGCCGCCGACGACGGGCCGTACAGAGTGTCCTGTACGGCCCGTCGGTGTCTGCACCAGAGGTTCACCGGCGCCGCCAGAACCTCTTTCGCATCGAGCGCGGGGGTGGGCCGACTGCCCGGGATTTCGGGGCGTGGGGGACCTGCACCGTGAGTCCGCAGCCATCACATCCCCGCATACGTCCTGCTGATTGCTGTCGAGCCAGGTGCCGAGCTTGACTTCCACAACCCCGTCAGCGCCGTTCTGACGGCTTGACGGGTCCGTCTCGGCCTCCAGGTGTTCGATGTGCTTGCGAGGTACTTTCAGGTGCCCTTCACGGGCGTGGAACTGGCGGGCAGCAGCGAGGTTCGCGGCCCACTTCGCGTCCTGCGCCCGCGGCACGGGCCGCCCTACCGTCTCGGCCGGCCCAAGTCCAAGGGTGTTCTCCAGCAGCCACTGCTGTGCGGCCACGAGCTGCTCCCACCCGTGCTGCTGCGCGGTGACCCACCGGCCGAGGTCTTCACCCTGCACGACCGCCACCCTGGCGGTTGTCGAGAGTGTGGCGCTGGCCTCAAGGTGGTTGTGGGCGAGGCGGTTCAGCCTGTGTTTTTGCTGGTCAGGGGCGTTTTACCTGGTCAGTTTGGGTTGGCGGCCAGCGCGGTGCCGCCCTCCTCCCTGAGCGGCATGACCCTCGATCCGTAAGGGCGCACCTGGTGGTGGACCTCGTCGCCGCCGGTGACCACCAAGGTGAGGTGCTCGGGAGCGCTACGGTCCCACTTGACCTGCACGATGGTGTCCGCACGCACAGTCCGACTGCCGTAGGCGACGTTCTGCGCCCGCACCCACGTCCTGCATCCCCATAAGTTCCTGTCCTCCCGTACCGCGGCTGCGTCGACACTCCCGATTCTGCTGCTCCGGGATCAACCGGGGGAGGGGACTTGAGGGAAGGCCGGCCGAGCGGGGCGACACACGGCACGGGCACGGTCCTCCGAAGGGGGCGGACGACACCACGCGGAAGACCTGCACCCCGTCGAGTGACGCCGCACCACCTGTCGGACGGCCTGCGGACAGAGAGCCGCGAGTGGTGAGCGCCGGCCTTTCCCCACCGCGCGCAGCTGCTCCAGTCGACTTCGGGGTGGTCGGGGATGAGCGCGTCGACGGGCGCTGTGGTGTGGAGCGCGACGTCGACGGCACTGGCCCGGCTGGTACGTGCGTGCTGATGCGGTGCCAGATGACGTGTGCCGGGGTGGTGTGCGGACCCGTACTCCCAGGTTGCGCGGCCTGTGGGTCCGGAGCCCGGTGGAGCCACCGCCCGCGGGTGACGGCGTGCTCGTCCGTGCCACCGAGGTCCGTTACCCGCTTCGGCAAGTACTTGCTAACATGGAAAGTAGATGCCGGATGGACAAGGGAATTCCCCCGGCGGCAATCGGAGGGGTGTGCTGTGCCTGAACAGATTGACGCGGCCGCGGCGTTGAAGGGGGTCGCCCGGATCGAGGCGACCGCGCGGGCGCGAAGCCGCTGGTACGTCCGCTATCTGTGGATGTTCGCCGGCTGGCAGCTGATCGTGGTTCCCGCCGTGCTGCTGTGGCACGGGATGGTGGGAGCACTGGTCAGCGCATGCGCGAACGCCGTCGTGGTCATGGGTCTTTCGCTGTTCACCGTGCGGCAGCCGGTGATGCCACGCGGCTACGCGCGTGTGCACCTCAGGGTGATCGGCGCCTGGACGGCCGCCTACGCCGTGGCCCTCGTGCTCGGCTTCCTGGTCTTCGCGGACAGCGTCGCCTTCGCCGCCGCGGCCGCCCTCGTCTGCGCACTGCCTGCCGCCGCGACGGCCTGGCGGGAAGGACGCGCCGCATGACGCCGGAGACCTCGGCGGGCCCGGGGCAGGCCCCTCACCCGCGCCACGCACTCGCCCCACTCCTGTCCTCGGCCGTGCGCCTGTCGATCGTCGCCGCCCTCGCCGCCACGGACAAGGCCGAGTTCGGCTATGTACGGGATCTCGTGGAGATCACCGACTCCGCCTTGTCCAAGCAGATCTCCCGCCTGGAGGAAGAAGGCTGGGTGACCGTCGAGAAAGGCCAGGTCGGACGCCGTCCGCGCACCTGGCTGCGCCTCACCGAGGCCGGAACAGCCGCCTACCGCCGCCACCTCGCCGCGCTCGCGGCCATCGCGGGCCCCCTGCGATGACGTGACGCGGGCAGGGAGCAGGGGAGGGCGGGCCGGGCGCGGGTGCGAGCCGTCGCCCACGACCTGCGCACCATTGCCCAGCAACTGCCCGAAGACCAACCATCCCGCGCGCTCGCCGACCTCATCCTCGAAGACACCGAACGCCGCCTCACCGCCCCACTGTGCGGCACGGTCCGGTGCGCCCAGGGCCGGGCCCTCCTCGTCCGTACTCTGTACGGACGCCTGGACCGCCTCACCGAAGCAACAGCCCGCCGTGACAGGGCAACGGCCCAGCCGATCGAGCCCGGCGACGCCGGGCCTCAGTAACAGGGCCGCTGGCCTGCTCCCGCAACGGCCCGGCCCGGACACAGCAGCAGCGCCCACCCCCGTGCGCCGAGGGTGAGTGCCGCGCGGAACTGAAGGCAGTCGGCCTCGATGCCACGGCGCTGCGCAGTCGTCCCCTGATCCTGCCCGACGGCTGTGGGGCCGCCCTCTTCCGAGTGGGTGCCGGCACGGGCTGTATCGGAATGCTCGGCGCCGGAGTTCAGGGATGAGGGTGTTGGTTGAGCCATTGGGCGGCGGCCAGGCCGAGGAAGGCGAGGAAGTGCGAGTCCTTTCGTTCGCATCGGACGGTGAGGCGGCGGTAGCCGAAGAGCCAAGCGATCGACCGTTCGATCTTCCAGCGGTGCCGACCGAGGCGTTCGCCGGACTCGATGCCGGGCCGCGCGATGCGCGCGACGAGCCCGCACTCGCGCAGCCAGACCAGGTGTTCGGCGGAGAAGTACGCCTTGTCCGCGCGGAGTTTGACGGGTCGGTGCCGCCGTGGTCCCCGGTGAGGGGGATCTCTGAAATCGACCAGCGATACTCGTCGCCCCACTCGCTCCGTCGTTCAACAGAGTGGGGCATTTCGGCGAGCGACACACCGCTGCCGGCCGGGGCCGCCGCTCGTGGTGTGCGGGACGTGCCACCCGGTCAAGGACGCCTGCGGCGGCGCTAAGTGCCGGGCCCGGCTTACGCGCGGACGAGAAGGATGGCGGCGGAGGGCATGAGCGAACGCCGGAGGCCGGCCGAGCGACCGCTGATCAGCTTGTGGGCAGGAGCCTTCGTCCTGCCGCAGTTCGCACCGCCGGTCGGGCGTGGTCGTGGCGGCCGTCGGTGCGAAGTGCGCGGTCGCTCTCAGAGCCTGTCGGGTGGCCGGTTGATTACGCTGCGATGAGGTCCTCGACGGTCTTGGCTCGGGCGGTCTTGCGGTGGGATTCATGGCTCCACCGTGATGGCTGCCCGGCGAGCCGGACGAGCATCAGGCGGATCATCGCCACCTTGATCATGGCTTCGGAGGTCGCGGTCAGCCGTTCGTAGTCGCGGGCCAGCCGACGGTTTCGGACCAGCCGGCCGAAACTTCGCTCCACCACCCAGCGGCGGGGCAGGACCTTGAAGCCCTTGACGTCGTCGGTTCGCTTCACGATCTCGACGACGATGTCCAACGCGTCGCGGGCCCATGAAAGCAGCGTGGAATCAACAGAGTTGGCGTATCCGCCGTCGGCCCACACCAGACCGACCGTGCGAAAGCCGGCGGCGAACTGGGCCAGGATGGCGCGGCCTCCGGCCCGGTCCTGCACAGAGGCGGAGGTGACGGCGACGACCAGCAGCAGGCCCATCGTGTCCACGATCACGTGTCTCTTCCGCCCCGGTGTTCGCTTGCCCGCATCGAATCCGCGTGCCTCGCCGCCCTCGCTGGTCCTGACCGACTGGGCATCGATCACGGCGGCCGACGGCTCGGGATCACGGCCGGCCCCGACCGCACCTGACGGCGAAGCTCGTCGTGGACGCGGTCCCAGGTGCCGTCCCGCCGCCACTTGGTGAACCAGCGGTGTGCCGCGTCCCAGGGCATCAGGTCGCGCGGAAGCATCCGCCACTGGCAGCCCGAGCGCAGCACGTAGAAGATCGAGTCGAGCACCAACCGATCCCCGTACTTGCGCACCCCGCCGCCTCTTCGCAGGTCACGCACAGGAAGGAGCGGCTGGATGATCTCCCACATCTCATCGGTCAGGCTGGACGGATAGCATGGGCCGCTGACGGCCTCGGAGTTGTCGCACTGGCACACACCACGTGATCATTCCGGGGCCGTCGCCATGCCCGGAAGGCAGATCACGACCGTCACGCTTCACGCATGATGACGCCGACCCGACCG
>NZ_LIXJ01000063.1 GCF_001905795.1 Streptomyces sp. CB01580
ATGTGGCGGGAGAGCGGCGTGAGCTACCCGGAACTGGTGGACCGGCTGATCCAGGCAGCGCTGAACCGGCCGACCGGCCTGCGCTGAGACGGCGCCGTCCACGCGCGGTGCGTGTGCGGTCCGCGCGGGGCGTTTTCTCTGCCGAACCAGAGGGGTCAAGGGCCTGGACGAGAGCCCAGACGACGGCAAAGATCACCCCAGCTAGCACGGCGGAAGTCACCAGGGAGAAAACGATCTCCACCGTCATTGCGTCCTTTTCCCAGCGCGACTCACGTCCCAGGTCCACACGGCAAGTTTCACATCGCGGTCAAGTCCACCACACCTGCGCCTGACTGCTGACTCTCACGGGCGGCTCGGTCACCAATTGAGATGGCTTGTAAACGGCCACGGACACTCTCGGTGACGTCGTCGGTCCTTCGCATGAGCGGAATTCTGGATGAGCGTTCTTCCCGCCACCAGAGGGCCGCAGGAGACTTCCTGCCATTGTTCAATGAGCGTTTTCAGCGTTGCCTCTCCAGGGTGAGGACAGCTTTGGCGATTGACGTCATGCGGTTCGGGCTGCATCGCGATCTTCGGAAGATTCGCCAGGACTTGAGTCGTGCCATACCGCGTTCGACGGGAGCTCGGGACGTGGCCAGTGCCCGGTTGACCGTCCGTTCTGTCGGGGTCAGCTGGCCGTTGGGTGGGCGTCTGCGTCCGGTGGTGACCCAGGGGCCGGCGCCCGTGTAGGCGCGGTCGGCCAGGATGGGGACGCCCTGGCGTTCGCAGATCCGGATGATCCGGTGGGTGCGGGCCGCGGTCAGGTCGTGACACCGGCCGGGCAGGGCCGGTGAGATCCACAGGATCTGGCCGGCCGGGTCGGTCACGACCTGCACGTTCACGCCGTGGCGGCGGTGCTTGTGCGAGTAGTCGGCCTGGCCGTCGCCCACGCGGTCGCACTCGGCGAGCGTCCCGTCGAGCAGCACGTACTCCGGGTCGGTCTCACGCAGGACCTTCAGCAGGCCAGGGGACCGGTCGGCCAGGAGGTCGATGACCGCGGTGGTGTAGGCGTGGGCGGTGCCGACCGATATGCCGAAGGCCGCGGCGATCTGGGCCAGGGTGTCGTGCTTGCGCAGGTACACCAGAGCGACGAGCGCGCGTTGGTGCGGCGGGAGTTTGCAGCGGCGTTCACCCTCGCGGGTGACGATGAGCATCGCGACCCACTCGACCAGCGCATGAGGCAGGTCGAGTGCGGCAGGATAGGGAACCAACGAGGCACCTGTGCTGATGAGTTGAGACTTCGAACATCTCCCTCAGAAGCCGTATCTCTATCGATCATGAGGACGGTTCTGATCGAACACGGTCCTTGGTCGGGTGATCTCGGCCGGGTGGATGCATGAGTACAGGGCCTCTTGGTAGCTCGGGTTTGCGACCACTCGAGTGCCAGGAGGCCCTGTTGTTCCAGTCTTGCGTGACGGCCACCGTCTCGTCCAACTTCCGCGTGTCGGCGTGTGATTGCCTCGCGCACAGGTTCGGGAACGCGGCCGACCGCCCGGAGAGGGTGCCGGTGTATCCGTCGGACATGACGGACGCGGAGTGGGCAGTGGTGCGGGACGCGATGCCGGTGCCGGCCTGGCTGGAAGGCCGGGGCGGGCAGCCGGGGGGATACTGCCACCGCGTGATGCTGGATGCGATCCGGTACGTCACCGACAACGGCATCAAGTGGCGCTCTATGCCCGCCGACTTCCCTGCCTGGGACCGAGTGTATGCCTTCTTCCGCAGGTGGCGGGAGCACGGCCTGGTCAAGGAGTTCCACGACCGGCTGCGCGGCCGGGCCCGCGAGGCCGAGGGCCGCGACGCGGAGCCGACCGCGGCGGTCATCGACTCGCAGTCGGTCAAGGGTGCCGCCTCGGTGCCCGCCGCCACCCGTGGCTATGACGGCGGCAAGAAGATCAACGGAAGGCGCCGGCACGTCATCACGGACTGCCTGGGCCTGCTGCTGATGGTGCTGGTGTGTGCCGCCGACGTCACCGACCGCCAGGCCGCCCGCGTCATGCTGCCCCGTCTGCGGGCACGGTTTCACAAGATCACGCTGGTGTGGGCCGACGGCGGCTACACCGGCCGCCTGGTCACTGGGCGAAGGAGAAACTCCAGCTCACGCTGCAGATCGTCAAACGCAGCGATGACATGAAGGGGTTCGTGGTACTCCCAAGACGCTGGGTAGTAGAACGCACGCTGGGGTGGTTGATGCGCTCGCGCCGCCTGGTGCGGGACTTCGAGACACTGCCCGCCAGCAGCGAGGCGTTCATCTACTTCTCGCAGGCCATGCTCATGAGCCGTCGCCTCGCCCGCCCGGCTTCCCGACGGCGGCAGGAACAGTCACGGTGGGCTGCCGCGCCGTGAACCGTCCGGACGGCGACGCGGCCAGCCAACCTCGTTCGGCCAGGCGCCTCGCCTTGGACCGCACCCCCTCGATCTTCGCCGGCACCAACTCCAGCCCCAGCCCGGAGGCGATCTCCTTCGCCATCGCCCCCTCACCGCCTTCCGGACCGGACTCCACCAACTCCACGATCCGCCGGTAATCCGCCGCGAGCGCCTTCTCCACCGTCATCCCCTCCCCGAAGTGCGGCACGATCGACCCTGCGACCGGGGCCTTCACCGCTTTGGCCGCCGGCACCGGCTCCGGCGCCTCCTGCACGGCAGGATCCGCCGCATCACCAGGGGCGGCCAGGGCCTCGGCCAGCTCCACCCGAGCGATCACCCGGCGGTCCAACACCGCCTCAGCCGCAGCGAGTTCGGACTGAATCCGGTCCGCCTCCGCCTGAAGCTCCTCCACCCGCGCCCGGGCAGCGGCCTCCCGCTCTTCCAGCAAACCCATCACCGATGCCACTGGGCCACCTCCGCATCGTCGAGGACGAACTGATTGCCCGAACGCTCCCACGACAACACCGAAACCATGCCTGAACAGCGGAAACTCAGTGATCACATCCGGTAAGACAACGGCTTCTTAGACGTCGTTTCATTTGGTGAGTCGGCGGTATCCGATGAGGGTTGCCGCTATGCCGACGAACGCGAGGGCCGCTGTCACGTTGTTGAGGGTGTGAAGGTCTGGCGGTGTGTCGGGTGTGGTGGGGCCGGGTTCCGGCTCGGTGCTCAGGCGGCGGCAGGCAGGGCGGTCGCGCCGGTGACCTGGTCCCAGATGGCGAAGCGGGTGGTCATCTCGGTGCGGTAGTGGGCGGCGGGGCGTTGTCACGTTGGCTGACCGGTCTGGGATGATCTTGGAGTTGATCGTGCCGGGGAGGAGTCCGCTCGTGTCGTCCGCGCCGCCGTCGTACAAGGGGCACCGGTACCCGGTCGAGGTCATCTCCCACTGCGTGTGGCTGTACTTCCGCTTCCCGCTCGGCTTCCGCGAGGTCGAGGAGCTGATGCTCGAGCGCGGCGTGATCGTCTCCCACGAGACCGTCCGGCGTTGGTGCGCGAAGTTCGGGCGGTTCTACGCCAACGGCCTGCGTCGGAAGCGGCCCCGGCACGGGGACAAATGGCACCTGGACGAGGTCTTCATCAAGATCAACGGCGAGCTGAAGTACCTGTGGCGGGCCGTCGACGCCGACGGCAACGTGCTCGACATCCTTCTCCAGAATCGGCGGGACAAGGCCGCGGCCCGGCGCTTCTTCCGCTGCCTGCTGAAGACGACCTGCTCGGTGCCGCGGGTGGTGGTCACCGACAAGCTCCGTTCCTACGGGGCGGCCCACCGCGAGGTCATGCCCTCCGTGGAACACCGCTCCCACAAGGGCCTCAACAACCGGGCCGAGAACAGCCACCAGCCCACCAGACAGCGAGAACGCGCCATGAAAGGCTTCCGCTCCGCCGGCGGAGCCCAGCAGTTCCTGGCCGTGTTCAGCGGCATCTCACCCCACTTCCGACCACGCCGCCACCTGATGACCGCCGCCCACTACCGCACCGAGATGACCACCCGCTTCGCCATCTGGGACCAGGTCACCGGCGCGACCGCCCTGCCTGCCGCCGACTGAGCACCGAGCCGGAACCCGGCCCCACCACACCCGACACACCGCCAGACCTTCACACCCTCAACAACGTGACAGCGCCTTCGCGGCGGCTAGTGGCCGTGAGTGCCGTACATCGCTCACAGCTTGAGTCTGGCATAGATCGCCCCGGCCCGAGCCACCCGTCCGCGATCCGAGGACGCTGACCGCCGCCGAACGTGCGGCGGTCAGCGAGTGGACCATCGAACGTGCCCTTCGCGTACGCCAGGGCGCGCGCAGCCCCGGATGGGGGCGTGGGCGCCTGGCGTACGGGCTGAGTCAGGCGGCGCCGGGCTCCTCCAGCGCCACCACGACCATCA
Organism: Streptomyces sp. CB01580; assembly: GCF_001905795.1. Lineage (GTDB taxonomy): Bacteria > Actinomycetota > Actinomycetes > Streptomycetales > Streptomycetaceae > Streptomyces. The sequence continues at coordinate 4,343 of NZ_LIXJ01000063.1, forward strand.
CCGGAAGATCGGTGTCCTGCTGGATCACGCCGGCGGTCAGGATCCGGCCGCCGAGGGTCCACTTCTTCACCGCAATGAATTCGTCCTTGTCCGCCGCGGTCTGTTCAGCCTCGACGAGGTGGCGGGCGAGAGAGGATTCTTCGATCTCGGGCAGGAAGCGGGCCAGCGCCTGCTTCCCCTGCTCGTAGACGGCATCCACGTCGTCGAAGTAGCCCGACTCGTCGACGTCGCGGATCCAGACGTAGAACTTGACGCTGACCGCCCCACTGCTGAACGTCTGGATCCAGCCCCCGACGTCGTCCTTGTCCCACGACGTCTCCACGCCGTTGCGGGGCTTGCCTCCGGGCGTCCACTCCTGGGCCGAGAACCGCGCCGCTGCGCCATCGGCGGTCAGCGGCGCGATACCCCTGAGCTCTTCCAGCATTGCGATCACTGCAGCCATGAACCCATTCCACTCATGCCGTTGCCGGGCACGTGATACGCCTTCAACTGCCCGCTGGCGTAGGCCTCGGGGAAGGCCTTGGACAGCACTTCGTTCACATGCGCGGCACCCCATTCATTGGACACCATATAGCGGACGCCCTTGCCTCCGAGATCCTCGTTGAGGGCGAGCAGCTTGTCGGCCTGTGCGGTGAGCCGGCCCTCGTTGTAATGCTTGAAATTGGGGTTGTATGGAGAATTCTCCCATTGGGAAAGGTTGTCTCCTCCGGTCCACTTGGGGGACTGTCGATCGAACGGGTCTGTTCCGTAGTCGGTGGTGACGGAGGGTGTGGTCAACCCAGGAGGATGCGGTGGCGGAGGAGGGGGAAGCTCGCGCGGCCGTACATCTGGCGCTTGATCAGCTTGGTCTTGTTGTTGACGCCTTCGGTGCTGCCGTTGTGGTGCGGCAGGGTGAGGGCGGCGTCGACTGCGGCGCGGTCCTTCTCGAGGCCCCGGGTGAAGGCATGCAGGTGGGGCAGGTCCTCGGCTTGGGCCGAGGTGATCCAGGTGCTCAGCAGGGCGGCATTGCCGTCGGCGGGATCCAGTAGCGCGGCGAAGCGGTGGATGAGGTCGGCCAGAGCGGTCATTTCGTGGCAGGCGGTGCGGGCGGCCTCGATTCGTTCCCGCTGGTGGTCCTTGAGGCGGTCGGGGCGGGTGAGGAGGTAGCGGGCCAGGCGCCGGGGCGAGAGCGCGGGCCGGTCGGCCTCGACACGGCCCTGGTTGATGTAGCGGACCAGCAGGTTCGAGCTGCCGGTGTAGCCCAATTCCCTGATCTCCTGCAGGAGATGGGTGACGGGGACGGCCGGATTCTCCAGTCGGCGCTGGCGCAGGTGATCGCGGTAGGGATCCACGAGGGTCTGCCGGTACTTGGGGGCGCGGATGAGGCGCTCGGGCTCGGCGACACGGTCATAGCGCTTGACGGTGTTGAGAGCCAGGTTCAGGCGCCGTGCGCACTCCAGCAGGCCGACTCCGCGCTCGCGCAGGGCGTGGACCTGGTGCCAGCGCTCGCGGGTGGTGGCGGCCTGTCTCCCCTCGGCCGGGGGTGGGCCCGCTTTCGCCCAGCAGGTGCTGTGCGCGGCGACCTCCTTGCGGACGGCCTCGGCGAGGTTGTGCCACAGATGCCAGCGGTCGCTGATCTGGACCGCGGCGGGCAGGGCTCGGCGGACCGCCTCGGCGTAGGTGGCCGATCCGTCCCGGCGCACGGCCTCGACGCCCGGATGCCCGCGTAGCCAGGCTTCCAGAGTGGCGGCGTCGCGGCCGGGCAGCACCTCG
>NZ_LIXJ01000064.1 GCF_001905795.1 Streptomyces sp. CB01580
GTCGACTCTGCTGCGGGTGGTCGCCGGGCTCCAGAGGACGGACGGCGGCCGGGTGCTGCTGGACGGGGCGGACCAGGCGGGGGTGCCGGTGCACCGGCGGGGTCTCGGCCTGATGTTCCAGGACCACCAGCTCTTTCCGCACCGGGACGTCGGCGCCAACGTCGCGTTCGGGCTGCGGATGCGCGGGGTCTCCCGGCGCGATCAGGAGCGCCGGGTCGGCGAACTCCTCGACCTGGTGGGCCTGCCGGGCGCCCAGCGGCGTGCCGTCGCCGCACTGTCCGGAGGCGAGCAGCAGCGGGTCGCCCTCGCGCGGGCGCTCGCCCCGCGTCCCAAGCTGCTGATGCTGGACGAGCCGCTCGGCCAGCTCGACCGCGGTCTGCGCGAACGCCTCGTGGCCGAACTGCGCACGCTCTTCGGACGGTTGGGCACGACGGTGCTGGCCGTCACGCACGACCAGGGCGAGGCGTTCGCGCTGGCCGACCGGGTGGTCGTGATGCGGGACGGGCACATCGCGCAGACGGGCACGCCGACGGAGGTGTGGCAGCGGCCCGCCTCCGCGTTCGTCGCCCGGTTCCTCGGCTTCGACAACGTGGTGGCGGCGACGGTGGACGGTGCGGTCGCCGACACGGCGTGGGGCGGGGTCCCGGTGCCCGAGGGTTCGCCGCAGGGGGAGCGTGCCCTGCTCGTGCGTCCGGCCGGGGTGCGGATCGGTGCCCCGGAGGAGGGGCTGCGCTGCGCGGTCGGGGCGCGCACGTTCCGGGGCGATCGCGTCGCCGTACGGCTGACGCCGCAGCGCGGTCCGGTTCTGGAGGCGGAGTGCGCGTTGCGCGACGTCCCCGGGGAGGGGGAGACGGTCGGGATCCGCTTCGACGCGGCGGAGTGCGTGGTGCTGCCCGCCGAACGGTGACGCGGGCCCCGGGCGACCGGGCGGGCCCGGGACGGTACACGCGGGCCCGCCCCGCCGGAGAGCGGCCGACCCGTGCCCCCGACGACCGCCGCCCGCAGGATCCGCGACCGCCGCTCGGCGCCCGCGCCCGCGGGGACGGCCTCGTCAGACGGTCAGTGGCAGCGCCGCCAGCTCGGCGACCAGCCAGGTCAGCGGGGCGAACACCACCAGCAGGACGGCGGCGCGCAGCGCCGTCGCGTACCGCAGTGCCGAGGCCGGGGTGCCGAGCCGCAGCAGCGTCCGCGACGTCCGGGCACGGTCCTGCCTGGCCTCCAGGGCCGAGGTCAGCAGGGTGGCCGCGGTGCAGCCGAGGACGAGCACCGAGCCCAGCGCGGTGAGCGGGCCGAAGGGGCGGGGGCCCGTTCCGTGCAGCGCGTACACGGCGGCCACCGCCGAGAGCACCGCGCACACCACGCCGAGCGGCCCGCCGATCCGGCGCGCCTCGACCATGAGGACCCGTCCGGCCAGCAGCCGCACGGCGCCGGGGCGCGCCGACTGCAGCAGCCGGCCGCAGTGGTACGCCAGGCCGGGCCCGGCCATCGCCAGGCCGACCGCCGTCAGCGCCCACCCCGCCAGCACCCCGGCCGGGGTGTCGTCGAGCCGGCCCGGGAGCGGGAGCAGGCTGTGCCCGTCACCGCGGCTCATGTACGCCTCGACGGCGAGTCCCACGGCGGTCAGGGCCACGCCCCACGGCAGCCCGCCCGGGGGCGTCACCGGAGCGGGGGGTTCCTCCTGCGGGCCGTCCGCGGGGCCCTCATCGGGCAGCGGGACCACCACGGGCCGCTCGCGCAACGCGATCCCGCTCGCGACGGCCGCGGACACCGGGACCAGGGACAGCAGCACCAGCGCGGCGGCGAGCGGCAGCGGGGACCGGGCGTCGAGCAGTCCGGCCGCGGCGCCGTCGAACGGCAGCCCGGACAGATCGCCGCGCAGGTGCAGGAAGACCAGCAGCGCCACCACCGATCCGAGCGTGCAGGAGACGGCGGTGGAGACGGCGGCCAGCACGGTGAGCTTCACGGGCCCCAGGCCCACGGCGGACAGCCCGGAACGCGGCCGGGTGCCGGGATCCGTACGGGCCACCGCGACCGCGAACTGCACGGTGGCGGCGAGCGGTACGAAGCACCACAGCAGCCGCAGCAGCGCGGCGGTGGGCCGGTCCGGGTGCCCCGACGCGTAGCCCAGGGCGCACAGCAGCAGAAAGCCGACTCCGGCGGAGGCTGCCGCGACGAGCAGCCTGCGCAGCAGGACCAGCGGACGGGAGCCCCGGGCTAGACGGAGAGCGAGCACGCCGCGCGGCCCTCCGCATCGGACACGGCGGGCAGGGCGACGGTGGCGACGCGGCGGCCGTCCAGCAGCGGGACCGTACGGTCGGCGAGGGAGGCGACCTCCGCGTCATGGGTGGCGAGCACCACCGTGATGCGGTGCGAGCGGGCCGCGCTGGTGAGGGTGCGCAGCACGTGCGCCCGGTCGGCGTGGTGCAGGGCCGCGGTCGGCTCGTCGGCGAAGATCACCGTCGGCGAGGTGGCCAGCGCGCGGGCCACGGCGATCCGCTGGCGCTCGCCCTGGAGCAGGGTGTGCGGCCGCTGCTTGGCGCACGCGCCGATGTCGAGCCGCTCCAGCCACTCCAGGCCGGTCTTCTTCGCCTCCCGGTGCGTGGTGCCGCGCAGGAGCAGCGGAAGCGCCACGTTCTCCCAGGCGTTCAGCTCCGCGACGAGCTGCGGTACGGGGGCGATCCAGCCGAACCTGTCCCGGCGCAGCCGTTCGCGCAGCCGGGGGCCCATGGTGTGGACGGGGACGCTGTTGAACCACACCTCGCCCTGCTCGGGCACCAACTGACCGGACAGGCAGAGCAGCAGGGTCGTCTTGCCGCTGCCTCTCGGGCCCGTCACGGCGAGGATCTCGCCGTCGCGGACGCCCAGGGAGACTCCGCCGAGCGCGGGCGAGCCGTTGTGGGAGTGCTGGAGGGAACGCGCCCAGATCACGTCGTTGTCCGGCGGGGCCACCATGGTGTACACCTCGGTTCAGATCGTAAGTCCCGTCCCCCGTACGGGGGAACGATGCGGGGGCCGATCGGTCACTCGGCACCGTAGGGACCCGGACCGGGGTCTGGGCACAGCACACGGCCCGGGTGCACCCCATCCCACTCGAATGGGGGCACCCGGGCCGTCGTGGACCGTAGGGGACGACCGCCGGTCGGGCGGGCGTCAGGCAGCGGTCGGGCACCGGATTCCGTCCGCCGGCCGGTCCGTGGCCGGTCGGCGGACGGATCTGCCGGTCAGAGCTTGGCCCACGCCTGCGTCAGGACGTTGCGCAGGATGCCCTCGATCTCGTCGAACGTCGACTGGTCGGAGGTCAGCGGCGGCGCGAGCTGGACGACCGGGTCGCCGCGGTCGTCGGCACGGCAGTACAGGCCGTTGTCGTAGAGCGCCTTGGAGAGGAACCCGTACAGGACGCGCTCGGTCTCCTCGTCGCTGAACGTCTCCTTGGTGGCCTTGTCCTTCACCAGTTCGATGCCGTAGAAGAAGCCGTTGCCGCGGACGTCGCCGACGATCGGCAGGTCGTTCAGCTTCTGCAGCGTGGTGAGGAAGGCGTTCTCGTTGTCCAGCACGTGCTGGTTGAGGCCCTCGCGCTCGAAGATGTCGAGGTTGGCGAGAGCGACCGCCGAGGACACCGGGTGGCCACCGAAGGTGTAGCCGTGCAGGAAGGTGTTGCCCTCCTCGTAGAACGGCGCGGCGACGCGGTCCGAGACGATGCAGGCGCCGATGGGGGAGTAGCCCGAGGTCATGCCCTTGGCGCAGGTGATCATGTCCGGCACGTAGCCGAACTTGTCGCAGGCGAACATGGTGCCCAGGCGGCCGAAGGCGCAGATGACCTCGTCGGAGACGAGCAGCACGTCGTACTTGTCGCAGATCTCGCGCACGCGCTGGAAGTAACCGGGCGGCGGCGGGAAGCAGCCACCGGCGTTCTGCACCGGCTCCAGGAAGACCGCGGCGACGGTTTCGGGGCCCTCGAAGAGGATCTGCTGCTCGATCTGGTCGGCGGCCCAGCGGCCGAAGGCCACCGGGTCGTCGCCGTGGATCGGGGCGCGGTAGATGTTGGTGTTGGGGACCTTGTGCGCGCCGGGGACCAGCGGCTCGAAGGGGGCCTTCAGGCCCGGCAGGCCGGTGATCGACAGGGCGCCCTGCGGGGTGCCGTGGTAGGCGACCGCGCGCGAGATGACCTTGTACTTGGTCGGCTTGCCCTGGAGCTTGAAGTACTGCTTGGCCAGCTTCCAGGCGGTCTCCACGGCCTCGCCACCACCGGTGGTGAAGAAGACCTTGTTGAGGTCGCCCGGCGTGTAGTCGGCGAGGCGGTCGGCCAGCTCGACGGCCTTCGGGTGGGCGTAGGACCAGACCGGGAAGAAGCCCAGCTCCTGACCCTGCTTGTAGGCCGCCTCGGCGAGCTCGTGACGGCCGTGGCCGGCGTTGACCACGAACAGGCCGGACAGGCCGTCGAGGTAGCGCTTGCCCTGGTCGTCGAAGATGTAGGTGCCCTCACCCCGCACGATGGTGGGAACGGGCGCGTTCGCATAGTCCGACATGCGGGTGAAGTGCATCCACAGGTGGTCGTACGCGGTTCGGCTGAGGTCCTTGCTCACGGCTATCGGGTTCCCCACATATAGGTCTGCTTCTTGAGCTTCAGGTACACGAAGCTCTCGGTGGAGCGCACGCCGGGGATGGCCCGGATGCGTTTGTTGATCGTTTCCAGAAGGTGGTCGTCGTCCTCGCAGACGATCTCCACTATCAGGTCGAAGGAGCCCGCGGTCATCACCACGTACTCGCACTCGTCCATGGCCGACAACGCCTCGGCCACGGGGTCGAGGTCGCCGTCGACGTTGATGCCGACCATCGCCTGGCGCCGGAATCCCACGGTGAGCGGGTCCGTGACGGCGACGATCTGCATCACTCCCTGGTCGAGCAGCTTCTGGACGCGTTGCCGCACGGCCGCCTCGGACAGGCCGACGGCCTTGCCTATCGCGGCGTACGGGCGGCGCCCGTCCTCCTGGAGCTGCTCGATGATCGCGAGGGACACGGAATCGACCACGGGGGGCGATGCGTTCCCGTTCCTGGAGTCTGCGCTGCGACTGGCCACGCATCCACTGTGCACCGGGACTCGTCGGTCTGGCAACCCCGGATCGATGAAATTCGTTGTTTGAGGCTCCGGATCACACTGAATCCGAAGTTCACCGTGGTTGGGCATGTCGAAAGCGACACCCAAGCGACTAGGGTGGACATCTCACCATTGGACGTGTGTGACAGGAGGGGTGGTTGTGACCACCGAGGTGCGCCGTCTGCGCAACTACATCGACGGAGAGTTCCGGGACGCCGCTGACGGGCGGACCATCGACGTGATCAACCCGGTGACCGAGGAGGTGTACGCGACCTCGCCGCTCTCCGGTACGGCCGACGTCGACGCCGCGATGGAGGCCGCCGCGGCGGCCTTCCCCGCCTGGCGCGACACCACGCCCGCCGAGCGCCAGAAGGCCCTGCTGAAGATCGCGGACGCCTTCGAGGAGCGTGCCGAGGACCTCATCGCCGCCGAGTCGGAGAACACGGGCAAGCCGGTCGAGCTCACCCGCACCGAGGAACTCCCGCCGATGGTGGACCAGATCCGCTTCTTCGCGGGCGCGGCGCGACTGCTGGAGGGCCGCTCGGCCGGTGAGTACATGGAGGGCCTCACCTCCATCGTCCGGCGCGAGCCGGTCGGCGTCTGCGCGCAGGTCGCGCCGTGGAACTACCCGATGATGATGGCCGTCTGGAAGTTCGCCCCGGCGCTCGCCGCGGGCAACACCGTCGTCATCAAGCCGTCCGACACCACCCCGGCGTCGACCGTGCTGATCGCCGAGATCATTGGGCAGATCCTTCCCAAGGGCGTCTTCAACGTCATCTGCGGCGACCGTGACACCGGTCGCGCGATGGTCGAGCACCCGACCCCGGCGATGGCCTCCATCAC
>NZ_LIXJ01000065.1 GCF_001905795.1 Streptomyces sp. CB01580
GAGCACGACGGGACGACGGGGACGACGACGGGGACGACGGCGGCGGGGCTTCGGCGGGGGACGATGCGGGGACGGACATGACGAAGGTGCTCCTCGCGGTGTCGGGGTCGATGCGTGCTCGTGCCCCTCCCGGCGACGCCCGCCGGTCACGGCACTCGCGGGTGTCAGACGGTGTTCCGGTACGGCGGCATGAAACGCATCCGCGGCATCTGGTCGGCGAGCACTCCCCCGTCGACGACGATCCGCGCCCCGGTGAGGTACGCCCCCGCGTCCGAGGCGAGCAGCAGCAGCGCGCCCACGCACTCGTCGGGCCGCGCGTAGCGGCCGAGCGGGATGCGCTCGCGGTACGCGGCCTCGAACGCCTCCCGGTCGAAGGGGAATTCGCCGTCGATGGGGGTCTCGACCATGCCGGGGGCGAGGGTGTTGGCGGTGATGCCGTGCGGGGCGAGCTCCACCGCCAGCGTCTCGGTGAGCAGTTGGGCGGCGGCCTTGGAGGCGTTGTAGTGGGTCAGGCCCGCCTCCGCCACCAGGGCGTTCTTCGAGGTGATGGTGATGATGCGGCCCGCGACGCGGTCCGCCGTCATGTGTTCGGCGACGCGCTGGCTGAGGAAGAAGACCGCGTCGACGTTGACCCGCATGATGTGCGACCAGCTCGCGGGCGTGATCTCGTTGAAGCGCTCCAGGGCGGCCGTGCCCGCGTTGTTGACGAGGATGTGCAGCGGTCCGGCCTCGGCGCGCACGGCGTCGACGAAGCCGGGCAGCGCGTCGATGTCCGCGAGGTCCTGTCCGCACACCCGGGCGCGGCGGCCGAGCGCCTCGACCTGTGCCGCCGTCGCGTCGATCCCCTCCGCGCCGGGCAGGTCGACCAGGACCAGATCGGCGCCCGCCTCGGCGAGCCCGACGGCGAAGGCCCGGCCCAGGCCCCGGGCTGCCCCGGTGACGACCGCGGTGCGCCCGGTCAGGTCGAAGCGGTCGGTGGGGCGGGACGGGACGGCTGCGGTCATGGCGGGGTCCTCCAGGCGGGGACGGCGAAGAACGGGGCGTACGGGGAGGGGGCCGCCGCGCGGGACACAGGGGTGGGTGCGCGGCGGCCCGGCTGCCGGTGCGGCGGACTCGGGCGGGGCGCCCGTCCGCCGCACCGGCAGGTTCACGGGAACGGCCGGATCGGAGGCTGCCGGGTGGTCTCGGGTCCGGGACCACCCGGCGGCCTCTCAGCCGTTCAGGCCCAACAGGTCCAGCGACGGCCGGTGAATGATCTCCTCCACCGCGTCCACGTCGAGCGGCGGCAGTCCCGGGATGCCGGGGACGCGGGCGATCTCCCGCAGCCCCCTCACCGAGTCGTCGACCGTCGTGAACGGGTAGTCGCTGCCGAACATCAGCTTGTGGAGGACCCCGTAGTCCTGGGCCAGCCGGAGGCTGTGCCAGAGCTGGAAGGGCCGGTAGTGCAGGGCGCTGATGTCCGCGTACACGTGCGGATGCTTGCGGATGACCGCGATGCACTCGCCCTCGAAGGGATGGCCGAGGTGCGCGAGGACCATCCGCAGTTCGGGGTGGCGGATCGCGACGGCGTCCAGGTGGCGGGGCATCGCCCACTCCAGGGGTGCCGTCGACACGAAGGTCGTGCCGGTGTGCACCAGGAGCGGGAGCCCGTGCCGTTCGGCGTAGCCGTACAGCTCGTCGTACTCCTCGGCGGCGGGGTCGAAGCCCGCGTACATCGGCATCAGTTTGATGCCGCGCAGGCCCAGTTCCTGGTGTCCGTACCGGAGTTCGTCCTGCCAGCCGGGCTGGGTGGGGTCGAGGGAGAGATACCCGACGAGCCGGTCCGGGTGCTCTCCCGCGTACGCGGCCACGGCCGCGTCGTCGACCCACAGTCCGCTGCGCCGCGCCTTGCCCCCGACGACGATCGTGCGGGTGCCCTCGGGGGCGGTGGCGGCGTACTCCTCCCACGTCACCGTCAGGTCGACCTCGCCCGCGTGGGCGCGGGCGGAGTCGGACCTGAACGGGTCGGTGAAGTCGTGGCTGTGCCGGAAGAGGTGCGAGTGGACGTCGACGATCATGTCCGGTTCCGCTTCTCCCAGCCGTCCGCGAACATGTTCCAGAACCGGTGGCTGGGCGGGTGCTCCTCGAAGACCTCGTCGACGAGTTCGACACCGAGCCCCGGGGCGGTCGGCAGGCCGATGTGGCCGTCGGTGATCGGGAGAGTGCCCTGGAGCGCGTCGAAGACGTAGTCCTCCAGGAGCCCGTCGAATGTCTCAAGGATCTTGAAGTTGGGGATGCCGAGCGTCGCGTGCACCGAGACCGTGGTGCAGAGCGGCGAGTTGGAGTTGTGCGGGGCCACCAGCATGCCGTGGGTGTCGGCGATCGCGGCCAGCTTCCTGACCTCGGTGAGGCCGCCGGCCATGGACAGGTCGGGCTGGATGATGTCGACGGCGTTGGTGGCGAACAGCTGCTTGTACTCGTAGCGGTTGTGGAAGTGCTCGCCGCCGGAGATCGGGAACGCGGCGCGCTGCCGCAGCTCCGCGTAGCGCTCGATGTGGGTCCAGGGCATCGGCTCCTCGAACCAGCCGATGTCGAACGGTTCCAGCTCGCGCACCAGGCGGGCGGCGGTAGGCATGGCGAACCGGGCGTGGCCCTCGATGAACAGGTCGACGTCCGGTCCGATGGCCTCGCGGACGGCGGCCACCAGGTCGACGGAGCGGCGCAGTTCCGCGCGCTCCAGCTCGTGCAGTCCGGGGCCGAACGGGTCGAACTTGAGGGCGGTGAAGCCCTTGGCCACGGTCTCCTTCGCCTTGGCGGCGAAGGTCTCGGGTTCGCGTTCGCCGGTGTACCAGCCGTTGGCGTACACGCGGACGCGGTCGCGGCAGGCGCCGCCGGTGAGGCGGTAGGCGGGCACCCCGAGCGCCTTGCCCATCAGGTCGTACATGGCCTGGTCGAGGCCCGACAGGGCGATGCCGCCCATGTCGCCGCCGCGCAGGAAGTCGCCCTGGTAGACGCGGAGCCACAGCTCCTCGACGTCGAAGGGGTCGGCGCCGATGAGATGCCGCTGGGCGATCGACTCGGTGAGGGCGCAGACCTCCCGGACCCGGTAGGGGTGGGTGATCTCGCCGATGCCGGACAGGCCCTCGTCGGTGTGCACCCGGACATAGCCGAAGTCGCGCCAGGCTGTGCCGAGCATCAGGGTCTCGACGCGGCTGATGCGTCCGGCGGGGCCGGCCGGGCGGCTGCTGTTGACGGTGAGCATCAGCGGGTCGCCCCGCCCATGGTGGAGGTGTTCTCCAGGTCGCGGGCGCCGCCCTCGTCGAGGACGGCCCTGACCGCCGCCTCGGTGCCCTCGACGAGGCGGTCCACGTCGGCGTCGGTGTGGGCGTAGCTGATGTGGCTGCGCTTGAGGTTGAGCGGCAGCTCGAACAGGCCGTGCTCCAGGAGCTTGCGGCGGTAGCCGACGAACAGGGAGGCGTCGTTGTTCAGCAGGTCCGCGTAGGTGCGGGGGGTCTCGCCGGGCATGAAGTAGCTGACGAAGACGGAGCCGTAGCCGGTGACGACGGCGGGGACGCCGAGGCGCTCGTACAGCCCGGTCAGTTCGGTGCGGACGCGCTCGCCGAGCCGGAAGACGTGCTCGTGCACGGGCTCCTCGCGGAGCTTGCGCAGGGTGGCGAGGGCGGCGGCGACGACGGACGGGTGTCCGTTGTACGTGCCGGCGAAGAAGGCGGGGGCGCCGGGGATGGTGGAGAAGAGGTCCATCAGGTCGGCGCGGCCGCCGATCGCGCCGACGGGGGCGCCGTTGGCGATGGCCTTGCCGAGGGTGGTGAGGTCGGGGGTGACGCCGGAGATCTTCTGCCAGCCGCCGATGTCGTGGCGGAATCCGGTGATGACCTCGTCGAAGATCAGGACGCTGCCGGCCTTGCGGGTCTCCTCGCGCAGCGTGGTGAGGAACTCCTGGTACGGCAGGAGCGTGCCGACGTTGTGCGGGACGGGTTCGACGATGACGGCGGCGATCTCGGAGCCGTGCTCGGCGAAGGTGCGGCGGACGGCCTCGCTGTCGTTGAACGGCAGGACGAGGGTGGCTTCGAGGACCTCGGGCAGGATGCCGGTGGAGATCGGGTCGTGGCCGCCGACCTTGTCCGGGGCGGAGATGACGTTGAGGCTGACGGAGTCGTGCCAGCCGTGGTAGCAGCCCTGGAACTTGACGACGAGGCGGCGGCCGGTGGCGGCGCGGGAGACGCGCAGCGCGTGGAACGTGGCCTCGCTGCCGGTGCTGGTGAGCAGCACCTTCTCGATCGACGGGATCAGCTCGGCGAGCTGTTCGGCGAGGAGGACCTCGCCCTCGGTGACGCCGACGCCCATGTGGCCGAGGGTGGTGCCGGCCTCGGCGGTGGCGCGGGCCACGTCGGGGTCGTTGTGACCGAGCAGCGGCGGGCCGAACGCCGAGTGGAAGTCGGTGTACTCGCGTCCGTCGGCGGTACGGAACCGCGCGCCGTCGGTGCCGGTGACGACGAGGTCGGTCAGTCCGGGAACGCTTCGCTGACCGCTGTTCACGCCGCCGGGTACGACCCGGCGGGCGCGCTCGGCGAGTCGGGCTCCGGATTCGTTGCCGGCCGGGCCTGAACTCATATCGCTTGCTCCTTGCGTCGATAGTCGTCGGTTGTCGCGGGCCCTGCCCGGCCCGTGAGTCCCTGGCGCCATCCGCCCGGCAGTCGCCGCAGGAAGAGAGTGATCCGTGTTGCGTGGGTGGTGCTCGCTTTTTCTGAACACTGTTCTGTAGAGCAGAACAGTTCCTGGATAGTACGTGGGCCACTAGGGGCGGTCAACCCCCTTTCGGACATCGAATCGTCGATTCTCAGCCTTTAGCAGGAGGGAGCCATCAAGAACCTCACGCTCAGGCACTAAACTGTTCTGCTATGACGAACAGCTCTGCCACAGAAGAACCGAAGTACTGGGTCAAGAGCGTGGCCAGGGCAGCGGACATCCTCGAAGCGCTCGCCGCCCCCACGCAGGGGAACGGCCTGAGCGTCACGGAGGTCGCACACGCCTGCTCCATCTCCAAGAGCGCCGCCTTCGGCATGCTCCAGACCCTCCGCGCCTACGGCCTCGTCTCCGACGACGGCGAGGGCATGAACCGCCGCTACCGGCTCGGCATGAGCCTGGCCCGGCTCGGCGACCGGGCCCGTGCGCAGGTCTCGCTGCGCGGGGTGGCCCGCCCCGTTCTGAGCGAACTCACCCGCACCACCGGCATGGCGTCCCGGCTCGCGATCCCCGAGGACGGTCACGCGGTCGTCGTGGACCAGGTCGAGCTCGACCAGCGGGTCCGCCTCGATCTGCGGATGGGCCACCGCGAGCTGCCGCACTGCACGGGCCTGGGCAAGGCGCTGCTGTCCGCCATGCCGCAGAGCGAGGCCGCCGCCGTCGTCGATCGGTTCGGACTGCCCGGCCGCACCTCCCGCACCATCACCGACCGGGACACGTTCCTGGCGCACCTGCGCGACATCGCCCGGGTCGGCTACGCCCTGGACGACGAGGAGGACGCCGAGGGCATCATCTGCATCGGCGCCCCCGTCCTCGACGACCGCTCGGTGTGCGCGGGAGCCGTCTCCATCACGGGTCTCAAGCTCGGCCTGCCGGCCTGGCGCTACCAGGAACTGGGCGGCCAGGTACGGGATGCGGCGCGGCGGATCAGCCTCTCACTGGGCTGGGTCGACGACGCGGAGGGCGCCGCGTAGACCTCCCGGCGACCCTCCCGGCACCGACGCCCGTCCGGCATCCGTCGCCGCCTGTCACGGCACCGGACGACGTACTCCGACAAATTCGGGTCTTGACCAATCGCCACAACCCGCCGTAGGTTCCCTGCCAACCGCGAGGACATCCTCCCGTCACTCGCGCTTCACTCCCTTCCGGTTCGCTTCCGACGCCTGCCCATCGCGTCCGGAACACCAGACGACCGGACCTTTGCAGCCATCCGCCTCTCGGCAGTCCACCGCAGGAACGCTCCCTCATTCCCGGCGCTTCTCGGAAGGCGAAGTCCGCATGAGCGTTCCGCACCACCCCACCGCCCCGTCGTCCCGTCGTGCTC
>NZ_LIXJ01000066.1 GCF_001905795.1 Streptomyces sp. CB01580
CTAACAAAGCCCTACTAGCGCGTGTGCGCGTTATATGGCGTCTTCAGTCGCTGAATCTGGGTGTGCATGCCTCGGCGGGCTGTCCACCCGTCGTCGGCAGCACCTGCCAACTGCGGGGCAGCGACGGCGCAGCGGCGGAGGGACCTCGTCCAGTCGCTTCGGCTCGGTGGCACCGGGCGGCAACGGCGCCTGGCTGATCGCCTACCTCGCCTGGGTTGGGGCGGCGTGTCGCCTGTGCAGTTGGCTGTTTTCAGCTCTCGGCCAGCCCAGGTCCTGATCCCGATGCCGGGCATCGGGATCAGGACCGCCGCCCGCACACGATGCCGTCCAGGACCATACGGTCGTCCAGCCGGAGACGGCCTGTCGCGGCCGTGGGCAGCAAGGGCCGCAGCAGGTCCCACTCGGCATCGGACAACTCCTGGCGACGTATCACCCAGCCGTGATCCACTGTCCGAGATCACGTGTCGACGCCGTGAGGTACTGAGCGCCAAGGTCTACCTGGCCTACGTCGGACCGTGCGGGCTCAGACTGCGAAGCCGCCGTCCACCGCCAGCTCCGCGCCTGTGACGTATCGGGCGCTCTCGCCGGCCAGGTATGAGACGGCGTCCGCGACCTCCACCGCCGTGCCGTAGCGGCCGAGCGCAGTGAAGCCGCGCTGGAAGTCGGCGGAATCGCCGTCGCCCGGATTCATGTCGGTGTCGATCGGGCCCGGGTGGACCAGATTGACGGTGACCCCGTGCGGGCCGAGCTCCCGGGCCATGCCCTTGGTGAAGCCGATCAGCGCGGCCTTGCTTGTCGCGTAGAGCGTGCTTCCGGGAAAGGCCGCGCGCTGGGCGATGCAGCTGCCGATGCTCACGATCCGTCCGCCCTCGACCAGGTACTGCAGTGCCGCCTGGGCGTAGAGGTAGGGCGCGCGGACGTTCACCGCCAGCACGCGGTCGATCTGGTCGCGTGTTACCGCCTCGATTGGTCCGACGGCGCCGACACCCGCATTGTTCACCAGGATGTCCAGCCGTCCGAACCGCTCGGCGACCGCCGCCACCGCGCCGCACACCGCCTCCGGGTCTGCGCTGTCCGCGCGGACGGCCCAGCCGCTCCGCCCCATCGCGGTGATCTTGGCGACCACCTCCTCGGCCAACTCGGCCGAGCCCTGGTAGGTCAGCGCCACGTCTGCGCCGTCTTCGGCCAGCCGCAGCGCGACCGCCGCCCCGATCCCCCGGCTGCCGCCGGTCACCAGCGCCACCTTGCTGTCGAGCGCCGTCGCACCGTTCATCGTCATCTCCGTAGAACTCCTTGTTCCGGTCTTGGACACGCTCAATTCAAGACCGGAACGCCCTGCGGGTCCGGCGGCATTCAGACGTCACGTTCAATTTTCAACGACGACTCTGTGCACCCCGGAAGAACCGGTCCCGGCTGCCCGGGTCCGCCCGCTGCTCAAGCGGCACGGCGACTCCCGGCGCCTGTCGACGCTGCTGCCCACCGCTATCTATCTGACGTCCCCGGCGGTCGATGACGCCCTGAACCTGCTGAAGTGCTCATTGCCACGAAGCTGTTGGCCAGGACGGAGCGGGAGACGGCGAAGGAGAGGTTGAAGAGCCTGTCGCGGGCGGAGCGGGCTTCGGCGAAGCTGGCTGCCGCGTTCCAGATCGTGTTAGACACCACGAGCGAGCAGGTCGACACCGGCACCGGGGAGATCAGTCCGCCCGAGGTGGAGACGCTGAAGGCGATGTGGGAACGGATCGAGCAGGTGGTGCCCCGGCATGAGCCGACGGCCGCGATCGCCGCGCTGTTCGAACTGACCCCGCCGCTCGACTCGGACGCGGACGAGGCATGGCGGACCCAGCTCGTCACCCGGTTCGGCACCGTGCGGCCGTTCTTGAAGCTCCTGGTGACGGTGGTCGACTACGGCGCGACCCAGGAGGGCCTGCCGGTCCTCGCCGCCATGAAGTCGCTGTCGGACCTCACGCGACGCAAGAAGGTCGGCCCCGCCGAGGTCGACACCGGGCTGCTCACCGGCTCCTGGCGGCGGCTCTCGCGTTCCCCGAGCTGGACGTCGTCCCGGACGATCGTCGGCCGGCGCTGGATCCCCCACACCGCTCGTAAGCCGGGCAGCCGAAGTTTCCGGGCCGGAGAACGGCACCTGAACGTGCCCACGCCCGTGAGCAGCGTGGCGTCCCTCGCCAGCCGTGGACACTCAGGCGGAAGGCATCAGGGCATGCAACGACTTCTTTACGTCGTAAAGAGGGGTTCCTCCAGCGGACCGTTTCCACTGGAATCGACACAGCGCCACGTTGGCCCGGCGGCGCAGTGGCGGGTACCTCAGCCCCACAGCTTGCGGGTGAACTCCTTCGCCCACTCCACCCGCTCGTGGTGCGGACCGCGGGGCATGCACGGGGAGTTCGGGCCGGCCTGGCACTTTGGGCAAGTGACCTCCTTCGCATGCCAGGTCCGCGCCGCCGAGCCCTCGGTCTCCTGCGGTTCCCGCTCTCCCCTGCGCGGCCGAGGAGGCCGGGCTTCGGCCGGGGCAGGCAGCGGGGCCTGGTGCTGGCATTCGTCGCGGGCGCCCTTCGTGTTCGATGTTCTCGAGAAGCGACAGCACCCGCGCACGCCGATGAGAATGTTGCCGCTCCAGGCGGACCCTACGAGCTACTGGATGCTCCAGCGGTGCGGATGGTCGGGATCGGTGGGGCAAGCGAAGACGTTGAGCTCGCCGGAGCGGCCCACGGTGACCTCGGTGGGGTGCGGTCCGAAAGGCGGGCGGGTCTCGGTCCTAGCGGCCGGCCGTCGGCGTGGCCATCGGGTGCCACTCGCGGCGGAGGAGACCGAAGACCCAGGAGTCGGAGACGTCGCCGTTGACGACGCAGTCCTCGCGGAGCGTGCCTTCGCGGACGAAGCCGAGCTTCTCCAGGACCCGGGCGGACGCCGCGTTGCGGGTGTCGGTCTCGGCCTGGACGCGGTTCAGGTCCAGGGCGTCGAACGCCCACCGCAGGACGGCGTGCGCGGTCTCCGTGGCGTAGCCGTGGCCCCACGCGGCGGTGTCGAAGACGTAGCCCAGGGACGCGCTGCGGAAGTCCGGGTTCCAGCTGGTCAGGCCGCACCAGCCGATGAACGCGCCGTTGGAGACGCGGTCGACGGCCACCCGCGCTCCCGTGCCTTCCTCCTCGATCGTCCGGCAGGTCGCGATGAAGCGCTGGGCGCGGGCCGGTTCGGTCCACGGCGGGGAGTCCCAGTAACGCAGCACGTGGGCGCTGCTGTGCAGCGCGTAGAGCGGCGCCGCGTCGGCGTCGGTGAACGGCCGCAGTCGCAGGCGGGCGGTGTGCAGCTCGGGGGTGGGCAATGTCATGCGGAGCATCGTGCCGCGTCACGCTCGTCCCCGACCATCCGTTTATCCGGACGGTCGGGGGCGCGTACGGGGCCGTCCCTGACCGTCCCCGGCGTGGTGGATCTTTGTGGTCAGCCCGCTGCGGGAACGGCCGATGGCATGCCCGGCGGGCTCTCGGTGCGCGTCGAGGCCCTGCCCTCGGGCTGTGCCCCGGCACTTCTCGGGGCGGCGGGTGTCGGTGGCGTGCTGGTGGGCCCGGGTGATGGTGGAGTCCACTGCCACCCGCCAGTCGATCAGCCCATCGTCGTCCGCGCGGGCGAGCAGGACGCCGAGCACGCGGTCCCAGGTCCCGTCGGCTGCCCAGCGGCGGTGGCGGGCCCACACGGTCTTCCAGGAGCCGAACCTGGCCGGTAGGTCTCGCCAAGGAATACCGGTGCGGTACCGAAAGACGATCGCCTCCACAATACGGCGGTGATCGGCCCACGGCCTGCCACGACGACCGTTTACCGGAGGGCAGCAGAGGCTGGCTGCGGCCCCACTGCCGGTCGTTCAGCCGGGCGTGACGAGGCATCAGGATCAGACCACAGACGTGCTGCGCACCCGGGCCACAGCAGCCCGACCGGACTCAGTCGACCTTCTTGACCACCCGGGCGGGCACTCCCGCGACCACCGTGCCGGCAGGGACATCACGAGTGACCACCGCACCGGCAGCGACCACCGCACCGGCACCGATGGTCACCCCCTGCGTGATCACGGCAGCCGTCCCGATCCAGACGTCGTCCTCGATGACGATCGGGGCGAAGGAGAGGTACTCGCGGCGCTCGGCCAGGGGCAGTGGATGGCCTCCGGTGATGAGGCTGACCTTCGGGGCGATCATGACGCCGTTGCCGATGCGGATGCTTCCCTTGTCCATGAAGGTGCATCCCTGGTTGACGAAGACGTTCTCCCCGAACGTCGTGTTCAGCCCACACTCGGTAAAGAACGGCGGGTAGATCATCACCGACTCCGGCAGCGGGCCGCCGAACACAACGGAAAGTAGTTCCGCGCGACCTTCGCTGTCACTGAACGGAAGCACGTTCAGTCGAGACGTCGCATCAGTCACCTCCACGATCCGCTCCGCATGACGCGCGAACTCAGGCGTCTGGACATACATAACCTGCTCTGTGCGGGTAGACATGCGCTGATCCCACCACCGCGCAGAACGCTCGATCAAACAACCCAGCACCACACCAGACACAACCAACGGTTGTGGAAGTAGGGTGCAAGCATGGATGTTGAAGCGCTGCGGACGTTCATGGCCGTCGCCGAGACCGGCCAGTTCCAGGCTGCGGCCGACGAGCTGGGGATCAGCCAGCAGGCGGTCTCCAAGCGGATTGCGGCCCTGGAGAGGCACATCGAGGTCACGCTGCTGGTGCGGAGTTCCCGAGGCTCTGGGCTGAGCCTGGACGGGCAGGTCTTCCTGCCGCATGCCAAGAAGGTCCTGGCGGCCATCGAGCAGGCCGAGCAATCCGTGCGCCCTGGAAGCCGTCCCTTGCGCGTCGATATCCTCAACCGGCGCATCTCCCCGGCCCAGGCCGTCTACCGGTTCTACCGCTCCCACCCCGAGATGGACCTGGACGCGGTCACGCTGAGCAAGGAGAACGCCGCCCAGGCCGCCCAGGCGGTGCTCGAAGGGACCGTCGACGCGTCCTTCCGTGCCCTGCCGGCAGACCAGGTCCCGGCCGGGATCAGCGCCGAACGACTCCTGGACGCACCCCTGGAACTCCTGGTCGGACCCGGCCACCCGCTGGCTGACGCGCCCTGGGTCAGACCTGCGGACCTGGCCGGCCACCGCATCTGGATCCCCGGGATCAGGCCGGGCACGGAGTGGGCGGCGTTCTACCAGGCGCTGTCCGAGGCCTTCGGCCTGAGCATCGATGCGCTCGGCCCCAACTTCGGTGACGAAGCCCTCATGGACGCGCTGGCCGACTCGGCCTCGCTGGCCACCCTCGTCGGCAGCGGGGACCGGTACCTCTGGCCCCAGCCCCACGACCTACGGCGCATCCCGTTGCACGACCCGACCCCGGTCTACCCGCACGCGCTGCTGTTCCGCAGCGGAGACCAGCACCCTGTGCTGACCGCGCTACGCGACCATCTGCGCACCGCAGGCCCGCGAGCCGCGCACGACGTGTGGGCACCGGACTGGGTAGACCGCTGACCAAGCGACCGAATTTACAGACACGCCCTAGGGGCAATACCGGTGACTTTGA
>NZ_LIXJ01000067.1 GCF_001905795.1 Streptomyces sp. CB01580
TATGGAACCCGGGGCGGTTCAGGCAAAGGTGTACTCGGTCTTGGTGACACCCCACTCGGTCAGGACACGCAGCGGCGGTCCGCCGCCGGTGAGTTCGAACTCCTGGCACACGGGGCAACGCGGATCCTCATAGAGGTGCACGGTGACCAGGGCTTGCGGATCTCCGACAATGATGGTGGTGCCATCGGTGTCCAGCTTCTCGGGCACCACTTCCAACTTTTCGGACAGCGTTCCCAACTGGGCCAAGGCCGAATTCAGCGGATCCGGCTTCGGCCTCTGCGTCGTTCCCCCACCGCATCCGCTCACTGAGAGTCCCAGCGCACAAACTGTCAGGATGGCGGCCAACCGTCTTCCGGCGTACGTCAGCAGCATGTATCCCCCTCCTCGGACCAGGACATAGAGAGTAGGACGGGGGTGCGAAGGTCGTTGAGCGGGGTCTTCGGGTGGGTCCCGTTCTGGTCGTGTGGCCGCCGTTTTGGGCGCTGCCGCTCTCGCCGCGCGCGGCCCGACGTAGCTGGCGGACGCGCTGAGCGCGGTCACCTGACGGCGGCGCCGGAACACCTCGACCGGTCAGCCTCCGTAAGGCCCCTGCGGGCGGTGCGGAGGCTGGGGGTGCTGGGCGTAAGAGTTCTGCGGGCCGGGTGCGTACGGGTTCCTGGCGGCTCCCTGCGCGTACGGGTTCTGCGGGCCCGGCGCGTAGGGGTGGCCGACCGTGGTGGACGGGTGCGGGTGGCCGGAGGGGTTGTGCTGCGGCGGTACGTGCGGCAGTCCCGTCGGCGGGACGGGGCCAGGGGCGGGCGGCAGGGTGTCCTTGTGCTCCGCGCCCAGGCGCAATATCTCCAGGTGCGGGTCGATCCGGGTCTCCGGCTGGAGCAGCATCCTCAAGGCCGGCTGGACCGCATCTCTCCACGACACGTACTGCTCCGCCTGGTTGTTGAACGCCTGGGTCAAGGATGTCCTGCTCGTGTCCCGGCTATGCGCTGGCCTTCTCGACCGTCACGGTGAACGGAGCGTCGCCCGTCGGCGGCACCTCCGTCCATGGACCGGTGACACGGCAGCCGCCCTGCTCCAGGACCCGGTTGGCGGCGTCGGGGTCGAACGTTTCGTCGGGTCCGGTGCCGGTGCAGTAGCCGAGAGCGCCGCGGTCGGGGTCGCCGATGGAGACGTGCCAGTCGGGGCCGGCCGGCCTTCTCCGCGCGGGCGCGACGACGGCCCTGACGCCGGGCGGGAGTCGAGGGCTGTCACACGCGCCCGACGGGGGCGGGCTATGCACGTGTCGGACTGTCCAACGTGCCGCGCGCCGCGAGGTCACGCCACAACGTGACAACGCCGCCAGCGGACACCGGCGGGGGCGAAGACACCGGTAGAGTGGCACAGGGTTGGAATCGCTTCGGCGAAGAAATACCTTGGTACTGCCGTCGTGGTCCCGGGATGGCGTCCTGGCAACAGGCAGCGGTCTCTTGAGAGGCTCCGGGACACCTACTTCTTTCCTCGGGCCCGCACACCCTCGCAGCAGGCTCGGCGGCGGGCGGGCCAAGGCCGGACTGACCTGGGAAGCGGCAGTCGCCCGCGTCCAGAACGTCGACCGGCTCTTCCCGCCCAGGACGGCCTTCACCGACGCCCTGGCCGACGATGTGCACCGGCTCGGCACCGCACTCCAGGCGTACGGGGAGGCCAAGCACACCGCGGACCGCCATGGACCTGTCCTACCGGCACCGGCGATATCCCGTACACCGAGTAGAGGAGCGCGGCAGGACCTGGGTCCCCACCCGGGCGCCGACGCCTTCCCCGGCCAGCGCCGCGTTCGAGGACTTCCTGTGCTCCCACGCCGTCGCCCTCACTCCGCCCGCCCGCGCCTGCCTGGCCGGACTCTCCCAGGCCGGGCCCGACGAACTCCCCCTATGCTGGCGACACGAGGCCGCGATGCGCACGGTGTTCGCCACTGGCGGCGAAGCAGCCGACCTGCTGGCCGCCGGCACTGGTCCCCTGCCCGACGGCATGGCCTGGATCGACCTCCTGGACGCCACGGCACTGGAGAAGTTCCTCGCTGCCACGGAGCCCGATCAGGCCCCGTGGCTTCCCAGGCCGGGGAGAGACCGGCGCGCCCGCCATAGCGATGACCGTGGCATCGTCGCGGTAGCCCTCTTCGGCGGCTTCCGCGGCGGCGGTCAGTGCGTGGGCCAAGGCCTGTGGGTCCGCCGCGTGCGTGCGGCACAGCGCCTCCATGAGCTCATGACCCACCTGGTCCGAGACGTCGTCGGTCACGAGCAGGACCAGTCGGACGGATTTCCGGGATCTGCGTCTCGGTCGTAGCCATTGGCGCACGGCGGCTCGGTGCCCGGCCGCCGTGCCATCCCCACCGTGATCGTCTCCGCGTCCGTCGCGCGGCTGGTCCTCGTCTCGGTCATCGCCTTCTCCTTCGTGTCGGTCGACCGGGCCTGACCGGCCCGCCCTGTATCGGGGCAGGAGAAGAACTGCGTCAAAGAGTGCACAAAGATGGGAATTTGAGGCTGCTGGGGCAGAAGTGGTGAACGGAGCACGGCGGGAGGGGACGGTGCCGGTTCGGGCTGCGGCTGGCCCTGGGCGAGCGCATCCGGGCACTTCCCGCGATCCCCGCGCGCGGATGAACAGTGCTGCGTAGGCTGAACACGGCATCGTCCCGGTGGTCTCCCCCGTACCACCGGGACGATGCCGTGTTCAGCGGTCGCGGATCTGGCGGATCCCGTCGACCGGATCGGAGGCGGTACGGATGTGCTCGCGCTGCTGCTCGGGCCACCGCGTGGACTCGTCCCAGCGCAGGCCGCCGAGGTAGAGGTGGGTGAGGTCTGCGGACCTCAGGTCAGCGCCCCGAACGTCATGGCACGCGCGCTCGAGGAGCTCTTCAGCCTGCGCGAGATCGTCGGCCAGGCGCGTGAGCGTCCGGCGGGCCGCGCGGTGCGCAGCGGCGGCCACAGCGGCACGGCGGGCCGCGGCCGATTTTCCGGGGGGCCGTGGTGTGTCCGGCCCCGGTCGGATCGTTCAGGCCGCGGCAGCGCGCTGAGCGCAGCGCGGTGCCGGGTGGAGGAGGTGGCCGGGGTGAAGAGGCCGTAAGGCCGGCCGCGTTCGGTGGCTCAGCGGGCGCCGAGGTCGTGGGCCATCTGCTCTGCCTCCTGCTTGGTGAACGCGCCGGAGATGTCGATGCGCCCGCCGCTGATTGCGCTGTGCGCCGCGGGTGCGCTCAGCATTCGGTCGTCGAGGACGATGGCTACCTGCCGTGGTGGCGGGTTACCAGCCACCTCTGCCGTAAGCGCGCTGAACCTTTTGGCGTCCTCGCCATCAAAAATGATGCTGACGAACCACCCCTTCTCGCTGTTGAAACGAGCGTGCGCGGCGGCCAGCAGATCGACGTCCAGCCGGGTGCTGTTCGTACTGACGGTCGCACAGTAGGCGCCGTCCTCGGACGTGTAGGAGTTCGGGCCTGGTGTGGGACAGGGCCCCGGAGCGGTCTTGGTGACCGGGAGGAAGCTCAGGCGCCCGGTGGGCGCGACCATTCCGGGCTCGCCCGTGTTCCGGTCCCACAGAAAAAAGGCCGCTCCTACGGCACCCAGGACCAGCAGGGCCACGCCCCACAACCACGCCGTTCTCCCGCGGTTCCCCGGGCCCCCCGTCGTTGCGTCGGCTGCCATACTGCTGCCGCCGCCCTCCTGCCGGGTAAGGACGGCGGTGGGCGGCGCCGCCGGGACGGGCCGCGTCGTGGCATCCGGGGCGATGCGCCGCTGGGCCTCCTCGACCTCGCGCCCCCTACGCTCCCGGTGCTGGTCGATGGCCTGGACCCAGGATGGCGGCAGCCAGTCCGCCGCCCCGTGCGCGTCCGGACGCCGCAGCAGCTCGGCGGCGCACTGGTCCAGCAGTTGCCCGGCGATCGGCCGTGCCGCAGGGTCGAGCGACAGGCAGGGGCGTATCAGCGGATCGAGCTCCGCGGGCAGGCCGGTGAGGTCCAGTTCGCCCTGAGCGACGCGTACCAGTTGCTCCAGGGCTGGCCCGGAACCGCTGTCCTGGTACGGGGCGCGCCCGACAGCCAGGTAGAACAGCGTGGCGCCCAGCGAGTAGACGTCGGAAGCGGAGGTGCTGGTCTCGCCCCGTGCTTGCTCGGGCGCGGTGTACGCGATCGTTCCCAGCGCGGCGTGAGTTCGGGTCACATCGGCGGCCTGGGAGATGCCGAAGTCGATCACTCGCGGCCCTTCCGCGGGCAGCAGGACGTTTGACGGCTTCACGTCACGGTGCACCAGGCCGGCGGAATGCACGCTGATCAGTGCCTCGGCCATACCGGCCGCTATCCAGAGCACAGCGGAGTCGGGCAGCGGGCCACAGGTCTCGACCAGGTCTCGCAGGGAGGGTGCGGCGATGTACTCCGTGGCCATCCAGGGCAGTGGTGCCTCGGCGTCAGCGTCGACGATACCGACCGTGTACGCGCCCTGTACCCGACGCGCGAGGGACACTTCCCGGGCGAAGCGGCGACGATCGGCATCCGCAATGCTGCCGTCGGCGCCCTCGGACAGCAGCGTCTTGACGGCCAGGGTCCGCCCGCCCGGCGAGCGGGCCAGGTAGACGCACCCCATCCCACCGCTCGCCAGCTCGGCTATTACGGTGTACGGCCCGATGCATTCGCCCGGCTGCACCCTCACGGCTCTCCCACCCAGCATGCGTCCGCCCCCATCAGTGTCCGCTCACGACCTCAACGTGCGTCACTGTAATGGCGGCCTTGTTCACGAGGTGCATGGAAGCTGTGCCAGGGTGCGTGAAGCCGTGCTCCGTCATCGCCGCTTCAAGCCGGGTGTTGTGCTGCCTGCCCATCAGGTCCCCTGTCAGGTACCGGTCGTGGCGGGGACGGTAGTCCGGCCCCGCTCCCCCGCGGGTAAAACTGTCCGATCCACTCGCGGTATCTGCCCAGGTCCTGAGCCCGTCGGAGAAGCGCGGCCCCCTGACCCTCGTCGGCGCCCGGAACATCTGGTGCTTCGGTCACCGCGGCGGGCCGCGCTGTACGCCGTGGTCCGGGTGCCGGGGGCGGAGGACCTGGTGCTGGCTCCTTTGGCCTCGCACGCGGAAACCTGCGGGTGGGTCGTTCCGGCTGGGGCCTCACCTCGCTCGTACGGCTGGCGTGCGCGACGTCGGCGAACCTGGCCGGGCAGTTGCCGCGTCAGGGTCTGCATGAAGATCGACGCCCAGCACATCGACGAGCCCGGCCTCGTGGTTCTCGACATCGCCGCCGCCGACGAGGAAACCGCCCCCGCCGTAGTGACCGGGCCGGAACAGTGGTGGGCCGCCTCCGGCGCGTGTTGTGCGTTCACCGCTAGGGCCTGTACGGAGTTGTGACCAATGTTGGCTCTGCGGCGTATGAAGTTGATCTGGCTCCACGCGGTCATGGAGGTCGTGAAAGGCTCGTCGGATGGACTATGCGTTCGATGCGCCTCCCGTTGACCGGGAGCTTCTGGACTTCGCTGTGTGCCTGGCCGGTCGTGCTGGGCAGATGTCCGCGGAAGGTTTCTTTGGTGGTGGCTGGCGCAGCCGTCGCAAGGAGGACGGCAGCGAGGTCACCGAGATCGACGTGGCCGTCGAGGAGTTGATCCGGGCCGAGCTGGGTCGCAGGACGCCGGACGANATATGACTGCATGGTGAGACCCGGACGTCGCGCGCCCCGGGCTCCGGGCCGAGTGGTACGGGACCGGAACACGCCCCGGCACACCGCGGCCGTGCCGCCGTCGTGTGCCGGTGCGAGCCGGGCCCGGGGCCGCGTCGGCGGCCCGGTGCCTCATGCGACGTGTACGGAGTTGTGACCAATGTTGGCTCTGCGGCGTATGAAGTTGATCTGGCTCCACGCGGTCATGGAGGTCGTGAAAGGCTCGTCGGATGGACTATGCGTTCGATGCGCCTCCCGTTGACCGGGAGCTTCTGGACTTCGCTGTGTGCCTGGCCGGTCGTGCTGGGCAGATGTCCGCGGAAGGTTTCTTTGGTGGTGGCTGGCGCAGCCGTCGCAAGGAGGACGGCAGCGAGGTCACCGAGATCGACGTGGCCGTCGAGGAGTTGATCCGGGCCGAGCTGGGTCGCAGGACGCCGGACGATGGAATCTTCGGCGAGGAGGGAGGCGTGACCAGCGGGTCATCGGGATGTCGATGGATCATCGACCCCATCAACGGCACCACCTACTTCACCCACCGGGTGCCGCTGTTCACGAACGATCTCGCCTACGAGGACGAGTACGGTCCGGCCGTCGGCGTGGTCAACATGCCGCTGCGGCAGCAGATGGTGGTGGCGGGCCGCGGTCTGGGCTGCTGGGTGCTGCCGGGTCCGGACCCGGACCTGCGGTCGGGCCGACGTGCTCACGTCTCGGAGCGGACCGCCCTGGGCGGGGCGAGGACGCTGATGCACAACCCGGCGGGCTGGTCGGAGGAACTCCTTTCCGCTCTCCACCGTCGGGTCTTCCTCATGCCTTCGACGGGCATGATCGCGGCCCTGGTGACGGGGTGGGCTGATGCCGGGGTGATTGCCGGTCCGCCGATGGGTTACGAGGACGTGGCTCCGATGCCGGTCATCGTCACGGAGGCAGGCGGTCGGGTGACCGACCTGGGCGGGGCGTCCGTGCTGCAGGGTGATATGTCGGTGCTGGTCACCAACGGTCAGCTGCATAAGAAGTTCTTGCAGTTGGTGAAGGACTTGCCGCGCAGTCGCGACTGGCAGGCTCTCGCCGATGGGGATTAGTGCCTGCGCAAGGGCGTGATCAATCGCAGGAGCGGAGGCTGCGGAGCCAGATGACCGAGCCGCGAAGGTGGAGTGCCGCGAGATAGCTCTCGGGGGTCTTGTCGTACCGGGTGGCGATCCCGCGCCACGCCTTCAACTTGTTGATCAGACGTTCCACCGTGTTGCGGTCCCGGTAGAGCTCGGCGTCGTGGGCCACAGGCCGTCCGCCGCGACGGCCCCTCTTCTTGCGGTTGGCCGCCTGGTCAGCCTTCTCCGGGATGACCCCCTTGATCCCACGGCTGCGCAGGTAGGCGCGGTTGTGGCGGGAGGAGTACGCCTTGTCGCCGGCGACGGCGTCGGGCCGGGTGCGCGGCCGGCCCACCGAGCCGCGGACCTTGATGCCCCGCAGGACGGGGATGAACTGCGGGCTGTCGGCGGCTTGCCCGGGGGTGAGCACGAAGGACAGCGGACGGCAGCGCCGTTCGGCCGCCAGGTGCACCTTGCTGGTCAACCCGCCTCGCGAACGCCCCAGGGCGGCGGCCCTCAGCCGCGCGCGGCGCCGACGGCGAACCCGGCGCCGCTCGGCACGGGCAGGGTCGGCCGCCTCAGCTTCTTCCGCACCCTCTTGATCCTTTTGTCCCTTCCCGCGGCCCCCTTTGGCTTCTCGATGGCTTCCTCCAGGGCGGCCAGCACGTCCTCACTCACCCGTGCCCCCGCCGCGTCGTGATGTGCACGGGCGGTCGTAGAGTCCACGCTGACCAGCGAGAGGTCCACCTGCCCGCGTCGCGCGGCCTCGGCGATCAGCGCCTCCATCAGGGCCTGGAACACCCCGGCATCGCGCCACTGTCGGAACCGGTCGTAGATCGTCGACCACGGCCCGAACTCCTCCGGTATCTCCCGCCACTGGCTCCCGGTACGGAACCTCCAGACCACACCCTCGAACTGGTCCCGCAACCGGTGCGGATACGGCCCGTACCCGCCTATCGGCAGCAACGGTTCCACCAACGCCCAATCGACATCATTCAGTTCACGTCTCGCCACACGAATGTTCTACCGGCACGCTGATCACGACTCCGCAGGCTTCTTCACGAGGAGTGACAGCGGACCGCTGTCATGGCACTACCCTAGGTGAACATGAAG
>NZ_LIXJ01000068.1 GCF_001905795.1 Streptomyces sp. CB01580
ACCGGACGCCCCGCCGCGCCTTCCAGCCGCTCGTCCAGCGACAGCATCCGCCCGTAGGGCACCTGGGCTTGCGACAGATACAGCGCCGCGGGCCATGTCGGCCGGGCAGGGTGCGGCACGGCCATTTCCGCCAACAACAGCGCCGCATCCACCGCCTCCCGGACCTCCACCGTCGCCCGGACGCGGTGACCGGCCCCGACCCGGACCGTGTTCCTCGCGGGGACCGCCGTCGTCCCGCCCCCCGGACTCCGAGGGTGCGGCGGTCCCCGCGACACCGTCCGTGCCCCGTGTCCCGGGCCCCGTACTTCCTTCTTCCGCTGCCCCTCCGGGCCCGTCGGTCCCGTTCTTCTGCCGCCCCCTCCGCGCCCGTCCGGTCCCGCGGTGGGCTCAGTCGTCCCAGTCGGACTTCGAGTGGCCGGAACGACGCTGGAACCAGGGCCAGTCGCGGGCCGCGTGCACGGCGTTGACGCCGATGATGCCGAGCCAGGCGATGATCAGCCCCTCGGTGTGCGAGGCCGCGGCGGCGATCGCCGACAGGGGAATGGCCAGGATCAGCGAGATTATCCCGAAGCCGTAGCGCTCCCCGAAACCGCCCAGGGGCTGCGGCTGACGCGCCCCTCTGGCGACGCTCACCTGCTGCTCGGCGAGATGACGCCGTACGCGCCGGTCCAGGGTGGTGTCGAGCCGCTGCTCCACCTTCTCCAGGAAGGACTCGACGAGCGCGGACTCGTAATCCGAACCCAGCTCGTTACGGGCGTGCAGGGTGGCGTCGAGTTCGGTCTTGAGCTCCGGGTCTCGGGTTTCCATGACTCTCACGGTACGAACCGGCGGCTTTGCGGGCAGTGGGGCTATCCCCCCTGTTTTCCTCCGGCCACCACGCGCGTACCGGTCCCGAGCGACGCCCGGCATCCGTTTGAAGCACCGGCCGGAACGGGACCGGTCGTAGAAGCCGGACGCGACGGCAACGAGGCGCGGCGCCATCCCGTCCCGCCGCAGCCGTCGGCGTCCCGTCCGGGGCCTGCTGCATATGGACATGCAGGCGCCTTGCTGGCTGAATGGTTTTGTCGGCGCCGGACCGTGGTGCGACGGAACTACCGAGAGGACAGCATGAGCGGGAGCAACCCGGCCGCGCGGTTGCAGCAGCTCTTCGAAGGGCGTCGGCTCACCCCCACCCAGCGGCGGATCGCGCACTGGATGGTGCGCAGGGCCGGGGACGTCCCGTTCCTGTCGAGCGTGGAGCTGGCCGAGCTCGCCGGGGTCAGTCAGCCGTCCGTCACCCGGTTCGCGGTGGCGCTCGGCTTCGACGGCTATCCGGCGCTCCGCAAGCACCTGCGGGAGGTCGCCCCCGCCGGACCGGGGCCGGGCGGCGGTGACGACACGTACAACGAGTACCAGCAGGCCGTTCTGGGCGAGATCGAGAACCTCCGGCACCTGGCCGATCTGCTCGCCGACCCCGCGCCCGTCGAACGTGCGGGCAGGATGCTGGCGGCCTCCCGGCCGCTGCCGGTGCTCGGGCTGCGGGCCGCCTCCTCGCAGGCGCGGGGGTTCGGGTACTTCGCGGCCAAGGTCCACCCCGACGTCCGGGTGCTCGACGAGGGCGGCAGCATGCTGCACGACCGGATCGACGCGGCACGCCGGGCGGGCGCCACGGCCCTGATCTGTTTCGCGCTGCCCCGGCACCCGAAGGAGGTCGTCGACGCGCTCGGCTACGCGCGGGAACAGGGGCTGGCCGTCGTCTCGGTCGCGGACTCCGCCTTCGCACCCGTCGCGAAGTTCAGCGATCTGCTGATCCCGGCGGCCGTCGGCACCGGGCTCGCCTTCGACACCGCGTGCGCGCCCATGCTGCTGGGCCGGGTGCTGCTGGAGGCCATGTGCGACGACCTGCCCGACGCGCAGGCACGGCTGGAGGAGTTCGACGCGCGGGCGGTGGCGCGGGGACTCTTCGTCGAGTGACGCCCCGGCCGTCCCGACGTGGTGCGCACCGGGCGCCGGACGATCGGGTGATGCTCGAACTGCTGCCGGGAACGGGGGTGGCGCTGCCGGGCGGGGCCGGGGTGCTGCGGTTCGGGGCGGGCCCCGACGAGGCCCGTGCCCGGTTGTCGGCCGCCGCGCCCGAGACGTACGGCGGACTCCAGTGCGGGGCGCTGACCCTCGCGGACTACCCCGAACCACGCCACGCCCATGCCGCCTGGCTCGACGGCCTTCTCTTCCAGCCCGAGTGGAACACCGTGGCCCTGTTCGACGGGCTCCGGGTGACCCTGGCCGCGGGCGGCCCGGGAGCGGCGGACAGGCTCGCCCGCGTCGAGTTCCGGCGGATGACGGCGCCGCGCCCGGTGTCGGGGGAGCGTGCCGCGTGCGTGGTGTGGGACGGCGTCGATCTGTTCGGGCACTCGGCCGAGGAGGTCCTCTCCGTGCTCCCGGAAGCCGTCCCGCTGCTCCCGGAAGCCGCCCCGCTGCCGGACCCGGCGGCGAGCGGGCCGACGGGTCCGGCGGTGGGTGCGGACGTGGGGGTGGCCGTGCCGCGGCTCGGGCTGCGCCTGGACGAGCACGCTCCGGGCAGGCCCGGGTGGGGTCGGCTCACCCTGACGGCGGACGGGTCCGCGGGATGGTCGGGCTGCTGCCCGGGACGTTTTCGCTGCGAGGCGGGCGGCGACGGCCTGGTGGGGATCCTGTACTGAACGGCGAGGGTCACGCATGGGGATCACGTGGGCCGGACGCCCCGCCGGCCGTCGCGGTTTCTCAGGACCTCTTCATCCGCGGCCACTAGCCTCCGGGCCGGAAGGCCGGCAGGAGCCGTGAGCGAGAGGGGTACGGACATGGGGCGCGGAGCGCGGTCGTTGGCGAGAGTGGCCGTGATCGTACGGGCCGGGGCGGCGCCGCTGTGGTGGCCGGGGCTGCTCGCCGCGGCCGTCGGCGCCCTGGTGCCCGGGGTCACCGGGCGGCGGATCGGCCTGCTGGCCGGAGCGGCGCTGTTCCTGATCACGGCGACCGCGGTGGCGCTCGTACGCGGTCGGCGCTATGCGGAACTGGCCGGGCGTGCCACCCGGGCCGGTCGGTCCGACTTCCTCCAGGACCGGGCCGTGACCGTGCGCGACTGGCGGCGTCGGCACCGGTGGTGGCTGCTCGGGGCGTTCCTGGTGGCCGTGGCGAGTGCGTTCCTGCTGCCCGGGGCCGGTGGGCTGGTGCTCGCCGGGGCGGGTGCCGGGCTCTGGATCAAGGCCCTGCGGATCGGGCGGCGCGAGTACCGCGACGACGTCCTGTACTGGGTCGGGACCGACCGGGTGGCGCGCGGGCGGCCTGCGGGCAGGCAGGTGGAGGAGTACCGGACGACCGGGCCGATGGCGGGCGACGCCGGGCCCGGAGGGGCGCGGCGTCGCCGCTGAGGCAGCGCGCCGCACGGGGCGGGAGCGCCGGGCCGCCGGGCTGCCTCGCCGGGCCGCGCCGACCGGGTCCACGCGGGACTGTTGACTACGAGTATTCAGAACATCAGGATGTGAATAGGAGGCTTACAGCCACGAGGAGGCGTCGCCATGTCAGGACCCCGACCGGTACGGGCACCGCGCGGTACGGAACTGAGTGCCCTGGGATGGCAGCAGGAGGCCGCCCTCCGGATGCTCCAGAACAACCTGGACCCCGAGGTCGCCGAGCACCCCGACAAGCTCGTCGTCTACGGCGGCACCGGCAAGGCGGCCCGCGACTGGCGCTCGTTCGACGCGATGGTGCGCACGCTGCGGACGCTCAAGCAGGACGAGACGATGCTCGTCCAGTCCGGACGCCCGGTCGGCGTCATGCAGACGCACGAGTGGGCGCCGCGCGTGCTGATCGCCAACTCCAACCTGGTGGGCGACTGGGCGAACTGGGAGGAGTTCCGCCGGCTGGAGGCCCTCGGGCTCACCATGTACGGCCAGATGACCGCCGGATCGTGGATCTACATCGGCACCCAGGGCATCCTCCAGGGCACCTACGAGACGTTCGCCGCCGTCGCCGCGAAGAAGTTCGGCGGAACGCTCGCGGGCACCATCACGCTCACCGCGGGGCTCGGCGGCATGGGCGGCGCCCAGCCGCTCGCCGTGACCATGAACGACGGCGTCGCGATCTGCGTCGACTGCGATCCGCGCGCCATCGAGCGCCGGATCGAGCACCGCTACCTGGACGTGCGCGCCGACTCCCTCGAACACGCGCTCCAGCTGGCCGTCGAGGCCCGGGACGCCCGCAGGCCGCTGTCCATCGGGCTGCTGGGCAACGCGGCGGAGCTGCTGCCGCGCATGCTGG
Source organism: Streptomyces sp. CB01580 (assembly GCF_001905795.1). GTDB lineage: Bacteria > Actinomycetota > Actinomycetes > Streptomycetales > Streptomycetaceae > Streptomyces. The sequence goes on from NZ_LIXJ01000068.1 coordinate 4,273, forward strand.
CCGAGGGCGCGCCGATCGACATCGTCACCGACCAGACCAGCGCGCACGACCCGCTCTCGTACCTGCCGACCGGGGTCGACTTCGACGACATGGCCTCGTACGCGGCCAAGGACCCGGCGGGTTTCACCACCCGCGCCCGGGAGTCGATGGCCCGGCACGTGGAGGCGATGGTCGGGTTCATGGACGCCGGGGCCGAGGTCTTCGACTACGGCAACTCGATCCGCGGCGAGGCGCGACTCGCGGGCTACGAGCGGGCGTTCGCGTTCCCCGGTTTCGTGCCGGCCTACATCCGGCCGCTGTTCTGCGAGGGCAAGGGCCCGTTCCGCTGGGCCGCGCTGTCCGGCGAGGCGTCCGACATC
>NZ_LIXJ01000069.1 GCF_001905795.1 Streptomyces sp. CB01580
TCGCGCGGCTGCTCGGCCGGAGACGGGCCGAGGTCCTGTGCGCCCTCGACGAGCCGGCCGGGACGAGTGCGCTCGCCCACCGGCTGGGCCTCGCGCTCTCCTCCGTGTCGGAGCATCTGTCGGTGCTGCGCGCGGCGGGGCTGCTCACGTCGCGGCGGTACGGCCACCAGGTGCTGTACGAGCGGACCCCGCTCGGGATCGCCCTGGCCGCGCCGGACGGCCACGACGGACAGGAATGACGGGCGGGAATGACGAGGGAACCCCCGGCGGCGGCCGGGGGTTCCCTCGGATTCGCGCACGCCGTACGGCTACACGCGGGCGCACACCTCGGCGCGGGGACACGGCTACGTGCGGGCGCACACCCGGCGTGGGGCACGGTTACGTCCGGGCGCACGCCCGGCGTGGGAACGCGGCCTCGCGCGGGCGCACGCCTCCGCGAGGCCGCAGGGCGTGCGCCGTACGGCGGGGTCAGCCCTCCGAGAGGTACCGCTCGACGGTCTCCACCTTGGACGTCAGGCCGTCGGTGACACCCGGGCGGATGTCGGCCTTCAGCACCAGGGAGACCCGTCCGGCACGGGCCTCGACGGCGGCGACGGCGCGCTTGACGACGTCCATGACCTCGTCCCACTCGCCCTCGACGGAGGTGAACATGGCGTCCGTGCGGTTGGGCAGCCCGGACTCGCGGACGACCCTGACGGCGTCGGCGACGTACTCGCCGACGTCCTCGCCGACACCCAGCGGGCTGACCGAGAACGCGACGATCACGCGCCCACCACTCCCTCCCGGCGGGCCCGGGCGGCGATGACGCCGTCGGCCTCGTAGCGCTTGAGCAGCTTGTCCCCGTACAGCCCGCCGAACGGCACCAGCGCGAGCAGGAAGAAGAGCGCGACCCGCTTCAGCGGCCACTTGGTCTTGGACCAGACGTCGAGCAGCAGCACGGCGTAGATCACGAAGAGCACACCGTGCAGGATGCCGAGCGGCATCATCAGGAAGTCGATGTCCGAGACCCGGCTGAGGATCGAGCCAAAGATGATCAGCGCCGGGAAGGAGAGCGCTTCGGGGATCGAGATGAGGCGCAGCCGGTGCAGGGCGGTAGCGGTCTTGATGTCCACGAGGGCACCTTCGGTGGGAGGGTCGTGACTGCTTGTGAACGAGGGCACAAGCGCCCCCATTGTGGCATCGGCGCGGGCGGTCTCCGGCGCCGGGGGCGTATGTTCCCGGTCACGCGCGCGCACGCGGGGACGCGCCCCCGTCCTCGTGCGCGTCCGGCGCGCCCGAGGCGATTCGTCCCGGCTCTGTGCGGATTCGGTACCGGGTGTGCATCAGGGGTGATTCAGGGGCGCTGTTCGGCCTTTGGCCCTGTCCGGGCCGGGACGCTGCCGATACCGTCGGCGGGTGGCGATGTTCCGACTCCAAGGCAGCAGAACTCTGGCCGTCGACCTGAACGGCGACGCCGTCAAGGCCAAGAACGGTTCGATGGTCGCGTACGACGGCCGGATGACGTTCAAGAAGATGACCGGCGGCGGCGACGGGCTGCGCGGCATGGTGACGCGCCGGCTGACCGGTGAGCAGATGTCCGTGATGCAGGTGACGGGCAAGGGCACCTGCTACTTCGCCGACCGCGCGAGCGAGATCAGCCTGGTCTTGCTGCACGGCGACAAGCTCTACGTCGAGGCGAGCAATCTGCTCTGCACCGACGCCGGGCTGCGCACCGGCACCACCTTCACCGGCCTGCGCGGCGGGGCGAGCGGCAACGGGCTGTTCACCACGACCGTCGAGGGCACCGGTCAGGTGGCGATCGTGTCGGACGGCGCGGCCGTGGGACTGCGGGTCTCACCGCAGTACCCGCTGTTCGTCGACCCCGGCGCCTACATCGCCCACCAGGGGGATGTGCGGCAGCACCTCCAGTCCGGGGTGAACTTCCGGACGCTGATCGGCGAGGGCTCGGGCGAGGCGTTCCAGATGAGGTTCGAGGGCGAGGGGATCGTGTACGTCCAGCCCAGCGAGCGCAACACCCTGGGGGGCGAACTCTGATGCCGTTCCGTGAGATCAACGCGAAGATGGTCGAGGCGACGGTGGTTCCCGGCCAGAAGCTGTACAGCCAGCGGGGCGCGATGCTCGCCTACCGCGGCGAGGTGTCGTTCACCCCGAACATCCAGGGCGGCCAGGGCGGGATGCTGTCGATGATCGGCCGCCGGGTGACGGGCGAGGCGACCCCGCTGATGACGGTCGAGGGGAACGGCACGGTGATGTTCGGCCACGGCGGCCATCACGTCCAGGTGATCGAGCTGTCCGGGGACACCCTGTACGTCGAGGCCGACCGGCTGCTCGCCTTCGACGGCTCGCTCCAGCAGTCCACCATGTTCATGGGCTCGCAGGGCGGGGTGATGGGCATGGTGCGCGGCCAGGTGACCGGCCAGGGCCTGTTCACCACGACGCTGACCGGCCACGGGGCGGTTGCCGTGATGGCCCACGGCGGGGTGATCGAGCTGCCGATCACCCCGGGCAACGAGGTGCACGTGGACCCGCAGGCGTACGTCGCGCACCACGGCAATGTGCGCAACAAGCTCTCCGCCGCGCTCGGCTGGCGCGAAATGGTGGGGCGCGGCTCCGGCGAGGCGTTCCAGCTGGAGCTGAGCGGCAGCGGCACGGTCTATGTCCAGGCATCGGAGGAGAAGCTGTGAGCACGCCCGTCGTCTTCGACCCGATGACGCTGCCCTCGGACGACAACGTCAACGCGTACACGTTCTGCGTGGAGTTGGCCGGAGGCCAGTGGTTCCTGCAGAAGGGCAGGATGATCGCCTACTACGGGCGGATCGAGTTCGACGGCGTCGGCCACGGCCGCTTCGAGCGGCTGCTGCGGACGAGCTTCCATTCGCCGCTGCACGCGAGCGACTGGGTGGTGGCGGAGGGCAGCGGCAAGATGCTGCTCGCGGACCGGGCGTTCGACGTGAACTCCTACGACCTGGAGGACGGGAACCTGACGATCCGTTCGGGCAACCTGCTGGCGTTCCAGCCGTCCCTGGCGCTCAAGCAGTCGATCGTGCCGGGGTTCCTGACGCTGATCGGCACGGGGAAGTTCGTGGCCGCGTCCAACGGCCCGGTGGTCTTCATGGAACCGCCGCTCCGGGTCGACCCGCAGGCACTGGTGGGCTGGGCGGACTGCCCCTCGCCGTGCCATCACTACGACCACGGGTATCTGACGGGCGTGCTGGGCGGTCTGCGGGCGCTGACCGGGATCGGCGGCACCTCGGGCGAGGAGCACCAGTTCGAGTTCGTCGGCGCGGGTACGGTCCTGCTCCAGTCGTCCGAGGCGCTGCTGCCCGACCAGCCGACGGGCGCGACACCGACCCAGCCGGGGGTGCCGGGCGGCTCGGGTCAACCCGGCGCCTCACACCGTCCGTCCGGTCAGCTCGGGGACCTCCAGCGTCGCTTCGGTTGGTGAACGGTAGCCTGCGCACTGTGACGCCGGGCGCCCGCACCCCGCGCTCCGAGCCGCGTTCGAGCCCGTACCACGGACGCCACACCTTCACTTCGTCCGTCTTTCAACTTCTTAGGTAGAATCGTCATATGGAGACCGAGACCGAGACCGCCACCCGCTGGCTGAACAACGCGGAGCAGTGCGCCTGGCGCACCCATCTGGAGGTCAGCAGACTGCTGATGCACCAGCTCGAGAAGGACCTCCAGCCCTTCGGCCTGACCATGAACGACTACGAGATCCTGGTCAACCTCTCGGAGTCGGAGGGTCAGCGCATGCGCATGAGCGACCTCGCCACCGCGACGCTGCAGTCCAAGAGCAGGCTCTCGCACCAGATCACCCGCATGGAGAACGCGGGCCTGGTCCGCCGGGAGAACTGCGAGTCCGACCGGCGCGGACTGTACGGCGTCCTCACCGAACACGGCGCGGAGACCATGCGGAAGGTGGCGCCGCACCACGTGGCGTCGGTGCGCAGGCACTTCATGGACCTGCTGACGCCGGAGGCGCTGGACAACCTGCACACGGCCCTGACCCCGGTGGCCGAGCATCTGCGCGGCCGACGCGGAAAGATCTGACCGCGGCGGAAGGCTCCGGCCGCGGGCGATGCGTCCTCGCGGGCGACGTGCCCCCGCGGGTCGCACGACCCTGCGGGCGGGACGACCCGCGCACGGCGTGACCTCGCGAGCGGCACGATCCCGTGGGCGAGGTGGCGCCCACGGCACGGGGTGGGGGCAGGCCGTCCGGCTCAGTCGGCGGCCGGCAGCCACCG
>NZ_LIXJ01000007.1 GCF_001905795.1 Streptomyces sp. CB01580
CGGGGGTGATCAGCGAGCCGGTCAGCACCTGGATCACCTCGCCGAACAGCACTCCCGGCCCCGGGCCCCGACCAGGTCGTCGGGCTCCCGGTGAACCAGACCGTTCTCACGGACCCTTCGGCACGGCACCTCGCCGCGTTGTCGCATCACCCGAGTACGTCCCGTACGAGGGCGATCCTTCGCCTTGCGATGCACCGCACCGGACGCCGCGAGCTTCCCGGCAAACCTTTCCGGCCACAGCACTGGCCGTCGTCGGCACGTTCGGGACGCGCGCGCAGCACCGCGGGCCGTGCCCCCTCACGCGAGGAGGGCACGGCCCGCGGCCATGTCGTACGGGTGTGCCGACCACCGAACCTCGGGCGGCGGTTCGAGGACAGCCCTCAGGCGTCCAAGAGGCGCTCGATGTCCGCGCACGCCTCCCGCAACACGGTGATCCGGTCGTGGGGAAGCCCGCCGTGGAGGAGCAGGGCGTCACGGCGCACCGGGAGCACCGCGTCCGGCTCCTCCACGAACCGACCGGCCACGGCCTCCGCCTCCGTGGAGGCGCCCAGCCTCCAGTCCTGGTGGAAGAAGCTCATGACCCACGGGACGCCGAACACGAACTCCGTGGACCGGTCCATCGGGCGTCAGTCCCGCGCCCCGCCGCCCACGTGGTGCACGCGCACCATGTTCGTGGTGCCGGGGATGCCGGGGGGCGAGCCGGCCGTGATGATCATGGTGTCGCCCGCGTTGTAGCGGCTCAGCTTCAGCAGCTCCGCGTCGACCAGGTCGACCATCGCGTCCGTGTTGTCCACGTGCGGGACGACGTGGGCCTCGACGCCCCAGCTCAGGGCGAGCTGGTTGCGGGTGGCCTCGTCCGTGGTGAAGGCCAGGATGGGCTGGGCCGCGCGGTAGCGGGAGAGGCGGCGGGCCGTGTCACCGGACTTGGTGAACGCGACCAGCGCCTTGCCGTTCAGGAAGTCCGCGATCTCGCAGGCGGCGCGGGCCACCGAACCGCCCTGGGTGCGCGGCTTCTTGCCCGGGACCAGTGGCTGGAGGCCCTTGGAAAGCAGCTCGTTCTCGGCGGCGACGACGATCTTCGACATCGTCTTGACCGTCTCGATCGGGTACGCGCCGACGCTGGACTCGGCGGAGAGCATGACCGCGTCCGCACCGTCGAGGATCGCGTTGGCGACATCGGACGCCTCGGCGCGGGTCGGCCGCGAGTTGGTGATCATCGACTCCATCATCTGGGTCGCCACGATCACCGGCTTGGCGTTCCGACGGCAGAGCTCCACCAGGCGCTTCTGCACCATCGGGACCTTCTCCAGCGGATACTCCACGGCCAGGTCGCCGCGGGCCACCATCACACCGTCGAAGGCCATGACGACCTCCTGCATGTGCTCGACCGCCTGCGGCTTCTCCACCTTGGCGATGACGGGGACCCGGCGGCCCACCTCGTCCATCACCTTGTGGACGTCCTTGATGTCGTCGGCGTCCCGCACGAAGGAGAGCGCCACCAGGTCGCAGCCCATCCGCAGCGCGAACCGCAGGTCCTCGACGTCCTTCTCGGACAGCGCCGGGACGTTGACCGCCGCGCCGGGCAGGTTGATGCCCTTGTGGTCGGAGATGACACCGCCCTCGATGACGATCGTCCGGACCCGGGGGCCCTCGACCGCGACGACCTTCAGTTCGACGTTGCCGTCGTTGATCAGGATCGGGTCGCCCTTGGCGACGTCGCCGGGCAGGCCCTTGTACGTCGTGCCGCAGATCGACTTGTCACCGGGCACGTCCTCCGCGGTGATGGTGAAATCGTCCCCGCGGACCAGCTCGACGGGTCCCTCGGCGAACTTCCCCAGGCGGATCTTCGGGCCCTGGAGGTCGGCGAGCACACCCACGGCGCGGCCGGTCTCGGCGGCGGCCCGGCGGACCAGGTCGTAACGCCCCTGGTGCTCCTCGTGGCTGCCGTGGCTGAAGTTGAAACGGGCCACGCTCATGCCGGCCTCGATCAACGCGACGAGCTGCTCGTGCGAGTCGACGGCGGGGCCGAGCGTACAGACGATTTTGGAACGGCGCATGAGGCGGATCCTATCGGTTTGTTTAGCAACGGAATATTCCGTCTGGTGGAAGGTACAAAGGGGCGCGGGGGTGCTCAGTTGTCGTTCTGTCCGACGAGCGCGAAGGTCTGGACGGCTATCTCCAGTTCCTCGTCCGTCGGCACCACCGCGACCGCCACCCGCGCGTGGTCCGGCGAGATCAGCCGCGGCGCACCGGACCGCACGGCGTTCAGATCCGCGTCCACCGCCAGGCCGAACCCCTCCAGGCCGGCGATCGCAGCCTCCCGCACCGGTGCGGAGTTCTCCCCGACCCCCGCCGTGAACACCACCGCGTCCACCCGCCCGAGGACCGCCGAATAGGCGCCGATGTACTTCTTCAGCCGGTGCACGTAGATGTCGAAGGCCAGCGCCGCCCGCTCGTCGCCCTCGTCGACCCGGCGCCGGATCTCCCGCATGTCGTTGTCGCCGCACAGCCCGACCAGACCGCTCCGCTTGTTGAGCAGGTCGTCGATCTCGTCCGCGGACATCCCCGCCACCCGCTGGAGGTGGAAGGTGACGGCCGGATCGATGTCGCCGGAACGCGTGCCCATCACCAGCCCCTCCAGCGGGGTCAGGCCCATCGACGTCTCCACGCACCGGCCGCCCGCCACCGCCGACGCGGAGGCGCCGTTGCCCAGGTGCAGCACGATGACATTGACGTCCTCGGGGACGCGTCCCAGCAGCTCGGCGGCCTTGCGGGAGACGTACGCGTGCGAGGTGCCGTGGAAGCCGTAGCGCCGGATGCGGTGCGCGTCGGCGGTCTCCACGTCGATCGCGTACCGCGCCGCGCACTCCGGCATCGTCGTGTGGAACGCCGTGTCGAACACCGCCACCTGCGGCAGGTCCGGGCGCAGTGCCTGGGCGGTACGGATGCCGAGGAGGTTCGCCGGGTTGTGCAGCGGGGCCACCGGGACCAGGCGCTCGATCTCCTCCAGCACCTCGTCGTCGACCACCACCGGCTCGGTGAACCGCAGGCCGCCGTGCACCACCCGGTGGCCGATCGCCGCCAGCTCGGGGGAGTCCAGGCCCAGCCCGTCGGCCGCCAGCTCGTCGGCCGCCGCCTTCAGCGCGGCCTCGTGGTCGGGTATCGGGCCGGTGCGCTCGCGCCTTTCGCCGATGCCTCCCGCCAGCGGGGTGTGCACCAGCCTGGACGTCTCCTCGCCGATGCGCTCGACCAGCCCGGCCGCCAGCCGGGAGTGGTCGCTCATGTCCAGGAGCTGGTACTTGACCGACGAGGAGCCGGAGTTGAGGACGAGTACGCGATGCGGCGCCATGGTCGGGGAGCCCTCCGGGATCGTCGGGGTCGGGGTGGTCATGCGGTCCGCACCTCGCCGCCCTGAGCCTGGATCGCGGTGATGGCCACGGTGTTGACGATGTCCTGGACGAGCGCGCCGCGGGACAGGTCGTTGACGGGCTTGCGCAGACCCTGGAGCACCGGTCCGACCGCGACCGCGCCCGCCGAGCGCTGCACGGCCTTGTAGGTGTTGTTGCCGGTGTTCAGGTCCGGGAAGATCAGCACCGTCGCCCGCCCCGCCACCTCGGAACCGGGCAGCTTCGTCGCGGCGACACCCGGGTCCACCGCGGCGTCGTACTGGATGGGCCCCTCGATCAGCAGGTCCGGCCGGCTCGCCCGGACCAGGGCGGTCGCCTCGCGCACCTTGTCGACGTCGGCGCCCGAGCCGGAGGTGCCGGTCGAGTACGACAGCATCGCGATCCGCGGCTCCACGCCGAAGCGGGCGGCGGTGGCGGCCGACTGCACCGCGATGTCCGCGAGCTGCCGCGCGTCCGGGTCCGGGTTGACCGCGCAGTCGCCGTACACCAGGACCCTGTCGGCCAGGCACATGAAGAAGACGGAGGAGACGATCGAGGGGACGGGCCCGCCCGCCTGGTCGCCGGCGTCCACGGACCGGGTCTTGATGATCTCGAACGCGGGGCGGATCGTCGCCGCGGTGGAGTGCACGGAACCGGAGACCATGCCGTCCGCGAAGCCCTGCTCGACCATCAGCGTGCCGAAATAGTTGGCGTCCGCGACCACGTCGTACGCCAGCTCGGTCGTGACGCCGCGGTGCGCGCGCAGCCGCGCGTACCGTTCGGCGAACGGCTGACGCAGCTCGGAGGTCTGCGGGTCGGTGATCTGCGTGCCGGCGAGATCGATGCCCAGGTCCGCGGCCTTCTTCCGGATGACGTCGGGCTCGCCGAGGAGCGTGAGGTCGCAGATGTCGCGGCGCAGCAGGACGTCGGCGGCGCGCAGCACCCGTTCCTCGGTGCCCTCCGGCAGGACCACCCGGCGCCGGTCTGCGCGCGCCTGCTCCAGCAGCTCGTGCTCGAACATCATCGGGGTGATCCGCCCGCTGCGGGCCACCGAGATCCGCTCCAGCAGGGCGCCGGTGTCCACATGGCGCTCGAAGAGGCCCAGGGCCGTCTCCGCCTTGCGGGGCGTTGCGGCGTTCAACTTGCCTTCCATGGCGAAGAGTTCATAGGCGGTGGGGAAGGAGCCGCCCGCCACGGAGACCACCGGCGTGCCCGGCGCGAGGCGCTCGGCCAGGGTCAGGATCTCCGGGCCGGGATGTTCGTCCAGGGTGAGCAGCACACCGGCGATGGGCGGGGTCCCGGCGCTGTGCGCGGCCAGCGAGCCGACCACCAGGTCCGCCCGGTCCCCGGGCGTGACCACCAGGCAGCCCGGCGTCAGCGCCTTCAGCAGGTTCGGCAGCATCGCGCCGCCGAAGACGAAGTCCAGCGCGTCCCTGGCCAGCCCGGAGCCGTCGCCGAGCAGCACCGTGCCGCCGAGCGCCGCGGTGATCTGGGCGACGGTCGGCGCGGAGAGCGCCGCGTCGTCGGGCAGCACCGAACAGGGAACGGGCAGCTGTGACGCCAGCCGCTCCGCGAGGGCGTCGCGGTCCCCGGCCGCCACCCGGTTCACGATCACCGAGACGACGTCGCAGCCGAGCCCCGCGTACGCCCGGTACGCGTTGCGTGCCTCCGCGCGCACGGACTGCGCGTTCTGGCCCCTGCCGCCGACCACCGCTATCACCGAGGCGCCGAACTCGTTGGCGAGGCGGGCGTTGAGCGCGAGCTCGTCGGGGAGCTGGGTGTCGGCGAAGTCGGTGCCGAGGACCAGGACCACCTCGTACGCCTGGGCCACCTGGTGGAAGCGCTCGACGAGCCGGGAGACCAGTTCGTCGGTACCCTGCTCGGCCTGGAGCGCGGACGCCTCCTCGTAGTCCATCCCGTAGACCGACGCGGGTTCCTGGAGCAGCCGGTAGCGGGCCCGCAGCAGCTCGAACAGCCGGTCGGGACCGTCGTGGACAAGCGGCCGGAACACCCCGACCCGGTCCACCTGACGCGTCAGGAGCTCCATGACTCCCAGATCGACGACCTGTCGGCCGTCGCCCCGGTCGATCCCGGTCACGTACACGCTGCGCGCCACGCGTGCTCTCCCGTCCATATTTGCGGTTTGGGACGTATCGCCATGTTGACGATACGCCGGGCGTGCGAGACGTCGCCCGCCGGGCGTGCTCCCCGCGTCCGCGGCGCACGCGCCCCCACCGGCGCGCCGGTGATTCATCCCCGCATTCGACGGGCCACCCGGGCGGGCGTCACCGGAACGGGCGAGACCATGAGGTCCAGACCACGTGGGACAATCGTCATGTTTCACGGTTCGGGGGATCTTGTCCTCGCCCCCGGAACGCACGGCACCAGCGAGGCAGGAGACACAGGACGATGCGCATCGGAGTTCTCACGGCAGGCGGCGACTGTCCGGGTCTGAACGCAGTGATCCGGTCGGTCGTGCACCGCGCCGTGGTGGGGCACGGAGACGAGGTCATCGGCTTCGAGGACGGGTTCAAGGGGCTCCTCGACGGCCACTACCGACCTCTCGACCTCAACGCCGTCAGCGGCATCCTCGCGCGTGGCGGCACCATACTCGGATCGGCCCGCCTGGAGCGCGCGCGGCTGCGCGAGGCCGCGGAGAACTGCGCGGAGCTGAGTCGCCGTTACGGCATGGACGCCCTCATCCCGATCGGAGGCGAAGGTACCCTCACCGCCGCGCGGATGCTGGCGGACGCCGGGATGCCGGTCGTCGGCGTCCCCAAGACCATCGACAACGACATCTCCGCCACCGACCGCACCTTCGGCTTCGACACGGCGGTGGGTGTCGCGACCGACGCCATAGACCGTCTGAAGACCACCGCCGAGTCGCACCAGCGGGTCATGGTCGTCGAGGTGATGGGGCGGCACGCCGGCTGGATCGCGCTGGAGTCCGGGATGGCGGGCGGCGCGCACGGCATCTGCCTGCCCGAGCGCCGCTTCGAGGTCGATGATCTGGTCAAGATGGTCGAGGCGCGGTTCGCGCGCGGCAAGAAGTTCGCGGTCATCTGCGTCGCCGAGGGCGCGCACCCGGCCGAGGGCTCCATGCCGTACGCCAAGGGCGAGATCGACCAGTACGGTCACGAACGCTTCCAGGGCATCGGCAACCGGCTGGCCATCGAGCTGGAGACCCGGCTCGGCAAGGAGGCCCGGCCGGTCATCCTCGGCCATGTGCAGCGCGGCGGTACGCCGACCGCGTACGACCGGGTGCTCGCCACCCGCTTCGGCTGGCACGCGGTGGAGGCCGCGCACCGGGGCGACTTCGGCCGGATGACGGCGCTGCGCGGCAACGGCATCGTGATGGTTCCGCTGGCGGACGCCATCACCCAGCTCAAGACGGTCCCCAAGAACCGGATGGACGAGGCCGAGTCGGTCTTCTGATCCTTCCGCCTGCTGCCTGCCCCGGCCCGGCCCGGCCCGGCCCGGCCTCCGCCGACGAGCGGTCGCGGGCCTGGGCGGGGCGAGGTCGCGGGCTTCCCGACGGCCCTGACCATCCCCCGTGGAAGGTCGGGGCCGCCGGCCTTCTCTCCTCCCCCGCTGATCGGGACGTGGCGGCGGCGTACGGACGTGGCGGCGGCGTACGGACGTGACGCGGGTGGTTCAGACGCCTTTGTCCCGCATGCCCGCAGTCCGCCAGAACCGTTCCACGATCCCCGCCAGGAACGCCCGCTCCGCGTCGTCCGTCGCCCCGGAGGGCTCCCGGGGCGGCTCCCCGACCGCGCCGGTCCGGCCCGGCGCCGATGGCGTCGGCGCCCGGTAGTCGGCGTGGAGCTGGTCCAGCACGTCCTGGAGGAGCCCCCGCTCCAGCCGTACCAGCTTCGCCACCGCCCGGACGGGCGCCTGCCGTCGCGTCGTGACCGCGGCGCGCAGCAGCTCCGCCAGCTCCTCGTCCCGCCCGGACACCGTCACCAGTCCGGCGGCCGTCAGCCCCAGCGCCTCGGCGAGCGCCGCCGACTGGCGCTCGTTGCCCCGCCAGCGCCCCGACTCCTCCATCCGCAGATACGCGGCGGGGGCCAGCCCCACCTGACCGGCCAGTTCCTCCACGGTCAGCCGCCGGGCCGTCCGGTGTTCCCGCAGGGTGCGCGCCGCGGTCAGCAACTCGCCCGGTGAGCACCACAACACCCCGGCCAGTGCGGTGAGTTCGTGCCCGGTGGGGACGGCGTGCCCGCGCTCCCAGGCGAGCACCGTCGCGGTGCTGATCCGGAGCCCGTACTGGGCCGCGAGGCCGTACGCGACGTGGCCGGGCAGCATCCCCAGGGCCTCACGGAGGCGGCGTGCGGCGCAGGCGTCGAAAGGAGGTCGGGAGCCGAAGGACGAGGGAGAGCCGGAGGAGTGGGAGGGGCGCACGGCTTCACCGTAGGAGCGTCCCCGCCGTCCGACCACGGTGTGTTCCGCCGATATCACGGCTCGTAGGAAGGTCCTATGCCGGTACGGGGCCGTGCCCGCGCGAGCCGTGCCCGTAGGAGTTCGGCGTCCTGTGCTCGTGCGGGGCCCGTTCCCCTGACGCGGGTTCGGAGTCCCGTGCTCGCTCGTACGCCGGCCGGTCGGGGCCGGGCCGCCGTCGCCACAGGTCAGTGGTCCCGGGTCACCCACCGGTAGTGCAGTTCCGGGCGTCCGACCTGACCGTACTGCGGCTTGCGCACCGCGCGCCCCGTCGTCACCAGGTGTTCCAGGTACCGGCGCGCGGTGATCCGCGAGATGCCCAGCTCGGTCCCGGTCGCTGCCGCCGTCACGCCGTCCGAGGCCCGCAGGACGCGGGTGACGGCCTCCAGTGTCGGGGCGCTGAGCCCCTTCGGCAGCCGGTTCGGCTGTGGGGCGCGCAGCACTCCGAGCGCCCGGTCCACCTCGTCCTGACCGCTCGCCTCACCGGCCGCCGCGCGGAACTCGGCGTAGCGGACGAGCCGGTCGCGCAGCGTGGCGAAGGTGAACGGCTTCAGCACGTACTGGACGACACCGAGCGACACCCCTTCCCGGACCACCGACAGATCACGTGCCGAGGTCACCGCGATGACGTCGGCCGAGTGCCCGGCCGCGCGCAGCGAACGCAGCAGGTGCAGGCCGTGCCCGTCGGGCAGGTACAGGTCGAGGAGGAGCAGATCGACCGGTGTGCGGTCCAGTGCCCGTACCGCCTCCGCGCGCGAGTGCGCGACCGCGGCCACCTCGAACCCGGGGACGCGGCCCACGTACAGCCGATGGGCGTCGGCGGCGACGGGGTCGTCCTCGACGACCAGTACCCGGATCACGGGACGACCCCCCCGGCGGTGTGTTCCGTGCGGTCGCCGGTCGTCAGCGGCAAGCGGACCGTGAACCGGGCGCCGCCCCCGGGACCGTGGTCCAGTTCCACCGTCCCGCCGTTGCGGCCCACCGCCTGCCGTACGAGGGCCAGCCCGATGCCCCGGCCCGTGCCGTGCGTGGACCAGCCACGGTCGAACACCTCGGCGGCGTCGGCCGGATCGATCCCCGCGCCGGTGTCGGCGACCTTCAGCAGCAACTCGTCCTCCCCTGCGAGAGCGGTCACGGTGACCGTGGCCCGGCCGCACTGCCCGGCCCGCCCGGGGACCGTACCGCCCGCGGGCCGTCCCGGGTCCCCGTCACGGGGGCCGGGCACGACCGGGGCGACGACCGAGCGGGGCGCGCCGGGCACGACGGGGGCGGCCGTCGACTGGCGCGCGTCGGGGGCGGCCGGGGATGCGGTCGGACGGGGCGCGTCCTGCGGGTCGTGGTCGGCCGCCGCCTCCGACGCCGCGTCCACCGCGTTGTCGATCAGGTTGCCGAGGATCGTCACCAGGTCCCGGTCCGGCAGCGTCGCGGGCAGGGCGCCGTCGTCGATCAGACTGTCCTCCGCGAGCACCAGCTCCACACCCCGCTCGTTGGCCTGTGCCGCCTTGCCCAACAGCAGCGCCGCCAGCACCGGTTCGCCGACCGCGGCGACGACCCGGTCGGTGAGGGTCTGGGCCAGCTCCAGTTCGGCGGTGGCGAAACCGACCGCCTCGTCGGTCCGCCCCAGTTCGATCAGCGAGACCACGGTGTGCAGCCGGTTCGCCGCCTCGTGGGCCTGCGAGCGCAGCGCCTGGGTGAACCCCCGCTCGGAGTCCAACTCCCCTGACAGTGCCTGGAGTTCGGTGTGATCACGCAGGGTCACGACCGTGCCGCGCTGCTCCCCGCCCACCACCGGGCGGGTGTTGACCACGATCACCCGGTCCGTTGTCAGATGCAGCTCGTCGACCCGCTCCTCGGAGGCGAGCAGCGCCCCGGTCAGTGGCGCCGGAAGCCTCAGATCGGCGACCCGGCGCCCGAGGGCGTCCGGTCCCAGCCCCAGCAGCTCCCGGCCCGCGTCGTTGATCAGCGCGATCCTGCGCCGCCCGTCGAGCATCAGCAGCCCCTCGCGCACCGCGCGGAGCGTGGCCTGGTGGTAGTCGTGCAGCCGGCTCAGCTCGGCCGCGTTCATGCCGTGCGTGTGCCGACGGAGCCGGGCGTTGATCACGTACGTGCCGAGACCGCCGAGCACCAGCGCCCCGCCCGCGGCCAGCCCCAGCGCCCTCAGCTGCGCCTGTACCTGCGAGGAGACCCGGTCGACCGTGATGCCCGCGCTGACCAGGCCGGTGATTCTGCCGCCGTCCCGGATCGGGGTGACGACCCGGATCGAGGGACCGAGGGTGCCGGTGTACGTCTCGGTGAACGTCTCGCCGCGCAGCGCCCGCGAGGTGTGGCCGAGGAACTCCTTCCCGATCCGGTCGGTGTCCGGGTGCGTCCAGCGGATCCGCTCCGGGGACATGATGGTGACGAACGCGATCCCGGTGTCCCTGCGGACCTTCTCCGCGTACGGCTGGAGCGCGGCGGACGGGTCCGGGGCGCGGATCGCCTCCCGCACGGACGGGGAGCCGGCGATCGCCAGCGCCGCTGTCCTCACCTGCCGGGTCGCGGTCTCCTCCGCCTGTTTCCGGCCGGAGGCGTACGCGAAGAACGCGCACCCCGCCACCACCGCCGCGACCAGCACCACCTGCATGGCGAACAGTTGCCCGGCCAGACTTCGCGGACGGGTACGGGGCAGACGCATGCCCCCAGTCTGCCTGGCCGGAAACATATGAACGAAATGCACGTAACAGTGACCGCCCTCACACGGAGCGAGATATTCACCAAGGGTTTTTCCGGCCCCGATCTGCCGGACAGCCCTTGCGCCCCCAGGGACGGGGGAGTGACCCGGACGAGCCGAGGAGAACCCCCGTGGGAGTGGCAGCCGCCAAGCGGGACCGTACGCACTATCTGTATCTGGCCGTGATCGCCGCCGTGGCCCTCGGCATTCTGGTGGGCTTCGTGGCCCCGGACTTCGCCGTCGAGCTCAAGCCGATCGGCACCGGCTTCGTGAACCTCATCAAGATGATGATCTCGCCCATCATCTTCTGCACGATCGTGCTGGGCGTCGGATCGGTGCGCAAGGCCGCCAAGGTCGGCGCGGTCGGCGGACTCGCCCTCGGCTACTTCCTGGTGATGTCGACGGTGGCGCTCGCCATCGGTCTGCTCGTCGGCAACCTGCTGGAGCCCGGCCAGGGCCTCCACCTCACCGAGGCGGCACGCGCCGCCGGTGAGAAGCAGGCGGCGGGCGCGAGCGAGTCGACCGCGGACTTCCTGCTCGGCATCATCCCCACCACGATCGTGTCCGCGTTCACCGAGGGCCAGGTGCTCCAGACCCTGCTGGTCGCCCTGCTCGCGGGCTTCGCGCTCCAGGCCATGGGAACGGCGGGCGAGCCGGTGCTGCGCGGCATCGGCCACATCCAGCGCCTGGTCTTCCGCATCCTCGCCATGATCATGTGGGCGGCCCCGGTCGGCGCGTTCGGCGCGATGGCGGCCGTGGTCGGAGAGACCGGCGTCGACGCGCTGAAGTCCCTCGCCGTCATCATGATCGGCTTCTACGTCACCTGCGCGCTCTTCGTCTTCGTGGTGCTCGGCACGATCCTGCGGCTGGTCGCCGGGGTCAATCTGATCGCGCTGCTGAAGTACCTGGGCCGTGAGTTCCTGCTGATCCTCTCCACCTCCTCCTCCGAATCCGCGCTGCCGCGGCTCATCGCGAAGATGGAGCACCTGGGCGTCAGCAAGCCGGTCGTCGGCATCACCGTGCCGACGGGGTACTCCTTCAACCTCGACGGCACCGCGATCTACCTCACGATGTCCTCGCTCTTCATCGCCAACGCGCTGGGCGACCCGCTGAGCTTCGGTGAGCAGGTCTCCCTGCTGCTCTTCATGATCGTCGCCTCGAAGGGCGCGGCCGGGGTCACCGGCGCGGGCCTGGCCACCCTCGCGGGCGGCCTCCAGTCGCACCGGCCCGAACTGGTCGACGGTGTCGGGCTCATCGTCGGCATCGACCGCTTCATGAGCGAGGCCCGCGCCCTGACGAACTTCGCCGGGAACGCGGTGGCCACCGTCCTCGTCGGCACCTGGACCAAGGAGATCGACAAGGAGCGGGTGGACCAGGTCCTCTCCGGCGCGCTCCCGTGGAACGAGCGGATGCTGAGCCAGGAGGACGAGGGCGCGGAGATCCCGGAGCCGCGCGCCGGTGACCAGGAACCCGCCATGACCAAGGCGTAGGCGCCGGACCACCGGCTCCGACACGCACACCGGACACACGCCGGCACACCGGCCGCACACCGGGTGGTGCGCCGAGCGGTCACCGTACAGGCCGCCGCGGGATCACCCGCGGCGGCCCTTCGCATCTGCCCCGGCGTCCGCGTCTCCTCTTGCCTTGACGTCCGCGTCAACGTCTACGGTCGAAGACATGCGCATAGGGGAGCTGGCCGAGCGGGCCGGGACGACCACACGGACCCTGCGGTACTACGAGTCACGGGGGCTGCTGCCCGCGCGCCGCGCCGAGAACGGGTACCGCGCGTACGACGAGGACGACCTGCGCCTCGTCGAGCAGATCCGAACCCTCCAGGACTTCGGGTTCGAGCTGGAGGAGACCCGCCCGTTCGTCGAGTGTCTGCGCGCCGGTCATCCGGCCGGTGACGCCTGCCCCGCCTCGCTCGCCGTCTACCGGCGCAAGCTCGGCGAGCTCGACGCGCTCATCGAACAGCTCCGGGCGGTGCGCGACCAGGTGGGCGCGCAGCTCGCGCGGGCCGAGCTGGAGGCCGAGGCGGAACTCCCCGGCGGACCGGAACCACGTTGTGAACTGGGAGGATGACAGATGATCCATGCTGAGGGCGTGACCGAGGTCACCGACGCCACCTTCGACACGGAGGTCCTGGCGGCCGACCTCCCCGTACTGGTCGAGTTCACCGCCGACTGGTGCGGCCCCTGTCGCCGGCTGGCCCCGGTGCTCGCCGCCGTCGCCGCCGAGCGGGCCGGGCGCCTCAAGGTCGTGCAGATCGACATCGACCACAACCCGGGCGTCGGCACCCGCTACGCGGTCCTGTCGGCACCGACGCTGCTCGTGTTCCGCTCCGGCGAGCCGGTGAAGTCGATGGTGGGCGCCCGGCCCAAGCGCAAGCTGCTCCAGGAACTGGACGACGTGCTCGCGTACGAGACGGCGTGAGCGACGGGCGCGCGACCGTGTGCCGGGTCGCGCGCCCCGCCTCCGTCCTCACGCCGGCCGGAACCAGACCGTGGCCAGCGGCGGCAGCGTCAGCAGCAGGCTGCCGGGCCGGCCGTGCGCGGCCACCGGCTCGGCCTTCAGCGGACCGGAGCGACACACGCCGCCGCCGCCGTACCGCGCCGCGTCCGTGTTGAGCACCTCCGCCCAGGCCACCCGGCCGCCGAGCACGTCCGGGACGCCGATGCGGTAGTCGTGCCGCACCACCGGGGAGAAGTTGCTGACGGCGAGCAGCGGCGCACCGTGCCTGTCGTGGCGCAGGAAGGCGAAGACGTTGTCCTCGGCCGCTCCGCCGTCCACCCAGGAGAAGCCCTCCGGCACGGTGTCGCACTGCCAGAGCGCGGGCGTGGCGCGGTACACCGCGTTCAGATCGGCGACCAGGTCGCGCACGCCGCGGTGGTCGCCCGCCGACGCGTACGTCGGGTCGAGCAGCCACCACTCCGGGCCGTGCTCCTGCGACCATTCCGCACCCTGCGCGAACTCCTGCCCCATGAAGAGGAGTTGCTTGCCCGGATGGGCCCACATGAAGCCGAGGTAGGCGCGGTGGTTGGCGCGCCGTTGCCACCAGTCGCCGGGCATCTTGCTCACCAGCGCCTGCTTGCCGTGCACCACCTCGTCGTGCGAGATCGGCAGCACGTAGTTCTCGCTGTACGCGTACACCATCGAGAAGGTCATCTCGTCGTGGTGGTACTTGCGGTGCACCGGCTCCTTCGTCATGTACTGGAGGGAGTCGTGCATCCAGCCCATGTTCCACTTCAGCCCGAAGCCCAGCCCGCCGTAACCGCCGTGCCCGACGTGGTGGGTGGCCCGGGTGACGCCGTCCCAGGCGGTGGACTCCTCGGCGATGGTGACGACGCCGGGGTTGCGGCGGTAGACGGTGGCGTTCATCTCCTGGAGGAAGGCGACGGCGTCCGGATTCTCCCTGCCCCCGTGCTCGTTGGGGGACCACTGTCCGTCCTCGCGCGAGTAGTCGAGGTAGAGCATCGAGGCGACCGCGTCGACGCGCAGCCCGTCGACGTGGAACTCCTCGCACCAGTAAGTGGCGTTCGCGACCAGGAAGTTGCGCACCTCCTTGCGCCCGTAGTCGAACTCCAGCGTCCCCCAGTCCGGATGCGCGGCCCGCGCCGGGTCGGAGTGCTCGTACAGCGGGCGGCCGTCGAACTCGGCGAGTGCCCAGTCGTCGCGCGGGAAGTGCGCGGGCACCCAGTCCACGATCACCCCGATCCCGGCCCGGTGCAGCGCGTCGACGAGGTGACGGAAGTCGTCCGGCGTGCCCAGGCGGGACGTCGGCGCGTAGAAACCCGTGACCTGATAGCCCCAGGACCCGCCGAAGGGATGCTCGGCGACCGGCATCAGCTCCACGTGCGTGAAGCCCAGATCGCACACATACCCGGGGAGCTGCTCGGCAAGTTGCCGATACGTCAGACCCGGCCGCCAGGACGGCAGATGTACCTCGTAGACGGAGAGCGGCGCCTCGTGCAGCGGCACGTCGCCGCGGTGCGCCATCCACTCCTGGTCCCGCCACTCGTGGTGCGCGGCCGTCACGACCGACGCGGTGGCGGGCGGCACCTCGGTGCGGCGCGCCATCGGGTCGGCGCGCGTGGTGTGCGAACCGTCGGGGCGGCAGATGTCGAACTTGTACAGGGTGCCCTCGCCGATCCCGGGCAGGAACAGCTCCCACACCCCGCTGGCGCCCAGCGAGCGCATCGGGAACCCGGTGCCGTCCCAGAAGTTGAAGTCCCCGACCACCCGCACCCCGCGCGCGTCGGGCGCCCAGACGGTGAACCGGGTCCCGGCCACGCCCTGGTGCTCCATGGGGTGTGCGCCGAGCGCGGTCCACAGTTCCTCGTGCCGCCCCTCGCCGATCAGATGCAGATCGAGTTCACCGAGCGCGGGCAGGAAGCGGTACGGGTCGTGCACCTCGGTCTCGGTGTCCTCGTAGGCCACCTGCAATCGGTACTCGGGCAGCGACGGCATCGGCAGCAGCCCGGAGAAGAGTCCGTCCCCGTCGTCGTGGAGCCGCACCCGCAGCCCCTTGGCGAGTACGGTCACGGACTGCGCGAACGGGCGCAGCGCCCGGAAGACCACCCCGCCGCGCACCGGATGGGCGCCGAGCAGGGCGTGCGGGTCGTGGTGCTCCCCGGCGAGCAGCCGGGCCCGGTCGCCGTCGTCGAGGGGGCTCGCCTCGCGGACCCCCTGGCCGCCGGAGCCCTCCACGCGCGCACGCGCGGGTGCGGCCCGCCCGACGGCCCGTCCCGCCCCGTCCCGCTGGGCGGCGGCGGGCCTCCTCGGCCGGGCCGGGGCGGCGGCCGAGGAGGATGTGACGGGCGCGACGGATGAGACGGGGGCGGTCGTGGCCGGCGCCGCGGTCAGGGGGGCCGTGGTCATCGGTTCCGCCGCGGCGGACGGTGCGTCGGCGACCGGAGCGGCGATCGGTGCGGTGGCGGCGGCGGTGGCGGCCGGGAGGGTGGCGGGCGCTTCGTCGACGGGCGTGCTGCGGGACGGCTTATGGGCGGTCACGGGGACGGCCTCCTTCGCGGGGTGGTGGGGGAGAGCGAACAGGGAGGACAGGTGTCGGCCGGATGCCGGGCAGCCGCCGGGCAGACGGCCCGTCAGTCGGAGACGGCGGCCAGACGGTGGATCGCCGCCATCGGGACCGGCAGCCAGTCGGGCCGGTGCCGTGCCTCGTACAGCACCTCGTACACCGCCTTGTCGGTCTCGTGGGCGCGCAGCAGCTCCGGTTCGCTGCGCGGGTCGACGCCCGCGGCCTCGGCGTAGCCCTCGCAGTACGCGGTCCGGCAGCGCGCCGCCCACTCGGCGTTCCACGGGCGGTGCGAACGGGCCGCGTAGTCGAAGGAGCGGAGCATGCCGGCGACGTCGCGCACCGGTGGCTGCGGGCGGCGGCGCTCGGCCAGCGGCCTGGCCGGCTCGCCCTCGAAGTCGATCAGCGACCAGAAACCGTCGGCCGCGCGCAGGGTCTGGCCGAGATGGAGATCGCCGTGGATCCGCTGGGCCGCCCGGTCGTGGCCCCGGTCGCCGAGCAAGGCCACCGCGTCGAACGCCGCGCGCAGACCGGGCACATACGGCACGAGCGCGGGCACCGCCCGCGCCGCGGCATCCAGCCTGCGCACCATCCCGGCCGCCAGGTGCGCGGTCTGGGCGGGGCGCAGGACGGGCGTGGGCAGCGCGGCGGCCAGCGCGGTGTGCACCTCCGCGGTGGCCCGGCCGAGAGCGTGCGCCTCTTCGGTGAAGTCGTGGCCCCGGGCGAGGGCGCGCAGGGCGAGCTGCCAGCCGTCCTCCGCGTCGCGCAGGTACGGCTGGAGAACACCGAGGGTGAGCGGTTCCGGCGCGATGGACTCGAACCAGGCGACGGGGGCGGGCACCCGGCCGCACCCCTCGCGGGCGAGCGCCAGCGGCAGTTCCAGGTCGGGGTTGGTGCCCGGGAACACCCGGCGGAAGATCTTGAGGATGTAGGCGTCGCCGTAGACGAGCGAGGTGTTGGACTGCTCGGTGTCCAGCACGCGGGGCGCCGGTCCGGCGGCGACGGGGGCGCCGCCCCGGCCGAAGCGCAGGGCACCCAGCGCGCCGGGGGTGCGCAGCCGCTCCAGCAGGAGCGCGGCGAGGCGGGGATCGTGCAGCCCCTCGTAGACCGCGCGGCCCGCGAGCGGTCCGTTCGCCGGACGGCCGATGAGCGCGGGCGCCAGCGGGGGAGGCAGCGCGGCCCGTACTCCGAGCAGCAGTTGGTAGCAGTCGGCGGGCCATCGCGCGGGCGCCGCCGGCTGATGGGCCCGCACCAGCAGATGGAGCAGCCCGGCCCCGGATCCTGCGGTCACGGAAGGGGCGTCCACCGGCAGCATCTCGGTCGCCGACACCAGCGAGAAACCGGTGATCGGCTGTCCCTTGCCCGCGAACCACCGCTGCCGGGGCAGCCATTCGTGCAACAGGGGGACGAGAGACGGAAGCAGAGCTGTGCTGTCGGCCTGGGCGACCCGGATGGATGCAGCCTCCGACATGGCAACGCGTCCTTTCCCCGGGTACACCACAGGATGCGAAGAGTGTTCCGGATTGCGGCATTGGCTGTCCGACTGTGCGGGACGTTTCGGGTCAGGATGGTCCGTACGGACTCGGCTCGAAGAAGGGCCCGGAAGCGTTCGACGCGGCGAATGGGCGAGAGGAGTGAGAGGGGGAGAAGGGCGTTCCCCGTGCGGGGCGGCGGTCACCGCCCCGCGTTCGGTTGCTGCGAAATGACGAGCCGTCAGCTGGAGGGCACGTCCTTCCGCAGCCGGAACCAGTAGAACCCGTGCCCCGCCAGCGTCAGCAGATAGGGCAGCGAGCCGATGGCAGGGAAGCGCACCCCGCCGATCAGCTCGACCGGATGGCGCCCGTCGTACGAGCGCAGATCGAGCTCCGTGGGCTGCGCGAACCGCGAGAAGTTGTTCACGCACAGCACCAGGTCGTCCCCGCGCTCGCGGGTGAAGGCGAGCACCGCCGGGTTCGACGACGGCAGTTCGTTGAACGAGCCGAGCCCGAAGGCGGGGTTCTGCTTGCGGATCTCGATCATCCGCCGGGTCCAATGCAGCAGCGACGACGGGGAGGCCATCGACGCCTCGACGTTGGTGACCTGGTAGCCGTAGACCGGGTCCATGATCGTGGGGAGGTAGAGCCGCCCGGGATCGCTGGAGGAGAAGCCCGCGTTGCGGTCGGGCGTCCACTGCATCGGGGTGCGCACCGCGTCGCGGTCGCCCAGCCAGATGTTGTCGCCCATCCCGATCTCGTCCCCGTAGTAGAGGATCGGGGAGCCCGGCAGGGACAGCAGCAGCGCGGTGAACAGTTCGATCTGGTTGCGGTCGTTGTCGAGCAGGGGCGCCAGGCGCCGCCGGATGCCGATGTTGGCGCGCATCCGCGGATCCTTGGCGTACTCCGCGTACATGTAGTCACGTTCCTCGTCCGTGACCATTTCGAGGGTGAGCTCGTCGTGGTTGCGCAGGAAGATGCCCCACTGGCAGTTGCTCGGGATTGCTGGGGTCTTCGCCAGGACTTCGGAGACCGGATAGCGGCTCTCCCGCCGGACCGCCATGAAGATCCTCGGCATCACGGGGAAGTGGAACGCCATGTGGCACTCGTCCCCGCCGCGCTGGTAGTCGCCGAAGTAGTCGACGACGTCCTCCGGCCACTGATTGGCCTCGGCGAGCAGCACGGTGTCCGGGTAGTGCGTGTCGATCTCCTCGCGCACCCGCTTGAGGAAGTCGTGCGTCTCCGGAAGGTTCTCGCAGTTGGTGCCCTCGCGCTGGAAGAGGTACGGCACGGCGTCCAGCCGGAACCCGTCGATGCCGAGGTCCAGCCAGAAGCGCAGCGCGGCCAGGATCTCCTCCTGCACCGCCGGGTTCTCGTAGTTGAGGTCGGGCTGGTGGGAGAAGAACCGGTGCCAGTAGTACTGCTTGCGCACCGGGTCGAACGTCCAGTTGGACGTCTCCGTGTCGACGAAGATGATCCGGGCGTCCGGGAACTGCTTGTCGTCGTCGGCCCAGATGTAGTAGTCGCCGTACGGCCCCTTCGGGTCGCTGCGGGACTGCTGGAACCACTCGTGCTGATCGCTCGTGTGGTTCACGACGAAGTCGATGATCACGCGCATGCCGCGCTGGTGCGCGGCGTCGACGAACTCGACGAAGTCGGCCAGGTCGCCGAACTCCGGCAGCACGGCGGTGTAGTCGGAGACGTCATAACCGCCGTCGCGCAGCGGTGACTTGAAGAACGGTGGCAGCCAGAGGCAGTCGACGCCCAGCCACTGGAGGTAGTCCAGCTTGGCGGTGATGCCCTTGAGGTCGCCGATGCCGTCGCCGTTGGAGTCCTGGAAGGAACGGACCAGTACCTCGTAGAAGACGGCACGCTTGAACCAGTCGGGATCGCGGTCCTTGGCGGGGGTGTCCTCGAACGTGTCGGGGACGGGCTCATTGACGATCATGGTGTGGGTGACCCTCCGGTAGACGGGGACGGTCGCAGGACCACGATGTGCGCGGGCGTGACGCCCGGCTCCAGGCGCACATAGAAGGTCCTGCCCCAGTGATAGGTGTCGCCGGTGAGCTCGTCGCACACCGGCACGCTCTCGTGCCGGTCGAGGCCGAGTCGCGACATGTCCAACGAGACCGTGGCCTCCTGGGTGTGGTGCGGGTCGAGGTTGACGACCACCAGTACGGTGTCCCGCCCCGAGCGCTTGCTGTACGCGATCAACGCGTCGTTGTCGACGGCGTGGAAGTGCACATCGCGCAATTGCTGGAGAGCCGGGTGACACCGCCTGATGCGGTTGAGACGGGTGATGAGCGGGGCCAGCGTGCGGCCCTCGCGCGCCGCCCCCTCCCAGTCCCTGATCCGGATCTGGTACTTCTCCGAGTCGAGGTATTCCTCGCTGCCCGGACGTACCGGCGTGTTCTCGCACAGCTCGTAGCCCGCGTACACGCCCCAGGAAGGCGCCAGCGTCGCGGCGAGCACGGCCCGTGCCTCGAAGGCCGGGCGGCCCCCGCCCTGGAGATGGCCCGGCAGGATGTCCGGGGTGTTCACGAAGAAATTGGGCCGCATGAACGGGGCGGTCTCGCCCGCCAGTTCCGTGATGTACTCGGTGATCTCCTTCTTGCTGTCGCGCCAGGTGAAATACGTGTAGGACTGCTGGAAACCGACGGCGGCCAGCGTCCGCATCATCGCGGGACGGGTGAATGCCTCGGCCAGGAAGATCACATCCGGATCGGTCCCGTTGATTTCGGCGATCACCGTCTCCCAGAAGACCACCGGTTTGGTGTGAGGATTGTCGACCCGGAAGATCCGCACTCCGCGGTCCATCCAGAAACGGAGAATGCGAACCGTTTCCTCGACCAGGCCGCGCATGTCCTTGTCGAAGGCGATCGGATAGATGTCCTGGTATTTCTTCGGCGGATTCTCGGCGTAGGCGATCGAACCGTCGGCGCGATGCCGGAACCAGTCGGGGTGCTCCTGGACCCAGGGGTGGTCGGGGGAGCACTGGAGCGCGAAGTCCAGCGCGATCTCCATGCGCAGCTTGCGCGCCGTCCCGACGAAATGGTCGAAGTCGTCGAGGGTGCCGAGATCCGGGTGGACGGCGTCGTGACCGCCCTCGGCCGATCCGATCGCCCACGGCACGCCGACGTCGTGCGGTGCGGCGGAGAGGGAGTTGTTGGGGCCCTTGCGATGAGTGGTGCCGATGGGGTGGACGGGCGGAAGGTAGACCACGTCGAATCCCATGGCGGCGACCGCGGGCAGCCGCTCGGCGGCGGTACGGAAGGTGCCGCTGACGATCCGCTGCGGCGCGGCCGTCGTGTCCCGGGGCGGTCCGGCCCGTCCCGACCGCCCGGACCGTCCGGCCGGCTCGACGGTGGCGCCCTCCGAGCGGGGGAACAGTTCGTACCACGAGCCGAACAAGGCCCTTCGGCGCTCGACCAGCAGCGGCAGCGGGGCCGACCCGGTGACCAGTTCGCGCAGCGGATGGCGGTCGAGCGCGGCCCGTACCTCGGGGGCCAGCGCCGCGGCCAGCCGGGCGGCGGCCGGGCGGGACGCGTCGCGCAGCGCGTCGGCCGCGGCCAGCACGGCCTCGCGCCCGTCCCGCTTGGGCACGCCCATGGCGGCCCGCTCGTGCAGCTCGGCGCCCTCCGCCAGGACGAGCGCGGTGTCGATCCCCGCCGGGATCTTGATGCCGGCCTCGTGCCGCCAGGTGGTGACCGGATCGCTCCACGCCTCGACCGCGTACGTCCAGCGCCCCTCGGCGTCCGGGGTGACGTCGGCGCCCCATCGGTCGGTGCCGGGGGCGAGTTCACGCATCGGCGTCCAGGGCCCGGTCCGCCCGTTCGGGTCCAGCAGGACCACATTGGCGGCGACGGCACCGTGGCCCTCCCCGAAGACGGTCGCGGTGACCTGGAAGGTCTCGCCGGTGACCGCCTTGGCTGGCCTTCTGCCGCAGTCGACGAGGGGGCCGACGTCGAGAACGGGAATGCGACCGATCATGGAAACCTCTGGGGACAGGGCTCGGGCCGAGCAGGGCGCGCCGGTGTCGCGGTGGGCCGAATGCGCCCACCGCGACCGACGGGGGTCCGTCCTTTCTAGCCGCTTCCGGCCGCTCGGTCGGCGGCTGACGGTGTGTGGGCGTGGCCGCTTCTTTCGCATTCACTCAAATGGCACTCGAACGGCCGGGTGTGGAAGTGCCGAGCGCGCGCGAAACGGCCTGCGACGCACCGGTTTCGTAGTGCATTCGGGCGGAATTCACGGGGTGCGGAAGGTGTCGGGGCCGTATTCGTCCATTCGGGCCCGAAGGACATGTCGGCGCATCGCCGAGGATTTCCGTGGGCGGCCGGGAATCCCGCAGGGTGACCGAGCCGCGCACGCCGTGGTGCGTCCGCCGGGAACGGCATGTCCCCTGTAAAGGTGGAACGTGTGAAGGCCATTCGTCGATTCACCGTGCGCCCCGTCCTCCCCGACCCCCTTCGACCGCTCGGCGACCTCGCCCACAATCTGCGCTGGTCCTGGCACACCGAGACCCGTGAACTCTTCCAGGCCGTCGACCCGGAGATCCGGCGGACGGCGGAGTGCGACCCCGTGCGGCTGCTCGGCGCCGTGTCGGCCGCACGGCTCGCCGAGCTGGCGGCGGACGAACAGTTCCTGCAGCGGCTGGCCGAGGTGTCCGCGGATCTGCGGAACTATCTGGACGGGCCCAGGTGGTACCAGGAACAGCTCGGCCGGGGCGTGGAACTCCCGGCCGCCGTCGCCTACTTCTCGCCCGAGTTCGGCGTCACCGCCGCCCTGCCCCAGTACTCCGGCGGGCTCGGCATCCTCGCCGGGGACCACCTCAAGGCCGCCAGCGACCTGGGCGTCCCGCTCGTCGCCGTCGGTCTGCTCTACCGGCACGGCTACTTCCGCCAGAGCCTGTCCCGCGACGGCTGGCAACAGGAGCACTACCCCGTGCTCGACCCGGACGAGCTGCCGCTCACCCAGCTCCGCGAGGCCGACGGAACCCCCAGCCGGGTGGTGCTCGCGCTGCCCGGCGGCCGCTCGCTGCACGCCCACATCTGGCAGGCCCGGGTCGGACGCGTACCGCTGCTGATGCTGGACTCCGAGGTGGAGGAGAACGCGCCCGGCGAACGCGAGGTGACCGACCGGCTGTACGGGGGCGGCAGCGAGCACCGGCTGCTCCAGGAGATGCTGCTCGGCATCGGCGGGGTACGGGCGGTGCGCACGTACTGCCGCCTCACCGGCCATCCGGCGCCCGAGGTGTTCCACACCAACGAGGGGCACGCCGGATTCCTCGGCCTCGAACGCATCCGTGAACTCGCCGACACCGGGCTGGACTTCGACGCAGCGGTGGAGTTCGTACGGGCCGGAACGGTCTTCACCACCCACACGCCCGTA
Source organism: Streptomyces sp. CB01580 (assembly GCF_001905795.1). Lineage (GTDB taxonomy): Bacteria > Actinomycetota > Actinomycetes > Streptomycetales > Streptomycetaceae > Streptomyces. The sequence continues at coordinate 22,426 of NZ_LIXJ01000007.1, forward strand.
CCGGCCGGGATCGACCGCTTCGACCGCGAACTCGTCGCCCGGCACTTCGGCGACGAGGGCGAACTCCCGGGCGTGGACGTCGAACACGTCCTGGACCTGGGCACGGAGACCTATCCCGGCGGCGAGCCGCGCGTCTTCAACATGGCGGTGATGGGGCTGCGCCTCGCCCAGCGCGCCAACGGCGTCTCCACCCTCCACGGGCGGGTCAGCCGAGAGATGTTCGCCGGGCTGTGGCCGGGCTTCGACGCGGAGGAGGTGCCGATCGCCTCGGTGACCAACGGAGTCCACGCACCCACCTGGGTCGCCCCCGAGATCCTGCGACTGTGCGGCCGCTGCGGCGGGTCCCCCGGGCGATGGGACGGCGCCGCCGGACCCTGGGACGGTGCCACCGACATCCCCGACGGCGAACTCTGGGAGCTGCGACGTGAGTTGCGTGCCCAGCTGGTCACCGAGGTACGCGAACGGCTCCGCGTCTCCTGGCACGACCGGGGCGCGGAACCGGCCGAACTCGGCTGGATCGACGGCGTGCTGGACCCGGACGTGCTCACGATCGGCTTCGCCCGGCGCGTGCCCTCGTACAAGCGGCTGACCCTGATGCTGCGCGACCGCGACCGGCTCAGGGAACTGCTGACCCATCCGGAGCGCCCGGTCCAGATCGTCGTCGCGGGCAAGGCACATCCCGCCGACGACGGCGGCAAGCGGCTGGTGCGGGAGTTGGTGCGGTTCTCCGACGACCCCCGGGTCCGCCACCGCATCGTCTTCCTACCCGACTACGGCATGGCCCTGGCGCAGAAGCTCTACCCGGGGTGCGATATCTGGCTCAACAACCCGCTGCGTCCTCTGGAGGCGTGCGGCACCAGCGGAATGAAGGCCGCGCTCAACGGCTGTCTCAACCTCTCGGTCCTCGACGGCTGGTGGGACGAGTGGTACGAGCCGGACTTCGGCTGGGCGATCCCCACCGCCGACGGTCTGGCCGTGGACGAGGACCGCCGCGACGACCTGGAGGCGGGCGCGCTCTACGAGCTGATCGAGGACCGCATCGCGCCGCGTTTCTACGACCGGGACGACGAGGGGCTACCGGGCCGCTGGATCGAGATGGTCCGGCGCACGCTGCGCGACCTCGGCCCCAAGGTCCTCGCCGGGCGCATGGTCGCGGAGTACGTGGAGCGGCTGTACGCGCCCGCGGCGCTGGCGCAAGGGGCGATGGACCGGGGCGCGGCCCGCCGTCTCGCCGGCTGGAAGGCGGCGGTCCGCACCGCCTGGCCGCGGGTCGCCGTCGACCATGTGGCGGCCGAGGTGCCGGACACGGTGGAGGGCTCGGCCGAGCTGGGCTCGACGCTGACGCTGCGGGCCAGGGTCACCCTCGGGGAGCTGGAGCCGGAGGACGTGGAGGTGCAGGCGGTGGCCGGCCGGGTGGACGCCGCCGACGGCATCTCGGACGCCCAGGTCCTCCCGCTGAAGCCCGCGGGCGGCCAGGACCTGGAGGGCCGCTGGCTCTACGAGGGGCCGCTGGTGCTCGACCGCACCGGTCCGTACGGCTACACGGTGCGGGTGCTGCCCGCGCATCCGCGGCTGGCGACCGGCGCCGAGCTCGGGCTGGTGGCGCTGCCGACGGAGACCGCGGCGGACGGCGCGGGCCTGCTCATGCGCTGAGAGCCCGGGGCCGTCTCGTACCCCCGCGGACGCCGAACCGCCCGGGAGAAGCGCGGTGCTCCTCCCGGGCGGGCGTTCCGTACCGAGGTCCGGAACGTGGTTCGGGTGCTGTCCGGGCGTCACAGGGTGTCGCCCGGGTCTCGGAGAGTCGGCCCGAAGCCGTCTCAGAAGGTCAGCTTGAAGCCGTTGATGGTGCCCTTGTCGCCCGAGTACATGTCCTGGACCTTGAGCTTCCAGGTGCCGTTGGCGACCTTGGACGAGGCGTTGACCGTGTAGGTCTCCACGACGTTGTCCGCGGAGTCGCCGAGCTGGGCGTTCTTCAGCCGGAAGGTGCCGCCGTCCGGGGCGACGAGGTCGATGACCAGGTCACCGCGGTAGGTGTGGGTGATGTCCACGCCGACCTTGAGGGTGCTGGGGGCGTTGCCCGTGACACCGGTGACGTTGACCGAGGTGGTGATGGCCGCGCCGCGGTCCGGGATGGCGACCTTGGCGGTGCTCTCGAAGACCTTGCCGCCGGGTTCGGGGTCGCCGCCGCCGGGACGCGAGCCGACGTTGATGGCGGCCCAGGCGTCGGCGACGGCCTTGTACTCGGCGCTGGTCGTGCCGTACAGCTCACCGGCCGCGGCGAGGGTGCCGGTGCGGGCCGCCGCGTAGTTCGTGGTGGAGGTGAACTTGGTGGTGAGCGCCTTGAACCAGATCTTCTCGGCCTTGTTGATGCCGATGCCGGTCACCGGCAGACCGTCGGAGGTCGGCGAGTCGTAGTCGACGCCGTTGATGGTCTTCTTTCCGCTGCCCTCGGAGAGCAGGTAGAAGAAGTGGTTCGCCGGACCCGAGGAGTAGTGGACGTCGATGTTGCCGATGCCCGAGTACCACGCGTCCTTGGACGCGCCGTCCTTGCTCGGCTTGTCCATGTAGCGCAGCGGGGTGCCGTCGCCGTTGATGTCGATCTTCTCGCCGATGAGGTAGTCGCCCTTGTCGGACGCGTTGTTGGCGTAGAACTCGACCGCGGTGGCGAAGATGTCGCTGGTCGCCTCGTTGAGGCCACCGGACTCGCCGCTGTAGATCAGGCCCGCGGTGTTGGCGGTGACGCCGTGCGACATCTCGTGCGCGGCCACGTCGAGGGCGGTCAGCGGGTTCGCGTTGCCGCTGCCGTCGCCGTACGTCATGCAGAAGCAGCTGTCCTGCCAGAACGCGTTGACGTAGTTGTTGCCGTAGTGCACGCGGGAGTACGCGCCGACGCCGTCGCCCCGGATGCCGGTGCGGCCGTGGACGTTCTTGTAGTAGTCCCAGGTCTCCGCCGCGCCGTAGTGCGCGTCGGCGCCGGCCGTCTCGGCGTTCTGCGGGGTGCCGTTGCCCCAGACGTCCGTGGTGTTCGAGAACAGCGTCCCGGTGCCGGAGCTGCCGTGGTTCAGGTTGTACGTCTTGTGGTTGCCGCGGCCCGCGTCCGTCAGCGTGTACGAACCCGAGGTGCCCAGGGTGACCTGGCCGCTGAACTGCGTGTTGCCGACGCCGTTGACGACACCCTGCCACTCGTACAGCTTCGCGCCGGTGGTGGCGTCCGTGATGACGTGCAGCTCGTTCGGCGTGCCGTCCTCCTGGAGGCCGCCGACGACGGTCTCGTAGGCGAGCTGCGGCGTGCCCTGCGCCATCCAGACCACCTTGCGGGGTGCCCGGTCGGCCTCGGTCTTCTTGGAGCCGTCGGCCTTGGCGAGCCCGAGCGCCTGCTTCTCGGCGACGGCGGGCGCGACGTCGGCCTTCGTGTCCACGGCCTTCAGCTGGCCGCTGGTGACCTTGGACGCCTTGGTGACGCCCTGGGTCGCGCCGGACTTGGACTCCTTGACGACCAGGTCGCCGCCGAGCACCGGGAGGCCCGCGAAGGTGCGCTCGTAACGCGTGTGCGTGGTGCCGTCGTTGTCCTGGATGACGTCCCTGACGACGAGCTTCTCCTGGGAGCCGAGTCCGAGCTCCTTGGCCGTGGCCGCCTTGGTCGCGTCGGCCTCGCGGATCAGCTCGGCACGCTGGGAGGGAGTGAGCTGCTTTGCCAGTGCACCGAACTTGGCGCCGGCGGTCGCCGCTGCCGCGGTCGTGTTGCCGGGGGTGGCGGTGGCCGTGCCGGCCTGGACGCCGACGGCGAGAAGCGCCGCTGCGGCTATCAGAGCACCGGTCGCGGTGGCGCGACGGCTGGGCGTGGATCTCACGCGAACTCCTTCTGCAAGGGGGGTACCGGCCGGTGGGTGTCAGCCGGCCGGCGAATGAGAAGTGCGCAGAACGGGGTGAAGAGTGTCAGCCGGAGGGTGTTCCTGTCAGGAGCGCGTCAACAACTTGGCCGGATCTCGTTCGTTGCCGGAAAGACCATGTTCGTTAAGCGGACGTTTCGCCGATCAACACCGGGGTGGCGTAGAGGGGCCCGCACCGGCTGAATCCACGGTGCGGGATGGTGTCGGCTCTGTGGCGGCCGTATTCGAACATCGGCTCAGGCGGCGGGCGTTGGTGGTGGCTGAGATGGTGTGGGGTGTGGCTGAAACTCATCGCCTTGGCGGGAGTGGGTGGTGCGGCCCCGGGCCCGTACACCGACCGGAGCCGCGTGGCGACGACTTCAAGCCCCGACGCGGTACGGGGGGCGGGGGCGCGGGGGAGGCGAAACGCGACGCCCCGCCCCGATGCGCGTCGGGGCGGGGCGGGGCGGGGCGTGCGTGCGTGTTGTGGAGTTCTCGGTCCCGGGTGGCGTAGGAGAGGAAGCTCCGCCAGGAGACAGCACTCCTCGCATTCGCTTCGGCGGGTCCCTCGCAGGCTACTCGTCGTTCCAGTCCGGCGGCGTCGTCACGCCGGAGAGCCAGTCGCGGCGCAGGATCGCGTATCCGACCGCATCGTGGACGCGCCCCTGCTCGCCGGGCCAGGCCTCGCGGTGATGCGCTTCCTTCACGTACCCGCTGGACAGAAACGTGCGGCGCATCGCGCGGTTGTCCTGGCGTGTGGTGCCCTCGATCCTCCGAAGGCCGGGGAACTCGGTGAACAGGTAGTGCGTCAGCCAGGTCAGGGCCTGTCCGCCCAGGCCCCGACCCCGGTGGGCTCCGCCGATCCTGAGGTCGAACAGCGGCGCGCCTCCGTGGAGCACATCGGCGAGGTCGAACAGCCGGATCAGACCGACTCTTTCACCGCCTTCGCCGATCCAGAAGGTGCGGCTGTCGTCACCGTCGTAGAAGCCGTCGCGGACCCGTTGGCGGATGGTGGCGCGGTCGAGCACCGTCGGTCCGTGGAACGGCCACGGCTCATTGATCAGGAAGTCGGCCAGAGCGTCGGAGTCGGAGGCGACGAGGCGTTGGTAGGTGGTGTCCACGGCGCGCACCCTACGGATCGATCACCGCTCCCGGAAACGGATTTCGAAGGCTTCGGTCGGAGCCGGAGCCGGAGCCGGGTCTGGGCCTGGGACCAGGGTGGGAGGAGCGGCAGGGTGTCGGCGTCCCGGCCGGCTCCGCCACCGCTGCGGTGTGCGGTGGCGGAGCCGGGGTACGAGCGCGTGGCGCTTCTCGTGTTCGTACGGAGGGAATGCTCAGCCGTGCGTCGCGTACGGCAGGAAGTCGCACCATGCCTCGGGGGTGACGGTGAGTCGGGGGCTCCGGTCCAGCTTGGAGTCCCGTACGTGGACGGCCGTGGCCGGCTCCGAGGCGGCCCGGGACATCGCCACCTCGACGCAGTCGTCGCCCTGCGAGCCGCTGTAACTGCTCTTGAACCAGGTCAGTTCGGACGTGCTCATAGCGCTCCTCGCATTCGCTTCAACAGGCTGAGGGAATCCTCGGGGGTCAGGGCCTGTGAGCGCAGTGAAGCATATCGCCGGTGGAGGCGGCTGATCTCCTTCACGTCAGTGATGAAGCGTCCGTTCTCCTGCCCCTCCGAGTACCCGAACCACCGGTGTTCCGGGGTCTCCGCCAGTCGCATCGGCCCGTCCAACCCCGCGTGCACCGGCTGCCGCAGCGGCATCAGTTGGAACTCGACGTTCCAGTGCCGCTCGATCACGTCCAGCAGGTGGTCGTACTGCTCGCGCGTCACGTCCTCCCCGCCCGTGTGCCGTTCCAGCACCGCCTGTTCCACGATGAAACTGAACGTCGTCGGCGGCTTCCGGCGCGTGGACAGCAGTTCTTGGCGGTCCAGTCGTGCCGCGACACGCGCGTTCAATTCCTCCTCGTCCGGTCGCGGCGGCACACTGAGCGACACCGCCCGCGTGTACGCCTCCGTCTGCAACAGGCCCGGCACCACACGGCACTCGTACGTGTACAGACTCACCGCGTCCGCCTCGATGCCCGCCCATTGCCGGAACCAATTCGCGATGCCCGGCCGTCGGGACAGATGCCGCGCTGCTCCCCGCAGTGCCCCGAACGCGTCCAGGACCTCCTCCGCCCGCTCCACGAATTCGAGCGAGGGGAACCGGCGGCCCTGCTCGATGGAGGCGACCGTGGGAACCGAGTACCGGACCTGCGGGGCGAACTCCTCCTGCGTCAGCCGCGCCCGCCTGCGGAACGCCTTGACGACCGCGCCGAACGCCTTGAGGCTGTCCGATGCCTCCGGCTCGCCATCGCAAGCGAGTTGGCCGTTGGTGAAGCCGCTGCCGCCGGTCCCGCTGACCGCGACCGCACTGCCTGCCGCCTTACTGCCCGTGGCCGTACTGTCGGCCTTCGTGATGCCTGCGGTCGTACTGTCTGTGGCCGTGCCACTCGCCTCCGCACTGCCCGCCTCCGCACTGTCCGTCACGACTGGTACCTGCCTTCCCTTGGCCCGTAACTCCGTTCGAGCAAAGGGGACTTCACGTCGTCCCGGCGCTCGCACCCGATTCCGGAATCGTTACGGAAAGTCAGCGCGCGAGTCCACTCCGTGCACCCGTACGCTGACGCGGCGTACGGGTCGGCGATCTGGTGCCCGTGCGCACGGTCTTTCGCATCGTCGTCCGGCAGGGTGGGTGCGGCCCCGCCCGTGATGTGTCGCGGCGGGAGAACCCGGGCATGTTCCAGCGGGGGTGGTGCCATGCGGGTGCCTGATGCCGGAAGCGGGGCCGGGTACTGGGACCCGGACCATCCCGTCCTGGAGATCCTGCGCGCCCGGCGCGCTTCGGGGAGCCTGCCGGGGCGGCGCGAGGACGGGGCGCGCGTGGCGCTCGCCGTGGAGGGCGGCGGCATGCGGGGAGTCGTCTCGGCGGCGATGCTGTCCCAACTTGAGGACTACGGCTACAAGAACGCCTTCGATGTCGTCTACGGCTGCTCCTCCGGAGGCATCAACGCGGCCTACTTCCTGGCCGGGGAGACCTGGTACCCGCTCTCGATCTACTACGACGACCTGACGACGAAACAGTTCGTCGACTTCTCAAGGATGTTGCGGCGCAGGCCCATCCTCGACCTGTCGTACTCCTTCGACCGCGTCATGGAACAGGTCAAGCCCCTCGACTACGAGGCGGTCATCGCCTCGCCGATCCCGCTGGCCGTGCCGGTCACCGACGTCGACGCCCTGCGGACCGTCGTGCTGCGGGACTTCGTCGGCCGTCGGGACCTCAAGGACACGTTGCGGGCCTCCGCCTGGCTGCCCGTCGCTCTGCCCGGCACGGTCCCCATGCCGGACGGGAGGCGCGCCGTCGACGGTGGGGTGCTCACCGCCCTGCCCTTCCGGCTCGCGGTCGACGACGGCTGTACACACGTCCTCTCCCTCAGCACCCGCCCCATGCGGGCGGCGGGCGGCGGACTCACCCTCGCGCACCGCCTCACCGGCCTGCACCTGGAGCGCATGCGCACCGGGCTCGGCCGCGGCTACCTGGCGGCGATCCGGCAGAAGCGCCGGGACCAGGAGCGGCTGCGCCGACTGCGTACGGCCCCGGAGGCCGATGCGCCATACGTCCTCGATCTGGCGCCGCTGCCCTGGATGCCCGAGATCAAGCGCCACGAGCTGAACCAACGCCGACTCCTCGACGGCGCCCGCGCGGCGTACGGGATCGCCTTCTGCGCCACCGAGCGCCGGTCCGTCGAGCTGATCCGCCGCGGAGGCATCCGCACCATGCCGAGACTGATGGTGGTGGACACCGAGAATGGAGAACCGAGGCCCGACCCCGGACCTGCTGGTCGCGGCGCTGCGCGAGCTGAGGGGTCATAGTGACCGGGACCTGGCCCGGTTGCGGGACCTGTTGCAACTGCCCGCCGACGGGACACCGGAGACCGCCCGCGCGCGGACCCGCCGCCTCGCCTCGTGGCGGCTGCTGCTCCAGGACATCCCGCTGGACGAGCGTTCCTTCGACGACCGGTTCGGGCCCGGCGGACGGCAGGACACCATCACCGTCCTGACGGCCTGGTGCCTCGGACACCGTGAGCGGAGCGAACGGCACCGGGCGAGCCACGCCGGACTGTTCGGGTTCGTCGGTCTGTACCTGCTGACCCTGCTCGGCCTGGCCGAGTCCGAGGCCCAGCGCTCGCTCCCGCAGCCGCCTCCCGGCCGCGGTCCCGGTGGCGGACGGGCGCTGACCCACGACTGCGGTGCCGTCTGCGGCGTACTCGTCACCGAGGCGGCGGTCGCCGACACCATCGCCGAGGTCCACCACCCGAGGCCGCGCCCCGGACGCCGTCGCGCGGACGCCGCCACCGGGCCCGCCGAGCGCGAATGGGACGCGATACGCGGGCGGCTCGCCTTCCACCGGCACGGCAGCACCTCGCTGATCCTGCGCGGCACCGCGGCGGGGGCCGTGCACGGGACCCGCCCGGAGTTCGCCCTGAAGCTCATCCTGTACCCGTTCACCAGGATCCCGACCCTGACCCGTGCCACCCGCGAGTACGCCGAGACGTACGGCACCGCCGACACCGGCTCACGGCACCTGGTGCGGGTCTGGGCCAGCTTCGACAGCTGGATCCTGATGGACTTCATCGAGGGCAGGACGCTCGCCGAACTACTCCGGGAGGGCGACGACCCGGATGCGTCCGGGGCGGCGGGCCAGGCGCTCCGCCTCCGGCTCGACCGGCTCCGGGAGAACGGGGTGCTGCTCCTCGACGCGCTGGCGGACCTGCAACGCGTCGCCCAGGAGGCCACCGCGCACGGCCGCCTCAAGGGTGTGCACGCCGACCTCTCGCCCTCCAACATCATCGTGTCCGACACCGATGGCGCGTTCCAGCTCGTCGACCTCGGGCGCAACTACCTCTACACCCACACCATCACCGGCACACCCGGCGCCGAGTCCTCCTACATCGCCCCCGAGGTCAGGGCGGGCGACAGCGAGATCGCCCGTGCCGACCTCTACTCGCTCGGCCGGCTGCTGATCACGTTCGGCACCGGACGCGCCGACACCGACGACGTGGTGCCGGACATCTTCTACATGCGCGCCGTGCAACTGGCCCGCTTCATCGAGGACCTCATCGACGCCGACCCGGCACGCCGACTGATCGTCTTCGGCACGGGGACGGAACCCTCCTTCTCCTACGAGGAGTTGAAGACCGCGTTCCTCACCGAACTGGAGACGGTGCGGGCCGCCGAGAACGGCGAGTCCGAGCTGCGGACCGAGACCGGCTGGCGGGCGCTGCCCGGCCTGCTGCGCCCCCTGTCCGGGGACCCGGGCCGGGAATGGCGGTTGTGGCGGATGCACCGGCGGCAGAGCGCCCGGCCCGACGCGCACCGCCGCCCCTTCGCCCACTGGCTGCTCCTCTGGGCGATGGTGTCCGCGCTGATCTGGGCGGTGACGAACGCCACCGTCATCACCTGGCTGCTGCGCGATCTCGGCCTCGACTGGGGCAACAAGCTGGTGGAACTGGTGCAGCACGTCGGCGGCGGCACGGACGGGCTCCCGATCGTGGATTCGTGGCGGCACGACGACTACCGGCTGCCGGACTGGCGGGCCAACCTCCCGGCCCGGATGGTCGGGCTCTCCTACGCCATCGCGGCACCGAAGTACTACCAGACGCTGTTCTCCGGCCTCACCCCGCTCACCATCGGATGGCGGGCGGGCGGGCTGACCCGGCTGGCCCTGGCGACCGAGGCGGTCATGCGGGTGATGGCCGTCGTGCCCTGCATGCTCGTCCTGGCGGTCACCCTGGTCGAACCCCGCTGGTGGCCCCTCAATTCGGCCATCGGACAGTGTCTGACCTGGCTGGCGAACTTCCTGGTCCTCGCCTACATCCGTGCCGTCATCACCCGCTCACGCCGGCTCGGCCTCAGTACGGTCCCGGGCGACGACGGCAAGATCACCGGGTTCGCCGCGCTCACCCAGTGGGTGCCGACCTCGCTGTTCTACGCCACCGCCGTGCTCACCATCGGCACCTTCCTGTACCTGGGGATACTGCACGACGTCTACGTGTACGCGCTGGCCGTGACCTCGACCAATCTCTTCCTCTTCTACGTCATCAAGTGCGGTATAGGCGGCCCGACGGTACGGGTGACGATGGTCCGCACGTGTCTGGCCGCGGAACGTGTGGCCCGATGCCGGTAGCCGTCATGCGGGCGGCGTCCGGATCGCGGTGATCGGCCCGGCGGGACGGCCGCCCGGTTCCGCTCCGCCCGGGTCCTCTTCCGCCCGGCTCCTCTTCCGCCCGGCCCTGTTCCGGCCGGTCAGGAAGGACCCGTGTCGGGCGAGCCGGTACGGGCGCTGCTGACGGCGCGCCAGATCTGGTCGGGAAGGGTGCGGTCGGCCTCCGCCAGATCGAGGTCGCCGACGGTGAGCCAGCGGCGGACGACGGCGACGACCGGGCCGAGGACGAGGGCCTCGATCACGGGGGTGGGGAGATCGGCGAGTTCGCCGGACTTCGTGTGGGCGTGGATCCAGAGGGCGATCGGCGTCAGCCGGGCCTCCTGGGACTCACGGATCTGCCCGGTGCGGGTCACGAGCTCGTGGTCCGCGGTGACGGAGTGCATGAGCCGGGCCGCTTCCGGATGGGCCTGCGCGAAGTCGAGGTAGGTCCGGACGACGGCCCGGACGCCGGAGCGGGCGTCGGCCGCCTGCTCCAGCGCGGTGGTCAGCGCGTCCAGGAGGCGGCCCACCGACCGCAGCGCGAGCGTGGCGATCACGCCGTGCAGGTTGCCGAAGTGGTGGTAGACGCTGCCGGAACTCACCCCGCTGGCCTTGGTGATCGCGCCGACGGTGAGACCGGCCTCACCCTCGGAGGCGTATATCCGCAGCGCTGCCTCCAGTACCTGCTCGACCGTGGCCTCCCCGCGTTGCTGCTTCGGTCTCATCGAACGGACGTCCTCGATCTCGTGGGACGGATGCCCTGGGGTCTCGACACGGACAGCGTAGAACACTCCTTCTGGATTTTTTTCTAGAAAGGCTTCCAGTTGCGGGAGTTGGGCCCTCACACTGAGTGGTGCGCGCCGGACTCCGCCAACTCGGGTGATTCGAAGGGGCGTTGAGTCGGTGGTGCGCGGAAGCGGGGGGTGAGTCGGCCCGGGACGGGACACGTTCCCGCCGGGCCGGCGCTCCGGACCGCGGCCGCCATGGCTCCGCCGAAGCGGTGGCGCGACGTCGACACGGATGAGGGGAAGTCATGACCGAGCCAGGTCCCGCCGAAGGACAGTGGCGGGCCGCGGGACAGCCGCCGTCGGGTGCCCCGTTCGTACCACCACCGCCCGATCACCCACCGGCGCCGGTGCGCCGCTCCTGGAGAGAGCGCTTCAGTGCGCTGTCCGGAAGGCGGCGCGTGCTGCTCCTCGCCGGGGTCGGGGCTCTGGTCCTGGCGCTGGTGGGCGGGCTGCTGACCTGGGTGGACTCTTCCTCCGGATCCGCCCCGGCCGTGGCGAGACGTGACCTGCGGCCGTTCGAGGAGGCGGTCGACGACCTGGGTGGCGCCGACGGGCTGCGCTATCGGGACACGGCGATCGCCGGCATCACCGAGCGGGACATCACCGTCACCGCCTCCGGGAACCAGTTCGGCAGCACGAGCTCCGGCATCAAGCGGCACGACCGCGATGTCCTGCGGATCGGCCGGAAGGACTTCACCCGCTGGAAGGTGGATCCGGTCCCCGACGCGGACTCCGCATCGGGAACGAAGGCGCCGGGTGCGTGGACGGTCGGGTTCTACGGCAACTCCGACATCCTCGACGAGATACTCGACCAGCGGCCCTCCCCGTCGAAGCTGGCGGCCCAGCTGTCGGATGCGCTCCAGGTCCTGGCCGACGCCCCGCGGTCGGACGCCTCGACGCCGAGGCGGACGACCACGGTGGACGGGACACCGGCCCTCGGGGTCGACACCTCCGCCGGCCGTCTCCTCGTCACCCGGAACAAGCCGTACCGGGTTCTGCGGCTGGAGCCCTACGACCTGTCCGAGACGATCGGCAAGTGGCGGGACGGGGAGCGGCCGACCGAGGTCCCCCGGGTGACCACCGGACCGTTGGCGGACGGCGGCTCCGAGGGGATGGACCTGACCCCGGTCGTCGGTGACGCCGTCAAGGCGATGTACGACACCCTGGTCGCCTACGCCGAGCAGCTCAAGGACGCGAGCGACCAGGGCATCGACTTCACGCTCGACGGCTCCGGGGACCTGAACTGCGGTTCAGGGGGATGCACCGCTCACCAGAAGTTCACCGGAAAGGTCACCACCGGGGCGAGGAGCCGTGTCACCGACGGCAAGGTCACCGCCGTCATGAGCGCGACCTTCACCATCGGCGGCCGGTCCGCGGGACGCTGTACCAGCAGCCGCGGCACGTTCCCGCTCAGCGGCAACTCCGTCTCCGGCACCCTCACCTGCACCAACCCGGGCGCAGGCCCCGTCTACACCTCGGTCGCCGCGAAGTACCGGGCCGATGCCCTGGCCGAGTCCCGCGCCAGTGGCGGCCGTACGGTCCGCTACAGCATCCCGCTGCGTGCCAGCACCCTGGTCGACGCCCGCGCCCTCGCCACCGTCGAGGTCAAGCAACTCCTCGACCGCGTCCGGAGCGAACGGGACGGCGGGAACTGCGTCAAGCTCCACAGCTTCCCGCCCGGCACGCAGGTCCTCCTCGCCGACGGGACCACCCGTTCCATCGAGGCGGTCCGCGTCGGCGATCGGGTGACCGCCACCGATCCGGAGACCGGACTCACCGCCGCACGGCCGGTCACCGACACCATCACCACCGAGGACGACAAGGACTTCACACGCCTCACCGTCGTCACCGACCGGGGTCGCGCCACCCTCACCGCCACCGACAACCACCCGTTCTGGCTGACCGGCGCCAGGCGCTGGGCCGACGCGGAGGACATCCGCCCAGGCGACGAGCTGCGCAGCCCGACGGGCGTGCCCCTCCGGGTCGCCGGCGTGGCCGACGAGAAGGGCCCGCGGCGCACGCACGACCTCACCGTCGGCGATCTCCACACGTACTACGTGCTGGCGGGGGCCACTCCCGTACTGGTGCACAACAGTGGGCCCGGCTGCGGTTCGAACTGGATGTCGCCCGACAAGCTTCCGCATCACTACATGCGGACGAGCGACCAGGGCATCAGGCACGCGGAGGACTTCGGCGTGAAGGGTCCGTACAACAAGGCCAACGGGGAGGCCTTCGTCCGGGCCATCGGACAGTTCGTGAAGAATCCGGGAACGCGGCGCATCCAGGGTACGTACCGGGGGCGGGACGCCGTCCACTACGTGGACGACACCGGACTGCACGCATCGTTCGCCGCGAACGGCCCGAATGTCGGAGAGTACCTCGGAGGATGGCGGTCCTCGGGCGATCAGCTCACCTATCTGCTGCGGGACGGGAAGCTGTAGTACCGGGCAGCCGACGTGAGGGCAACGAAACGAAGAAGGGTCCCTGTGAACATCGAATTGACGGACGACCAGGCACTTGTCCTGTCCGACTGGATGAGCCGCGTCATGCACCGGGAGGATTTCTCGGCGCTCGTCGACGACCGTGCGGTCTGGTCGGCTCTGTTCAGGATCAGCGGGGCGCTGGAGACGCAGTTGCCGGCGGTCTTCGATTCCTCGTACTCCGAACAGCTGGATGCGGCCCGTCGGCGGCTCGTCGGCGAGCTCGGGGAATTCCGCGAGCGCTGACCCGCGGCGCACACCGTCCCGGCGCCGTGTTCCGCTCGGGTCCGGGCCGTCGGCCGTCCCGGACCCGAGCCGCCGGTCGGCCGGGTCCGGGGCATCGGCCTCACGTCAGGCTCTCCCGCCACGCGCGGTGCAGGCCCGCGAACCTGCCCGTGCCGCCGATGAGTTCGGACGGGGTGCCGTCCTCGACGATGCGGCCGTGCTCCATCACCAGTACCCGGTCCGCGATCTCCACGGTCGACAGGCGGTGGGCGATCACCACCGCCGTACGGCCGTGCAGGACCGTGTCCATGGCCCGCTGCACCGCCCGTTCACCGGGGATGTCCAGCGAACTCGTCGCCTCGTCCAGGATCAGTACCGACGGGTTCGCCAGCAACGCGCGTGCGAACGCGACCAGTTGGCGCTGGCCGGCCGAGATCCGGCCGCCCCGCTTGCGTACGTCCGTGTCGTAGCCCTCCGGCAGGCCGGCGATGAACTCGTGCGCGCCGATCGCACGGGCCGCCTGTTCGATCTCCTCGCGCGTCGCGTCCGGCCGGCCGATCGCGATGTTCTCGGCGACCGTCCCGGAGAACAGGAACGCCTCCTGCGTCACCATCACCACGCCCCGCCGCAGCTCGGGCACGGCCAGGTCCCGCAGGTCCGTGCCGTCGAGCAGCACCCGGCCCTCCGACGGGTCGTAGAAGCGGGCCAGCAGCTTGGCGAGCGTCGATTTGCCCGCGCCCGTCGAACCGACCACGGCGACGGTCCGACCGGCCGGGATCGTCAGGTCGAAGCGGGGCAGTACCTCGCCGCCCGTGCGGTAGGCGAAACGCACGGAGTCGAAGACGACCTCACGGCCGGGGTGCTCACCCGGGAGGGCGGGCAGCTCCTTCGGGTCCGCGGTCTCGGGAACGGAGGGGGTCTGGGCCAGCAGACCCGCGATCTTGCCCAGCGAAGCCGCCGCCGACTGGTAGGAGTTGAGGAACATGCCCAGCCGGTCGATCGGGTCGTACAGCCGGCGCAGGTACAGCACGGCCGCGGCCAGCACCCCGAGCGCCAGGGTGCCCGACGCCACCCGGTACGCGCCCCACAGCACGATGCCCGCGACCGCCGTGTTGGCGACCAGCCGGGAGCCGACGACGTAGCGCGCCATCTCCAGCGTGGCGCTGCCGTTCGCCCACCGGTGCGCGTGGTTGAGCTTCTCGAAGTGCGCGTCGTTGACGCGCTCCCGGCGGAACGCCTGGACGGGGCGGATGCCGTTCATCGACTCGGCGAACTTCACGATGACCGCGGCGATCGCCGTCGACCGCGCCGCGTAGAGCACCCCGGCCCGCCGCTGGTAGAGGCGCACCAGCAGATACAGGGGGACGAAGGACAGCACGGCCGCCGCGCCGAGGCCGGGGTCCAGCCAGAGCAGCATCAGCGAGATGGAGAGGAACGACAGGATCACGGTGATGAGTTCCTGCAGCCCCTCGCTGAGCAACTCCCGCAGCGACTCCACGTCCGTGGTGGAACGGGAGATCAGCCGGCCCGAGGTGTAGCGCTCGTGGAAGTCCACGCTCAGCGCCTGCGCGTGACGGAAGATCCGGCCGCGCAGATCGAGCAGTACGTCCTGGTTGATCCGCGCGGAGACCGCGATGAAGGCGTACTGCATGCCTCCCGCCGCTGCCGAGCACAGCGCGTACCCGACGGCCACCGCGATCAGCGGCCCGTGGTCCGCGTCACGGAACGCGGGCACGCCCCGGTCGATGGCGTACGCGACGAGCAGCGGGCCCGCCTGCACCGCCGCCTGCTGGACCAGCAGCAACAGCGCCGCCACCAGTACCCGGGCCCGGTGCGCCCGGAGCAGCGAGAACAGCAGCGCGCGGGTGGCGCCCGGGGCAGTGGGCAGATCGTCCCGGTCGAACCGGTCCCCGGTGCCGCTGCCGGGGCCTACGTCGTCGGACGGGGCGCCGGGCTCCTCGTGCGTGTCGGGCCGGCCGCCAGGGCCGGTCGTCGTCGTACTGGTCATCGGGTGCGGCCCTTCTCGGCGGCGACGTCCGGCACGAGGCGGCCGTCGATGGACGGGTCGGGGAAGGAGTCCTGCTCCGCGTCGTCGCCGTCGCCCGACATCAGCCGGGCATACTCCGCGTTGCCGCGCAGCAGCTCCTGGTGGGTGCCGACCGCGACGATCCGGCCCTCGGAGAGCAGCGCCACCCGGTCCGCGAGCATCACCGTGGACGGGCGGTGCGCGACCACGATCGCCGTCGTCTCCTCCAGCACCTGCCGCAGCGCGGCCTCCACCAGCGCCTCCGTGTGCACATCCAGGGCGGAGAGCGGATCGTCGAGCACCAGGAAGCGCGGCCGGCCGACCACGGCGCGGGCCAGCGCGAGGCGCTGCCGCTGCCCGCCGGAGAGACTGAGGCCCTGCTCGCCGACCTGCGTGCCGATGCCGTCGGGCAGGTCGTGCACGAAGTCGGCCTGCGCGATCGCGAGCGCCCGGCGCAGCTCGTCCTGTCCGGCGCCGTCGGCGCCCATCAGGACGTTCTCCCCGACGGTCGCGGAGAACAGCGTCGGCTCCTCGAACGCCACCGACACCAGCCCGCGCAGTTCCTGCCGGGACATGGCCGCGATGTCCCGGCCGTCGAGCGTGATCCGTCCCGCGGTGGCCTCGTACAGGCGGGGCACGAGGGCGGTGAGCGTCGTCTTCCCGGAGCCGGTGGCCCCGACCAGGGCCATCGTCTCGCCGGGACGGATGCTGAGGTCGATCCGGGACAGCACGGGCGCGGAGCGGGGATCGGCGTCGGGGTAGCGGAACTCCACTCCCTCGAACACCATGCCTTCCCGTCCGTCCGTCGGTCCGTCCGCCGGAACCCCGTCCGCCGCGCCTGTCGTACGGGCTTCGTCGGCCGCTCCGGCCGTTCTGGTCGCTCCGGCCGCTCCGGCCGTTCTGGTCGGTTCGGTGGGTCCGGTCGCTTCGGCGGGTCCGGTCGGTTCGGACAGGTCGTCGCGTTCCTCCGCCACATCCATCACCTCGAAGTACCGCTCCGTCGCCGTCGCCGACTCCTGGCTCATCGCGAGCAGGAAGCCGATCGACTCGATGGGCCACCGCAGCGCGAGGGCCGTGGAGAGGAAGGCGACGAGGGTGCCCGCCGAGAGACCGCCGTCGGCGACCTGGATCGTGCCGAGGACCAGGGCCGCCCCGATGGCCAGCTCGGGAACCGTGGTGATGACGGCCCAGATGCCCGCGAGCAGCCGCGCCTTGCCCAGTTCCGTCTCCCGCAGCCGCTCGGAGAGCGCACGGAACGCGCGGGCCTGGCTGCGGTGCCGGCCGAAGCCCTTGATGATGCGGATGCCCAGGACGCTCTCCTCGACCACCGTGGTCAGATCGCCGACCTGGTCCTGGGCCCTGCGCGCCACGGCCGAGTACTTCGTCTCGAAGAGCGCGCAGACGATGACCAGCGGTACCACCGGAGTGAGCAGCACCAGCCCCAGCGTCCACTGCTGCATCAGCAGAATGACGAAACCGACCAGGATCGTCGTGCCGTTGACCAGCAGGAAGATCAGCGGGAAGGCCAGGAACATGCGCAGCAGCATCAGGTCCGTGGTCGCGCGCGAGAGCAACTGCCCCGACGGCCAACGGTCGTGGAACGCCACCGGCAGCCGCTGGAGGTGCCGGTACAGATCGGCCCGCATCGCCGCCTCGACCCCGGCCATCGGACGGGCCACCAGCCAGCGTCGCAGCCCGAAGAGTACGGCCTCGGCGAGGCCCAGCAACAGCAGGTACAGCGCACCGAGCCAGACCCCGCCCGGGTCCCGGTCCGCCACCGGCCCGTCGACCATCCACTTCAGTACGAGAGGGATCACCAGACCCACGCAGGACGCCACGACGGCGACCACCGCGGCGCTGAACAGGCGCCCCCGCACCGGTTTCACGTAGGGCCACAGCCGCAGCAGGGAGCGCACCGTCGACCGGTCCTTGGGGCCTACATGTTTTTCGGGCATCACAGCCGAGCCTACGGTTCGCCGCGGTCCTCGTTCATGTGGTTTTCGGCCGACCGGCGGTGACGCGCCGTCCGGGGCCGGGGCCGGGAGGCGGCCAGTGACCCGGCCCCGGGCCCGTGACCCGGGCCGGACGCGGGCCACGGGTCGTACGTCCCGGTCAACCGATCGGACGATGCGCCTTCGAGCGCGATGGACGATGGTGCGGTGCCGCGCCCGCCACGATCCTCGTGGCATGGCAATCATCGAAGTCAACGGCCTGCGCAAGGCGTACGGCGGGCGGCCCGCGGTGGACGGGGTGAGCTTCTCCGTCGAGGCGGGAGAGATCTTCGGCATCCTCGGGCCCAACGGGGCGGGCAAGACCACCACCGTCGAATGCGTCGAGGGGCTGCGGATCCCCGACGCCGGTACGGTCCGCGTCGCCGGTCTCGACCCCGTGGCCGACCACGACCGGGTGACCCGGCTGCTCGGTGCCCAGCTCCAGGAGAGCGAGCTCCAGCCGAAGATCACCGTCGCCGAGGCGCTGGAGCTGTACAGCGCCCTGTACCCGGCCCCCGCCGACTGGCGGGCGCTGGCCGAACGGCTCGGCCTGCACACCTCGTACGGCACCCGCTACACCAAGCTGTCCGGCGGTCAGAAGCAGCGGCTGTCCATCGCGCTCGCCCTGGTCGGCAACCCGCAGGTCGTGGTGCTCGACGAGCTGACCACCGGCCTGGACCCGCGGGCCCGCCGGGACACCTGGAAGCTCATCGAGGACGTGCGCGACAGCGGCGTGACGGTCCTTCTCGTCACCCACTTCATGGAGGAGGCCCGACGGCTCTGCGACCGCGTCGCCGTCATCGACAAGGGCGAGGTCGTCGCCCTGGACACGCCCTCGGGGCTGATCCGCAGGGCCGACGGCGGAACGGTCATCTCCTTCACGCCGTCCCGGCCCCTGGACGACATCGAACTCGACGCGCTGCCCGGAGCGTCCGGCGTGGAGCGGAAGGACGGACGGATCGTCATCCACGGCACCGACGAGACCGTCAACGCGGTGATCTCGCTGCTGGCCCGGCTCCGTGTCACCGCACATCAGCTCCGCGTCTCCGAGGCGACCCTGGACGACGCCTACCTCGACCTCACAGAACGGGTGGCCTGAAATGACCACGACGCACGCCGACGCCCCCGCCGAACCCACCGGGAAGCCGAGCATCCCGACCCCGTGGGCGGCCGTCCTGCGGACCGAGGCACGGCTGTTCCTCCGCGAACCCGGCAGCCTGTTCTGGATCCTCGTCTTCCCCGCCGCACTGATGACGATCCTCGGCCTGATCCCGTCCTTCCGCGAACCCGACGCCGCGCTCGGCGGCCGTCGCGTCATCGACCTCTACGTCCCCGTGGCCATGCTGCTCGCCATGACCATGGCCGGGCAGACCATGCCACAGGTCCTCACCGGTTACCGCGAACGCGGCATCCTGCGCCGCATGTCGACCACCCCGGTACGGCCGTCCGCCCTGCTCGTCGTGCAGTTCGCGTTGCACGGAACCGCCGCTCTGGGCTCCGGGGCCCTGGTCCTGGCCGTCGGCCGGACGGCCTTCGACGTACGGCTGCCGCAACAACCGTTCGGCTACGCGCTGGCCCTGCTCCTGGCGGTCGCGGGCGTGCTCGCCATCGGCGCGCTGGTCTGCGCGCTCTCCCGCACCGCCAAGGCGTCCACCGCCGTCGGATCGGCCGTCTCGCTGGTGATGATGTTCAGCGCCGGAGTGTGGATCCCGGTGCAGTCCATGCCCGACACCCTTCGCCACATCGTCCAGGTCACCCCGCTCGGCGCGGCCTCCCAGGCACTGGACCAGGCGGCGTCCGGCGGCTGGCCCGGCTGGATCCATCTGGGCGTGGTCGCCCTGTGGACGGCGCTCGCGGCCCTGCTGGCGACCCGCCTGTTCCGGTGGGAGTGACCGGTTCCGGGGGAGACTTCACCCATGAACACGGGGGACATGACAGAGACGGGCACAACCGGAGTGACGACGGCCGCGCAGTGGTGGGAACGGTTCTTCCGGTACGGGCCGTACGGTCTGCTCGGCCTGGCCACGGCGGCCTCCGTCGTGTCCGCCGAGCTCATCATGTCCCGCTCGGACGTGTACGCCGCTGCGGCGCTGGTCCCGGTGGCGCTCGTCCTGGAACTCTGGTGGGGACGGTACGGGCCGACGGTCGTCCCGCGGTCGCGGGTGGCGCAGTTCTACTTCGTCGCCCGCACGACACTCGCCTTCGCACTGACCTGCTGCAACCCGTTCTTCTCCATCTTCGCGGTTCTCGGCTACTTCGACGCCGCCCGGCTGCTCCCGCGACGGGCCATGCGCGCCGGGCTGCTGGTCACCGCCGTCATCATGGCGGGCTCGCAGTCCGGCAGCGGCCTCCCGCCGACCGGCCTCATGGGCTGGATCGCCTTCGGCATCGTCTTCGCCCTCCACGCGGCCATCACCCTGGTCTTCGCCCAGATCGGCGACCGGGAGGCCGAGCAGACCCGCGCCCAGGTCGACACCATCGCCGAACTGGAGTCCGCCAACGCCCGCCTCGAACAGGCCCTCGCGGAGAACGCCGGGCTTCATGCCCAACTCCTGCTCCAGGCCCGGGAGGCGGGGGTCGCCGACGAGCGTCGCCGGCTCGCCGCCGAGATCCACGACACGCTCGCGCAGGGCCTGACCGGTATCATCGCCCAGCTCCAGGTGGTCACCTCGATCGCCGGTACCGATCCGGCCCTGGCCCGGCAGCACCTCGACCGCGCCGCCGCCCTCGCCCGGCACAGCCTGGGCGAGGCGCGCCGTTCGGTCCATGATCTGGTCCCCGCCGCGCTGGAGCACGACGACCTCGTGGGCGCGTTGAAGAAGACCGTCACCGGCTGGGGCGACCGTCACGGGGTGCGGGCCGAGTTCACCGTCACCGGTACCGCCGAGCCGGTCCACGACGAGATAGCCGCCACCCTGCTCCGTATCGCCGAGGAGGCCCTCGCCAACGCCGGCCGCCATGCCGAGGCCTCACGCGTCGGCATCACCCTGTCCTTCATGGGTGACGAACTGGCCCTGGACGTACGGGACGACGGCCGCGGCTTCGACCCCGCCGCCCTGCCGCCGCGCCGCCGCGGCGCGGGCGGATTCGGGCTCAGCGGCATGCGGGCCCGCGCCGAACGCATCGCGGGCACCGTCGAGGTGGAGACGGAACCGGGCTGCGGCACGGCCGTCTGCGCCCGGGTGCCCCTGGTCCGGCACGGCTGATGACCAGTACGGTTGCCCTGCCATGGCTGAGGAACCCGCACGCGTCATCACGCTCGTCGTCGTCGACGACCACCCCGTCGTACGGGACGGTCTGCGCGGCATGTTCGACTCGTCGCCCGGGTTCCGGGTCCTCGGGGAGGCCCCGGACGGGGTGGCGGGCGTCGACCTCGTGGCCCGGCTCGATCCGGACGTCGTGCTGATGGACCTGCGGATGCCGGGCGGCGGCGGGGTCGCCGCCATCGCCGAACTCACCCGGCGCGGCGCCCGGGCCCGGGTGCTCGTGCTCACCACGTACGACACCGACTCCGACACTCTGCCCGCGATCGAAGCGGGCGCCACCGGCTACCTGCTCAAGGACGCGCCCCGCGAGGAGCTGTTCAACGCCGTCCGCGCCGCGGCCGACGGCCGCACGGTCCTCTCGCCCGCCGTCGCCTCCCGTCTGGTCTCACGGGTGCGCACCCCGTCCGCGGCGGGCAACGAACCGTTGTCGGCCCGCGAGCGCGAGGTGCTCGTACTCGTCGCCAAGGGCACCTCGAACCGCGCGATCGCCGCCGAACTGTTCATCAGCGAGGCCACCGTGAAGACCCACCTCACCCACGTCTTCGCCAAGCTCGGGGCGAAGGACCGGGCCGCCGCCGTCGCGATCGGCTACGACCGGGGCATCCTCGGCTGACGCCCGCCCGTTCCGTTCACCCGCCCCCGCGTTGCCCCTGACCGGCACGTGTCGTTGGGGGGACGTGGACCACGCAGCGAAGAGGTCGGTGGCTCGCGCGGCCACCGTGCCGGCACGGACAGGACATGTCGCCGTACCGGGGGCACTGGGAGCACTGGGAGCGCTGACCGCACTGGCCGCACTGGCCGCCGTACTGAGCGGCTGCACCGGCGGCCCGGCCGCCTTCGGGGACGGGCGCCGCTCCCCGGAGCAGGCGATCCTGGTCACCCCCCGGCGACGGGGCACGGGACATCGCTCCGGACGACCGGGTGGAGGTGAGGGTTCCGGAGGGGCGGCTGAAGAGGGTCGGGGTCACCCGGATCGAGGACGCGCAGCCGCAGCGCGTGCCGGGCCGGATCGCGCGCGACGGCCGTTCCTGGATGTCGTCGGTGGAGGGGGAGAAGGGACGGCTCGGCCTCGCCGCCACCTACCGCGTCGACGCGGTCGCCGTGGACGGTGACGGACACGAGGTCGTCCGGCGCACCACTTTCACCACGGCCGTCCCCGAGCGCCGCTTCACCGGCCGGGTCACCCCGGAGAACCGTGCCACGGTGGGCACCGGAACGATCGTCTCCGTCGCCTTCGGACGGCCGGTCGTCGACCGGGCCGCCGTGGAACGGGCCGTCCAGGTGACCACGGTGCCGAAGGTCGAGGTGGTGGGGCACTGGTTCGGCGCCGGCCGGCTCGACCTCCGTCCGGCCGCGTACTGGGCACCGGGCACCGAGGTCACCGTCACGGCGCGGCTGCGGGACGTGGCGGGCGCGCCCGGCGTGTACGGGAGCCAGGACAGGACGGTCGCCTTCCGGGTGGGCCGCTCCCAGACGTCCCTGGTCGACGTGGCCGCGCACACGATGGAGGTCCGCCGCGACGGCCAGCTCGTCGCCACTGTCCCGATCACGGCGGGACGCCCGGGCGCGGACACGTACAGCGGCCGGATGGTGGTCGGCGAGATGTTCGACGCGATCCGCGCGGACGGCCGCTCGGCCGACTGCGGCGGCGGGGGCGACGGCGGGGAGATCCCGCACGCCCTGCGGCTCACCGGCTCCGGCGTCCTGCTGCACGGCGACCACTGGTCGGACGAGGGGGCCTTCGGCTCGGCGAACGTCGGCCGGGGCTGCGTCGGACTCCGCGACGTGCCGGGCGGCGGGAGCGACACCCCGGCCGGCTGGTTCTTCGACCGGACCCTCGTCGGTGACGTGATCGAGGTCGTCAACTCCCGGGGCAGGCCGGTCGCGCCGGACGACGGGCTCGGCGGCTGGAACCTGAGCTGGAAGAAGTGGAAGGCGGGCTCCGCTCTTCGCCGACCCTGACCCCGCCAGTGCGTCCGTCGCCTCCGGAAGCACGTCCACGAGCCCGGAGGCCCACCCACGTCCCCCGGGGTGCGCCCGCCGCCCCCGGCGTGTGCCCGTCCGGCCCCGTCCTGTCCCTCGGAGACGTCCGGTTTCGTTCGGTGCCGTCCCTCGGAGACGTCCGGATGGACGAGTTGGGACTGAACGGTGACATCCGAGGGGTCTTCTCGTCGCAATCAGTGTGATTATCTTTCGCTGAGCGCGCATGTGCAGCGCGCGGGGGAGGGGGCCATGGGCCCCCGGGGCCTTGGCGGGGCCGGGCCGTGCGAGGGGAGACGAACACATTGAACGGGCAGCCGGTATCGGGGAGATCGGCCGGGACGGGCGGCGAACGGCGAGGACGCGGGGCCACCGGACCACTGGCTCTGGCCCTGGGGGCGCTGCTGATGCTGGTGACGGCGTGCGGCGGGGACGACACCGGAGGCGCCGGCCGGGACGGCAAGGACGGGGCGAAGGTCGAGGACACCACCGCGTCGCAGGCGGTGGTGACCGTCGCGCCGAAGGACGGGGCCGAGTCCGTCGCCACGAGCGGGGCGCTGAAGATCTCCGCCTCGCAGGGGAAGCTGACCACGGTGAAGGTCTCCGACCCCAAGGGCGCCGAGGTCGAGGGGAAGATCGCGGCCGACGGCACCAGCTGGACGCCCGACCGGCATCTGGCCGCCGCGACCAAGTACAAGGTGCATGCCGTCGCCGAGGACACGAAGGGTCGTGAGTCGGCGAAGGACACCAGCTTCACCACGCTGGTCCCGCAGAACACCTTCATCGGGCAGTACACCCCGGAGGACGGCTCCACGGTCGGTGTCGGGATGCCCGTCTCGATCCACTTCACCCGGGGCATCACCGACCCGGAGGCGGTCGAGAAGGCCATCGAGGTGAAGGCCGAGCCGTCCGTGCCGATCGAGGGCCACTGGTTCGGCAACGACCGCCTCGACTTCCGCCCGGAGAAGTACTGGGCGGCCGGCACCAAGGTGACCGTGAAGCTCGGTCTTGACGGCGTCGAGGGCCGTCCGGGGGTCTACGGCAAGCAGACCAGGACGATCTCCTTCACCGTCGGCCGCAGCCAGATCAGCACCGTCGACGCGAAGTCGCACCGGATGAAGGTCGTCCGCGACGGCCGGCAGATCAAGGACATCCCGATCTCGGCGGGCGCCCCGGCGACCACCACGTACAACGGTCAGATGGTCATCAGCGAGAAGCTCAAGGTGACCCGGATGAACGGTGACACCGTCGGCTTCGGCGGCGAGTACGACATCAAGGACGTCCCGCACGCCATGCGGCTGTCCACCTCCGGCACCTTCATCCACGGCAATTACTGGGGCGGTTCCGGCGTCTTCGGCTCCGCCAACACCAGCCACGGCTGCGTCGGCCTCCAGGACGTGCGCGGCGGTTGGAGCAAGAAGACCTCCGGGGCCTGGTTCTTCGACAACTCGCTCATCGGCGACGTGGTGATCGTGAAGAACTCCCAGGACAGGACGATCCAGCCGGACAACGGCCTCAACGGCTGGAACATGTCCTGGTCGGAGTGGACCTCGTAACTCCCGTCGCGCGGAAGACGGGGGCGGGGGAGTACGGAACACGGGCGGGCCCGGTGCTGTGACCAACGGCACCGGGCCCGCCGTCGTTAGCGGCGGTTAACCTCCTCCCATGACCGTAACCCTCGAAGCAAGCGACGGCGTCGGCACCATCCGGCTGGACCGACCGCCCATGAACGCCCTCGACGTGGCCACCCAGGACCGGTTGCGCGAACTCGCCGAGGAGGCGACCCGGCGCGACGACGTGCGCGCCGTGGTCATCTACGGCGGCGAGAAGGTGTTCGCGGCGGGCGCGGACATCAAGGAGATGCAGGCGATGGACCACACGGCGATGGTCGTGCGGTCCAAGGCGCTCCAGGACGCGTTCACCGCGGTGGCCCGGATCCCCAAGCCGGTCGTCGCGGCGGTCACCGGCTACGCGCTCGGCGGCGGCTGCGAACTGGCGCTGTGCGCCGACTTCAGGATCGCCGCCGACAACGCGAAGCTGGGTCAGCCCGAGATCCTGCTCGGGCTGATCCCCGGCGCGGGCGGCACCCAGCGGCTCGCCCGGCTGGTCGGGCCCTCCCGGGCCAAGGACCTGATCTTCACCGGCCGTCACGTGAAGGCGGAGGAGGCCCTGGCGATCGGCCTGGTGGACCGTGTGGTGCCCGCCGCCGAGGTGTACGAGCAGGCCCGCGCCTGGGCCGCCGCCCTCGCGAAGGGACCGGCCCTCGCGCTGCGCGCCGCCAAGGAATCCATCGACGCGGGGCTGGAGACGGACATCGACACCGGGCTCACGATCGAACGGAACTGGTTCGCCGGGCTGTTCGCCACCGAGGACCGGGAACGCGGTATGCGCAGCTTCGTGGAGGAGGGGCCGGGCAAGGCCGTTTTTCTCTGAAAGAACGTCAGTTACGCACGGGCGGACGCCGGTTCATCCGTGCGGGCGGATCGGCCGGATCTTGAGGGGCTCTTGGGATCCGGCCATCGGCGTGAGCGGGCACATGCGCCCGGAGGTGCTGTCCTCGCAGGTCAGAGCCATGGTTCCGAACAGCATTCTGCCAATGGCATATGCCGAACGAATGTCGCGGATTATTGCGTTCCGAGGTGGTGATTCCTCCGGAACGGCCCCCGGGCGCGCGTCGTGCGGCCATGATGGTGTGCATGGCGGGCCTGGAGGGTGTGGAACAGCCGCGACCGCGCACAGGTGCGACGGCGGCACGCTGGACGACGACCGGCGAGGAAGAACAGGCGTACAAGGCACTGGAGTTGTTCGGTGATCCGGCCGAGGGGGAGGTGCGACTGCCCTCACGACCGGAATCCGCGGCCCATGCGCGGCGGCTCACCTCGCACGTGGTGCTCCGGCAGTGGGCACTGTCGCCGCAGATTGCCGAGTACGCCGTACTGCTCGTCTCGGAGCTCGTGGGCAACGCGGTGCGGCACACCGGCGCCCGGGTCTTCGGCCTGCGGATGCTGCGCCGCCGCGGCTGGATCAGGATCGAGGTGCGCGACCCCTCGCGCGGGCTGCCGTGCCTGATGCCCGTGCGCGAGACGGACGTCAGCGGGCGGGGGCTCTTCCTCGTCGACAAGCTCTCCGACCGATGGGGGGTGGATCTGCTGCCCCGGGGCAAGACCACCTGGTTCGAGATGCGGACCTCCGACCGCTGACCACCGCCCGACCGTCGCGTCGCAGCCGGGGGTGATCCGCTCCCCGGGCTCCCGCTTTCCGGCGCCGGAAACACAGCAGCCCCCGGGCTGCCGTCGTGGGGCGCTTCGGGGGCCGCTGTGGTGGGGGCCGTGACATGGGGGGTGTGTTCACGGCCGCTCGTGACGACCGAGCTCGGGTCGGCGCGGGTCGTGTCACCGACTATGGCAGACGGGCGACCTCGCCGCCAAAGGTGCAAACAGGGCATTTTCATGCATACCTTGTCATTTCTTTAATGATTCGTAGGTGTGATGGGTCACTTGCCTGGAAAAGCGTGAATATTTATGGGATTCGGCGAATGATTCATCCGTGCCGCCCATATGTCCGTATCGCTACCATCCGCCTCTTCCGCCCCTATCGTGTCTGCGCATGAACGCTTCCGACGGACCGGTGCACCGCCGCAGCGCTCTGCGCGCGGGAGCGGGGGCCGTACTCGTCGGCCTCGCGGTCGGCTGCGCGGACCGTCGTGACGCCCCCGGTACGCCGACCGGGCCCGCCACCGCCGGGGCGGGCGCCGGGAAATCCGCCACCCCGGGCGGCCGTCCTCCGTCCCCGCGTCCGGCGCCCGCCCCGCACCGTTTTCCCGGGCGGCCGGCCCAGATCGACCACGGTCCGCGCGACCGCCCCCGCGTCGCCCTCACCTTCCACGGCGAGGGCGATCCCGCCCTCGCCCGGACCGTCCTCGCCGAGGCCGAACGGGCCCGCGCCCGGATCACCGTCCTCGCCGTCGGCAGCTGGCTCGACGAACATCCCGACATGGCCCGCCGCATCCTCGACGGCGGCCACGACCTCGGCAATCACACCTGGCGCCACGTCGACGTCTGCGCGCTCGGCGAGACCGAGGCGTACGCGGAGATCACCGGCTGTGCGGAGCGGCTGCGGCGGCTCACCGGATCCATCGGCTCCTGGTTCCGGCCCTCGCGCGCCCGGTACGCCACCCCGCTCGTCCAGCGGCTCGCCGCCCGGGCGGGCTATCCGCACGTCCTCTCCTACGACGTGGACTCCCTCGACTTCACCTCACCCGGCGCCGCGGCCGTCTCCCGCAAGGTGGCCGGGGAGATCCGCAACGGCTCGGTGGTGAGCCTGCACCTCGGCTACGCGGACACGGTCGCCGCCCTGCCCCTCCTCCTCACCGAAATCGACCGCCGCGGACTGCGTGCGGTGACGACCACGGAGCTGCTGACCTGATGTTTCCCCACACCAAGCACATCGCCGCCCTGCTCGGGGGCGTCCTTCTCGCCGTGCTCACGGGCTGCGGATCCTCCGCCGAGAAGGGGAACATCGAAGCCGTCGGCAGCGAGGCGGCCCGGCGCACCGACGCCGCACGCGTCGCACCGCCCGGACTGCCCGGCATGCCGCCGGTCCTCGATCCCCAGGACGTCTACGCCGCCGACCGGCCGGGGAAACTCTCCCCGGTCGTCAGGAACTTCCCCTCCCGGGTGTACGTCCCCAACACCAACTCCGACACGGTGTCCGTGATCGACCCCGCCACGTACAAGGTCATCAGGACCATCAAGGTCGGCCGCCAGCCGCAGCACGTCGTGCCCTCCTGGGACATGAAGACCCTCTGGGTCAACAACGACCTCGGCGACAGCCTGACCGCCATCGACCCCGCCACCGGCAAGGTCGGCCCCACGGTGCCCGTCTCCGACCCGTACAACCTCTACTTCACCCCCGACGGCAAGTACGCCGTGGTCATGGCCTCCATGGACCGTGAGCTGGTCTTCCGCGACGCCCACACCATGAAGACCGTCAAGACCGTCCCGGTCAGCTGCGCCGGGGTCAACCACGCCGACTACTCCGCCGACGGGCGGTACTTCATCGTCTCCTGCGAGTTCTCCGGCGAACTCCTCAAGGTCGACACGGCGCGGATGGAGGTCGTCGGGCAGCAGAAACTCCCGCTGCACGGAGCCATGCCGCAGGACGTGAAACTGTCGCCCGACGGCGGCACGTTCTACATCGCGGACATGATCGCGAACGGGGTGTGGGTCCTGGACGCCGGGAAGTTCACCACCCCGAAGCTGCTGTCCACCGGCAAGGGCGCCCACGGCCTCTACGTCAGCCGCGACTCCAAGGAGATGTATGTCTCCAACCGGGGTGAGGGCACCATCTCCGTCTTCGACTTCGCACAGCGCAAGGTGACCAAGAAGTGGCTGCTGCCCAACGGCGGCAGCCCGGACATGGGCGGGGTCTCGGCCGACGGCAAGGTCCTCTGGCTGAGCGGCCGTTACAACTCCGAGGTCTACGCCATCGACACCGACAGCGGCAAACAGCTCGCCCGGATCCCGGTCGGCAGCGGCCCGCACGGCCTCGCCGTCTACCCGCAGCCGGGACGTTACTCGCTCGGCCACACCGGCGTCTTCCGCTGACGGACCGCGAGGTCGCGAGGCGGTGGGGGCGGTGAGGTCGTGGCGCGGCGAGGTCGTGAGGCGGGGACGGTGCGGGTGGGGCGGTTCGTGTGGGGCGGTTCGTGTGGGGCGGTTCGGATGGGACGGATGTTCTGAATGTGCAGAACATCCCGGTTTGTCGGGGTGTTAGGCGTCAACTCCCGGCCGGACGCGCTCACCATCGGATGATGGTGCGCGGCCAGTATCCGCTCTGCCGGGACAGTGATCCGCATGATGATCACTTCTCTTCTGCGGCGCCGGGCCGCCGTTCTCGCCCTCTCCCTCGCCGCCGCGCTCGTCCCGGCCGCGGCCACCGAGGCCGCTCCCGTCGCCGCCTCCGCCTCGGCGGCCCCCGCGGCAGCCGCGCTCAAGCCCGGTGACTGCCCGGTCGTCACCGACCACCTCTTCGCCGCCGCGGACCCCGTCGACGTCGGCCGGATCACCCCGCGGCCCGCCTGGCGCGGCGACTGCCGCCAGCTCTACCGGGCGGACGGGCGGGGCCCGGAGACGATCTTCGCCGAGGGCTTCCACGCCCGGGACATCACGTACGGCCAGTACGACGTGGAGAAGTACGTCCTGGTCAACCAGCCCTCGCCGTACGTCTCCACCTCGTACGACCACGACCTGTACAAGCGGTGGAAGGCCGCGTTCAACTACTACATCGACGCCCCCGGAGGCGTCGACGTGAACAAGACGATCGGCGACACCCACAAGTACGCGGACCAGGTGGAGGTCGCCTTCCCGGGCGGCGTCGACCGGACGTTCATCGTGGGGGCGTGCCCGATCGACCCGAAGAACAAGACCGAGATCATGAGCGAGTGCGTGGACAACCCGCACTACCGACCGTGGCGCAGCTGAGCCGTCGAGGTCGAGTCCGAGCCGTCGGGACCCGTGCGGTGGGCGGACGTCCCGCGGCGGGCGGCCCGCGCGTGGCGACCGGCCGCCGCGAGGGTCCGTCGTGGCGCCCGTTAATCTGACCCCCGTCATGAACGCACTGACCAGGCATTGGTCAGGCACTGGTCAGGCATTACGGAGGACGGAACTGTGGCGGACATCGAGTCGGCGCGCAAGGCGTTCGAGCGGTTCGATCTGAACGGCGACGGGCTGATATCGGCCGCCGAGTACAAGAGCGTGATGGCTCAGCTCGGCGACCCCCACGTCACCGAGACGGTGGCCCAGGCCATCATCAACGACCACGACGCCAACGGCGACGGTCTGCTCACCTTCGACGAGTTCTGGGCGTCGCGGAACAAGGGCTGATCCGCCGGGGGCCCCGGCCCGTGACGACGCTCACGGGCCGGGGCCTTTCCGTGCGAATGCCCCGATGAGGGGCTCCGGTCCCCGATGAAGGGTCACGGCCACCGGCGCGGGGGCGGCCGCGGTCACCCCTTCCCGCGCCGGTACGGCGCCCAGCCGCGCAGTTCGTCGTCGCGCGGGGCGCGCACCACCGCGGGAGTCCCCGGGCCGAAGCCCATCACCGGTCGGGACTCGTCCCACACCGGCCAGCCCGGATCGCCGGTGGCGGCGAACCGCACCCACGCCGCATGCATCGCGTCGGCCAGCTCCTGAGGCGCGTCCGGGCCGGTCAGGGCCACCGCGTCCGGCTTGTCCAGGTTGTCGAAGACGAAGCCGATCTCCAGCGCGTGACAGGCGCCGAGCCCCAGCACGGGGGACGGCCAGCCGAACTCGTAGAGACGGGTGCTCCCCGGTGCGCCCGCACGGGCGTCCGCCACCCGGTTCAACGGGACGCGCAGCAGCAGGTCCGTGGCGAGCGCCCCGAGCAGTTCACCCGGAGCGGCGTCCGGGCGGTTGGCGCGGTACGCGCGCTCCGTCTCCCTCGGCACGCGGAACTTCAGCAGGGCCAGCCGGAGCCCGACCCTCGACAGCTTCTCCGTGAGCCCGCTCGGCACGAACCAGAGCCGGTACTCCTCGGTGTTCGCGCCCATCAGCAGATCGACATCGGCCGAGGCGCCGTCCAGCAGTGCCTCCAGCGGGTCGCGCGGCAGCAGATCGCCGTCCACCACGATCTGGAAGGAGTTCCCGCCGGTCAGCGGCGAACCGCCGGAGGTCACTTCGGTCTGTGCGTCCAGCAGCCGTTCCCGGTCCGCCTCCGCCAGCGCCCCGGCCGCCGCCGCCACGCCCAGCCGACGGGCGATCAGCTCCGTGGTGCGCCGGGCGGCGTCGTCCAGCGGCAGCGCGTTCGGTGCCCCGCTCTGCAGCACCGCACGCCGGAACAGCCCCTTCGCGCGCGGCGCGGCCAGCAGCGCGGCGATGCCGATGGCCCCCGCGGACTCCCCGCACACCGTGACCAGGTCCGGGTCGCCGCCGAACGCCGCGATGTTGTCCCGCACCCAGGCCAGCGCCGCGATCTGGTCGAGCAGCCCCCGGTTGGCGGGCGCGTCCGGGAACACCCCGAACCCCTCGATGCCGAGCCGGTAGTTGAGGGAGACGAACACCACCCCGTCACGGGCGAACGCCGCCCCGTCGTACAGCGGCACGGTCGAGGAGCCGTGCAGCAGCGAACCGCCGTGGATCCAGACGAGCACGGGCAGCCCGGCCGCGTCCGGCGACGGCGTCCACACATTGAGGTTGAGGCAGTCGTCCCCGGGCACGTCGGGGTCGGGCAGCAGCCGGTCCAGCGGCGGGGCGTACGGCCGCTTGGGCGCGGTCGGCCCGAACGCCATCGCGTCGCGCACCCCCTCCCAGGGCTCCGGCGGCTCGGGCGCCGCGAAACGCCGGGCGCCGACCGGCGGCGCCGCGTAGGGGATGCCCCGGAAGACGGCGACGCCCCCTTGCCGCGTGCCGCGCACCGTGCCGTGGGCGGTGCCGACCAGCGGGGACGTCTCGGACGGGGACGTCTCGGATACGGACGGGGGCAGGGCAGACATGGCTTCAGTCCTTCCGTGGTGCGGGTCCGGCGAGCGCGACGGCCGACGAACCGGACGGGTGGTGGGTGAGGGAGCCGTCCGGGTGCAGCACCTCCACCGGGACCGGTGAGGTGACGCGCACCCGGTCCGGGGTCGCGTCTACCCGTACCGGGCCGTGCGGGGTCGGCACCTTGCCCCGCGCGCCGGACAGCGTGCCGAGCCGCGGGGCCACCCGCACCCGGCCGTAACCGGGTTCGGCCGGGGTGACGCCGAGCGTGTGCACCAGCAGATCACGGCTCGGCGTGGCCGACCATCCGTGGCAGTACGAACCGCCGTCCCAGCACTCCCGGAACGCGGAGCCGCCGGTGCTCAGCAACGCCGTACATGTCCGCGAGCGGGGCGAGGGAGTGTTCCCCCGCCCCGGGGCCGGCTGGTCCTCGGGGCGGGGGCAGGGGCCGGCCGGCCCGGGGGCGGTGTCCGGCCGGCCCGGTCAGGGGGCGGGGAGGTCAGGGTGTGGGCGCGCTCAGGGAGTGGGCGAGGTCAGGGCCCGCTTGAGGACCTTGCCCGTCGGGCCCAGGGGCAGGGCGTCGGTGAACCGCACGATCCGGGGGTACTTGTGCCGACCGAGCCGCTCCCGGGCCCAGGCGATCAGCTCCTCCTCCGTCACCGCCCCGGCCTCCGCGCGCGTCACGACGACCGCGCAGATCTCCTCGCCGCGCTCCTCGTCCGGCACACCGATCACGGCGACCTCGCCGACCGCCGGGTGGCGCACGAGCACCTCCTCGACCTCACGCGGGTAGATGTTGAAGCCGCCCCGGATGACCAGGTCCTTCTTCCGGTCGACGATCCGCAGGAAGCCGTCCTCGTCCCGCGCCCCGAGATCACCGGTGCGGAACCAGCCGTCGACCACGGCGGCGGCCGTCGCCTCCGGATCGTCGAGATACCCCGCGAAGACGTTGTGCCCGCGCACCACGACCTCGCCGACCTCGCCGTCCGGCAGCAGCACCACGGCGTCCTCCACCGCCGCGTCCGCGACACCCGTCTCCACGCCCCACACCGGGTGACCGACCGTGCCGGGGCGGCGGCCGGTCCGGGGCTGGTTGAACGTGGCGACGGGGGAGGTCTCGGTCAGCCCGTACCCCTCCAGAACCTGCGTCGCGAAGGTCGCCTCGAAGCGTTCGAGCACGGCGACGGGGAGCGCGGCGCCGCCCGAGACGGCCGCGCGCAGGGTGAGCCCCCGCGTCGCGCCGACCAGCGCCGCCGAGTCCTGCGCCGCCGCCTCGACGAGCGCGTGATACATCGTCGGCACGCCCATGAACACGCTCACGTTCTCGGCGGCCAGCAGCTCCAGGGCGCCCGGCCCGCTGAATCGGGGCATCAGGACGAGCGTCGCACCCGCCCTCAGCGTCGCGTTCATGGCACAGGTCTGCCCGTAGCTGTGGAACAGCGGCAGACAGCCCAGCACGACGTCGTCGAAGCCCAGCTCCAGCAGGTCGTGGGCGACCACGGACGCGTTCATCACGATGTTGAGATGGGTGAGCAGAGCTCCCTTCGGCCGCCCGGTGGTCCCGCTGGTGTAGAGGATCACCGCGGTGCCGTCCGGGGCCGCGGGCTCCGGAGCGGGCAGCGGCTCGCCGTCCTCCGGCACGCCGCACACGGCCCGCACTCCCGCAACACCCGCCGCCTCCTTCGCGACCGGCCACAGCGGACCACCGCTGACCAGCACCGACGAACCGCTGTGCCGCAGCACGTACGCCACCTCGTCGGCCACCAGCAGCCCGTGCACCGGAACGACCGTCGCCCCGGCGGCCAGCGCCCCGTAGTACGCGTACAGGAACTCCGCCGTGTTCGGCAGCAGCACCGCCACCCGGTCGCCCGGCCGCACCCCGGAAGCCCGCAGCGCGCCCGCGCAGCGCAGCGCCCGCGCCCACAGTTCCCGGTAGGTGAGCCGCGTGTCCGCGTCGACGACGGCGACACGGTCGGGGTGGCTGCGAGCCGACTCACCGAGGACAGAGGCGACGCTCAGAAACATGACACGCTCCGGGAAACATGGTGTTTACAGGGCTGGTGCAGCTCAGAATCGGCGGTCGACCCACCCCGGCACAATGTGCAGATGCCCACCATGCACACCGACTGCCTGGGCATTGGCCCCTCGGGTGCGTACGCCGCAAGGCATGCGCCTAAAGTTCCGTCCAAAGCCCGTCCGAAGGAAGGGCCTAACCTGCTGGCATGGCGGAGAACCAGCGGAACCGGAACGAGCCCCCCGGCGAGCGCGGCGGCGACCGGAGGAGCGGCGGAGAGCGCGGCGGGGAGGACGGCGGGCTGCGGCACGCGCTGGCGGTCGCGATGGTCCCGGAGATCGACGAGCTGACCCGGCGGGTCGTCGCGGACATCCACGCGCACAGCGACGCCTACGCCTCCGGCACCACCGTCAGCCACGACGACCTGTGGGAGATCTGCCGCGACAATCTGCTGCGGGCGCTGGAGGACTTCGGCGGACTGCCGCCCAGCGCGGGCGACTTCGAGCACGCGGCCCGGGAGACGGGGCGGCGACGAGCGGAACAGAACGTGCCGCTGGACACCGTGCTCCAGGCGTACCGGCGCGGCGGCCGGGTGATGTGGCAGGTGATGGCGGAGCATCTGCGGGCGTCCAGGACCGGTCGGGCCGGCCGGCGCGACACGGCGGACCGGGCCGACGGGACGTACGGGGCGGGCCGGACCGGTGACGGCGGCCGGGCGTACGGGGCGGACCCGGACACCGAGCTCGACATCGCGGGTGCCGTGTGGGAGACCATCGACCGCTACTCGCTCGTGATGGCGGAGTCGTACCGGCTGACCCAGCTGGAGATGCAGGGCCGTCGGGACACCCGCCGTGTCGCCCTCTTCGAAGCCCTGCTCGACGGGCGCGGGGACGACCCGGCCGTCGCCTCGGCCGCGGCCGCCGCGCTCGGGGTGCCCGTCCACGACCGGTACGTCATCGTGGTCGCCACCCAGGACCCGGCCGCGCCGCCCAACCCGGCGCCCGTCCTCGACGACCACGGCATCTGGTCCTTCTGGCGGCCGAGGTCCGGTCGGTACGCGGGAATCGTGCGGCTCGCCGCCGGGGAGTCCGGCGTACTGCTCGACCTGCTGCGCCGCCGCACCACGGCGACCGCCGGGGTGTCACCGGAGTTCGACCGGCTCTCCCAGTCGGGCCGGGCCCTGCGACTGGCCGAGCAGGCCCTGCGCACCCTGCCGGCCGGCAGCGGAGAGGCGGCGGCGTTCGACGACCGGCTGCCGGAGGTCCTGCTCGTCGGGCGGCCCGAGATCGCCGAGCGCCTCGTCACCGCCTATCTGGGCTCCGTACTGGACACCGCGGCCGAACGGGACACGCTGCTCGACACGCTCCGGGTCTGGCTCGACAACGGCTGTT
Organism: Streptomyces sp. CB01580; assembly: GCF_001905795.1. Classification (GTDB taxonomy): domain Bacteria; phylum Actinomycetota; class Actinomycetes; order Streptomycetales; family Streptomycetaceae; genus Streptomyces. The sequence continues at coordinate 57,199 of NZ_LIXJ01000007.1, forward strand.
CGGCGGCGCGCGCCGCCGAACAGCTCTACTGCCACCGCAACACGGTCCTCAACCGGATCGGCCGGATCGCCGAACTCACCGGCCGTTCGGCGGAGTCCGGCGAGGCCCGGCTGGGCTGGGCGCTGGCCCTGAGAGCGCTGCCGCTGAGCGGTACGGAGGACGAACCGGGCTCGGCGGAGGCCGCCCCGGGAGGACCGGGCGGCCCCGTTCCGGCCTGACCGCCCGGCTTGACCGCCCGGGCCGACCAGCCCGGCTTGAATCGCCGGGCCCGGCCCACCCGGCCTGCCCCGCCCGGCCGGTCAGGCGGCGAAGAACCGGGACAGCGTCTCCCGGTCGTCGATCTCCACCAGATCCGGACGGGTGTAGCGCTCCGCGCGGGCGTGGTAGTCGAAGTCGCCCCGGACCAGCCCGCGGTAGTCCCGCACGCACCGCTCCAACGCCACCCGGGTGGAACCCTCGATCCCGGCCGCCGCGATCTGCTCGACCAGCTCCCGCTCGGCGCGCCGGACGCGCTCCGCCACACCACCGAGCTGCGCCCCGGCCTCGTCGACGGCCTCCTGGAGGGTGCATCCGCGCTCGCGCTGGATGAGCCGCACGGCATTGTGCTCGTAGCCGAGCCGCGCCTCCTTCTCGAAGGAACAGATGTCGTTGCAGAGCCCGGAATGATCGGTCACGGCGTTGCGCAGGGCGATGTACGCGGGAAGCGCACGGGCCGACTCCGGAAGGTCGATCCCGGCGGTGATCTCATGCAGGTCCAGGAACGGCTGCATGGCCACGGAGTCCCGGCGGTGCCTCACGAAATCCTCCCTGGTCGGCACCTGTCCCGCGGCCCGCTCCACGGCCTCGGCGCAGTAGGTCCACAACCAGGCGACCGTGTCCCGGCGGAACTGCCGGAGCCAGTGCGCAGGGCGGCCCCGGTACGTCCGCTCCCGCAGGTCCACGAGCGCGTGCTCCATGGCACCGCGCGGCGGTCCGCCGTCGAGCACCGTCACCAGCCGGTCGATCGCAGCCTCGCACATCCGGGGATCACGACCGGCGGGACCGTCGTCGAACTCGTCGTCGACGAGGAAGGCCCAGAACAGCCATTGGCAGAAGAGATCGAGATGCTGTTGCGAAGCAGTGGGGAATATGAGGGAGATCCAGAGCTCCGGCCTGGTCCGGATCATCTTCTTCCGGGCCGTCGGGGAAAGCACGAGCCCCTGGGACTCGGCCCACTCCCAGGCGACTTTCCTGGTCTCCTCGATACCGGGATTGCATCCGGTGCTCTCGAACGGCATGTGAAACGCTGGCAGCGCGATCTGGCTCATTGGTGCCCCTCGTCGAGACAATGCGGATGAACGATACGCATGGGGAGAGCTGATCGGATTCGTGCGTCGGCGCCGGTACGCGGGGAGCGGCGGGCCGCCCTTCGGCGCCCAGTTTCGGCCAGAGGGTCACCGTGCGCGATAAGACGGTCATCCCTGCTCACTCTCCTCCGCCGGTTTCGGGGCATCGGGACCGGGCCCGCAGGTCCACGACGGCAAACACCCCGGGAACAGGGCGGCGGCGTCACCATGCGTGATCCCCCAGTCAACCTCGTGCGGGAGGGAGAGGGAAGTCATGTGTGACCGAAAATGCATGATGGTTGGGGGCGCTTGAACGTCTGTGAGTGGTTCGTGATCCCCTGTGACACAGGCGCACCGCGGTTCCATCGGCCGCACAGGCCCGCGCGACATTCGACGAATTCGCGCCGTTGTGAACCGCGCCCTCATGGGGAACCGGCCCCCTCGGCGAGGCGCAGGTCCGGCCAAGTGGCTTCGGCACGCGCCCGGCTGAGGCCGCGTCGCATGCGGATGGTGCGGCGGGACCGCGCCCGGGCCGGGGCGGCGCGCTCGGGCTACGGGCGGAGGTGTTTCTCCGCCTCGGCCTGCTCGATCAGTTCCGCGTACGAGCCGTCCTCCTCCAGCTGCTCCTCGTGGCGAAGGGAGACCGACCATGGAATCGGGCACGGCGGGGCGTGGTCGGGATCGGGACAGAGCAGTCTGGCGATGCGCTCTTTGATCTCTTCGGCTTGCTGCGGAGTGGCGTAGATACCCAGCCGCACTTCCCAGACACTCGGGTTCTCAGGCATCGCTCACGTCCCGGATCAACGGAGAGAAAGGGTCAGAAGAAATGAGAAAAGGAAGGACAAAAGGAGAGAAGGGAAGGGGGGAAAATGGCAAAAGGGGGCGAAACTCTCCGCCCCCTTGCCCGAGGCTACCAGGTGCGCTTGGCGTCGCAGTGGCGCTTGTAATGACCCGCCGGGACGGGGATGTTGCGCGCCGCGTCGTTGATGGCCGCCTGCTCGGTGTTGCCGGTGCCGTCGGCCCTGTCGTACCCGACGACGTGGTTGTCACTGATACGGACGATCTGGCACTGCACCGTGGCATGCCAGGTCCTCATGACGGAGATCTCGCGCGTCACGGCCGACCGGGCGGTGCCCGGGACGGCGCAGGCAGCGGGGATCGCGAACCCCGCGAACGTGAGGGCCATGGCCCCGACGGCGAGTGTGCGGCGGAGTGTCTTCATCGGTGTTCCTCCCTGACGGTGATGTGACCGTGCCGGGCGGACGGGCCCCTCTTCCGGTGCGCGCACAGCCCGGCGGCGCTCACGACACTCCCATTCGGGCGGGGCGGGACACCTGCGTCGGCCACACGATTGGCAGGCGTTCGGCAGTCGTCCGCCACCTGTCCGGCAGCTGCCGAACGGGTCAACGCCGTCCCCGGGCGTGAACCTCGACGCGGGCCGTGGCTACGTACCTGATGCAACCGGACAGTGGCCAGGCAGGAGTGCACATGGCGTACGAGATGGCGGCCCCACCCCTCGCGGGGCGCCGCGACAACCCCTCACTGGCGACGGTGGTGAGTACGGAACTCGCCCGCAACAAAAGAGGGTTCGTTCCCTGGTACCACCTCCTCGCCCCCGTCGTCATCACGATCCCGCTCTTTCTCGGTGCCCTCGGCTCCTCCGAGGCGAAGGCGGGCCAGACCTTCGAGGTGTTCCGGAACGTCACCCTGGAGTTCTGGGGCGTGCTGGTACCCATGACCGCCGGGCTGGCCGCGGCGCTCACGGTCCGTGCCGACCAGGACGCCTGGCGGCTGCTGCTGTCCTACGGCGTGCCGCGCGGGCGCTACTTCATCGGCAAGGTCGCCGCCCTCGGCGTTCTGGGGTTCATCTCTTCCACCGTGCTGCTCGTGATGCTCTCCCTCGGCGCGATGGTCGGCGGCCGCTTTCCCGGAGGGATGGGGACGGTGGTCGCGGCGGTGTACCTGCCCTGGCTGGTGGGGCTGTCGATGACAGCGCTTGCGGTGCTGGTCGCGGTGGTGTGGGGCATGGGTCCCAGCATCGGAGTGGGCGTCGCGGGCCTGCTGTGCGGGGCCCTGGTCTCGGACAAGGTCTTCTGGTACGCGGTCCCGTTCGCCTGGCCGATGAGAGTGGTCCTTCCGCTCGCCGGGATCGGGCCCAACGGGGTGCCGCTGCCCAAGGACAGTCCGGTGACCCAGATGTCGGCCATCCCGCTCGCCGTGGGCCTCGCCGCCGCGCTGACCGCGGTCCTGCTGCTCGTCGGCAGCATGCACATGCGCCGTAAGGAGATCTGACCATGACCGCGACACCGGCCCGGCCGGAAACGCAGACGGCACCGGCACTCACCATCCGAGGCCTGCACAAGCACTACGGCCCCCACCGCGCCCTGGACGGCGTGGACCTCACGGTCGAGGCCGGAGAGGTCTACGGCCTCCTGGGACCGAACGGCGCCGGTAAGACCACCCTCATGAAAGCCCTGCTCGGCCTGCAACGCCCCACATCGGGCACCATCGAGATCTTCGGCAGGCCGGTCGGACGCGAGACATTGGCCGAGGTCGGCGCCCTGATCGAGGTCCCCGGCCTGTGGCCGAACCTCACGGCCGACGAAACGCTGAAACTGCATGCCAAACTGCGCGGTGTACCAACCGAATGGATCGACCCCGCGCTGCACCTCGTCAAGATGACCGACGCGCGCCGCCGCAAAGTCGGTGCGTACTCCCTCGGCATGCGCTGGCGGCTGGGCATCGCCGTCGCCCTGCTCGCCAGGCCGAGGTTGATCGTTCTCGACGAACCCACCAACGGCCTCGACCCCGTCGGCATCCGCGAGATGCGCGGAATCATCCGCTCACTGGCCGGCGAGGGAGTGGCGGTCCTCATCGCCAGCCACCAACTGGCGGAAGTCGCCCAGGTCTGCGACAGAGTGCAGGTACTGGCATCCGGCCGCACCCAGTACGAAGGCCCCCTGGCAGGGCTCGCCGTCGACGGGGACGTGGAGGCCGGATTCTTCCAGCTTCTGGAGTCGGCCGACGCAGCCATCCGTTGACCTGGGAAGCGGCCCCTGTGCACCCCGGGGGCCGCCCCCGGGGTGCATGGCAACTGCGCGCACACGAAGCCGTCCGCATGGAGCCGGCCCATGCCGTCAACAGGCTCACGCCGTCAGGAAAACCCTCAGCTCAGCAGGCCCGCGCCGTCGCCGGGCGTCGAGGGCCGAGCACAGTGGCCAACGACATCAGTTCGGCACGGCCCCCGACCCCCAGATCGTCGTAGAGCCTGCGGATACGGCGATACATGGACCGCTCGGAACAGTAGTAGTGACGGCGCGCGATCTCGGCCACCGTGATGGGCGTACAGAGCAGCCGCAAAAGCTCCGCATCGTACGAGGGCGCGTCAGAACGCCGACGCTGCTCGGGTATGTCCCCCTCACGGTTGGCCTCCGCCCCTGACGGCTCTCCGCCATGGAACCGACAACGATAAGGGCCCTCCCGATCCACCGGGCTCCCCTGCGTATCGGCGGCCGCGGCGTCGGTGGTGTCGGCCGCCCCAGCGGGGGAGGAAGGACCGCCAGAGGCGAAGAGGCCGCCGGGGCCGACCAGGAGATGCGCTCTGAGCTGCGCGTACAGCAGATCGCGTTGGCTCTCGCCGGGTATGGCGAGGTTGAGCACGAAGTTCGCGCCGGAACGGATCGCGTAGTAGGTCCGATACCCCGAGATGTCGTTGGTGACGGCGACGAGCAGGGACAACGGATGCCGCACTCTCACCGCACGCAGTTCCTCGGCCTGGAACTCGCTGGTGACCGGCATCAGCACCGGCAGGTCAAGCGCACCACAGGGTGCGTTCAGCTGGGCGGCGCTGATGAATTCGACCCGGCCCAGGCCGGAACGAAGTATGCTCAGCAGCGCGTTCGGCGGGTCGAAGTATGGCTTGAGTCCCGAATGGGCCAGGACATGGAGCTCGGTGGTGGTCGATGCGTGCTGCTGCTCGCTGTGGTGCAAGGCGCTGTTCCCCGTAGCGTCGATCCCGGTGATGGTCGTCCCGCGGTCACTGGGTGACACACAGTGTCGGATCACGCTCGTGACTCGCCTGCGAACACCTGTCTCCGGTCATCGGCCGACCTTGCACAGTTTCAGTGTCCTGCTGATCAGAGTGCCGAGGCTCACCTTGCCGCCGCCGTCCCCGGACAGTCGCACCGGTGCGATGTCTGCGTAACCGGCGTCCCGGGCACGGTCGTTGAGCGCATATGTCGTGCCGTCGGGGACGGTGACCACGGCCTGATCGCCCTGGCGGCATTCGGCGGTTGCGTGATCGACGGTCAGTGGCCAGGTGTAGCCGAGGTTCTTCTCCGTGACCTCCTGCTTGGTGGCGGTCGGGCTGGGCAGCGGTACGGGGTCCGTGGTGGCCGGTTCGCTGAGGCCGCCGCCCCCGCAGGCGGTGAGCGCCAGGAGTGCCGCACCGGACAGGGCCGAGACGGCGATGCAACGGCGATGCGTGGTCATGTGTCTGCTACCTCACTGTCGGAATGCTGGTGGAGTGGGTCCGGACGTCGGCGCCGAGAAGAGCGGCGTATCCGTCATCGAGCGATGGCTCGACGGGGCGGGCTCCGGCGGGCGGAGAGGTCGTGACGATGCGGTACTCGGTACCTGTCGAGGTGGTCACCGCGCTGACCACCTCGGCGCCGGGCGGTGGCCCTTCTGCGTGTCCAGTGGGTCGGTGGACATAGGTGCAGCCCGCGGCCCGACTGACCAGAGCGGTGGTGGAGTCGTGGAAGACCAGACGGCCGGAGGCGAGCACGGCCACATCGGGGCAGGTCTGGGCCACGTCGTCGAGGATGTGGGTGGACAGCAGCACCGTGCGACCGCGGCCGAGGCCGGCGAGCAGCGTGCGGAAACGCATACGTTCATGCGGGTCCAGTCCGGTGGTGGGCTCGTCGACGATCAGTACCGTCGGGGCGCCCATGAGTGCCTGTGCGATGCCGACCCGTCGCTTCATCCCCCCGGAGAAGCCGGCCAGTCGCTCTCCGGCCCGGTCGGACAGACCCACCTCGGTGATCCGCTCGTCGACCTGGCGGCGCCGTTCACGTCTGTCGTGGATGCCCTTGAGCACGCCGATGTAGTCGAGGAACTCGCGTGCCGTCAGGTCCGGGTACAAGGACAGCTCCTGCGGCAGATAGCCCAGGGTGCGCTTCACGGCGGCGAGCCCGGAGCTGGTCGACAGATCGTGTCCGGCGACGTGGACGCGCCCGGAGGTGGGGCGCAGCACGCCGGTCAGGATGCGCAACAGAGTGGTCTTCCCCGCCCCGTTGGCACCCAGCAGCCCGACGGTGCCGCTCTCGATGTGGAGGTCGACGGCGTCCAAGGCGCACAGGCCGCCGGGATGGACTTTTGTCAGTTGTTCCGTAGTGATGTTCATGATGCTCCGTGTCGTCCGGTGCGGGCGGCGAGATGCCCCAGCACGTAGCAGGCCGCGGCCATCGCGAGGACGAGCGCGACATTCAGCAGCGCCGCCGCGCCGTCGACCGCCGGGCGCAGGGCCCCGTTGCCCTGCCGGGTGGCCCATACCTCGGGGGCGTGCGCCCAGACGGCCAGTGGATAACCGCCGAGCGGGGAGAGGACCGTGCCGGTCGGCGTGGGCAGTGGCGAGAAGGCCGGTGGGAAGTGACAGGCCCACAGCCACACCACGACCGTGACGGCGCGTGCCGCCGCCACCGGCAGCAGCACGCCCAGGAGACCGGCGAAGGCGGTGACCAGCAGCGCCGCCGGTACGACCGCCGTGACCAGCGCGATCACCCCGGACACGACCGGGCCAGGGGAACCGCCGGCCACCGAGAACACCGTGGCGTACAGCAGATAGAGACCGGCGACCGGCGCCAGGGCGGCCAGCAGCGGTCCCCCCAGCACCCCGGCGGTGCGGGGCAGCGGCCCCGCGGGAGTGGCGGTCAGTAGCTCGGCCATGCCGCGGGCTTCGAGACCGCGCCGCAACCGGTCGGCGAGCGCGATGCCCACGCCGAGGGTGCAGAAGGTGTTGACGACCACCGCCGCCGCTCCGGCCCTGGCGGCGGGATCGCCCTGCCCACCGACGACGGGCGAGGTGATCACCAGCAGCAGGCTCAGCAGGGCCAGGGGCAGCACGGCGCCCCAGACCACCTTTCGGCGGGCTGTCATCAGGGCCTCGTAGCGAAGGGTCCACAGCAGAGCGGTCATCATGCCTCCCGGGGGCCGAGGTGGGCGTCGCCATGACCGAGCCGGGCCCCGGAACGGGCACCCGGGCGGAGCGCGCGCAGCGCCAGCGAGAACAGATGGCCCCCGATCAGCAGGGCGGGCACGGCCTGCGCCGCTCCTTCGGGCACCACACGGTCGACCAGCAGCAGCTTGGCCAGGACCACGGCGACGATCAGTCCGGTCGCGGGCGTCGCCGACCCCGCCCGTGCCGTCGCCCAGACGGCGGCACCGCTCAGGAGCACGGACAGACCGGACAGCTCCAGCAGGGTGGTGAGGGGGCCGGGTTGGCGGCCGGTGGCCGCCACCAGCCCCACCAGGACGAGGACGGCGGCAGCCGTGACGGACGCGGGCCAGGCCAGCCGACGGGCGACGGTGCGCGGATAGGGGGTGGGCAGGGCGAGATGGAGCTCCAGCATCGGCTCCCGTGCCACCACGGCCGCACACGCCAGCGCGGTGGCGGTGGGGAGCGCGCAACTGAGCAGCGCCCGGTCGAGAACGACTCCGGTGCCGGACCCCGTGGCCACGGCCGCGGATGCGGTGATCGCCGCGAGAACCGGCAGCACGAACGCCTGCCGTCCGCAGCGACGTGCTTCGTGGGCCCACCACGGTACAGCGGTCATGGTCCCGTTCCTCCCGTTGTTCCCCGGCCTCCCGTTGCCCCCCGTACGTAGCGGTCCGGCCCGGGACGGTTCACGCCAGGAGCCAAAACCGGCGGTGCGGGGCACGGGCGCGTGCACGCGCCCCGCGTACGGCGGGGGCTACGACGGCGCGTGCTCGCCGAACGACCGCATCGCCCGGGCGGCCCACACCAGCAGGGCCGCCGCCGCCGCGAGCGTCCACGGCGTCGTCGACAGCAGCCCGTCCAGCAGCGCGTCGAGCGGTGTGCTGAGCAGTCCGTGCGGCCCGCCCACCACGCCCAGGAACCACAGCGTGCCCCCCGCCGCCGCGCCCGCCGGTGGCGAGAAGCGGACGGAGAGCGCGAGAGCGAGCGACGCCGCCAGCAGCGACTCGCCGAGCCAACTCGCCACCACCGCCCACCAGCCGGGCCCCCGCACCAGCGCGGAGCAGACCATGGCGAGCGCCAGATCCACGCACAGGACCGTCGCCAGCCGGGCCAGGAACACCGCCGCGGGCGACACCGGCAGCGTGAACAGCAGCTCGCGCCGGGGGTCCCGGCGGGGGGAGGCCACGATCAGTGCCCCGAACAGCACGGACAGCACGACCACCGCACCGAACAGCCGTATTCCGACGCGCTCCTGCATCTGTGCCGAGGAGACCAGGGCGGCGGCAACCAGCCCGATCGCGCTCAGCGGGGCCCACAGCCGGGGCATCAGCACCAGTTGCCGGACGGCCAGTTGCCAGGCCGTCCGCCAGGGCCGCGCGGGACCGGCGGTGCCCATGGGCACGGAGGCGTCGGCGGATGCGGGCGCGCCGCTCGGCACGGCACCGGGCGCGGCGGATTCCGGCCCGGTCCCGGACCCGCTTCTCCGCCCGGCGAAGCGTTTCCGTGCGGTGGCCGGTGTTCGTCCCGAGCGGGCGACGGCGGGGACGGAGGGGACAGCGGGCACGTCGGGGACGGCGGGGGAATGGGGAGCCGTGCCGATCGGCGCGACGGCGGGCAGGACCCCCAACAAGTCGTCGAAGGACGGTACGGGTACGGCTTCTTCGGCCTCGGCGCGGACCGCGTACGTGATGTTCTGCCAAACTGCCAAATTCTCGCGGCAGTCGGAGCATTCGCCCAGATGCCGGTCGTGGTGCGTGTCGACGGCCCCGGCGCGTGCCAGACACGCCAGGACGTCGTCCGTGAGGTGATCACTCATAGCTGTCCCGATCCTTCCAGCCGCGTGGCGGCGAGCATGTTGCCCAGCCGCCTGCGTGCGTGGGACATCCGGCTCTTGACGGTGCCGACCGGGATGGCGAGCGCGGTGGCCACCTCCGGGTAGGCCATCTCTTCGAACAGCACCAGCGCGAGGACCTCGCGCAGATGCTCGGGCAGCGCCCGTACCGCTGCCCGCAGCGCGGAGTGCTCGGACTCCACCACGACCTGGTCCTCGACGCTCGGCGCGGTGTCGGCCACGTCCCGCGCCTCCGACAGGTCCGTCAACCGGGGGCGCGACCTGCGGAGTTGATTGTGCGCCTGCCGTCTGGCCACACCCATCAGCCAGCCCCTGACGGAGGAATCGCCCCGGAAACCGGCCGCCGAGCGCCAGACGGCCAGCCACGTCTCCTGCAGGATCTCCTCGGAAACGCCCTGGTCCGAGGTGAGTCTGCGGATGAGTCGGAGCATCGCGCCGGCATGCCTGTCGTAGAGCGTTCGCAGGGCGGTCTGGTCGCCGTGGGCGACGGCGGATAGCAGAGCTTCGTCCGAGCACACATCACGTACGTATCAAGAAAGCGCCGAACGGTTCACTGTCCGTCGGGACGATCCGTGATTTTTCAGCCGGGGGAGTGGTGGAGGTCTTCGTGTCCTGGGCCGCCGTGGTAATGGGCGTGGATTCGGCCGGGGAAGGGCCGCAGTCGCGCGGGGTTGCTCGTCGGCGCCCCCGATCGCGGGACTGCCTGCGGGGCCTGCCTGGACTGCCAGGACTGCCAACCGGTCCGGAACCTATTGAACAGTCGCGGGTGGCCATGGATCGTGATGCGAGGATCACGTTCCGTGACCGCCCGTTCGGTTTTCGTCAGGGAATCCGAAGCAGCACCGAGAGGCAAGGAGTTCAGCATGGGGATCAAGTCCGTCCCGCTGCCGGACGTCGAGACCGACCTGTTCGACCTCGACCTGGAGATCGGCGTGGAGCGGTCCGTCGCCGGGCCCGCCATCACGAGCGTCTCCTACTGCACGCCCGGATGTACGAGTGAAGGCGGCGGCTCCGGCTGCAGCCACTGCTGTTGACGGCGCGCAACCGTGGGGCCGTGCGGGACGACGTCGCGGCCCCACGGACCGTCCCCGGGCCCGCCCGGACGGTAACGAGAAGGGGGAGCACGGTGAGGGAACGGCCCGAGACACCGCACGGGACACCGCCACCGTTCGGTGCGACGCCCGGGACGCGGTCCGAGAACGAGCCCCGGACGTCGGTGCGGGCATCGACGAGGACGTCGGCCAGGGCGTCGCCCGCGGCACCGTTCGAGGCGAAGGACGTCTTCCTGTACCGCGCGCCGCTGGCGCCGCCGACGCCTCCGTCCGGGGCGCGGACCGAGGCTCGGAGCGGCCTGCGGGCACCCACCGGGGGAGACCCCCGGTCCCTCGATGCCTGTGCCCGGCTCCTCGCCTCGGCCGCCGTGGACACCGTTCTCGGCGAGGCGCTCGATCTCGCCTCGCCCAGCCTCGGCGCCCTGGTGCGTCGCGTCTGCGAGCACGGCCCCGACGGCATCAGGCCCGGGCAGCTGCGCCGGGCCGCGCTCGCCGTGCTCCGCTACGACATCAGGATGCGGACCCGGCCCACTCCGTTCGGCCTGTTCGCGGGCGTGGCCCGCGGCCGGTTCGACACCACCGCCGAGTCCGGAAGCGGCACGGCCCACCGCACCCGCACCCATGCCGACATGCAGTGGCTCACCAGGATCGGCCACCGACTGGAACGCGATCCCGCCGTGCTGTCCACGCTCACCGTCCAGGCGCACCAGGCCCTCGTCGCGCGCGGGGACCGCCTCGTTCTGACCGCCCCCTCCACGCAGGGCGTGCCCCCGGGCGAGGGTGGCGAGGGCCGTTCCACCGTGTCCGTGCGCAGGACCGCGGTCGTCGAACGGGTCGTGACCGAGGCCATGACCCCCCTGCCGTACGGGGAACTGCTCCGGCGCACCACCGACGCGTTCCCCGGGGCGTCCCCGGAACGAGTGCGCGGTCTGCTCGCCGAACTGGTGCGGCAGGAGATCCTCCTGACCGGACTGCGCCCGCCACTGGACGGCGGCGACCCGCTGCACCACGTCATCGGACTGCTCGCCGGGGTCGCCGAACCGTCCGGGGAGACCCTTCGGACGCGTGACGCGCTGCTGGCCGTGGAGGAGCTGAGGAAGGCGTACGACGCCCGGACCGTCGGCGCCGGACGGGAGGAGCTGGGCAGGCTGCTGAGCACCGCGCGGTCGGTGGAGCCCGACGACACACCCCTGCACGTCGACACCCGCCTCGACGTCGATGTGCGGCTGCCGTACGCGGTGCGCGACGAGATCGAGACCGCCGCCGGGGTGATGTGGCGGCTGTCCCGCCCCAAGCTCGGCCTCCTCGCGCTGCGCGACCACCACCGCCGCTTCCTCGACGTCTACGGGGCCGACCGCGTGGTGCCCGTCCTGGAACTCCTCGACCCGTCGACCGGACTCGGCGCCCCCGAGGGCTACGGCTGGCCCAACAGCGAGGCGGCGCCCGTACCGCCGGAGGCGTACGAGGGGCCGCGTACCGCCCGCAGGAACCGCGCCGTGGCCCGGCTCGTGGCCGTCGCGCAGCGGACCGGACGGCGCGAAGTGGTCCTCGACGACGCGGATCTCGACGAGCTGTGCCACGACGCGGCCGACCCCGCGGACGTGCCCAACTCCTGCGAGGTGACGGTGCAGGTCGTCGCCTCCTCGGCGGCGGCGCTGGACGCGGGGGACTTCCTGGTCTTCCTCTCGCCCTCGCCCGGATCGCACCGGGCCGGTTCCACCTTCGCCCGGTTCGCCGACCAGCACCCCTCCTGGGAGGCCGAGTTCGCGGCGCTGCACCGCGACAACCCGGTGCACGTCCAGGGCGCCGTCGCCGTCGACCTCGCCTTCCGGCCGCGCTCGGGCCGGGCCGCCAACCTGGCCCACACCGTCCCGGCCACCGGGCGTCGCATCGGTGTGGGCCTGCCCGACGCGCCCGGCACGGAGGAACTGCGCCTGGCCGACATCGGCGTCGGCGCCACCCTCGACCGGCTGACCGCCGTGCACATGCCCACCGGCCGCGAGATCGTGCCCGTGCTCGGCAACATGGTCAGTGCCCCCGCCCAGGCCCCGAACGCCGTCCGCCTGCTGTGGGAGATCGGGCTGGAGGGGCAGCGGCTCTGGGAGCCCTGGAACTGGGGCCCGTTCGCCGACGCGCCGTTCGTCCCCCGGGTGCGGCACGGGCGGTTCGTGCTGGCCTCTGCGGTCTGGCGGCCGGACGGGATCCGGGCGCGGGCCCGTGACCTGCGGACGAGGGACGACGGAGAACGCACCGCCGACTGGGCGCGTGCCGTGGCCGGCTGGCGGGCCGACTGGGACGTGCCGAGCCGGATCCTCGCGGTCACCGCCGACCAGCGGCTGCTGCTCGACCTCGACGACGTCTGGCATCGGGAACTGCTGCTCGACCAGTTGGTGCGCCATTCGGACCTCATCGCCCAGGAGGTCCCCGGGGAGCACGAGGACTGGTTGGACAGTCCGCTCGCCGGGCACGTCGTCGAACTCGTCGTCCCGATGACCCGCCGGGCCGCCGGTCGCCCCCTGTGCCGCCCGTACGCCGGAAGCCGCGACCCCGTGCGGAGCGGTCGCGCCGAGAGCCGCGCGCCGGGCGCACCGCCCTCGCCCGCCGCGAGCGCCCCGCGCACCCCGGATTCTCCTTGTACTCCGCACACCCCGCCCCGCGCCCCGGGCCCGTCCCACCCCTCGTACGCCCTCCGCACCTCGTACGCGCCCCGTACTCTGCGCACGGTCCACGGACTCGGTGGCGAATGGCTCTACCTCAAGCTGCGCGGATCGGCCCGCGCCCACGACGATCTGCTGCGCGAGTACGTGCCCGCACTGGTCGAGCTGGCCGGGCGGCACGGAGCCGACCGCTGGTTCTTCGTCCGGTACACCGACGACCACGGCCACCACCTGCGGCTGCGGCTGCACGGCTCATGTCCCGAGGCCCTGTGGGGCAAGGCCGTCCCGGCGCTCGGCGCGCTGCTGCGGACCTGGCAGCGGGACGGGGTGGTGCGCGGCCACAGCCTCGACCAGTACGACCCGGAGACCGAGCGCTACGGCGGCCCCGCCGCCAGGCGCCCGGCCGAGGACGTGTTCCGGTACGACAGCGAGGCCGCCGTCGCGCTGCTGCGCGTGGCCAAGGACCCCACGAACGGCTACGACGTCGACGATCTCGCCGTCCTCTCCTGCGCCGCGCTGGCCCACGCGTTCGGGACGCCCGTGCCCGGCGGCCCGAAGACAGCCGAGGGGTACGGCGACGACGCCGCCGCGACCTGGCTCTCCATGACCGGTTCGCGCCGCGACCTTCCCGGGGCCTTCCGCGCCCGGAGCGCGCGCTGGCGTGAACTCGTCGACCCCTACGACGGCTGGCCCTCCCTCGCGCGCGACCCGGCCGGCGCCCGTGTCCTCGACGCGCTGCGCCCGCGCGACCGGGCGGTGGGACGGCTCGCCGCGTGCGTGCGGGCGGCGGGGGAGACGCCCGAGGGACGGGTCGTCGGAAGTCTGCTGCACATGGTGTGCAACCGCCTGTTCGGCGGCTCCGGCGCCCGCGAAACGACCGTGCTCGGCATCGCCCGCGGCGCCGTCCAGGATCACGCCAACCGCCGGAGGCACCAGCAGTGAGCTCCACCAGCACCCGCCCCGACCCACCCTCCCGCGCCGCTTCGGGCCCGGCCCGCGCCGTCCCAGGAGACCCCCCGGCCCCCGACGTCGACGCGGTCGTCGGTCTCGTCGCCGAGCGGCTCGCCGACCCGGAACACGTCGCGGCGGTCGCCTCGCGGGACGACAACCGCGACCCCGTCTACGACGCCGTCATGTGGGGGCCGCTGACGCTCGCCAACGGACTGCCGGGCACCGCCCTCCTCCACGGCGAACTGGCCCGTACCGACGAAGCCCGGCGACAGGTCGCCCACCGTCACCTCGTGGCCGCCGGGCGCGCCATGGCGACCGCGCCGAGCCGGGGCCTGTTCTCGGGACCGGCAGCGCTGCTCGCCGCCGCGCAGACCTGCGCGGGGCCCGAGGGCCACTACCGCTCGCTGCGGCGGGGGCTCGCCGCCTGGGTGGCCGAGGACCAGACCGAACGGCTGCGGGTCTTCCGTGCCCGCGCGCGGGAGAGCGGACCCGGTGTCGACTGGGCCGCGTACGACCTGATCAACGGGGTGTCGGGGACGACCAGACTGCTCCTGGACGCGGTCGCCGACCCGGCCGAGAACGGCTCCACCGTCGAAGCGGCGCTCGCCGCGTCCCTGCGCCACCTCGTCGACCTCACCGCGCCGGTCCGTGCCGACGGCCACCGGGTCCCCGGCTGGTGGGTGCCCGCCGGCCTCCAGATCAGCGCCCGGGACCGCGAGACGTACCCGCGCGGGGACTTCAACCTCGGCATGGCGCACGGCATCGCCGGACCGCTCGCCGTGCTCAGCACCGCGTACGAAGCCGGACACGGTTCCCCGGAGCTGTGCGACGCCGTCCGGCGCGTCGCCGACTGGTTGCTGGGCTGGACGCTGAGCGACGACTCCGGTCCGTACTGGCCCGCCCGCGCGGGCTGGGACGAGGAGATCGCGCGGCACCGCCCGCGACAGCTGTTCACCCGCACGGCATGGTGCTACGGCACCCCCGGCGTCGCCGCCGCGCTGTTCCGGGCCGGGACCGCCCTGGACCGGCCCGACTGGCGCACCGCCGCCGTCGACGCGCTGCGGGCCGCGCTGCGCCGCGAGCAGTCGCGGTGGGCGATCGAGGGGCCCACCGTCTGCCACGGATACGCGGGCCTGCTGCGTGTCGTGGCCCGGATCGCCGAGGCGACCGGCGACCCCGACCTGTGTGCCGGGCATCGGCGTCTGGCCGGCAAGGTGCTGGAACTCGTCGACGAGAGCGCGCCGTTCGCGTTCCGCCACCTCATGCGCTTCCCGGCCGCCGCCCGTTCGCCCGTACCCCACCGCGCCGTCGACACCGCGGGCATGCTGGAGGGTGCGGCGGGCGTCGCCCTCGCGCTGCTGCCCGTCGGCGACGGGCCGCTGCCGTGGGACCGCACGTTGGGGCTGGCATGACCGCCCGGCCGCCGACGACTCAGTACGAGGCCGCGACACCGGCCTTCGAGATCAGCGATCTCGTCGTACGCCACGGCAGGGTGACCGCCGTGCACGGGGTGTCGATCAGCTCGCCGCCGGGCCGTGTCACCGCCCTGCTCGGCCCCAACGGAGCGGGGAAGTCGAGCCTGTTGGGAGTCGTGTCGACGGCCGCCCGGCCCGACGCGGGCACGGTCCGCGTCTTCGGCCACGACGTCCGCGACTCACCGACGGCCGCGCGGCGCCGCCTCGGGTTCGTCTTCCAGGAACGCACCCTGGACAAGGAGCTCTCCGTCGAACGGAACCTGTGGTTCCATGCCCGGCTGTACGGCATGAAACGGGCCGACGCCCGGGCCCGGATCAGCCTGCTGCTGGACCTGTTCGGCCTCGCCCACCGCCGCCGACAGCCGGTCGAGGAGCTCTCCGGCGGACTGGCCAGACGCGTCGAGATCGCTCGTGCGCTGCTGCACCGGCCCGGGCTGATCGTCCTGGACGAGCCCACCAACGGCCTCGATCCCACCGCCCGCGCCACCGTCTGGTCCGATCTGCTGCGCCTGCGCGACGAGTTGGGGGTCACCGTCCTGTACGCGACGCACTACATGGACGAGGCGGAGTACGCCGACGAGATCGTCATCCTGCGCCGCGGCCGGGTCGTGCGGCAGGGCAGCGTCGACCGGCTCAAGGGCGGCCTGGAGTCGTCCCGCCTCGTGGTCGGCTGCGCGGACGACGAGGCCGCCGCCCAGCAGTTGCGCGCGGCCGGTTTCGAGCCGCTGATCGAACCCGGCGGGGTCGCGGTGCACTGCCCCGATCCCGAGGCCCGGATCGCGGAGGTGGTGCGGGCGCTGGACGTCCCGGTTCTGGCGGTCTCCGTGCACCACCCGTCCATGAACGACGTCTACCTGGCGGTGGCCGGGGAGGACGCGGCGGCCGGGCCGGGCGAGGCGCCCCGGCGTCCGGAGGAGGCGGTCACGCCATGACCGCGACGAACGCCCCCGCTCCCGCCCCGGCGTGCGCCCCGCCCGGCCCCGCGGACGACGACGGCCGGCTGCGGGTGGCGCTGCGCGCCGTCGGTGTCATCGCCCACCGTGATCTGCTGCGGCAGGCCAAACGGCCGGGTGTGCTGATCAGTCAGGGCGCCCAGATCCTCTTCTTCGTCCTGGTCTACGCCGTCGGCTTCGACGGAATGATCGGTTCGGTCGGTGACGTACCGTTCAGCGCCTACGTCTTCCCCGGCATCATCGCCATCCAGGTGGTGTCGATCGGCGTCGCCTCCGGACAGACGTACGCCTGGGACCGCGAGTACGGGGTGCTGCGCGAACTCCTCGTCGCACCCGTGCCCCCGGTCTGCCTGCCGTTGGGGAAGGTCGTCGCCGGGGCGGGGACGGTGACGGCGCAGAGCACGGTGATGCTCGCCTTCGCCCCGCTGATGGGCGTGGACCTGACGGCGGGCCGGTTCACCGCCGCGCTCGGCTGCTACGCGCTGGCCGCCACCGTGTTCAGCGTCATCGGCCTCTGTCTGGCCACCGTCATCACCCGCGTGCAGACGCTCCAGGCCACCGTCCAACTCGCCATGTTCCCCATGCTGTTCCTCTCCGGTTCGGTCTTCAGCCCGCAGGACGTCCCGGCCTGGCTCGGCTGGATCATGCACATCAACCCCATGACGTACGCCGTCGACCTGGCCCGGCAGACCCTGCTCGGCGGCGGGGGTCTGCTGCCGCGCTGGGCGGACCTGGGCGCGCTCGCCGCGATCCTGGCCGTCGCCATGACGGTGCTGCGGCTGCGGAGCGGGCGGTGAACGGCGCGGCCGACGAGGCGTACTGGCCCGCGCTCCCCGCACACGCCGGGCGCGTGGGCGAGGTGTTCCTGGCCGAGGAGGAGGCGGCCCGTCAGGTGCTGGCGGGAGCGCTGGAATGGATCGAGGCGCGGCTGGACTGGTTCGCTCCGGGGCGCTGGGAGGAGTTCCTGCCCCGCCGCCCCTTCCGGCCCGGTCCGCTCCTCGAACTGCTCGGACTGGTACGGGTGCTGGGCCGCTCGGGCATCGTTCCCGTCACCGCGCCCCTGCCCTCCCGGGCCCTCGACCTGGCGGAGGAGACCATCCACGAGCCGGAGTTCGGGCGCGGTCTGCGACGCGGCGACGCGTTCTTCCCGTACCACCTCAACCTGACCGCGCTCCTGGAACTCCTCGGCCGCCCGCAGCCCACGCTGCGCGCGTCCTGCCAGGCGCTGCTCACGGCGGACGCGGGCGGCCACTGCCGACCGTACAAGCCGGTCCTCTCCAGGATCGAGCTGCGCTATTTCGTCGACCGCGGCGGTTTCACGGCCCCCGGTCCGCTGCCCGGCCTCGGCCCGCTCTACCGCCAGAGCATCGCCGCCAGGGGAGCGGACGTCCTTCAGCTGACGGGCGACGAGACCTACGCGCTCACCCATGTCCTCCTTTACGCGACGGACTTCGGCCACCACAACCGCCTGCCCTGCCGGGGCGAGTCGGTGGCGCGGGTGCGCGAGATCGTACGGGTGCTGCTCGGCGTCCACCTGGCCCGGGGGAGCCTGGACCTCCTGGCGGAACTGCTGCTGTGCGAGGCGGCGCTGGACGCGTGCCGGGAGGACGGGCACGTTCCCCGACTCGGTCGGGGCACGGATCCGGGCATGGGCCCGGCCGCGAAACCAGGGCCGGACCTCGTTCCTGTTCCTGGTGCGAGTACCGGACCGGGCTCGGGCCTGTGGCGCCGGGCCGGTTGGAACGCGCTGGCTGCCGCCCAGCGCCCGGACGGCGCCGTGCCCGGTCCGGTGCACCGCCCCGAGGTCCTGGCCGGGCTGGCGGGGGACAAGGCCGCCGCGTATCTCTTCGGTACCTGCTACCACACCACGCTCGCCGCGGCCCTCGCCGCCGCGCGAAAGCCGCGCACGGTGCCGTGGCCCTCGGACCCCGTGGCCCTCACAGAGCCCGTGGGCCTCTCGGACCCCTCAGACCTTGCGGGTCTCACGGAACCCACCGGACTCCCGCTGCCCCGCGCGCACCCCGAGGAGATCCGGCGGTGGCTGCGGACGGAGACCGAAGCGGCCCGGGACGCGCCGCCCGCCGCACGGGCGGAACCGGCAGCGTGCCTCGGCCCCCTGCTCGCCCTCGCCGTCCGGGCCCACGACCCGGCCGTCCTGACGGACGTCCTGCGCGCCGCCGAACGCCTCGGCCACGGCGACGACCCCCTGGCCCGCTCGGCGGCGGCCCTCCTCGCGGCCTGGGGGACGGCGCCGGTCCCGTGACCGGTGACCGGGCAGCGGGAGAGGGGGAGGGGGAGGGGGAAGGAGAGGGGACGTGAGGCCGACGCCGCTGAGGACCGCCCTGCCGGGACCGGAACGCCCGCGGTCCGAACGGCCTGCCGGGCCCGGTCGCGACCGGCGGGCGAGAGGGGCCCATGCGACGCGTTCTGCCGTACGCGGCAGTACCGTCCCGCTGCCGTCGGACCGAGGACTGGGCGGAGCCCTCCGCTCCGTCGCGGACGGCTGCCGGGGCGCGTCGGCCGTCGGCGTCCGGGCGGTGGCGATGAGCAGGACGACCACGGTCGTCTCGACGACTGCGAGCACCGGCAGCGCGGTGGGGCCCACCCCGGAGAGCAGGAGACCGCCGAGGACGCCGCCGACCGACGTACCGATGTACGTGGCACTGGTGTTGAGGGCCATGACCTCGTCGCTGGACGGACCGGCCTGGCCGAGCAGCCACACCGCGAGCGGCGGGTTGAGCCCGGCCTCGCCGCGCAGCGCGCCCACCTCGACGATCACCACGGTGCCCGGCTCCGGTGCTGCTTCGGCCGGTGCCTGCGCAGTGGGCCGGGCGTAACTGGTCACCGAGCGGGCGCCCGTCGTTTCCCGGCATGCGGAGCGTGCCTTGGCGGTCGATCTCACTGTCAGTGAGAGGGGCAGGTGTGAACGGGGCAGGGGAAAGGGCGGAAGGGGAGGAATCCGGGGAGTTCGGTACGTCGGGTTACATGAAGTCTTCCTCTGGGGATCGGAGGTGGGGAGGCGCCGGGAGAGGGTCGACGGCGCGGCGGGCGCGACGGTCACGGGACCGCGCCGGCGAGGCGGTCGACGGCGGTGCGGTACTGGGGGGCGGTGCCGAGCGCGCAGGCGAGACGGTAGGCGCGCAGCGCCGCACCGTCCTGGCCGAGCCGCTCGAAGGTGCGGCCGAGCAGGAAGTGTGCGAAGTCGTCCGTCGGCTGGGCGTCCAGGAAGACTTCCAACTCTCTTTTCGCGGATTCGAGTTGGGCGGAAGCGAAGTAGGCGCGGGCGGCGAGCAGCCGGACGTCCGCCGGGACCTGTCGGTCGTTCAGCAGGGGGCGGAGGGTGTCGGCGGCGCTGAGCGGGTCGCCGACGTCGAGCATGGCGCGGGCGAGGCGGTAGCGCCGTACGCCCTCGTCTCCCTCGGCGTCCGCCGCCTCGGCTGCGGCGCCGAAGTGGTCCAGGAGTGCCCGCACCGACTGGGCGCCGGCCAGCGCCCGGCCCCGGACGACGAAGGTGGGGGCGGTACGTACGCCCGAGACCACGCCCTCGGTGAGCGCGCTGCGCACCGCGCCGGTGAGTCGTCCGCCGGCCAGGAAGTCGGCGGCACCGCTCACTCCGGCGCGCTCGGCGACCGCGGCGAGCACCGAGCGGTCGCCCAGGTCCTCGCCCGCCCCGAAGTGCGCGCGAAAGAGCTGCTCCGACAGTTGCCACTGGAGATCAGGGCCCCCCTGTTCCAGAGCGAGGGACAGCAGGCGGTGCGCCTGGAAGGTGTTCGGGGACCAGGCGGGCCGCCAGGTGAAGTCCGGCCCGTGGTCCCGGGCGATCTCGGTGAGGCAGCCCGAGGTCGTCTCCGGAGTGTGCTGGACGGACGCCTCGATCGAGGCCGGCTGTTCGGCAGTGAGCGGCCGGCTCTCCAGGGGGGCGGCCGGGGCGAGCTGGAAGGGGCGCAGTACCACGGTGAGCGGCTCCCCGCCCTGCTCCTGCCACCGGCGTACAGCGCGGTCGAGGCGCCGCTTGCCCAGGTAGCACCACGGGCACACCACGTCCGACCAGACTTCGACAATCACCGCTGCCTCCTTCTCAGTCTCTCCCGAGGCTCGAATCGAGCAGATCGTGCCTGCCCGACAGGCGAGAACCGTCGCAAGATGCTAGACACTAGTCCAATAATGTGCAGCTGTCTAATAATGGACATTCGTCTAGGATGTATGGTCACGGTGGCGACGCGGAGACCATGACGGTGGAACAGGCGAGAGGGAGGGTTCGTGGGGGCGAAGCAGGCCGGTACCCGGGCAGTTGATCCTCGGGTGCGCCGCAGTGAGCAGGCACTGCAGAACGCGGTCCTCGACCTGGTGGGGGAGCGCGATCTGGAGTCGATCACGATCGCCGACATCACCCAGCGGGCCGGAATCGGCAGAGCCACCTTCTACCTGCACTACAAGGACCGGGACGACGCCTTGCTCGCCGCGGTGGACGAGTCCGTCTCCGAGGCCGCGCACCGTGCCGCCCAGTGCTGTCCCACACACTTCACGGACGATGTGGTGGGCACTCCGGAGCCGCTGGTCGGCTTCTTCGCGTACTTCCACGAGAACATCCGGCTCTACCGCGTGCTGTTCGGCCCGGACGGCAGCGCCCGGCTGGCCTACCGCGTCCGGACCGCGGTGACCGAACAGATCACGAAGGAACTCGTCGATCTCGACGTCCCCTCTCCCTCGGGCAAGGGGCGCCTCGTCGTGGCGCCGGCCGCGCGCGCGGCGTTCCTGTCCGGCGCGCTCCTCGGTGCCGTCGCGGCCTGGCTGGAGGAGGACACGCCGCGCCCGGCCCAGGAGGTGGCGGACGAGGTGTGGGTCCTGCTGACGACGGTCACCGCCACCGGGTGAGCCGCCGGCCGTTACGGGACCAGCACAGCCTTCCCGTACAGTTCGCCCCGCACCATGGCCCGGAATCCCTCCCGGGCCCCGGCCAGGAGCAGCACTCGGTCGACGAAGGATTTGGGACCGCCCCGCGCACACAAGGTGGCCGCGCCGGCCGCGCCTGCGTCCCCGGCGTGCAGCCCACCACGGTGAGCCGCCGGTGGAAGAGCCGGGCGAGATCGGTCGCCGCGAGGGAGCCGCTGGTGGCGCCCGCGAGCACGAGCCGGCCGCCAGTCCGCAACAGGGCGCCGATCACACCGATGTGCAGATCGAGGCGCTGCCCGAGATGGCCGACTGGCTGGAGAAGCGACCAGCCGGGTGACCGCCCGCCGACGGCCGGGCGGTGACGAGGAAGGCCCTGACAGCGCTGAGAGAGGCGAACGCGCTGATCAGGGCCCGCCCCTCAGCACTCGATGATGTTCACCGCCAGCCCGCCCCGGGCCGTCTCCTTGTACTTCACGCTCATGTCCGCGCCGGTCTCCTTCATGGTCTTGATGACCTTGTCCAGGGAGACCTTGTGGCTGCCGTCGCCGCGCAGCGCCATCTTCGCCGCCGTGACGGCCTTGACCGCGGCCATGCCGTTGCGTTCGATGCACGGGATCTGGACGAGGCCGCCGACCGGGTCGCAGGTCAGGCCGAGATTGTGCTCCATGCCGATCTCGGCGGCGTTCTCGACCTGCTCGGGGGTGCCGCCGAGGACCTCGGCGAGGGCGCCCGCGGCCATGGAGCAGGCGGAGCCGACCTCGCCCTGGCAGCCGACCTCGGCGCCGGAGATGGAGGCGTTCTCCTTGAACAGCATGCCGATGGCCCCGGCGGCCAGCAGGAAGCGGACGACGCCGTCCTCCTTCTCCGCCTCGGTGGCGCCGCCGGCCGCGAAGTTCATGTAGTAGTGCAGCACGGCCGGGATGATCCCGGCGGCGCCGTTGGTGGGCGCGGTGACGACCCGGCCGCCCGCGGCGTTCTCCTCGTTGACCGCCATCGCGTAGAGGGTGATCCACTCCATCGCGTGGGCCTGCGGGTCGCCCTCGGCGCGCAGCTGGCGGGCGGTGGTCGCGGCGCGGCGGCGGACCTTGAGGCCGCCGGGCAGGATGCCCTCGCGGGACATGCCGCGCGCGACGCACGCCCGCATGACGTGCCAGATGTCGAGCAGACCCGAGCGGATCTCGTCCTCGGTGCGCCACGCCTTCTCGTTCTCCAGCATCAGCGAGGAGATGGACAGGCCGGTCTCACGGGAGAGCCGCAGCAGTTCGTCCCCGGTGCGGAAGGGGTGCTTCAGCACGGTGTCGTCGAGGACGATCCGGTCCGCGCCGACCGCGTCCTCGTCCACGACGAAGCCGCCGCCGACCGAGTAGTACGTCTTCTCCAGCAGCGTCGCGCCGTCGCGGTCGAAGGCGAGGATCGTCATGCCGTTGGCGTGGTAGGGGAGGGCCTTGCGGCGGTGCAGGACCAGCTGCTCGTCGGCGTCGAAGTCGATCTCGTGCATGCCGAGCAGATTGATCCGGCCGGTGGCGCGGATGTGCTCGACCCGCTCGTCGGCACTCTCCACGTCGACGGTGCGGGGCGACTCGCCCTCCAGGCCGAGCAGGACGGCCTTGGGGGTGCCGTGGCCGTGGCCGGTCGCGCCGAGGGAGCCGTACAGCTCAGCGCGTACCGAGGCGGTGTGGGCGATCAGCCCCTCGTTCTTCAGCCGACGCGCGAACATACGGGCGGCACGCATCGGGCCGACCGTATGGGAGCTGGACGGGCCGATGCCGATCGAGAACAGGTCGAAGACCGAGATGGCCACGGGTACTCCTCAGGGTTGGTAGACACCGTTGTCTGCCGGGTGGTGCGTACGGGCCGGTCGGCCCGGAGAGCAGGGGACAAGGGATGGGGCACCGCGCTCACTGTCCCAGTGTGCGCGGTGCCCCCCCCGAGAGCCGCGGACCGTGTTCCGGACTGTTCCGGTACGGCCCGAGCCCGGCCTACGACAGGCCGGGGTACAGCGGGAACTTCTCGGCCAGCGCGACGACACGGGCCTTCAGGGCGTCGGCGTCGTACGACGGCTTCAGCGCCGCGGCGATGATCTCCGCCACCTCGGTGAAGTCCTCGGCGCCGAAACCGCGGGTGGCCAGGGCGGGCGTGCCGATCCGCAGACCCGAGGTGACCATCGGCGGCCGCGGGTCGTTCGGGACGGCGTTCCGGTTGACGGTGATGCCGATCTCGTGCAGCCGGTCCTCGGCCTGCTGGCCGTCCAGCTCGGATTCGCGCAGGTCGACGAGGACCAGGTGGACGTCCGTGCCGCCGGACAGCACGGAGACACCGGCCTCGGTGACGTCCGGCTGGACCAGGCGCTCGGCGAGGATGCGGGCGCCCTCCAGCGTGCGCTGCTGGCGCTCCTTGAACTCCTCGGTCGCCGCGACCTTGAACGAGACCGCCTTGGCCGCGATCACGTGCTCCAGCGGACCGCCCTGCTGACCCGGGAAGACGGCCGAGTTGATCTTCTTGGCCAGCTCCTGCGTCGACAGGATGACGCCACCGCGCGGACCGCCGAGGGTCTTGTGCGTGGTGGTCGTGACGACATGGGCGTGCGGCACCGGGTTGGGGTGCAGGCCCGCCGCCACCAGCCCGGCGAAGTGCGCCATGTCGACCATCAGGTACGCGCCGACCTCGTCCGCGATCCGGCGGAAGGCGGGGAAGTCCAGCTGACGGGGGTAGGCGGACCAGCCGGCGACGATCAGCTTCGGCTTGGACTCCTTGGCCAGGCGCTCGACCTCGACCATGTCCACGAGGCCGTCTTCGCCCACGTGGTACGGGACCACGTTGTAGAGCTTGCCGGAGAAGTTGATCTTCATGCCGTGGGTCAGGTGACCGCCGTGGGCCAGGTTCAGACCCATGATCGTGTCGCCCGGCTTCAGCAGCGCGAACATCGCGGCGGCGTTGGCCTGCGCTCCCGAGTGCGGCTGGACGTTCGCGGCCTCGGCGCCGAACAGGGCCTTGATCCGGTCGATGGCGATCTGCTCGACGACGTCGACGTGCTCGCAGCCGCCGTAGTAGCGGCGGCCCGGGTAGCCCTCGGCGTACTTGTTGGTGAGGACGGAGCCCTGGGCCTCCATCACCGCGACCGGAGCGAAGTTCTCCGACGCGATCATCTCGAGGGTGGACTGCTGGCGGCGGAGCTCGGCGTCGACGGCGGCGGCGACGTCCGGGTCCAGCTCGTGGAGGGAGGAGTTGAGAAGCGACATCAAGTGGTCCCTTGGGGTCTCAGTTGCCGGAGAACTCGGTGTACTCGTCGGCGGAGAGCAGGTCCTTCGGCTCCTCCGCGACACGTACCTTGAACAGCCAGCCGCCTTCGAAGGGAGCGGAGTTCACCAGCGAGGGGTCGTCCACGACGTCCTGGTTCGCGGCGGTGATCTCGCCGGTCACCGGCGAGTACAGGTCGCTCACCGACTTGGTCGACTCCAGCTCGCCGCAGGTCTCGCCCGCGGTCACCGTGTCGCCGACCGCGGGGAGCTGCGCGTAGACGACGTCACCGAGCGCGTTGGCGGCGAACTCGGTGATGCCGACCGTGGCGACACCGTCCTCGGCGGTCGACAGCCACTCGTGTTCCTTGCTGTAACGCAGCTGCTGGGGGTTGCTCATGACCTGAATTCTCCTGTACGCGGGGGAGTGCTGATGAACGGTGGTCTTACGGTATGAGACGCGATTGCGTCACTTTCGGGGCGCTCGGGTGCCGGACGCGGCGCCGACACCTCTTCCGGCGCCCCGGCCGGGCGTCACTTCCGGCGCTTGTAGAACGGCAGCGCCACGACCTCGTACGGTTCGTGGTTGCCCCGGATGTCCACCCCGACGCCCTCGGTGCCGGGCGTGGCGTACGCGTCGTCCACGTACGCGATGGCGATCGGCTTGCCGAGGGTGGGCGACGGGGCGCCCGAGGTCACCTCGCCGACGACCTCGCCGCCGACGACCACGGAGTAGCCGGCCCGCGGTACCCGGCGGCCCGCGGCGACCAGCCCGACGAGCTTGCGGGGCGGGGTGGTCTCGGCGCGCTCGGCGGCGGCCTCCAGGGCCTCGCGGCCGACGAAGTCGCCCTCCTTCTCGAACTTCACGACCCGGCCGAGACCGGCGTCGAACGGGGTCAGCGCGGTGGTCAGCTCATGGCCGTAGAGCGGCATGCCCGCCTCCAGGCGCAGCGTGTCGCGGCAGGAGAGCCCGCAGGGGACCAGGCCGTGCGGGGCGCCCGCCTCGGTGAGGGCCTTCCACAGCCCCTCGGCGTGCTGGGGCGCGACGAACAGTTCGAAGCCGTCCTCGCCGGTGTAGCCGGTACGGGCGATCAGCGCGGGGACACCGGCGACCGTGCCCGGCAGCCCGGCGTAGTACTTCAGACCGTCCAGGTCGGCGTCGGTGACCGAGGAAAGGACGGCGACGGAGGCGGGGCCCTGGACGGCGAGCAGCGCGTACGCGTCGCGGTCGTCGCGCACCTCGGTGTCGAAGCCGCCGGCCCGGGCGGTGAGCGCGTCCAGCACGATCTGGGCGTTGCCCGCGTTGGCGACGACCAGATACTCGGGGGCCGCGGCCTCTCCCAGCCGGTAGACGATCAGGTCGTCGAGGATGCCGCCGTCCTCGGCGCAGATCATCGTGTAGCGGGCGCGGCCGACGGCGACGGTTCCGATGTTGCCGACCAGCGCGAAGTTCAGGAAGTCCGCGGCCTCGGGGCCGGTGACGGTGATCTCGCCCATGTGCGACAGGTCGAAGAGACCGGCCGCGGTACGGACCGCGTTGTGCTCGTCGCGCTCGCTGGCGTACCGCAGCGGCATGTCCCAGCCCGCGAAGTCGGTCATGGTCGCGCCCAGCGAACGGTGCAGGGCATCGAGGGCTGTACGGCGGGGTGCGGTGGTCATGGTGTGGCTCCCGGGGCATGACGGCGAGGACAATCCCTCCCCATCTGTCATCGGAACCTGAGAGGTTCGCCGAAAGCCCCCGAAGGGTCCGGTTCGGCTTGCACCTTGGGTGGAGCCGCCGGGCGGCCCGCTTTTCAGATCTGCCTCATCCACGCGGTACGGGGCCTGAGAGATTCAAGGGAGGAACTTGCTCCTTCGGCGCCCGGCCCATGCGTTGACCGGAACTCTCCCGCGCGGATTCAAACGGCCGTTATGCAGTTGGCCGGGCCATCATCGCACGCATCGCGCCGGAGTGGGGCCCCGGTCCCCGGGGCAGTTCAACGGCGTGGACGGTTGTGCCGCATTACCATTTCTTTACACTTCGGCCATGGGCGGACATCCGACAGGGGGAGGGCGATGACGTTACGGCGGTACGCGACGACCGCGGGGGCCGCGCACGGCGCGATGCCCGCGCAGGCCGGAGCCCCGGCCGGGGAGGTGCTCGGCCGTTCCGCACCGCTCGTGCGCGACCTGCGGCGGCGCGGCGGGCACGCTCCGCGCGGCCTGCGGTTCGCGGCGGGCGACGTGGTGGTGGTCTCCGGGCTGCCCGGCAGCGGCAAATCCACCCTCATCCGGCGGACGGCCACGGTCCGCACCATCGATTCGCAGGACACCCGGGACCGCTGGGCGCGGATGATGCCGCGCCTGCTCCCGTACGCCCTCTACCGCCCCCTCGTCCGCCTCGCCCACTACGCGGGGCTGCGGCGGGCGCTGCGCTCCGGCGAGTCCGTCGTCGTGCACGACTGCGGAACGCAGACCTGGGTACGCCGCTGGCTGGCCCGTGACGCGCGGCGCCGGGGCCGCGGCCTCCACCTGCTCCTGCTCGACGTCACGCCGCGGACCGCGCGGGAGGGGCAGCGGGAACGCGGCCGGGGCGTCTCCGGCTACGCGTTCGCCCGGCACCGCAGGGCGGTCGGCCGGCTGCTCCGGGACACCGAGACGGGGCTGCTGCCGTTTGGCTGCGCCTCGGCCGTGCTCCTGGACCGGGAGGCGGCGGGGCTGCTGGACCGCATCACGTTCACGGGGGCGCGGCTCGGGCCCGGGTAGCCGATCACGTTCACGGGGGCGCGGCTCGGGGCCGGACGGCCGCGGGGACGGGCGTCGACGACCCGGGGCGGGGAGTGGCCGGGCTGCGACTTCGCCCGCCGCGTGGTCGTCGCTCGTCGACGCCGCGCAGCCCCTCCGCCTCGCGGTCGAAGCACGAGGACGCTCCCTGATCCACCCCGCTCGCCCCCAGGTCGTAACCTTCTGCCGGAAGGCTCGGGCAGGAGCTCGGGAAAAGAAGGGGAAGCAGTGGACATTCCGGCGCAGGTCCAGTCCCATCCGCAGAGCGGATGGCCGGCCAACGAGCTCGAAGAGGTGCTGATGGCCTCGGTGGGAGCGGCGGAGGCCGGCGGGCGTCTCGTCGAGGTGCTCGGGCGCAGCCACGTATGGGTGCCGCTCCCCAACGGCGGCGGCCCCGACTCCCCGGACCTCGACCTGCCGACGCTGGAGATCGACGGAGCCGCGTTCGTCCCCGTCTTCAGCTCCGAACAGCAGTTCCTCAGCTGTGTCGGTGACCGGATGTCCTACACCGTCGCCCCCGCCGTCGAATTCGCCCGCGGCCTGCCCCCGCAGCTCGGCATGGCCGTGAACCCCGGCGGCGCGGTCGGGATGCCGCTGCCGCCGCCCGCCGTGGCCGAGCTCTGCCGCACCGGACGCACCCCGCTGGACGGACCGGCCACCGGGGGCCGGGTCCGGCTGTACGAACCGGACTGGCAGGAGGAACCCGTCGACTTCCTCTCCGCCGCCGCCGGGGAGTTCGAGGAGAGCGGCGTCGTGCTCACCGCCCGCCGCACGCTGGCCAGCATCGAGGGCGACGACCCCGTCCTCTTCATCGGTGTGGAGTTCGTTGCCTGGGACGAGGCCGCGCGCGATGCCCCGATGGCCGCGCTGGGCCGCGCGCTCGGCCGCGTGGCGGTGCCCTGGCCCGTCAACCTGGTTCTGCTCGACGTGGCGCAGGACCCGGTCGGGGACTGGATGCGGGAGCGGATCCGTCCGTTCTACCAGCGCGCGCAGCGGTAGGCCCGGCCGTCGAGGCGTCGCCCGGCTCGCACACACGTGGGGCGGCGAACGCCAGTGCGAGGCGCGCGGTGGGCGGAGCGCCCACCGCGCACACCGCGGACCACCCTCCGGGGCCGAGGCGTCAAGTCGGTGTCAGGACCGGCACCTAAGCTGGTTTCATGGCGGGTGTCGCGGCATCATGCCGCGCCCGTGTGCCCGGGGAGCGGCGGGCCGGCACAGTGGATCGAAGAGGGGCGGGACCAGTTGAGTGCGTCAGGCACCGCGGCGGCCGGGCAGGTCGAGCACATGCTGCGCCAAGTGACGCCCGGGCGCTACGACGCGTACGAGGCGCTGCTCCAGGCCCTCGCGCACGACCGGATCTGGATGCTTCTCTGGAACGGCCGGGCGGGTTCTCCCGACGCCCAGTACGGAAACATGGAGATCGACGGTCTCGGCTACGCCCCCTGCGTGACCTCCGCCCAGGAGCTCTCGGCCAGCGGCTGGACCCGGGCCCATGAAGTGGTCACCGGCCTCGACATCGCCCGCGCCCTGTTCCCCGACCGCTGGGGCATCTGGCTCAACCCGCACGCCCCGGGCGGCGGCGTCGGCATCCCCTGGCTGGATCTGCGCCGGATCGCCACCGGCCTCGACCGGATGCCCGCCGGTCCGCTCCGGCTCACCGAGCCGGCCATCGAGATCCCGCAGTTCTACGCCCTGCTCGCGCAGAACGCCCACCGCACCCCCGCGATCCGCTCGCTGCGCCGCGCCTGGGTGCAGCCCGCGCTCGGCACGGCGTACCTCGCCATCGGCCTCGACCTGTACGACACGAGCCGGCCCTCCGTCGACGCGGTGCGCGCGATGATGCGGCAGTCGGTCGCCGCGGTCCCGGAGGGGCTGCCCGTCTCCACCGTCGCGATGTCCGACGAGTACGACCCGGTGGCGATGTGGCTGCGCGCCAACTCCCGCCCGTTCTACGACCGCGAGGCCCACGCCCCGGCGCCCGGCTACGGCTACCCGCCGGGCGCGGGCGCGTACTGACACCGCTTCCCGAGGGCGCGTGCGCCGTGGCGCGTGAGGTGCGCGGAAGCCGTCCCGCGCCCCGCGACGCGTCCACCCCTCCCTCGCATCCGGCACACGGTCGTTCGACCAGGATGTCCCGGAACATGCCGCTCATGCCCTTCATGTCGCACATCTGCGTTCAGGAACCGTCTGGTGGCGAAAGCGAAGAGTATGCGAGTCATCGCCACGTTGAACATCAACTGACCTGTGTTCGACGGGCGTTCACGTGCGTCCGGATAACGGATCGCGTCGGCCCGCATCACGGTTAGGCATCCATTCGCCTGTCGGTATGGCTACCGCGCGCGGCTGCGATGAAGACTCCCGCAGCAAGGGCGTCTTGCCGCCTCCGCGTACGACTTGACTGATCCGTGCCGCCACAGCGGCCAGTTCGGCCCGGCCACCGCCGGTTGAGAGGGGTCCTTGCCACGATGACGGCACCACTGCACGAGCCGACCACGGAGACGGATCCGAACGCGACCGGTGGGCCCGCGGCCGGCTCCGGGGCGAAGAAGGTCGAGGGACGTTCCCTCAAGCAGATCGCCTGGAACCGCCTCAAGCAGGACAAGGTTGCTCTGACGGGTGGCATCGTTGTCCTCCTCCTGATCGCGGTGGCGGTCTTCGCGCCGCTGATCGTCTCCCTGCTGGGGCACCCGCCGAACGACTTCCACCAGGACAAGCTCGACCCGCTGACCAACCTGCCCACCGGCTCCCTCGGCGGTATCAGCAGCGACTTCCTCTTCGGGGTCGAGCCCAACAAGGGACGGGACGTCTTCAGCCGGATCGTCTACGGCGCCCGCATCTCGCTGCTCGTGGCCTTCCTGGCGGCCCTGGTCGCCGTGGCCCTCGGCACGCTCTTCGGCATCGTCGCCGGCTACTTCGGCGGCTGGATCGACGCCGTGATCAGCCGGGTGATGGACGTGCTGCTCTCCTTCCCGCAGCTGCTCTTCATCATCTCCCTGGTCTCCGTCCTCCCCGACGACCTGCTCGGTCTCACCGGCAGCGGGGTGCGCATCGCCGTACTCGTCGCCGTCATCGGCTTCTTCGGCTGGCCGTACGTGGGACGCATCGTCCGCGGACAGACGCTCTCGCTGCGCGAACGCGAGTACGTGGAGGCCGCGCGGAGCCTCGGCGGCGGGCGCGGGCACATCCTCTTCCGTGAGCTGCTGCCGAACCTGGTGGCGCCGATCACCGTCTACGCGACGCTCATGATCCCCACCAACATCCTCACCGAAGCGGCCCTCAGCTTCCTCGGTGCCGGTGTCCGCCCGCCCACGGCCTCCTGGGGCGGCATGCTGCGCGACGCCCTGGAGACGTACGAGCACGACCCGATGTTCATGGTCTTTCCCGGCGTGACGATCTTCATCACCGTACTGGCCTTCAACCTCTTCGGGGACGGGCTGCGCGACGCCCTGGACCCCAAGGGGACCCGATGACCCACGACTTGCCCCTGCCGCACCGTCAGGTGGCTTCTCCCATGGTTCTCCGGCATGCAACGGCCTGGGACCGCGATCTCGGAGGTTGCGAGAAAATGTCCACGGTTTCCACGAAACGACGGCTCACCGCTGGTGCGGCGCTCGTGGTCGCGGCGCTGATGACCACCACGGCGTGCGGCGGCGGCGACGGCGGCGGCGACGGTGGCAGCGCGAAGGGCGCGGGCTTCAACGCGGCGTTCAACAAGGTCGCCAACCCGTCCACCAAAAAGGGCGGGACGCTGAAGATGGTCGGCAAGCAGGACCTGGACTCGGCCGACCCGCAGCGTGCCTACTACGGCATGGCCTGGGACTTCATGCGCTTCTACACCCGCCAGCTGGTCACGTACGACACCAAGCCGGGTGTCGCCTCGACCAAGCTGGTCGGTGACCTCGCCACCGGCCCCGCCGAGATCACGGACGGCGGCAAGACCTACACGTACAAGCTGCGTGAGGGCGTGACCTGGGAGGACGGCTCCAAGCTGACGTCCAAGGACGTCAAGTACGGCATCGAGCGCATCTGGGCGACGGACACCATCACCGGTGGTCCGCAGTACCTGAAGCAGGCGCTGGACCCGAAGGGCGAGTACAAGGGCCCGTACAAGGACTCGTCGCCGGACAAGCTCGGCCTGAAGGCGATCGAGACGCCCGACGACAACACCATCATCTTCAAACTGCCCAAGCCCAACGGTGACTTCGAGCAGTTCCTGGCCATGCCGTCCGGCACGCCCGTGAAGGCGTCCCAGGACACCAAGGCCAAGTACACCCAGCGCCCGTTCTCCTCCGGCCCGTACAAGTTCGAGTCGTACAAGCCGAACAAGAGCATCGTGCTCGTCCGCAACGACAAGTGGCAGAAGTCGTCGGACCCGGTGCGCGCCGCGCTCCCCGACAAGATCACCGTGACGATCTCCGCCAACCTGGAGGAGAACGACAAGAAGCTGATGGACGGCGACTACGACGTCGACCTCAACGGCACCGGCATGACCCAGTCCGGCCGCGTCACCGCCATCCAGAAGCACAAGGACAGCGTCGACAACATGCAGACGTCGTTCGTCCGCTACGTCGCCCTGGTCCACACCGCGAAGCCGCTCGACGACGTCCACTGCCGCAAGGCCGTCTTCTACGCCACGGACTTCGCCGCCCTCCAGCAGGTCCGCGGCGGCGAGATCGCCGGTGGCGCGATCGCCAACAGTGCCCTCCCGGCGTCCATCAAGGGCCACAGCGACTACGACCCGTACGGCGTCCTCGCCCGCAAGGGCAAGCCGGACCTGGCCAAGGCCAAGGACGAGCTGAAGCAGTGCGGCCAGCCGAGCGGCTTCCCCACCAAGCTCACCGCCCGCAACAACAACCCGGGCGAGGTCGACACGGCCGAGGCGCTCCAGGCGCAGCTCGCCAAGGTCGGCATCAAGGTCGCGGTCGACCCGATCAACGGTGCCGAGGCGGCCAGCATCAGCGGTTCGCCGTCGGTGGTGAAGCAGCGCGGCTACGGCATGACCATGAGCGGCTGGGGCCCGGACTTCCCGTCCGGCCAGGGCTTCGGCCAGCCGCTGTGGGACAGCCGCTTCCTCTCGGAGACCGGCAACTACAACGAGTCGCAGCTCAAGGACCCGCAGGTCGACAAGCTCTTCGACCAGGCGATCGCGGAGACCGACGCGGACAAGGCCGGTGAGATCTACGGCCAGATCGACAAGCGGATCCTCGACCAGGCCGACTGGATGCCCTTCATCTACGAGAAGAACATCACCTGGCGCGGCAACCGACTGACGAACGTCTACATGTCCGACGCCTACAACGGCCGTTACGACTACGTCTCGCTCGGCGTCGTCAAGTAGTCGCTGACGGCAGCGGCAACAGCAGCCGCTGCCGGCAACAGCAACAGCGGCCGACCCCGTCGGCCGCCCCACCGCCGCCGAAACCCGCCAGTCCGAAGGGCAGGTGATGGCCGGGGCGGTGGCCGGGAACCCCACGAGGGATCCCGGCCACCGCCGGGCCGCGCACAGTGCTTGCTTATCTCATCCGGCGCCTGTTCGCCGTAGTCATCATGGTGCTCGTCGTACTGCTCGCGACCTTCACCATCTTCTTCATGCTGCCCAAGTGGGCGGGTCAGGACGTCGCAGTCCTC
The DNA here is from genome assembly GCF_001905795.1 of Streptomyces sp. CB01580. Taxonomy (GTDB): domain Bacteria; phylum Actinomycetota; class Actinomycetes; order Streptomycetales; family Streptomycetaceae; genus Streptomyces. Next base: position 90,201 of record NZ_LIXJ01000007.1, read on the forward strand.
TTCGCCGGCAAGGCCACCGGTGCCGAGCAGCTCGCGGGCATCCGGATCAAACTGGGGCTCGACGAGCCCCTCCTCGTCCAGTTCTGGGACTTCGTCAAGGGCATCCCGATGGGGCGCGACTACGCGAACGGTGACGACGTCACCCACTGCGCCGCCCCCTGCTTCGGGTACTCCTTCCGCACCGAGGTACCGGTCTGGGACACCCTCAAGGACGCCCTGCCCGTCACCGGCGCGCTCGCCGCGGGCGCCTGCGTCCTGTGGCTCCTCGGCGGCGTCGCCACCGGTGTCGTGTCCGCGCTCAAGCGCGGCACCATCTGGGACCGGGCCGCGATGACCACCGCCCTCGGCGGCGTCTCCCTGCCGATCTTCTTCACCGGCATGGTCGCGATGGGCCTGTTCGTGCACACCCTCGGGTGGGTGCACATCGCCGACAACCTCTCCACGGACGACGGCATCGGTGCCTGGTTCCAGACCCTGATCCTGCCGTGGATCGTGCTCGCGTTCCTGAACGCCGCGATGTACGCCCGGCTCACCCGGGCCACCATGCTCGACGTGCTGGGCGAGGACTACATCCGCACCGCCCGTGCAAAGGGCCTGGGCGAGGGCACCGTGATCACCCGGCACGCCCTGCGCTCGGCGATGACGCCGATCCTCACCGTCTTCGGCCTCGACATCGGCGTGCTCCTCGGTGGCGCGGTCCTCACCGAGTCCACGTTCAACCTGCCCGGTCTGGGTCTCGCGGCCGTCCAGGCCATCAGCGACAAGGACCTCCCGGTGATCCTCGGCGTCACCCTGTTCGCGGCGCTCGCCATCGCCGTCGCCAACCTCGTCGTCGACATCATGTACGCCGTCATCGACCCGCGAGTGAGGCTGGGATGACCGAACTGCACAAGAGCGGTGCCGCGCTGGGCGAACCCGTCGCGGACTCGCCCGCCCCCACCGCCTTCCTGGACGTGCGCGACCTGAAGGTGCACTTCCCGACCGACGACGGTCTCGTCAAGTCCGTGGACGGGCTCAGCTTCACCCTGGAGAAGGGCAAGACCCTCGGCATCGTGGGCGAGTCCGGCTCCGGCAAGTCCGTCACCTCGCTCGGGATCATGGGCCTGCACACCGCCGGCCAGTACGGCAAGCGCAAGGCCCGGCTGTCGGGGGAGATCTGGCTGGACGGCAAGGAACTGCTGTCCGCCGACCCCGACGAGGTCCGCAGGCTGCGCGGTCGCGACATGGCCATGATCTTCCAGGACCCGCTGTCGGCGCTGCACCCGTACTACACGATCGGCAAGCAGATCGTGGAGGCGTACCGGGTCCATCACGACGTGGACAAGAAGACCGCCCGCAGGCGCGCGATCGAGATGCTCGACCGGGTCGGCATCCCGCAGCCCGACAAGCGTGTGGACAGCTACCCGCACGAGTTCTCCGGCGGGATGCGTCAGCGCGCGATGATCGCGATGTCGCTGGTCAACAACCCCGAGCTGCTGATCGCCGACGAGCCGACGACCGCGCTGGACGTGACCGTCCAGGCGCAGATCCTCGACCTGATCCGTGATCTGCAGAAGGAGTTCGGCTCCGCGGTCATCGTCATCACCCACGACCTGGGCGTGGTGGCCGAGCTCGCCGACGACATCCTCGTGATGTACGGCGGGCGCTGCGTCGAGCGCGGACCGGCCGAGAAGGTGTTCTACGAACCCCGGCACCCCTACACCTGGGGGCTCCTGGGCTCGATGCCGCGCCTGGACCGCGACCAGACCGACCGGCTCATCCCGGTCAAGGGCTCCCCGCCGTCGCTCATCAACATCCCGTCGGGCTGCGCCTTCAACCCGCGCTGCCCGTACGCGGACGTGCCCGAGGGCGACGTGACCCGCACCGTACGGCCCGAGCTGCGCGAGGTCGGCGGTCGGCACTGGGCGGCCTGCCACATGTCGCAGGAACAGCGGGAGCGGATCTGGACCGAAGAGATTGCGCCCAAGCTGTGAGCGAGGACAAGGCCGTGACGAGCGAGGACAAGGGCATGGCGAGCGGGGGCGAGGACGTGGCGAACGCGGGCAGGGACACGGAGGTGCCCGGGCGGCGGGCCGCCGGGAACGGGGCGAGTGCCGAGAAGGGCTCCGCCTCCCGCGAGGTGCTGCTGAGGACGACCGGCCTGCAGAAGCACTTCCCCATCAAGAAGGGGATGCTGCAGCGCACCGCCGGCGCCGTGAAGGCGGTCGACGGGATCGACTTCGAGGTGCACGCGGGCGAGACCCTGGGCGTCGTCGGGGAGTCGGGCTGCGGCAAGTCGACGATGGGCCGGCTGATCACCCGGCTGCTCGAACCCACCGCGGGGAAGATCGAGTTCGAGGGCCAGGACATCACGCACCTCGGCGTCGGCGCCATGCGCCCGATGCGCCGCGACATGCAGATGATCTTCCAGGACCCGTACTCGTCGCTGAACCCCCGGCACACCATCGGCACGATCGTGGGAGCACCCTTCAAGCTCCAGGGCGTGACGCCCGAGGGCGGTGTGAAGAAGGAGGTTCAGCGGCTGCTGGAGGTCGTGGGCCTCAACCCCGAGCACTACAACCGCTACCCGCACGAGTTCTCCGGCGGCCAGCGTCAGCGCATCGGGATCGCCCGCGCGCTCGCGCTCAAGCCCAAGCTCGTCGTGGCGGACGAGCCGGTGTCGGCGCTGGACGTCTCCATCCAGGCGCAGGTCGTGAACCTGCTCGACGACCTCCAGACCGAGCTGGGCCTGACGTACGTGATCATCGCCCATGACCTCTCGGTCGTCCGGCACGTCTCGGACCGGATCGCGGTGATGTACCTCGGCAAGATCGTGGAGCTGGCCGATCGCGACTCGCTCTACAAGGCGCCGATGCACCCGTACACCAAGGCGCTGCTGTCCGCGGTCCCGATCCCGGATCCGAGGCGCCGGTCGGCCAAGAGCGAGCGCATCCTGCTGAAGGGCGACGTGCCGTCGCCGATCTCGCCGCCCAGCGGATGCCGCTTCCACACCCGCTGCTGGAAGGCGACGGAGACCTGCCGGACGCAGGAACCGCCGCTGGTCGCGCTGAGGACCGGGCACCAGGTCGCCTGCCACCACCCGGAGAACGCGGCGGACCAGGTGCCGGGGGAGACGGTGACGGAGGCGGCGCGCGAGGCGATCGAGATCGTCTCGATCCAGAAGACGGAGGCCGACGACGGCGCGGCGGAGGAGCCGGCCGGGGGTTCCGGCGCGGAGGGTCCCGCCGAGGGGCCGTCGTCCGGTGCCGGCGCCGGGGGAACGTCGTCCGATACGCCGGAGGTCGGCCCCAAGGAGTAGTACCGGCACAATTGCCCGGTGCTCAACGAACTGTTCACGCCCTCCGTCCAGCACGCGCTCGACATCGCCGGGATCTTCGTCTTCGCGATCTCGGGCGCGCTGCTCGCCGTACGCAAGAACTTCGATGTCTTCGGCATCGCGGTGCTCGCCGAGGTGACCGCGCTGGGCGGAGGGCTGTTCCGTGACATCGTCATCGGCGCGGTCCCGCCCGCGGCGTTCACGGACCTCGGCTACTTCACCACCCCGCTCCTCGCCGCGGTGCTGGTTTTCTTCCTGCATCCGCACGTCGAGCGGATCCAGGTGGCGGTCAACGTCTTCGACGCGGCGGGCCTCGGGCTGTTCTGCGTCACCGGCACGGTCAAGGCGTACGGGTACGGCCTCGGCCTGACCGCATCGGCGGCGCTCGGGGTGGCCACCGCGGTGGGCGGCGGCGTACTGCGTGACGTCCTGGCCAACGAAGTGCCGTCCCTGCTGCGCTGGGACCGGGACCTGTACGCGGTGCCCGCGATCGTCGGCGCCGCGATCATCGTGCTGTGCATCCGTTTCGACGCGCTCAACGCGCTCACCAGTGGCGCCGCGGTGATCGCGGCGTTCGTACTGCGGCTGCTCGCGATGCGCTTCCACTGGCGCGCCCCGCGCGCGTACAACCGGCGGTCGTCGACGGCCGAGGAGAGTTCCGCGGCCATGTGACGCGGTCCGTCCAAGTGACGAGGGTCCGTCCATCGGCGGTGGCCCGTTCCGGGCGGTTCGTTCCGGACGGGTTCGTTCCACGGGAGGCGGTGCACCCCGGGACGCGGCTTCCGGGAGCATCCGGTCATCACGGCCCCATTCCTCTCATAAGAAAAAGCTACCGCTTAGTAACACTTTCGGTGTACGGTGCATCGCATGGCACAGGCAGCAGAGCGAGCGGCGCGAATCACTCAGGCGACCGCGACCATCGGTGACAGCGAGTTCGACCGCGACACGGCCGTCGTCCGTCGTGAGGAAGGCGTCTACGACGCCGAGCTCTCCGCCGGATGGACGATCATCCGCGCGGTCAACGGCGGCTATCTGCTGGCCATGCTCGGCCGCGCGCTCGGCGATGCCCTGCCCCATCCGGACCCCTTCTCGGTCTCCGCCCACTACCTCACCGCGTCCGTCCCGGGCCCGGCGATGATCCGTACGCAGACGGTCCGCACCGGCCGCACCCTCTCGACCGGGCAGGCGTCCCTCTTCCAGTACGCCGAGGACGGCACCGAGACCGAGCGCATCCGCGTCATCGCCACCTACGGCGATCTGGACACGCTGAGCGAAGAGGTGCGCACCTCGGCGAAGCCGCCGGCCATCCCGCCCGTGGAGCACTGCCTCGGCCCCGGCGACGGCCCGGCCCCGATCCCCGGCAGCTCCGCCATCGCCGACCGGATCGACATCAAGCTCGACCCGGCGACGGTCGGCTGGGCGGTCGGAGCCCCCTCCGGAAAGGGCGAGATGCGCGGCTGGTTCGGCCTCGCGGACGGTCGCGACCCCGATCCGCTCTCCCTCCTGCTCACCGTCGACGCGCTGCCGCCCACCGCGTTCGAGCTGGGCCTCAAGGGCTGGACGCCGACCGTCGAACTCACCACCCACGTCCGCTGCCGCCCCGCCCCCGGCCCGCTGCGGGTCTCCATCACCACCCGCAACCTCGCGGGCGGCTTCCTGGAGGAGGACGCGGACGTCTGGGACAGCGCGGACCGCCTGGTCGCCCAGTCCCGTCAGCTGGCTCGGGCGCCGCGCGGGTAGCGGCTGCGGGAAGGCCCGGCCCCGACTCTCCCGGGACTCGGGAGGCCGGGGCCGCTCGGCCGACGCCCGGACCCTGATCGGTTCAGTCGCACGGTGCGTACGACGTCGTGGTCAGCCGCTTCGCGGTGATGCTCTTCGACGACCCCGTCGCGGCGTTCGCCGACATCGGGCGCGCCCTGCGCCCCGGCGGACGCATGGCGTTCATCCGTGCCGTGCAGGCAGAGGGCAACGAATGGCTCCAGGCCATCGCGGCACTGCGCGGCATCCTCCCCGTCGGCGGATTCGGCGCGCCGGGAAGTCCGGGCATGTTCTCCCTGGCGGACCCGGCCCGGACCGGCGAGGTGCTGCGGGCGTGACGGGCCGGTGGCGGATCCGCCGATCGCGAGGAGCGGGGGCCCGAGAAGGAGACGCAGGTCACACTGGTACGTGTCACATCGTGCGGCTCGTCTCCGTCGAAGGGGTGTAACCGCCAACAACGGCCAAGGAGTGCACCATGGAAGCTCGCCTGAACCTCTTCACCAACCCGGTCGCGGCCAAGGCCCTGAAGCACCTCGTCTCGGCGGGGCAGCCGGTCGCGGACTCGCCGCTGCCGGCCACGACGCGTGAACTGGTGCTGCTCCGCGCCAGCCAGATCAACGGCTGCGGCTTCTGCGTCGACATGCACAGCAAGGACGCCGTGCACTCCGGGGAGACCTGGGAGCGTCTCAACCTGGTCGCGGCCTGGCGCGAGGCCACGGTGTTCACCGACGCCGAGCGCGCCGCGCTGGAGCTAGCGGAGCAGGGCACCCGCATCGCCGACGCGGCCGGTGGCGTCAGCGACGAGGTCTGGGCCAACGCCGTCAAGTACTACGACGAGGAGCAGCTCGGTGCCCTGGTGTCGATCATCGCCGTCATCAACGCCTTCAACCGCCTGAACGTCATCACCCAGCAGCCCGCGGGCGACTACCAGCCGGGCCAGTTCGGCTGACCCGCGCGGGTTCGGAAAGCCGCGGACGACGGGGGAGTACGCGGCAAGGGCCATCAGCGCCGTATCGGCGCCGGTGGCCCCTCGGCTTCACGGGCACCCTGGCGGGCTTCACGGGTCCTTCGTGGGCCCGCGGGCCTCGCTGGTGGGCTTCACGAGCCTGCCGGCAGGTCGCCTCCCTGCGGGCCGCCTCCCGGCCGGACGATGCCCGGCCGGGGTGCGCCGTTGCCGTCGTTCTCGTCGTCGCCCTTGTCGGAGTGGGGCCCCTCGTCGCCCGCTCGGTCCAGCCAGTGCCGTCTGCCGAGCGCGATCAGCCTCAGCCGTCGGCGGGCCACCTCGGCGACCTCCCGCTTCCTGTCGGGCACCGCCTCCAGGAGCGCGGAGGTCGTGATCACCAGGTGGTCGACGTGGAGGCCGCCCAGCATCAGCAGATCCTCCTCGCTCCAGCCCCGCGACTCCGGTTCTTCGGCGAGCGCCTCCGCGACTTCCCGGCCGAATTGCCGCAGTTGGGCCGCGATGGCATCGCGGACGGCCTTCACACCGCCGTGCTGCTCGCGCGCGATGAAACGGAAGTGGGCCGGCTGATCGGAGACATGGCGGATGATCAACTCCAAGCCGCGTTCCAGTCGTTCGTCACCGTCGCCGGTCTCGTCGACGATCGCGCGGAGCGTTCCGTGCAGGCTGCCCAGCGCCTCCTCGACGAGCGCCACGCCGAGGGCGGCTGACCGGGCCGACCGGCCGTCGACCCCGGGGCACCGGCGAGGCGGTGGGCGGTGGAGCGCGCGGCACCGGGACGGGCCACGCGGCGTGCCACGCGGGTGCGACCCGGCGCCCGGTGTGCCTCGCGGGTGCGACCAGAACGGCCCGGCCGACGGCGCCGGATCAGGAGCCCGGATCGGGAGCCCGGATCCGGAATCCGGGCAGTACGGCTCCGCCGGAGCGGTCCCGGGCCGGGGCGGGCGGCCGGACGGGCCGACCGGTGCGCGGGTACCGGGCAGCGATGCGCCGTGCGTACGCCCCGCCGCGTACGGGCGGGCGGACTCGTAGAATCGGGCCCACCATGGCTTACCTCGACCACGCCGCGACCACGCCGATGCTTCCCGAAGTGATCGCCGCGATGACCGCCCAGCTCGCCGCCACCGGTAACGCGTCCTCGCTGCACGCCGCCGGGCGCCGTGCCCGTCGTACCGTCGAGGAGTCGAGGGAGACCCTCGCCGACGCGCTCGGCGCACGCCCCAGCGAAGTGGTCTTCACCTCCGGTGGCACCGAGGCCGACAACCTCGCGGTGAAGGGCCTGTACTGGGCCCGCCGCGACGCCGACCCCCGCCGCACCCGGGTGCTGGCCAGCCCGGTCGAGCACCACGCGGTGCTGGACGCCGTCCACTGGCTCGCCGAGCACGAGGGCGCGAACGTCGAGTACCTCCCCGTCGACCGGTACGGCCGCGTCCACGCCGACGCGCTGCGCGAGGCGGTCCTCCGAGACCCCGACGACGTCGCCCTGGTCACCGTCATGTGGGCCAACAACGAGATCGGCACGATCATGCCGGTACGCGAACTGGCGGAGGTGGCCCGCGAGTTCGACGTACCCATGCATGCCGACGCGGTGCAGGCGTTCGGGCAGCTGGATGTCGACTTCGGCCGATCCGGGCTGGCCGCGATGACGGTCAGCGCGCACAAGATCGGCGGCCCGTTCGGCGTCGGCGCACTGCTGCTCGGCCGCGAGTACACCCCCGTGCCCGTACTGCACGGCGGCGGCCAGGAACGGCACGTCCGCTCGGGCACCCTCGACACCCCCGCCATCGCCGCCTTCGCCCTCGCGGGACACCTGGCCGCCGACCGCCGCGAGGAGTTCGCCCCCGAGATCGGCCGGCTCCGTGACGCCCTCGTCGCGGCGGTGCGGGCGGCCGTGCCCGACGCCGTACTCGGCGGGGACCCGGCCCCGGGCGGTCGGCTCCCGGCCAACGCCCACTTCACCTTCCCCGGCTGCGAGGGCGACTCCCTGCTCCTGCTGCTGGACGCCCAGGGCATCGAGTGCTCCACCGGTTCCGCGTGCACCGCGGGCATCGCCCAGCCCAGCCACGTCCTGCTGGCCACCGGCACCGATCCGGACCTGGCCCGGGGCACCCTGCGCTTCTCGCTCGGCCGCACGTCCACCAAGCAGGACATCGACGAGGTGGCCCGCGCCATCGGCCCGGCGGTCGAGCGGGCACGCACGGCGGGACTCGTCTGACACGGCGGGACTCGTCCGAGCCGACGCGGAGCGTGGCGGGGTCCGGCCGGACCAGCGCATACGAGGCGCTCGGACGCGCAGGGCGTGCGGGGGCGCACAGGACGCGCGGGGCGCGTGCGCGCTCAGGCGCCCGGGGTACCCGCTTCCGTTACCGCCGTCCCGGTCGTCCGGGCCGCCCGGACGAGCTTCAGATACCGGTTCCAGTCCCAGTGCGGCCCGGGATCGGTGTGGTCCGCGCCCGGCACCTCCACATGCCCGACGATGTGCTCCCGGTCGACGGGTATCCCGTACCGCTCGCAGATCGCCGCCGCCAGCCGGGCGGACGCCCCGTACATCTCGGCCGTGAAGTCCTGCGGCCGGTCCACGAACCCCTCGTGCTCGATGCCGACGCTGCGTTCGTTGTACGACCGGTTCCCCGCGTGGAACGCCACGTCCAGCTCACGGATCATCTGGGCCACATGGCCGTCCCGGCGCACCACGTAGTGCGCCGCCGCGCCGTGGCCCGGGTCCTGGAAGACCTTCACCGCGCTGCGGTAGCTGCCCTGGGTGACATGGACGATGATCCGGTCGATCGCGTAGTCCGCGGGGCGGTCGGCCCGGCGCCAGTTCGCCTCGGAGGCCGCTATCCACTGGGCCCGCGCGTAGTCGACCTCGCCCGGTGTCCGGGGCTTGTCCACTCCGGGCAGCCGCCACCAGGCCCGTTCCAACTCGTCCCGCGCCAGCACGGCCGAGCCCGCCACCGCGGCCGTGGCGGCGGCGCCGATCAGCAGCCCACGCCTGCTGACGCCGCGCCCCGCCCCCGCCGCGGACCCTCCGGACCCCGTGGCCTTCTTCGCACCCATGTGATCCCCAACGCATATCCGTGAGCGTTCCGTTCCCGGCGCCCCGTACCCTGGTGGGGCTATGACTCAGACTTCCCAGCGTCCCCTCCGTGTGCTCGCCGCCATGTCGGGCGGTGTCGACTCGGCCGTCGCCGCCGCCCGCGCCGCCGAGGCGGGCCACGACGTGACCGGTGTGCACCTCGCGCTCTCCGCGAACCCGCAGTCCTTCCGTACCGGGGCGCGCGGCTGCTGCACGATCGAGGACTCCCGGGACGCCCGCCGCGCCGCGGACGTCATCGGCATCCCGTTCTACGTCTGGGACCTGGCGGAACGCTTCCGCGAGGACGTCGTGGACGACTTCGTCGCGGAGTACGAGGCCGGGCGCACGCCCAACCCCTGCCTGCGCTGCAACGAGAAGATCAAGTTCGCCGCGCTGCTCGACAAGGCCCTCGCGCTCGGCTTCGACGCCGTGTGCACGGGCCACTACGCCACCGTCGTCGTCCGCGAGGACGGCAGCCGCGAACTGCACCGGGCCTCGGACATGGCGAAGGACCAGTCGTACGTCCTCGGCGTCCTCGACGAGAAGCAGCTCGCCCACGCGATGTTCCCGCTCGGCGACACCCTCACCACCAAGGACGAGATCCGTGCCGAGGCCGAGCGCCGGGGTCTGGCCGTCGCGAAGAAGCCCGACAGCCATGACATCTGCTTCATCGCCGACGGCGACACGCAGGGCTTCCTGGCGAGCCGGCTCGGCACGGCCGAGGGCGACATCGTCGACGAGTCGGGCACGAAGGTCGGCACCCACGAGGGCGCGTACGGCTTCACCATCGGCCAGCGCAAGGGCCTGCGCATCGGCCACCCCGCCCCCGACGGCAAGCCGCGCTACGTCCTGGACATCTCCCCGGTGAACAACACGGTGACGGTCGGCCCGGTCGAAGCCCTCGACGTCACCGCCCTCACCGCCGTCAAGCCCCGCTGGTGCGGCACCGCCCCGACCGGCCCCGGCACCTACACCGCCCAGCTCCGTGCCCACGGCGGCGAGACCGAGGTGACGGCGGAGTTCGTCGACGACACCCTGCACGTCACCTTCACCGAGCCGGTCCGCGGCGTGGCCCCGGGCCAGGCGGTCGTCCTCTACGACAGCACCCGCGTCGTCGGCTCCGCGACCATCGCGACGACGGTCCGGCGAAAGACCGCGGCAGCGGCAGGCTGACCGCGCCCGCGCGTGCTGCGGGGCGTCGGCTGATCGAAGCGCGCGCTTCGCATGCGCGGCGGTGTCCTCAGCGCCGAGGCGGCTTCGCCGCCAGGTACAGGCGTTGGGCTCCTCCGCGCGTCAGGGGCATGCCGGTACGGGCCACCAGGTCGTGCGCGGCGGCGCCGATCCGCTGCCCGCTCGCCCTCCGGCCGGTCGAGTCCGTGAACGCGGCCGACCGCGTCGCGGACCGCAGCGCCTGCCAGACCAGCCGCGCCTGCCCGGTGAGGAGCTGGTGCGTCCCGGGGCCGACGTCGGGTTCGTTCCAGCGGACCGCCAGGCGTCCGGCTCGGAAGACCTCGCCGTTCTGGTCCGGGACGCGGCGTGAGCGCAGGAGCTGCACGATGGCCGCATGCCGCAGCTCGGGCCGGGTGGTCACCGCGCCGGTCGTGACGACACCGGCCGGTGCCGCCGCCCCTGCCGGAAGGAGCAGGAACGCCTGCACTCCGCCGCAGCTCAGAGCCTCCTCGACCGTCCGATGCAGATGCACCTCATGCAGGCCCGCGGGGCCGGGCTGACTGCACAGCCACGCGCCGTCGGGGAGAGCGCCGCGAATCCGCCGGCCCACGAGGATCTCGTCCTGGGGCAGCAGCCACATGTCCGTCGTCTTCGTGCGGGAACCAGGGAGCGCCACGCGCACAGCTTCTCACTCCCGTGCCGCCTTCGCCCCGCAGAGCGGGCATGCCCCGGGATTGCCCGTGGCGAAGAGGTGGCGATGGACCGTCACCTCGCTCCGAGGGATGCCACAGAGCGTGGCGTCGTCCGCCAAGGCGTGTTCCAGAGCGGGTGTGTCGGTCTTCCGGCACGCGGCGAAACGCGTCGGGGCGAGCCCGGACGCGGACCTCAAGGACCGGAGGCGATGGGCCTGTTGCGGCATGCACGTCACCCTTGCACGGTGGATACGCCGTGGAGGAGGGCGGGTCGGGCCGGGTGGCAGCACCGTCCGGTTCGCGTCGGGGCTCGGTGCTCGACCGCGGGCCCGCCCCGGCCGTGCCCTGCCCCGTACGGGCGTTCCCGCGCCTCCGGCACGGCCTCGCCCGACCCCCGTGCGGGTGCGGCCGTGCCGGAGGGCGGGGGTCAGGATGCCCGGAGCAGGGGGCGCGTGTCCTCGGCGAAGAATTCCGTCAGCACCGGGGCCACCGCCTGGGGCGCCAGCTCGCGGGTCTGGCCCGTCAGGGTGCGGTGGCGGGCACGCGGAACGGCGTCCGCGAGGGCACGGGTCGACCGGTGGGCCCGTGCGGTGCTGGAACCGCCGCACACCACCAGCGTCCGGGCCGTCACGGAGGCGATGCGCTCGGCCGGGATCGAACCGTCGCCGAGCAGCGCGTCGTCGTACGCCAGGGTGTGGGCCAGCGACATCAGGTCGTCCCACAGCGGTGCACGCCGCATCCGGGCGACGGTGTCGGCCGGGACGCCCGTCATGGACAGGAACAGTTCCACGGCCCCGGCGCGGTCCTCGGCGGACAGCAGACGGTGCAGGCGGGCCGTGCAGGACGCCTTGAACTGCGCCCCGGCGGCGCCGGGCGTGTACGTGGGCTCGTACACCGCCAGCAGGTCGACGGGCACCCCCGCGGCGGCGGCCTCAAGGGCCAGCGCCCCGCCCGCGCCCACTCCGAACACCGAGGCCCGGCCGCCCACCACCGTGATGAGCGCGGCCAGGTCCTCGATCTCGCGTTCCACCGCGTACGGGCCGTTGTCGCCACTGGAGCCGCGTCCGCGCCTGTCGTACGTGACCACGCCGAAGCGTGGGGCGAGGAGGCGTGCCAGGGGAGCCTCGGTCGCCGCCGTGCCCAGTGCTCCGCCGACCAGGACCACCGGCGGTCCTTCACCCCGGCGCCGATAGGCGATCACGGTGCCGTCGCGGGAGAGAGTCTTGTCCATGCAAGTGCAGACCACCGCCCTCCCGAAAACTCATCGCTTCGGCCCAAGATTCTTTGGGAATCCTCAAGTCCGCAGGTCGGGGCGGTGGTTGAGTACCGCAGTCGCAGTCGCAGTCGCAGTCGCAGCCGCTGTCGTGCGGCGGTCAGCGGCGGACGTTCATCCGGTGACGGTCTCGGTCTCGTAGAAGCAGAAGCGGTCCTTGATCGGGGCGACTTCGGGTTTCGGATCGGGATAGGCCCAGACGAGATCGGCCGCGTCCGGAAGCGACCAGTAGGAGGCATCGCCCTTGAATGGGCAGTGCGTCCGCGTGTCCGAGGCCGTGAGGAGGTCCGTACGGACGTCCTCGGGCGGCAGGTAGTAGCGGACCGGGCAGCCCGTCTCGCGCAGGACGATCGGGCGGCGGCTCTCGGCGAGCACCTGCCCGTCGTGGACCACCCGTACGTGCTCGGTGCCGGGCTCGACGGTGATGCGGTGCCCTGTGTGCCCGGTTTGCCCTGTGTGTCCCTGGTGTCCCTGTGTGGAGGTCATGCCTTGTTCAGCCGGGTCGCGGGCCGTTTTCTTCCCTCGTCGTCCATGTCGTTCGGGCCTTTCCTCCGGCCTTCCCCGCCCTCTCGGCATGGCCGGAATCGGGCCCGGTGGCGTGGCCCGTCGGTGGTGGCCTCTACGGTGTCCGCTATGAACATCTGCGTCTTCCTCTCCGCCGCCGACCTCGCCGACCGCTACACCCGTCCCGCCCGTGAATTCGCCGAGCTGATCGGCAAGGGCGGGCACACCCTCGTCTGGGGCGGGTCGGAGAGCGGGCTGATGAAGGTCGTCGCCGATGGCGTGCAGGAAGCGGGCGGACGGCTGGTCGGCGTGTCGGTCGACTTCCTCGCCGACAAGGCGCGTACCAATGCCGACGAGATGGTGATCGCCCGCGATCTCGCCGAGCGCAAGGCGCTGCTCCTGGAGAAGGCCGACGCCGTCGTGATCATGGTGGGCGGCACCGGGACGCTCGACGAGGCGACCGAGATCCTGGAGCTGAAGAAGCACGGCAAGCACGACAAGCCGATCGTCCTGCTGAACACGGCGGGCTTCTACGACGGGCTGCACCAGCAGTTCCAGCGGATGGAGGACGAGGGCTTCCTCCCCATCCCGCTCACCGACCTGGTGTTCTTCGCCAAGGACGGTGCGAGCGCCCTGGCCCACCTGGAGGAGGCGGCCGAGCAGCGGTGACGCGGGCACGCGGTTCGCGTGGTCACGCGCCGACAGGCGTGTGCGGCGGCGCGGTGCGCGGCTCCGGGGCACGACCGGCGGCCCGGCGGCGTGATGAGATCATGGCGGTATGCCCACACATGTCATCACCGGCGCCGGGTCCGGCATCGGCGCAGCCGTCACCCGTCGTCTTCTGGAGCGCGGTGACGAGGCCGTGCTGGTGGCCCGCGACGCGGCCCGCGCCAAGGAGCTCGCCGAGCTGCACCCCGGCGCCCGTACGCTCGTCGGCGACCTCGCCAACCCGGACCGGCTGTCCTGGGCGTTCGCCCACCAGACGATGCCGGAGCGGGTCGACTCGCTGCTGCATGTCGCGGGCGTCGTGGAGCTCGGCGCGGTCGGCGATCTCACGCCCAAGGCGTGGCACTTCCAGCTCAACGCCAACCTGGTCGCGCCCGCCGAGCTGACCCGGCTCCTCCTGCCGCAGCTGCGGGTCGCCCAGGGGCATGTGCTCTTCGTGAACTCCGGCGCCGGGCTCGCGGCGTCCGCGGAGTGGGGTGCGTACGCCGCCAGCAAGCACGGCCTGAAGGCGCTCGCCGACTCGCTGCGCCAGGAGGAGCACGCGAACGGGGTCCGGGTCACCTCCGTCTACCCGGGACGCACCGCCAGCCCCATGCAGGCCAAGGTCCACCAGCAGGAGGGAAAGGAGTACGACCCCTCCCGCTGGATCGACCCGGAGTCGGTGGCCACCACGATCGTGACGGCCCTCGACCTGCCGCGCGACGCCGAGGTCACCGACCTCAGGGTGCGCCCCGGCCGCTGACCCTCACGCGCCCCGGCCGCCGACCGCCCGGACCGGACCAGGCCGGGCGGTCCGGGCGGATCGGGCGGTCGTCCGGCGCGGTGACGGTCCCGCAACACGTGCCGTGGACGGCCTTTAGGCTTCCCATGTGAGTGAGACGAACAAGTTCGAGGGTTGCCGGGCCACCGGAATCGGTTCCATGCCCGGAGGAGACGCGCGGGAGGCGGCGAAGACCGTCACCGGGTCCTTCGGGGACGGCGAAGGGCTGCCGTATCTGGCGGAGCTCCCGGCCCGTGGGCCCGGTGCGGACATGATCGGGCGGACCGTCGGGCTGCTCGTGGACCTGTACGCGCACGTCGAGCCCAGCGGCTGGCGGGTCGGCGACCGGCCCGGCCGGGACACCCGGCGGGCCAGGTCCTGGCTGGGCGAGGACCTCGACGCCCTGGAGGAGTTCACCCAGGGGTACGAGGGGCCGCTCAAGGTCCAGGCCGTCGGCCCGTGGACGCTGGCCGCCGCGCTGGAACGGCGGGGCGGCGAGGCCGCGCTCGGCGACCCGGGGGCCTGCCGCGACCTGACGGCCTCACTGGCGGAGGGGCTGCGCGCCCATCTCGCGGAGGTGCGGCGCCGGGTGCCCGGCGCCGACGTGGTGCTCCAGCTCGACGAACCGTCGCTGACCGGCGTCCTGCGCGGGGGGATCAGGACGGCCAGCGGCTACCGCACCTACCGGGCCGTGGACCGGCAGATCGTGGAGGGCGCCCTGCGCGACGTCCTGGCTGCGGCAGGGGACGGGGCGACGGTCGTGCACAGCTGCGCCCCCGACGTACCGTTCGCGCTGCTGCGCAGGGCCGGGGCGGACGGGATCTCGTTCGATCTCGGACTGCTCACCGAGCGTGAGGAGGAAGCGATCGGGGAAGCGGTCGAGGGCGGCACCCAGATCTTCTTCGGCGTGGTGCCCGGCACCGACCCGGCCTCGGGCGGATTGCCCGACCCGGGCGGTAGCGTCATGGGGGTCAGGACGCTGTGGCGCAGGCTGGGGCTGAATCCGGGGACGCTGACGCGGTCCGTGGTGATCACCCCGGCGTGCGGACTGGCGGGCGCCTCGCCCGCGTACGCGCGCGCCGCGCTCGCCCACTGCGCCCGGGCCGCGAGATCGCTCGCAGACAACCCTGAGTAACGGGGTCATGGGTAACGGGAGGACGCAACGATGGCCGGCGAACAGCAGACGGCGGTGCCCGCACAGGCACGGGAGCGGCACGCGCTCCTCGCCGAACAGATCGAGGAGCACCGCTTCCGCTACTACGTGAACGACCAGCCGGTCGTGAGCGACGCCGAGTTCGACCGGCTGATGCGCGAACTGGAGGGTCTGGAGGAGGAGTACGCGCAGCTGCGCACGCCGGATTCGCCGACGCAGAAGGTGGCGGGTCCGTACCGGACGGAATTCACCTCCGTCGAGCACCGCGAGCGGATGCTGTCGCTGGACAACGCCTTCGACGAGGAGGAGCTGACGGCCTGGGGCGAGCGGATCGCCAAGGACGTCGGCACCACCGGCCACCACTTCCTGTGCGAGCTGAAGGTCGACGGTCTCGCGGTCAACCTCACGTACGAGCGGGGGCGGCTGACCCGCGCCGCGACCCGGGGCGACGGCCGCACCGGCGAGGACATCACGCCCAACATCCGTACGATCGACGAGATCCCGCACCGGCTGAAGGGCGACCGGATCCCGGATCTGGTCGAGATCCGCGGCGAGGTCTTCTTCCCGATGCACGCCTTCGAGGAGTTGAACGCCCGGCTGGTCGCGGCGGAGGACAAGCCGTTCGCCAACCCGCGCAACGCGGCGGC
The DNA here is from genome assembly GCF_001905795.1 of Streptomyces sp. CB01580. Lineage (GTDB taxonomy): Bacteria > Actinomycetota > Actinomycetes > Streptomycetales > Streptomycetaceae > Streptomyces. Next base: position 106,237 of record NZ_LIXJ01000007.1, read on the forward strand.
CGGTTCACTGCGCCAGAAGGACCCGAAGGTCACCGCCACCCGCCCGCTGCACATGGTGGTGCACGGCATCGGCGCCCGTGAGGGCCTCGACATCGACCGTCTCTCGCACGCCTACGAGCTGCTGCACGAATGGGGCCTGCCCACCGCCCGGCACAACAAGGTGGTGGATTCGCTGGACGGCGTACGGGAGTTCATCGCGTACTACGGCGAGAACCGGCACTCCGTGGAGCACGAGATCGACGGTGTCGTCGTCAAGCTCGACGAGATCCCGCTCCAGGGCCGGCTGGGCTCCACCTCGCGCGCCCCGCGCTGGGCGATCGCCTGGAAGTACCCGCCGGAGGAGGTCAACACCAAGCTGGTGAACATCCGCGTCGGTGTCGGCCGCACCGGCCGCGTCACGCCGTACGCGCAGGTCGAGCCGGTCGAGGTGGCGGGCTCCGAGGTCGAGTTCGCCACCCTGCACAACCAGAACGTGGTGAAGGCGAAGGGCGTCCTCATCGGGGACACGGTCGTGCTCCGCAAGGCGGGCGACGTGATCCCGGAGATCCTCGGCCCGGTCGTCGATCTGCGCGACGGCACCGAGCGGGAGTTCGTGATGCCGACGCACTGCCCGGAGTGCGCTACGGAGCTGAAGCCCATGAAGGAGGCCGATGTCGACCTCCGGTGCCCCAACGCGCGCTCGTGCCCCGCTCAGTTGCGCGAACGGGTCTACTACCTCGCGAGCCGCAAGAGCCTCGACATCGACCACTTCGGCTATGTCGCGGCGGCGGCCCTGACACAGCCCCTGGAACCCGCCGAGCCGCCGCTGCGCGACGAGGGCGACCTCTTCGGGCTGACCGTCGAACAGCTCCTGCCGATCCGCGCCTACGTCCGCGACCCGGACAGCGGGCTGCCCAAGCGCGACCCGAAGACCGGCGAGGAGAAGACCGCCTGGGTCTTCGCCAACCAGCAGGGCGAGCCGAAGAAGAACGCGCTCGCCATGCTCGACGCCATCGCCGCGGCCAAGAACGCTCCGCTCGCCCGGTTCCTCACCGGGCTCTCCATCCGGCACGTGGGCCCGGTCGCGGCGGCCGAGCTGGCCCGTCAGTTCCGCTCCATCGAGCGGATCGACGGGGCGACCGAGCAGGAGCTGGTCGAGGCCGACGGGGTGGGCGGGATCATCGCCGCCTCGGTGAAGCAGTGGCTCGCCGAGGACTGGCACCGCGAGATCCTGCGCAAGTGGCGGGAGGCCGGGGTCCGGATGGAGGACGAGGAAGCGGGGGAGGCGGCGGGGCCGCGCCCGCTCGAAGGGCTCACCGTCGTCGTCACCGGCACGCTGTCCGGCCACACCAGGGACGGCGCGAAAGAGGCGCTGCAGAGCCGCGGGGCGAAGGTGACGGGTTCGGTGTCGAAGAAGACCTCCTTCGTGGTCGTCGGCGACAACCCCGGTTCGAAGTACGACAAGGCGGTGCAGCTGAAGGTGCCCGTGCTGGACGAGGACGGCTTCACCGTGCTGCTCGAACAGGGGCCGGAGGCCGCGCGCGAGGCTGCCGCGCCCGTCGCGGAACCGGCGGAATGACGAACGGGGCGAGGACGGGACTCCAGCCGGTCGAAGGGGTGAATCCAGGGGCACATGACGAACAAAAAGGAACAGGGGCGTCATATGCGGGTGGAAGGGGGCAAGGGTTGCCCCCAGTTGGGCGGGTTCACCCGAACGGCGCATATCAGATGCTGGTGAAGGGGCGGTTCGCATTCGGGCAAGAGCGGTAGAGCGCTGCCCTTATCGGCCTGTTGCGGCCTACTGTTGAGATGTGCGTCTGCCGTGCCCGGCCGCGGATGGGAATTCCGGGTCGTGGTGGCATGGAACTGATCCATCGGGTGACATGGGCACCGCCGGCTGTGAGAGGGACGGAATGAAACCGACCGAGAGCGCCGCACCGGTGTCGCGGCTGCAAGGTTTCGTCGGCCTCACGCCCAAGGTGGGTGCCGTTGCCATCGTGTTCGCCTTCGTTCTGATCGCGACCGGTTTCTACCGGACCCTGAGCGAGGGGCGCGCACTCTTTCCCGATGGCGAGGTCGGCTGGTCCCTCGCCGTCCTCACCGGTGTCGTCGTCGGCCATCTGGTGGCGCTCGGACGCGACCGGTGGTCGGGCGGCGCCGGTTCCGGGGCCGCCCTCACGCTCGCCGTGCTGCTGCTCTACGGCTGGCTGGCCGCCGGGCTGGTGAGCCTGGTCGTCGTCGTGCTCGTCGGAGTCGCCCGTCGGCAACGCTGGTGGCAGGGGCTGCTGCACGGAGCCGTGGACATCCTGGGCATAGGCGCGGCGGCCCTGGTCCTTGCCGCGTTCGGTGACGTCCAGACCGTCGAATCCCCCTGGCAGCCACTCGACTGGGGCATCGCCGACCTCCCCGAGATCCTGCTGACCGCCTGCACCTATCTGCTCGTCAGCCGCCTCCTGCTCTGGTACGCCGGAGCCCCCCAGGGCGGCGGCCTGCCGACCGTCGCCCGCACCGCCCTGCTCCGGCACGGCCTCCTCATGGCGGCGCTGATCGGCATCGCACCGCTGATCTGCGTCGTCGCGATGACCATGCCGGTGCTCCTGCCCCTGTTCGCGGTGCCGCTCATCGCCCTGGACTCCACCCTCTGGATCGCGCGGGCCCGGGCGGAGGAGCAGCTGCGCGACCCGCTGACCGGGCTGCCCAACCGGCAGTGGCTGCTGGAACGCATCTGGACGGCCCTGGAGGACGCCGAGGCCGTGGGGGCCAGATCCGCTCTCGTCCTGATCGATCTCGACCGCTTCCGGGCGGTCAACGACACCCTCGGCCATCTGGCGGGGGACCGGCTGCTGCTGCAGATAGCGGAGCGGCTCCGGCTCGCGCTTCCGCGCGGGGCGGAGGCCGCGCGGCTCGGCGGCGACGAGTTCGCCGTGCTCCTGCCGACCACCGACTCCACGACGAGCGCCCAGCGGGTCGCCCGTCATCTGGTCGCGGCGCTGTCCTCCCCGCTGGACCTGGACGGTCTGACCCTGGTGCTGGAGGCCAGCGCGGGGGTCGCCGTCCACCCGGACCACGCACCGGACGCGGAAGGTCTGCTCAGGCGGGCGGACGTGGCGATGTACCAGGCCAAGCGGGACCGCACGGGCGTCGAGGTGTACGAGTCGAAGCGGGACAGCAACACGCCCGACCGGCTCGGGCTCCTCGGCGACCTGCGGCGGGCGCTGGACGCCGGTGAGGTGGAGCTCCACTACCAGCCGAAGGTCCGTTTCGACGGCCAGGTGGCCGGCCTCGAAGCGCTGGTGCGCTGGGTGCATCCGGAGCGCGGGCGGGTCCCTCCGGACGAGTTCATCGCCATCGCCGAGTCGTCCGGGCTCATGCCGCACCTCACGGAGTACGTCCTGGAGACGGCGCTGGCCCAGGTCGCCCGGTGGCGGGCGCAGGGGCTGTTCGTCCCGGTCGCGGTCAACGTCTCGCCGCGCGACGTCCACACCCCCGGATTCGCGGGCAGCGTCGCGGCCCGGCTCGCCCGGCACGGCGTCCCGGCCGGGGCGCTCCAGCTGGAGATCACGGAGCATGTGCTGCTGGAGGACCCGCAGCGCGCCGCCGACACCCTGGCCGGGCTCACCGGGCACGGCGTGAAGATGTCCCTCGACGACTTCGGCACGGGGTACTCCTCGCTGGTCCATCTGCGGCGGCTGCCGGTCAGCGAGCTGAAGATCGACCGGTCGTTCGTGGCCCGGCTGGCCGTCGACAACGAGGACGCGGAGATCGTCCGCTGCACCATCGACCTGGCGCATTCGCTGGGCCTGCTGGTGGTCGCGGAGGGCGTCGAGGACGACCAGACCTGGGAGCGGCTGCGGGACCTGCGCTGCGACGCCGTGCAGGGATGGCTGGTCGCCGCGGCGATGCCGCCGCAGGAGACGACGGCCTGGCTGCGGGCGCGCGGCGAGCACGGCTGGCGCCGACCGGCCGAGCTGGCGGCTGCGGCGGCTGCGGCGGCTGCCGCCGCAGCCGCCGCCGCGGCGACGCCGGAGCTGGAGCAGCGCCCTCCGGGGCGGACGGTCGACTCGCGGCCCGCGACGACCTGACCGCCGACGTGCGTCGCCACCGCCCGACACGGGTGTGCGACGGCGCGACCGTCCGGCCCGCGTCCGCGACGGCGGCCGACCCCGATCGGCCGCCCGACCAGGGTGTTCACCCGGGTGGCGGGAGCGGTGGCGGCCGACACCATAGGATTGGGCCAAAACCGCACACCAACCCCTGAGGATCGCTGCATGCCTGGCATCACGCGCGAGGAGGTCGCCCACCTCGCCCGGCTGGCGCGTCTGGAGCTGAAGGGCGAAGAGCTCGATCACTTCGCCGGTCAGCTCGACGACATCATCGGCGCGGTCGCCCGCGTCTCCGAGGTCGCCGACCAAGACGTACCGCCGACCTCCCACCCGCTGCCGCTGACCAACGTCATGCGCGCGGACGAGGTCCGTCCGTCGCTCACCCCCGAGCAGGCGCTCTCCGGCGCCCCGGCCCAGGAGCAGCAGCGTTTCAAGGTGCCGCAGATCCTGGGGGAGGACTGAAACCATGACGGACAACAGCACCATCATCAAGCTCACCGCCGCCGAGATCGCCGAGAAGATCGCGTCCGGCGAGCTGACCGCCGTCGAGGTCGCCGAGGCGCACCTGGCCCGGATCGACGCGGTCGACGAGAAGGTCCACGCCTTCCTGCACGTCGACCGCGAGGGCGCGCTCGCGCAGGCCCGTGCCGTCGACGCGAAGCGGGCGGCGGGCGAGAAGCTGGGCCCGCTGGCCGGCGTCCCGCTCGCGCTCAAGGACATCTTCACCACCGAGGGCATCCCGACCACCGTCGGTTCCAAGATCCTCGAGGGCTGGATCCCGCCGTACGACGCGACCCTCACCAGGAAGCTGAAGGACGCCGACGTCGTCATCCTCGGCAAGACCAACATGGACGAGTTCGCCATGGGGTCCTCCACCGAGAACAGCGCCTACGGCCCGACCGGCAACCCGTGGGACCTCACGCGGATCCCGGGCGGCTCGGGCGGCGGCTCCTCGGCCGCGCTCGCCTCGTACGAGGCCCCGCTGGCCATCGGTACGGACACCGGCGGCTCCATCCGCCAGCCCGCCGCCGTCACCGGCACCGTCGGCGTCAAGCCCACGTACGGCGGCGTCTCCCGCTACGGCATGGTGGCGTTCTCCAGCTCCCTCGACCAGGGCGGGCCCTGCGCCCGTACGGTCCTGGACGCGGCGCTGCTGCACGAGGTGATCGCCGGCCACGACCCGATGGACTCGACGTCCATCGACGCCCCGGTCCCGCCGGTCGTCGAGGCCGCCCGCAACGGCAGCGTCGAGGGCATGCGGGTCGGCGTCGTCAAGCAGTTCTCCGGCGAGGGCTACCAGGCCGGCGTCGTCCAGCGGTTCAACGAGTCGGTCGAGCTGCTGAAGTCGCTCGGCGCCACGATCGTCGAGCTGGACTGCCCGTCCTTCGACCTCGCGCTGTCGGCGTACTACCTGATCGCGCCGTCCGAGTGCTCCTCCAACCTGGCCCGCTTCGACGCCATGCGCTACGGCCTGCGGGTCGGCGACGACGGCACGAAGTCCGCCGAGGACGTCACCGCGCTCACCCGCGAGGCCGGTTTCGGCGACGAGGTGAAGCGCCGCGTCATCCTCGGCACGTACGCGCTCAGCTCCGGCTACTACGACGCGTACTACGGCTCCGCGCAGAAGGTCCGCACCCTGATCACCCGGGACTTCGAGCGGGCCTTCGAGCCGGGCAGCGGTGTCGATGTAATCGTCTCGCCGACGACGCCCACCACCGCCTTCCCGATCGGCGAGCGCGCCGACGACCCGATGGCGATGTACCTCGCGGACCTCTGCACCATCCCGACCAACCTCGCCGGCAACGCCGCCATGTCGCTGCCCTGCGGTCTGGCCCCGGAGGACGGCCTGCCGGTCGGTCTGCAGATCATCGCCCCCGCCATGAAGGACGACCGGCTGTACAAGGTCGGAGCCGCCGTCGAGGCCGCCTTCGTGGAAAAGTGGGGACACCCGCTGCTGGAGGAGGCTCCGTCACTGTGAACGCGCTGAGCAAGGCCAAGGGCTTCAAGAAGTCCAAGACCGGTACATACCTGTCCATCGGCACCACCGCCTTCGGGGCGCTCGGTGTCATCAGGCAGGCCAAGCAGGCCCGCTCCGAGCACGACACGCTCCGGCTGGTCGACGCCGTCGTCTCCGCCGCCGCCATCGCCACCGGTATCGCCCTGCTGCTGCGCGAACTCAAGCGCATCGGCGACGACGACGTACTGCTGGGCTGAGGGGGAAGGTTTCACCGTGACTGTCACCGACCTGGTGTCGTACGAGGACGCCCTCGCGTCCTACGACCCCGTCATGGGCCTGGAGGTCCATGTCGAGCTCGGCACCAAGACCAAGATGTTCTGCGGCTGCTCGACCGAGCTGAAGCAGGACGCCAATTCCCAGACCTGCCCGGTCTGCCTCGGGCTGCCCGGCGCGCTGCCGGTCGTCAACGAGATCGGCGTCGAGTCCGCCATCAAGATCGGCCTCGCGCTGAACTGCGAGATCGCCGAGTGGTGCCGCTTCGCCCGGAAGAACTACTTCTATCCGGACATGCCGAAGAACTTCCAGACCTCCCAGTACGACGAGCCGATCGCCTTCAACGGCTATCTGGACGTCCAGCTGGAGGACGGCGAGGTCTTCCGCGTGCACATCGAGCGCGCCCACATGGAGGAGGACACCGGCAAGTCGACCCACGTCGGCGGCGCCACCGGCCGTATCCAGGGCGCCTCGCACTCCCTGCTGGACTACAACCGCGCCGGCATCCCGCTCATCGAGATCGTCACCAAGCCGATCGAGGGCGCGGGCGCCCGCGCCCCCGAGGTCGCCAAGGCGTATGTCACCGAGCTCCGCGAGCTCATCAAGGCGCTCGGCGTCTCGGAGGCCCGGATGGAGATGGGCCAGATGCGCTGCGACGTCAACCTGTCGCTGCGCCCGCAGGGCACCGAGACGTTCGGTACGCGCTCCGAGACGAAGAACGTGAACTCGCTGCGTTCCGTCGAGCGCGCCGTCCGCTTCGAGATCCAGCGCCACGCCGCGGTGCTGGGCTCCGGCGGCACGGTCGTGCAGGAGACCCGTCACTTCCACGAGGAGGACGGCTCGACCACGTCCGGCCGTATCAAGGACAACGCCGAGGACTACCGCTACTTCCCCGAGCCCGACCTGGTGCCGGTCGCCCCGGCCCGGGAGTGGGTCGAGGAGCTCCGGGGCGGCCTCCCCGAGCTGCCTCGGGTGCGCCGCAACCGGCTCAAGGAGGAGTGGGGCGTCTCCGAGCACGACATGCAGTCCATCCTCAACGCGGGCGCGGTCGACCTGATCGTCGCCACGACCGAGGCGGGCGCCCCCTCGGACCAGGCCCGCAAGTGGTGGATGGGCGAGCTGGCCCGTAACGCCAACGAGACCGGCCGCGGCCTCGACGAGCTGCCGATCACCCCGGCGCAGGTCGCCCGGGTGACCGAGCTCGTCGCCTCGGGCGACCTCAACGACAAGCTGGCCCGCCAGGTCATCGAGGGCGTCCTCGCGGGCGAGGGCGACCCGGACACCGTCGTCGAGAAGCGCGGCCTGAAGGTCGTCTCGGACGAGGGCGCGCTGGGCGCGGCCGTGGACGAGGCCATCGCCGCCAACGGCGCCATCGCGGACAAGATCCGCGGCGGCAAGGTCGCGGCGGCGGGCGCGCTCGTCGGCGCGGTCATGAAGGCCACCCGCGGCCAGGCGGACGCGGCCCGGGTGCGCGAGCTGATCCTGGAGAAGCTCGGCGTCGAGGGCTGATCCGGCCGCCGCACGGGGCGGTTCCCGTGTACGTCCGGAAGGGGCGGTGCACCCGTGAGCCGGGTGCACCGCCCCACACCGTGACCCGGGTCGGGGCCCGTCGTGCGCGGTCCGTCCCGTCGCCCGCGGCTACCGCTTGAGCAGCGGGGTGCCGAGCGCGAGTTTCGCGCCGTCGCAGTTCTCGTCCACCTGGATGCGCAGCCGCAGCCCGTTCGCCACCTTCAGGGACAGCCTCTGCGGCTTGCCCAGTTCGAGCGTCCCGACCCAGAGCGTGGTGTCGTCCACCTTGACGGTCAGCCGCCCCGACTCGTAGTACGAGTCGTCGTCGATCCCCGCCGTCAGGTCGAAAGTGGTCCAGGCGCGCCCGAGGTTGAACTCCATGTACGGCTCGGTGGTGCAGTCCGGCGATGCCACATAGGCGTCCGTGTGCAGTTGGGTATTGAGGTTCGCGGAGCCCACCTCGAACCCGTCGGTGTCGGCCACCGGATTCAGCGTGGTCAGCGAGACCTCCGTGGCGTTGTCGGCGACCCCGGGCGTCGACGGGTCCGGCGACGGGCCGTCGCCCTCGTCGTCCGTGCCCCCGGAATCGTCCGGCGACGCGTCCGGACCGGGGTCCGCGTCCGCCGGTGCGGACGCGCCGACCGCGTCCGCCGGGCGGTCGCCGTCCTCGCCGCGCAGCAGTGCCCATGCCCCGCCCGCGCCCAGTGCGGCGGCGACCAGCACGGCCGCCGCCGACAGGGCGATCCGCTTCCGGCTCCCGTTCCTCTGCGGAGCGGCCGGGACCTGTGTCTCCTGAGCGGGGTCCTGGAACGGTCGCGGAGGCTGCGTCGAGTGCGGGGGCCGAATGTCGTGCGGAGGCTGTGCCGACGCCTGAGGCGACGCGGGCGGTGCGTCGTGCGGTCGCGGACCGGGGCCCGCTCCCCGGGCCGGGTCGGGCCCCGTCGCCGGGCCCGGATCCACCGTTGCGGGCAGCGGCACTCCGGGATCGGCGGAGGCGGTGATCGGCGGCGGGAAGGCGGGCGGGGCGCCCTCGTCCGGGGACGTCGCGGGCGGGGAGCCGGGAGGCGGGGTCAGGAGCGGTGGCGGTACGGCCGGGGCCACGGCGGACCCCGGTGCCGTGTCCGTCGTCCCGGCCGTACCGGGTACCGCGTCGCGCACCGAGACGGCCGGGCCACCGGTGACCGTCGTCGACACCACCGCCGGGCGCAGGTCCTTCACCCACGCCGACAGACTCTCCGGCCGTCGGTCGGGTTCGACCGCGCAGATCCGCAGGATCCGCTCGACCCGGTCCGGGTCCGCCGCCGCTACCTGGGGGAGCGCGGCCAGCGCCGTCCGGAGCTGCTCGGGGGTGCTCGGCGGGGACTGGGCGCTGAGCAGGAAGTAGGCGATCGCGCCGAACGCGTACCGGTCGGTGTTCGGCGTCCGCTTGCCCTCGAAGACCTCCGGCGCCGCGTAGCCCGGGGTGAACCAGACCTCCGCCGTCTGATGGTCGGCGGTCAGCTTGCTCAGCCCGAAGTCGACCAGGGTGGCCTGGCCGTGCCGGTCGACCATGACGTTCCCCGGGGACAGGTCGCCGTGGACGACGGTGCGGCCGGAGGGCGTCGCCCGCCCCGAGTGCAGCCAGTCCAGCACGTCCGCGAGCTGTTCGAGGGTCCGCAGCACCTCCCGGCGCTCGGCGTGGGTGGCGAGGGTCCGCTCCTCCCGCCAGTCGCGCAGGTCGAGCCCTTCCACATGGTTCATGACCAGGACGAGCGACCGTCCGGCCGCGGTCGACGCGTCGCCCCGGCCGTGGATGGGAGGCCCCTCGAAGTGTTCGCGCACCCCGACCACACCGGGACGGTTCACGAAGCGCAGCAGCTCCGCCTGGTCCTGCCACCTGGCGCTGAGCCGCCGGAACTGCTCGACGCTGATCGTGGTCCTGGAGTCCAGCACCTTCACGACCACGGTCTCGGGCGCCCCGTCGAGCTCGATCTCGGCCCGGTAGAGGACGGCCTCGCCGCCCCTCCCGATGGAGTTGAGCAGGCGGTATCTGTCCGGTGTGGAGTCCGGCCCGATGTGGTGCGACCCACTGTTCAACTGTTCCCCCAGTGACTGGAATTGACGGTGCATAAGGTTGCCGCGCGGGTGCCGCGCCGGTCAACGTCGGCCGGGTGGGGGCAACCGCCCCGGACCGCCGCGCGAGCCTCGGCCGGGCCACCGCGGGCGCCATGGACCGGGACGGCTGCGGGCGCCTCGGGACCGGACCCCGTGGGCGACCCGGCGTCGGACCGTCGCGGGCCTGTGGGGGCGGTTGGACTTTCCGGCCGACGTGTTGGACGTTCACCACCGAGCCGTACGGAGTCCTTCCCGAGGCCACCTGGCGTGACTACGTTCCCGGCCATACGACAGGACTCGGGAGGCTCACTTGACCACGGACATCTCACGGCGACGGCTCTTCGCACTCGGTGGCGGCGCGTTCGGCGCCGCGGCGGCGGGGTCGCTGCTGCCGCCGTCGCTGCAGGCCGCGATGGCCGCGCAGCCGGCGCACCCGGCCGGGTCCGGTGGCGGTGGGCTCCGGGACATCAGGCACGTGGTGATCCTGATGCAGGAGAACCGTTCCTTCGATCATTACTTCGGCGCGCTCCGGGGCGTACGCGGCTTCGGCGACCGCAACGCGATCGAGCTGCCCTCCGGCAGGCCGGTCTTCGAGCAGCCCGCCCCGCTCGGCGCCTCCGTGCTGCCGTTCCCGGTGCGGGGTGCCGCCGAGACGCAGAAGAAGGACCTCCAGTACATCGGCGCGCTCGACCACTCCTGGAACGGCGGCGGCCGAGCGTGGGCCGACGGCTGGATGAACGGCTGGGTGAGCGCGAAGACGGCCGCCACCATGGCGTACTACGACCGCCGCGACATCCCGCTGCACTATGAACTGGCCGACACCTTCACGGTTTGCGACGCCTACCACTCCTCGATCCACTCCTCGACCAGCCCCAACCGCAACCACCTCTGGAGCGGGAAGACGGGCTACGAGCCGAACGGGAAGCGGGCCGTCGGCAACGACGCGTACGACGAGGGCACGCACCCCGGGTACGACTGGGGCACCTACGCGGAACGGCTGGAGAAGGCGGGCCGCAGCTGGCGCACGTACACCGAGTGGGAGAACTTCACCGACAACCAGATCGAGTTCTTCGCCACCTTCAAGGCGATCGCCCGCAAGGCGCTGGCGAGGACCGGTGGCCACACGTACATGGAGTCGTTCTACTCGGCCGTCCGGGACGCGGACGCCGCCGAGCGGGAGCGGCTGCTCGGGCTGCTCGAACAGGGCGTCGCCACCCTGGACAGGACCGGGCGCAGCCTCTTCGAGCGCGGGCTGCGCAGGGTCGAGACCGGCACGCTGGCCGACGAGTTCGCCAAGGACGTGGCGGCGGGCACCCTCCCCGAGGTCTCCTACCTGGTGCCGTCGGCCCTCGACTCCGAGCACCCGAGCGTCTCCTCGCCGGTCCACAGCGCGACGATCGTCTACAAGATCCTGGACGCGCTGGGCAGGCACCCCGAGGTCTGGCGGCACACCGCCGTCATCATCAACTACGACGAGAACGACGGCTTCTTCGACCACGTGCCGCCGCCCGTCGCGCCGCCGGAGGTGGCCGAGGAGCGGTGGGAGGGCAAGCCGACCGGTCTCGGCATGCGGGTCCCACTGCTCGTCGTCTCGCCCTGGACCGTGGGCGGCTACGTCTGCTCCGAGGTCTTCGACCACACCTCCGTCATCCGCTTCCTGGAGCGCTGGACCGGGGTGGAGGAGCCGAACATCGGCGCCTGGCGGCGCACCGTCACCGGCGATCTGACCTCGGCCTTCGACTTCGAGCGCGCACGGCGGCGGCCCGACGTGGAACGGCCCGGCGCCATCCCGCCGTTCACCGGACGCTGGGCGCCGAGGCCGCCGCTCGTGCAGCACATGCCCGCACAGGAGCCCGGGGTGCGCCCGGCCCGCCCGCTGCCGTACCAGCCGGACGCGCAGGCCCGGCTGGTGGGCGGCGAGGTGCGCGTGGCCCTCGGCAACACCGGCCGCTCCTCCGCGCACTTCACGCTGTACCCGTACGCGGGCGAGTTCCCCGTGCCGCAGCACCGCGACGTGAAGGGCACGGCGCACTGGTCGGTGCCCGTCAACGGCTCGGCGTACCGGTTCACGGTGACGGGCCCCAACGGCTTCCGCCGCGAGTTCGCCGGGCCCGCGGCGGGCGCCGCCCTGGCCGGTGCCGAGGTCGGCTCACGGATCGACGCGCACGAGCGGGATCTGCATCTCGTCCTGCGCAACAACGGGCGGACGACGCTCACCTTCACCGTGCGGCCGCTCGGATACGTCGACGAGGCGGACCTGCGCGACTGGACCAGGACGGTCAAGGTCAAGCCGGGACGCAGCCGTACGGTGGTGCACTCGGCGGCGGACGCGCACGGCTGGTACGACCTGGAGGTCACCGTCGACGGGGAGGGCGGCTTCCGGCGCCGGCTCATGGGACACATCGAGAACGGCCGGGCGAGCGTCTCCGGCTGACGGCGACGGCCGGGACCGGCCGTTCACGGCGGCCGGCGGGCCGGCGACCCGGGCGGCGTGCGGGCGCTCCCGCCGCCCCCCGCTGGTGGGCATGGCCCCGTAGGTCCTCGGGCGGCGCGGCGCCCCGGTGGAGCGGGTCGTGGTGGACGCGCTCGCCGCGGCGCGAGGGACCGTGACCGCCCGACCGCACCGCGGCCGGGGCGCCACGCACAAGGAACCAGGCACCAGGCACCGCTCGCGGGCGGACCTTGTGAGTAATGCCACGAATGGGGCAAAGGATCACCATCAGCTGCGAGAGTGGACATACCCACGTCATGCGTTCTTCGCGGGTGCTCCATGTCTCGTTCCGCCGTGCGCCACCCACCCGTGGCGGCACGAGCCCGACGAGCCGTGCGCCGGAAGAGCCGCGAACCGTCCGCGAACCGTCAGGGAGCACGTCAGGTGGCCGCCCTTGCCCGTTGGTGTATCAGGCACCGCCTCGTCACTGTTCTCGTCTGGCTTCTCGCCCTCGGCGGCGCCGCCACCGCGGCGGGCCTCGCCGGCTCCGCGTACTCCAACCAGTACGACGTGCCCGGCACGGAGGCCGGCCGGGCCGCCGATCTCCTGAAGGACGGCTTCAAGGACCTCGGCGGGGACACGGACACCATCGTCTGGCACACCACCGACTCCACCGTGCGGGCCGCCGACGTCCGGCAGACCATGACCCGCACCCTGCACGCGGTCGAGGAACTGCCCGGAGTCGGCGCCGTCACCGGGCCGTACGGGGCGTCCGGCGCCGGACAGATCAGCCCCGACGGACACACCGCCTACGCCACGGTCACCTTCGACCGGCCGTCCGACGCGATCCCCGTGCACCAGGCGCAGGCCCTCGTGGACACGGCGAAGGCGGCCGAGGCCGACCACCTCCGGGTGGAACTCGGCGGACCGGCCGTCGCCCTCACCGAGGCGCCCGCCATCCACTTCAGCGAGGTCATCGGGGTCGTCGTCGCGGCCGGTGTCCTGTTCCTCGCCTTCGGCTCCCTCGCCGCCAGCATGCTGCCCATCGCCACCGCCCTCGTCTCCGTCGGAACGGCGTACGCGGGCATCATGCTGCTGGGTCATGTGATGACCGTCGCCGACTTCGCCCCGATGCTGGGCATGCTGATCGGGCTGGGCGTCGGCATCGACTACGCACTGTTCATCGTCACCCGGCACCGCGCCGGTCTGCGCCAGGGCATGCCGGTCGCCGACGCCGCGCGCGGCGCCGTCGCCACGACCGGCCGGGCCGTCGTCTTCGCCGGGGCCACGGTGTGCGTCGCGCTGCTCGGCATGCTCGTCCTGCGACTGGAATTCCTCAACGGCGTGGCGATCGCGGCCTCGCTCACCGTCGTCCTGACCGTGGCCGCGTCCGTGACGCTGCTGCCCGCCCTGCTGTCCTTCATCGGGATGCGGGCGCTGAGCCGCCGCGAACGGGCCCGGCTCGCCGAGGAGGGGCCGCGGCCCGACGTCCCCACCGGGTTCGCCGCCCGCTGGTCCGGGTTCGTCGAACGCCACCCCAAACTGCTCGGCTCACTCGCCGCCGCGGTGATGCTGGTGCTGGCGCTGCCCACGCTCTCCCTCCACCCGGGCACCTCCGACCAGGGCAACAACCCGGCCTCGTCGACCACCCGGCAGGCGTACGACCTGCTGTCCGACGGATTCGGGCCCGGCGTCAACGGCCCATTGACGATCGTGGCGCAGCTCGACGGTGCCGGGGACCGGCTCGCGATGGACGGCCTGCCCGCCACGCTGCGCGCCACCGAGGGAGTGGCGTCGGTCGGCCCGGTCACGTACAGCAGCGGCGGCGACACCGCCTTCGTCACCGTCGTACCGACCTCGTCACCGCAGTCGCGGGACACCAGCGACCTCGTCGACCGGCTGCGCTCGGACGTCGTCCCGAAGGCCGAGGCGAACACCTCGCTCCAGGCCCATGTGGGCGGGGTGACGGCCGGGTACGACGACTTCGCCCGGACCGTCATGGACAAGCTGCCGCTCTTCGTCGGCGTGGTCATCGCACTCGGCTGCCTGCTCCTGCTGCTGGCCTTCCGGTCGATCGCCATCCCCCTGAAGGCCGCCGTGATGAACGTCGCCGCCGTCGCCTCCTCGTTCGGGGTCGTCGTGGCGGTCTTCCAGTGGGGGTGGGGGAGCGAACTGCTGGGCCTGGGCAGCTCCGGTCCGATCGAGCCGTTCCTGCCGGTGATCATGGTGTCCGTGCTCTTCGGGCTCTCCATGGACTACCAGGTGTTCCTGGTGGGGCGCATGTACGAGGAGTGGCTGGAGACCCGTGACAACCGGAGGGCGGTACGGGTCGGTCTCGCCGAGACCGGCCGGGTGATCAACTCCGCCGCGGTGATCATGATTTCGGTCTTCCTCGCGTTCGTCCTCAGCGGCGACCGGGTCATCGCCATGTTCGGGATCGCGCTGGCCGCGGCCGTGGCCCTCGACGCCTTCGTCCTGCGTACGCTGCTCGTCCCCGCGCTGATGCATCTGCTCGGGGGCGCGAACTGGTGGCTGCCGCGCCGACTGGACCGCTGGCTGCCGCGGATCAGCATCGAGACTCCGGAGCGCGGCACGGCGCATGCGAGGATCGCGCGAGAGGCGCACGCGGTGCCACCGGCGGAACAGGTCGGGGCCGCGCGGGAGACGAAGACGGTTCGAGACGGAGCATGATGTTCGCGATAACCCTCGGCGACGCAGACGACACGAACGGCAGGGACAGCGGCGAGCGCGGGGACGGCAGCGGCCACGCGGGTCGGGGAGATCACGGGGGCCGCGGAGGCGAGGGGGCGGAGCTGCGCCCGCTGGAGGTGTGGCACGCCGAGGAGTTCCTCGCCCACATGGACCGGGCCCGCGCACTCGTCGACCCCTGGATCCCCTTCGCCTCCTTCGCCACCGACGCGGACTCGGCACGCGCGCTGCTCCTGCGGTACGCGGAGAAGCGGGCGAACGACACCGGACGGCTCTACGGCATCTGGCTGGACGGCACGCTCGTCGGCGGTGTCCTGTTCCGGATCTTCGAGGCGGACTCGGGCAACTGCGAGATCGGCTGCTGGCTGGAACCGGCGGGGGAGGGGCGCGGCCTGGTCACCCGGGCGGCGCGGAAACTGATCGACTGGGCGGTCCACGAGCGCGGCATGCACCGCGTGGAGTGGCAGGCGACCAGCACGAACACCCGCAGCATCGCCGTGGCCCGGCGGCTCGGCATGCGGCGCGACGGAGTGCTGCGCCAGAACTACCTCTACCGCGGGGAGCGGCACGACTCGGAGGTCTGGTCCGTGCTGGCCCCGGAGTGGCGCGCCCGGAACGCCTGACGCCGCGGCGGTGCGGGGCGGGAGCGCGTAACGGCGCGCCCCTGGTCACTTCCGGCCGGTGAATCGGGCCGGGGCGTACCGGGCCTGCTGCTCGCGGTACGAGCGGCCGAGGTGGTGCTGGAGCCGGATGTGGCGGAACTGGTAGACCGCCCCGGTCTGGCGCAGCACGCCCCGGCGGTACGCGTCGTCCAGGAAGGCGACCGTGTCCCAGGGCAGCTTGCCGGTCAGGGGCAGCCAGACGCGGGCCAGGATCACCCACTGGCCCCAGGCGGTGAACGAGAACGCGTACGAGAGCGCGCCGCCGAGGCCGCCGACCGCCCCGATGACGAGTCCGTCCTCCAACGCCCAGTTCATCGGTCCGAGGAACTCCTGCAACAGATCGGTGAACAGATAGCCGTCGAGGGCGATGGCGAGGGTGAGCGCCGGAATGAGGACGAGGACCTGTCGGCCCACCGTCGTGCGGTTCCAGGCCAGCAGACCGGCGGGGGTGGCCGCCGAGGCGACGTCCAGGGGCGCTTCGAGCACGGCCAGCAGGCCGAACACCAGCCCGGCGCCCGCCCCGAAGATCAGGCCGAAGGCCAGCATGTTGATGAGCGTGCCCTCGATGACCCGCTCGTTCGTGAGCGGGATGCCGTAGGACAGCCGGCGCTGGAGGGCGAGGGAGCTCGCGCACCCGACGCCCATGACGAATCCGCCCAGCAGGACGGCCCCGAACCGGGTGGTGAACACGCGGACCGGACGGCGGCCGATGCCCTCGCCCCTGCGGTGCAGTCTCAGCCGCACGTAGGACGGCTCGAAGGCCCCGGCGCCGACCGCGGCCATGATCCCGTACACGCTCGCGAAGGAGAGACCGGCGCACGTCCCCATCAGGGAACCCAGCAGGAGGGAATCGCCGAACGCCATCGGAATGAAGAACAGGGCGACCAGCCACTCGGACACGGCGACGCTCAGCGCGGAGGCCAGCGCGACGGCCGCGACGCGCGTGGACAACCGTACGGAGCCGCTGATCCGCCACCACGCGAGGTCCTGCTGGTCGCGGTCGAGCCGGGCCAGGTGGTGGGCGAGGTAGCCGAGCCAGCGCTCGGTGCCTTCCGGGTCCCGGTTCCCGTCCCCGGTCCGGGGACGGGTCCGGACCCGGTTCCGCTCGCCGCGCCGGAGGTCCGCGGCGGTCAGTTCGGCGGCGTGGCCCCGGTAGACCGTCGGTACGAAGCCCGCCAGCAGGTGTTCCTCCAGGGACTTCTCGTCGGGGAACCGTTCCGTGTCCAGCAGTTCCACCGGATTCCGGTCGGGCGCCTCGCTGTACATCGTCCGCGCCAGGACGACCATGAGCGGGGTGTTCAGGACCCTGGCGAGCGGTACGTCCACCGCCCGGCCCTCCCGGTCCCGCAGCCCGTCCAGGACCGGCCCCCACACCGCACCGTCCCGGGTGCACCCGTCGCCGTCGGCGCCCGCACCGTCGACGCCTTCACCGCGGACGCCCTTGCCGCGGACGATCGGCCGGGCCGTCCTGGGCAGATAGGCCACGAGGTCGTCGAGGGCGAGGTCGGTGAGTTCGATCCCGGCCGCCCAGACGAGCGGCGCCCCCGCCGCATGCACCGCCTCGGCGAACTCGGCACGCCGACTGGTCAGGACGAGCGGAAGAGAGGTGGCGTTGAGCGCTTCCAGCGACGCCTGCCGCAGTCCCTCCGCGACCTCGTCGAAGCCGTCCAGGACCGGCAGTACGAGACCGGCGTCGACGAGGGCGGCGGCCAGCGGTCCCCCGTCGGGGGCCCGGCGGGCCAGATGCGGATGATCGCGTACCAGCCGGTCGACCAGCCAGTCCCGCAACGCGATCGCCGTCGGGTCCCAGGAGCCGAGACTGAAGATCACCGGCACCTTGTCGGCGAGGTCCGTGTCCTCCAGATAATCCAGGACGAACCTGATCGTCAGGATCGACTTGCCCGATCCGGCCCGGCCCAGAATCACCAGCCGTCCGGACCGGATCCTCCGGTAGACCTCGGCCACGCTCCGCACGTCGCCCTCCAGGTCCATTCGGTGCGGAGTCGCGCCCGACGGAAGGCGCTGAATGTTCTCCGGATAGTCCGTCAGGAATTCCGGCGCCTCCCGCCAGCGCACCGGTAACGGAAACGGGTCGTGAACCCGGCGCTGTTCCTCCTCGCGCCGCCAGCGACGCCCGATTTCCCTCGCCAATTCGGCGGCGGCGTCGGCGAGCGCACCTCGGACGTCCACCGGAGACAGGGCGCGGGCCGCCGGAACGGAATGCGGTACGGGCGGGGTGCCGGGCGAATCGGCTGTGCCGGAACTCGAAAGGCGCACTCCCGTGGCCGAATCCGATGAGGCGGTGATGATCGACTCACCCGATGTCGCGACCTGTTCGGAAATGCCGAGGGGTGATCCGGGTGCGCTGGACGCCGGTTCGGGAGCGCTCGCGTCCGATTCGGTTGCGGGGGAGGCGGGTTCGGCCGACGCGGGACCGGGTGCGGCCGGTCCAGGACCGGGCGCGACCGCTTGGAGCTTCGCGAGCAGGGCCGCGATCTGCCGCCGGTCGTCGGGCCCGACCTCCAGGGCGTCCGCCAACAGGTTCAGCGTCCCCAGCCGGTGATCTTTCGACCGCCCCGTCTCCAGCCTGCGGATGGTGCTGACGCTCACCCCGGACCGTTCCCCCAACTGCTCCTGAGTCAGCCCCGATCGGGTCCGCAGCCGACGTAACAGAGTGCCGAGCCGATCGGTCACTTCGACACCCTTTCACCACCGAGCGCGGTCGCCGATGAGCCTACCGTGACGACCGGTCATATATGACCGGTGCCATGACCTGTCCCCCGAGCAGCGCGAACGCCAGGCTCATGGGTGTCCGGCCGGTGCGGCGAGCGGATCCGCGGTGAGCGGAGCCGTTCGGACGCCGGCCCCGGCCGGCGCCCATGGAAATGCCTCCCGCCACCACATAGGAGGAGTCGGCATGGCATATCGCTTCTGGTGCGGTGAATGCGGTTTCAAGACGTCGTGGCTCAGTGAATCCGAGGGCGCTCGACGTCAGATGGACCACTACACCAAGCAGCATCCCGGGATTCCTCCCGGTGGCCATGTCGAGGCCAACCGGAAGAACCCGGAGGGTGGCAACGGGTGTCTTCAACTGGTGGGATTCGTCCTGCTGTTGCTGCTGATCGCGGCCGCGTGCAGTCGATAGGCCCGTGAGACATGCGAGTTGACATGTGCGGGATTCGTGCGCGGTCGATACGTGCGCGACCCGTGTGTGGTCGACAGGCGTGAACATCGCTGTTCCCGCCACCGCGTCATCCCGCCGTTCCGCGCCACCACGATTCCGTAATTCCAGCACGATCTCGTCATTCCGGTCGAGAAGGAGAGAAACGCATGAGCGTGAGCATGTTCGCCGGTCCCGCGGCCCGTACGTCGACGGAAGCCGGTCGTTCCGGCGGCGGGAAAGCAGCCCGCCGGTCGTCGTCGCGGCGCCGGGGCCGGCTGCTGACGGCCGCCGTCGCCGTCTGTCTCCTGGCGGGCGGTGCCGGCCAGGCGACCGCCGCCGAACCGACCCCCGCCGACATCCTCCGGTCCGGCGCCCAGCAGGGGGTCGCCGACGGATACCCGGGCGTGATCGGCATGGTGCGCAAGGGGGACAGCGCCCAGTACGTGCAGGCGGGGGTCGGTGACCTGTCCACCAAGGCGCCCGCCGACCCGAAGGCGCAGTTCCGGATCGGCAGCAACACCAAGGCGTTCATCTCCACCGTGCTGCTCCAGCTGGAGGGCGAGCACCGGCTCTCCCTGGACGACACCGTCGCCCGATGGCTGCCGGGCGCCGTCGCCGCCAACGGCTACGACGGCGCCAAGGTCACGATCCGCCAGCTCCTCAACCACACCTCGGGCCTGCCCGACTACCTCGGCGCCCTCCAGGTGTCCACCCCGTACTACCTCAACACCAACCCGAGGGAGGCCATGGCGCCGCAGTCCCTGGTCGACATCGGCCTCGCCCGGAGCGCGCCCAAGACCGAGCCGGGGGAGAAGTTCGGCTACTCCAACACCAATTACGTGCTCGCGGGCATGGTGATCAAGGCCGTCACCGGCTCGGACCCGGCCACCGAGGTCCAGCGGCGGATCATCGAACCCCTCGGTCTGCGCGACACCAGCTTCCCCACCGAGGACCCCGCCCTGTACGGCAACTACCTCCACGGCTACGTCCTGCGCGTCCTCCTCATCGGCGACGGCACGGTCTCCAACGTGCAGGTCACCGGGAGCGCCGGTGCCATGGTCTCGACGCTGGACGACCTGGCCACGTTCTCCCGGGCGTTGCTGACCGGGAAGCTCCTGGCGCCCGCGCAGCTGGCCGAGCTCAAGACCACGGTGCCGGTGAACGCCGAGGGCACCGCCGGCTACGGCCTGGGCATCCAACACGTCAAGCTGCCCTGCGGGAAGTGGGCGTGGGGCCACAACGGTGCGGTGCTCGGCTACTTCAGCGAGTGGCTCACCAGTGAGGACGGCTCCGAGCAGGCACTGCACACGAACAACGAGTACCACATGCTCGCCGGGACGAAGGGGCAGGCCGATACGGGCAAGGGCATGACGGACGCGTTCTGCGCGCTCTGAGCGCTCCGAAGCCTGAAGGGCGTCCGCTCCCTCCGCTCCTCCCTCCTCCGCAAACCATGAGAGACATCCGCTCCCGGGAAGGATCACCGATGAGATCAGCACTGAACGCCTGGAGACTGCACGCGAGAACGGCCGTCGTCGCCGCCGCGATGACGGTGACGGCGACGCTCGCGACACCGGCCGCGCACGCCGAGGGCTCCGATCCACCCGTGTTGTCCGACGGGTTCGGACTGACCCAGGTCCCGGGCGGCACCGAGGTGCACTCCGCGAACGACTTCACCATCACCGTGACCACACCGCAGGTGTCGGGCCCGCACAAGATCCGCGTCTTCCTGCCCAGCGGCTATCGCTCCGACCCCGACCGGCGGTGGCCGGTGGCGTACTTCCTGCACGGCGGGGGCGGGAACGTGAACGACGCCGCGGCCGCCCCCGCACTGCGCTCGGACTCGATGATCACCGTGGTTCCGGACGGCGGCCTCAAGGGCTGGTACGCCGACTGGGTCATGCAGAACACCGTCGTGGGGGCGGCGAACTGGGAGACGTTCCACCTCGATCAGGTCGTCCCCTTCATCGACGCGAACCTGCGGACCGTCGCCGACCGGGCCCACCGGGCCGTCGTCGGTCTCTCGATGGGCGGTTCCGGCGCCCTGCACTACGCCGAGGCCCGTCCCGATCTCTTCGGCCATGCCGCCTCCCTGTCCGGGGGCATCGACTTCGACATGGCGGAGATCCGGGGAGCGGTCCTGGCCACGGAGCTCAACCTGACGGGCGCGTGGTGCGCCGTGAGCACCTCCACGCCCTCCGGCACCGGCAAGTGCACCGGATACGGGCCCACCGTGGACAGCGACGCGATCTACGGTTCCCCCTACCCGGTGTTCGACGCGGACCGAGTCTGGAAGGCGGTCAACCCGGCCTCCCCGGCCAACCTGTCCGCGCTCGCCGAGACCGAGACCACGCTCTACACCGGTGACCAGGGGCTCATCGACCACTTCACCGCGATCGCCGCAGAGCGGGTGAAGGCCCGCTCGGACCAGCTCGGGCTGCGCACCCGTCTCGTCGACTACGGCGACGGGTCGTCACTGGCCCCCACCTGCGACGGCGGACACAACTACGGGTGCTGGGCCCCCGCGCTCGCCGACTACATGGCCCGGCTGCGGGCCTCGTTCGCCGCCGCGGACTGAGTCCTCGACGGCGGTACGGCGAGAGGCGGTGCGGCGGACGGCGTACGGGGGGCGTCGTCCGCCGCACCACCATGGGTCCGTACGGCGAGGAACGGCCAGTGGCGTGGGGACGCGTGGGCCGGGGCGGTGGGAAGTCCTGAACGGCCAAAGGCGCGGGGACGGATGGGAACGGCTGGACGCGGTCGGCGTGGCGGGACGTACACGACGGCCGACGCCCCGGTTCCGGGGCCGTGCTCCCGGATCCGTGCTCCGGGACCCACGTTTGCGGACCGCTGCTCCCGGATCCGTGCTCCGGGACTCGCGTTTGCGGACTGCTGCTCCCGGACCCGCGCTCTCGGCCCGTGTGCGATGCTCGGCGATGTGGAGACCCGGCCCGTCAGTCCTGAGTCCGTCAGTCCCGTGCCCGGCGGTCCCGTCTCCGACGGCTCGCCGCCCGTCGATCCGGTGTCCGTCAGCCCCGTGTTCGTCGGCCGCGCGGCCGAGTTCGCCGCGCTCGTGGACGCGCTCACCCGGGCCGCCGGTGACGGGCCCCGGGCCCTGCTGATCGGCGGCGAGGCGGGCGTCGGGAAGACCAGACTGGTCGAGGAGTTCCTGGGCGAGGCGGTACGACGCGGGGCCGTCGCCGCCGTCGGCGGCTGCGTGGGCACCGGGGCCGACGGCCTCCCGTACGCCCCCTTCTCCACCGCCCTGCGCGCCCTGCGCCGTGCCCTGCCCGACGAGATGGCCGCGGCCTGCGCCGGGCAGGAGGGCGAACTGGCCCGGCTGCTCCCCGAACTCGGCAGGGCCGAGCACGACGCGACCGACGGGCACGGCACCGCCCGCCTCTTCGAACTCACCGCCGGACTCCTGGAACGTGTCTGCGCGCAACGCGTCGTCGTCCTCGTCCTGGAGGATCTGCACTGGGCCGACGCCTCGACCCGCCATCTCCTCGCCCACCTCCTTTGCACCATGCGCGCCGGCCGCCTCGTCGTCATCGGCACCTACCGCTCCGACGACCTCCACCGCCGCCACCCGCTGCGTCCCCTCCTCGCCGAACTCGACCGGCTGCGGACCGGTCGGCTGCGGACCGTCCAGCGCATCGAGCTCGCCCGCTTCGACCGCTGCGAAGTCCGCCGCCAGCTCACCGGGATCCTCGCCGCCGCCCCGGAGCCCGGCCTCGTCGACGAGATCCACGCGCGCTCCGACGGCAACGCCTTCTTCGTCGAGGAACTCGCCCGCGACCTGGAGAACGGCGACCGCTCCCGGCCGCCCGGCGCACGGCTCCCCGGTTCGCTCAGCGACCTCCTGCTCGTCCGGGTCGAGGCCCTGCCCGAGGACGCCCGCGGCATCGTCCGGATCGTCGCCGGGGGCGGCTGCGCCGTCGAGCACCGGCTACTGGCCGCCGTCGCCCGGCTCACCGGGGACGCGCCCACCGAGGACCGCCTCGTCGGCGCGGTGCGAGCGGCCGTCGGCGCCGGTCTGCTGCTTACCACCCCGGAGGGCGACGGGTACCGGTTCCGCCACTCACTGGTGCGCGAAGCGGTCGACGGCGATCTGCTGCCCGCCGAGCGTTCCCGTCTCCACCGGCACTACGCGCAGGCACTGGAGGCCGACCCCGCCCTTGTCCGCGAGGGCGAACACGCGACCCGGCTCGCCGGTCACTGGTACGGCGCACACGACGCCGCCAAGGCACTCCCGGCCGTGCTGAACGCGGCGGCCAAGGCCCGCGGCCGGTACGCGTTCGCCGAACAACTCCGCCTGCTGGAAAGGGCGATGGAGCTGTGGGACCGGGCCCCCGGCGCGGTGCGCGACGCCCTGCGCCCCCTCGGCCGCCCCGAGAACCGCCCGGCCCGCGACCTCGACTCCCGCACCACGCCGATCCGTCGCGCCGACCGCGTGGCCCGCTTCGGCCGCGACGACGGCGACGACCAGACCCGCCGCACCCCTCACGCCGCCCGTCCCGATCATGTCGACCTGATGGCCGAGGCGGTCGTCGCCGCCCGGTTCGGCGGTGAACGCGAACGTGCCCTGGCCCTCGCCGAGAAGGCCACGCGCGTGTTGGAGGACGCGGGCGACGATCCCTTGCGCGCCGCCTGGTTCTGGGTCCGGCGCTCCCGGCTGGCACAGGACCTCGGACACGGCGACGGCCGACGGGAACTGGCCCGCGCCCAGGATCTCGTGCGCGGACTGCCCCCGTCATCCGTGCACGCCGACGTCCTGATGAACGTGGCGGGATGGGGCGCCCGGCACCGGCCCGGGCCGAACGCGCTGTCGGCCGCCGACCGCGCCGTGGAGTACGCCCGGCTCGTCGGGGACGAACGTGTCGCGCTGCACGCCGGACTCGTACGCGGCCGGCTCACCGCCGACGCGGGCGGCGTGGACGACGGCATCGCCGAGATGTACGCCGTCCGCGAGAAGGCCGGCGAACTGCGCCTGGCCGACGTCATGAGCCGGGCCGCCACCGCCCTCCCCGCCACGCTCGAATCCATGGGCCGCTCGCTGGAAGCCGTGGCGGCCGCCGACGACGGAATCGACACCGCCCGCGCCCTCGGCATCGCCGACATGGAGGCATCCGTCCGCTGCGACCGGGCGAACTCGCTGTTCTCCCTCGGGCATTGGGACGAGAGCCGGACGACCGTCGCCGCGGCGGCACGTGCCGCCCGGTCCGAGGAGGCTCGGGCCCATGTCGCCTCCTGCCGTACCGAACTCGCCCTGGCTCGTGGAGATCTGGCCGAGGCAGAGATCCAACTCGCCCTGTCCCGAAGCGGATCCGGCTCCTACGTCCCTCACCCCGGACACCGGATCACCTTCGTACGGCACACCATGAGCCTCGCGGTCCGGCAGGGCCGGCTGCCCGAGGCGCGGGCCGTGTTCGAGACCCTGGCGGACGAGGACTTCCGGCCCGGGACCCAGCGGTACGCGCTGCCGCTGCTCCTCGTCGCCGCCGCGGCCGAGGCGGACTTCCGGGGCCGCACCACCGCGGACGCCGACCGGTTGGTGGTTCTCGTCGCCGTCCGGGCCCGTCTGAAGCGGCTGCCGACGCTCGTTCCCGTATGGGCCGCGTACGCCCTGTGGGTCGAAGCCGAACTGGCCCGTGCCGAGGGGGACGACGCCCCCGACCACTGGTCCCGCGCCGCCGCGGCCTTCGCGCCCCTGCACCGCCCCTACGAGCTGGCGCGGATCCGCCGCCGCTGGGCCGTGGCCCTCCTGGGCGCCCCCGGCGACCGGCCCGCCGCCACCGTCCTGCTGCACGAGGCCCACCGCGCCGCCCTCCGGCTCGGCGCGCGACCACTGGCGGAGACCGTCGAGCGGCTGGCCGGACGCGCCCGCGTCCCCCTCGCCGGACCCGGCCCGGTCGGCGGTCGCGTCGACGGCGAACGCGAGAGGCCCGGCACACCGGCCGCCGTGACCGCCACCGCGGCTTCCGCCGTCACCGTTCCCGACCCGGACGACGACACCGGCGCGGCGGTGGAACACGCCGAGCACCACCCGGGGGAGGCCGCAGCGCGGGCCCTGGAGCGCCTCGGACTGACGAGACGCGAACAGGAAGTGCACCGGCTGGTCGCCGCGGGCCGCAGCAATCGCAAGATCGCCGAGGAGCTGTACATCTCGCCCAAGACCGCGAGCGTGCACGTCTCCAACATCCTCGCCAAGCTCGGCGTCTCCGGCCGGGGCGAGGCGGCCGCCCTCGCCCACCGGCTCCGGCTGTACCCCGCCCAGGACGCCACCGACGGCCTGTGACGTGCCTCCGGCTCCGTCGGCCCCGCCGCACCGGACGTACTCGACGAGCCCGGCGGTCCGGGCTACGGCCGCGCCCCGGCGCCGCCCTCCGAAGCGCCGCCGTCGCGCGGCTCCGCGTCCGGGCCCGCGTCGGGGTCCGTGTCCGGTGTGCGAGGAGACGCGGCCCCCGGTATGCGGCGGGACACGGCCTCCGGCGCCGGACCCCGGCCCGCCGACGGGGCGCACGCGTCGCCGTCCGGCCGGCCGTCACCGGGCGTCCTGCCGCTCCCGGGCGCGCGGACGACGACCTTCCCGGAGGCCAGATCTATCGGACCGCGCCCCGGGTCGCCGACGCCGAGATCGACGCGGGACAGCTCCAGCCGCTTGCGTTCCTCGGCGGCGTGCCTGCGACCCGGTGCGAAGATTTCCTCGAAGAAGTTGAACACCGGCCGCACGCCCTTTCACCGCTGTAGCCGCTACCGCACCTCCAGCACCAGGATCCTGTCGTCTCCCGGCTTCGGGGTGCCGCGCGTGTCCGTATTGCTCGTCACGAGCCAGAGCTTGTCGCCGCCCGCGGCGAGCACGGTGCGCAGACGGCCGTACTTCCCCTCCAGGAACGACTGCGGGGCCGCCAGGGGTTCCCCGTTCTCCTTGCCGGACAACGGAATCCGCCACAGCCGCTCACCGCGCAGGGCCGCCATCCAGATTGAGCCCTCGGCGAAGGCGATCCCGCTCGGGGACGCCTCGGACGTCTTCCACTGTGCCACGGGATCGATGAATCCCTTCTTCCTGGACTTCCCCTCGGCCTGCGGCCAGCCGTAGTTGCCGCCCGGCACGATCCGGTTCAGCTCGTCCCAGGTGTCCTGCCCGAACTCGGACGCCCACAGCTGCTTGTGCTGGTCCCAGGCCAGCCCCTGCACATTGCGGTGTCCGTACGAATACACCACGGAGTCGGCTTCCGGGTTGCCGTGCAGGGGCCTGCCGTCAGGGGTCATCCGCAGGATCTTCCCGCCCAGCGACTTCCTGTCCTGCGCCAGCCGATCGTCGCCCGTGTCACCGGTGCCCGCGTACAGCATGCGGTCCGGGCCGAAGGCGATCCGCCCGCCGTTGTGGACCGAGCCCTTCGGGATGCCCCGCAGGATCGTGTCCGGCGCGCCCAGCAGGCGGCCCGGCGTCGTGCCGTTCTCGTCGTACTGCATGCGCGCGATCCGGTTGTCGGACGCGGTCGTGAAGTAGGCGTACACCAGATGGTCCGAACCGTAGTCGGGGGACACGGCGATGCCCAGCAGCCCGCCCTCCCCGCCGGGCGCGACCCCCGGCACGGCGCCGAGCAGGGTCTTCTTCCCGCTCTTCCCGTCGATCAGGGTGATCGTGCCCTTGTCGCGCGAGGACACCAGCAGATCGCCGTCGGGCAGCTCCGCCAGCCCCCACGGCGAGCCGAGGCCCTCGGTGAGCGTGGAGACCACCCGCACCGAGCCCTTCGCGGGCGGCGGGGAGAGCGTCGCGGACGGCGTGGCCGCCGGGCCGGTGGCCGAGGGGGCGGCGGTCCGGGACGGGGACATGCCGCCGACCTGTCCGCCGACGGCACCGACGTCCGAGGAACACCCCGAGGCCAGCAGGAGCGCACCCGCGGCCAGCGAGGCCCCGGCCACGCCCCGGGCAGCGCGTCGAGGCCGCCCTCCACCGCCCGCGGAGCCTCGGCCTCTTACCGTTCCGAACAGAACACCGCGCACAGCACCGGTCCCTTCAACGCCTTCGACGACCCGGATACCGTTCTTACACCGAGGCCCGCCCCGGGACGCCCGTCCCGGCCGATCTCCTCGGCCGATCGGCGTCACGAGCGCGACGCCGGAACGCCACGGCCATGCCCCGGAACGGGCTTTGGTCCCCGCGGCCACGCCCCACGGGACCCCGCGCGATCGGCCCGGGCCGTTCCGTCGCGGCCCCGTCGCCGCCCCCGCTCCCCGCGCGCCCGGCCCCATGACCGATCCCGGTCCCGCGCTCAGTCCCAGGACCCCCGTGCCGGGGGCAGCCGGGCGATCTCCACGAGGTCCCGCTCGGTCAGCCGCAGCCCGGCGGCCCCCGCGTTCTCCACCGCCCAGTGCTCCCGCTTCGTCCCGGGGATCGGCACCACGTGCGGCCCCTGCCGCAGCACCCAGGCCAGCGCCACCTGTGCCACGGTCGCCCCGTGCCGTTCGGCGATCCGGCGCAGCCCGGCCACCACCGGCTGGTTCGCGGCCATCATCTCGGCCGTGAACCGGGGGTGCCGCGCCCGCAGGTCGTCCGGTTCGAACCCCTGTCCCGGAGTCAGGGTGCCCGTCAGGAAGCCGTTCCCCAGCGGCATCGCCGCCAAGAGCCCCACGCCCCGCGCCGAACACCACGGAAGCAGCGACACCAGGGCCTCCCGCGACCAGACCGAGAGCTCGGCCTCGACCGCGCTCACCGGGAAGACCTGTTGCACCCGATCGAGCTGACGGATCGTTTCGTCGTACATACCGGCCCCGAGCCGCCGGGAAGCCCGCGCCCCGACCGCGCACAGCCCGAGCGCCCGCACCTTCCCGGCCGTCACCAGCTCCGCCATCGCGCCCCAGGTCTCCTCGACCGGCACCTCGGGGTCGGCCCGGTGGAGCTGGTACAGGTCGATCACATCGGTCTGCAGCCGTCGCAACGAGGCGTCGCAGGCACGCCGCACGTATCCGGGCCGACCGTTGGCGACGATGTGCTGATCACCCACCAGCAGGCCGCACTTGGTGGAGACGAAGGCATCGGACCTGCGGCCCTTCAGCGCCCGGCCGACCAGCAGTTCGTTGGTGAAGGGGCCGTACATGTCGGCGGTGTCGAGCAGTTGGACCCCCGCGTCGAGCGCGGCGTGCACCGCCCGCAACGCTCGGTCACCGCGCCGCTGCGACGCGCTGTACGCCCAGCTCATCGGCATACAGCCAAGTCCGACCGCACCCACGGCGAGCGCCGCCGCACCGAGACTCCTGCGCTCCAACTCCCCGAACCCTCCCTCGGCCCCGCCGTCACGGGACCACAACGCACCCCAAACTAACCTCTGCCGACCGCCGCGCCTCGCGCAGCCTCCCGCCGACCGCCTTTCCCCGTACGGCTCCTGACGGCCCGGGCCCGCTCCGCCCGGCTGCCGGGACGCGGCCCGGTGCCGGGACCGGCCATAGCCTTCTGACCATGACTCCGACGAATTCGACGACCACGACGACCACGACCACTCCGGCGACCCGGGCCACCACGACGACTCCGACCGCCTCGACGCGGCCCCACGACGTATGGCTGCCGTATCCCGCCGAAGAGATCGAGGGGCTTCCGGACGGCCTCGTCTACCGCTTCTGGGACGGCACGGGGGACTTCCCGGCGGACCCGGCCGACTGCGCCTTCTACGTCGTGCCGTACATGTCGGACGCCGGGACCGCGACCCGTCCGTTCGCGGCCATGACACGGGTCCGGGCCGTGCAGACGCT
Organism: Streptomyces sp. CB01580; assembly: GCF_001905795.1. Taxonomy (GTDB): domain Bacteria; phylum Actinomycetota; class Actinomycetes; order Streptomycetales; family Streptomycetaceae; genus Streptomyces. The sequence continues at coordinate 134,867 of NZ_LIXJ01000007.1, forward strand.
CACCGCGGGCATCGACCACGTGGAACCGAGCCTCGGGGCGCTGCCCCCGGGAGTGCGGCTGTGCAACGCCAAGGGGGTCCACGAGACGTCGACCGCGGAGCTCGCCCTCACCCTGATCCTCGCCTCCCTGCGCGGCATCCCCGGATTCGTCCGCGGCCAGGACCGGGAGGAGTGGCGGGCCGGTTTCTATCCCGCGCTCGCCGACAAGTCCGTGCTGATCGTGGGGTACGGGGCGATCGGCGCGGCCATCGAGGACCGGCTCGCGCCCTTCGAGTGCGCACGCGTCGCACGCGTCGCACGCTCCGCGCGGACGACGGAGCGCGGCCCCGTGCACACGCTCGACGACCTGCCCGCGCTCCTGCCCGAGTCGGACGTCGTCGTGCTGGCCACCCCGCTGACCCCGTCCACACAGGGGCTGGTGGACGCGGAGTTCCTCGCCGCGATGCCGGACGGCGCGCTGCTCGTGAACGTGGCGCGGGGCGGGGTCGTCGACACCGGAGCACTACTGGCCGAACTGGAGTCCGGCCGGTTGCGCGCGACCCTCGACGTCACCGACCCGGAACCCCTGCCGGCCGGACACCCCCTCTGGCACGCGCCCCACGTCCTCGTCTCCCCGCACGTGGGCGGCACCAGCTCCGCGTTCCTGCCGCGCGCCAAGCGCCTGTTGACCGCTCAACTGAGCCGCTTCGCCGCGGGGGAGCCGTTGCGGAACGTCGTGCACACCACCGGCTGATCATGTTGCGCACCAAGGGACGGCCAGGGAGCGAACCACAAGATGATCACGGGATACCCATGAACCGACCACGCTACGGGCCCGTATGACTGCGCTCCGTCTCGACCGCCACCTTGATCGTCACGCAGCGTAGATGGACTATGTCCCTGAGTGACCGGTCTGGTGTATCGTCCCGAAAGGGGCGCTGCGCCGAGGAGGGACGGTGCCGGGGAGGACGCAACACACGAGGGGGCGATGGGTGATGTACGGCCGAGGGGCGAACGATCCGACACGGCACGGCGGCCGACGGCTGCCGTGTCCCGACGGCGGGTGCCGGCCGCCCGCCCGCGCGTCGGCGGGGGCGGCCGACCGCGGACGGGTCCCAGTGGTGTGCCGGGCGCGCGTGCGCCGGTCGGCGCCGGGTGTGCGCCGGTGAGCGCGCCGAGCGATGCCTTCGGGGCGTTCCTGGCCCGGCGGTCGGCCGTCGGCGGGACCGGCGCGGTGGTCTCGCAGATCCTGCTCGGCCTCGTCTGCGGCGGTTACGCGGTCGGGGCGGCCCTCGGCTGGGGCTCGCCGGAAGTGGCGCTCTTCATGGGGGATTTCGGTCTCAGCGCCGCCGCGCTGATCGCCGCCGTCTCCTGCTACCTCTACGCGCGCGCCGACGGCGACCGGTGCCGCCCGGCCTGGCTGCTGTTCTCGTTCTCCTCGCTCATGGCGGCCGGGGGCAACGCCGTCTGGGGCTGGTACGAGGTCGTGCAGGGGGTCCGGGTGCCCAGCCCCTCCCTCGCCGACGTCTTCTTCCTGTGCTTCGCGCCGCCCGCCGTCATCGGGCTGCTCGTCCTCGCCAAACGTCCCGTCACGCGGGCCGGATGGCTCTGCCTCGTGCTCGACTCCTGGCTGATCGGCGGCTCGCTCCTCACCATCTCCTGGAGCCTCGCCCTCGCCCACACCGCGCACGTCACGGACGCCGAGGGGACGAGCGTGGCCCGCGCGGCGCTCTCGCTGGCCTATCCGCTGCTCGACATCGTGCTGGTCTCCATGGTGCTGGCCCTGCACTTCCGCCGCGCCAACATCAACCGCTCCGCGGTGAACACGGCCATCGCCGCACTCGCCGTGACGGTCCTGTCCGACGCCCTGTTCACCTCGCCGCTGCTGCGGCAGGCGTACCACTCCGGCCAGCTGCTGGACGCCGGCTGGTTCGCCGGTTCGCTGCTCCTCGCCTACGCCCCCTGGGGCGTGCGCGCCGCCTCCGGCGACGTCCTGGCGCCGCGCGAAGCGCCGCGCCAGGCCAGTAGCCGGCCCATCGCCGGTTCGCTGGCCGCTCTCACGCCGTACCTCGCCGCCGCCGTCTGCACCCTCGGCATCCTCTACAACGCCGTCGAGGGCCGTACGGTCGACCGCGTCGTGGTCTTCACCGGCTGCACGGTGGCGCTCGCCCTCGTGGTCCGGCAGGCCATCATGCTCGTCGACAACATCGCCCTCACCCAGGAGCTGGCGCAGAAGGAGAACCACTTCCGCTCGCTGGTGCAGGGTTCCAGCGACGTCATCATGATCGCCGCCCCCACCGGCGTCCTGCGCTACGTCAGCCCCGCCGCCGCGGGGGTGTACGGGCGCGACGCCGAGGACCTGGTCGGCACCCAGCTCGCCTCGGTCATCCACCCCGACGACCTGGGCGGCGTGGTCCACGAGCTGCGCCGGTTCCTCGCCGCCCCGCAGAGCGAGGAACCGACCACCCGGATCGAGTGCCGCTTCAGATCGGGCACGGGCGACTGGCTCAACGTCGAGTCCACGGTCAACCGCCATCAGGGCGGGCTGATCCTCAACAGCCGCGACGTGACCGAACGCGTGCGGCTCCAGGCCCAGCTGCAGCACAACGCCGAGCACGACCCGCTCACCGGCCTGCCCAACCGCGCCCTGTTCACCGAGCGGGTACGGCAGGCTCTCGGCGGCCGTCGCACCGGCGACGCGGGCACCGCCGTGCTCTTCATCGACCTCGACGGCTTCAAGGCGGTCAACGACCGTCTGGGCCACCAGGCGGGCGACGAACTCCTCGTCCAGGCCGCCCGCCGTCTCCAGGAGTCCGTCCGGGCCGGCGACACCGCGGCCCGCCTCGGCGGCGACGAGTTCGCGGCGATCATCCTCGGCGACGGCGCGGGCGACCAGTCCGCCCGGGAGTGCCAGGTCCACGAGATCGCCGACCGACTCCGTCTCACCCTCTCCCGGCCCTACCACGTCGGCGTCGGCCCCGGCGAGGTCAGGGTCGCCGCGTCCATCGGGGTCGCGTTCGCCGAGCCCGGTATCACCCCCAGCGACCTCATGCGCAACGCCGACCTCGCCATGTACCGGGCCAAGGCGGGCGGCAAGAACCGCGTCGAGCTGTACGCCCCGCAGATGCAGGCCGAGGTCGTCCGCCGTTCGGAGCTGGCCGCCCGGCTCCGCAACGCGCTGCGCGACGGCGAGTTCGCCCTGCTCCACCAGCCGGTGGTGCACCTGGCCAGCGGCACCGTGGCGGCCGTCGCCGCCCAGGCGCGCTGGCGGTCCGCCCAGGGCATCCTGTTCACCCCCGCCGAGTTCCTCCGCGTCGCCGAGGACGGCGACCGCACCGCCGAACTCGGCCGCTGGCTCCTCGAAGAGGCCATCGAGCAGGCCGCCGACCGGGCCAGGGCCGGACACCAGGTCTCCGTCGCGGTACGGCTCCCCGCCCGCAGACTGCTCGACAAGGGGACGCCGTCCGGCTCCATCGAGGCCCTGCTCACGCGGCACCGCCTGCCCTCCGGCACCCTGATGATCGAGGTCGCCGAGAGCGACCCCCGGATCCCCTTCGACGAACTCGAACAACGCCTCGTGGCACTGCGCCGCCTCGGCGTGCGCATCGCGCTCGACGGATTCGGCAGCGGATACGCGGCCATAAACGCGCTCCGCCGGCTCCCCATCGACGTACTCAAACTGGACCGCGGTCTCGTCGAGGGCGTCGTGGAGTCCGCCCGCCTCCACAAGATCACCAGCGGCCTGCTGCGGATCGCCTGCGACCTGGGCATGCAGTCCGTGGCCGACGGGGTCGACGTGCCGGAGCAGGTCCTGGCCCTGCGCGCCATGGGCTGTACGCACGGACAGGGGATGGCGTTCTCCGGGCCGCTCGACGAGTACCGGCTGCGCCGCGCCCTGACCCGGGGCACGTTCCCGATGCCCGGCACCGCCACCGCGGAACCCGTCCTGACGGGCGGCTCGATCCCACTCCTCAGCGGCTCACATGCTGAGACGCCCGTCCCACCCACTTGACACGTCGTGTGCGTCGGAGAGAGGGTCGATGCCATGCGCACCCGAATTCTCGTACTTGGACAGCGCGTCGGCTGAAGCAGAGTCCCTCGATGGCACTCTGCAGACCACACCGACGCGCTCCCCTCGCTTGCCTCATGGCACGAGGGGTTTTTTGTTGCACCGGAACCACGCAAACGCCGCAGAACACCCCGCACGAACCCTCAGCTTCGAGAAGAGAATGCCGATGACCGAGCAGGCCACAGGGGCCCACCATCCCCAGCCGCGGGCCCGTAACGGCGGATCGCCCGCCGCCACCGTTGAGCACGTCACGGGCGCGCAGTCCCTCATCCGCTCCCTCGAGGAGGTGGGGGCCGACACGGTATTCGGCATTCCCGGCGGCGCCATCCTTCCGGCCTACGACCCGATGATGGACTCCACCCGGGTCCGTCACGTGCTGGTCCGTCACGAGCAGGGCGCCGGACACGCCGCCACCGGCTACGCGCAGGCCACCGGCAAGGTCGGCGTCTGCATGGCCACCTCGGGACCCGGTGCCACCAACCTGGTCACGCCGATCGCGGACGCCCACATGGACTCCGTCCCGCTGGTGGCGATCACGGGCCAGGTCGCCTCGGGGGCGATCGGCACGGACGCCTTCCAGGAGGCGGACATCTGCGGCATCACGATGCCGGTCACCAAGCACAACTTCCTCGTCACCAAGGCCGAGGACATCCCGCACACCATCGCCGAGGCGTTCCACATCGCCTCGACCGGCCGTCCGGGCCCCGTCCTCGTCGACATCGCCAAGGACGCCCTCCAGGCGCAGACCACGTTCAGCTGGCCGCCCACCCAGGACCTGCCCGGCTACCGCCCGGTCACCAAGCCGCACGCCAAGCAGATCCGCGAGGCCGCCAAGCTGATCACCCAGGCCGAGCGCCCGGTGCTGTACGTCGGCGGCGGCGTCATCAAGGCCGGGGCCACCGCCGAACTGAAGGTCCTCGCCGAACTCACCGGAGCGCCCGTCACCACCACGCTGATGGCGCTCGGCGCATTCCCCGACAGCCACCCGCTGCACGTCGGAATGCCGGGCATGCACGGTTCGGTCACCGCCGTCACCGCGCTGCAGAAGGCCGACCTGATCGTCGCCCTCGGCGCCCGGTTCGACGACCGCGTCACGGGCAGGCTGGACAGCTTCGCCCCGTATGCCAAGATCGTCCATGCCGACATCGACCCGGCCGAGATCGGCAAGAACCGCGCGGCCGACGTGCCGATCGTGGGCGACGCCCGCGAGGTCCTGGCCGACCTCGTCCAGGCCGTCCAGGCCGAGCACACCGCGGGTCATGTCGGTGACTACGCGTCCTGGTGGAAGGACCTCGATCGCTGGCGCGAGACGTACCCGCTGGGCTACGACCTCCCCGAGGACGGCAGTCTGTCCCCGCAGCAGGTCATCCAGCGCATCGGCCGGCTCGCCCCCGAGGGCACGATCTTCGCCGCGGGCGTCGGCCAGCACCAGATGTGGGCCGCCCACTTCATCGACTACGAGCGGCCCGCCACCTGGCTGAACTCCGGCGGTGCCGGAACGATGGGGTACGCGGTCCCGGCCGCGATGGGCGCCAAGGCCGGCGCGCCGGACCGCACCGTCTGGGCCATCGACGGCGACGGCTGCTTCCAGATGACCAACCAGGAACTCACCACCTGCGCGCTCAACAACATCCCGATCAAGGTCGCGATCATCAACAACGGCGCGCTCGGCATGGTCCGCCAGTGGCAGACCCTGTTCTACAACCAGCGGTACTCCAACACGGTGCTGCACTCCGGTGCCGACACCGAGGGCGTCCCGGCGAAGGGCACCCGAGTCCCGGACTTCGTCAAGCTGTCCGAGGCCATGGGGTGTCACGCCATCCGCTGCGAGGACCCGGCCGACCTGGACAAGGTCATCGAAGAGGCCAACTCCATCAACGACCGTCCGGTCGTCATCGACTTCATCGTCCACGAGGACGCCATGGTCTGGCCGATGGTCGCCGCCGGCACCTCGAACGACGAGGTCATGGCCGCCCGCGGGGTCCGCCCCGACTTCGGCGACAACGAAGACGACTGAGAGACCGAGAGAGACCGACGCCATGTCCACCAAGCACACGCTCTCCGTCCTGGTCGAGAACAAGCCCGGTGTCCTCGCCCGGATCACCGCCCTGTTCTCCCGCCGCGGCTTCAACATCGACTCGCTCGCGGTCGGAACCACCGAACACCCCGACATCTCGCGCATCACCATCGTCGTGAATGTCGAGGGCCTGCCCCTCGAGCAGGTGACCAAGCAGCTCAACAAGCTCGTGAACGTCCTCAAGATCGTCGAACTGGAGCCCTCCGCTGCGATCCAGCGGGAGCTCGTCCTGGTGAAGGTCCGCGCCGACAACGAGACCCGCTCCCAGATCGTCGAGATCGTCCAGCTGTTCCGCGCCAAGACCGTGGACGTCTCCCCGGAGGCGGTCACGATCGAGGCCACCGGCGGCGCCGACAAGCTGGAGGCCATGCTCAGGATGCTGGAGCAGTACGGCATCAAGGAGCTGGTCCAGTCCGGCACCATCGCCATAGGGCGCGGCGCGCGCTCGATCACCGACCGGTCGCTGCGCGCCCTCGACCGTACGGCCTAGTGCCGGTCCCGGTGCCGCCGTCGCGGCGGCACCGGGACGTCGCCCCCTCGCCGCCCGTATGGCGAGATCAGTAAACGTTTCCGACGTATCCCGCCGTACGGTGGGACGCACCACCCGCACACCAAGGAGAGACCCAGTGGCCGAGCTGTTCTACGACGACGACGCCGACCTGTCCATCATCCAGGGCCGCAAGGTCGCGGTCATCGGCTACGGCAGCCAGGGCCACGCCCACGCGCTGTCGCTGCGCGACTCGGGTGTCGACGTCCGTGTCGGTCTGCACGAGGGCTCCAAGTCCAAGACCAAGGCCGAGGAGCAGGGCCTGCGCGTGGTGACCCCCGCCGAGGCCGCCGCCGAGGCCGACGTCATCATGATCCTGGTCCCGGACCCGATCCAGGCCCAGGTCTACGAGGAGTCCATCAAGGACAACCTCAAGGACGGCGACGCGCTGTTCTTCGGCCACGGCCTGAACATCCGCTACGGCTTCATCAAGCCGCCGGCCGGTGTCGACGTCTGCATGGTCGCCCCGAAGGGCCCGGGCCACCTGGTCCGCCGCCAGTACGAGGAGGGCCGCGGCGTCCCCTGCATCGTGGCCGTCGAGCAGGACGCCACGGGCAACGCCTTCGCGCTGGCGCTGTCGTACGCCAAGGGCATCGGCGGCACCCGCGCCGGCGTCATCAAGACGACCTTCACCGAGGAGACCGAGACCGACCTGTTCGGTGAGCAGGCCGTCCTCTGCGGCGGCACCGCCGCCCTGGTCAAGGCCGGTTTCGAGACCCTGGTCGAGGCCGGCTACCAGCCGGAGATCGCGTACTTCGAGTGCCTGCACGAGCTGAAGCTCATCGTGGACCTCATGTACGAGGGCGGCCTGGAGAAGATGCGCTGGTCCATCTCGGAGACCGCCGAATGGGGCGACTACGTCACCGGCCCGCGCATCATCACCGACGCCACCAAGGCCGAGATGAAGAAGGTCCTCGCGGAGATCCAGGACGGCTCCTTCGCCAAGAACTGGATGGACGAGTACCACAACGGTCTGCCCCGCTACAACGAGTACAAGAAGGCGGACAGCGACCACCTCCTGGAGACCACGGGCCGTGAGCTGCGCAAGCTCATGAGCTGGGTCAACGACGAGGACGCGTAAGCACGCCCAGGGGGCGGACCGGAGCGCCGGTCCGCCCCCGTCGCATTCACCGCCGGAAGAGGCTGCGCGCACGTGTGTACAAGTCGTCCACTCCGTGTGGGTGATCCTTCCAACGGGGCGCAGTGCGCGCCCCGGCGCATGACTACACTGCTCCACACATACACGCGTCAGGCCCACAGTGTCGTGCGTCTTCCACGCGGCAAGCCCCTCCACCGCCTGCGGCCGTCGGGACGGCCGTCCGCACTGGACCTGTGAGGACTCACGTGAGCTCGAAACCCGTCGTACTCATCGCTGAAGAGCTGTCGCCCGCCACGGTTGACGCCTTGGGCCCGGACTTCGAGATCCGGCACTGCAACGGCGCGGACCGTGCCGAACTCCTCCCCGCGATCGTCGACGTCGACGCCATCCTGGTGCGCTCCGCCACCAAGGTCGACGCCGAGGCCATCGCCGCCGCCACGAAGCTGAAGGTCGTGGCCCGCGCGGGCGTCGGCCTCGACAATGTCGACGTCTCCGCCGCCACCAAGGCCGGCGTGATGGTCGTCAATGCCCCGACCTCCAACATCGTCACCGCCGCCGAACTGGCCTGCGGTCTGCTGATCGCCACCGCGCGCAACATCCCGCAGGCCAACACCGCGCTCAAGAACGCCGAGTGGAAGCGCTCCAAGTACACCGGCGTGGAGCTGAGCGAGAAGACCCTCGGCGTCGTCGGCCTCGGCCGCATCGGTGTCCTGGTCGCCCAGCGCATGTCGGCCTTCGGTATGAAGATCGTCGCGTACGACCCCTATGTGCAGCCCGCGCGTGCCGCCCAGATGGGCGTCAAGCTCCTCTCGCTCGACGAGCTGCTGGAGGTGTCGGACTTCATCACCGTGCACCTGCCCAAGACCCCCGAGACGGTCGGCCTGATCGGCGACGAGGCGCTGCACAAGGTGAAGCCCACCGTGCGCCTCGTCAACGCCGCGCGCGGCGGCATCGTCGACGAGGCGGCGCTCGCCTCCGCCCTCAAGGAGGGCCGGGTCGCCGGTGCCGGTCTCGACGTGTACGCGAAGGAGCCCTGCACGGACTCCCCGCTGTTCGAGTTCGACCAGGTCGTCTGCACCCCGCACCTGGGCGCGTCCACGGACGAGGCGCAGGAGAAGGCGGGCATCGCGGTCGCCAAGTCCGTGCGCCTGGCCCTCGCCGGCGAGCTGGTGCCGGACGCGGTCAACGTCCAGGGCGGCGTCATCGCCCAGGACGTGCGCCCGGGTCTGCCGCTCGCCGAGAAGCTCGGCCGGATCTTCACCGCGCTGGCGGGCGAGGTCGCGGTCCGGCTCGACGTCGAGGTGTACGGCGAGATCACCCAGCACGACGTCAAGGTGCTCGAACTCTCCGCACTGAAGGGCGTGTTCGAGGATGTCGTCGACGAGACCGTGTCGTACGTGAACGCCCCCCTCTTCGCGCAGGAACGCGGCGTCGAGGTCCGCCTCACCACCAGCTCCGAGTCGCCCGACCACCGCAACCTGGTGACCGTCCGCGGCACGCTCGCGGACGGCGACGAGGTCGCGGTCTCCGGCACGCTGGCCGGGCCCAAGCACCTCCAGAAGATCGTCGCCGTCGGCGAGTACGACGTGGACCTGGCGCTCGCCGACCACATGCTGGTGCTGCGCTACGAGGACCGCCCCGGCGTCGTCGGCACGGTCGGCCGGATCCTCGGCGAGGCCGGTCTGAACATCGCGGGCATGCAGGTGTCGCGGACGGGCGCGGGCGGTGAGGCGCTGGTCGTCCTCACCGTCGACGACGACGTCCCGGCCTCGGTGCTCGCCGAGATCTCCACGGAGATCGGTGCCACCTCCGCCCGTACGGTGAACCTGACCGACTGACGGCCGCACCCTCACGGCGCCCCCGGACCCGGCCTGCCCGGCATCTAGACGTACGTCTTACACGGACGTCTGCATGCCGGGTACGCTGCTCTCATGGGACACCGTGAGGATCTGCTCGAAGGCGCCAAGCGCTGCCTGCTGGAAAAGGGGTACGCACGGACGACGGCGCGCGACATCGTGGCCGCCTCCGGCACGAACCTCGCCTCCATCGGCTACCACTACGGTTCCAAGGAGGCCCTGCTCAACCTGGCCTTCCTCAAGCTGACCGAGGAGTGGGGCGATGTGCTCACGAAACGGCGGGGCGAGGACACGGACGAGGCCGGCGGGGCCCCCGGGACGCCGCTCGACCAGTTCCGTGACACCTGGGAGCGGGTGATCGACAGCTACGAGCGGACCCGTTCGGTCTGGCAGCTCCAGATGGAGGTCATCTCCCGGATCGACCAGGACCCGGAGCTGCGGAAGGCGCTGATCGGCCCACAGCGCGAGGGGCGGGACGGGCTGGCCGAGAACATGCTCGGCATCGACCCCGAGAAGGACCCCGAGAAGGCCCGGGTGGCGGGGCTGTTCTGCCAGGCACTGCTCGCCGGCGTGATGGTGCAGTGGCTGATGGACAGCGATTCGGCGCCGTCCGCACAGGATCTGACGGACGGACTGAAGGCGGTCCTCGAAGGGCGTGCGTCCTGACGACGCCGCTCGCGTCGCGTTCCTCGCGCGGCGCGCTTCCAGCGGCACCGGAACGTTCGCGTACATCGCGGTGCGCCCCCTGCCCGCGTACATCGCGGTGCGCCCCCTGCCCGTGTACCCCTTTCCCCGCATCCCCTGCCACCCCGTCGCCCGCTTTTCCCGTCCGCGCGGCACCCCTGCCGGCGCGGGCTCGCGCGTGCGGGCGACCGCTTCACCGGGCGGTGACGGGGGCTCACGCGCTCGGGGTGGGCCCGGCGTTGGGTCCTGAGACCCATGACGCGGGACGGCCCCGACCCTAGGGTGAGTCGCTGTCATGTGACTTGCTGACATCGGGGGTCGGGGGGCACGTATGTCTGTTGTCGGTGGCGTGCCGGTTCCCGGGGGACCGGCCCCGATGAGACCGGGGCACCGGGAGCTTCCGCGTCCGCTCAACACGGCACGGCTGCTGCTGTTCGTGCTGTTCGGCGCGACGGTCCTGGGCGGGCTCGGCCTGCTGGGCTCGGCGTTCGCGGTGGACGCGATGGGGGCCCAGGTCCTCGGCATCCTGCTGTACGCCGCCGCGCCCGGCGTGCTGGGCCTGCTGCTGGCCCGGCGCCTGCGCACCGGCGGCAGACGGGTCTGGTGGGGGCTGGTCGCCGTACAGGCGTGGCTGGTCCTGGGCGGCGTGGCCAACATCGGGGACGGCTCGGCGCGCGGCTTCGTGCAGCTGCTCCTGCCCATCCTGATCCTGGTCCTCCTGACGCGGGCGCAGAGCCGTTCCTGGTTCCTGCTGCCGCCGGTGGAGCGGGGCGCGAAGCCCGTCGGGGAACGCGGCGCGAAGCGCCGGTTCTCGCTCTCCCACATGATCACCTGGCGCCGGGACCGGGGGCAGTCGGCCCTGGAGTACCTGGGCCTGGTGCTGATCGTCGTCGCGCTGATCGCGGCCATGACGCTGAGCGGCCTCGGTGGCCGGATCACCGCGGAACTCCAGGCCGCGATCTGCTCGTTGAGCGGCTATTCCTGCCCGGCTTCGGGGGACGGCTCGGGCCATGTGGAGGCCGGTCCCGGGAAGGACGGCGGTGCCACGAGCGGCGGAGCCGACGGCGGAGGCGACGCGGGCGCGGACGGCGGTGCGACGGTCACCGGCGGCACGGACGGCGGCCCCTCCGGCGCGGGCGACGGCGGTGGCGACGCGAGCGGCGGGAACGCGAGCGGCGGCGGAGCGAGCGGCGGGAACGCCGACGGCGGCAGCGGTGGGGCGAACGGCGGTTCCTCGGGTTCGTCCGGCTCCACGGGCGGCAGCGGCGGCACGGGTGGTCCCGACGACGGCCGGCCGGGCAGCGGCGTGGACACGTACCCGGAGGACAACGACGAGCCCGAGGCCGCCTACGACACGCCCGCGTCCGACGAGGACGGCGAAGGGAAGAACGGCGGCGGCAAGGACGACGAGGAGGACTGCAGCGGCTGGGGCTTCTTCGGCTGTGCCTGGGACCGTACGACGCAGGTCGTCAAGGGCGTGGCGGTCGACGGCGTCTGGGGCGACATCGCCGGGATCATCGACCTGTTCAAGCCCGAGACCTGGTCCGGCATCGCGGACTACGGCAAGCAGCTCGGCGACCAGTGGTCGAAGGACTCCAAGGACGCCGCCGACAAGTGGGACAAGGGCGACTACCTCGGGGCGCTCTGGGACTGGGGCTCGGCGTCGGTCAACACCGTCGTCAAGGTCGGTGACGACGTCTTCGTCGGCGACGAGGTCCGTGACCGCTGGAACAACGGGGAGAAGACCCGGGCCGTCACCGACGTGATCTGGAACGTCGGCTCCCTCTTCATCCCCGGCTATGACGTGGCGAAGGTCGTCGGCAAGGTCGGCAAACTCGGCAAGCTGGGCAAGATCGCCGAGACGGTGGCGAAGGCCGTCGACGACGCGGGAGGCGCGGCCCGCCGCGCCCGCAAGGCCGCCGAACTCGGCGACCTCGACGGCGTGCGCAAGGCGGCCAAGGAGGCCGACGACGCCGCCGACGCGGCGGAGGACGCGGCGCGCCGCACGGGCTGCGTCATCGCGTCCGGCCCGGCCCTGGTGCGCCACGGCGGCGGGACCATGGGGGTCGCGGGGGCCGGCACCGGTGTGCTGGCGTCCGGTTCCACCGGCCGGGTCGTCCTCGCGGACGGCGGCTGCGACGAGGCGGCCAAGGCCGCGGCGGAGAAGGCGCGCGCCGAGGAGCGGGCCGCCCACCTGGAGCAGAAGCGGCTGGAGGAGCCGGAGCGGGCCCGCAAGGCCGAGCTGGACAAGAAGAAGTACTCGGAGCCGACCCGCAACGACACCTCCGACCCGCGCAACTACAACCCGCCGTCCTGGGCCGAGGACCTCAAGGACCGCAAGCTCGGTGACGCGGACCTGGGCGACGGCTACTGGGCCAGCCGCGACCGCAACCCCGCGCCCAACTGGAAGAACGAGTCCTGGCTTCGCTACCAGGAGCAGGTCACCGGAACCAACCGGGGCCAGGAGTACGTCGTGCCGCACCCCAAGGAGGGCAAGCCGGCCGTGGAGTACGACGGCTGGGACTCCGGCAGGCAGACCTTCCTGGAGGCCAAGAACGGCTACCAGAGCTACCTGTCCCAGACCGAACCGGGCACGCTCACCAAGTCCGGCAAGGACAAGTTCGTTGCCGAGGCGAGGGCCCAGGTGGAGGCGTCCGGCGGCCGGGCCGTGGAGTGGCACTTCTCCGACCCCGACGTGGCGAAGGCGGCCCGTCAGGCGTTCCGGGACGAGGGCCTGCCGATCAAGGTGGTGCACACGAAGCCGAAGCCGAACGACAGCACCAGGAAACCGGGGGCCTTCGACGAGTAGCCTGCACGCGGTGGCGGTCCGGCCGCGTTCGGCCGGGACCGCCCGCCGCGCCCGAGGACGAAGCTCGACGGAGGAAAGTGCATGCGACGTGTAGTGCGGGCCTTCTGGGGGCCCCGGCCCGAGTCGGCCGAGGCGCTCGCCGGACGCTGGAAGCGGACGCTGGACGGGATCACGGCACTGCTCCCCGGGGCGGTGCCACAGGGCGGCGCCACCGGGGCGGGCCCGTGGCGGCAGGTGCATGGGACCGGCCCGGAGACCGAACTGCCCGCGGACGAGGGGGCGCTGCTCGGCGCCCTGCGCGTGGCGCAGGCGGCCGAGGGCTGGTCCGATCTCACGGGCACGGCGCTGCGGCTGCACCGCACGGACGCGCCCGGTCTGCGGACCGAGCTGAGCGGACTGGCCGGGGGCGCACCGGAGTTCCTGCTCCAGTCGTTCGTGATGACGCTCCAGGTGCCGGACGGTGCCGAGGTCCCGGGGGCGGAACTCCTCGCCGTCCTCGCCCGGGAGTGGGAGCCGGACTTCGGCGACGTGAGTGACGACGACGTGCTCGACGCGCTGGAGGACGACGCCGGGTACTCCGTCGGCGACCCCGTGGTGGGCCGGGCCGGCTACCTCTCCCCGGGGCGCGCCGCCCTCGTGCCCGGCGACCTGAAGGCCGTCCGGGAGGAACTGCCCGGAGGCGGCGTGCTGTTGCGCATCGCGGACGCGGGCGCGGACGTGACCGCCGAGGTGGTGGCGGCCTACGAGCGGCTGCGCGACGCCGGTGCGCTGGATCCGCTGCCCCGTCCGATGGACCGGGCGGTGCTGTGACCTGCCGCGCAGGGGAGCCCTTCGCCCTCGCCCGGGCGCTGGCCGACGTCGAGGCGCTGCTGACGGCCCCGCTGCCGGGGTCCGGGCCCGTGGTGGCCGAGGGCGATCCGGAGACGGGGGAGTGGACCGGCACCGGCGGAGACGGCTTCCGCGTCGTCCCGCTGTGGGAGGGCGATGCGCTGACCGGGGTGTACGCCCCCGAGTGGAACGACGCGCAGGAGGCGGCGGAGGCCCACCTCGCCGCCCTGGCCGCGGAATTGGACCATCGTTGGGGCCCGCATCACGCGGTTGGGCTCCATGTGCCGCTGCTGCGACGGCAGGAGGGCGCCCGGGTGGATCCGCTGTTCGAGGCGCTGTTCCGGCAGGACCTCTACGGCGACCTGGTGGTGTGGGGCCCGGTGGGCGGTACGGGCCGCTGGGCCGCGGTGACCGTGGGCCACAGCGACGGCGACGCCCCGCTGGTGATCGCGGCTCTCGTCAGCGACCGCCCGGTCACGGCTCCGGACGACGACCGCTGACGGGGAGCGAGGGCCGGCCTCGCGTCCCCACGGCCCGGTGACCCGTGCTCGGCCGTGTTCGCGCGACGGCGGCTCGGCATCCCCGTGCCGCCGGCCGTCTTCGAGCCTCGTGCCCTGCCCTTCTTGTGTCCCTTTTCGTGTCCCGCACCTCGCCGCTCAGAGCCGGGCGCCCTTGAGGGCCATGTGCAGCAGCAGCCGGTCCTCGCCGTCGTTCAGGTCGAGGCCGGTGAGCTGGTGGACGCGGGAGAGCCGGTAGTAGAGCGTCTGGCGGTGGATGCCGAGCGCAGCGGCCGTCCGCGACGCCTGGCCCGCGCAGTCGAGGAACACCTCGGCGGTGCGGGCCAGGTCCGCGTGCGCGGGGGCGAGCAGGCCGCGGACCGCCGGGTCCGCGGCCGACTCCGCAGGGAGCGCCGTCAGCATCCGGTACGGGCCGATCGCCGACCACTCGGTGACCGTCCCGAAGCGGGACTCGGCCGCCGCCGCGCGGGCCGCCGCCGATGCCTCGTGCCAGGACACCGCGAGATCCGTCAGGCCCCGGCGGGCCGCCGCGATCCCGGCGGTGGCGCCCCGTCCGGCGGTCGAGCACAGCCGCCCGGCGGCGGTGCGGGCCGGGTCGAGGGAGTCGGCGGAACGCAGCCGGACCAGCGCCGCCAGCGAGGGCGGACCGCCCGGTCCGGGCGCCGCGACCGAGGAGAGCGCCGCCGCCGACGGCACCGTACCGACCGACGGTGCCTCGCCCGGCCACGGCGACACGCACACCACCGTGTGAAGCTCCTCCGCGTCCCGGCCCAGCGACTCGCGCAGCGCGGCCAACGCCATGTCGCGCTGCCAGCCCGGCCCGGCGGTGAGGACCGCGCCGAACTCCCGCGACAGGTCCGTGCCGGCCCGCGCCTCCTCCGAGAGCAGCACCCCGATCCGGGCCGCCACGTCCATCGCCGCCGCCAGCCGCTCCTCGGTCGGACCGGGGTCCGCGTCGAGCAGCCACACGTACCCGAGGACCACCCCCCGATGGCGTACGGGCAGACAGATCCGGCCGCGGAACACCCCGGCCTCCGGAGCGGGCGGAATGCGGACCGGGCCCGTGGCGCGGGTGATGCCGAAGCCCTCGAACCAGGCACGGACGGCGGGTGTGGAGCGCCTGGTCAGGATCGAGCGGGTGCGGACCGGATCCATCGCCGTGTCGTCGTCGCTGTCGTGGGCCCCGAAGGCGACCAGGCCGAAATCGCGGTTCTCCAGCGTGGCGGGGGCGCCGAGCAGTCCGGAGATCTCGTCGACCAGCTCCTGGTAATCGCGCTTCACCCGACCATTCTCGCACCCCTTCAGACATATGTCTGAGATCTGGGCAACGGATGCGTGACAGCTGTCGATGGCCCAGGATCGGAGCGATCCTTAGATTTCACGGTGGTTCTCCGTGCTGTACCGCCGCGTTTCCCTCCGCACCGGTACGGCCTTCGTTCGTACTTTCCGTGGAGGTGCCCCGTGCTGGGTCCCGTGATTCTCGCCGCGTCCCGCAGCGACAAGATGCGCCGTTTCATCTCGGCCGCGCCCGGCACCAAGCAGGTCGTCGACCGGTTCATCGCCGGTGAGACCGTCGACCAGGTCGTCCCGATCATCAGGGACGCCGCCGACAAGGGCCTCGAAGTCACCCTCGACGTGGTGGGCGAGGACATCACCACCCCCGAGCAGGCCGCCGCCGCCCGTGATGCCTACCTGGAGCTGATCGACCGTCTCAAGGACCTGGAGCTGGGCACCCGGGCCGAGATGTCCGTGAAGCTGTCCATGTTCGGGCAGTCCCTGGACGGCGGCCACGAGCTGGCGCTCGCCAACGTCCGCCCGGTCGTCGAGGCCGCCGCCGCGATCGGCACCACGGTCACCCTGGACGCGGAGGACCACACCACCCTCGACTCCATGTTCGCCATCCACGAGGAGCTGCGGAAGGACTTCCCGCAGACCGGCTGCGTGATCCAGGCGTACCTGTTCCGCACCGAGGAGGACGCCCGCCGCCTGGCCGCCGCCGGCAGCCGGGTCCGCCTCGTGAAGGGTGCCTACAAGGAGCCCGCCTCCGTCGCGTACCAGGACAAGGCCGAGACCGACAAGGCGTACGTCCGCATCCTGAGGACCCTGATGGAGGGCGAGGGCTACCCGATGATCGGGTCGCACGACCCCCGGCTGATCGCCATCGCTCAGGAGCTGGGCCGCAAGGCAGGGCGCAAACTGGACGAGTACGAGTTCCAGATGCTGTACGGCATTCGCAGCGAGGAGCACATCCGGCTCGCCGCCGAGGGCCACCGCATGCGTGTGTACACCGCGTACGGAACCGACTGGTACGGCTACTTCATGCGCCGTCTCGCGGAGAAGCCGGCGAACCTGCTGTTCTTCGGCCGCTCCGTCCTCACCAAGAGCTGACCCGCTCGGCCGACCCCCGACCCCGAACCCCGACACGAGGAGACAAGGCACTCATGGACGCTGTGACTCAGGTCCCCGCGCCGGTCAACGAGCCGGTCCACACCTACGCCCCGGGCTCCCCGGAGCGCACCCGCCTGGAGACGAAGCTCAAGGAGCTCGGCCAGAACCCGATCGAGCTTCCGATGACGATCGGAGGCGAGAAGCGGATGGGCGGCGGTGAGCGCTTCGACGTCGTGCAGCCCCACAACCACAAGGCCGTCATCGGCACGTACGCCAACGCCACGGAGCAGGACGCGCAGGACGCGATCGACGCCGCGCTGGCCGCCGCCCCGGCCTGGCGGGCGACCTCCTTCGACGACCGTGCCGCGATCATCCTGCGCGCCGCCGAGCTGCTCGCCGGCCCCTGGCGCGAGACGATGGCCGCCTCCACGATGCTCGGCCAGTCCAAGACCGCCCAGCAGGCGGAGATCGACACCCCCTGCGAGCTCGTCGACTTCTGGCGCTTCAACGTGCACTACGCGCGCCAGATCCTCGCCGAGCAGCCCCCGGCCAACTCCCCGGGCGTGTGGAACCGCATGGACCACCGCCCGCTGGAGGGCTTCGTCTACGCGATCACGCCGTTCAACTTCACGGCCATCGCGGGCAACCTGCCCACCGCCCCGGCCCTCATGGGCAACGTCGTGGTGTGGAAGCCGTCCCCGACGCAGACCCACGCCGCCGTGCTGCTGATGCGGCTCCTGGAGGAGGCGGGCCTGCCCAAGGGCGTCATCAACCTGGTGACGGGCGACGGCCTCGCCGTCTCCGAGGTGGCCCTGAACCACCGTGACCTGGCCGGTATCCACTTCACCGGCTCCACCCCCACCTTCCAGCACCTGTGGCGGACGGTCGGCAACAACATCGCCAACTACCGCACCTACCCGCGGCTCGTCGGCGAGACCGGTGGCAAGGACTTCGTCGTCGCCCACCCGTCGGCCGACCACGCCGTCCTGAAGACCGCGCTGACCCGGGGCTCCTTCGAGTTCCAGGGCCAGAAGTGCTCGGCCTCCTCCCGCGCGTACATTCCGGCCTCCATCTGGAACTCCGGTTTCAAGGAGAAGTTCGCGGCCGAGGTCGACTCCATCACCATGGGCGACGTCACCGACCTGTCGAACTTCATCGGTGCCGTCATCGACGAGCGCTCGTTCGCCAAGAACAAGGCGGCCATCGACCGTGCCGCGGCCGACCCGTCCTGCATGATCATCGCGGGCGGCACGTACGACGACTCGGTCGGCTACTTCGTCCGCCCGACCGTCATCGAGTGCACCGACGCGGAGAACGAGGTCTTCACGACCGAGTACTTCGGCCCGATCCTCGCCGTGCACGTCTACGAGGACGACCAGTACGACGCGATGCTGGAGCAGATGGAGTCGGTCTCCGACTACGCGCTGACCGGTTCCGTCATCGCGGGCGACCGCACCGCGGCCGCGTACACGATGGAGAAGCTGCGGTACGCCGCGGGCAACTTCTACATCAACGACAAGTCGACCGGTGCCGTGGTCGGCCAGCAGCCCTTCGGCGGCGGCCGCGCCTCGGGCACCAACGACAAGGCGGGCGCCCCGCAGAACCTCCAGCGCTGGACCCTGACCCGGGCCATCAAGGAGACGCTGGTCCCGCCGACCGAGTACACCTACCCCCACCAGGGCTGATATCCCTCGCGTCGCCCCCGCCGGGGGGCGACGCCCTCGCGGGGCGCCGCCCCACCGGCGCCCCGCCCGAACTCCGCCTCCCGACCGGTTCCCCTGCCGGCCGGGAGGCGGCTTCCATCGCGCCCCCTCGCGCGCCGGGTCCGTCGCGGCCCGGGGTCTGCAAGGGCACGCGGGCTCAGACCTCCACGAGCACCTGGTCCATCGACTTGCGGACCAGGTCGGGCACCTCGCAGTCGTCGGCCGGATAGCCGACCGGGATCACCGCGAACGCCTTCTCGTTCTCCGGCCGGCCCAGTACCTCGCCCAGGAACCGCATCGGGCTCGGCGTGTGGACCAGCGCGGCCAGACCCGACAGATGCAGCGCGGACAGCAGCATGCCGACGGCGATGCCGACCGACTCGTCGACGTAGTAGTGCTTGCGCTTGGTACCGTCCTCGCCCAGCCAGTACCGCTGCTGGAACACCACGACGAGCGCCGGGGCGTCCGTCATGTGGGACTTGACGGCGTCCGTGCCGAGCGGGCGCAGCGCCGCCAGCCACTCCTCGCCGAGCCTGCCGTCGTAACTGATCCGCTCCTCGTTCTCCGCCGCCTCGCGGATGCGGTGCCGTACCTCCGGGTCCTTGACCAGGACGAAGGTCCACGGCTGCTGATGGGCGCCGGACGGGGCGGTGGCGGCGCAGGCGATCGCGTCCTTGAGGACCTGCTCGGGGACGGGATCCGCCGAGAACCGGCGCACGGTCCTGCGTTCGTCCATCCGCCGCCTCAACTCCGCGGCGCGGGTGAGGGATTCGTCCGCCGGCATGCGTTCGGGCCGGTAGGGGACGGGGCGGTAGGGCTCGCCGTGGACGGGGGCCCAGGGCCTGGGCGGGGCTGTGATGTCGGACATGCGGGCAGTGTGACGGGCGGACGGTGGTCCGGACCAGGGTGCGGCCGGACAGATCGTGTGCGTACCGTCGGTCAGTGTCCGGTGGACGACGGGGCGGTGCTCGTGCGCGGCTCTCGCGGGGCGGGGGGCTTATTCGGCGCCCGTCGGGTTCTCCGCGTGGCAGGCTGACGACCATGACCGAGCCGACTGCCCCCGCCCTGCGTACCGCGCACACCCATCAGCTCGCCCCGGCCGCCCTCGACGAGCTCCGGGCCTTCCTGGACACCGCCTTCGAGGGCGACTTCAGCGACGAGGACTGGGACCACACCCTCGGCGGCATCCACGCGTACATCCGTGACGACAGCGGAATCCTCGCCCACGGCAGCGTGGGCCAGCGCCGGGTGGTCCTGGCGGGCCGCTCGTACCGGATCGGCTATGTGGAGGCCGTCGCGGTCCGCGCCGACCGGCGCCGGGAGGGGCTCGGCGGGCGGGTGATGGCCGCCCTGGAACAGGTCGTGGACAGGGCGTACGCCTTCGCGGCCCTCTCCGCCTCGGAGGAGGGCGCCGCGATGTACGCCGGGCGCGGCTGGTGGGTGTGGCCCGGACGGATCGCCGTGCAGGGGTCGCACGGGATCGAGCGGCTGCCGGACGAGGAGGGTTCCACGTACGTCAGGGGCGTGGCGGGCGGGGCGCTGCCCGTTCCCCCCGGGGACCTGACCGCAGGCCGCCCCGACGTCCCGCCCGCCGGTCCCGGGGATCTGTCCGCCGATCCCGGGGCGCTGGTCTTCGACTGGCGCGACGGCGACGTGCTGTGAGCCGGGGCGGGCCGGAGGGGCGGGAAGGCCGGTGAGGCACGCGGGCCGGTGGGGCGGGAAGGCCGGTGAGGCACGCGGGCCGGTGGGGCGGGAAGGCCGGTGAGGCGCGGCCGGTGACGGCGAGGGCCGGCGGGGCACGCGGGCCGGCGGCTGTGGGCGGGCGGAGTGTTCTCCGTCTCAGATAGTAGGAAGTCCGAGTAATTGTGGAGACAGACCGGCCGAGCTGTCCTAGCTTTGTAGGAGCCGAACGTCTCGCTCGATCCAGCGACCGGCGGTCGTGAGTGCGCGCGCCCCGCGCAGGCAACCCCTGCGGCGCCGACTCCCCGCCCCTTCCGGCGCCTCGAAATCCCGATCTCGACATCACGTTCACGGTTTTTCGATCTCGAAGTCCTCGCGATCTCAAGGAGTCGATCCATCATGGCCGAGACGACCGCCCGCCGCGTCCGTCACACCCACCGCCCGACCGAGTCGGAGCGCCGGAACGCCGCCGCCGCCCTCCAGCGCGCCCTCGACCGCAGGGACAACGGCGGCTCCACGGGTCACTGAGAACAGCCGGGTCCCCGACCGCGTGACGGCTACCGACGCGTCCACATGGTGGACGCGTCGTGTCATGGGGTGGGACGCGCAGTAGGGTGCGGACATGTCTCGCAGCATCAATCTCGCAGTGATCCCCGGTGACGGCATCGGCCAGGAGGTCGTGGCCCAGGGCCTCAAGGTCCTCAGGGCCGTTCTCCCGCAGGATGTGAAGCTGGAGACCAAGGAGTACGACCTCGGCGCCCGGCGCTGGCACCGCACCGGCGAAACCCTGCCGGACGCGGAACTCGAAGCCCTCAAGGGCCACGACGCCATCCTGCTCGGCGCGATCGGGGACCCCTCCGTGCCGTCCGGCGTCCTGGAGCGCGGGCTCCTGCTGAAGCTGCGGTTCGCCTTCGACCACTTCGTCAACCTGCGTCCGTCGAAGCTGTTCCCGAACACCGCGACCCCGCTGGCGGGCCGTCCGGACATCGACTTCGTCGTGGTCCGCGAGGGCACCGAGGGCCCGTACACCGGCAACGGCGGCTCGCTGCGCACCGGTACGGAGCACGAGGTCGCCACCGAGGTCAGCGTCAACACCGCCTACGGTGTCGAGCGCGTCGTCCGTGACGCGTTCGAGCGGGCCGCCGCCCGCCCGCGCAAGAAGCTGACGCTCGTTCACAAGAACAACGTCCTCGTGTACGCGGGCCACATGTGGAAGAACATCTTCGACAAGGTCGCGGTCGAGTACCCCGAGGTCACCACCGACTACCTGCACGTCGACGCCGCGACGATCTTCTTCGTCACCCAGCCGGAGCGCTTCGACGTCATCGTCACCGACAACCTCTTCGGCGACATCCTCACCGACCTCGCCGCCGCCGTGACCGGTGGCATCGGCCTGGCCGCCTCCGGCAACATCAACCCGACGGGCGACTTCCCGTCGATGTTCGAACCGGTCCACGGCTCCGCGCCCGACATCGCGGGCCAGGGCAAGGCCGACCCGACGGCCACGATCCTCTCCGTCGCCCTCCTGCTGCGCCACCTCGGACACGAGGCCGAGGCCGCCCGTATCGAGGACGCCGTCTCCGCCGACCTGGCGGAGCGCGACGGCGGTTCGCCCCGTACCACCGACCAGATCGGCGACGCGCTCGCGGTACGCGTAGCGAGCTGACCCGACGACTCCGTATAGAGGCCGCCGGGTCGCAGACAGCACCCGGCGGCTTCTTCTGTGCGGTCCCGGGTGCCACCACCGAGCACAGGACCGCATTCGCGTCATTTCGTGCGCGGCCTCCCGGGAGCGATAATCGAACGGGGCCGCGACTCGCGGCCGGACGGACCGGCACATGAAGGGTGGAAAACGGAGCGGGAACCGAGGCGCGCGGCTGCCGGGTGACGGACCGCACATGGCCGATTCACGACCATGCTGAGGGGCGACACCACGGCGTAGAGGCGCACCGGGACCCGTGCCGCCCACCCTTCGTGTGCGGGTCGGTCCGGATCCGGACGTCCCGGGGCCCGCCCGGCAGGAGCGGCGCGAGTGCGGTCCCACACACACGACAGGTGAAGGACACGCACTCATGACGACGCCCACGATCGAGCTCAAGCCCTCCTCGAACCCGCTGTCCGACGCGGAGCGCGAGGCCATTCTGGCCAAGCCGGGATTCGGCCGGTACTTCACCGACCACATGGTGACGATCCGGTGGACCGAGGGCCGGGGCTGGCACGACGGCCAGCTCGTCCCCTACGGTCCGCTCTCCCTCGACCCCGCCACCACCGTGCTCCACTACGCCCAGGAGATCTTCGAGGGGCTCAAGGCGTATCGTCGGCCCGACGGCTCCGTCGCCACGTTCCGCCCCGACGCGAACGCCCGGCGGTTCCAGGCGTCGGCGCGCCGGCTGGCCATGCCGGAGCTGCCGGTCGAGACGTTCATCGAGGCGTGCGACCTGCTGGTCCAGCAGGACAAGGCATGGGTTCCGGCACACGGCGGCGAGGAGTCGCTCTACCTGCGCCCGTTCATGATCGCGAGCGAGGTCGGTCTCGGGGTGAAGCCCGCCAACGAGTACCTCTTCGTCGTCATCGCGTCCCCGGCCGGTGCCTACTTCCCCGGCGGCGTCAAGCCGGTCTCCATCTGGCTCTCCGAGAACCGGGTGCGGGCCGTCCCCGGCGGCATGGGCGACGCCAAGACCGGCGGCAACTACGCCGCCTCCCTCCTCGCCCAGGCCGAGGCGAGCGAGAAGGGCTGCGACCAGGTCGCCTACCTCGACGCGGTCGAGCACAAGTGGGTCGAGGAGCTCGGTGGCATGAACCTGTACTTCGTGTACGGGAACAAGATCGTCACCCCGACCCTGACCGGTTCGCTGCTGGCCGGCGTCACCCGTGACTCGCTGCTCACGGTCGCCCGCGACCTCGGCTACGAGTCCGAGGAAGGCCGCGTCTCCATCGACCAGTGGCGCGAGGACACCGGGAACGGCACCCTCACGGAGGTCTTCGCCTGCGGAACCGCCGCCGTCATCACTCCCGTCGGCACCGTCAAGTGCGAGGGCGGCGAGTGGCCCCAGGGCGACGGCGGCCCCGGCGAGGTCACGCTGAAGCTGCGTGAGCGGCTGCTGGACATCCAGCGCGGGGTCGCCGAGGACACCCACGGCTGGATGCACCCGCTCGGCTAGTGCCGGGAGCGGCACTAGTGCGTTTTTTCGAACGCAGCGTCGCCCTTCGGAAGGGCGACGCTGCGTTCGCGCCATGTTCTGCGGCGCGGGCGTCCTGTGAGGCGTTCCCGATCGCGTACGGCCCCGAGGCCGCGCCCGGCTCCATGCCGGGCGCGGCCTTCGTCGTGTCCGCCCGTCGCACCGACCGCAGCTCCGCCCGTCGCCGGGACCTATCGAGCAGCACTCGAATGTGGTGAAGGCATCTTTCCCATTTCCCTGCCCTCATGGTTAGAGTGCTGCTCTAAACAGGAGGTGTGCAGGCGTGCGACTGACCCCGACGGAACGGGACCGGCTGCTGCTGTTCGGTGCCGCCGAACTGGCCCGGGCCCGCCGCGCCCGAGGGCTGCGGCTCAACGTCCCCGAGGCGACGGCACTGATCGCGGACACGGTCTGCGAGGCGGCCCGCGACGGGCGCAGGCTCGCCGAGGCCATCGAGGCGGGGCGCTCCGTGCTCGGGCCCGACGACGTGCTGCCGGGTGTCGCGGACGTCGTCACCGAGGTCCACGTGGAGGCCGTCTTCGACGACGGTTCGCGGCTCGCCGTGGTGCCCCGCCCGCTGGGCGACGGCGTCGGACTCGGCGAGGACGCGCCCGGGGCCGTCGTTCCCGGTCCTGTCACCCCCGGGCCCGAGCCCGCGACGCGACTGACCGTCCGCAACACCGCGACCGTCCCGGTCTCCGTGACCTCGCACTTCCACTTCTTCGAGGCGAACCCCCGGCTCGACTTCGACCGGTCCGCCGCCTACGGGACGCGGCTGTGCGTCCCCGCCGGGTCCTCGGTCCGGTTCGGTCCGGGGGAGAGCGTCGAGGTGGGGCTGGTGCCCATCGGCGGGGACCGGATCGCCATCGGGTTCGCCGGGCTCGTCGACGGCCCGCTCGACGCGCCCGGAGCGCGCGAGGAGGCCCTGCGGCGCGCGGCGGCCTGCGGCTACCTGGGCGCCGGCCCGGTGCCCGAACGGGAGGACGTACCGACGCCGGAGCCGGACGGCGCGGCGGAATCCGGACACGGCACCGAACGAGGAGGGCGGCGATGAGCATCGACGGAATCGACGGACACGAGTACGCCTCCGTGCACGGCCCGCGCGCCGGGGACCTGGTCCGGCTCGGCGACTCCGGGCTGACCGTGCGCGTCGAGTCCGACGCCCAGGCGTACGGCGACGAGTTCCTCGCCGGGTTCGGCAAGACCGCCCGCGACGGGCTGCACCTCAAGGCGGCGGCCGTCCGCGACACCTGTGACGTCGTCATCAGCAACGTCCTGGTCATCGACGCCGTGCAGGGCATCCGCAAGGTGTCGATCGGCATCCGCGAGGGACGCATCGCGGCCATCGGGCGGGCGGGCAACCCGGACACCCTCGACGGCGTCGACGTCGTCGTGGGCACCGGCACCACCATCGTCTCCGGGGAGGGGATGATCGCCACGGCGGGCGCCGTCGACACGCACGTCCACCTGCTCTCGCCACGGATCATGGAGGCCTCGCTCGCCTCGGGCGTCACCACGATCATCGGTCAGGAGTTCGGCCCGGTCTGGGGCGTCGGCGTCAACTCGCCCTGGGCGCTGCGCCACGCATTCAACGCCTTCGACGCCTGGCCGGTCAACATCGGCTTCCTGGGCCGGGGTTCGTCCTCCGGACGCGCCCCCCTGGTCGAGGCGCTCGCCGAGGGCGGGGCCTGCGGCTTCAAGGTCCACGAGGACATGGGCGCCCACGCCCGCGCCCTGGACACCGCGCTGCGGGTGGCCGAGGAGCACGACGTACAGGTCGCCCTGCACAGCGACGGGCTGAACGAGTGCCTGTCGGTCGAGGACACCCTGCGGGTGCTCGAAGGCCGTACCGTCCACGCCTTCCACATCGAGGGCTGCGGCGGCGGACACGTCCCCAACGTCCTGCGGATGGCGGGCGTCGAGAACGTCATCGGCTCGTCCACCAACCCGACATTGCCCTTCGGCCGGGACGCCGTCGCCGAGCACTACGGGATGATCGTCTCCGTGCACGACCTCAAGACCGATCTGCCGGGCGACGCCGCCATGGCCCGCGACCGGATCCGGGCTGGGACGATGGGCGCCGAGGACGTGCTGCACGACCTGGGCGCCATCGGCATCACCTCCTCCGATGCGCAGGGCATGGGACGTGCCGGGGAGACGGTGCGCCGCACCTTCGCGATGGCCGGGAAGATGAAGGCCGAGCGCGGACCGCTGGACGGCGACGGACCGGCGGACGACAACGCCCGGGTGCTGCGCTACATCGCCAAGCTCACCATCAACCCCGCCATCGCCCACGGTCTCGCGCACGAGGTCGGCTCCATCGAGACCGGGAAGCTCGCCGACATCGTGCTGTGGCGGCCCGAGTTCTTCGGTGCCAAACCGCAGCTCGTGCTGAAGGCCGGATTCCCGGCGTACGGGGTCACGGGCGACCCGAACGCCGCCACCGACACCTGCGAACCCCTCGTCCTCGGACCGCAGTTCGGGGCGTACGGGGCGACCGCCGCCGATCTCTCCGTGGCCTTCGTCTCGCAGGCGGCGACCGAGCTGGGCGCGGACCTGATGCCCACCCGACGGCGCCGCGTCGGCGTACGCGGCACCCGCGGCATCGGCCCCGGCGACCTCGTCCACAACTCCCGTACCGGAGCGGTCGACGTGGACACCCGCAGCGGCCTGGTCACGCTGGACGGCGACCCGCTGCGTTCCGAGCCCGCCGAGTCCGTCTCCCTCAACCGCCTCTACTTCCTCTGACGCCCCGCACCCCCGGAGCCCGGCGTCCGCCGCACGCCCGGTGCTCCCCGGCGTTCGGCGCCGTCCGACGGCCGGGCGCCCTCCGGCGACCCGCCTCCCCGAGCACCCGAGAATCACTCAAGGACACTCCATGACCTTCCGCATGCCCCCCGAGTGGGCCCCGCACGAGCGCACCTGGATGGCCTGGCCGGGCCCCAACCCCACCTTCGACACCGAGGCCGAACTGGACGAGGCCCGGCGCGCCTGGGCCGCCGTCGCCCGCGCCGTCCGCCGCTTCGAACCCGTCACGATGGTGGTCGGCCCCGGTCAGGAGGACGGCGCCCGCGCGCTCCTCGGCCCGGACATCGACCTGGTGGTCCGCCCGCTCGACGACGCCTGGATGCGCGACATCGGACCCACCTTCGTCACCGACGGGCACCGACTGGCCGCCGTCGACTGGACGTTCAACGGCTGGGGTGCCCAGGACTGGGCCCGCTGGGAGCACGACCAGCACATCGCCCGCGCCGTCGCCTCACTCGCCGACGTCCCCGTGCACGGCTCCCCGCTCGTCAACGAGGGCGGCGCCCTCCACGTCGACGGCGAGGGCACCGTGCTGCTCACCGAGACCGTCCAGCTCGGCCCGGAGCGCAACCCCGGCTGGACCCGCGAGCAGGTCGAGGCCGAGATCCACGCCCGGCTCGGCACCGAGAAGGCCATCTGGCTGCCGCGCGGACTGTCCGGCGACTACGGCACGTACGGCACCCTCGGGCACGTCGACATCGTCGCCGCCTTCGCCCGCCCGGGCACCGTCGTCGTCCACGTCCAGCCGGACCCGGCCCACCCCGACCACGAGATCACCCGCGAGACCGTCCGCATCCTGCGCGCCGCCACCGACGCCCGGGGGCGTTCCCTGGACGTCGTGGAGGTGCCCGCCCCCACCGTGCTCGAGGCCGAGGGGGAGTGGGTCGACTACTCCTACATCAACCACTACCTCTGCAACGGCGGCGTGGTCCTGTGCGCCTTCGACGACCCGCGCGACGAGGAGGCGGCGGCGATCTTCCGTGAACTGTTCCCCGACCGCACGGTCGCCCTCGTCGACGCGCGTACGATCTTCGCGGGCGGTGGAGGCATCCACTGCATCACCCAGCAGCAGCCGAAGGTCTGAGAGCCTGCCCGGGTGACCTTCCGGTCGAAGGTCACCCGACGGGCTCCGGGAGCCGGGCCACCACAGCGGCCGAGGGTCCCGACGTCCGAGGCCACCCGACAACAGCAGCCGAAGGTCCCAACCGTGCCCTCCGCCCCACGCCGTCGCAACACCGCCCCGCCCCGCGAGGAGGTGCTGGCCGCCGCCATGGCCACCATCGCCGAACGGGGCCTCGACGGCCTCACCATGGCCGGGCTGGGCCGCGAGGTCGGCATGAGCAGCGGCCATCTCCTCTACTACTTCCGCACCAAGGACGAACTGCTGCTCCGCACCCTGGAGTGGAGCGAGGGCCGGCTCGGCGAGCGGCGGCGCACCCTGCTGGCCGGGCCCGGGGCAGTACGCGAACGGCTCGACGCGTACCTGGGCCTGTATCTCCCCGACGGCCCCCGCGACCCGCACTGGACGCTCTGGCTGGAGGTCTGGAACCGCTCGCAGAACGCCGACGACGACGCCCGCGCCCGGCAGTCCGCCATCGAGGGCGCCTGGCACCGGGACCTGGTGGCGCTGCTCGCGGAGGGGGCCTCGCGCGGGGAGTTCCGTACCGTCGACGCCGATCGGTTCGCCACCCGGCTGCGGGCCCTGCTCGACGGGTTCAGCGTCCATGTCGCGGTCGGTCTGCCCGGTACCGGACGGACTCAAGTCATCGGCCAGGTGCGCGAGTTCATCGACGAAACACTCATCGCCCCGCAGCCGCCCGCGTCTTCGTGAACGAAACGCACGTAAGTACGTGTGATCGTTGCCCGTTGCGCCCTTGTTGCGCTCCCGGCCGTTCGGGCACGGTGACGGACCATGGGACGAGAGCAGTGGAAGAAGATCTGGATCGGCTCCGCGGGCAACATGGTCGAGTGGTTCGACTGGTTCGTGTACGCGACCTTCGCCGTCTACTTCGCGGATTCGTTCTTCCCCGAGGGCAACGAGACCGCCAACCTCATGAACACCATGGGCATCTTCGCCGTGGGCTTCTTCATGAGACCGGTCGGCGGCTGGCTGCTCGGCCGGATCGGTGACCGCAGAGGCCGCAAGGCCGCGCTCACCCTGACCGTCACCCTCATGTCGGCCTCCGCGATCCTCATCGCCGCCGCGCCGACATACGACACCGCGGGATACGGAGGGGTCGCCGTGCTGCTGCTGGCCCGGCTCCTCCAGGGCCTCTCCGTCGGCGGCGAGTACGCCGCCAGCGCCACCTATCTCACCGAGGCGTCCGCCCCCGGCCGGCGCGGCTTCGCCTCCAGCTTCCAGTACGTGTCCATGACCGCCGGCCAACTCGTCGGCCTCGGCCTCCAGATCGTCATGCAGCGCACCATGTCCGAGGCGGCCCTGCACAGCTGGGGCTGGCGGATCCCCTTCATCATCGGCGCGCTCGGCGCCGCGGTCGTCTTCTACCTGCGCCGCTCGATGCTGGAGACCGAGGTGTACGCCGAATCGGGCGCCGCCGAGCAGCGGGACCGGGGCACGCTGAGGGCGCTGTGGCGGCACAGGCGCGAGGCGTTCCTGGTGATGGCCCTGACCATGGGCGGCACCGTCGCCTACTACACGTACACGACCTACCTGACCAAGTTCCTCTCCAGGAGCGCCGGGATGGAGAAGTCCACCGCCTCGCTCGTCAGCTTCTGCGCCCTCTTCGTCTTCATGTGCCTCCAGCCGCTCGCCGGACTGCTCTCCGACCGGATCGGCCGCCGCCCGCTGCTGATCACCTTCGCGATCGGCTCCACCTTCCTGACCGTGCCGATCATGACGCTGCTCCGGCACGCCGGAACCTTCTGGCCCGCCTTCGGGCTGGCGCTCCTCGCCCTGGTCGTCGTCACCGGATACACCTCCATCAACGCCTGTGTGAAGGCCGAACTCTTCCCGACCGGCGTCCGCGCCCTCGGCGTCGCACTCCCGTACGCCCTCGCCAACGCGCTCTTCGGCGGCACCGCCGAGTACGTGGCCCTCTGGTTCAAGAAGGCGGGGGCGGAGTCCGGCTTCTACTGGTACGTGGCCGGCTGCGCCGCGGTTTCCCTGGTCGTCTATCTCACGATGCGGGAGACCCGGGACATCGACCTCGGGCGGGTCGGCACCGGAAGGCCGGGAGGGAAGCGGGCCGAGCCCTCCGGAGCCGCCGGGACCACGAGCGTCACGCCCGCATCCTGAGACACGGCGCGGCACGGAGGCGACCCTGTGCGACACTGCTTCCGTGCCCTCGTTCGTCATGATTATTGGCAACAGGCGCGCCGGTCCGCAGTGACCGTCCCGCACCACCCGTGCGGCACGGCCACCGTGCCCCAGACCCGCGCGCAGACCTCTCGCACCCGCGAGGGGTTTTTTCGTTTTCCGGCCCTCACCACGGCCGGGGCGAGGCACGCGGGATGATGGGGGCAAGTGGAGCCAGATCGTCCGGATCCACTCATCCGACAGGAGTCAGACCAGCATGACCACCAAGGCCACGGCCCAGGCCACCGACGACGGCTTCCATGTCTTCGACACCACGCTGCGCGACGGGGCCCAGCGTGAAGGCATCAATCTGACGGTCGCTGACAAGCTCACGATCGCCCGGTACCTGGACGACTTCGGCGTCGGCTTCATCGAGGGCGGCTGGCCCGGTGCCAACCCCCGTGACACCGAGTTCTTCGCCCGCGCCCGGCAGGAGATCGAGTTCAAGAACGCCCAGCTGGTCGCCTTCGGCGCGACCCGCAGACCGGGCGGCAGGGCCGCCGAGGACCCCCAGGTCAAGGCGCTCCTGGACTCCGGCGCCCCGGTGATCACCCTGGTCGCCAAGTCCCACGACCGCCATGTGGAACTTGCCCTGCGCACCACCCTCGAAGAGAACCTGGAGATGGTCCGCGACACCGTCTCCCACCTGCGCGAACAGGGCCGCCGGGTCTTCGTGGACTGCGAGCACTTCTTCGACGGCTACCGCGCCAACCCCGAGTACGCCAAGTCCGTGGTCCGCGCCGCAGCCGAGGCCGGCGCGGACGTCGTCATCCTCTGCGACACCAACGGCGGCATGCTCCCCGCCCAGGTCCAGGCCACCGTCTCCACCGTGCTCGCCGACACCGGCGCCCGGCTCGGCATCCACGCCCAGGACGACACCGGCTGCGCCGTCGCCAACACCCTGGCCGCCGTCGACGCGGGCGCCACCCACGTCCAGTGCACCGCCAACGGCTACGGCGAGCGCGTCGGCAACGCCAACCTCTTCCCCGTCGTCGCCGCGCTGGAACTCAAGTACGGCAAGACCGTCCTGCCCGAGGGCGCGCTGGCCGACATGACCCGCGTCTCGCACGCGATCGCCGAGGTCGTCAACCTCACCCCGTCCACCCACCAGCCCTACGTCGGCGTCTCGGCCTTCGCCCACAAGGCCGGGCTGCACGCCTCCGCGATCAAGGTCGACCCGGACCTCTACCAGCACATCGACCCCGCGCTGGTCGGCAACACCATGCGGATGCTGGTCTCCGACATGGCGGGCCGCGCCTCCATCGAGCTCAAGGGCAAGGAGCTCGGCATCGACCTCGGCGGCGACCGCGAACTCGTCGGCCGGGTCGTCGAGCGCGTCAAGGAGCGCGAGCTGAGGGGCTACACCTACGAGGCGGCCGACGCGTCCTTCGAACTGTTGCTGCGCGCCGAGGCCGAGGGCCGCCGCCGATGCTACTTCCGCACCGAATCCTGGCGGGCCATCGTCGAGAACCGCCCCGACGGCACGCACGCCAACGAGGCGACCGTGAAGCTCTGGGCCAAGGGCGAGCGGATCGTCGCCACCGCCGAGGGCAACGGCCCGGTCAACGCCCTCGACCGGGCGCTGCGCGTGGCGCTGGAGCGGATCCACCCGCAGCTGGCCAAGCTGGAACTGGTCGACTACAAGGTCCGCATCCTCGAAGGCCGCACCGGCACGGAGTCCACCACGCGCGTCCTCATCACCACGAGCGACGGCAACGGCGAGTGGGCGACGGTCGGCGTGGCGGAGAACGTCATCGCGGCGTCCTGGCAGGCGCTGGAGGACGCGTACACGTACGGGCTGCTGCGGGCCGGGATCGAGCCCACGGAGTAGCACGGCGGCACGGCGGCGGGCGGCGCTGGGCGGGGCGGTCGGTGGCAGGTGGCGCGGCGGCCGGCGGAGCACGGTTCGCCCGCCCGGGTTAGCGTCGAAGTATGCGGAACAGGGCGTTCCTGATCTACCTGGCCGGGCTGCTCCTGCTGGTGCTGTCGTCGACGCTGCCCGCCACGGCGCACGCCCCGGCCGCCCCGATGGTCCCGGCGGCCGTGTCCGTCCCAGCCGTGTCGGACCGGGGGCGCGGGGCGGCCGTCGGCGCGTCGACCGTCGAGGACGTCGCGCGGGCGCTGCGCAAGAGCCCGGTGTACGTCGACCCGGCCGCCGCCGATCAGCTCTCCCCGAGCCAGGCGGCGGCCCTGGCGCGGAAGATCAAGGACGCCGACAAACCCGTGTTCGTGGCGGTCCTGCCGCGTACCGCGGCCTTCCCGGAACGGACCGTGCTGCCCACCCTGCGCACCGACACCGGCATCACCGGTGTCTACGCGGTCCGCCTCGGCGACGGGTTCGCCGCGGGCGCCGACCCGCAGGTCATGCCCACACAGGCGGTCCGGAACCTCACCACCGCCGTGAAGGCGCCCGGGACGGACACCGCTGCCGCGACCCAGCTGAACGCCTTCGTCGACCGGGCCGTCGAGCAGGCCAGGGGCAGCGCCCCCGCCTCCTGGGGCGGCTCCACCGGGCGGGGCGGGCCCCCCGCCGCCGGACTGATCGTGCTCGGCGCGATCCTGGTGCTGGGCGGCGGCACGGCCTACCTGGTTGCCCGGCGGGGCCGCAGGCGCAGGGCGGAGGAGGAGCGGGCCGCCCTCGACAAGCTCCGGGTGGTCGTCGACGAGGACATCACCGCGTACGGCGAGACCCTGGAACGCCTCGACTTCCACCCCGCCGAGCCGGGTGCCGACGACGCCATGCGCGCCGACTACGAACGGGCCCTCGACTCCTACGAGACCGCGAAGGTCCTCATGGCCCGGTCCCGCCACCCCTCCGACGTACGCGCGGTGACGCGGGCTCTGGAGGACGGCCGCTTCTCCCTCGCCGTGCTGGAGGCCCGTCGCACCGGCCGCGAACCGCCGGTCCGGCGCCCGCCGTGTTTCTTCGACCCGCGCCACGGACCCTCGGTCACCGACGTCCGGTGGTCCCCCTCCGGGGGGACGGCCCGCGAGGTTCCGGTCTGCGCGGCGGACGAGGCCCGGTTGCGCGCGGGCGAGGAGCCGCTGAGCCGCACCGTCGAGACGGACGACGGCCGCCGCCCGTACTGGGAGGCGGGCCCTGCCTACGGCCCCTGGGCGGGCGGCTACTTCGGCGGCGGACTGCTCCCCGGTCTGCTGGTCGGCACCGTGCTCGGCTCCATGCTGTCGAGCCCGGCGTACGCCGCGGAGTACGGCGGCGGCGACTTCGGCGGCTGGGGCGGCGGGGACTTCTCCGGCTCCGACTTCGACCCGTCCGGGTTCGACGGCGGAGGCTTCGGCGGCGGGGACTTCGGCGGGGGCGGCGACTTCGGGGGAGGCGGTGGCTTCGACGGCGGCGGATTCTGAGCCGCCGGACGCCGGTCCCCGGACGACCGACCGCCCGGATCTCCCAGGTGGCCGGTCGCCGGTCCCTCCGAGGGCCGAGCCGCCGGACCGCCGGTCGTCCCACGGATGGACGGCCTCTCGGATATGGGTGATTCGT
The DNA here is from genome assembly GCF_001905795.1 of Streptomyces sp. CB01580. Lineage (GTDB taxonomy): Bacteria > Actinomycetota > Actinomycetes > Streptomycetales > Streptomycetaceae > Streptomyces. Next base: position 167,909 of record NZ_LIXJ01000007.1, read on the forward strand.
GCTAGACCTGGATCCATGTCTGGTATCGGTCGATTCCGGGCGAGGCTGCGACGCTCCGTCCGGCGGCCGGATCAGCACGAGGAGGGCCACCCGGGCCCCGCCCCACCCGCGCCGCCGCCCGGGGAGGACGCGGCGGACCGCTCCCCGGTCCGCGAACTGCGTTCCCTGTTCACGGTGCGTACCGTGGCCGGCCAGGTCTTCTGCCTCGTGCTCGTGCTCGTCCTCCTGCTCGTCGTCGGAGGGGCGATCGCCCTGGTCGCACAGGGCCGCCGGGCCACTCTGGACGAGGCCCGGACGCGCGCCCTCAGCGTGGCCCAGACATTCGCGCAGGCGCCCGGAACCGTGGCCGCGCTGGACGGCGGGAAACCCAGCGCCGACCTGCAACCGCGCGCGGAGGAGGTCCGCAGGTCGACCCATGTCGACTACGTCGTGGTGGCCACGCCCCAGGGCATCCGCTACACGCACCCCAACCCCTCGGAGATCGGGAAGCGGCTCGTCGGTCCGTACAAGGAGGCGCTGGCCGGCCGGAGCGTCACCCAGCTGATCCGGAACCGCTGGGGCCCCTCGGTCAACTCGGTGGTGCCCGTCGTGCGGCCCGACGGATCGGTCGCCGGAGTGGTGTCGGTGGGGCTCACCGACCGGTCGGTGAACAGCGTGGCCGACCGGTACGTCCCGCTCGCCGTCGCCACCGCCCTCACCACGGCGGCGATCACGACGCTCGGCGCGGCCCTCCTCAGCAGACGACTGCGCCGGCAGACGCACGGGCTCGAACCCGCCGAGATGACCCGTATGTACGAACACCACGACGCGGTGCTGCACGCCGTACGCGAAGGCGTCCTGATCGTCGACGCCGACCAGCGGCTCACTCTGTCGAACGACGAGGCGCGCAGGCTCCTCGACCTGCCTCCGGATGCGGAGGGCAGGGCGGTGGCGGACCTGGGGCTGGACGCGGACGCCACCGCGCTCCTCACCGGCGGCGGGATCGTCACGGACCAGGTGCTGCGCAGCGGCAACCGGCTGCTGGCCGTCAACGTGCGCCACACCGACGAGCACGGCGGCCCCGTCGGCTCCGTGGTGACACTGCGCGACACCACGGAGCTGAGCGCCGTCACCGGCCGCGCGGCCCTCGTCAGGGAGCGGCTGATGCTGCTCTACGAGGCCGGTGCCCGGATCGGCACCACTCTCGACGTCACCCGGACGGCCCAGGAGCTGGCCGATGTCGCGACCCCCGGATTCGCCGACGTCACCACCGTCGACCTCGCCGACCCCCCACCGCCCGGGGAGGAGACCGCCATCGGTGCCGCCGTCCCGCTGGACATGCGCCGTACCGCCATCGCGTCCACGGATCCGCGCCAGCCCCTCTATCCGGTCGGCCACCAGGTCGGCCTGCTGCCCAGCAGGACCGCGGCCATGCGCATCGACATCGCGGAGTGCGGGCTGGGGCCCGATGTGATCGCCCGGCTGGGGTGGCGGAACTGGAATCCCGAACGGGCCGAGAACCTTCGCCGGTTCGGGTTCCGCGCGGTGCTCTCCGTACCGTTGCACGCGCGCGGCGTCATCCTGGGCCTGGCGAACTTCTGGCGGTTCGGCGGAGCCGAACCGTTCGACGACGACGACCAGTCCTTCGCCGAGGAACTGGTCGCCCGGGCGGCGGTCAACGTGGACAACGCCCGCCGGTACACCCGTGAGCACGAGATGGCGGTGGCGCTGCAGCGCAGTCTGCTGCCCCGCGGCCTGCCCGAGCAGAACGCCTTGGAGATCGCACACCGCTATCTGCCGGCGCGGGCCGAGGTGGGCGGCGACTGGTTCGACGTGATCCCGCTGCCCGGAGCCAGGGTCGCGCTGGTCGTCGGCGACGTGGTCGGACACGGTCTGCACGCCGCCGCCACCATGGGGCGGCTGCGGACCAGCATCCACAACTTCTCCGCCCTGGACCTGGCCCCCGACGAGCTTCTCGGACACCTGGACGAGGTCGTCGGCCGGATGGACCTGGCCGGGGCGGCCGACGACTGCGGCGCCGAGGTCAGCGGCGCGACCTGCCTGTACGCGATCTACGACGCCGTGTCGGGGAACTGCTCGGTGGCCCGCGCCGGCCACCCCGGCCCCGCGCTGGTCCTCCCCGACGGCACCGTCGAGTTCCCCGAGGGCCCGGCCGGTCTGCCCCTCGGCATCGGAGGGATGCCGTTCGAGGCGACCGAGTTCCACGTGCCTGAGGGCAGTCGGCTGGTCCTCTTCACCGACGGTCTCGTCGAGCGCCGCGACCGGGACATCGACGCCGGGCTGGAGCTGCTGCGCGACGCGCTCGCCGGCCGCGACCGCACGCCGGAGGAGACCTGCGACGACGTGCTCGAAGCGATGCTGCCCGACCCGCCGACCGACGATGTCGCGCTGCTCGTGGCCCGTACCCGCATCCTCGATCCCGACCAGGTCGCGCAGTGGGACGTGGCCACCGATCCGGCGGCCGTGGCCGGGGTCCGCAGGAACGTCGCCGAATGGCTCGCCGACCGGGGCCTGGACGAGGAGGCGTTCACCACCGAGCTGATCCTGAGCGAACTCGTCACCAACGCGGTGCGTTACGGCACCGGACCGATCGAGGTCCGCCTCCTGTACGACCGCAGCCTGACCTGCGAGGTGTCCGACACCAGCAACACCTCGCCGCATCTGCGCTACGCGGCGACGACGGACGAGGGAGGCCGGGGCCTGTTCCTCGTCGCCCAGATCGCCGAACGCTGGGGCACGCGCTACACCGAGACGGGCAAGGTGATCTGGTCGGAGCAGACGGTCGGGGGGCAGTCCGAGGACCACACGGGCACCGGCTTCGACCTCGACGGACTCGGCACCGACGGCCTCGACATGGACACCGGCGCCGGGAACGGAGAGGACGGCGGGGCCGGTGGGGAAGGCGGGAGAGCCCCGGACGGCGGGGACGGTGGGCGGCGGGGCGGCGACGACGAGCCGGGCCACCGGTGACCGGCCCGGCGCCACGCATGCCGAGCGCCCGCCTTCCGGCCCTGGCGGGGGAGTAGGGGGAAGGCGGGCGCGCTCGTGGTCGTGCTCCGGCCCGGACCGACCGGGGGCGGGGAGCACGAGGGGGAGAAGGACGCGGCAGCGGCGTCAGGCCTGAGGGGCGGCCTTGATCGCGGAGATGTCGAAGTTCAGCTTGACCTTGTCGCTGACCATCACGCCACCGGTCTCCAGCGCCGCGTTCCAGGTCAGGCCCCAGTCGGAGCGCAGGATGTCCGTGCTGCCCTCGAAGCCGACGCGCTCGTTGCCGTAGACGTCGGTGGCGGAGCCGTTGAACTCCAGGTCGATGGCGAGCGGACGCGTGACGTCCTTGATCGTGAGGTCGCCGGCGATGCGGTACTTGTCGCCGCCCAGCTGCTCGGCGTGCGTGGAACGGAACGTCATGACCGGGAACTTCTCGGCGTCGAAGAAGTCGCCGCTCACCAGGTGGCCGTCGCGGTCGGCGATGCCGGTGTCGATGCTGGCGATCTTGACGTCGATCGAGGCGCTGGAGCGGGCCGGGTCGTGACCGTCGAGGTCCAGCTTGCCCTCGTACTCGCCGAAGGCGCCACGCACGTTGGTGACCATGGCGTGCCGCACGGTGAAGCCGATGCTGCTGTGGGCCGGGTCGATCGTGTACTCGCCGGTGAGGGCGGCCAGGGCCGGGTCCACGTCGGGGGAGGCGGCGGCGGTGGCGGACAGGGTGTCGTTCTTCTTGCGGCTGAACAGGGCCATGGCTTCTCCTCGGGGGACTGGGCGAGCGGCGATCGAGGTGTTGTTTAACCTTCAACGAGAATGACTGTAGCAGCTACCTTGTTCAAGTTTCAACATGTGACCTCGCTCGGGTGCGGGTGCGGGTGCGGGTGCGGGTGCGGGTGCGGATGCCGGAATCGGCGATGCGGTCCACGCGATCCCGCCACCCCCTGGCGACGCGCGTAGAAGTCGGGCACCATCTCCCTGGCCCTTGTTTGTCATGACCAGGAGGAGTCCCCCCATGGTGTCCCGTATGACACTGCGCCCCGTCCTGACCGCGTTCGCCCTCGTCCTGGGCGTCCTCTTCGCGCCCGGCATCGGTGTCCTCGGCGGCGGTGCCACCGAGGCGCACGCCGTCACCAAGCTCACCCACTCCCAGGCCACCGCCCGGTTCAGCTCGTCCGGGATCACGTGGTCGTCCTCCGGAGGCTGCTCCGACCGCAACGTCTCGACCTGCACCTCGTTCGACCAGCTCAACCTGCCCACCGCCCAGGGCGCCCAGACCCTCAAGAGCGCCACGGGTTGCGCGCTGAACATCACCGGCGGCACCGAGACCGGGCACGCCGGTGGCACGTACTCGCACTGGAACGGCTACAAGCTCGACTTCGCCAAGTCGACCTGCCTGACGAACTACGTCAAGAACACCTTCACCTACATCGGGGTGCGCGGTGATGGCGCCCCGCAGTACAAGGCCGGCTCCGGCAACATCTACGCCGACGAGGGCAACCACTGGGACGTCACGTACTACAACTGCGGCGGCTGCTGACCGTACGCCTCGCATCGCACCACGCACGCGAACCGCACAGGCGCGGCGCGGTATGCCGTGCGCGGCACGCGCGTGATGTCGGCCCCCGGCGACCGGTCGGGGGCCGGCACTCGTTTGTGGACACCCGTTTGTGAAGCGGCGCACGTCTGCGGCGAGGCGAAGCCTCGGAGTCCCGAGAACCCGAGAGCCCGAGAGCCCGAGAGCCCGAGAGCCCGGGAATCCGGGACTCCGGGCATCCAGGAGCCCGGGGTTCGGAGTGCCGGAGGGGGCGGGGGATCCTGGGGCCCTCTCAGCCTGTGACGGGCCGCCCGCCGAAACGCCAGTTGTGGACCTCGACATCGGCGTACAGGCCCGGGGTCAGCGCGGCGCGGGCCGTGTCCCGGTCCTGCGCCCGGACCAGTGCCGCCGTACCGAGCCAGGTGGTGCCGTCGTCGGACAGCAGCGGGCCGTACGCGATCAACTCGTCCCGGCCCGTGGGCGTGTCGGGGCCGGTGCCCGGCTCCGCGCCGAGGCCGAGCACCAGGAACCGGCGGCCCCCGGCACGGCCGCCGGAGAAGTCCCACATGCTGCGCCCGAGTTCATTGCGCCATCGGCGCAGCAGCACGTCCCGGTACGCGCCGGCCTGGTAGCCGGGCTCGTCGAAGGCGAACGCCCGCGCGGCGGCGGGATCCGGCAGGTCGACGATGTGCACGCTCCCCGTGGGGGTGGCGCCGTCGTCCGCGAGCGTGGGGCCGCGGGCGGTCATCTCCTTCTCGTACCGGTCCATGTAGCGCAAGTGCTCCTCCAGCAGCGCGTATCGGAGCGCGGTGGAGCCGGGTCGGTCGCGGTGGTAGCAGAAGAACTCCATGCCCAGACTCTCTATCACTCCCGCCGCTCACGTGAGTTGGCCGATTTCGTTCGGGCGTCGCTCAATAGTCTATTTGGACTGATAGATTTCGACCATGCCTCGTCGTGCACTCGACAACCCGATCGTGCTCGCCGTGCTGGGTCTGCTCCTGGAGCAGGACTCGCACCCGTATCAGATGCTCTCCGAGCTGCGAAGACGCAGCGACAACCACGCGGTCGCGATCACGCGCGGCACGCTCTACAACATCGTCGCCGCCCTGACGGACGCGGGATGGGTGACGGCTCAGGGCCGACAGCGCTCGGGCAATCGCCCGGAGCGGACCGTGTACGCGCTCACGGACGCGGGGCGCGAGGAACTCGTACGGCGGCTGGACGAGCAGATCCGTACGCCGGAAAGGGAGTTCTCGCAGTTCCTGGGCGCCGTCAGCTACCTCGGCGCACTGGGGCCGGAGGGGGCCGCCGAGGCCCTCACCGAACGGGCCCGGCGCCTCGGGCGACGTACGGCGGCGGACGAGGAACGCCTCGCGGAAGCGCTGACGGCCGGCGTGCCCCGGCTGCACGTCATCGAGGCGGAGTACGCGTCGGGTCTGGCGCGCGCCGAACTGGCCTGGATCGACGCGGTCGTCGACGACATCCGGACCGGGAAACTGGCCTGGCCCGGAGCCCCGGCGGCGCGGCCCGCGGCCGGGCAGGAGCGGGAGCGGGAGCTGGAAAGCGAAGCGGGGGAGGACGCGTGACGCCGGACACTCAGGAGGCGCTGCCCCGGAACGCCCGTGAGGGGCTGCGCCCGACCGCTTCCGAAGGGTTGCTCCCAAAGGCCCATGAGCGGCTGCGCCCGACCGATCCCGAAGGACTGATCTTCGGGATCTACCCGGGCGCGGTCGCCGGTGACGACAGTGGAGGACTGGCCGCCGGCCCGCCCGACGACCCCGCCCGCATCTCCCACGCGCTCGACCGACTCCAGGGCCGGGCCGGGCGCCCGTTCCTGGTGCGCGCCTACACGGGTTTCGGGAGCGACACCCGCCCCGGCGACGGCCCGCACCCGATCGAGACGCCCGCCGACGCGACCCGCTACGCCGTCCGGGGCCGCCGCCTGGATCTGGTGGCCCAGTACCGCCCGACGGACGCCGACGCAGACGGATACTGCGCCTTCCTGCGCGAACTCGTCACCGAATACGGGGCGTCGACCGACACGCTGCAAGTGGCGGAGGAGCCGAACGTCACGTCGAACCCCGTGCTCGACGGCTACTACCCGGGCGTGCGCGAGGCGGTCGTCCGGGGCGTGTCCGCCGCCAAGGCGCGGGCGCGCGAACTCGGACACACGCATCTGCGGGTCGGTTTCAACACCACGCCGCTCTTCGGGCCCGGCGCCTCCTTCGTCACCGACCTCACCGCTCTCGGAGGAGCCGAGTTCATCGCCGAACTCGACTACGTGGGGCTGGACTTCTTCCCGGATGTGTTCCATCCCGTGCCCGCCGCCGATCTGGCTGCGTCCGTCGAAGGGCTGCTGCGCCACCACCGTGACGCGGTGCTGGCACCGGCGGGCCTGGGACACCTGCCGCTGCACATCACCGAGCACGGCTGGCCCACCGGGCCGGAACGCTCCCCGCGGCGTCAGGCCGAGGTCGTCGATACCGTCGTCCGCGTCGTCGCCGCGCACGCGAAGGAACTCCACCTGAGCGGCTACACCCACTTCGCGCTGCGCGATGCCGACAGCACGAACCCGGGGCTGTTCCACCGCTTCGGGCTCACCACCGACGACTACGCCCCGAAGCCCGCATTCGAGACGATGCGGACGCTGATCCAACGCTTCGGCGCTTGAGGGCGGTTGTGCGGAGCCCCGGGCCCGGAGGTGCGGTCGGCGTCCGTGCGATGGATGGTCAAGGGGAGAACCCGCTCCTTGCCACTCTCAACCTATAACGCAGTGGGGGCCTTGCGGCAAGGCCCCCATCGTGCCGCAGAATCTCCGCCCTGGGTCGGGTTCTGCGGAAATGGGAGCACGGAATGCGTGTGTTGTTGTCGGCCTTCGCCTCGCGCGGGGGCGTCGAGCCGCTGCTGGGGCTGACGGTGCGGCTGCGGGAACTGGGTTCGGAGGTGCGGGTGTGCGCGCCGCCGGACGAGGAGTTCGCGCAGCGGCTGGCCGGGGTCGGTGTGGAGATGGTGCCGGTCGGCTGGTCGGTGCGCGCCTTGATGACCGGGACGCCGCCCCCGTCACCGGCGGACGTGCCCCGGCGCGCGGCCGAGTTGATGGCCGCGTACCTGGACCGGGCCGGAGCGGCGGCGCGGCTGCTGTTCGACCTGGCGGCCCGGGAGAGGCAGCCCGCCTCCGCGTGACCGACGACCAACGGCCGCAGGCGGCCGTACGACGAAACCGTTCCGCCGACGGCCCACATCGGAGTTGATGCAGTGAACCACCTGACCACCAGCGCTTTCGACCTTCCCGACCGCCTCGCGGCCAAGGCCGATCCGGCGCTGGTCTCCGAAGACGAGCGGCACTTCGCGGCCATCGCGCAGTGCCTGGACGAACTGATCGCCGAGCTGTCCGCACGCCTCGACGCCGAGCGCAGGGCGCCCGGCGGTCTGGGACGGCAGGCGATGGACCGGGACACGGAGATCCACCGGCTGACCGCCCGCCTGCGCACCCTGCGCCGCTTCGGCCTGGACCTGTGCCTCGGCCGCATGGTCGGCGCGGACGGTGCCGAGCCCGTGTACGTCGGACGGCTCGGTCTGGCGGACGACTCGGGGCGCAGGCTGCTGGTCGACTGGCGTTCCCCGGCGGCCGAACCGTTCTTCGGCGCCACCCACGGCAATCCGATGGGCCTGGCGAGCCGTCGCCGGTACCGCTGGACCGGCGGCCGGATCAGCGACTACTGGGACGAGGTGTTCACCCCGGACGGGTTCGTCGGCCACGCCGCGCTCGACGACCAGTCCGCGTTCATCGCCGGCCTCGGCGGCAACCGGTCGGAGCGGATGCGGGACGTGCTCGGCACCATCCAGGCCGACCAGGACGCCATCATCCGAGCGGGATCGCGCGGCGCCCTCGTCGTCGACGGCGGTCCGGGCACGGGGAAGACCGTCGTCGCCCTGCACCGCTCCGCCTACCTCCTCCACTCCGACCCGCGGGTCGGTCACCGCCGGGGCGGCGTGCTGTTCGTCGGCCCGCACCAGCCGTACCTGGGCTACGTCGCCGACGTCCTGCCCAGCCTCGGCGAGGAGGGCGTGCGGACGTGCACCCTGCGGGACCTCGTCGCCGAGGGGGCCGGGGCGCGGACCGAGACCGACCCGGAGGTGGCCCGCCTGAAGTCGTCCGCAGACCTGGTGAAGGCGATCGAGACGGCCGTCCGGTTCTACGAGGAGCCGCCCACCGAGGCGATGACGGTCACCACCCACTGGTCCGACATCCCGCTGACCGCGGCCGACTGGGCTGCGGCGTTCGAAGCGGCGGAACCCGGTACCGCGCACAACGAGGCGCGCGACCAGGTCTGGGAGGAACTGCTCACGATCCTGGTGGACAAGCACGGGGGCGACGCCCCGGAGCAGCTGCTGCGCACCTCGCTGCTGCGGAACAGGGAGCTGCTCACGGCCTTCGGCCGCGCGTGGCCGCTGCTCGAAGCGGCCGACCTCGTCGCGGATCTGTGGTCCGTACCCGCCTACCTGCGGATGTGCGCCCCCTGGCTCGCCCCGGACGAGGTCCGGCTGTTGCGGCGTACGGACGCCGCGGCCTGGACGGTGTCCGACCTGCCGTTCCTGGACGCGGCTCGGCAGCGGCTCGGCGACCCGGAGGCGTCGCGGCGGGCGCAACGGCACAGAGCCGCTCTCGCCGCGGAACGCGAGCACATGGCCAGGGTGATCGACACCATCCTCCGGGCGGACGACGACGGCGAGGGCGCGGTGACGATGCTGCACGGCCAGGACATGAAGGACACCCTGGCCGGCGGGACCGTCCCGTCCGGCATCGAACCCGACCTGCTGGCCGGTCCGTTCGCGCACGTCGTCGTGGACGAGGCGCAGGAACTGACCGACGCGGAGTGGCAGATGCTGTTGCTGCGCTGCCCGTCCCGGAGCTTCACCGTCGTCGGGGACCGGGCCCAGGCCAGGCACGGGTTCACGGAGTCGTGGCGGGAACGGCTGGAGCGCGTCGGGTTCGACCGGATCGGCCTGGCCTCCCTGAGCATCAACTACCGCACGCCCGAGGAGATCATGGCGGAGGCCGAGCCGGTCGTCCGGGCCGCGCTCCCCGACGCCAACGTACCGACCTCCATCCGCAGCGGTGGCCTCCCCGTCGTCCACGGACCGGTCTCGGACCTGCACACCATCCTCGACACCTGGCTCGCGCAGCACGCCGACGGGACCGCCTGCGTCATCGGCGATCCCGCCTTCCGGCCGATGCCCCGCGTCCGGTCGCTGACCCCGGAGCTGTCGAAGGGGCTGGAGTTCGACCTGGTCGTTCTCGTCGACCCGGATGCGTTCGGCGAGGGCGTCGAAGGAGCGGTGGACCGCTATGTGGCGATGACGCGGGCGACCCGGCAGCTCGTCGTCCTCACGAGCACCTGACGGCGGCGCTCCGGTCGAGGGGCTGGGGGTCTCAGGCCCCCACGCTCACCGTGAAGCGGCGCGGATTGCCGTCGTTGGCGGCGCCCGAGACATCGGGCTCGCCGTCGGGGCGCACGTCGTCGTACGGGAAGGCGTAGCCGATCGGACTGTTGGCGTGGACGACGCGCGCCCAGTGGTTGGTGACGGGGCCCCGGTAGCAGTCCGCCGCGGGAATGCCGTTGGGCTGGTCGGGGTGGGTGAGCATGAGGGAACGGTTGAACCCGGCCGCGAGCCGGGCCAGCAGCGCCTTCTTGTCGTCCGGGGCGCCCGGGTCGTTGGCGAACGGCCCGTGGTCGCAGGTGAAGACGTCCCTGGAGACCGGTTTGGTGAAGGCGTGCCCGCCGTCGAACGTCAGCACGTCACCGGTGACCCGACCGGTCCGGACGCCCCGGCCGCCCTGGAGGTCGATCCGCAGATCGGTGGAGCGGTACTTCTCCCAGACCTGGTCGATGTACGCCGTGAACGCGTCCCGGAACGGCATCTCGTCCGGTCGGTCGAAGAACGGGGCCATGAGGTTCTGCGGCGAGATCACCCGCAGCACCCCGCCGTCCGCACCCCGGATCACCAGCTTGTCCCAGGGCTGCCCGTCGACGGCGGCCTGGGCCGTGAGCCCGTCCGCGATCCGCCCGACCGCACCGTCCGGGAGCGGGGCCACGGTGTGGGTGGCGTCGCCCTCCAGGGTCAGGCCGATCGGCAGCGCGGTGACCAGGTCGACATAGCTGATGTTCGCGTACAACTGCTGCGGGTCGAAGGTGAATTCGCAGAACGACCAGGTGCGCCCGTAGTTGGGGTCGGTGGGAGTCGCGAACGCCGGTTCGACCAGGGCCGGGCCGGGGTTGAGGAAGAAATCCAGGGTGTCGTCCCGCACGAAGTAGACACGCGAGCCGTACATCTGCGGCAGCGTCAGCACGACGGGCGCCCCGCCCGCCGCGTTCAACGGGATCGCGCAGTCGACGGGCAACGGCGTCTGCGGCGCGGCGGGGGAGTCGGGCCGGTGGATACTGCCGTCGGCCCGCAGCAGCACCCAGCTGCCGGTGCCCTGTTCGTGACCGGTGACATAGGCGTTGACCCTGCCCGGCAACGACCGGTTCTCCAGGGCGAGTTCACAGGTCGCCGGGGCTGCGGCGAAGGCACTCGACCCCAGTGCCTCGGTCCAGAGGGGAGAGGTGAGAGCAGTAACGGAGGCGGCGGCGCCGCGGGTCAGGAACGTTCTGCGTGAGATCACGAGAGGACTCCCGAGACGTGTGGGGGTGCGGGCGGAGCCGGTCGTACGGGGTGGGGCCCGGCGGCGTCCGCAGGTGCGCACCAGTGTTCCGGCGACCCGGCGAGAGCGTCAAGCCTCGGCCATCGTTCATTTCCCCCTTCTCCAGGATCAGGAATTTTCGCCAAGCGTGGCGAATTGCTAAAAGCCCCCGCAAGATGGCAAGGAAAGTAAAAGGCTGCTTCAAGAATCGATCGCAATTCGGCGACTGCACCGGTTCCATGATCGGATGCACTGCTGACCTGAAGTCGCAGTACAGAAATTACACGCGATCGGTCGATTCCCTGGCACGAACTAGAGCGGCAAAATGGTTCAAAAAGTATGTCTGGTGCGGACCCGGCTCCCGAGGTAAGGGCTGCGGCCGACGGTAGGTAGAATCCCGGTTGGCGGGGGTTCGCGAGATCGAAACCCCCGTCGACTGAATTACTCACATTTAGATAGGTGGGGTGGGGGGGCATGGCGCGAAGCTGGGCAGGGGATCGCTCTGGGAAAATTGTATTCATGATAGGGGGAGTGATTTTCACTCTCTCGTCCTGGGGGTCCTGGTGGTCCCTCCTCCCGGCGGCTTACACCATCATTCTGGCTACCCTGATCATTGAGGATATTTGGAAGACTTCCAAGGCGAAGAGATTGCATAAAAACGGGAATTGATAACTCTCTGGGCCGCTGTGGAAGACACTCGCACCTCGAAAGAGATTTCACGGAAGAAACCGGGCGGCCCTTGGGCTTCTCCGCGGCCGTACCAACCGCGAGTCCCTCACCTCGCCCCCGGTGACCTCGGGCCTGGGCTGCACCGCCACCGGCGGCACCACCACCAACCAGACCTATGACGGCGCCGACCGACTTGTCGACACCGGCTACACCTACGACGCCTTCGGCCGCACCACCGCCCTGCCCGGCAGCACCATCGGCTACTACGCGAACGACCTCGCCCACCAGCAGACCTCGGGCGGCAAGCGCCAGACCTGGCAGCTCGACGCCAGCCTGCGTTTCCGCTCCTTCAAGACCGAGACCGGTAGTGGCTCCACTTGGACCCAGACCGGCTCCAAGGTCAACCACTACTCCAGCGACGGCGACAACCCGCGATGGATCACCGAGGACACCACCACCGGAGCCCTGACCCGCAACGTCACCTCCCCCCACGGGCGACCTCGCCGCCACCACCAGCAAGTCCGGCGAAACGATCCTGCAGCTCACCACCATCCACGGCGACATCGCACTCCAGCTCCCACTTGACACCAACAAGCCCCCCGTCGCCCTGGACTCCGACGAGTACGGCAACCCACGCACCGGCCAGGCAGCCACCCGCTACAACTGGCTCGGCGCCAAGCAACGCTCAACCGAGACTCTCACCGGACTCACCCTCATGGGTGTGCGCCTCTACAACCCACTCACAGGCCGGTTCCTGTCTCTCGAACCGGTGTACGGCGGTGGCGCGAACAGCTACGCGTACCCGGGCGACCCGATCAACCAGTTCGACCTCGACGGCAAGAGCTGGTGGAGCAAGGCCAAGCGAGTGGCCAAGAGGGCCGGACGGGTCGTCCGTAAGTACAAGTGGGACATCGCACTCACCGCCGCTGGATTCATACCCGGCGTCGGAGCTGTGGCATGGGGTGTACGGGCTTACCGCGCATATCGCACTGTCCGGACGATCAACAGGGCGAGGCACGCGGCGTCAAAGGTGCGTTCCGTCAGCCGCTACACGTGCGCCAGTAAACACAGGGCACCGCGAATCAACGGCCGTTCTACCAGGGGCTGCTTCGCTTACGGTGCAGGACTTTGGGGCGCTGGCGCCACAGCAGGTTATGTCGTTCGAGGGAAGAGCGTGAACGGAGACGTGGTAGGCGGAGCCACGACGATAGGAGCGGGATGGCATGTTGGCCGGTACGCCCGCCGAGGCCACTGCTGACCAGTCTTACCCGTAAACGTCGATCCGAACGAAGATAGAGGTGACCGGGTGGTGTACGGCTGCACCACCCGGTCACCAGTAGATCTGCGCGCTCAGACGGTGAAAGAAGAGTTTGAGGAAAACATGGGAAACGTCGACAGGAATATTAAAAATCGAGTGGCTTTCTGCCTGGCGTACATATGGCTGCTACTCGTCGGGGCCGCTGGTGCGACGGCGACGCAGCCAGGAGGCTTCGTCGATCACCTCTGGGGATATGTTTCACGCACCTCGACCATCCTTGTGTCGATAGTCGCACTTCTTTATGCCGCCCTGGCTCCTGTGGTGGCACCCGTATTCATCTCGCCGGGTGCCGACGTGAGGCCGGCTGGAAAATTGTCCCGCTTGACGGCTGGAATTTATATTCTGGGGCTGACTGGTCTTTGTGTCCTTGCGTCAGGTCTCCTGCAGGGAACCGGGGAAATGATCAGCAGGGTCAGAGATGTCGGTCAATTCTTCGTCACCCCGGGATGCCTGGTGGTAGCTGTATTGACCGTCGCCTACTGCGCCTGGTCCCCGGCAGTTTGGCCGACTGGCTCATTCATTCGCAGGCTGACTGCGCGATCGCGAGGGCGGCATACTGGGCCTCGCGTCCCTGGAAACAATTCTCAGTAAGGGGTCATCGTCCCCGGTAGCGCGACGAGTTGGCCAGGGCGGAATAGGACGGTGGCGGTGCCGTCGTGTGGAGGGAGAGTGGTCAGAGCCCGGCGACGATGATGAAAGGTGGGCCAAGTGGCAGGTCGGACGGTGAGGATGGGGCCGTCGTCGACTTTGGAGTCGCGGATGTGGACGGCGGCGGGGTGGGCTGCCGCCTCGACGTAATCGCCGCCTTGGCCGGTGCTGTAGCTGGACTTGAACCAGGCCAGGGGGTGGGGCGGGGCGCCGGGTGGCGCCCCCTCCGCGGAGCCCGTGGCGGCCGCACTCCCGGATGCCTCGGGGCCGCCGCCGGCCGTGCAGCCGGTTGCCGACATGGCCACGACGGCAACGGCCACCCATGCTGGACCTGGCCTCATCAGCAACGATTCACTTGCTTTCCCCATCTCACATGTATGCGATTTTAAAAATATGCACACGCAAGGTCAGTGCGGCTGCGCATTTTGAGTAACGGTCGGCAGCAGATGTGCGTAAAGGCCCGACTGGTTCGTAGGGCGAAGATGGCTGCGCCTTTCGCCCCCTCGCCCATGCTGCCAGAGAAAAAGAACGGTATCACCAGGAGAGCTTTGAAAGACGGCGATCAATGAGAATCCAAGCAGTAGTGGAAGTCGGGTAATTAACCTCAATCTGTGCGATTCTGCTTCGGGATGGTGGGCGTGGCGCGCTCGACGGTGGCGGTGCGCGCTGCCTGCGGTTCCTGCTCGGTGACGTATCGCGCAGTCGGCTCGGAGCCGTTGGAGTGCGCGTTCCGGGATAGGCTGGCATTCCATGGCAATAAGCACCGCGCTGTGGTCCTTCGCCCTCGTCGTAGGGCTCCTCACCCTCACTCCCGGCCTCGACACGGCCCTCATCCTGCGTACCGCCGGCCTGGGCCGCAGGACCCGGGCATGGGGGGTCGTCCTCGGGATTCAGACCGGAACCCTCATCTGGGGCGCTCTCACCTCCCTCGGGGTGACCGCCCTGCTCACCGCTTCGCACGTCGCCTACGAGATCCTGCGCTGGGCCGGTGTCGCCTACCTGCTCTGGATGGCCGTCCGCATGATCCGCGACACCTTCCGCCAGGAGCGGCCCACCATCGATCCGGCCGAGGCCCGTGCCGGAGTCGACACATTGGTCGGGGGATGGCGACAAGGCACGGTGACCAACTTGCTCAACCCGAAGATGGGCGTCTTCTACGTCGCCATCCTGCCCCAGTTCATCCCGGCGGGTGCGCCGCATTTCTCGATGGGGCTGCTGCTGACCGTCGTTCACATCGTGCTGGGGCTGATCTGGTCGGGTGTCCTGATCGCCTCCGCGACCGCACTGAGCGCGTGGCTGCGCAAACCCGGTGCGCGCAAGATCCTCGATCGTGTCACCGGCACCGTCATCGGGGTCTTCGCGCTGCGACTGGGGCTCAGCGACTGACGGGGCGTCCCTGCACATTCACCGGTGCCTCGACCCGAACAGCGGGCCGAGGGCGGTGGGTTGTCAGGCGGTGGCTGTGATGAAGGCGATCCAGGTGGTGGGCTGGACGGTGAGGATCGGGCCGCCCACGACCTTGGAATCACGGATGTGCACGGCGGCGGGGTGGGCGGCCACCTCGACGCAGTCGCCGCCCTGGGGGCTGCTGTAGCTGGACTTGCGCCAGTCGTAGGCGACTTCGATGCAGTTGCCGCCCTGGTCGGTGCTGTAGCTGGACTTGAACCAGGCCAGGGCGGTGGTACGGGGAGCCGGGTGTGCTGCGCGGGTCATTTCTCTCCAAGCAGTTCGTCCAGTAGGCGCGCGCTCTTCTCGACGGAGAGCGCCTGCGATCGAAGCATCCCATATTTCTGCTGGAGCACACTGACGTCGTCGGGGTCCTCGTGCAGGTAACTGGTCAGTTGCCCCTCGACATAAGCGAGATGGTCATGGTCAGGGGTCTCCAACAGCACCATGGGCCCCGACAGCCCGGCATGCCTCGGGAGTTTCATCGGCATGATCTGGAGCCCCAGGAAGGGGAGTTCCATGCAGCGGCGCAAGTGTTCGATCTGTCCTCGCATTATGGCGGGGTCCCCGATCTCGCTGCGGAGGATGCTCTCCTCCAGGATGAAGTGCAGCATGGGACGGGGCTTGCGTTGCAGGAGCCTCTGCCGGTCGAGCCGGGCTGCCACCCACTCTTCCTGTTCGTCCTCTTCGAGGGGTGGATAGAGGCAGGAGAAGAGGAACCGGATGTACTCCTCGATCTGGAGCAGGCCCGGTACAGCCTGGCTCTCGTACGACAGCAGCGTCAGCGCATCCTGCTCATAGTCGATGAAGTCCTGTACGAACGCCGGGAACCGTTCCTTCTTCGGCACCCTCGCCACCGCGACCTGCAACACCCCCTTCGTCTCCGGCAGTTCGTCCAACTGGACCGCGAAGTCCGCCTGTAGCGGCCTGCGCCCCTGTTCGACCGACGCGATCGTCTCCTCGCCCACGCAGCACCGGTCCGCCAGTGCCGCCTGCGTCATCCGTGCCGCCTTGCGGAACGTCGCCAACTGGGCGCCGATCAGGTGCCAGGACGTGATCCGCTTGTTCCTCTTTGCCGAGTGCATGGATTGCCTCTCCCCGTTGTGAAACCCGTATGACCCGTCAGAAGCCGTACGTGTGCGACGTACGGCCTCACACGCTGATCAAAGCTGGTGACTTTGTGTGACCTTGGTGGTGTGAATGAGGTAAATCAACTCCCGTACTCCTGCACGTCGTTCCACAGTCGTGAGCGGCGATCCGTGCCGCTCGTACGGCGGTTCGTACGCAAGGCGCTCGTCGACTGGGCGTGCGAGTCCCGTGCCGACGACGTGTTGCTCTGCGTGAGCGAACTCGTCACCAACGCCCTGCTGCACGGCGTCCCACCCGGGCGGGGGTACCAGGTGAGCATGCAGCTGGAACCGACGGACGACATCCTGCGCGTCAAGGTCCACGACAGCGGCGACGGGAAGGTCGGTCCGGCCGATGCGGCCCCGGAGCCCGACGCGGAAGGCGGGCGGGGGCTGCTGCTGGTGGCGGCGCTCGCGGACAAGTGGGGCGTGGGGGAGCGGAACCCCGGCAAGGTGGTGTGGTGCGAGTTCGCGGTGCGCGGCCGGTGATTCCCTCCGGTTGGCCCGCTCCGAGAGGGGCACAGAACCGGAAATACCAGAGTGGCGGGTCCTACCGGTTTCGGTCGTGCGTCGGTTATTTCTGGGACAGCGGCCCTCGACGGGTCGTTCCCGTGGAAGTGGAAGGAACCCGGCCGTGGACGACTGGTACGTGGACGATCGCTGCACCAACTGCGACGTCGCCCGGCAATTCGCGCCCGACCTGATCGTCGAGGAGGACAGGACATCGCGGATCCTGCGGCAACCGGACGACGAGGCGGAGGCGCGGCGCTTACATGCCGCCGCCTTCGCCTGTCACACCCGCTCGATCCGTCCCGCGTCGGGGCGGATCGACCCGGCACTCGACCCGTTCCCGATGGCGCTGGACGACGGCGTACTGGTCTGCGGGCACAACTCCCGGCGCACCGCCGGCGCGAACTCCTACCTCCTCCTTCGGCCCTCGGGCACGGTCATGATGGTCGACACCCCGCGCTGGAGCCCCGGACTCGCCGAGCGGTACGCGGCATCGGGCCCCGTCACCGACGTGCTGCTCACCCATCGCGACCACGTCGCGCACGGGCGGCGCTACGCCGATCACTTCGGTGCCCGGCTGTGGATCCACGAAGGCGACCTCGACGCGGTACCGGACGCGGACCAGGTGATCCGGGGGCTCGACCCCGTCGAGATCGGTGAGGGCGTCACCGCCCATCCGCTGCCCGGCCACACCCGGGGCAGTGTGCTCTACCTCGCGGACGACCGGTACTGCTTCAGCGGTGACAGCTTCTACTGGTCGCGCACGACCGGTGATCTCGAAGTCGCGGAGAGCGTGACCTGGTACTCCATCGAGGTACTGGCTGCCTCCCTGGCCCGGACGGCCGGGCATCTGCGGTTCGAGTGGGTGCTGCCGGGGCACGGCGACCGGTGCCGGCTGGACGCCGACGAGATGTCCCGGCGGCTGTGCGCGTTGGCGGAACGCACGGGGTCGTTGCGGCCCCGGCCGATCGACTTCACCGCCCTCCGCTGGTGAGCAGGGCTTGTCGGCGGCCGATCGAGGAGGTGGTGGGCGTGGTGTTGCCGTCTGCCCGGTCGTGCCACCCGCCATCCACGTAAAGCGGTTGTGGACTGGAGCACGGGGGCGCCCCGCCCCGTGCCGATGGCGCCGTTCGCGTGGCGGACGGTCCGGCATCGTGCCCCCGGGTACTGGTCACGTTCCGTCACTTGGACTTACGTATCGCGGTTGTTGGACTGGAGCACGCGGAGTCGTCGCAGGTCATTGACGGTGTCCGGGCGCGGGGACTACGCAGTGCACATGTCGCGAAGATTCACTTCGGCGGGCGCTACAGCCGCCGCCTCAGCCGCAGTACTGGCGTTGGTGGGAACCGCTCTCCCCGCCACGGCCTTCGCCGCCCCCTCACCCGTCGCGGCCTTCGCCGCCGACTCACCTGCCGCGGCCGAGACGGCGGACGTACCGGCGGACGCCGCCGTCATCGCCTCCGCGCAGCTGTCCGTCGCCGTCGCCGACGACTTCCCGCGCGTCCTGGCGTACACCGACAGGTCCAGCGGGGCCCGGCTGCTCGGCAGCACCCGGCCGGTCACGTCCGTCACGCTCGACGGCACCCCGCACCCCGTACGGCTCAAGAGCTCGCCCCGTGTCACCGGTACGACCGCGCGCTACACGCTGACCTTCCCCGACCTGCCCGGCGTCGAGATCGACGCCTCGCTCTCCGTCTCCGGACGTGCCACCACCTTCAGGATCACGGCCGTCCGCGACACCGGCGCGCACCGCGTCGGGACCATCGAGATACCCGGCCACGACCTGGTCTCCGTCGGCTCCGCCGACACCGGCGCGGCCACCGCCTTCACCCGGCTCGACACCGACTCCACCCGGACCGCCGACGTCTTCGCCCCGGTCACCGCCGACACCGCCCCGGACGCGGCGCCCGTCGGGGCCTCGTACGCGATCGTCAACACCGGCTCGCTCGCCGCCGCCGTCGAGTCCAACTCCTCGTACGACAAGCCCTCCGGGGCCACCGGCGGTGACGACGCCCGGTTCTGGCACCAGGCCCGCAAGGACGGGGACGGGGACGGGGAAGGCGGCAGGATCCGGGTCGGCGTCTGGTCCGGTCAGTGGACCTACCGGGGCGAGGGCGCGCCGAAGCCGGAGAGCGGCGACGACCTGCCCTGGGCGAAGGTCGTCGTCACGCCCGACGCCAACGGCGACCGCAGGGTCGACTGGCAGGACGGTGCCATCGCGTTCCGGACCATCGGCATCACCGCGCCCGGCAGCGAGGACACCCCGGACCGGGTCATCACCCACATCCCGTTCAACTTCGCCAGCCAGGCCACCCACCCCTTCCTGCGCACGCTCGACGACGTCAAGCGGATCTCGCTCGCGACCGACGGGCTCGGGCAGTTGGCGGTGCTCAAGGGGTACGCCTCGGAGGGGCACGACTCCGCCCACCCCGACTACGGCGGCGACTACAACGAGCGCGCCGGGGGCCTGAAGGACCTCAACTCCCTTCTGAGGAAGGGAAAGAAGTGGGGTGCGACCTTCGGCGTCCACGTCAACGCCACGGAGGCGTACCCGGAGGCCAGGGAGTTCGACGAGCAGCTCGTCGACAAGAACAGGCCCGGCTGGAACTGGCTGGGCCAGAGCTACTACATCGACCAGCGCCGCGACCTCAACAGCGGTGACCTGGCCCGGCGCTTCCAGCAGCTGCGCGACGAGACCGACCGCAACCTGGGCTTCCTCTACATCGACGTCTACTACACGCACGGCTGGATCGCGGACAAGACCCTCCAGATCCTGCGGAAGCAGGGGTGGAACGTCGGCAGCGAGTGGTCCGACAAGTTCGAGCGCGGCACCCTCTGGTCGCACTGGGCCAACGACCTCGACTACGGCGGCGCCACCAACAAGGGCCTCAACTCGAAGATCATCCGCTTCATACGCAACGGCGAGCGGGACACCTGGAACAACGATCCGGTCCTCGGGCAGACCGCCATCGCCGAGTTCGAGGGCTGGACCGGCGAGACCGACTGGAACGCCTTCTACGCCAACGTCTGGCAGCGCGACCTGCCCGCCAAGTTCCTCCAGCAGCAGAGGATCACGCGCTGGGAGGGGAACGACATCACCTTCACGGGCGGCCTTCGCGGCACGGTCGAGGACGGTCGGCGCACCTTCTACGACCACGGGCGCAAGGTCCTCAGCGGCACCGACTACCTGCTGCCCTGGGACGGTGGGAAGAAGCTGTACCACTACAACAAGGCCGGTGGAACGACCAGTTGGGCCGTGCCGTCCGACGGCCCGTACACCGTCTACAAGCTCACCGTCAACGGCCGGGTCGAGGCCGGCACGGTCAGGGCCGTCGACGGGAGAATCACGCTGACCGCCGAGGCCGGACAGCCGTACGTCCTCCACCCGGGCCGTGCGCCGAAGGCCGCCGACCCTCGCTGGGGCGAGGACACCCCGGTCCGCGACCCCGGCTTCAACGACGCCCGGCTCGATTCCTGGACGCGTACCGGGGCCGTCGCACGCGACACCGACGGCCAGGGACGCAACAGCGCCCGGTTCGGCGGGAGCTCACCGGCGGCGATCCAGCAGCGCATCGACGGGCTCACGCCCGGCAGGCGCTACACCGCCTCCGCGCTCATCGAGGTCGAGCCGGGGAAGACCCGCCGCACGACTCTCTCGGTGGACGACGACACCAAGGGGAGGACCGGCCGCAAGGCCGTATCCGTCGAACGCTCCACGGTGAAGGACCAGGTCGCCGCCTCCGACTGGCACGGCACGTACGTCCAGCGCGCCAAGGTGAACTTCACCGCCCCGGCGAACGGGCGCACCACGCTGCGCGTCGAGGCGGCCGGCGGAGCAGCGGCGCGCGTCCGCGTCGACGACGTGCGCATCGTCGCCAACGCCCCGGCGACCAGGAAGAACACCGTCGTGTACGAGGATTTCGAGGACGTCGACCAGGGCTGGGGCCCCTTCCTCAAGGGTGACGCGGGCGGCTCCACCGACCCCCGCACCGTCCTCTCCCGGCTGCACGCCCCGTACACCCGGTCGGGCTGGAACGGGAAGCTCGTCGACGACGTGATCGGCGGCGGAGAATCCCTCAAGTCCCACGAGGAGAACTCCGGGCTCGTCTACCGCACCGCGCCGTGGACCGTGCCGATGACCGACGGCCACCGCTACCGGGTCGAGTACGACTACCAGTCCAGTCACGCCGGGGCGTACGAGTGGGTCGACGGCTACGACCGGATCGCCGCCGACGGCACACCACGTTCCGTCGAGACCCGTGCCACCCCCATCGGGCAGCAGCGCGTCACCGGCCATTTCACCGAGACCGTCACCGCGGGCTGCGGCGACACCTGGACCGGGCTGCGCAAGCGTGGCGACGCCCCCGACGGCGCCGACTTCGTCCTCGACGCGTTCACCGTCACCGACCTCGGGCCGGCCCCCGCCGACGGACTCGCCGCCTGCGGCACGCTCGCCGTCGACCCGGGCGCCGAGACCCTGGAGCCGGGCACCGCCCACACCGTCCGGGCGGCCTTCACCAACCACGAGACAACCGCGGCGAACGGTGTGGCGCTGAGCCTGACCGTCCCCGAGGGGTGGACGGCCGAGCCCGCCGGAGCCGTCGTCTTCGACACGGTGGCCCCGGGCGCCGAGGTCACCGGAAGCTGGCACGTCACCCCGCCGGTCGATGCGAAGTACCAGACGTACCAGCTGAGTTCGGGGGCCTCCTACACGGTCGGCGGCGCCCGGCGCGCGCTCGGCGCGCAGACCTCCGTACGGACCCTGCCGCCCCCGCCTGCCACCGACAGCTGGGCGAGCGACCTCGACTGGGTTTTTGCCGAGAACGGCTGGGGGCCGGTCGAACGCGACCGTTCCAACGGCGAACAGGGCGGCGGCGACGGCACACCGCTCACCATCGGCGGCACCGTCTACACCAAGGGCCTCGGCACCCACGCCCCGGCGCGGGTCCGCTACTACCTGGGCGGCAACTGCGCCTCCTTCACGGCGGAGGTGGGCGTGGACGACATCCAGACCACGCGCGGCAGCGTGCGGTTCACCGTCGCCGCCGACGGCAAGGAGACGGCCGCATCACCGCTGCTGAAGGCCGCCGACGGCCCCTGGCGGCTGACCGCCGATCTCACCGGCGCCCGGTACGTCGACCTGATCGTCGACGACGGCGGCGACGGCAACGGGAACGACCACGCCGACTGGGGCGACGCCCGCTTCCACTGCGGAAGTTGAGCTTCCTCCCGAGACCCGGGGCGGGTGCGCCGCCCGGCGGACACCCGCCCCGTCCCCACCCCCACACATACAGACCCCGACCCCGCGAAGAACGGAGCCGCACATGCCCACACCGCCCGAATGGTCACGCCGCACCCTGCTCACCCTCTCGGCGGGCGCCGCCCTGGCCGTCGCCGTCCCCGGCACGGCCGCGGCAGCGAGCACGTCCGCCTCCGCGACGGCGGCGACCGGCATCGGCGCCATGGGCGCCGACGAGTTCGACGAGCTGCGTGGACGGTGGACCGTCATCACGCTCGGCACCGGCTTCGACGCGACCGCCGAACCCTACGCGTCCCGCCTCACCGCCCTCGGCACCCGGGCGCGGACGTTCCGGTCGACGATGGACCCGCAGTCCGGCTCGCTGTGGCCCGACGCCCCCTACGACCCTCCGGCCGGCATCACCCAGGCGTACAGCAGGCTGTGGACGATGACCCAGGCGTACGCCCAGCCCGGTACCGGCTCCACCGGCGACGCCGCCCTCCTCGCCGACATCGTGCGGGGCTACGACCACCTCGCCGCGACCGCCTACCACGCCTCCGTCAAGCCGTACGGCAACTGGTGGGAATGGCAGATCGGCAGTCCGCGCCTCCTCATGGACATCACCGCCGTCCTGTACGAGCACCTGGGCACCGCCCGCGTCGAGGCCGCCTGCGCGGCCGTCGACCACTTCATTCCCGACTCCGTGCTCCGCGACTACAGCGGCACCTCCACCGGCGCCAACCGCGTCGACCTGTGCCGCTCCGTCGTCATGCGCGGCGTCCTCGGCCGGGCCCCGGCCAAGATCGAGCTGGCCCGCGACGCGCTCTCGCCCGTCTTCCCCTACGTCACCACGGGGGACGGCCTGTACACCGACGGGTCGTTCATCCAGCACACCACCATCGCCTACTCCGGCACCTACGGCCAGGTCATGCTCGACGGGCTCGGCCGCCTCTTCGCGCTGCTCGCCGGGTCCACCTGGGCCGTCACCGACCCGAACCGGCAGATCATCCTCGACAGCGTCGAGAGGGCCTACGCCCCGCTGATCTACAACGGCCTGGTCATGGACAGCGTCAACGGCCGGGCCATCAGCCGCGGCGTGCTCAAGAGCGACGACCTCAGGATCCTGCGCGGCGACCACTTCCACGGGCAGGGGATCATCGCCGGCATCGCGCTCCTCGCCCAGGGTGCTTCGGCGGAGGAACGCGACCGCTGGCACGGCATGATCAAGGGCTGGATCGCCCGCGACCGCACCAGCCCCGTCCTCGCCGCACCCCAGTACGGCATCGCGGACCTGTCCCGGCTGCACGCCGTCCAGGCCAGTGCCGTGCGCGCCGCGCCCGAGCGGATCGGCCACCACCTCTTCGCCGGCATGGACCGCGCCGTGCACCGCCGTCCGCACTGGGCCGCGGGTCTCTCCATGGCCTCCAAGCGGATCTCGTACTACGAGTGCGGCAACGGAGAGAACCCGCGCGGCTGGCACACCGGCGCGGGAATGCTCTACTGGTGGCCCGGCGACCGGCAGGGCGACCAGTACACCGACTGGTTCTGGCCGACCGTCGACCCGTACCGGCTGCCCGGCACGACCGTGTCCACCAAGCGGCTCGCCGACCGGGCGGGCGGCGAGTGGGGCGCGGCCAAGCCCTCGGCGGCCTGGGTCGGCGGCACCACCGACGGCGAGTTCGCGGCGGTCGGCCAGCATCTCAAGGGCCTCGGCTCGACGCTCCAGGCCTGCAAGTCGTGGTTCTGCCTCGATGACACGGTCGTCTGCCTCGGCGCCGGCATCACCAGCACGGACGCGACACCCGTCGAGACGGTCGTCGACAACCGCATGATCGGCGAGAACGGCACCGCCGCGTTCACCGCGGACCCCGGCTCCCGCTGGGCCCACCTGGACGGGCACGGCGGCTGGGTGTTCCCCGGCGGCGCCACCGGACTGCGCACCCTGCGCGAGGACCGCACCGGAGCCTGGTCCGACATCAACACCACCAGCTCCACCGAGCGCCGCACCCGCCGCTACCAGACCCTGTGGCTCGACCACGGCACCGACCCGGTCGACGCCGACTACGCGTACCTGCTGATGCCCGGCGCCTCCCGCCGCGCCGTCACCGCCCGCGCCGCCGACCGGCGGTGGCTGACCGTGCACACCAACACCGCCGCCGTTCAGGCCGTCTCCGTGCGCTCCCTGGGCGTCACCGCCGCCAACTTCTGGCAGCCGGGCGAGGCCGGGCCGCTCTCCGCCACCGCCCCGGCGAGCGTCCTCGTGCGCGAGCGCGGGCGCACCATGACCGTGTGCGTCAGCGGGCCCGACCGCAGCGGCGCCCCGGTGGACGTCGTCTGGGAGCGGCCGGTGCACCGGGTCGTCTCGACGGACCCGGGCATCGAGGTGCTCGCCACCGGGCGGCGCCTGGTGCTGAGGGTCCGGCCGGGGACGGACGGGCGCACTCTGCGCTGCGACGTCCGATAGCGACGCCGTGACGGGGGAGGCCCGCCGGACTCCATGAGCCGGCGGGCCCTTCCGGTCTTTCCGGCTTCCTGAGCCTCCCCGGCTTCCCCGGCCATTCCGGCTTCCTGAGCCTGCCCGGCCACCCGACGTGGCTTCCCGGAGCTTCCGGCCTCCCCGGCCGTCCCCCGGGGCCGACGGTCGTCCCGAGCTCCCCCGGCACCGCGGACCGCGGAACCTCCGAGGGGGCGTACCCTCGTGCGGAACGCCCGACCGGAGCACACTCCGAGGCTGACAGGAGTGTGTGGCAGACCACAGGCGCACTTTGTTGGAACCGCACAACTCCGGACCGTCGAAAGCTGGTACTTCGCCTGCATGGCGCCCTGGCACTGTCAGGCTCCGCCAGGAATCGGGTCGGGAGACTGTACGGAGTCGACGGCAGGATTTGCTTGCCGGGGTTCGTAGGGTCGGTGCATGACCGTTGTGGACGAAACTCCGGGCGAGCCGAGCGACACCCGCGGCCGGGTGGCCGAACTGCTGGCGATGCGTGAGCAGGCCCGTCGCGGACCGAGCGACCGGGCGACCGAGGCGCAGCACGCCAAGGGCAAGCTGACGGCGCGTGAGCGCATCGAACTGCTGGTCGACCCGGGGTCGTTCCGGGAGGTCGAGCAGCTGCGCCGGCACCGGGCGACCGGCTTCGGCCTGGAGCAGAAGAAGCCCCACACGGACGGCGTGATCACCGGATGGGGCACGGTCGACGGCCGTACGGTCTTCGTCTACGCGCACGACTTCCGGATCTTCGGCGGCGCCCTGGGCGAGGCCCATGCCACCAAGATCCACAAGATCATGGACATGGCGATCGCGGCGGGTGCCCCGCTGGTGTCGCTGAACGACGGCGCGGGCGCCCGTATCCAGGAGGGCGTCAGCGCGCTCGCCGGATACGGCGGGATCTTCCAGCGCAACACCAAGGCATCGGGCGTCATCCCGCAGATCAGCGTGATGCTCGGCCCGTGCGCGGGCGGCGCCGCCTACTCCCCGGCGCTCACGGACTTCGTGTTCATGGTGCGGGACACCTCGCAGATGTTCATCACCGGTCCGGACGTGGTGAAGGCGGTCACGGGCGAGGAGATCACCCAGAACGGCCTCGGCGGCGCGGACGTGCACGCCGAGACCTCGGGCGTGTGCCACTTCGCGTACGACGACGAGGAGACCTGCATCGCCGAGGTCCGGTACCTGCTCGGCCTGCTGCCCTCCAACAACCGGGAGAACCCGCCGGCCGTGGCCGGCGACGACCCGGCCGACCGGCGCGGCGACGTCCTGCTGGACCTGGTCCCCGCCGACGGCAACCGTCCGTACGACATGCACAAGGTCATCGAGGAGCTCGTCGACGACGGCGACTACCTGGAGATCCACGAGCGCTGGGCCCGCAACATCGTGTGCGCCCTCGCCCGCATGGACGGCCAGGTCGTCGGGATCGTGGCCAACCAGCCGCAGGTCCTGGCCGGTGTCCTGGACATCGAGGCCTCCGAGAAGGCGGCCCGTTTCGTCCAGATGTGTGATGCCTTCAACATCCCCATCATCACTCTTTTGGACGTACCCGGCTTTCTCCCGGGTGTGGACCAGGAGCACGGTGGAATCATTCGGCACGGCGCGAAGCTGCTCTACGCGTACTGCAACGCCACCGTGCCGAGGATCTCGCTGATCCTGCGCAAGGCGTACGGCGGTGCCTACATCGTGATGGACAGCCAGTCCATCGGTGCCGACCTGACGTACGCCTGGCCGACCAACGAGATCGCCGTGATGGGCGCGGAGGGCGCCGCCAACGTGATCTTCCGCCGACAGATCGCCGAGGCCTCGGACCCGGAGGCCATGCGGACACGCATGGTCAAGGAGTACAAGGCCGAACTGATGCACCCGTACTACGCGGCGGAGCGCGGCCTGGTCGACGACGTCATCGACCCCGCCGAGACCCGCGAGGTGCTGATCGCCTCGCTCGCCATGCTGCGCACCAAGCACGCCGACCTGCCGTCGCGCAAGCACGGCAACCCCCCGCAGTAGTCCGCGGCCGCCGTCGCGGGAACACCGCGAAGCCGCCGGGTCCGCGAAGACCTGCCGAGAAGACCTGTCGAGAAGACGGAGAGACCTCCCATGAGCACTGCCACAGCATCCGTGCTGCGCGTCGAGAAGGGCACCGCAGCCCCCGAGGAGCTGGCCGCGATAACCGCCGTCCTGCTCGCCCGCGCCGCCGCGCAGCCCGCCGCCACCCCCGCCCACCGAGGCCGCAGCACCGCCGGGTGGCGCCGTCTGGAGCGCACCCCGGGCTTCCGCGCCCCGCACTCCTGGCAGCACTGACGGACACCACGACGCGCTGATGCCCCGCACTCCCGGTCTTCCGGTGAGTGCGGGGCATCAGTACGTCGTACGGACTTCTCTTCCCGGGCCTCGCTCCTGGTGGCACCCGCCTCGTGCCCGGTGACACCCACGGGTGTCACCGGGCACGAGGGCGTGCCGGTCACGGAACTACGACACGGCCTAGCGCAGTCGTGCCATCAGCGCGTGCTCGACGAGGGTGATCAGCGCGCTCTTGGCGTCGGCGCGGTGCCGGGCATCCGTGGTCAGGATCGGGGTGTCGGGTCCGATCTGGAGTGCTTCGCGGACCTCGTCGGGGGTGTAGGGCTGGTGTCCGTCGAAGCCGTTGAGGGCGATGACGAAGGGAAGGCCGCTGTTCTCGAAGTAGTCGACGGCGGGGAAGCAGTCGGCGAGGCGGCGGGTGTCGACGAGGACGACGGCGCCGATGGCGCCGCGGACGAGGTCGTCCCACATGAACCAGAAGCGGTCCTGTCCGGGCGTACCGAAGAGGTACAGGATCAGGTCCTGGTCCAGCGTGATCCGGCCGAAGTCCATCGCCACCGTCGTGGTGGTCTTGTCCCCGGTGTGCGTCAGGTCGTCGATGCCCGCGGACGCCGAGGTCATCACGGCTTCGGTGCGCAGCGGGTTGATCTCCGAGACGGCACCGACGAACGTGGTCTTACCCACGCCGAAGCCCCCTGCCACCACGATCTTCGCCGAGGTAGTGGAGCGGGCTGCTCCGCCGCTAGAGCTTGCGAAGTCCACTGAGCACCCTTTCGAGCAGTGTCACATCTGGCTGGCCACCGGCGGACTCGTCGCCGCCGGGCTGATGGATAGCGACGAGTCCGGCCTCTGCCAGGTCGGCTACGAGGATCCGGGCAACGCCGAGGGGTATCGAGAGCAGTGCCGAAATCTCGGCGACCGACTTGATCTCGAAGCACAACCGGCAGATCCGCTGATGCTCGGGCAACTGCCCTTGCAGCCGCGACGGATCGGCCGTGGTACTGACCAACGCCTCAATCGCGAGTTGGTAGCGCGGTCGGGTCCGGCCGCCGGTCATGGCGTACGGACGGACGAGCGGATTGTGCGCGGCGGGGGCGGCCGGCTCGGGGACCTGCCGCGGCGGCACGGACTGGATACGGGGCGGCCGGGGCGGGGCGTCGCGGTACGGCCGCTGCGGGGGCCAGGCGGGCTCCTGCGGACCGCTCGACGGCTGCTGCGGGTGTTCTTCCGGCTGCTGCGGCCACCGATGGGGCCGGAACGGCCGGTACTGCTGCTGCGTGCCCTGTCCGCTGGGCGCGGAGGGGAAGTTGAAGGGATTGCTCCCGTGCTCACCCGGCACGTCCTGGCCGCCGTTGTACCGGTGCCCGTCTGGGGGTGTTGTCACGATTCCTCCTCCGCCTGCCGGTCCCGATCCCAGTGGGGCCGCGCCACCGCACCTTATGACCCGGTGGCGCGAAACGCACTGTCCGTTTATCAGTTAAGAAGACTTCCTTTTGTTAGTTGAGAAGACTTCCTTGCAGCTCGGCTCGGAGATCCGGCGTGAGGACGTTGCCCGCACGGTCCACGAGAAGGGCCATCTCGTAGCCGACCAGACCGATGTCGGCCTCCGGGTGCGCGAGCACGGCCAGCGAGGATCCGTCGGAGATGGACATGATGAAGAGGAAGCCGCGCTCCATCTCCACCACGGTCTGGTTCACGGCGCCGCCCTCGAAGATCCGGGAGGCACCTGCGGTCAGCGAGGTCAGACCGGAGGCGACGGCCGCGAGCTGATCGGCACGGTCGCGCGGAAATCCCTCGGACATGGCCAGCAGGAGTCCGTCGGCGGAGACCACCACCGTGTGCGACACCCCGGGGGTGTTGTCCACGAAGTTGGTGATCAACCAGTTCAGATTCTGCGCCGCCTGGCTCATCGGGCTCACACTAACGCTCCTGGTTGTAGGTGTTACTCGTGTCCGAACCCGCGTTACGTCCCCGCAGCACGCCCCGCCGCAGGTTTCTCAACCTGCCGCGGACGTCCTCGGGTGCGCGGGAGACCTGTGGGCCGCCCTGCGGTGTCTGCTCCGCCGTACCCTCGACCAGATTGGCCTTGGGTACCCGCCGGGGGAGTCCGGACGGGGTGACCCCGCCCGCCTTCGGCTCACGGAGTTTCTCGGCCCGCTCCCAGCGTTCGTCGTTCTTCGAACGCCAGTCGTCGGAGCCGTTCGCGTCCTGTCGCGCGGGCGACTGCCGCGGCGGCAGCTCGTCCTGCTGCTGCGGCTGTTGCGCGGCGGGCGGCCGGGTGTTTCCGCGGCCGGTGGGCTGCCAGTGCTGCTGACTGCCCCGGCGCGGCAGACCGGCTTCGGTCAGCTCGTGGCCGGAGTTCGGAGTGGGTCCCGGACGGTTGAAGCCTACGCTTTCCGGCGCCTCGGCGGGGGTGCTCGGGGCAGCTTCCGCTTCCGCTCCGGGCGAGGGCTCGTGCGTCTGCGGGTGGCCGTCCCGGTCCGTCCACTCGTCCTGCTGCGGGCCGGTGGCGAATGTCTCCTCGGGCACCGTCCCGGAGGAATCACCGGACGCATATGCCGGTTCCGGATACGCCGGTTCCGGATATTCGCCCGGAGCGACGGCGCCGGGCCGTGCGACCGAGCCGTCGTCGCCGGGGTGCGGCGCGTAGCCGCCCTCGTACGAGGTCCGGCCGTACTGGTCCTGCCCGTACTGCTCCGGGGCGTACGGCTGCCGTCCGGGCTCCTGCCCGTACTGCGCCTGCCGGTACTGGTCCTGCCCGTAGGGCTCCTGTCCGTACTGCGTCTGCCCGTACGTCTCCTGGGAGTAGCCGTTCTGGGCGTGCTCGTTCCCGGTGTACCCGTGCTCCGGGTATCTGTTCTGCGCGTACGCGCCGTCGACGGGCCGGCCGGCGGCATGCGGCTCCTGGGCGAACCGCGGCTGCTCACCGTCCGTCTGGGCGCCCAGAGCCGCCCGGCGCTCCTCGCGCAGCAGCGAGCGGCCCACCGGGTCCAGTGGCGCGGAACCGGCCGGCGGCTGCTCGTAACGGGAGTCGTCGAAGCCCAGCTCGGCAGCCGTGCGCATCTGGGGCCGGGGCGCGGGCTGTTCGGTCCCCTGCTGCTCGGGAATGATCGAGGAGACGGTGAAGTCGCCCTGGGCCTCGGTCGGTTCGCCACCGCCGCCGTGGGTGATGGCGTCCGGCAGCATGACCAGCGAAGTGGTCCCGGCCTGTTCCCCCGAGGGGCGGAGCTGGACCCGGATGCCGTGCCGGTCGGACAGCCGGCCGACCACGAACAGGCCCATCCGCTGGGACACCGCGGCGTCCACCGTCGGCGGGTTGGCCAGCCGGTGGTTGATGTCGGCGAAGTCCTCGGGGGTGAGCCCGATGCCCTTGTCGTGGATCTCGATCATCACGCGGCCGTCGGGCAGCCGGGTCGCGGTGACCCGCACCTTGGTCTGCGGCGAGGAGAACGTGGTGGCGTTCTCCAGCAGCTCGGCCAGCAGATGCACCAGGTCGGTGACGGACTCGCCGTGGATCTCGGTCTCCGGTACGCCGGACACCTCGATGCGCTCGTACGACTCCACCTCGGAGCAGGCGGCCCGCACCACGTCGACCAGCGGGACCGGCTGG
Organism: Streptomyces sp. CB01580; assembly: GCF_001905795.1. Taxonomy (GTDB): domain Bacteria; phylum Actinomycetota; class Actinomycetes; order Streptomycetales; family Streptomycetaceae; genus Streptomyces. The sequence continues at coordinate 198,472 of NZ_LIXJ01000007.1, forward strand.
TTCCAGCGGCGGCCGGGCTCCTCGCCGGCGAGGACGAGGAGGTTCTCGCCGTTGCGGCGCATGCGGGTGGCCAGGTGGTCCAGCCGGAACAGGTTCTCCAGCTGGTCCGGGTCGGCCTCGTTGTTCTCCAGATCGGTGATGAGGGTCAGCTGGCCCTCGATCAGCGACTGGTTGCGGCGCGAGAGGTTGGTGAAGATCGCGTTGACGTTGCCCCGCAGCATGGCCTGCTCGGCCGCCAGCCGGACCGCTTCCCGGTGCACCTGGTCGAAGGCGCGGGCGACCTCGCCGATCTCGTCGTGGCTGTCGATCGGGAGCGGCCGGACACGGGTGTCGACCATCCCCGGATCGTTCCTGGACAGCTGGTCGACGAGCATCGGCAGCCGCTGCTCGGCGATCTGGAAGGCGGCCGTGCGCAGCTCGCGCATCGAACGGCTCATCTGCCGTGCCATCAGCCCGGCCAGGACGAACGCGGCCAGCAGCGCGACGACCACGACGGCGGCGTCGACGATCGCGTCGTTGCGGGCGCCGGACGAGATGTCCGCCGCCTCGGCCACCGCCTTGTCGACGAGTTCCTTCTCGATCGTGGCGTAGCCGTCGAACTTGGCGGTGGCGGCCGCCAGCCAGGTCTCCGGAGTGATGCCCTTCGCGGCCAGCTTCTCGGGGGACTCGCCCCGCGCGATCTGCTGGGCCATGCCGTCGAAGACCGAGCCGTCGACGCTCGGCGGGTCGACGAAGGGGGTGCCGGCCGCCTCGGCCCGCTGCTCGGCCTTCTTCAGCTCCTTCGCCCCGGCGGCCGCCTGGGCGGTCATGACCTGCTTCAGCCGCTTCGAGTCGGCCTCCGTGCCACCCGAGCCGAACTCGTCGAGCGCGATCCGTTCCAGGTAGTTGTACGAGCCGAACGCCTTCACCTGGGCGTCGAAGGTGGCGCCCTTCCGGCTCGGCCGCACCAGCAGATGCATGCCGATGGAGCGCTGAAGCGATTCTGCGGCCTGGGCCAGCTGGATCGCGTAGACCGTGCGGCCGTAGCTGGTGATGTTGCCGGTGCCCAGGCCCAGTTCGTTGGCGAACTCCATCAGGGAGTGCTGTACCTGGACGTAGCCCTCTTCCGTCCTCACCGGGTCCATGCCCTCGGCGTAGGCGGACTTGCGCAGCTCGGGGAGCTTGGGCTCCTCCAGCCGGAACAGCTGCAGGCGCCGTTCCAGGCCGCGCGTCGCGGGCATGCCCTTCACGGCCTCGTCGAACTTGGCCGCGGCGGCGTCGGTGGTGGCCCGGACCCGGTCGATCGTGGCGTCGTCGCGCTCGTTCGACAGGAGGGGGCGGGCCGAGAGGTCGCGTTCGTCGAGGAGGGCCTGGCCGTACTCGGAGGCCGCGCGGACGATCAGCGCGGTCTTCTCGGCGTCCTGTGCCCCGCGCCAGGTGTCGACCGAGCCCTTCACCTGGTAGCCGCCCATGACCAGGCCGACCAGCACCGGAATGAGGAGGATGGCGTTCAGCCGGGTGGGCACCCGCCAGTTGCGCGGGGCCAGCCGACTGGTGCTGCCGCCCGACCCCGTGTGCGCGGGCGCGACGGCGGGCGATGCCGCGGCACGCGACGGCGGGGTGAAATTGCCCCGCTCAGGCTGCGCCGCGGAGCCATCCTTGCTTCGCCTCACTCGAACAACAACCTCTCGGCGTCGGCACCTACGGTGTGCCGTATTTCGTTCAGGGCCGTACTACTCAGAAGTTCGTCGAATTCCAGCACGGGGAGCGGTCGCGTTCCAAACACTCGGAATCAGCCATTCCGAGTGGTCCAAGCCTCGGATAAAACGGGCATAAAGAGCGAGCCCCGCCAAAAGGCGAGGCTCATGTGAGCGCAGCGGCACCGATTGACCGCATCGGGTGCTGAATACGCGGCAATTCTCTGTCGAAACGTTATGAAGGCGGGGGCGGATCGTGTCTAAGGACACAGTCCCGCCCCCGCGGGTCGCACTTGCAACTACCGTACCGCTTTACCGACTTGCACCTACTTGAGCCGTGCCATCAGCGCGTGCTCGACGAGGGTGATCAGTCCGCTCTTGGCGTCGGCGCGGTGCCGGGCGTCCGTCGTGATGATCGGGGTGTCGGGTCCGATCTGGAGTGCTTCGCGGACCTCGTCGGGGGTGTAGGGCTGGTGTCCGTCGAAGCCGTTGAGGGCGATGATGAACGGGAGGCCGCTGTTCTCGAAGTAGTCGACGGCGGGGAAGCAGTCGGCGAGGCGGCGGGTGTCGACGAGGACGACGGCGCCGATGGCGCCGCGGACGAGGTCGTCCCACATGAACCAGAAGCGGTCCTGTCCGGGCGTACCGAAGAGGTACAGGATCAGGTCCTGGTCCAGCGTGATCCGGCCGAAGTCCATCGCGACGGTCGTCGTCGTCTTGCCGCCCGTGTGCGTCAGGTCGTCGATGCCCGCGGACGCCGAGGTCATCACGGCTTCGGTGCGCAGCGGGTTGATCTCCGAGACGGCACCGACGAACGTGGTCTTACCCACGCCGAAGCCGCCCGCCACCACGATCTTCGCCGAGGTGGTGGCCCGGGCCGCTCCGCCGCTAGAGCTTGCGAAGTCCACTGAGCACCCTTTCGAGCAGTGTCACATCCGGCGCGCCGCCGGCCTCTCCGTTGCCCGGCTGGTGGATGGCCACCATGCCGGCTTCCGCCAGGTCCGCGACGAGGATCCGGGCCACGCCGAGCGGCATCGACAGCAGGGCCGAGACCTCGGCGACCGACTTGACCTCGCGGCACAGGTGGCAGATCCGCTGGTGCTCGGGGAGCAGCGTCGCCATGTGCGCGGGGTCGGCCGTGGTGGAGACCAGAGCCTCTATGGCGAGCTGGTAGCGGGGCCGGGTCCGGCCGCCGGTCATGGCATACGGACGGACCAGCGGCTGGTCGCCTTCTCCGTCGTACGACGCGTGGTGCAGTGCGCCGTACGGGTCGGATGAGGCGGGTGGCGGGGTCATGAATCCTCCGGGCGTGACAGCAGAGTGTCGGCTTGCCGTCTGAAGGGCCGGTGGGGGCTCTAGGCGGCCGGACGGGCGAGGGTCTGAGGGCGTTTCCTGGTGGTCGGTTCGTGGCCGCCTATTGGAGCAGGCTGCCTTGGAGTTCGGCTCGGAGGTCCGGGGTGAGGACGGTGCCGGCGCGGTCGACCAGGAGGGCCATCTCGTAGCCGACCAGACCGATGTCTGCCTCCGGGTGCGCGAGCACGGCCAGCGAGGATCCGTCGGAGATGGACATCAGGAACAGGAAGCCCCGCTCCATCTCCACCACGGTCTGACTGACGGAGCCGCCCTCGAAGATCCGGGAGGCACCCGCGGTCAGCGAGGTCAGACCGGAGGCGACGGCCGCGAGCTGATCGGCACGGTCACGGGGGAAACCTTCGGACATGGCCAGCAGGAGTCCGTCGGCGGAGACCACCACCGTGTGCGACACCCCGGGGGTGTTGTCCACGAAGTTGGTGATCAACCAGTTCAGATTCTGCGCGGCCTGACTCATCGGGCTCAACTAACGCTCCTGCTGGTGAGTGGGGCCGAGTGGAAAACTGCCGGTCGACTGGTTGTTGGCCTGCCGACCCTGCTGGATGCCCCGGCGGAGATTGGTCAACCGCCCGCGCACGTCGTCGGGCGCACGCGACACCTGCGGACCCGACTGGTGGTTCTGCTGCTGGGCGGTGCCCGGCACCAGGTTGGCGCGAGGGACCCGGCGAGGCAGTCCGGACGTGGTGACTCCGCCTGCCGCGGGATTCTTGGCCCGCTCCGCCTGCCGTACGAGTTCGTCGTTCGGCGAGGGGCGCCAGGAGCTTGTGGGGGAAACGGAGTCGCTTCCCGTGAGGTGCGGGGCCGCGGGAGCCGAGGGGTCCTGCTGCTCCGCGCGCGCCGGGGAAGCCGGACCCTGCGGCCCGGCGGGCGGCTGTTGGCCGCCCTGCTGCGGGCCGTGGAACCAGTTCGTCTCCAGGGTGTCGTACAGCGGCGTACGGCCGTCGCCCGGACCGGCCGCGGGCGGCAGCGCCTCGGGCTGGGCCTGCGACGGCGCGACCGGACGGTACTGCCCGTCACCGGCGGTGGTGGGCGCGGCGGGCGGACGCGGGGCGCCGAAGTCCTCGTCCTCCCGGCTCCGCTGACGAGGCGCCGACAGACCCTGGTCCTGTACCGGCGCGGGCGCCTGCTGTCCGAAGTCGGGGCGGGCGAACTGCGCGGTGCCGGCGGGGTCCTGCTGCTGTGCGAAGTCCGGACGGGTGAATTGGCCGGTGCCGGCCGGGTCCTGGGACGGCCCGTCCAGCGGCGACCGGCCCTGCGGACCTTGGCCCTGCGGGGCGGGGGCCGAGAAGTCGGGGCGCGCGAACTCGGCGGTGGAGCCGGGGCCCTGCCGGTCGTCGTCCAGCGACGGCCGCGGCGCGAGCTGCGGGTTCCCCGGCAGCTGGAACAGGCCGGTGGTCTCGGGCTCCTCGTGGCCGCGCGGGGCGTCCGGCTGCGCCGGGTCCCCGGTGCCCCACCCGGCCTGCTGCGGGCGCTGCGGCAGGGGGTTGCCGCCGGGCAGTTCGGCACGCGGGCCGCCGACCGGGGGCAGCTGACGACCGGAGTCCGCCGGAGCGCCGGGGTGGCCGAACGGGTCCTGCGGGGCCTGCTGAGGCTGTGGGGCCTGCGGAGGCTGCCACGCGGCCAGGTCCGGCCGGCCCTGCGGGCCCCGCGCGTCCTGGTGGCCCCTGCCGCGGCTCTCGTCGAACAGGTCGGGCCCGTTCGGCTCCGTACGTCCGGTGCTGCCGCCCTGGCCGCGGGTGCCGAGCCGGGCGGCGTTGCCGAACGCACCGGCGAGGCCGCCGCCCTGACGCGGCGCCGGGCGCGAGACGTCCTGCGGACCGCCGTCGGACGGGAATCCGGTGTTCTGCCGGCCCTGCTCGTCCGGGGAACGGCGGGCACCGCCGTCCCGCGTGGGCAGCGCCGCACGCGGACCGGGGCCCGCGCCGACCTGGCCGCGCGGGCCGTTCTGGCCCCCCGGGACCGAGGGAGCGCCGCCCGGGCCGGGACGGGGGCCGCCCACCGCGCCGGGGCCGCCGCCCGCGCCCAGGACCCCGCCGGGGGCCCCGGCGGGCTGCTGCCCGGGTCCCTGACCGGGGGCCGGGCGGTTGCCACCGTGCGCCACCTCGACGGGCAGCATGACCAGCGCGGTCGTACCGCCGGAGTCGGAGGGCCGCAGCTGGATCCGGATGCCGTGGCGCAGCGACAGGCGGCCGACCACGAACAGACCCATGCGGCGGGAGACGGAGACGTCCACGGTGGGCGGCGAGGCCAGCCGCTCGTTGATCGCGGCCAGGTCCTCGGGGGAGAGACCGATGCCGGTGTCGTGGATCTCGACCAGCACCCGGCCGTCGGGCAGCGCGTGACCGGTGACCCGGACCTTCGTCTGCGGGGAGGAGAACGACGTCGCGTTCTCCAGCAGCTCGGCGAGCAGGTGCACGAGGTCGTTGACGACCCGGCCCGCGACCTCGGTGGCGGGCACCGCGGCCAGTTCGATGCGCTCGTACTGCTCCACCTCGGAGGCGGCGGCGCGGAGCACGTCGACCAGCGGGACGGGCCGCGTCCACCGGCGGCCCGGCTCCTCGCCCGCGAGGACGAGGAGGTTCTCGCCGTTGCGGCGCATGCGGGTCGCGAGGTGGTCGAGCTTGAAGAGCGAGGACAGCTGGTCCGGGTCGGCCTCGCGCGACTCCAGCTCGGAGATGAGCGAGAGCTGACGCTGGATGAGGCCCTGGCTGCGGCGCGAGAGGTTGGTGAACATCGCGTTGACGTTGCCCCGCAGCAGCGCCTGCTCGGCGGCGAGCCGGACCGCCTCGCGGTGCACGTCGTCGAAGGCCGCGGCGACCTGGCCGATCTCGTCCCGGGAGTGCACGCCGACGGACTCGACCGAGGTGTCGACGTCCTGCGGGTCGGCCTCGGACAGATGCTTGACGATCTCGGGCAGCCGGTCCTGCGCGACACGCGTAGCGGTGTCCTGGAGCCGCCGCAGCGAACGGATCATCGACCGGGCGACGACGAAGGCGCCGACCAGCGAGACGCCGAGCACCAGCAGGATGAGCGCACCGCTGATGATCGCCTCGCGCTTCGACTCGTCGCGCAGCTCGCGGGCCTTGCTCTCCATGTCACCGAGGAGGGTGGCCTCGATGGTCGTCATGGCACTGATCTTGGTGGAGCTCTGGTCGTACCAGTCCATGTAGGAACGGCGCGCCGTGCCGCTCAGCCCCGTGGGGCTCTCCAGCACCTTCCTCGCGTAGGTCTCGGCGGCCTTGATCTCCGGGTTGCCGTTGGTCAGCGTGGAGGTCAGGTCGGCGGCGTTGTTGCCGGTGGCCGAGTAGACCGCCGCGAAGGAACGCATGGCCGCGCCCTCCTTGCGCAACGCCCCGCGGCCGAACTCCTGGTCGTTCTTGTCGAGATGCGGTTCCTTGCCGCCGACGGGCAGGGCCGCGGCGATGATCGCCCGCTGGATCGAGGCGTACTCCTTGGCGGAGGAGAAGGCCGCCAGTGCGCGGGTCCGCTTGATCATCTCCGAGTTGCTGGTGGCCTGGGCCATGTCCTGCGAGAGGCTCAGCAGCGAGGTGATCAGCTGGCTGTACTGGTCGATGGTCTGGAGGCTCGGCGTGCCCTTGGCGTACGCGTCCTTGCGGATGTCACGGATGTCGCCCAGCTGGGTGGCGATGTGGTTGACGCTGGCGTAGATGCCCTCGAGGGCCTCGTCACCGGAGGGGTCGCCGATGGAGGTCGTCGCGTCGAGGAAGGCGGCCTGCGCCTTGTCGGTCTTGTCGCGGGGGACGCTGACCTTGTAGTTGCTGGTGGTCCCGCCGTGGGACAGCGGACCGGCCGAGCTGTCGCGCTCCTCCTGGAGCGCCCGGGCGAGCGCGGTCGCCTGCGTGGTCAGCTTGGTGAGCAGCTGCATGTGGTCCAGCTGCTGCATGTCGTTCATGGAGTCGTTGATCCGCAGACCGCCGAGCGTGGTCGCCGCGACCACGGGCAGTGCGAGCAGCGAGACCAGGCGCGTGCTGATACGCCAGTTGCGAAGGGCCATGCGCGAACCCGCGCCGGAGGGCTCGCGGGACTTGGACGACGCGTCCGGCTCGCCGCCGGCGTCCGGCGCGCTGCCGGGACGGCGGTCGTCCCCGTCGCCGGATCTGGAGGGTCCGGGGCCCTGGGCGTGCTGGGGCGAGGAGCCGCGGTCGGTCCCGCCGTGCGGCTCCGGCTCCGCCGCGGCTTCCCCCCGGCCCTGGCGGGCCTGGGGAGACCCGGCGCCATCCCTCTTGAAACGTCCCTGCACTAGCGTCGCAACCTCTGGACCAGGCGCCCCCTCCGCGCGAGGCGGGTGGGACGGTGTCGGCGTCGTGGGGCGAGGTGTCCGCCCCTGTCGGTCGTGAGTGACCGGCGCTCTTCCCCCTTCCCGCCGCCACTCGGCGCTGCTTGCGCCCCTGCGCGCCGGCCTGAAACCCGCGGCGGTGCGTGGAATTCCAGCACAGTGCCGGATCTCCAACAAGGGCCCCGTGTCAGGGCGGGATGCGGGTGACCCGTTGTGATGGAGGGGTAACCAGTGGTGGACGGTGATCATGGACAAAACGGAATATTGATCATCAATGGGCGGGCGGTGCGGGGTGTCCCAGTCGACATGATCAGGAGCGGAATGGTTGATTCAGTTACTGAATGTCTGTTTTGTCGGAGGTAATTACGTGACCGAATTGGGACTTTTATCCCTGGAGTGGTGAGCAAACTCACACAATGATCGCCGTCTCATCCGGGCTTTCCAAGGGAATTCGATGTTTAGCCTGGCGTTTTACAGGGATGGCACATCCGACAACCGGCGCCCCTCCGGGCGGCGCCCGTACCGACAGGGTCCCAGCGACAGATGAAGACGACGCAGACGCTCCGCAACATCGCCAACCCCCGCCGCACCACGCTGGCGCACCTCGAGGACGTCGCCGAACTGCGGACGCCGGAACGCCCGGAGCACTCCGTCGAGCTGCCCTCCCAGACGGCCAACCCCCGCCGCACCATCCTGATGGAGGCCCCGGCCCCGGCCATGGTCGCCGAGTAGCACGCACGGCCGCCCCTCGCGACCCCGCGCGCCGCCTCGCGACCCCGCGCCGGACGACGTTCCTTCCGGGCGGATCCCGCAGGCCGAGGCGTTAGCCTGGAGCCTCAGTCTTCAGTCAGCCAGCAAGTGAGGGGCGACAGCATCCCGTGCGCATCGCCAGGTTCTCCATCGACGGCAATGTCGCCTTCGGCGCCGTCGAGGGCGAAGGTCCCGACGGGCTCGTCCTCGACATCATCAAGGGCATCCCGTACGCCGAGTTCGAGCTCTCCGGCACCAAGGTCCCGCTGAGCAAGGTCCGCCTCCTCCCGCCGGTGCTCCCCAACAAGGTCGTGGCCATCGGCCGCAACTACGCGGAGCACGCCAAGGAGCTCGGCAACGAGGTACCGGACGTCCCCGTCGCCTTCTTCAAGCCCACCACCTCGGTGATCGGCTCCGGCGACGCCATCGAGTACCCCTCCTTCTCGAACGAGCTCCACCACGAGGCCGAACTGGCCGTGGTCATCGGCCGCATGTGCCGCGAAGTGCCGCGCGAGCGCGTGAAGGATGTCATCTTCGGTTACACGTGCGCCAACGATGTCACCGCCCGCGACGTCCAGAAGCGCGAGAAGCAGTGGGCCCGGGCCAAGGGCTTCGACACCTCCTGCCCCCTCGGTCCCTGGGTGGAGACCGACCTCGACCCCCGCGATCTGACCATTCAGGCCACGGTCAACGGCGAGCAACGACAACTCGGCCGGACGAGCGACATGATCCGCTCGATCGAGGACCTGGTCGTCCACATCACGGAAGCGATGACGCTGCTTCCGGGCGACGTGATCCTCACCGGCACCCCCGCGGGGGTCGGCCCCCTCCATGTCGGCGACGAGGTCGCCGTCACCATCGAAGGCATCGGCACTCTCACCAACAAGGTGATCAAGCGTGGCTAACGCACCCGTACGCGTACGTTTCTGTCCCTCCCCGACCGGCAACCCCCACGTGGGCCTGGTCCGCACCGCCCTGTTCAACTGGGCCTTCGCCCGGCACCACGGCGGCACCCTCGTCTTCCGTATCGAGGACACCGACGCCGCCCGTGACTCCGAGGAGTCCTACGACCAGCTCCTGGACTCGATGCGCTGGCTCGGCTTCGACTGGGACGAGGGCCCCGAGGTGGGCGGTCCGCACGCCCCGTACCGCCAGTCGCAGCGCATGGACCTCTACAAGGACGTCGCCGAGAAGCTCCTCGCGGGCGGCTACGCGTACCACTGCTACTGCACCACCGAGGAGCTCGACGCCCGCCGCGACGCCGCCCGCGCCGCCGGGAAGCCGTCCGGCTACGACGGTCACTGCCGCGAGCTCACGGCCGAGCAGACCGCCGCGTACGAGAACGAGGGCCGCACCTCCATCGTCCGCTTCCGGATGCCCGACGAGGCGCTCACCTTCACCGACCTGGTCCGCGGCGAGCTGACCTTCCAGCCGGAGAACGTGCCGGACTACGGCATCGTCCGTGCCAACGGCGCCCCGCTCTACACGCTGGTCAACCCGGTCGACGACGCCCTGATGGAGATCACCCACGTCCTGCGCGGCGAGGACCTGCTCTCCTCCACCCCGCGCCAGATCGCCCTTTACAAGGCGCTCATCGAGCTGGATATCGCCAAGGACATCCCCGCCTTCGGCCACCTCCCGTACGTCATGGGCGAGGGCAACAAGAAGCTCTCCAAGCGCGACCCGCAGGCGTCCCTCAACCTCTACCGCGAGCGCGGCTTCGTGCCGGAGGGACTGCTCAACTACCTGTCCCTGCTCGGCTGGTCGATCTCCGAGGACCGCGACATCTTCTCCGTCGAGGAGATGGTGGCCGCGTTCGACATCAAGGACGTCAACGCCAACCCGGCGCGCTTCGACCTGAAGAAGTGCGAGCACATCAACGCCGAGCACATCCGCAGGATGGACGTGAAGGCGTTCACCGAGGCGTGCGGCCCCTGGCTGAAGGCCCCGTTCGCCCCCTGGGCCCCGGAGTCCTTCGACGCGGAGCGGTTCGCCGCGATCGCCCCGCACGCGCAGACCCGTGTCACGGTCCTCTCCGACATCACGGCCAACGTCGACTTCCTCTTCCTGGATGCGCCGGTGGAGGACGAGGCGTCCTGGAACAAGGCGATGAAGGAGGGCTCCGACGCCCTGCTCGTCACGGCCCGCGCCAACCTGATCAACGCCGAGTGGAACGCGGACGCCCTGAAGAACGCCATCCTCACCGCCGGCGAGGAGCACGGCCTGAAGCTCGGCAAGGCCCAGGCCCCGGTCCGCGTCGCGGTCACCGGCCGCACGATCGGCCTGCCGCTCTTCGAGTCCCTGGAGATCCTGGGCCGCGAGAAGACCATCGCCCGCATCGACGCGGCCCTGGCGAAGCTGGCGGCGTAACCGTTCAGGTCACGCCCTGAGGGGGCGGTCACCGGTTCACCCGGGGCCGCCCCCTCCGTCCTTTCTCGGTCATGAGACACGTTTCAGCCGGGGCCGGGTGCGGGATTCAGCCGAATTTCGCCGTTCGCTTACGGGAACGTCTGGTGCGGCTAAGATCGGTTGCCTTGCCCCGACAGGGGCGCGTGACGCAGGGACGAAGGGCAGATGACAGAGGATCTCAACGTCTCCGCAACCGAGTTGTACGCCTCGGCGGGTGCTGCGGACGCGCTGGTAGAGAATTTGCAGGGGCCTTTACGGAAGGCGATCGACGACACGGCTGCGGCGGCCGCCGCATTCCGGGCATGGGACGACAAGGGGTATATCGAGGCTGTCGGTACCGGCTGGGGCGACGCCCTGACCACCCTGAAGGACCGTCTCGCGGAACACGCGAACGGCCTACGGCTGGTGGCCGATGGCCACAGCATCAACGATGCGGACGTCGGCAACTGCTTCAAGGGCTGGTGAGCCCGGAATGCCAGAGCTCTTCGCTCAACTCCTGCGTCAGGACTTCTCCGATTTGGAAGCGGCCGCCGGCTCGTGGCAGAAACTGGCCGAGGTCTTCGGTGACACCCGGATCGGCAGCGGGAAGCGGGTCTCCGGACCGCTGCACAAGGCAAGTTGGTCGGGCGTTGCCGCCCACTACGGCTTCAACGCGCTTGAAGCCACCGAGAGCAAACTGAAGACGGCGCAGACGAACGCGCAACTCATCCACACGGTCCTGGACACGCTCAGCACCCGGATGCAGGCCGCCCAGCGCAAACTGCGCCATGCGGTTTCGGATGCCGAGGCGGCCGGCCATACCGTCACGGAAGACGGCTGGGTCGAGCCGAAGCAGGTGGTCGACCCGAAGTATCACAACGACCCGGACTATCAGGGTGTTCAGCAGCAGGCCAACGCCGGGCTGGGAGGCTACCGGGCCCGAATCGACGGGGCGTTGGCGGAAGCGGAACGAGTCAGCAACGAAGCGACCGAACTGCTCCATCAGATCGACCCCTTCGACCTGGACAAACAGTACGGAGCTGCCAGCGCCGCGGAGGACGCCGCACGGATCGCCGAGTTCGCCGGGCTCGACAGGAAGAACATTCCGAACGGGAAAGACCCGCAACGCACCGCCGACTGGTGGGCGGACCTCCCGTCCGACCAGCGCGACTTCTACCTGGCGGCCTTCCCCGACCAGATCGGCAAACTGGACGGGCTTCCCGCAGCCACTCGCGACGACGCGAACCGAGCGGCGCTGGACATGCGGCTCAACGACTACGCGCTTCGCGAGGGCGACCTGGGCTACCACGATCGCTACAGCTACCGCTCACTCAGCGCCCTCAAGGACCGCCTGGACCGTGCGGACGCGGAGCCCGCGCACAAGCGGCTGTACCTGCTGGGGTTCGACACGTCGAAGGACGGGCGGGCCATTGTCGCCATCGGCAACCCGGACACGGCTCGCCATACCGCGGTCCAGGTTCCTGGGACGAGTAACCAGCTGGACAACGTGGGCGATCAGATCAATCGCGTCAGTAAACTCCAGGACTCCGCCGCTGACTGGAACGGATCTGCGGGGCCCGACGGCGTCTCGGTCATCTCCTGGCTCGACTACAACGCGCCGGAGGCGAACTTCGATTCCGTGAGGGAAGCGGAACTGAACCTGGGAATCGCGACTCAAGGCCGCGCCCAGGACGGGGCGGAAGCCCTGCGGGACTTCACCCATGGTCTGAGGGCGGCCCATCAGGGTGAGCGGAGTCATCTCACGGTCCTGGCCCACAGCTATGGCTCCACGGTGGCCGGTGCCGCCGACGCAGGGGGATCAGGACTGGACGCCGACGACATGGTCGTGGTCGGCAGCCCAGGACTGACGGTCGACCGTGCCGACCAACTCCACGTGGATGCCCGGCACTTGTATGTGGGCGCTGCAGAAAACGACGTAGTCTCCAACCTGTTCTCCGATGCCACGCTCGGAGCGGACCCCAAGAAGGCGGAGTTCGGGGCGCAGCGCATGTATGTGGACACCAAGGGCCACGGCGGCTATTGGAACGACGGCAGCAAGAGTCTGGAGAACCAGGGCCGCATCATCGCCGGACTCCGTCCACGGGGCGGAGGTGCAGGCTGATGACTCAGACATCGACCGCATACGTGATTCCCCGGTGCCGGGGCATCGCGGCGCTGGCCCTGACGCTGCTGCTGGGAGGCTGCATGTCCGACGACGGAGTGAACGACCCGCTTCCGCGCATGAGCAGGGAGAAGGCGGAGAAGTGGGCCAAGCACTGGACCGATTCCATGGTCGGCACCGCGCGTGCGCGGCTCGACCCGAAGACGGCCCGTCCCACCGCGAGCTTCACGGATTGCACGGGTGAGAAGGGCGAGTCGGCGGACGACGGCAGATTCACCCTGCGCTACTCGGTCCGGGGAACCCTTCCGCGGACCGCCCATGCCGAAGCGGTCACCGCCATCAAGGACACCCTCAAGGACAAGGGTTTCGACATCCAGACCTTCGTCGTCGGCGAGGACACCGAGCCGGCAAACGTGGTCGACGCCAAGCACCCGAAGGATCAGCAGTTCGTCTCCGTGGGGTCCGTGGACAAGGACCTCCTGGTCTTCATCGTCAGCACCCCCTGTCTCCTGCCGCCCGGAGTCGAGCAGCAGGAGTTCTGAATCGGCGCGCGGTCCGACGCGTGGCGGATCATTACCCGAGACGCGGTCGCGCCCGCCCGCGGCCGGCCCGCGGTAGCGGGTGCCGGGTCCGCACGGCCGTCGTGGGCCGTGATCGGCACAATCGCATCCGCGGATCCGGGGGAACGAATGACGCGGCTGAGACTGTCCCTGTACGTCGGGGGTTGCTCCTGGCGCTGGTCGCCGGCGGGCTGGCCTGGACAGCCTGGTTCCGGGACGCGGACGGCGACGACCTCGCAGACCGATGCCAGGGCTCCCTCGCGGGCGAGGAGTACGCCGCCGCCTCCGGCGAACGGCACGGCTGCCCTGCTCCCTGACGGCCCGCCGGATCACGCACCGTGTCTTCGGTCCGCCGTCGTCTCCCGCTGCCGAGTCCCGGGCCGACTCCCGTCCGCGGCCGGGGCATCGGCCGCGGCGGTGCCGGGGAACCGGCGCTCCCGGGGTGCGGCGGGATCAGCTGCGCGGCGCTCGTCGCCTCCCGCCGCGGCAGGACCGGCCTCGGCGGCAGTCGCGGCTCCGGGAGCGGGCGTGCGACGCCCTCCCGGGCTCGGCGCATGCCCGCTAGCCTGGCCGCATGGTCATTCGAGCCGTGCTCTGGGACATCGACGACACGATCTTCGACTACAGCGGCGCCGACCGCGCCGGCATGCGCACGCATCTCGAACTGGAGGGCCTGCCCGACGGATACGGCGCCGTGGAGCAGGCCCTCGTCGCATGGCGGGCGATCACCGATGTGCACTGGGCGCGGTTCGCGGCCGGGGAGACGGACTTTTTGGGGCAGCGCAGGGACCGGGTCCGGGAATTCCTCTCGCGGGCACTGGACGACGCCGAGGCCGACGACTGGTTTGCTCGGCACGCGGCCCACTACGAGGCCGCCTGGTCGCTCTTCCCGGACGTCCTGCCCGTCCTGGACCGGCTGGCCGGCCGGTTCCGGCACGCGGTGCTGTCGAACTCCAGCATCCACAACCAGGACCGGAAGCTGCGCGTACTCGGCGTGCGGGACCGGTTCGAGGCCGTGGTGTGCGCCGTGGAGTTGGGCGTCTCCAAGCCCGAGCCCGGCGCCTTCCATGCCGCGTGCGACGCGCTCGCGCTGGAGCCGGGGGAGGTCGCGTACGTGGGCGACGAGCCGGACATCGACGCGGTCGGCGCGACCGCCGCGGGGCTCGCGGGGATCTGGCTGGACCGGCAGGAGCGCGGCGGACGGCCCGAGCTGGTCCGCATCAGCGGGCTCGATCAGCTGCCCGGGCTGCTGGCGGGCGATACCCGTTTTGGAGCGCCGGACACCTTCGGGTAATGTTCTTCCTGCGCCGCCCGAGCGGGACGAAAGATCCGAACGGGAAGCGCAGCAGGAGCAAAGACTCCGCAAGGGGTTGCGTTCCAGTGGGCTATGGTGTAATTGGCAACACTACGGTTTCTGGTACCGTCATTCTAGGTTCGAGTCCTGGTAGCCCAGCGCAGAAATGCAAACGCAGGAAACAAGCCCCCGTTGTGTAGCGGCCTAGCACGCTGCCCTCTCACGGCAGTAGCGCCGGTTCGAATCCGGTCGGGGGTACAGATCCTTCCCGCGAGATCGTCAGGGTAGCTCCCGTCGAACTCGATGCAGGATCGCTAGGGCCCCCGTTGTGTAGCGGCCTAGCACGCTGCCCTCTCACGGCAGTAGCGCCGGTTCGAATCCGGTCGGGGGTACTTGTATCACTGTGGGCTATGGTGTAATTGGCAACACTACGGTTTCTGGTACCGTCATTCTAGGTTCGAGTCCTGGTAGCCCAGCGCAGAAATGCAAACGCAGGAAACAAGCCCCCGTTGTGTAGCGGCCTAGCACGCTGCCCTCTCACGGCAGTAGCGCCGGTTCGAATCCGGTCGGGGGTACAACAGCAGGACGGACAAGGGCCCTTCACTCCGGTGAAGGGTCCTTCTGCTTGTGCGCGGGGCGGGTCGACCCGTGTCCGGCGCCCCGTGGCGCGTTCCCGGTGAGCAGGGGGTGTCGTTCGGTCATGTCCGGTGCCTGTGAGGGGACTTGGCTCCGGCGGAGAACGGGATGGGGCCGCCACGACGCTGGGGCGGCCGGGGGAGGAGTCGCACATCCGCGGGAGAGTGCGCGACGGGGTGTGCGAGCGAGGAGCGTACGGCCGTCAGCCGTTCCGGCGCAGGGCCTCGCTGAGTCGCGCGGCCGAGTCGATGACCGCCTGGGCGTGCATCCGGCCCGGGTGGCGGGTCAGCCGCTCGATGGGTCCGGAGACCGAGACGGCGGCGACCACGCGGTTGGAGGGACCGCGCACCGGCGCCGAGACCGAGGCCACGCCCGGCTCGCGCTCGCCGATCGACTGGGCCCAGCCCCTGCGCCGCACGCCCGAGAGCGCCGTCGCCGTGAAGCGGGCACCCTGGAGGCCGCGGTGCAGGCGCTCCGGCTCCTCCCAGGCCAGCAGGATCTGGGCCGACGAGCCGGCCTTCATGGTGAGCGTGGAGCCGACCGGCACGGTGTCCCGCAGACCGGACAGCCGCTCCGCCGCCGCCACGCAGATCCGCATGTCGCCCTGGCGCCGGTAGAGCTGCGCGCTCTCGCCCGTGATGTCACGCAGATGCGTGAGCACCGGCCCGGCCGTCGCCAGCAGACGGTCCTCGCCCGCCGCCGCGGCCAGCTCGGCCAGCCGGGGGCCGAGGATGAAACGGCCCTGCATGTCCCTCGCCACCAGACGGTGGTGTTCCAGTGCCACGGCGAGTCGATGGGCCGTGGGTCGTGCGAGCCCGGTCGCCGCGACCAGCCCGGCGAGGGTGGCCGGGCCGGACTCCAGGGCGCTCAGTACCAGAGCCGCCTTGTCGAGAACGCCGACGCCGCTAGAGTTGTCCATACGACGATACTCCCGTCTCACTCTGTGAAACGCAAGTTCAATTTTCGGCAGAAGTTGCCAACCTGGAAGGGCGGCCGCACAACGGCCCGCGGCCACCGCCCCGCTCGGGGGTCCGGACGGTGGCGCACCACATCTCTAGTTGGGCCGGCGAAGACGCCGGCCGGAGGGAAAGCGATGGGTAGGACACTCGCGGAGAAGGTCTGGGACGACCACGTCGTCCGGCGCGCCGAGGGCGAGCCCGACCTCCTCTTCATCGATCTGCACCTGCTGCACGAGGTCACCAGCCCTCAGGCGTTCGACGGCCTCCGCCAGGCCGGCCGCCGGGTGCGGCGCCTCGACCTCACCATCGCCACCGAGGATCACAACACCCCGACCCTCGACATCGACAAGCCGATCGCCGACCCGGTCTCGCGCGCCCAGCTGGAGACCCTGCGCAAGAACTGCGCGGAGTTCGGGGTACGGCTGCACCCGCTGGGCGACGTCGAGCAGGGCGTCGTGCACGTGGTCGGCCCCCAGCTGGGCCTGACCCAGCCCGGCACGACGGTCGTGTGCGGCGACTCCCATACGTCCACGCACGGCGCGTTCGGCGCGCTGGCGTTCGGCATCGGCACCAGCCAGGTCGAGCACGTCCTGGCCACCCAGACGCTGCCGATGGCCCGCCCGAAGACCATGGCGATCACCGTCGACGGCGAACTGCCCGAGGGCGTCACCGCCAAGGACCTGATCCTCGCGATCATCGCCCGGATCGGCACCGGCGGCGGCCAGGGCTACATCATCGAGTACCGCGGCTCCGCCATCGAGAAGCTCTCGATGGAGGCCCGGATGACCGTCTGCAACATGTCGATCGAGGCCGGGGCCCGCGCCGGCATGATCGCCCCGGACGAGACCACCTTCGCCTATCTGAAGGGCCGCGACCACGCCCCGCAGGGCGAGGACTGGGACGCGGCCGTCGCGTACTGGAAGACGCTGCGCACCGACGACGACGCGGCCTTCGACGCCGAGGTCGTCATCGACGCCGCCGAACTGGCGCCGTTCGTCACCTGGGGCACCAACCCCGGCCAGGGTGCGCCCCTGTCGGCCAGCGTCCCCGACCCGGCTTCGTACGAAGACGCATCGGAGCGGTTCGCCGCCGAAAAGGCCCTGGAATACATGGGGTTGACCGCCGGGCAGCCGCTGCGCGACATCAATGTGGACACCGTCTTCGTCGGTTCCTGCACCAACGGCCGGATCGAGGACCTGCGGGGCGCGGCCGCCGTCCTGGGTGGCCGCAAAGTCGCCGACGGCGTACGGATGCTGGTCGTCCCGGGCTCCGTCCGCGTCGCCCTCCAGGCCGTCGAGGAGGGCCTGGACAAGGTCTTCACCGCCGCGGGCGCCGAGTGGCGGCACGCCGGCTGCTCGATGTGTCTCGGCATGAACCCCGACCAGCTGGCCCCCGGCGAGCGCTCCGCCTCCACCTCGAACCGCAACTTCGAGGGCCGGCAGGGCAAGGGCGGCCGTACACACCTGGTCTCCCCGCAGGTCGCCGCCGCCACCGCCGTGCTGGGCCACCTGGCCTCGCCCGCCGACCTGTCCGACGCCGACGTCCGTACGCCCGCTGGAGTCTGAGAGACATGGAAGCCTTCACCACGCACACCGGCCGGGCCGTCCCGCTGCGCCGCAGCAACGTCGACACCGACCAGATCATCCCCGCCCACTGGCTGAAGAAGGTCACCCGCGACGGCTTCGAGGACGGGCTCTTCGAGGCATGGCGCAAGGACGCCGACTTCGTCCTCAACCGCCCCGAGCGCGACGGCGCGACGGTCCTGGTGGCCGGTCCCGACTTCGGTACCGGTTCGTCCCGCGAACACGCCGTGTGGGCGCTGCAGAACTACGGCTTCAAGGCCGTCATCTCCTCCCGGTTCGCCGACATCTTCCGTGGCAACTCGCTGAAGAACGGCTTGCTGACCGTCGTGCTCGACCAGGACACCGTCGACCGGATCTGGGCGCTGACCGAGGCCGACCCGACGGCCGAGATCACCGTCGACCTGGAGGCGCGGCAGGTCCGCGCCGAGGGAATCACGGCGGACTTCGAACTCGACGAGAACGCCCGCTGGCGTCTGCTGAACGGGCTGGACGACATCAGTCTCACCCTTCAGAACGAAGCGGACATCGCGGCGTACGAGGCGGCCAGGCCGGCCTTCAAACCGCGTACGCTCAAGGTCTGAGCAGGACGTTTCCATGACTGCGCCCTCTGCCTCCCGGCAGGGGGCGCAGTCGCTTGTTGAGACCCCGTCGGGCGACAACTCGCCCCAGATGGCACAATCGGTGCATGGAACGCGACAGCCAACTCGAGCTTTACGGCCAAGTCGCCGACCGATTGAAGGAAGCGCACACAAGAGTGCGCGCACTGCAAGTCCCGGAGGGCGTACGGATGGCGCTGTCCCGGAAGCTGTTGGTCATCACGGCCGCGGCTAAGCACGATCTCCCGGATGCGGCAAGGCGTCTGGACCGGTTGATGAAGGACCTCGACGAGGGCCGACTCCCCGAAGGTGAGTGACTCTGCGGAACGACGCAGCGGTCGACTTCGTTGCGGCACTAGGGTGATTAGCCCGTTTCGTGTTTGATTTGCGGTATATATCTGCCTAACGTGCGAAAACGCTTGAACACTTTCGTTCTGGCAATGTCTCCGAAGGGGAAGACGTGAACAAGGCGCAGCTCGTAGAAGCGATTGCCGACAAGCTCGGCGGCCGTCAGCAGGCCGCGGACGCCGTCGACGCGGTGCTCGACGCGATCGTCCGTGCGGTCGTCGCGGGGGATCGGGTCTCGGTCACAGGCTTCGGCTCGTTCGAGAAGGTCGACCGCCCGGCCCGTTACGCCCGCAACCCGCAGACGGGCGAGCGGGTGCGGGTCAAGAAGACCTCGGTGCCGCGCTTCCGCGCGGGGCAGGGCTTCAAGGACCTGGTGAGCGGCTCGAAGAAGCTCCCCAAGCATGACGTGGCCGTGAAGAAGGCGCCCAAGGGCAGCCTCTCGGGCGGTCCTTCCACCCGTACGACGGCCAAGGCCGCGGCCAAGAAGGCCGCCGCGAAGAAGGCCGTGGCGAAGAAGACCACCGCGGCGAAGACCGCCGCCGCCAAGAAGGCCGCCGCGAAGAAGACCACTGCGGCCAAGAAGACGACGGCGGCGGCGAAGAAGACCACGGCGGCCGCGGCGAAGAAGACGGCGGCGGCGGCCAAGAAGACCGCGCCGGCCAAGAAGGCCACGGCGAAGAAGGCGCCCGCGAAGAAGACCACGGCGCGCAAGACCACGGCGAAGAAGACCACCGCACGGAAGAAGTGAGGCCGAGCAGCGCAGGCCGCTCGTACGCGCCGGGCCGGGTTCCTCTCGGGGAGCCCGGCCCGCGGCTGTTACGGGGCCCGCGGCCCCTCAGGGAGCCTGCGGCCCGTCATGGAGTCCGTGGTGTGCCGTGGAGGAGCCGCGGCCGTTCAGAACGTCTGCAGGGTCACCAGTGTGATCCGCAGCTCCGCGCCCTCGCCGGTGCCCTCGATCCGCACCCGCTGCCCGGGGCGCAGCAGCCGCAGGCCGCCCGCGTCGAAGGCCCGGGAGTCGAACTCCACCGGGGTGCCGTCGTCGAGGAGCACGCTGCCGGAGCGGGTCTCGGGGTCGTACGTGTACGCGGTCGCCTGCATGGACGGCAGCCTATCGGTCCGCCGGTGCGGCGCCGGTGGCCCGGCATCCCGCCGTGTGCGGGCCGACTCCCAGGCCGAGGGCCGCGCGCAGATCCTCACCGGTGTCCACGTCCTGGCGTACCGAATCGATGCCGGTCAGGCCGACTTCCACCGCGCCGGAGTCGAGGTGCCGGGCCCGGGAGGGGCCGCCGAAAAGCGGGTGCAATTCCGCCCCGGGCGCGGCCGACAGGAATGTCGTTCCGATTCCCGCCGCATCCGTGACAAATGCGCGGGGAAATGCTGCGGCGAATTCGAGGACCCGGGACAATTCGGCGGGACGGAGTGCGGGGAGGTCCGCGCCCAACGCGGCGAGGGGTGCCCCGGGGCGCCGGGACCTTACTGTCCGCGCGCCGTGCGCCAGGGCGGCGTTGAGCCCCCGGCCCGGTTCGTCGGGCACGACGTTCGCGCCGAGCGTCGCGAGCGCCGCACCGGCCCCGGGATCGTCCGTGACGACCACCACATCCCGTACCGCCGGGCAGGACAGGGCGGCGGCCACGGTGTCCCGGGCGAACGCGAGGGCCAGTCGCGGGCGCAGCGCGTCGCCGGTCGTGGGCGTGAGCCTGCTCTTGGCCAGGGCCAAGGGCTTCAACGGGACCACCAGGGTCCAGGAACCGGTCGGGCCGGCCGGGTCGGTGTTCGTGGCGATCTCCCCCTCGCTGCGCGTCGCCGCCTATTCTCGCCTGCCGGCGCGAGAACCCGAGGAGTCGGTCCGGAAAGCGGGGCGTACGGTGTTCTCGACAGAGCAGGGGCCTGGGGCGAGACTTGACCGTCAGTAGCCAGGCAGAGTCCAGGCAGAGTTCAGGTCCTTAGAGGAAGGTGTCCGAGTGTCCCGCCGCAGAATCGGCTTCTGGTACCGCCTGGCGGCGGTCATCGCGAAACCGCCGCTGGTGGTTCTGTTCAAGCGTGACTGGCGGGGAATGGAGCACATTCCGGCCGATGGCGGATTCATCACCGCGGTCAATCACAACTCTTATCTGGACCCGCTCTCCTATGCCCATTTCCAGTACAACACCGGACGCGTGCCGCGTCTTCTCGCGAAGGCCGGCCTCTTCAGGACGCCCTTCGTCGGGATGATGCTGCGCGGCACCGGGCAGATCCCCGTGTACCGCGAGACGTCCGACGCGATGGACGCCTTCCGCGCCGCCGTCGACGCCATCGAGCGCGGTGAGTGCGTCGCCTTCTACCCGGAGGGCACCCTCACCCGGGACCCCGAGATGTGGCCGATGGCCGGCAAGACCGGAGCGGCCCGCGTGGCGTTGCTCACGAGGGCCCCGGTCATCCCGGTCGCACAGTGGGGCGCCAATCTGGCGGTGCCGCCGTACGCCAAGGAGAAGAAGATCCGGCTCTTCCCCCGCAAGACGCTCCAGGTGCAGGCCGGCCCGCCCGTCGACCTCTCCCGGTTCTACGACAGACAGCCGACGCCCGAGGTCCTGCGCGAGGCCACCGAGGTCATCATGGCCGCGGTGACCGAGCAGCTGGAGATCGTCCGGGGCGAGAAGGCCCCCGCGCAGCCGTACGACCACCGCACGGCCCGTGCGGAACAGCGCCGCAAGGCCGAAGGAGAGGGACCCAAGTGACGCACCCCACGAAGGCGGCCGTCTTCGGAACCGGCTCATGGGGTACGGCCTTCGGCATGGTGCTCGCCGACGCCGGCTGCCAGGTCACCCTCTGGGGCCGCCGTGCCGAGGTCGCCGAGGCCGTCAACACGACCCGTACCAACCCGTACTACCTGCCCGGGATCGAACTCCCCGCGTCGCTCCGGGCCACCACGGACGCCGTCGAGGCGCTGGACGGCGCCGACTTCGCCGTGCTCGTCGTGCCCTCGCAGACCCTGCGCGCCAACCTCGCCGACTGGACCCCGCATCTCGGTTCCGAGACCGTCCTCGTCTCGATGATGAAGGGCGTCGAACTCGGCACCGCGAAGCGGATGAGCGAGGTGATCGAGGACGTCACCAAGGTCTCCGCGGACCGCATCGCCGTCGTCACCGGCCCCAACCTCGCCAAGGAGGTCGCCGAACGCCGCCCGACCACGGCGGTCGTCGCCTGCCGGGACGAGTCCGTGGCCCGCCGCCTCCAGGCCGCCTGCCACACCTCGTACTTCCGCCCGTACACCAACACCGACGTCGTCGGCTGCGAACTCGGCGGCGCGGTCAAGAACGTCATCGGTCTCGCCGTCGGCATCGCGGACGGCATGGGGCTCGGCGACAATGCCAAGGGCTCGCTGATCACGCGGGGGCTCGCCGAGACGACCCGGCTCGGCCTCGCCATGGGCGCCGACCCGCTCACCTTCTCCGGGCTCGCGGGCCTCGGCGACCTGGTGGCGACCTGCTCCTCGCCGCTCTCGCGCAACCACACCTTCGGCACCAACCTCGGCCGGGGCATGACCCTCCAGGAGACGATCGCGGTCACCAAGCAGACCGCCGAAGGCGTCAAGTCCTGTGAATCGGTGCTGGATCTGGCACACAGGTACGACGTCGACATGCCGATCACCGAGACGGTCGTCGACATCGTCCACGGGGGCAAGCAGCCGGTGGTCGCGCTGCGCGAGCTGATGGCGCGCAGCGCGAAGCCCGAGCGGCGCTGAGACCGGGGCGGCCCGAGTTCCGCACGGTGCCGGTCCCGCTCGGCGCCGTGAGCCGGCAGGCGCCGACCACGTGTACGGCGTGGGCGGCGCGCAGGGCGTGGGCAGCCGGGGGAAGGGCGCGCCGGGCGGCGGGTTCCGGGGCGCGCGGTGCGGTGAACGGCGTCCGCCGCCACCGCTCCGACGGCCCCGGCCGCGCTGACGCGCGTGGTACCAGCAGGTACGCTCAACGCGATATGAGCAGCGAGAACCTCCCCCAGAGCCCGGAGCGGCAGCTCCGCAAGCCGCGCGTGGCCGTCGTGTTCGGCGGCCGCAGCTCCGAACACGGCATCTCGGTCGTCACGGCGGGCGCCGTCCTGAGCGCCATCGACCGGACCAAGTACGACGTCCTGCCGATCGGCATCACGACCGACGGCCGCTGGGCGCTCACCGCCGACGAACCCGAACGCATGGCCATCGCGGACCGCAGGATGCCGGACGTGGCCGAACTGGCCGAGTCCACCGAGGGCGGCGTGGTGCTCTCCGTCGACCCCGGCAGCCGTGAAGTGACGTACAGCGAGCCCGGCTCGGTGCCCAAGGCGCTCGGCGAGGTCGATGTCGTCTTCCCCGTGCTGCACGGCCCGTACGGCGAGGACGGCACCCTCCAGGGGCTGCTGGAGCTCTCCGGTGTACCGTACGTCGGCGCGGGGGTGCTCGCCTCGGCGGTCGGTCAGGACAAGGAGTACATGAAGCGGGTCTTCACCTCGTTCGGGCTGCCGGTCGGCCCGTACCTCGTGGTGCGCCCCCGCGAGTGGGACGCCGATCCGTCCGCCGTCCGCAAGCGCATCGTGGACTTCGCCGGGGACCACGGCTGGCCGCTGTTCGTGAAGCCCTCCCGGGCCGGTTCGTCCTTCGGCATCACCAAGGTCGACGATCTGTCCGGGCTCGACGAGGCGATCGAGGAGGCCCGCCGCCACGACCCGAAGTTCCTGGTCGAGTCGCTGCTGCGGGGACGCGAGATCGAGTGCGGGGTGCTGGAGTTCGAGGACGGGCCGCGTGCCAGCGTGCCCGCCGAGATCCCTCCGGTGACCTCTCACGACTTCTATGACTTCGAGGCCAAGTACATCGATTCGGCCTCCGGGATCGTGCCCGCCCCGCTCACCGAGGAGCAGACCGCCGAGGTCCAGCGCCTGGCGATCGAGGCGTTCGAGGCCGTGTCCTGCGAGGGCCTGGTGCGCGCCGACTTCTTCCTCACCGAGGACGGCGATTTCGTGATCAACGAGATCAACACCCTGCCCGGCTTCACCCCGATCTCCATGTATCCGCGGATGTGGCGGGAGAGCGGCGTGAGCTACCCGGAACTGGTGGACCGGCTGATCCAGGCAGCGCTGAACCGGCCGACCGGCCTGCGCTGAGACGGCGCCGTCCACGCGCGGTGCGTGTGCGGTCCGCGCGGGGCGTGCGCGCCGTCCCGCAGGGCGTGTGTTCCACGGACGGCGCCCGCGCCCTGCGGCGCACGTACCCGCGCACGCCCCTGTACGGCGCCACGGAGCGTGTGACACCCCGCCGCCGGGGTCAGAGGGCGGCGGGCACCGTCTTCAGCACGGCCGGGCCGAACGCGGCCAGCGGGCTCGCGTCATGGGCGTACGCCTCGGAGAGCCGCACCTCGACGTACGCCTTGCGGTAGGTGGTCGTGAACAGCGGGCCGCCGTCGTCCTGCTGCTCCAGCATCCAGTCGACGCCGTTCGCCTCGACGGCCTTGGACGAGGGGTCGTCCATCTTCGCGGGCCGGGGGACGCCGCAGCGCAGTACGATCGCTCCGTCCCCCCACTGGGCGGTCAGTTCGGACTTCGTCGCGGTGTCACCGCGGTCGAGTCCGGCGACGGTCTCAGGCAGCTCCTCGTGCAGCGCGCGGCAGTACGCCGCGGCTTGCGCGGACGGCGTGGGAATCGTGACCGGCGGGGCCGCGTCCGAGGAACAGCCCACCGCGGCCAGCAGCAGCGCGGCGACGGACGGACCGAGAAGCACGGGATGGCCGAGACGGCGGCATGGTGATGTCACCGGCCCAGCGTAGACGGGGACTACAGATGGACGACCGGGCAGGTCAGGGTTCTGGTGATGCCTTCCACCTGCTGGATCTTCGCGACCACCATGCGGCCGAGTTCGTCGACCGTGTCGGCCTGCGCGCGCACGATCACGTCGTAGGGGCCGGTGACGTCCTCCGCCTGGATCACTCCCGGAACACCAGAGATGGTTTCGGCGACGGTCGACGCCTTGCCCACCTCGGTCTGAATGAGGATGTACGCCTGTACCACGGAACCTCCAGGGCGGCCACGAGGATCATGTGGGGGAAAGGGACGCCACGGTATCGCGTCGCCGCGGGCCGCGGGGAGACCCGGGGGCCGGTTGCCGCCCACAGCGTGGCACGGGCACGGCTCGAGTTGACGTATGCCTTGACAGTACCGACAGCAATGACGGCCCGCGACCGCTGGCCCGGCGGCGCGGGAGGGGGTGGGGCGCGCCGACGGGAACCGGTGCAGACTGCTCCCTGCGGCGGCGGCCGGTCCACGAACCGGATCCCGGGCCGTCGAGGCGGCCCGGGCGACCGTCCGGCGCGACAGATGAGAGGTGGGACTCGGTGAAGGGAACCGTGGGCGAGTTGGGGGAGTTCGGGCTCATCAGGGAGTTGACGTCCCGGCTCACCACCACTCCGGCGGTACGGCTCGGTCCCGGCGACGACGCCGCGGTCGTCTCCGCTCCCGACCGCAGGGTCGTGGCCAGCACGGACATCCTGCTGGAGGGACGGCACTTCCGCCGTGACTGGTCGACGGCCTACGACGTCGGCCGCAAGGCCGCCGCACAGAACCTCGCCGACATCGCCGCCATGGGCGCCGTGCCGACGGCGCTGCTGCTCGGCCTGGTGGTCCCGGCCGAACTCCCGGTCACCTGGGCCGGGGAGCTGATGGACGGCCTCCGCGACGAGTGCCAGGTCGCCGGAGCGGCCGTGGTCGGCGGGGACGTGGTGCGCGGCGACATGATCACCGTCTCGATCACCGCGCTCGGCGATCTGCGCAACCACGAACCGGTCACCCGGTCCGGAGCCCGGCCCGGCGACGTCGTCGCCGTGACCGGCTGGCTCGGCTGGTCCGCCGCCGGATACGCCGTCCTCTCGCGTGGCTTCCGCTCGCCCCGCGCCTTCGTCGAGGCCCACCGGCGCCCCGAACCGCCGTACCACGCGGGCCCCGCCGCCGCCGGGCTCGGCGCCACCGCGATGACCGACGTGAGCGACGGACTGGTCGCCGACCTCGGGCACATCGCGGAGGCCAGCGGCGTCAGGATCGACATCCGCTCCGGCCTCATCGACATCCCCACGCAGATGTCCGACATCGGTCAGGCCGTCGGCGTGGACCCCCTCCAGTGGGTGCTGACCGGGGGAGAGGACCACGCGATCGTCGCCACGTTCCCGCCGGACGTGAAGCTGCCCGCTCGCTGGAAGGTGATCGGGGAGGTCCTCAACTCCTCGGCGCTGCCCCAGGTGACGGTCGACGGGGCGCCCTGGACCAGCAAGAGCGGCTGGGACCATTTCGGGGGCATAGAGGACGCCCGGTGATCCGGAGCGCCGAAGTCGTCGCCCGCCGCCGGGCATCGCCCCGTGGCAGGGGCGCGACGAGCGCCCAGTAGATTCGGGACATGCTCATACCCGCCCCCACGCCTGTCGCCGTGCCCGTCACCGCGCCCGCCCGTGTGCTCACCGTCGCCGGATCCGACTCCGGCGGCGGCGCGGGCATCCAGGCCGACCTGAAGACGATGACGGCGTTCGGCGTGCACGGAATGAGCGTGCTGACCGCCGTCACCGCGCAGAACTCCCTGGGGGTGCAGGGCGCCTGGGAACTGCCGGCCGAGGCGGTGCGCGCCCAGTACCGCGCCGTGGTGGACGACATCGGGGTGCAGGCGGTGAAGACCGGCATGCTGTCGTCGGCCGCGCTCGTGGACACCGTGGCCGGACTCCTCGCCGGCACGGACGCCCCCGTCGTCGTCGACCCGGTCGGGGTCTCCAAGCACGGAGATCCGCTGCTGGCCGCCGAAGCACTCGACTCCGTACGCACGCGGCTGCTGCCGGTCGCCACGGTCGCCACCCCGAACCTGGACGAGGTGGCGCAGCTCACCGGGGCGACCATCACGGACGAGGCCGGGATGCGGCGGGCCGCCGACGCGGTCCTGGGCTTCGGGCCGCGCTGGGTCGTCATCAAGGGCGGCCATCTGCCGGGCGACCCCGTCGACCTCCTGACGGACGGCGACCGGGAACACTGGCTGCGCGCACCCAGGCACGACAACCGCCACACCCACGGCACCGGCTGCACCCTCGCCTCGGCGATCGCCTGCGGGCTGGCCCTGGGACACGACGTGCCCACGGCGGTGCGGAACGCGAAGGAGTACGTCACCGGGGCGATCGCGGCGGGCTTCCCGCTGGGTGCCGGGATCGGACCCGTCGACCATGGCTGGCGGGCGCGCGGCGTGTGAGCGGTCCCGCGCGCCGTGGACGGCCCCGCGCCCGGCCGTGGCGCGAGCGCACAACAAAAAGCCGGTCCACCGAGATGGACCGGCTTTTCGGGCAACCGGAAGGCTGCGCTACGACGGGAACGTCAGCGCGCGACCTTGCCGGCCTTGATGCACGAGGTGCAGACGTTGAGCCGCTTCGGCGTCCGACCGACCACGGCACGCACGCGCTGGATGTTGGGGTTCCAGCGACGGGACGTACGGCGGTGCGAGTGCGAAATGTTGTTGCCGAAGCCCGGCCCCTTGCCGCAGACGTCGCAGTTGGCAGCCACGGGTCACTCCAAAGACTTCAGATGCACTTACAGTGAATTCCGGCGCGCCGGAATCATATGACTGAAGTGGCGGTACCGGAGGAATGGCCCGACTCTCATCGGGCAACCGAAGCAGCATACAACGACCGCTTCGGCAGAACGAAACTACCATGGCTTTTGCCGCCCCGGTCCCGCCCGTCCCGGCCTGGGACGGCCGCGCGGGGACTACTCTGCGGTGCAGCCGACCCCCACCGGCCGATTCCGAGGAGGACCACAGGTGCCACACCCCGCCGACGACCTGGACGCCGTCGCGGTGCGCACCTGGTGCTCGCTGGCCCTGGAGGCGCTGGGCCGGGAGCGCGCGGCGATCGACGCGATCAACGTCTACCCGGTCGCCGACGGGGACACCGGCACCAACCTCTATCTGACCGCGGAGTCCGCGGTCCGGGCCGTCGAGGCCGTCTTCGCCGCCCACGAGACCGGTACGACCGTGCCCGCGACCGCCGACGCGGTACGGGCCATGGCGCACGGGGCGCTGATCGGCGCCCGGGGGAACTCCGGCACGATCCTGGCCCAGCTGCTGCGCGGGATGGCCGGGGTGCTGGCCGACGGACACGACGCGCATCACCTGCTCCGGGCGCTGTCCGCCGCCGCCGTCGCCGCCCGACGGGCCGTCGCCCACCCCGTCGAGGGCACCGTGCTCACCGTGGCCGACCGGGCCGCCGAGGCCGCCGCGCGCACGGCGGGCGTCCCCGGGACCGCGGCGGTGGCGCGGGCGGCGTACGAGGGGGCGCGAGCGGCCCTGGAGGCGACCCCCGGGCAACTCGCGGTGCTGGGCCGGGCCGGGGTCGTGGACGCCGGGGGCCGGGGCCTGGTGACGGTGCTCGGGGCACTCGTCGAGGCGGTCTCCGGGCGGGCGCCCGAACCCGCGTACGCCGCCGGGCCGGTGGCCCCGCTGCCCGTCGCGCCGGTGCCGGGGGACTGCGCGGCGGGCGGACCGGCGTTCGAGGTCATCTACCTGCTGGAGGCGGACGACGACGCCGTGGACCGGCTGCGCGCGCGGCTCGACGGGCTCGGCGACTCGCTGGTGGTGGTCGGCGGCGACGGACTGTGGAACGTCCATGTGCACGTCGACGACGCGGGCGCGGCGGTGGAGGCGGGTGTCGAGGCCGGGCGCCCGTACCGCATCCGGATCACCCACTTCGGCGCGGACCGGGTGCCGCCCCCCGCCGAACCCGTGCAGCGTGCCGTCGTCGTGGTGGTCCCCGGCGAGGGGCTGCGCGGCCTGTGCGAGGAGGCCGGGGCGACGACGGTTCTGGCGCGCCCGGGGGAGCCGCCCGCCAGCGGCGAGATCGTCGACGCCATCCGCCGGGCGCACGCCCGCGAGGTCGTCCTGCTGCCCAACGACGCCGAGTTGCGGCACACCGCCGCTGCCGCCGCCGAGCAGGCCCGGGCCGAGGGGGTCAGGGTCGCCCTGATCCCGACCCGGGCCGCCGTCCAGGGCGTCGCCGCCCTCGCCGTCCACGAACCGGGCCGCAGCTTCGACGAGGACGTCGTGGCCATGACCGCCGCGGCCGGTGCCGCCCGCTACGCCGAACTCGCCGTCGCCGAACGGCAGT
This sequence comes from Streptomyces sp. CB01580, assembly GCF_001905795.1. GTDB lineage: Bacteria > Actinomycetota > Actinomycetes > Streptomycetales > Streptomycetaceae > Streptomyces. The sequence goes on from NZ_LIXJ01000007.1 coordinate 227,176, forward strand.
CGTGGACCATGGCGGGCATCTGCCAGGCCGGCGACGTGCTGGGGCTGATCGACGGCGACGTCGCGGTCATCGGCCAGGACGTGCCGGAGACCGCCCGCGGCGTGCTCGACCGCATGCTGGCGGCGGGCGGCGAACTGGTCACCCTCGTCCTGGGCGAGGACGTCCCGGACAGCCTGGCCGAGGCGCTGGAGGAACACGTGCGCGAGGGGTATCTGGCGGTCGACACGGTGGTGTACCGGGGCGGCCGGCAGAGCGCCCCGTTGCTGATCGGGGTGGAGTAGCCGCCCACCGCCGGCCCGCCGGACGGTGCCGCTCGGTGAGTGTCCGTGCACGGGACGGCGGACCACGGACGAGGTGTCCCCGCCCGGCCCGTCTTTGCTGTCGCCGTGCCCGGGGACGGCGCCCGGACCGGCCGCCGACGGAGGCACGGTCACTGCCCCGAGCAGCGGAATCGGACGCTCCGGGTGGTGCGCGTCCAGCATCTGTCAGTGGTGTGGTGTGCAATGGATCGCGTGTCTGCGTTCGATGAACCCCTCAGGAAGCTGCTCGGCGGAGCCACCGCGAAGGTGATGGCCGACCACCTCGACCTGCACACGGTCGGTGATCTGCTGCACCACTACCCGCGGCGGTACGAGGAGCGCGGCCGGCTCACGGCGCTGACCGATCTCCCGCTGGACGAGCACGTGACGGTGGTCGCCCAGGTCGCCGACGCCCGCGTGCTGACGTTCAACAACGGCCGCGGCAAGCGGCTCGAAGTGACCCTCACCGACGGGCACGGCCGCCTCCAGCTGGTCTTCTTCGGCCACGGGGTCCACAAGCCGCACAAGGAGCTGCTGCCGGGCCGGCGGGCCATGTTCGCGGGCAAGGTGTCCGTCTTCAACCGGAAGCTCCAGCTGGCCCATCCCACGTACCAGCTGCTGGACGTCCAGGACACCGACGAGGCCGCGGAGGCGGTGGACGCCTTCGCCGGGCGGCTGCTGCCGATCTACCCCGCCTGCAAGCAACTGGACTCGTGGCGGATCGCGAAGGCCGTCGATACCGTGCTGCCCGGTGCTCAGGAGGCCGTCGACCCGCTGCCGCCCGCGCTGCGCGAGGGCCGTGGATTCGCCTCGCTCCCGGAGGCGTTGCTGAAGATCCACCGTCCGCAGACCAAGGCGGACATCGCCCTCGCCCGGGACCGCCTGAAGTGGGACGAGGCGTTCGTCCTCCAGGTCGCGCTGGCCCGTCGTCGCTACACGGACACCCAGCTTCCGGCCGTGGCCCGCAGGCCCCGGTCCGGCGGGCTGCTCGACGCCTTCGACGCCAAGCTGCCCTTCACCCTCACCGAGGGCCAGCGGAAGGTCTCCGCCGAGATCTTCGACGACCTGGCGACCGAGCACCCGATGCACCGGCTGCTCCAGGGAGAGGTGGGTTCGGGCAAGACCATGGTCGCGCTCCGCGCGATGCTGGGTGTCGTCGACGCGGGCGGGCAGGCCGCCATGCTGGCCCCCACCGAGGTGCTCGCCCAGCAGCACCACCGCTCCATCACCGAGATGATGGGGGAACTGGCCGAGGGCGGGATGCTGGGCGGCTCCGAGCAGGGCACGAAAGTGGTGCTGCTCACCGGTTCCATGGGCGCGGCCGCCCGCCGCCAGGCCCTGCTGGACCTCGTCACCGGTGAGGCCGGGATCGTGATCGGCACCCATGCCCTGATCGAGGACAAGGTGAAGTTCCACGATCTGGGCCTGGTGGTCGTCGACGAACAGCACCGTTTCGGCGTGGAACAGCGCGACGCCCTGCGCTCCAAGGGCAAGCAGCCGCCGCACCTGCTGGTCATGACGGCCACCCCCATTCCCCGTACGGTCGCCATGACCGTCTTCGGCGACCTGGAGACCTCCGTGCTCGACCAGTTGCCGGCCGGCCGTTCGCCGATCGCCAGCCATGTCGTGCCCGCCAAGGACAAGCCGCACTTTCTCAGCCGCGCCTGGGAGCGGGTCCGCGAGGAGGTGGAGAACGGCCACCAGGCGTACGTGGTCTGCCCCCGCATCGGGGACGACGCCGACGACGAGGCGTCGGCCGGGAAGGCGAAGCCCCGGAAGAAGGCCGCCGACGGCGCGGACGGCGCAGAGAACGGCGAAGACGGCGGGGACGACGGCGAGAAGCGCCCGCCGCTCGCCGTCCTGGACATCGCCGAACAGCTCGCCAAGGGCCCCCTGACCGGTCTGCGCGTCGAGGTCCTGCACGGCAGGATGAACCCCGACGACAAGGACGAGGTGATGCGCCGGTTCGCCGCGGGGCAGGCCGACGTCCTCGTCGCCACCACCGTCATCGAGGTCGGGGTCAACGTCCCCAACGCCACCGTCATGGTGATCATGGACGCCGACCGGTTCGGCGTCTCCCAGCTGCACCAGCTGCGCGGCCGGGTCGGCCGCGGATCGGCCGCCGGACTCTGTCTGCTGGTCACCGAGGCCCACGAGGCCGGTCCCGCCCGTGCCCGGCTCTCCGCGGTCGCGTCCACCCTCGACGGTTTCGAACTGTCCCGGATCGACCTGGAGCAGCGGCGCGAGGGCGATGTCCTCGGCCAGGCCCAGTCCGGGGTGCGCTCCTCCCTGCGGGTGCTCACCGTCATCGACGACGAGGAGGTCATCGCCGCCGCCCGCGAGGAGGCCTCGACCATCGTCGCCGCCGACCCGGAGCTGGAGCACCTGCCCGAGCTGCGGACCGCGCTGGACGCCCTGCTGGACAAGGAGCGCGAGCAGTACCTGGACAAGGGCTGAGGGGGGGTGAGCCCGGCCGGGGGACGGGAGAGCGGGCCGAGGGACGAGGCCGGGCGACGAGGAGGCGGGCGAGCACGGGCGCGCGGCCCGATCCGTCGCGACGCCATATCGTGGGTGGCACGGCACCGCGGCACCCTGCGGACCACCCACGAACCGAGGACCAGACACCCATGACCCGCGTGATCGCCGGCGCGGCCGGCGGACGCCTCCTGGCCGTCCCGCCCGGCACCGGCACCCGCCCCACCTCCGACCGTGCGCGCGAGGGCCTCTTCTCCACCTGGGAATCCCTCCTGGGCGGTCTCGACGACACCAGGGTCGCGGACCTGTACGCGGGGTCGGGCGCCGTCGGCCTGGAGGCGCTCTCCCGGGGCGCGGCCCACGCCCTGCTCGTCGAGGCCGACCCCAGGGCCGTCCGCGTCGTCCGGGACAACGCCCGCGCCCTCGGGCTGCCCGGCGCCGAGGTCCGCACCGGCAGGGCCGAGCAGATCGTCTCGGGCCCCCCGCCCGCGGTGCCGTACGACATCGTGTTCCTCGACCCGCCCTACGCCGTGACCGACGGCGACCTCTGCGAGATCCTGATCACACTCCGTACTCAGGGGTGGCTCACGCCGGACGCACTCGTCACCGTGGAACGCAGCACCCGAGGCGGAGAATTCGGCTGGCCCACGGGATTCGAGCCACTGCGGTCCCGTCGCTACGGCGAGGGCACGCTTTGGTACGGTCACGCCGCCTCTACGTGCCAAGACGCACGATGACCGCACCGGAGAGCGAGGGAATCACGTTGCGCCGCGCCGTCTGTCCGGGGTCGTTCGACCCCATCACCAACGGACATCTCGACATCATTGGCCGCGCCTCGAAGCTGTACGACGTCGTACACGTCGCGGTGATGATCAACAAATCCAAGCAGGGGCTGTTCACGGTCGACGAGCGCATCGACCTGATCCGCCAGGCCACCGCCGAGTTCGACAACGTCCAGGTCGAGTCCTTCCACGGCCTCCTGGTGGACTTCTGCAAGCAGCGCGAGATCCCGGCGATCGTGAAGGGGCTGCGCGCGGTCAGCGACTTCGACTACGAGCTGCAGATGGCCCAGATGAACATCGGCCTGTCCGGCGTCGAGACGCTCTTCGTGCCGACCAATCCCGCCTACAGTTTCCTGTCGTCCTCCCTGGTCAAGGAGGTCGCCGCCTGGGGTGGCGACGTCTCCCACCTGCTTCCCCCGGTGGTCCAGGAGGCCCTGGCCGAACGGTTGCGGTCCCGCTGATCGACTGACGGCCCGTCATCAGGTGTCGGGTGGGCGCCGACTGGCCGTACAGTCGTCCCGTCCGTCTCCAATCGGCTGTAGAGAGTGGCGAGCACACGGTGGACGTGCAGAAGAGACTCGACGAGATCGTCGAGGTGGTGGGCAGTGCCCGGTCCATGCCCATGTCGGCTTCGTGCGTGGTCAACCGCGCCGAACTGCTCGCGATGCTCGAAGAGGTGCGCGAGGCCCTGCCGGGCTCGCTCGCCCAGGCACGGGAGCTCATCGGCGGCCAGGAACAGATGGTCGAGCAGGCCCGCCAGGAGGCCGGACGGATCGTCGAGGCCGCACACGCCGAGCGCAGCTCGCTGATCTCCGGGACGGAGATCGCCCGGCAGTCGCAGGCCGAGGCCGACCGCATCCTCGAAGAGGCCCGCCGGGAGGCCGCCGAGGTCCGCGCCGAGGCCGACGAATACGTCGACAGCAAGCTCGCCAACTTCGAGGTCGTCCTCACCAAGACCATCGGGTCCGTCGACCGGGGGCGCGAGAAGCTCCTCGGCCGCGGCCAGGCGTACGACGCGCAGGGGTACGAGGACCCGGACTTCGCCGAGGCCCCCGAGCGCAGCACCGACCCGGACACCCTCCGGCGCCGCGCGGACGAGTACGTGGACACCAAGTTCGGCGCCTTCGAGGCGGTGCTCGCCAAGACCCTGGAGGCGGTCGGCCGGGGCAGGCAGAAACTGCACGGCCGGGTCGCCACCGACGAGCTCGGCGCGCACATGGCGGCCCAGGACGCGGCGGGCAACCCGGTGCACGTCAGCGACGAGGACCACTGGGCCGGCCTCGCCGAGCTGGCACCCCCGGAGCCGCAGTCCGGCGCGCAGCAGACCCCGTCGCACTTCCCGGCGCAGGCCCAGCCGGCCTACGCGGAGACGTACGGGTACCAGGAACAGCCGCAACAGGACCCCTACGGGTACCAGCAGCAGCCGGACCCGTACGCCGCCTACCAGCAGCACCAGCAGCAGGGCTACGACCAGAACGGGGCCCAGCTGCCCGGCCAGGGCTACGACGGCTGGCAGCAGCACCAGCCCGCGCAGCAGCCCGGTCGGCCCCAGCAGGCGCAGGGCGGGAGCGCCCTCGACGAGACCAGCCTGTTCGACACCAGCATGATCGATCTGGACCGGCTCCGGCAGTACGAGCAGGACCGCTGACCGGCCGGTGAGGAGCCCCGCCCGGTGTGCCCCGCGGAGCGGGAGGGGCCTTCGGCGGGGCGGACCGGATTGGGAGCTGGGCGGTGTGTCCAGTATCCTGGCTCCTCGGTCGCGCTATGTCCGCGATCCCGGCTGCCCGTTTCGGATCCGGAACCGGTCGGCCCTCCCACGATGCGTGACGCTCATGATCTCGAAAGCAGGAAAAGCCCTGAACGGCCACCTCGACCACCGCAGTCCCCTCGTGTTCGACACGCACGAGCTGGGCCGGCGGCCAGGTGCGCTCCAGCGGCTGACCCGCACGGTGGACGCACCCGGTTCACCGGCTCTCGGCATCGACGGAGTCATCGGCGTGCCGGAAGGCTCGCCCGTGGAGCTTGAGCTCCGCCTCGAATCGGTCATGGAAGGGGTGCTTGTCACAGGCACCGCCCGTGCGTCGGCCGAGGGGGAGTGCGTAAGGTGTCTGGAGCCGCTGCGCCAGGAGGTCGCGGCGGACTTCCAGGAGCTGTTCTCGTACCCTGACGCCGACGACCGGGGCCGTGCGATCAAGCCGGAACCGGGCGACGACGCCGAGGACGACGAGGGCAGGCTCTTCCTCGAGGACGGCCTGTTCGACCTCGAACCAGTGCTGCGTGACGCGGTGGTGCTCGCACTGCCGATGCAGCCGGTGTGCCGGGAGTCCTGCGCCGGTCTGTGCTCCGAATGCGGAGTCAGGCTGGACGAGAACCCCGGTCACCACCACGATGCCGTCGACATTCGCTGGGCGGCACTGCAAGGACTCGCCGACACCGTTCAGGACGGCGAGAAGGACAACATGGGCGGCGCCGAAGCGGGCGTCGACAAGAAGCAGGAGAAGTAGCCGTGGCTGTTCCGAAGCGGAAGATGTCGCGCAGCAACACGCGCCACCGCCGGTCGCAGTGGAAGGCTGCGGTCCCCACCCTGGTTTCGTGCGAGCGTTGCCAGGAGCCGAAGCTGCAGCACATCGCGTGCCCCAGCTGCGGCACGTACAACAAGCGCCAGGTCCTCGAGGTCTGAGCGGCTGGTGAGAGGCTCGATGTCTGAGTTGTCGAACGGCAAGAAGCAGACAGACAACGTCAACACGGCCTCGTCCCACACGCTTCTGGAAGGGCGGCTCGGGTATCACCTTGAGTCCGCCCTTCTGGTGCGTGCGCTGACCCATCGTTCGTACGCGTACGAGAACGGCGGTCTGCCCACCAACGAACGGCTCGAGTTCCTCGGGGACTCGGTGCTCGGTCTCGTGGTCACGGACACGCTGTACCGCACCCACCCCGATCTGCCCGAGGGGCAGCTGGCCAAGTTGCGGGCCGCGGTGGTCAACTCGCGTGCACTTGCGGAAGTGGGCCGCGGCCTCGAACTCGGCTCCTTCATCCGGCTCGGCCGCGGTGAAGAGGGCACGGGCGGCAGGGACAAGGCGTCCATCCTCGCCGACACCCTCGAAGCGGTGATCGGCGCGGTCTATCTCGACCAGGGCCTCGACGCGGCCTCGGAGCTGGTCCACCGGCTCTTCGACCCGTTGATCGACAGGTCCTCGAACCTCGGCGCCGGCCTGGACTGGAAGACCAGCCTCCAGGAACTCACCGCGAGCGAGAACCTCGGCGTTCCCGAGTACCTCGTCACGGAGACCGGCCCGGACCACGAGAAGACCTTCACCGCTGCCGCCCGCGTCGGTGGTGTCTCGTACGGCACCGGCACCGGCCGTAGCAAGAAGGAAGCGGAGCAGCAGGCGGCGGAGTCCGCCTGGCGCGAGATCAGCGCCGCCGTGGAGGCACGGGAGGCGGCAGCCGGATCCGCCGACGGAGGGGCCGCCGACACCCCTGCCGACCCGTCGTCCGCGGGCATCGCTCCGGTCTGACCCAAGAACCCCTCGGTGCCCCGCGCACCGGGGGGTTCTCCCTGTCCGGATACCCTGGAAAAGTCCCTGAGGAGCCATACCGTGCCCGAGCTGCCCGAGGTAGAAGTCGTACGACGGGGACTGGAGCGCTGGGTATCCGGCCGCACGGTCACGGACGTCGAGGTGCTGCATCCGCGCGCGGTCCGGCGCCACCTCGCGGGCGGGGTGGACTTCGCGGCCCGGCTCGGCGGTGCCCGCTTCGGCACGGCCATGCGCCGCGGCAAGTACCTCTGGGTCCCGCTGGACGAAGCCTCCAGCTCGCTGCTGGGTCACCTCGGCATGAGCGGCCAGCTGCTCGTGCAGCCGCAGGACGCCCCCGACGAGAAGCACCTGCGGATACGGATCCGCTTCGACGACGACCTCGGCACCGAGCTGCGCTTCGTCGACCAGCGCACCTTCGGCGGCCTCTCGGTCCACGGGAACACCGCCGACGGGCTGCCCGACACCATCGCGCACATCGCGCGCGACCCGCTGGACCCCTCCTTCGACGAAGCGGCGTTCCACACGGCCCTGCGCCTGCGCCGCACGACGATCAAGCGCGCCCTGCTCGACCAGTCGCTGATCAGCGGGGTCGGCAACATCTACGCCGACGAGGCGCTGTGGCGCACCCGGCTCCACTACGACCGGCCGACCGCCACCCTGACCCGCCCGAAGTCGGCCGAGCTGCTCGGCCATGTGCGCGAGGTGATGAACGCGGCGCTCGACCAGGGCGGCACCAGCTTCGACAGCCTCTACGTGGACGTGAACGGCGAGTCCGGCTACTTCGACCGCTCGCTGGACGCTTACGGCCGGGAGGACGAGCCCTGTCGGCGCTGCGGTGCGCCGATACGGCGCCGGGCGTGGATGAACCGCTCCAGCTACTTCTGCCCGCGCTGCCAGCGGCCCCCGCGCGCCGCTGCCTGACCCCGCCCGGCAAGGCGCTCCGGGCGCGGGGGACCAGTTTCCGGTGTGCTCAGAAGCCGAACTCCTGGGTCCACCAGGGGCCGCCGGGGCCACGGTGCACGCCGACGCCGAGGGTCTTGTAGTCGCAGTTGAGGATGTTCCTGCGGTGGCCCTCACTGTGCATCCAGGCATTCATCACGGCGCGGGCGTCGGCCTGGCCGCGGGCTATGTTCTCGGCCGCCAGCCCGCGCACCCCGGCGTCCGAGGCGCGGTCCCAGGGGGACCGGCCGCCGGGGTCGGTGTGGTCGAAGAAGCCGCGGGCGGCCATGTCCTCGCTGAAGTCCTGGGCGAGCGAGGTGAGCGAGGCGCTGGCGGTGACCGGGCTGCAACCGGCCTTCGCCCGTTCCTCGTTGACCAGGGCGAGGACCCCGGACCGGGCCGAGTCGGCGGCGGGAGAGGCAGCCTTCGACCTCCGGGCGGACGGGGCGGACGGGGCGGACGAGGCGGGGGGCCGCGTCGCGGCCGACGACCTTCCGGCCTCGCTCGGGGCGGAGCCCCGGCCGGAGCCCGCCGGGCCCGGGGAACGGGACGGATCCGTACGGCCGGCCGGTGCGGACGTCTTTGGGGCGAGGGACGGGGCCGACGGGGAGGCGGAGGACGGTGAGGCGGTGGGGGACTGCGCCTCGGGGGCTGCCGTACGCCCGGCACCACGGCCGACGGCCGGATCGGAGCGATCGGTGGGGGATCCGCCCCGGCCCAGCGGGTCCGAGGTTCCTTCGGTACGCACCCGGTCCGAGGGCGCGCCCCCGACCGTGTCGGTGTCGCCGCCGGGCAGCAGACCCGAGGCGACCGCGACCGCTCCCACCGCGAGGGCGGCGGAGACGCCGATCAGTCCCGTGCGGACGGGAGCGCCGCGCCGCTTTCCGCGGTGCGCGCTCCGGTGCCGGTCCGGGTCGCCCGTCGTGCGGTCCTGGACGACAGGAGTTGCGGCGGAGCGTCGATGGCGTCCCATCTGCCGAGCCCTTCTGGGGTATGGACGCCACCCTCGGCGTCAACGCGCTTCACCCGTTGGAGTGAGGTCAGGTGCGTGGGGGACTGTACGCCATGGCCGTTCGGCCACAGGCGCTCCGAGGACGATCGGCCGGTCGGTGGTGGGCGATGGACCGGTTAGCGTTCGTGCATGGACGAAGACGTACGGCTCACCGCATGGGTGCGCGGTCGGGTGCAGAGGGTCGGTTTCCGCTGGTTCACCAGGGAGAACGCCCTGGAGATCGGCGGGCTCACCGGGTTCGCCCTCAACCTCGACGACGGCAGGGTGCAGGTCGTGGCCGAGGGCGGGCGTGAGAACTGCCACCGTCTGCTGGAGTGGCTGCGCTCGGACGACACACCCGGGCACGTGGACGGAGTGACTGAGATATGGGACACGTCGCGCGGTGGTTACGAAGGCTTCGAGATCCGCTGACCCGGCCCCCGTCCGTCATTCCTTCGAGGGCGGGTGTTCGGTCCGTGTTCGATAAACGGCGTGCGGTGACGGAGGGCGTACTCAATCTCCGTGCACATGAAATGACCTGCGGAATGACCAGATGGTTGCCAAGATTCGGTTGGCGTGCCAGGCTGCGGCAGTAAGGATGATCTCCACGCCCCCGAGGGCCCCGCAGGAGAGTCGCGCCGCATGATCGCCCGAGCCGCGCGCCCCGGGGCCGCCCGGCTCCGCAGGGTGTGATCGTGTTGACCGTCAAACTTTTTGGTGAGACGCTGAAATCCCCGCGCACCTGAGCTGTTCGGTAGAGCTGTTTGGCAGCAGAACAGCAGTGAATGGAAGCACTGCCGAGCGCCGCGGGTGCGAATCCCTCACGACCCACACCGCATCGGTCGGTCACTCAGTGTGGAGGACCATCCATCATGGCAAAGGCGCTTCTCGGTTACGTCGGCGGTTCCGACCCGCGACTCCTCGCCGAGATGCGACGGCTCCAGCAGCGCGTGCAGGACCTCGAATCCGAGCTCGTACGGATTCAGCACGAGAACGACGCGCTCAACGCCGCCGCCCAGCACCAAGAGTCGCTGCTCGACAGCATGGACATCGACGTACCTCGGGCGGAGCCGGCGCTGACCTGACCGATGGCCCACGGGGCCCGGTCGGGACGCTCACGTCAACCGTTCGAGATCATCACCCGGATCGTCGCCGGATCATTGAAGATCATCGCTCTTGATCTGTCACCTGCGTGACAAGTCCGTGGTCCACCATGTGCCGCTGCACCAGCGAGATCGCATACGCAACAACGCGGCAAGATTTCACAAGGGGCGCCCCGGCGTCCCTTCTTTCTTCCCGGTCTCCGTGACCGGTTTTCTCCGCGCCCGGTTTTTTTTCTCCGCGCCCGGTTTCCGGTCCCCGCGGCCGGGCCTTTTCGGTGTCCCCGGCCGGGCTTCTCGCCCCGGCTCCCGCGTGTGCCGGGCCCGGACCACCGTGGTGGCCGGAGGCTGCACGGGACCGATCCCCCCGGCATACACCCCTTCCCTTACCGTCTGATGTGCCCTGCACCCTCATCGGTGAAACCGGCCGCGAAAGGTAGAGTCCGGCGGCGTGCATCTCAAGGCCCTGACCCTGCGTGGTTTCAAATCGTTCGCCTCCGCCACGACGCTGCGGTTCGAACCCGGTATCACGTGTGTCGTCGGCCCGAACGGGTCGGGCAAGTCCAATGTGGTGGACGCGCTTTCCTGGGTCATGGGGGAACAGGGGGCCAAATCCCTGCGCGGCGGCAAGATGGAGGACGTGATCTTCGCCGGCACCACCGGTCGGCCGCCGCTCGGGCGGGCCGAGGTCTCGCTGACCATCGACAATTCCGACGGCGCACTGCCCATCGAATACGCCGAGGTGACGATCACTCGGATCATGTTCCGCAACGGCGGCAGCGAGTACCAGATCAACGGTGACACATGCCGGCTCCTGGACATCCAGGAACTCCTTTCGGATTCCGGTATCGGCCGGGAGATGCACGTCGTCGTCGGTCAGGGCCGGCTCGACTCGGTGCTCCACGCCGACCCCTCAGGGCGACGCGCGTTCATCGAGGAAGCCGCGGGTGTGCTCAAGCACCGTAAGCGGAAGGAGAAGGCCCTGCGGAAACTGGACGCGATGGGAGCCAATCTGGCCCGCGTCCAGGATCTGACCGACGAACTGCGACGGCAGTTGAAGCCGCTGGGCAGGCAGGCGGCCGTGGCACGGCGGGCCGCCGTCATCCAGGCTGATCTGCGCGACGCGCGGCTGCGGCTGCTCGCCGACGACCTGGTCGCGCTGCGTGCCGCGCTGCGCAGCGAGCTCGCGGACGAGGTGGCGCTCAAGGAGCGCCGGGAGGCCGCGGAGGCGGAGCTCAAGGCGGCTCTGGCGCGTGAGGCGGGCCTGGAGGACGAGGTGCGGCGGCTGGCGCCGCGACTCCAGCGGGCCCAGCGGACCTGGTACGAGCTGTCGCAGCTGGCCGAACGGGTGCGCGGCACGATCTCGCTGGCCGACGCCCGGGTGAAGAGCGCCACCGCGCCCGTCGAGGAGGAGAGGCGCGGCCGCGATCCGGAGGACATGGAACGGGAGGCCACCCGCATCCGTGAGCAGGAGGCGGAACTGACGGCCGCCCTGGAAGCGGCGGAACACGCGCTGGAGGACACCGCCGCCCACCGCGCCGAGCTGGAACGGCGATTGGCCGCCGAGGAGCGCGGGCTCAAGGATGCCGCCCGGGCCATCGCCGACCGCCGCGAAGGGCTCGCCCGGCTCGGCGGACAGGTCAACGCAGCCCGTGGCAGGGCCGCTTCGGCCCAGGCCGAGATCGACCGGCTCGCCGCCGCACGCGACGAGGCCCAGGAACGGGCGGTCGCCGCTCAGGAGGAGTACGAGCAGCTCAGGGTCGAGGTCGAGGGCCTGGACGAGGGCGACGCGGAGCTCGGTGAGCGGTACGAGGACGCCCGGCGGGAACTCGCGGAGGCGGAGGCGGCGCTCGCCGCGGCCCGGGAGGCCGCCACCGCCGCCGAACGGAAGCGGGCGGCCGTCGCGGCACGTCATGAGGCCCTGGCCCTCGGGCTGCGCCGCAAGGACGGCACGGGCGCGCTGCTCGGCGCACGGGGCCGGCTGCCCGGCCTGCTCGGGCCGGCCGCGGAGCTCCTGTCCGTGGAGCCCGGGTACGAGGTGGCGGTGGCGGCGGCCCTGGGCGCCGCGGCGGACGCGGTCGCGGTGACCGATCCGGCCACGGCGGCGGAGGCGATCCGGCTGTTGCGCAAGCAGGACGCGGGGCGGGCGGCCCTGCTGCTGGGCGCCCCCGTCGGAGGCCCGGCGGCGGGGCCGGCCGGGGAGTCCGGCGCGGGACCGGCCGAGGGGGCCGGCGCGGGATCGGTCGGGCCGCCGGCCGTGGCCGACCTGGTCCGCGGCCCCGTCGAACTGGTGGACGCCGTACGCGGACTGGTGCGGGACACCGTGGTGGTCGGCACGCTGGAGGACGCCGAGGACCTCGTCGCCGAGCATCCCGGACTGACCGCCGTGACCGCCGAGGGCGACATCCTCTCGGCCCACTTCGCGCATGGCGGTTCCGCCGGGGCGCCCAGCCTCCTCGAGGTGCAGGCGTCGGTCGACGAGGCCGCCGCCCAGATGGAGGAACTGGCCCTGCGGTGTGCGGAGTTGGCCGAGGTCCAGCGGCTCGCGGGGGAGCGGCGCGAGGCGTGCGCCCGACAGGTCGAGGAGCTGGGGGAACGGCGCCGGGCCACCGAACGGGAGAAGTCCGGGGTGGCCCAGCGGCTGGGACGGCTCGCCGGGCAGGCGCGTGGCGCGGCGGGTGAGGCCGAGCGCACGACCGCGTCCGCCGCGCGTGCCCAGGAATCCCTCGACCGGGCGACGGAGGAGGCCGAGGAGCTGGCCGAACGGCTGCTCGTCGCCCAGGAGACGCCCATCGAGGAGGAGCCGGACACCTCCGTGCGCGACCGGCTCGCCGCCGACGGGGCCAACGCCCGCCAGACCGAGATGGAGGCCCGCCTCCAGGTCCGTACCCACGAGGAACGGGTCAAGGGGCTCGCGGGCCGCGCGGACTCCCTCGACCGGGCGGCCCGCGCCGAACGCGAGGCCCGGGCCCGTGCCGAGCGGCGCCGCGCCCGGCGGCGGCACGAGGCCCACGTGGCCTCCGCCGTCGCGTCCGGGGCGCGTCAGCTGCTCGCCCACGTCGAGGTGTCCGTCGTACGGGCCGAGCGTGAGCGTTCCGCGGCCGAGGAAGCGAAGGCGGAGCGCGAGCGCGAGCTGACGGCCGAGCGCGACCGGGACCGCGCGCTCAAGGACGAGCTGGACAAGCTCACCGACTCGGTCCACCGGGGGGAGGTGCTCGGCGCCGAGAAGCGGCTGCGGATGGAGCAGCTGGAGGCGAGGGCGCTGGAGGAGCTGGGCGTCGAGCCGGCCGCCCTGGTCGCCGAGTACGGCCCCGACCAGCCCGTACCCCCCTCGCCCGCAGCGGTGGGCGAGGAGGTGCCGGACGATCCCGGACACCCGCGCAACCGGCCGAGGCCGTTCGTCAGGGCCGAGCAGGAGAAGCGGCTGAAGGCGGCCGAACGGGCGTATCAGCAACTCGGAAAGGTGAATCCCCTCGCCCTGGAGGAGTTCTCGGCCCTGGAGGAGCGGCACAAGTTCCTCTCCGAGCAGCTCGAAGACCTGAAGAAGACCCGAGCTCATCTGGTGCAGGTCATCAAGGAGGTCGACGAGCGGGTCGAGCAGGTGTTCACGGAGGCGTACCGGGACACGGCCCGGGAGTTCGAGGGCGTGTTCTCGCGGCTGTTCCCGGGCGGTGAGGGGCGGCTCGTCCTGACCGACCCGGACAACATGCTCGCGACCGGGGTGGATGTCGAGGCCCGGCCGCCGGGCAAGAAGGTCAAGCGCCTCTCGCTGCTGTCCGGCGGGGAGCGCTCGCTGACGGCGGTGGCCCTGCTGGTCTCGATCTTCAAGGCCCGGCCCAGCCCGTTCTATGTGATGGACGAGGTCGAGGCGGCCCTCGACGACACCAATCTGCAGCGGCTGATCCGGATCATGGAGGAGCTCCAGGAGAGCTCGCAGCTGATCGTGATCACGCATCAGAAGCGGACGATGGAGGTCGCCGACGCGCTGTACGGCGTCTCGATGCAGGGGGACGGGGTCTCCAAGGTCATCAGCCAGCGGCTGCGCTGAGCCCCGCCAGGGTTTGTCGGTCTTCGACACTCCGACCCCTCTCGCGCGTTGTCCTGAACGGGCGGGTGCCGATGCGGCGACGACGTCTTCGGGAGCCGAACGCGACGGCCGCAGGTCCGCTCCACCCCTTCAAGTGGTGGCAGCCGGAAAGTTGTGCCCCACTGGGGTGTGTCCCCTGTGGGGAGCACGCTTCCCGCACGGCTCGTCGCCCGCACCTGACGACGCGCGTCCAGGCATCAGGAGTTCATGTGACCGACACCGCGCAGGGACCGGCGTCCGGAGCCCGTGCCGCCCAACCGGATCACCTCGGCCATGTCGTCTTCATCACGGCCGCCGCCGCCATGGGCGGCTTCCTCTTCGGCTACGACAGTTCGGTCATCAACGGTGCCGTGGAGGCGATCCGCAGCCGGTACGCCATCGGCTCGGCGACACTCGCCCAGGTCATCGCCATCGCCCTGATCGGCTGTGCGCTGGGCGCGGCCACGGCGGGACGCATCGCCGACCGCATCGGCCGGATCCGCTGCATGCAGATCGCCGCCGTGCTCTTCACCATCAGCGCCGTCGGTTCCGCGCTCCCGTTCGCGCTCTGGGACCTGGCCATGTGGAGGATCATCGGAGGCTTCGCCATCGGCATGGCGTCCGTGATCGGCCCCGCATACATCGCAGAGGTCTCGCCGCCCGCCTACCGGGGCCGCCTCGGCTCCTTCCAGCAGGCGGCGATCGTCGTCGGCATCGCCATCTCGCAGCTGGTCAACTACGGCATCCTGCAATTCGCCGGAGGGGATCAGCGCGGCCGGATCGGCGGTCTGGAGGCGTGGCAGTGGATGCTCGGTGTGATGGTCGTCCCCGCCGCCCTGTACGGGCTGCTGTCGCTGGCGATCCCGGAATCGCCCCGGTTCCTGATCTCGATCGGCCGCAAGGACCGGGCCCGGAAGATCCTGGAGGAGGTCGAGGGCAAGGGCGTCGACCTCGACGCGCGGGTGGCCGATATCGAGACCGCCATGCACCGGGAGCACAGGTCCACGTTCAAGGACCTGCTCGGCGGGCGCCTCGGCTTCCTGCCGATCGTCTGGATCGGCATCGGTCTGTCGGTCTTCCAGCAACTCGTCGGCATCAACGTGGCGTTCTACTACTCGGCGACGCTGTGGCAGTCCGTCGGCATCGACCCGAGCGAGTCGTTCCTCTACTCGTTCACCACGTCGATCATCAACATCATCGGTACCGTCATCGCGATGACGCTGGTGGACCGGGTGGGGCGCAAGCCGCTCGCGCTGGTCGGCTCCACCGGCATGGCCGTCGCCCTCGCTTTTGAGGCATGGGCCTTCTCCGCCCCGCTCGTCGGCGGGAAGCTGCCGCACACCCAGGGCGTCGTGGCGCTCGTCGCGGCCCATGTGTTCGTGCTCTTCTTCGCCCTGTCGTGGGGCGTCGTCGTCTGGGTCTTCCTCGGCGAGATGTTCCCGAACCGGATCCGCGCGGCGGCGCTCGGGGTCGCCGCCTCCGCGCAGTGGATGGCCAACTGGCTGATCACCGCGAGCTTCCCGAGCCTGTCCGACTGGAACCTCTCGGGCACGTACATCATCTACGCGTGCTTCGCCACGCTCTCCATCCCGTTCGTGCTCAGGTTCGTGCGGGAGACCAAGGGCAAGGCGCTGGAGGAGATGGGCTGACCCGTGCCCGTTCCGCCGCGCCCCGCCCCGGGCGCGGACCGCCCGCGCGCCGGATCAGCGCGACGCGACCGCCTCGCAGAACAGCCGCAGGCTGCGCCACCCCTCGTCGAGGGGCATCCCGCCGCACAGCGGATGCAGCACCAGACTGTCGAGCTTCCCGGCCAGAGCGGCGCACTCCCGCGGGGTGACGACCCGGTAGACGCCCTCGTCCCGCAGCGCGCCCACCGTGCCCGCCGCCGAGCGCACGGCGGAACGGATGCCCGCGGACTGCCAGGAGGCGTACGTGCGCGCCTCGTGCAGGAAGTGCTCGCCGTGCTCCGCCCACGTCCGGTCCGGGTCCTCGGACACGTGCAGCAGGGGTGTCTCGGCCGACGGCATCATGCAGAACCCGTCCGTCCCGAGCTCCGCCCGGCGCTCGTGGTAGTACGCCTCCAGCTCCGGCAGATGCGCGCTCGGGAAGAACGGGAGACCGAACCGCGCCGCACGCCGCGCCGCCGCCCGCGAACTGCCGCCCACCAGCAAGGGAGGGTGCGGCCGGGTGTACGGGCGCGGCGTGACCCGGACCGTACGGCCGCGGTACGGGAACGGCTCCCCGGTCCACGCCCGCACCAGGGTCTCCAGCAGCTCGTCCTGGAGCCTGCCGCGGTTCGTCCACTCGACGCCCGCCCGTTCGTACTCCTGCGGCCGGTATCCGATCCCCGCCACCGTGATCAGGCGGCCCGCGCTCAGCAGGTCCAGGACCGCGATGTCCTCGGCCAGCCGCAGCGGGTCGTGCAACGGTCCGATGATCGCCGAGACGGTGACGGCGATCCGGCGGGTGGAGCCGAGGACCGCCCCGGCGAAGACGAAGGGGGAGGGCAGCCAGGAGTTCTCGGCGCCGTGGTGCTCCTCGGTCTGCACGGTGTCGATCCCGTGCTCGTCGGCGTACGCGGCCATCTCCAGCGAGGCGCGGTAGCGGGCCGAGAGCGACTCGGGGCCTGCGGCGGGATCGACGAGATTGAACCGGACCACTGTGAAGGCCATGACGCGTGTCCTCTTCGTCGGTCGGACTCGGCGAGGCAGGACACTATCTGACGTATCGTCAGAAGTGTAGGGGTGCGTCGCCCCGCCGTCCGCCCGCGCGCCCGGCGACGGGCAGCGGCAGGGCCGCGTACAGCGCCCCGGAGACGGCGATCATGGCCACCCGCCCCAGCCCGTGCCGCCCGGCCCAGGTGCCGGCGAGCGGGCCGGAGGGCCACTCCATGCCGGTCGGGAGCAGTCCCGCCGCCGGCCCCGCGGCCCACGCGGCCACCGCCGCTACGGAGAATCCGCCGGTGCACCAGGAGCCGCCGCCCGGGCCGGTGTCCAGGAGCGCCGCCGGGTCGTACGCGCGCCCCGCAACGGGTCCGCGCCGAGGACCCCGATCCACGCCGCGAACGTCACCGCGAGCGGGGACAGGAAGGAGGCGAACGCGTCCATGAAGCCCGTCGCGGGCAGGTCGCCCAGGTGCAGCACACCCGGAGCGTGCGCACGCCCACCCCCGACACCGGGAAGCTGCTCCTCGCGAAGCAGACCAGGGTCACCAGGACCGGTTCGTCGTCGCTCGCGATGCCGAACAGCAGACGCAGCACGGTGTAGGTGCCGGTGACCGCGTTCACCTTCTCCCAGGCCCGGCGGGCGATCCGGATCGGCGCGCCGGGCAGCGGATTGCCGCGCGGCCCGAAGGCGGCGCGCGAGAGTGCCATGCCCGGGGCCCCGCCGCTTCGGCCCGCCAGGGAGATCGGTCCGACCGGTCCGAAGCCGATGGCCGGAGTCGCGAGCGCGACGGTGAGCGCCTGCCCGAGGTTCGGCCCGCCGAAGACGACGAGTCCGGCGCCGATGGTGAGCGACAGCACGGTCGGGTTCGCGCCGACCCGGGTGGGGAAGAGGGCCCGGACCCGGCCGGTGCGTTCGCTGTCGGGGACGGGCTCCAGGCCGCGGGTCTCCACGAACGGGATCGTAATCTTTGCCGCAGATGCCATGAAAAAGCGCATAACGGCCATGTGGGGGTGCGGGTGATTCTCCGTGGCGCCTCGCGCGGCCCGCTCCTCGGGGCGGCCCGCACGGCCGGGTGTGGCTGATACTGGACGGGTTATGGAATTCGTCATCCTTGCTGTAGTCATCGCCCTGGTCGCGGTCGGCGTGATCAGCGGGCTCGTGGTCAGCGGCCGCAAGAAGAAGCAGCTGCCCCCGGCGCCGCCGAGCACGCCGACCATCACTCCTCCCGCCGAGCCCCAAGTCGGCGAGGAAGCCGAGACGCCGCGCGAGGAACCGCGCCGCACCATCGAGGAGGTCGCTCCCCCCACGGCCGAGGCGCCCGCCGCGGAGGCCGTCGAGGAGGTCGGGCCGGAGGCGCTCGCCGTCCCCGCACTCGAAGTACCCGAGCCCACCGCCGGCCGGCTCGTCCGGCTGCGCGCCCGGCTCGCCCGCTCGCAGAACTCCCTCGGCAAGGGGCTGCTCACGCTCCTGTCCCGGGACAACCTCGACGAGGAGACCTGGGAGGAGGTCGAGGACACCCTCCTCACCGCGGACGTCGGCGTCGCCCCCACCCAGGAGCTGGTGGAACGGCTCCGCGAGCGCGTCCGCGTCCTCGGCACCCGTACCCCCGAAGGGCTGCGCGCCCTGCTGCGTGAGGAGCTTCTCACGCTGATCGGCACCGACGCCGACCGCGCGGTCAAGACCGAGAGCGGCCTGGACACCCCCGGTGTGGTGATGGTCGTCGGCGTCAACGGCACCGGCAAGACCACCACCACCGGCAAGCTGGCCCGGGTGCTCGTCGCCGACGGCCGCAGCGTCGTGCTCGGCGCGGCCGACACCTTCCGCGCCGCCGCCGCGGACCAGCTCCAGACCTGGGGCGAGCGCGTCGGCGCCCGTACCGTCCGGGGCCCCGAGGGCGGCGACCCGGCGTCGATCGCCTTCGACGCGGTGAAGGAGGGCATCGCCGAGGGCGCCGATGTCGTCCTCATCGACACCGCCGGGCGGCTGCACACCAAGACCGGCCTCATGGACGAGCTCGGCAAGGTCAAGCGGGTCGTGGAGAAGCACGGGCCGCTCGACGAGATCCTGCTCGTCCTCGACGCGACGACCGGGCAGAACGGCCTGGTGCAGGCCCGGGTGTTCGCCGAGGTCGTCGACATCACCGGCATCGTGCTGACGAAGCTGGACGGCACCGCGAAGGGCGGCATCGTCGTCGCCGTGCAGCGCGAGCTGGGCGTACCGGTGAAGCTGGTCGGCCTCGGCGAGGGACCGGACGACCTGGCGCCGTTCGAGCCGGAGGCGTTCGTGGACGCCCTGATCGGGGACTGACGCCCGCACCGTCCTGGTTCGCGAAGAAGCCCGACCGCCGGAACGCCGGCGGTCGGGCTTCTTCGTGCCGGATGCTCTCCCGGGTCCGATCTCGTGCCGAATCCTTTCGGGTGTCGGACCCCCTTGCGTGGGGACGCCCGAATGCGCGCGAGTCGCCCGAATGCGCGGGGGCGCCGACGTCAGCCGCGCAGGGGTGCGCGATGGCAGCTGTACGCCAGCGTGCCCAGCAGCAGCCGGGCCGGGGGCGGCGCGGCGGCCGTGTCCAGCACCGGCGGGCGCAGCCACCGGGCGGGGCCGAGACCACCCTCGTCGGACGGCGGGGCCGTGATGTGGTGGCCCGGGCCCAGCGCCCGGAGGTCCAGCCCCGCGTCGTCCCAGCCCATCCGGTAGAGCAGACGCGGGAGCTCGGCGGCGGCGCCCGGGGCGACGAAGAACCGCGCCCGCCCCGACGGCGTCAGCACGACCGGGCCGAGCGGCAGCCCCATCCGTTCCATGCGCGCCAGGGCCCGGCGCCCGGCGGCCTCCGCGACGTCCAGCACGTCGAAACCACGCCCCACGGGCAGCAGCAGCGAGGCGCCCGGCACCCGGGCCCACGCCTCCACCGCCGCGTCGAGCGAGGTGCCCGGCGGGATCTCGGGCGCGAAGTCGAGGGGATGGGCGCCGGGGGAGGGGCACCGGTCCTTCCCGCACGAGCAGCGGCCGTCCACGACGCGCGCTCCGGGTGCCACGGCCCAGCCCCACAGTGCTGTGTACTCGGCCACCGCCGTGCTCTCGGCCGTACGGCCGCGGCGTCGTGAGCCGGTGCGCATCTCGCGGATGCCGCCGATCGTGAAGCCCATGCCCCCTCCAACGGGTCCGACTCGCCGGTGGTTACGACGCGGAATGACGGCATGACATCCCGTCGTCGTCGCGATCCGTGATGCGCCGGTGCGCACGCGGTGGCGCGGCGTGAGCCGTGCGCCCCTTTCGTGCGTCGCTGCAACCGCAATTGATCGACCGTGTGTCAAGTGAATCGCGCCCCGTGGCGTTCGCGTTCATCCGAAGGGGTGGCGAATGGTGGCGTTTCCGTGGACACCCTCGCCGAGGTGGTGATCGTAGGATTACCGTCGGTACACGAACCATGGAAGTATGTGTGCGCATGGGTATGCCGGAGGCAACCCGATTCCCTGTTCGATCGCGCGCAATCTCCGTATGGGCGTCATCGGATCAGGGCATTCTGATAGCGGTTCGCGCGACAGCGTTCGTCGGGATCGCGACGGTTTCAGCGGGATGGGGGCGTTCCAGTGAGTGGCAGCGGCGCAGGCGATACGAATGCCGGTAAGCGCCCCAACGGGCAATTGAGCTCGTGGTTCGTGCGCAGCGGCTGGTCGAAGGGCGAGCTGGCGCGGCAGGTCAATCGGCGGGCGCGGCAAATGGGCGCGCATCACATCAGCACCGACACCTCCCGGGTGCGGCGCTGGCTCGACGGCGAGCAGCCGCGCGAGCCCATCCCGCGCATTCTGTCCGAGCTGTTCTCGGAGCGTTTCGGCTCGGTCGTGGCGGTCGAGGATCTCGGACTGCGCTCCGCACACCAGTCGCCCTCCGTGTCCGGGGTCGATCTGCCCTGGGCCGGACCGCAGACCGTCGCCCTGCTCAGCGAGTTCTCCCGCAGCGATCTGATGCTCGCGCGGCGCGGATTCCTCGGGTCCTCGCTCACCCTCGCCGCCGGACCCGCCCTCGTCGAACCCATGCAGCGCTGGCTGGTGCCCGTGGCGGCCTCCGGACCCGCGGAGCCCGAGCCGGCCGCGGCGGCCCGTCGTCCCTCCAAGCTCTCGGGGCCCGAGCTCGACCTGCTGGAGTCGACCACGGCGATGTTCCGCCAGTGGGATGCGCAGTGTGGTGGCGGTCTGCGCCGCAAGGCCGTCGTCGGCCAGCTCCACGAGGTCACCGACCTCCTGCAGGAGCCCCAGCCGGAGGCCACCGCCAAGCGTCTCTTCCGCTGCGCGGCCGAGCTGGCCGAGCTGGCGGGCTGGATGAGCTACGACGTCGGTCTCCAGCCCACGGCCCAGAAGTACTTCGTTCTGGCGCTGCACGCGTCGAAAGAGGCCGGGGACAAACCGCTCGGTTCGTATGTTCTGTCCAGCATGAGCCGACAGATGATCCACCTCGGACGGCCCGACGACGCCCTCGAACTGATCCACCTCGCCCAGTACGGCAGCCGCGACTGCGCCACCCCGCGCACCCAGGCCATGCTGTACGCGATGGAGGCCCGCGCGTACGCCAACATGGGCCAGGCGGCCAAGTGCAAGCGGGCCGTCCGGATGGCCGAGGACACGTTCCTCGACGTCGGGATCGACGGCGAGCCCGAACCCGACTGGATCCGCTTCTTCTCGGAGGCCGAGCTCAACGGCGAGAACTCCCACTCGTTCCGCGACCTCGCCTACATCGCGGGCCGCAGGCCCACGTACGCCGGGCTCGCCGAACCGCGCATGCGCAAGGCGGTCCAGTTGTTCAGCGAGGACGACGAGCATCAGCGGTCCTACGCGCTCAACCTGATCGGTCTCGCCACCGTCCATCTGCTCAAACGCGAGCCCGAGGAGTCCACGACGCTCGCCGAGAAGGCGCTCCGGATCGCCAGGAAGATCCGTTCCGAACGCGTCAACACCCGGCTCCGCAAGACCGTCGACACCGCGGCCAGGGACTTCGGGGACATCCCCGAGGTCGCCAGGCTGACCGACCTCCTCACCGAGCAGCTGCCCGAAACCGCCGAGGCGGTTTGACGGGCGGCGCCCCGGACACCGGCCACGACGGCCGCCCCGCACACATCGACTTCGGCTCCCCCAATCGCCAAGTCGCGGGGTGGCCGGCGTGGCCGGTTCGCGTTCCCGCCCCCGGTGCGGGAGCCGACGCGAAGCGCGCGCACGGGAGGCCGGCGCGCGAAGCCGGTGCGTGAGCCCGACGGGACACGGAACGGGCCCGGCCGGGCCCTGCTCGCGGGCGCCGGTGCGGCCCGTGTGCGGCGCCGGGCGTCGCACGTACCCGGGGCGCGGGCGCCATCGTCGGTTCATGGGGACTTAACACACCGGACTCGTTCGTCACCGTCGTGAAACACCGTGCGGCATCGCCGGAAACCGCGCCGCGCGAGTCTCGTGGTGCACGACGGCCCGCGCCCTTCCCCGCGGTCCGCACCTGCCCTTCCCGGCGGTCCCGCACGGGGCCTTTCCAGCGGTTGCGCACACGGCCCGTTCGTCCCGCCGCGGCCGCTCCGACGACGAGGAGGCGCCGATGCCCCCAGGCATCACGACGCTCGCCGCAGACCCCCCGAGCCTGTCTGCCGCCAACACCGGGTTCATGCTCGTCTGCTCGGCCCTGGTGATGCTCATGACCCCGGCCCTGGCCTTCTTCTACGGCGGAATGGTCCGGGTCAAGAGCACCCTCAACATGCTGATGATGAGCTTCATCAGCCTCGGGATCGTCACCGTCCTGTGGGTGCTCTACGGGTTCAGCGTCGCCTTCGGCAACGACGTCGGTTCGGTCGTCGGCTGGGCCTCGGACTACGTGGGTCTGAGCGGGATCGGCCCGAACCAGCTCTGGGACGGCCGCACCATCCCCGTGTACGTCTTCGCCGTCTTCCAGCTGATGTTCGCCGTCATCACCCCGGCACTGATCAGCGGCGCCCTCGCCGACCGGGTGAAGTTCACCTCCTGGGCCCTGTTCATCACGCTGTGGGCCTCCGTCGTGTACTTCCCCGTGGCCCACTGGGTCTGGGGCTCGGGGGGCTGGCTCTACGAGATGGGCGTCATCGACTTCGCGGGCGGCACGGCCGTCCACATCGACGCGGGCGCCGCCGCCCTCGGCGTCGTCCTCGTCATCGGCAGGCGCGTCGGCTTCGCGAAGGACCCGATGCGGCCGCACAGCCTGCCGCTGGTGATGCTCGGCGCCGGACTGCTCTGGTTCGGCTGGTTCGGTTTCAACGCCGGATCGTGGCTGGGCAACGACGACGGCGTCGCCGCGGTCATGTTCGTCAACACCCAGGTCGCCGCCGCCGCCGCGATGCTCTCCTGGCTCGCCTACGAGAAGCTCCGCCACGGCTCCTTCACCACGCTCGGCGCGGCCTCCGGCGCGGTCGCGGGCCTCGTCGCCATCACACCGTCCGGCGGCGCCGTCAGTCCGCTCGGTGCCCTCGCGGTCGGGGCCGTCGCCGGGGTGCTGTGTGCCACGGCCGTCGGACTGAAGTACCGGTTCGGCTACGACGACTCCCTGGACGTCGTGGGTGTCCACCTCGTCGGCGGTGTCGTCGGCTCCCTCCTCGTCGGTCTCTTCGCCACCGGCGGCGTCCAGTCCCACGCCAAGGGCCTCTTCTACGGCGGTGGCCTCGAACAGCTCGGCAAGCAGGCCGTCGGGGTCTTCTCCGTCCTCGCGTACTCCCTGGTCGTCTCCGCGGCCCTGGCCTTCCTCCTGGACCGGACGATCGGGATGCGGGTCGGCGAGGACGACGAGATCTCCGGTATCGACCGGGCCGAACACGCCGAGACCGCGTACGACTTCGGTGGAGCGGGCGGCGGAACGTCGCCGCTCGCCGCAGCCACGGCCCCGGGATCCGGCTCCACGGCGGTACGGCACACCAGGAAGGTGGACGCATGAAGCTCATCACGGCGGTCGTGAAACCGCACCGGCTCGACGAGATCAAGGAGGCCCTGCATGCCTTCGGCGTCCAGGGACTCACGGTCACGGAGGCCAGTGGGTACGGACGGCAGCGCGGCCACACCGAGGTCTACCGGGGCGCCGAGTACACCGTCGACCTCGTCCCCAAGATCCGCATCGAGGTCCTGATCGAGGACGAGGACGCCGAACAGCTCATCGACGTCGTGGTGAAGGCCGCCCGGACCGGCAAGATCGGCGACGGCAAGGTCTGGAGCGTGCCGGTCG
Source organism: Streptomyces sp. CB01580 (assembly GCF_001905795.1). Lineage (GTDB taxonomy): Bacteria > Actinomycetota > Actinomycetes > Streptomycetales > Streptomycetaceae > Streptomyces. The sequence goes on from NZ_LIXJ01000007.1 coordinate 251,248, forward strand.
ACACCGCCGTCCGGGTCCGGACGGGCGAACGCGGCCCGGACGCGCTCTGAGCGGACCATCTCCGACCGGGCGCGTGCTGGGGCGCGTCCCGGCCGGCCGAGGACCGGGCGCGACGCCGCCCGGGACCGGCCCGGACCCCGGGGCGGCCCGCACGGCCTCCCCGGGGCCCCGAAACGAAAGGCACCCGGATGACGAGCACCGAAGCGACCCCCGACGTGAACGCCGGTGCGACCACCGATGCGACCACCGGATCCACGGCCTCGGGGCACGGCGGCTACGCGGCGGCCCGGCTGCGCCTCCTCCGGGCGGCGGAGCGGTCCGGGCCGCGGCGTCGCACCGCCCTCGCGTCGCTCACCGACGACTGGCTCACCGCGCTGTTCACCACCGCCGCCGGGCGGACCGGCGTCGGGGGCGCCGCCCTCGTCGCGGTCGGCGGCTACGGACGCGGCGAACTCTCCCCGCGCAGCGACCTCGATCTGCTGCTCCTGCACGACGGCAGGGCCGAGGCCCGAGCCGTCGCCGCCTTCGCCGACCACCTCTGGTACCCCGTCTGGGACCTCGGCATCGCGCTCGACCACTCCGTACGCACGCCCGCGGAAGCCCGCCGGACGGCCGGCGAGGACCTCAGGGTCCAGCTCGGACTGCTGGACGCCCGGCCGGTCGCCGGGGACCCGGGCCTCGTCGCCGCCCTGCGCACCGCGGTCCTCGCCGACTGGCGCGACCAGGCTCCCGGGCGGCTCCCCGCCCTCGCCGAACTCTGCCGCGCACGGGCCGAACGCCACGGCGAGCTGCGCTTCCTCCTCGAACCCGACCTCAAGGAGTCGCGCGGCGGACTGCGCGACCTGACCGCCCTGCGGGCCGTGGCCGCCTCGTGGATCGCCGACGCCCCGCGCGAGGGCCTCGCCGGGGCCCGCCGCGTCCTCCTCGACACCAGGGACGCACTGCACCTCGCCACCGGCCGCGCCACCGACCGTCTCGTCCTCCAGGAACAGGACCAGGTCGCCGCCGCCCTCGGACTCCTCGACGCCGACGCCCTGCTCCGGCAGGTGTACGAGGCCGCCGGCACGGTCTCGTACGCGGCGGACACCACCTGGCGCGAGGTCGACCGCGTCCTGCGCGCCCGCTCCACCCGCACCCGGCCGCGTGCCCTCCTCGGCGGCGGCAGGCCCGCGGGGACCGAGCGCACCCCGCTCGCCGACGGCGTGGTCGAGGCCGAGGGCGAGGTCGTCCTCGCCCGTACCGCCCGCCCCGAACGCGACCCGGTGCTGCCGTTGCGCGCCGCCGCCGCGGCGGCCCGTTCCGGGCTCGTGCTCTCCCGGCACGCCGTACACCGCCTCGCCGCCACCGTCCGCCCGCTCCCGGTGCCCTGGCCGGCTGAGGCCCGCGAGGAACTCGTCATCCTCCTCGGCGCGGGCGAGGCCGCCGTCCCCGTCTGGGAGGCGCTCGAAGCCGAGGGGCTGATCGGCCGACTGCTCCCGGACTGGGAACGCGTCCGCTGCCGCCCCCAGCGCAACCCCGTCCACACCTGGACCGTCGACCGCCACCTCGTGGAGACGGCGGTCCGGGCCTCCTCGCTCACCCGCCGCGTCGGGCGGCCCGACCTCCTGCTCGTCGCCGCGCTCCTGCACGACATCGGCAAGGGCCGGCCGGGCGACCATTCGGTCACCGGTGAGGTCATCGCCCGCGACACGGCGGCCCGGGTCGGATTCGACCGTCACGACGTGGGCGTGATCGCCACCCTCGTACGCCATCACCTGCTGCTCGTCGAGACCGCGACCCGGCGGGACCTCGACGACCCCGCCACCGTCCGCTCCGTCGCCGAGGCCGTATCCACCCCGTCCACCCTGGAGCTCCTGCACGCCCTCACGGAGGCGGACGCCCTCGCCACCGGCCCCGCCGCCTGGTCCGCCTGGCGTGCCTGGCTCGTCGACGACCTCGTCGGGCGCGTCGCCGCCGTGCTCGCCGGCCGGGAGCCCGAGGAACCGGAACCCGCCGGGCCCGACGCCGAGGAGGAACGGCTCGCCGTCGAGACCCTGCGCACCGGCGGGCCGGTTCTCGCCCTGCACGCCCGGACAGGGACCCCGGCCCGGGAGGGCGAACCGGTTCGGGACGGCACACCGCATCCGGACGTCGATCCGGCTCGGGGCCACGTACCGGATCCGGACGGCACACCGGAACCGGTCGGTGCCGAACTCCTCGTCGTCCTGCCCGACCGCCCCGGCGTGCTTCCCGCCACCGCGGGTGTCCTCGCTCTGCACCGGCTCACCGTGCGCGCCGCCGACCTGCGCACCCTGGAACTCCCCGCCGGGTGCGCCGAGGCCGCCCTCGGCGCACCCGGCGGCCCGCGCCTGCTCCTGCTGCGCTGGCGGGTCGCGGCCGAGTACGGCTCCCTGCCGCAGGCCGCCCGGCTCCGCGCCGACCTCGTACGGGCCCTGGACGGCGGCCTGGACCTCGGCGCCCGTCTGGCCGAACGCGAGGCGGCCCGGCCGAGGCGGCGCGGGGTGCAGGCCCCGCCGCCCAGGGTGACGGTCGCGCAGGTCGCCTCACGGCTGGCGACGGTGATCGAGGTGCGGGCACAGGACGCCCCCGGGCTACTGCACCGGATCGGCCGCGCGCTCGAGGGAAACGCGGTGCGGGTGCGCGGCGCGCGTGTGTCGACACTGGGGGCGAACGCGGTGGACACGGTCTACGTCACACGGGAGGACGGCTCGGTGCTGGCGGACGAGGAGGCGGCGACCCTCGCGAAGGCTCTGGAGGACGCCTTGCGGTGAGGCGTGAAGGAGCGCGCTCGCCCGCGTGGACGGCGTGCTCGTCCGGGTGGACATCAGGCGGATGCCGATGGCCATGCTCCCCGTCGGCCGCAGGACGTTCCAGCGTCCACCGTGTGCGCGCCCGGTGCGGACATCCCGCTCCCTGCCGGGGCGGACATCTCGCTCCCTGCCGGGACGGACACCGCTCCCCGCCCCGGCCGCGCTGCGGCCCTCGTCGGCCGGAGAGGGCGGGCAAGGGCTGCCGCTTGCCCGAGCCGGATACTCTAGAGAGCGATCTGCTATGCCCCCGACCCCGAGGACCGACGAGCGCCGTGTTCGATACTCTCTCCGACCGTCTTAGCGCGACTTTCAAGAACCTCCGGGGCAAGGGCCGCTTGTCCGAGGCGGACATCGACGCCACGGCACGCGAGATCCGTATCGCCCTGCTCGAAGCGGATGTCGCCCTCCCCGTCGTCCGGGCCTTCATCGCCAACGTCAAGGAGCGGGCGCGCGGCGCCGAGGTCTCCCAGGCGCTGAACCCGGCCCAGCAGGTCGTCAAGATCGTCAACGAGGAGCTCGTCTCCATCCTCGGTGGCGAGACCCGACGGCTGCGGTTCGCCAAGAACCCGCCGACCGTGATCATGCTCGCGGGTCTCCAGGGTGCCGGTAAGACCACCCTGGCCGGAAAGCTCGGCCGCTGGCTCAAGGGCCAGGGCCACTCCCCGCTGCTCGTCGCCTGTGACCTCCAGCGCCCCAACGCCGTCAACCAGCTCAGCGTCGTCGCCGACCGCGCCGGTGTCGCGGTGTATGCCCCCGAGCCGGGCAACGGCGTCGGCGACCCGGTCCAGGTCGCCAAGGACTCGATCGAGCACGCCCGGTCCAAGCAGTACGACGTCGTGATCGTCGACACCGCAGGCCGTCTCGGCATCGACCAGGAGCTGATGCAGCAGGCCGCGGACATCCGCGACGCCGTCAGCCCCGACGAGATCCTCTTCGTCGTCGACGCGATGATCGGTCAGGACGCGGTCAACACCGCCGAGGCGTTCCGCGACGGCGTCGGCTTCGACGGCGTGGTGCTCTCCAAGCTCGACGGCGACGCCCGCGGTGGTGCGGCCCTGTCGATCGCCCATGTCACGGGCAAGCAGGTCATGTTCGCGTCGAACGGTGAGAAGCTCGACGACTTCGACGCCTTCCACCCCGACCGCATGGCGTCCCGCATCCTCGACATGGGCGACCTGCTCACCCTGATCGAGCAGGCGGAGAAGACCTTCAGCCAGGAAGAGGCCGCCAAGATGGCCTCCAAGCTGGCGTCCAAGAAGGGGCAGGACTTCACGCTCGACGACTTCCTGGCCCAGATGGAGCAGGTCAGGAAGATGGGCTCCATCTCCAAGCTGCTCGGGATGCTGCCCGGCATGGGTCAGATGAAGGACCAGATCAACAACATCGACGAGCGCGACGTGGACCGCACCGCCGCGATCATCAAGTCGATGACCCCGAAGGAGCGGGCCGAGCCGACGATCATCAACGGCTCGCGCCGGGCGCGCATCGCCAAGGGTTCCGGCGTCGAGGTCAGCGCGGTGAAGAACCTGGTGGAGCGGTTCTTCGACGCGCGCAAGATGATGTCGAAGATGGCGCAGGGCGGCGGGATGCCCGGTATGCCGGGGATGCCCGGCATGGGTGGTGGCCCCGGCCGTCAGAAGAAGCAGGTCAAGCAGGCCAAGGGCAAGCGCAAGAGCGGCAACCCGATGAAGCGCAAGGCCGAGGAGCAGGCCGCCGCCGCCCGTCGTGCCCAGGCCGCGCAGGGCGGTGCGCCCGGCCTTCCGGCCCAGGGCGACAAGAGCTTCGAGCTGCCGGACGAGTTCAAGAAGTTCATGGGCTGACCGCACCGCCGACCGTGGACGCGGGCCGTTTGACGGCCCGTATGCGAGGGGCGCCCGCCGACCCCGGTTTCCAGCGAACGACTCCTGGAACCCGAGGACGGCGGGCGCCCCTCGCGCATGTGCTCCGAAGTCCGCTGCGGCCGCCTTCTTCCGGCCGTCGCCTACGGACGCCTTCCTGTGGCCGGCGTGCCGCGCGGCGTTCTCCGTGGTGTTCTTCCGTGACGCTTCCCCCTCGGGCCGACCGGACGGACTCACGAGGAGCCATGATCCGATTTTTCATCTAATGTCACGTCTAACGGCTGCCGGAAGAGGAGCATGCGTGACCAGTCCCGTACCTCCGCGCGATCGCACCGACCAGCCGTGGCGTTCCGAGGGCGCCCCGCCGCCCCCGCCGCAGGGCCGGAAGATGCCGGGAGGCTGGGGCGGACTGCTGCTGACCGCGCTCGCCGTCTACCTGCTCGCCAACCTGGTGCTGTCCTTCTTCAACGGCGCCGGGGAACGGTCGATCTCCTACACGGAGTTCAGCAAGCAGGTCACCTCGGGGAACGTGGCCAAGATCTACTCCAAGGGCGATGCCATCGAGGGGCAGCTCAAGAAGGAGGCGAAGGCCCCGGGGACCGACCACAAGTACACCAGGTTCGTCACCCAGCGCCCCGCCTTCGCGGACGACAACCTCTGGGCCGAACTGGTCAAGAGCGATGTCACGGTCACGGCCGAGCCGGTCGTGCACCAGCGGAGCTTCCTCGCGAACCTGCTGATCTCGCTGGCCCCGATGCTGCTGCTCGTGCTGCTCTGGGTGTTCGTCGCCCGGCGGATGACCCGGGGCATGGGCGGCGGGCTCGGCGGCCTCGGCCGCAAGGCCCCGCCCAAGCCCGTCGAGCTGGAGGCCGACAAGCGAACCACCTTCAAGGACGTGGCCGGGATCGACGAGGTCGAGGGCGAACTCGACGACGTCGTGGACTTCCTGAAGAATCCGCAGGCGTACCGGAGCATGGGCGCCCGCATGCCCGGGGGCGTGCTTCTCGTCGGACCGCCCGGCACCGGCAAGACCCTGCTCGCCCGGGCCGTCGCGGGCGAGGCGGGGGTGCCGTTCTTCTCGGCATCGGCCTCCGAGTTCATCGAGATGATCGTCGGCGTCGGCGCGAGCCGGGTCCGGGAACTGTTCGAGGAGGCGCGCAAGGTCGCCCCGGCGATCGTCTTCATCGACGAGATCGACACCATCGGACGGGCCCGGGGAGGCGGCGCCGGCATGGGCGGCCACGACGAGCGCGAGCAGACACTGAACCAGATCCTCACCGAGATGGACGGCTTCTCCGGCTCCGAGGGCGTCGTCGTCCTCGCCGCCACCAACCGCGCGGACGTCCTCGACCCCGCCCTGACCCGGCCCGGCCGCTTCGACCGGATCGTCCAGGTCAGCCCGCCCGACCGGAACGGCAGGGAGGCGATCCTGGAGATCCACACCCGCCGGATCCCGCTCGCCGACAACGTGGACCTGGGCCAGGTGGCCACCACGACCCCCGGCATGACCGGCGCCGATCTCGCCAATCTGGCCAACGAGGCCGCGCTGCTCGCCGTCAGGCGCGGGCAGGCCGAGGTGAACCGTTCCGACCTCTCGGACGCCCTGGAGAAGATCCAGCTCGGTGCCGAACGCTCGCTGGTCATGTCCGACGAGGAACGCCGCAGGACCGCCTACCACGAGAGCGGCCACGCCCTGCTCGGCATGGTCCAGCCGGGGGCGGACCCGGTCCGCAAGGTCACCATCGTGCCGCGCGGCCGGGCCCTGGGCGTCACCCTCTCCACACCGGAGGCCGACAAGTACGCGTACACGGAGGAGTACCTGCGCGGCCGGATCATCGGCGCGCTCGGCGGGATGGCCGCCGAACAGGTCGTCTTCGGAGTCGTCACCACCGGCGCCGAGAGCGACCTGGAGCAGGTCACCCAACTGGCCCGGGGCATGGTCGGCCGCTGGGGCATGAGCCCCAGGGTCGGCAGACTGACGGCCATCCCGGGCGACGCCCAGCAGGCATACGGACTGTCGGCCGCCCCCGCGACGCTGGACGCCGTGGACGGCGAGATGCGGCGCATCGTCGACGAGTGCTACGAGGCGGCGTGCGGGCTGCTGCGCGAGAACCGGGACCGACTGGACGCGCTGGCCGAGGCCCTGCTGGCGAACGAGACCCTGGACGAGGCAGAGGCCTACCGGGCGGCGGGCATCACCCGCTTGGGCACATAGCGACCGCCATCACCCGGATGTGTGCACGGGGACGAGGTTTCAAGACGCCCCGGCCCGCGTACGGAGGCGTACGGAAGGGACCGCGCAGGGGCGGCGTACAGAAGCGGGAGACCCTTCCCAGGCGCGGGACACCGACGCCTCGACGGGTGTGGCCGGACAGGGCCGGCAGGTCGTAGCCGCGCGCGGGCAGGACAGCCGCCTCAGACGGTGCACACGAGGTAGCGGAAGACGTTCGGCATCCAGACGCTGCCGTCCCGCCGCCGGTGCGGACGCAGGGCCCGTGCCACCTCGCTCTCCACCCGGCGTCGGTCCCTCGACCGCACCGCCCTGTCGAACAGCCTGGTGGACAGCAGTCCCCGGACCGCGCTCTCCATGTCCGCGTAACCGAACGGGCACGCCACCCGCCCGGAACCGTCCGGCATCAGACCCGCCCGGAACGCCACTTCTTCGAGGTCGTCCCGGCGCGGCGGACGCCAGCCGCCGGAACGTGACGCCCGGCCCCCGTCGGAACCCCGGCCCGCCACCCGCAGCACCGGCGTCGTCGCGCACCGCTCCGGCGGGCCCCACCCGGTCAGGACGACCGCGCTTCCCCGGGTGGCCAGCGGTACGGCTGCGCGCAGCGTCGCCACGAGCCGCTCGTCGTCGCCGTCCGAGCACCCGAGCGGGGTGAACGCCGTGATCAGGTCGTACGGCGTTCCGTCCACCGGGGTCGCCTCCGAGGGATCACCGGCCATGAGCCGATGCCGCGCCCTGCCGGGGCCCTCGTCGCCCGACGCACCGGGCAGCAGCCGGGCCCGTGCGAGCTCCAGCCGGTCCGGGTCGGTGTCGACGCCGGTGACGCGCGCCCCGCGTCCGGCGGCGATCAGCAGCGCGAGACCGGAGCCGCAGCCGAGCGAGAGCAATCGGGTGCCCTTTCCCACTTCGAGCCGCTCGTACACCGCCTCGTACAGCGGTGCGAGCATCCGCTCCTGGATCTCCGCCCAGTCCCGGGCGCGAGTACCGGGGGCCACCGTGCCGGTCGTGTCCGCGTGGCCGTGGTGCCGGACGAGCGTACGTGTCATGGAAGCGCCCCAATCCGCCGAGAGGTCGGTCCTGTCCGATCGGTCGTGCCCGAGTGGTGCCCCCGTCGCGTCCGCGCCGCCCTCCACGGGCCGGGGAACCGCGCGCCCGCCACTCGCCTCCGGGAGGCGGCCTCCTCGTCGAGGGCACGCGCAACAGCCGCCCCGTCGGCGCGCGGGCGCAGGAAGACGGGCGTCGACAGGCGGACACCGGAAAGCGGGTGTTCCGTACGCCTGTTGCCCGTTCCTCACCCCAGTCTTACCCGACACGCGGAACCGGGCACGTCGAGGACGCCGCGCCGCCGGCGCGCACCCGCCCGGCCGTCCCACCCCGGCCGACAGGAGTCCTCGCCGGCGGTGCGCCCGTCGGCGGTGCCATGTCCGTCCCGGGGAACACGCACCCGCCTCGGAGGCCGCTCGGCGGCCCGCGTACGGTTGCCGTCTACACACCCGTCTACACGTCCAGGCGTACGAGTCGCTACGTACCACCTTGGTGTGAGCTGTGAGAGTTCTCCACAGATCTGCGCACCCGCCCTCGTCAGGACGCATCAACGGCAACTGACTGGTACGTGCAAATTATTTGGGATGGCCCGGAATCGGAACACCGGGGCACTCGCGCTCGTTGTCACGACGTGAGCACGACACCACCTGTACTTGCCGCGGAGCTGGCGCAGGCGTGGGCCGACATTCAGCGGTACCACCCCGAGCTGCCGGATCTCGCCGCTCCCGAGTCCCTGATCGGAGAGTCCTCGTCCGCCTGTGGCGCCGAACTCTCATTCGAGCGACTGCTGCACGAGGCAGTCCATGGCATCGCCGCCGCGCGAGGTGTGCGTGATACCTCGCGGGCCGGCCGTTATCACAACCGTCGGTTCCTCGCGATCGCCGAGGAACTGGGGCTCGACCACGCCGAGGAGCCCCACCCCAGCAGCGGCTTCTCGCTGGTCACGCTCAATCCCGAGGCCAAGCGCCGGTACCGCCCGACGATCGAGCGGCTGCAGCGCGCCCTCAAGGCGCACACCGTCGCCACCGCCGCCGACACCAAGCGTTCGTTCCGCGGGCCCGCCGCCCGGCACGGCTCCTCCGGGGGAGGTGTCCGCGTCAAGGCCGTCTGCGACTGCGGTCGCAACGTGCGGGTCGTCCCGTCGGTCCTGGCGCAGGCGCCGATCGTCTGCGGTGGCTGCGGAAAGCCGTTCCGCATTCCGGAACCGGCGGTCGCTGTGAGGTGACCTCATGGGGTGTGGCAGAATGACTAGCTGTACTCGACAGCCGCACAGGACCCCTCTCTCCTCCGGCTGACGCGTCCATCGGGCACCCGAGTACCGCAACCCCACGTGGCATTTCGTCGTGCCCAATCACGTCATAGACCAGGAGACACCACTCCCGTGGCAGTCAAGATCAAGCTGAAGCGTCTGGGCAAGATCCGTTCGCCTCACTACCGCATCGTCGTCGCCGACTCCCGTACCCGCCGTGACGGCCGGGCCATCGAGGAGATCGGCCTGTACCACCCGGTGCAGAACCCCTCGCGCATCGAGGTCAACTCGGAGCGCGCGCGTTACTGGCTCTCCGTCGGCGCCCAGCCGACCGAGCCGGTTCTCGCGATCCTGAAGCTCACCGGTGACTGGCAGGCCCACAAGGGTCTCCCGGCCCCCGCGCCGCTGCTGCAGCCGGAGCCGAAGGCCGACAAGCGGGCCCTCTTCGAGAGCCTGGGCGACGGCGAGGAGGCCAAGGGCGAGGCCATCACGCAGAAGGCGAAGAAGTCCGACAAGAAGGCGGACGAGGCTGCTGACGCGGCCGCTCCCGCCGAGTCGACCGAGGCCTGAGCATGCTCGAGGAGGCTCTCGAGCACCTCGTGAAGGGCATCGTCGACAACCCCGACGACGTGCAGGTCGCCTCGCGCAACCTGCGCCGTGGCCGCGTGCTGGAGGTCCGGGTCCACCCCGATGATCTTGGCAAGGTGATCGGCCGCAACGGCCGCACCGCACGCGCGCTGCGTACCGTCGTGGGCGCCATCGGCGGTCGTGGTATCCGCGTCGACCTCGTCGATGTGGACCAGGTTCGCTGAGAGAGTTGAACACCGGCACGGGCCGGGGAGGGCCATGCGCCCGCCCCGGCCCGTCGTCGTACGACAGGGGTGCGGGGCGTCGTAGGACGGGGTCGGGTGGAACAGGGTCGTAGGGACAGGAGAAACACAAGGTGCAGTTGGTAGTCGCGCGGATCGGCCGTGCCCACGGCATCAAGGGCGAGGTCACGGTCGAGGTGCGTACGGACGAGCCGGAGCTGAGGCTCGCGCCCGGGGCCGTGCTCGCCACCGATCCGGCCTCCGCCGGACCGCTGACGATCGAGACCGGCCGGGTGCACAGCGGGCGGCTTCTGCTGCGCTTCGAGGGCGTGCGCGACCGCAACGCCGCCGAGGCGCTGCGCAACACGCTCCTGATCGCCGAGGTCGACCCGGCCGAGCTCCCCGAGGACCCCGAGGAGTTCTACGACCACCAGCTGATCGACCTCGACGTCGTCCTCGCCGACGGCACGGCGATCGGCCGGATCGCCGAGATCACGCATCTGCCGTCCCAGGACCTGCTCATCGTGGAGCGGCCGGACGGCGGCGAGGTGATGATCCCGTTCGTCGAGGAGATCGTCACCGAGATCGACCTGGAGGAGCAGCGCGCGGTGATCGCTCCGCCGCCGGGACTGATCGACGAGACCCAGGCCGTGATCGCCTCCTCGCGCGACGAGGGTGCGTCGGACGGAGTCCGGGAGGACGGAACCGGAGCCGACGGGGCCGAGGCGTCCGGCTCCGGAGAGGACGCCTGATGCGTCTCGACGTCGTCACGATCTTTCCCGAGTACCTGGAACCGCTGAACGTCTCGCTGGTCGGCAAGGCCCGCGCCCGCGGCCGGCTCGACGTGCACGTCCACGATCTGCGGGGCTGGACGTACGACCGGCACAACACGGTCGACGACACTCCGTACGGCGGCGGCCCCGGCATGGTCATGAAGACCGAGCCCTGGGGGGACGCGCTGGACGACGTCCTCGCGAGCGGTTACGAGGCGGGGGCGCACGTCCCGGTGCTCGTGGTGCCCACGCCCAGCGGCCGTCCGTTCACCCAGGAACTCGCCGTCGAGCTCTCCGAGCGGCCGTGGCTGATCTTCACCCCGGCCCGCTACGAGGGCATCGACCGACGGGTGATGGACGAGTACGCGACGCGCATACCGGTCGTCGAGGTGTCCATCGGCGACTACGTGCTGGCCGGCGGGGAAGCCGCGGTGCTGGTGATCACGGAGGCGGTGGCCCGGTTGCTGCCCGGAGTGCTCGGCAACGCGGAGTCGCACCAGGACGACTCCTTCGCCCCCGGCGCGATGGCCAACCTGCTGGAAGGTCCCGTCTACACCAAGCCGCCCGAGTGGCGCGGCCGGGGCGTCCCGGAAGTCCTGCTCAGCGGTCACCACGGCAGGATCGCGCGCTGGCGCCGGGACGAGGCGTTCCGCCGCACCGCGCTCAACCGGCCCGACCTCATCGAGCGCTGCGAGGCGAGCGGCTTCGACAAGAAGGACCGCGAGATCCTCTCCATCCTCGGCTGGTCCCCGGAACCCGGGGGCCGATTTTGGCGCAGGCCCGAGGTCGTGGAAGAATAGGCCGCTGCTGTGCGTCCGGCGTGCGCCCCTGCCACAGGGGGAACGGCCTTCGCCTCCTCCGTACGCGGGGGAGCGGTCCAGACGCCCGCCCGGCGCGCGTGGCACCCCATCCTCACGACTTCCCGTCGATGACCTGTGGCATCGACGAAGAAAGCAGACAAAATGGCTTCCCTGCTCGATGACGTCAATGCCGCGTCGCTGCGTACCGACGTCCCGGCGTTCCGCCCCGGTGACACCGTCAACGTCCACGTGCGAGTGATCGAGGGCAACCGCTCCCGTATCCAGCAGTTCAAGGGCGTCGTCATCCGCCGCCAGGGCGCCGGTGTCAGCGAGACCTTCACGGTCCGCAAGGTCTCCTTCAGCGTCGGCGTCGAGCGCACCTTCCCGGTGCACAGCCCGATCTTCGAGAAGATCGAGCTCGTCACCCGCGGTGACGTCCGTCGCGCCAAGCTGTACTACCTCCGTGAGCTGCGCGGCAAGGCCGCGAAGATCAAGGAGAAGCGCGACAACTGAACCGACTCCCGGGTCCACAGGTCGGCCGGTTAAGCTCTGGCCCCGATGGACACGGAAGCCAAGCCCTCGGAGCGCGACCGCTCTTCCGCACCCACAGCAGGGTCGGAGGAACGGCCGCGCTTCGCGCGTATCTCCCGGCTGACCGCCTCGATGTCATGGCGGCGCACCGCGGTGACCGGAGCCGTCTGCGCGGTCTTCGTGTTGCTCCTGAGCACCTTCGTGGTGCAGCCCTATCTCATCCCGAGCGGCTCGATGGAACCCACCCTCGAAGTGGGCGACCGGGTGCTGGTGAACAAGCTGGCGTATCGTTTCGGCTCCGCACCGAGCCGCGGTGACGTGGTGGTCTTCGACGGCACCGGATCCTTCGTCCGCGAACCACCGAGGCAGAATCCGGTCACCGGTCTGCTGCACGGAGCGGCGGCGTCCCTGGGGCTGGCGGAGCCCGCCGAGACCGACTACGTGAAGCGGGTGGTGGGCGTGGGAGGGGACCGGGTGGTCTGCTGCGACCGGCGCGGGCGGATCGAGGTCAACGGCAACTCCGTCACGGAGGAGTATCTGCATCCGGGGGACGAGCCGTCCCGGGTGCGCTTCGACATCGTCGTCCCCGACGGCACGCTGTGGATGATGGGCGACCACCGTTCCCGTTCCCGTGACTCGCGCGACCATCTGGGTGATCCCGGCGGCGGCATGGTCCCGGTCGACATGGTGGTCGGCCGGGTGGACTGGATCGGCTGGCCGCCGGGCCGGACGGGCTCACTGCCGGGCAGCGGCGCCTTCACCGGCGTACGGGCACCGACGGGTGGAGCCCATGGGTGACCGCGGCCGACAACGGGACGACGCTCCGGAGGCATCGGGCCCGGACGGCATACCGTCTGCGCCCGCACACCCCCTGCCGACCAGGGCGGAGCGCCGGAAGCGGGCCCGCAGGGTACAGCGGCGACGGCGCGGGGCGGCCGTCCGGGAGATCCCGCTGCTCGTCCTCGTGGCGCTGCTGATCGCGCTCGTCCTCAAGACCTTCCTGGTGCAGGCGTTCGTGATTCCCACGGGATCCATGGAACAGACCATCCGGACCGGCGACCGGGTACTGGTGGACAAGCTGACGCCGTGGTTCGGCTCCCGGCCCGAGCGTGGCGACGTGGTCGTCTTCAAGGACCCGGGCGGCTGGCTGCGGAAGGAGGACACCGGCAAGAAGGACGCGCCCGTCGGCGTGGCGCAGGTGGAGCAGGCGCTGACGTTCGTCGGACTGCTGCCGTCCGACGACGAACAGGACCTGATCAAGCGCGTGGTCGCGGTCGGTGGCGACACGGTGAGGTGCTGCGGCGAGGACGGCCGGATCACCGTCAACGGCGTACCGCTCGACGAGCCCTATCTGCACCCCGGCAACCCGCCCTCCCTCATCAAATTCGAGGTAAAGGTTCCGGCCGGGCGGATCTTCGTGATGGGCGACCACCGTTCGGATTCGGCCGATTCCCGCTACCACCTGGACGAGCCGGAGCACGGCACGGTGTCCGAGAACAGCGTCGTGGGACGGGCCGTGGTGATCGCCTGGCCCTTCTCCCACTGGCGAAAGCTGGACGAACCGGCGACATTCGACTCGGTATCTGACGCGCGCGCCGGGACGGCCCCCGTATCGGGCCCGTCGAATAGTGTGTCGTCCAGGGATCCCGACGGAGTGATCCCTCTCCCGACCCCTGCGGAACTCCCGCTCGTTATGGGAGTGGTGGGCCTGCGTCGGCTGGGACGCGGGCGGTGGCACGGAGTAAGGAGTGGATGTGGGGGACTTGGCGGTCGGCGCACGATCCGGACACGAACCCGAGGACCGGCCGGACAAGCCGGAGAACGTCGGGTCCGACGGGGCGACGGCGGACCGAGCGGGGGCTGACGGCGACTCCTCGCGCGGTGGTACGGGACAGCAGAAGCCGCGCTCCTTCTGGAAGGAGCTGCCCCTGCTCATCGGCATCGCACTGGTTCTCGCGCTGCTGATCAAGACGTTTCTGGTGCAGGCGTTCTCGATCCCCTCGGATTCGATGCAGAACACGCTGCAACGGGGCGACCGGGTGCTGGTCGACAAGCTGACGCCCTGGTTCGGCGCGGAACCGGAACGCGGCGAGGTCGTGGTCTTCCACGACCCGGGCGGTTGGCTGGAGGACACCCAGGCACCCGAGCCGAACGTGGTGCAGAAGTTCCTCAGCTTCATCGGACTGATGCCGTCCGCCGAGGAGAAGGACCTGATCAAGCGGGTTGTCGCGGTCGGGGGCGACACGGTCGAGTGCAAGAAGGACGGCCCGGTCGTGGTCAACGGCACGGCCCTCGACGACAAGTCCTTCATCTTCCCGGGGAACACGCCCTGCAACGACGAGCCGTTCGGTCCGATCACGGTTCCCGAGGGCCGGATCTGGGTGATGGGCGACCACCGCCAGAACTCCCTCGACTCCCGCTACCACCAGGAGCTGCCCGGAGGCGGCACGGTCTCCAACGACGAGGTCGTCGGACGCGCCATCGTCGTGGCGTGGCCGATCAACCGCTGGGCGACCCTGCCCGTCCCGAAGACCTTCGACCAGCCCGGGATCAACGCGACGGTGAACACGGCGATGAGCCTGGCCCCCGGGGCGCTCGGCCTGGCCGGTGCCGTGCCCCTCGTCCTGTGGCGCCGCAGGAGGCTGACCAGGGGGCGTACCGCCGGGTAGGGTGCCGACTCGGATCAGCGATTGCCGATCTCCGACGGGGAGGGACGCTGGGATGAGTGGAACAGGACGCACGGGCGACGGCCACGGGCGGCTCGGCAGCACGCTGTCGGGGCTGGCCGTGGCCGTCGGCTGTGTGCTCTTCCTCGGCGGTTTCGCCTGGGGAGCCGTGGTGTACCAGCCGTACACGGTGCCGACCGAGTCCATGACGCCGACGGTGCACGCCGGTGACCGGGTGCTGGCCCAGCGGATCGACGGCGACGAGGTGCGCCGCGGCGACGTGGTGGTCTTCACCGATCCGGCCTGGGGCGACATGCCCATGGTGAAGCGGGTCGTCGGAATCGGCGGGGACACGATCGCCTGTTGCGACAAGGGCCGGCTCACCATCAACGGCCAGGCCGTTGAGGAACCGTATCTGCAGCGGCAGGAGCCCGCCTCGGGGAACAGCTTCTCGGCCGATGTGCCCGAGGGGCAGCTCTTTCTGCTCGGCGACGAACGCCGGTCCTCCCTCGACTCGCGGGTCCATCTGGACGACCCGGGACAGGGGTCCGTGCCGCGGGGTGCGGTACGAGCCCGGGTCGACGCCATCGCCTGGCCGATGGACGGCATGGTCGAGCGGCCGGCGGCCTTCGCCTCGTTGCCCGGCGGAGTCTCGTCGCCCGGCCCTCTGCGCCTGCAACTGGCCGCCGTCGTGGCGGGTATGGTGCTCATCCTCGGCGGTGCCGCGTACGGCCCGATCGCGGCACGGTCCGCACGCGTGGCCCGGAAGCGACGATCGGCTCGGAAGGAGCGGTCGGTACCGGGGACGCGGTCGGCACCGGGCGGGCGACCGGCACCGGAACGGCGGGAAGGGACGGCGACGGATGCGCGTTGAGAAGCGGAAGGTCGCCCGTGTGGTGCTGCTGGACCCCGAGGACCGGATCCTCCTGATTCACGGGTACGAACCGGCGGACCCCACGTCCACCTGGTGGTTCACCCCGGGCGGCGGCCTGGAGGGCGAGGAGACCCGGGAGCAGGCCGCGCTGCGCGAGCTCGCGGAGGAGACCGGCATCAGCGATGTCCGGCTGGGTCCGCTGCTCTGGCGGCGGATGTGTTCGTTCCCCTTCGACGGGCGCCGTTGGGAGCAGGACGAGTGGTACTACCTGGCCCGTACGACGCAGACCGCCACCGACACCCGTGGGCTGACCGGGCTGGAACAGCGCAGCGTCGCGGGGCTGAGATGGTGGACTTCCGCCGAACTGTCGGCGGCGCGTGAGACGGTGTACCCGACCAGACTCGCCGAGCTGCTGCGCACGCTGCTCGACGAGGGTCCTCCGTGTACGCCGGTGGTTCTGTCCCCCGAATTCGCCTGAGCGCCCGGGGGAGCGGGCCCTGGCGCACAATAGGGGGACGCACGGCTGAAGGGGAACATGCCAATGAGCGCCGAGGACCTCGAAAAGTACGAGACCGAGATGGAGCTGAAGCTCTACCGGGAGTACCGAGACGTCGTCGGTCTGTTCAAATTCGTGATCGAGACCGAACGGCGCTTCTACCTCACCAACGATTACGAGATGCAGGTGCACTCCGTCCAGGGCGAGGTGTTCTTCGAAGTGTCGATGGCGGACGCGTGGGTCTGGGACATGTACCGGCCCGCCCGCTTCGTCAAACAGGTACGCGTGCTGACGTTCAAGGACGTCAACATCGAGGAGCTCAACAAGAGCGATCTCGAACTCCCGGGCGGCTGAGCCCGCTCTCAGAGGGCGGCTGATCCTGCTCTTCGCCCCCAGGAGGCGGGGCTGTCCGCGGGGACCCTCCGCGCGGAGAACGTCCTCGCCCAGGGTTTCGTCCCCGACGAGGGCTCGTCCTCGGCCAGGGACCGCCCGTTCCAGGAACTGCCCGTTTCGCAGGACCGTGATCCCTCCTCGGGGCCGATTCCCTCGCACGAGTGGCCGGGATATCCACAATCCCGGAGTTGTCCACCAAGATCCACAAGCCGGGGCCGGACGCGTCAGAGTCGGTCCCGGAGGTGGTTCCGACATGAACGCACGGGGAGCGCTCGGGCGGTACGGCGAGGACCTGGCGGCACGGCTGCTGACCGACGTCGGCATGTCCGTACGGGAACGGAACTGGCGCTGTCGCGCCGGTGAGATCGACATCGTCGCGCTGGACGGCGACGTGCTCGTCCTGTGCGAGGTGAAGACGCGCAGAGCGGGGCCGTTCGAGCATCCGATGGCAGCTGTCACACCGGCCAAGGCGGAACGGCTGCGCCATCTGGCGGAGGTCTGGCTGCACCGGCACGGCGGGCCGTCCGGCGGAGTCAGGATCGATCTGGTCGGGGTGGTGCTGCCCCGGCGCGGGGCACCCGTCGTGGAGCACGTACGGGGGGTGGCCTGATGGGGTTCGCGCGGGCGTGCTCGGTGGCGCTGGTGGGTGTCGAGGGCGTGGTGGTGGAGGTCCAGGCGGACCTGGAGGCGGGGGTGGCGGCGTTCACCCTGGTGGGCCTGCCGGACAAGAGCCTGGTGGAGAGCCGGGACAGGGTCAGGGCCGCAGTGGTGAATTCCGGGGCCGAATGGCCGCAGAAGAAGCTCACGGTCGGGCTCTCGCCGGCTTCCGTGCCCAAGGGCGGCTCGGGCTTCGACCTGGCGGTGGCCTGCGCGGTGCTGGGGGCGGCGGAGCGGATCGACCCGGCGTCCATCGCCGATGTGGTGATGATCGGGGAGCTCGGTCTCGACGGCCGGGTGCGGCCGGTCCGGGGCGTGCTGCCCGCCGTGCTGGCCGCGGCGGAGGCCGGTTACCGCCAGGTCGTGGTGCCCGAGCAGACCGCGGGGGAGGCGGCGCTGGTGCCCGGCGTCTCGGTGCTCGGGGTGCGGAGTCTGCGGCAGCTGATCGCGGTGCTCTGCGACGAGCCGGTGCCGGACGAACCGAGGGACGACACCGAGGGGCGCCCGGACACGATGCTGGCCGGGCTGCTGGTGCCCGGCGCCGGGACCGGCACCGGCCTCGTGCGAGGCTCCGGCCGGGGCGACGGTGGCGTGCCGGATCTCGCGGACGTCGCGGGACAGGAGCTGCCCCGCAGGGCACTGGAGGTCGCCGCGGCGGGCGGCCACCATCTGATGCTCACCGGCCCGCCGGGCGCGGGCAAGACGATGCTGGCCGAGCGGCTGCCCGCCATCCTGCCGGAGCTGACCAGGACGGAGGCCCTGGAGGTCACCGCCGTGCACTCCGTGGCGGGGCTCCTGCCGCCGGGGGAGCCGCTGGTCACCCGCGCGCCGTACTGCGCGCCGCACCACTCCGCGACGATGCAGTCGCTGGTCGGCGGGGGCAACGGTCTGCCGCGGCCCGGCGCGGTCTCCCTGGCCCATCGGGGCATCCTCTTTCTGGACGAGGCCCCGGAATTCTCGGTACGGGTGCTGGACGCGCTGCGCCAGCCGTTGGAGTCCGGGCATGTGGTGGTGGCGCGGAGCGCCGGAGTGGTGCGGCTGCCCGCGAGATTCCTGCTGGTCCTGGCCGCCAACCCCTGCCCGTGCGGTCGGCACTCCCTCGGTGGCGCCGGCTGCGAATGCCCGCCCTCGGCGGTCCGGCGCTACCGGGCGAGGCTCTCCGGCCCCCTGCTCGACCGGGTGGATCTGCGGGTGTCCGTCGACCGGGTCGGGCGCGAGGACCTGATGGGGCAGGACGGCAGAGGGGAGCCGACAGCCGTCGTTGCCGACCGGGTCCGGGAGGCCAGGGCGCGGGCGGCGCACCGCCTGGCCGGTACGGGATGGGGCACCAACAGCGAGGTCCCCGGCCATGAGCTGCGCACCCGGCTGACCCCGGCACCGGGCGCGCTCCTGGAGGCGGAACAGGACATGGAGCGCGGACTGCTCACCGCCCGGGGCCTGGACCGGGTCCTCAGAGTGGCGTGGACGGTGGCCGATCTGCGTGGCGTCGACCGCCCGGAGGTGTTCGACGTCGCGGTGGCGCTGGAGCTGCGGACCGGTATTCCGCGGGGTGCTCCGGTGAAGGCCGGTGCGGCGTGACGCCCCGGGCGGACCGCGGCCGGCCGCAGGGGCCGCGCCGCCTTTCGGACCGGTCGCCGGAGCACGGCGGGGGAACGGGAACGGTGCTCGACGACGGGGAACGACTGGCGCGGGTCGCGCTGACCCGCATTCTGGAGCCGGGCGACGAGCGGGGCGGCCGATGGCTGCGCGAGCACGGGGCCGTCGAGCTGCTGCGGCGGATCAGGGCCGGGGACGGCAGTGCGGAACGGCTGGAGGGCATGACCGCGAAACGCCTCGGCGGCTACCGCCTACGGGCCGAGGGCGTCGAACCGGAGCGGGACCTGGCGGCGATCGCCGCGCTCGGCGGGCGGTTCGTCTGCCCCGGCGAGCTGGAGTGGCCCGGTCAGCTCGACGACCTGGGGGACGCCAGACCGACGGGCCTGTGGGTGCGGGGACCGCGTGACCTGCGGCTCTGGGCGCTGCGCTCGGTCGCCGTGGTCGGTGCCCGGGCCTGTACGCCGTACGGGTCCCACATGGCGGCGAGCCTCGGCGCGGGGCTCGCGGAGCTGGGGTGGATCGTCGTGTCGGGAGCGGCCTTCGGCGTGGACGGGGCGGCGCACCGCGGCGCGCTCGCCGTCGGCGGGGCGACGATGGCGGTCCTGGCCTGCGGGGTGGACGTCGCCTATCCCCGGGGACACGCCGAGTTGATCGGACGTATGACGGAACAGGGACTCGTCGTCGGCGAATTGCCGCCGTCCGATCATCCGACCCGCAGCAGATTCATTCTGCGGAACCGGGTCATCGCCGCGTTGACGCGCGGGACCGTCGTGGTCGAGGCCGAGCACCGCAGCGGTTCGCTCGTCACCGCACGCGCCGCACAGCGGCTCGGCCGCTTCACGATGGGCGTGCCGGGCCCGGCCACCAGCGGGTTGTCCGCGGGCGTCCACGAACTCCTGCGCGGCGAGGGCGTCCTGGTGACCAGTGCCGCGGAAGTCGTCGAACTGGTGGGTGACATCGGCGCTCTCGCCCCTCTCGCGCAGGTTCGAGTCCACCCGCGGGACCTGCTGGACGCCGACGCCGCGCGGGTTCTCGACGCGGTGCCGTACGGCGGCATCGTCACTGGCCGTGACGTCGCCCGTGCGGCCGGAACCAGTACCGACGAAGCCTTCGGCCGGTTGTACGAACTGCACTCACTGGGGTTCGTCGAACGACATGGCGACGGATGGCAGTTGACGCGGAGGCGGACATGCAATGACGACGCGCGGCGAGGCGGTTCTTGACCTGGCGCATTCGGGTGAAAAGGTGAGGCCGATGACCCTCGTCGGCCCTTCAGCGGCACGTCCGGGGCCGCCGCACGCGGTGACGGTCCCGGACCGCAGTCGTGCTCGATCGGCCGGAATCGCACGGCGCCGATCCGTAGCCCTGCGCGGACCGCGACGCCGTAATCACGCTACGCTCACAACGACTCCGCATCCGACACAAGTCTCCCGGCCCCACCACTTCACGGCAGAACGGCTCAAGGCACCACATGCCCCAGCACACCTCCGGGTCTGACCGCGCGGCAGTACCACCGGCTGCGCGTGGCACTGTGCGCCCTCCCGCCCCCTCCTCGCTCGACGAGTTGTGGCGCTCCTACAAGTCCACGGGCGACGAGCGGCTGCGGGAGCAGTTGATCCTGCACTACTCGCCATTGGTGAAGTACGTGGCGGGCCGGGTGAGCGTGGGCCTGCCCTCCAACGTCGAGCAGGCCGACTTCGTCTCCTCGGGGGTGTTCGGGCTGATCGACGCGATCGAGAAGTTCGACATCGAGCGTGCGATCAAGTTCGAGACGTACGCGATCACGCGCATCAGGGGCGCCATGATCGACGAGCTGCGGGCGCTGGACTGGATCCCGCGCTCGGTGCGTCAGAAGGCGCGGGCCGTGGAACGTGCCTACGCCACCCTGGAGGCGCAGCTGCGGCGCACCCCCTCCGAGCCGGAGGTCGCCGCCGAGATGGGTATCACGCTGGAGGAACTGCACTCGGTCTTCAGTCAGTTGTCCCTGGCGAACGTGGTCGCGCTGGAGGAACTGCTGCACGTCGGCGGCGAGGGCGGCGACCGGCTGAGCCTGATGGACACGCTGGAGGACACCACCGCCGACGACCCGGTCGAGGTCGCCGAGGACCGCGAGCTCAGACGGCTGCTCGCCCGGGCGATCAACACCCTCCCGGAGCGGGAGAAGACGGTGGTCACGCTCTACTACTACGAGGGCCTCACCCTCGCCGAGATCGGCAACGTGCTGGGCGTCACCGAGAGCCGGGTCAGCCAGATCCACACCAAATCGGTGCTGCAACTGCGGGCGAAACTGGCCGACGCCGGACGCTGAGGCCACCGTCGGCCCGTGCCGCACGCATGGCTTCGGCCACTGATCGGGGCCGCGCACCCCCGCTCGAACACAGCTCGCCGTAAAGTGGACCCGTGCCCAGGATTCGAGCGGCCTCGGTGGCCGAGCACCGGACCATGCAGCGCGGCGCCCTCCTGGACGCCGCCCGCTCCCTGCTGTCCGAGGGCGGTACGGAGGCGCTGACCTTCCCCGCCCTCGCCGAGCGCACGGGCCTCGCCAGGTCCTCCGTCTACGAGTACTTCCGCTCCCGGGCGGCGGTCGTCGAGGAGCTGTGCGCCGTCGACTTCCCCGTCTGGGCGGCGGAGGTCGAGAGCGCGATGGAGCAGGCCGGCACGCCCGAGGGGAAGATCGAGGCGTATGTGCGTCGGCAGCTGGACCTCGTCGGCGACCGCCGCCACCGGGCGGTCGTCGCGATCTCGGCGAGCGAGCTGGACGCCGGGGCCCGCGAGAAGATCAGAGCCGCGCACGGCGGCCTGATCGCCATGATCGTCGAGGCGCTCGGCGAGCTGGGCCACGAGCAGCCGCGGCTGGCGGCGATGCTGGTACAGGGCTCCGTGGACGCCGCGGTCCGCCGTATCGAGCTCGGCGTGGCGGAGGAGCCTGCCGTGATCGCGGACACCGCCGTGGCCATGGTTCTGCGCGGCGTACAGGGCGTACGGGACTGACAGCGGGCCGTCGGGTGGCGCGCGGTGGAACGGCGCGTCGTGAGGCGGCGAACAGAACGCCGGGGGCGGCGAGTCCGTCCCCGGCCCTCTCGGCCGACCCGCCCGGTTCCGGCACGCCGAACACCGGCAGCAGACGGGACGGCCCTCGCCGCAGCAGCTCGGGCGGCAGCAGCGACAGCGGGTCCAGATACGTGTCACCGCGCCGCAGCCCCCAGTGCAGACAGCCCGACGGGCAGTGGAACGGCCCGGCCTCCATCACCCCGACGCGCTGACCGGCCGCCACCCCCTCGCCTGCGGTGACGAGCGCGCGCACCGGCTCGTAGCCGGTCCGCAGCGGCGGGTCGCCGCTGTCGGCCACCTCGATGGTCACCACCCCGCGCCCCGCGACCCGCCCCGCGAAGGAGACACGTCCCGTGGTCGCCGCCAGCACCGCCGTGCCCGGCGCCGCGGCGAGATCCACTCCGCGGTGGCCACGCCCGTAGGGGTCGGCCGGTGGTTCCCAGCCCCGGACGATCGCGAGACGTCCGGCGAGCGGCCGGCTCCGGGCGCCGTCCGACTGCGACGGCGGGGCGGGGAGGGGCTCGGGCACGGGATCAGGTGCGGGCGGTGGCCCGGGAACGGGGTCGCGCGCGGGCGCGGCCGGGAACGCCGCCACGGCGGGGGCGGCCGGGCGCATGGACAGCGGTGCCCCGCTCGCGGCACCGTACAGCAGCGCGAGAAGGCCGGCCGTCGCCATCGCGGCAGGCGCGGCACGGAGTCGGCGCCCACGGACGGGCGCGCGGCGGGAAGCCGTCGGATCAGGTGCGGGTCGCATGGCAGAACCGTCCCGCACCGTCCGGATCCGCGGGGATCATGAACCGGATCTGTGGACTACCGACCGGTTGTGGACAGCGCCGTCACCCGGCACCCGGCCCGTCCCGTACACTTCCTATGGCGATCCGGGTCACCGGGTCGACTTCGCACGCCCCGCCACCTCCCTCTTCGCGGACGGTGGCCGCGCTCCTCGGTCCTTCGTGGCACGGCGCGTCGGGGCGTCAGGCGCGACAGCAATCCTGCGGTCGCGACAACCGAGTACCCCAAGGAGTACGGCCATGGCCGTCGTCACGATGCGGGAGCTGCTGGAGAGCGGCGTCCACTTCGGTCACCAGACCCGTCGCTGGAACCCGAAGATGAAGCGCTTCATCTTCACCGAGCGCAACGGCATCTACATCATCGACCTGCTCCAGTCGCTGTCGTACATCGACCGCGCCTACGAGTTCGTCAAGGAGACCGTCGCCCACGGCGGCTCCATCATGTTCGTCGGTACCAAGAAGCAGGCCCAGGAGGCCATCGCCGAGCAGGCGACGCGCGTCGGCATGCCGTACGTCAACCAGCGTTGGCTCGGTGGCATGCTCACCAACTTCTCCACCGTCTACAAGCGCCTCCAGCGCCTGAAGGAGCTGGAGCTCATCGACTTCGAGGACGTGGCCGCCTCCGGCCTCACCAAGAAGGAGCTCCTGGTCCTCTCGCGCGAGAAGGCCAAGCTGGAGAAGACCCTCGGTGGTATCCGCGAGATGCAGAAGGTGCCGAGCGCCGTCTGGATCGTCGACACCAAGAAGGAGCACATCGCCGTCGGCGAGGCTCGCAAGCTCAACATCCCGGTCGTCGCGATCCTCGACACCAACTGCGACCCCGACGAGGTCGACTACAAGATTCCGGGCAACGACGACGCGATCCGCTCCGTCACCCTGCTCACCCGTGTGATCGCCGACGCCGTCGCCGAGGGCCTCATCGCCCGCTCCGGTGCCGCCACCGGTGACTCGAAGCCGGGCGAGAAGGCCGCCGGTGAGCCGCTCGCCGAGTGGGAGCGCGACCTGCTCGAGGGCGACAAGAAGGCCGACGCCGAGGTCCAGTCCTCCGCCGAGACCGAGAAGGCCGCGGACGCCGACAAGGCCGCGGACGCCGAGAAGGCCGCGGACGCCGAGAAGGCCGAAGCCCCGGCCGCGGACGCCGAGCAGGCCTGACACCCGTCACGGCTGATGACGGCGGGGGCCGGTGCCACGAGCACCGCCCCCGCCGTTGACCCGTAGATCTTTCAGACTTCGAGAGAGAAACACAGACTCATGGCGAACTACACCGCCGCTGACGTCAAGAAGCTCCGCGAGCTGACCGGCGCCGGCATGATGGACTGCAAGAAGGCGCTGGACGAGGCCGAGGGCAACGTCGAGAAGGCCGTCGAGGCGCTCCGTATCAAGGGCCAGAAGGGCGTCGCCAAGCGCGAGGGCCGTTCCGCCGAGAACGGTGCCGTCGTCTCCCTCATCTCCGAGGACAAGACCTCCGGCGTCCTGCTGGAGCTGAAGTGCGAGACGGACTTCGTCGCCAAGGGCGAGAAGTTCCAGAGCGTCGCCAACACGCTCGCCGCGCACGTCGCCGCCACCTCCCCGGCCGACCTGGCCGCGCTGCTCGCCTCCGAGATCGAGGCAGGCAAGACCGTCCAGGCGTACGTCGACGAGGCCAACGCCAACCTCGGCGAGAAGATCGTCCTGGACCGCTTCGCGCAGTTCACCGGCGGTTACGTGGCCGCGTACATGCACCGCACCATGCCCGACCTCCCGCCGCAGGTCGGCGTCCTGGTCGAGCTGGACAAGGAGAGCGCCGAGGTCGCCAAGGACGTCGCGCAGCACATCGCCGCCTTCGCCCCGAAGTACCTCAGCCGCGAGGACGTCCCGGCCGAGACGGTCGAGAACGAGCGCCGTGTCGCCGAGGCCACCTCCCGCGAGGAGGGCAAGCCCGAGGCCGCTCTCCCGAAGATCGTCGAGGGGCGGGTCAACGGCTTCTTCAAGGAGGTCGTCGCTCTGGAGCAGGCGTTCGCCAAGGACAACAAGAAGTCGGTCCAGAAGGTTCTGGACGAGGCCGGTGTCACCCTGAAGCGCTTCTCGCGCATCAAGGTCGGCATCTGAGTCCGTCCGCGAACAACGGTGGACCCCTCAGGGGGTCCGGTGCAGTCGTCGGCCGCACCCATGCCGTACGACCGCAGATCTGACGAGGAGGCCATTGCCGCTGAGGGACACCAGACCCACCGGCAATGGCCTTCTTGGTATGTGCACGAGGAGAATCTCCATGAACAAGGGCGCGGACGCAGCCAAAGGCGACCACAAGCGCGATGACGACAAGGTACCTGGACGCTTCATGCTGAAG
This sequence comes from Streptomyces sp. CB01580, assembly GCF_001905795.1. Lineage (GTDB taxonomy): Bacteria > Actinomycetota > Actinomycetes > Streptomycetales > Streptomycetaceae > Streptomyces. The sequence goes on from NZ_LIXJ01000007.1 coordinate 276,182, forward strand.
CTGTCCGGAGAGGCGTTCGCCGGCGGCGGGGGACTCGGTGTCGACCCCGACGTCGTGCACGCCATCGCCCGGGAAATCGCGGCGGTCGTCCGTGACGGCGCAGAGATCGCGGTCGTGATCGGCGGCGGGAACTTCTTCCGCGGTGCCGAACTCCAGCAGCGCGGTATGGACCGGGCCCGGTCCGACTACATGGGCATGCTCGGCACGGTCATGAACTGTCTGGCGCTCCAGGACTTCCTGGAGAAGGAGGGCATCGACTCCCGCGTCCAGACGGCCATCACCATGGGTCAGGTCGCGGAGCCGTACATTCCGCTGCGCGCCGTGCGGCACCTGGAGAAGGGGCGCGTCGTCATCTTCGGCGCGGGCATGGGCATGCCGTACTTCTCCACCGACACCACCGCCGCCCAGCGGGCCCTGGAGATCGACGCCCAGGCCCTGCTGATGGGCAAGAACGGTGTGGACGGGGTCTACGACTCCGACCCGAAGACCAACCCCGACGCGGTGAAGTTCGACGCGCTCGAATACGGCGAGGTGCTCGCGCGCGATCTCAAGGTCGCCGACGCCACCGCCATCACGCTCTGCCGTGACAACGAGCTGCCGATCCTCGTCTTCGAGCTGACGGCCACGGGCAATATCGCCCGCGCGGTCAAGGGTGAGAAGATCGGCACGCTCGTGAGTGACCAGGGCACCCGGGCCTGAGGACCGGGAAACGTCCCCGGGAAGCCGCGGGCAGGGTCCGGGACCTGCGGGGAAAGTCCCGGCACGGCGCCCCGGAGGATGGACAACGGCCTGCCGGTCGGACACCGTGCAGGTGAGGACGCGACGCAGATCCGCGGGCCCGAGCACGCCGGGCCCACTCAAGACACGCAGGAGCACGTGGTGATCGAAGAAACCCTCCTCGAGGCCGAGGAGAAGATGGAGAAGGCCGTCGTCGTCGCGAAAGAGGACTTCGCCGCGATCCGGACCGGCCGCGCCCACCCGGCGATGTTCAACAAGATCGTCGCCGACTACTACGGTGCGTTGACCCCGATCAACCAGCTTGCCTCGTTCTCGGTGCCCGAGCCCCGCATGGCCGTCGTGACGCCGTTCGACAAGAGCGCGCTGCGCAACATCGAGCAGGCCATCCGCGACTCGGACCTCGGCGTCAACCCGAGCAACGACGGCAATATCATCCGGGTGAGCTTCCCGGAGCTCACCGAGGAGCGCCGTCGCGACTACATCAAGGTCGCGAGGACCAAGGCCGAGGACTCCCGCATCTCCATCCGGGCCGTGCGCCGCAAGGCCAAGGAAGCACTCGACAAGCTGGTCAAGGACAAGGAGACCGGCGAGGACGAGGTGCGTCGCGCCGAGAAGGAGCTCGACGACACCACCGCGAAGTACGTCGCACAGGTCGACGAGCTGCTCAAGCACAAGGAAGCCGAGCTGCTCGAAGTCTGATGAACGACTCTTCCTGGGGCGCCACGCCGGGAGCCGGTCCGTGGGCTGCGCCCGAGATGCGTGCTGCCCCGGTGGGTCCCGCGCACGATGTGCATGACGCCCAGCAGACTCGGCCCATGCCCATCGTGCCGGACGCCCCTGACGCAGGTGGAGACGCTGACGACCGTGACGACCGGGAGCAGGGGGGCGCACGCCCGAACGGCGGCCCCCTGCTCCGCGACGAGAAGCCGCAGGAGCCCATGCCCACCGCGCCACCGTCCCCGCAGAAGAAGCGTGCGGGCCGCGATCTGCGAGCCGCCATAGGGGTCGGGGTGGGGCTCGGCGCCGTCATCGTCGCCTCGCTGTTCGTCGTGAAGGCCGTCTTCGTCGGGGTGATCGTCGTCGCCGTCGTCGTGGGCCTGTGGGAGCTCACCTCACGGCTGTCGGAGCGCAAGGGCATCAACGCGCCGCTCGTGCCGTTGGCGGTCGGCGGTGCAGCGATGGTGGTGGCCGGGTACATGAAGGGCGCCGAGGGCGCCTGGGTGGCCGTGGCGCTGACCGCGCTCGCGGTTCTCGTCTGGCGGATGGCCCAGCCTCCGGAGGGCTACCTCAAGGACGTCACGGCCGGTGTGTTCGCCGCGTTCTACGTGCCGTTCCTCGCCACGTTCGTCGCCATGCTCCTGACCGCGGACGACGGGCCGCAGCGGGTGCTCACCTTCCTGCTGCTGACCGTGGTCAGCGACACAGGGGCGTACGCCGTCGGCTGGCGCTTCGGCAAGCACAAGCTCGCGCCGCGCATCAGCCCCGGGAAGACCCGCGAGGGCCTCTTCGGGGCCGTCGCCTTCGCGATGGTCGCGGGTGCCCTGTGCATGCAGTTCCTGATCGACGGCGGTGCCTGGTGGCAGGGGCTGCTGCTGGGGCTCGCGGTCGCGGCCAGCGCCACCCTCGGCGACCTGGGCGAGTCGATGATCAAGCGGGACCTCGGCATCAAGGACATGGGCACGCTGCTGCCGGGACACGGCGGGATCATGGACCGGCTGGACTCGCTGCTGCCGACCGCTCCGGTGGTCTGGCTGCTGCTGGTGCTGTTCGTCGGCTCCGGCTGAGCCCAGGACCGGTCCGCCCGGCTCCGACCAGGGAGTTCTCAGGCGAGGGCCCGCTGTCCACAGGACGGCGGGCCCTCGCCGCTGCGTCTGCGACACTGGATGAACCATGCCTAAGCCCGGAGAACTGGCAGTGATCGGGCAGCAACAAGCCCCCTACCAGCGCGTTTGGCGCTGACAGGGGGCCAATTCCGTACTACTGGGCCGTATCTGGGCCGTCAGACCCGTCAGGCACGGGCAGGAACACCCGGTCGACGGCCTTCCGTGTGCGCTCCTGACTCGACGGCATCAGGTGCGCGTATACCCGCAACGTCAGCGCGGGGTCCGTGTGCCCCAGGTACTGGCTCACGGCCTTGATGCTCTCTCCAGCGTCCAGCAGCACCGAGGCGTAGAAGTGCCTCAGAGCGTGCATGCCGTGCTCGCGTGCCGACTCGAACTTGCCGTCGTCGGCGTCCGGGATCAGGCCAGCGACCGCTAACGCGGGCTTCCACTCCTGGATGTTGAAGTTGCTGCGCCACACGACGCCGCTCGCGGTGTTCGTGAACAGGAGCCGGGCCGACACCTTCGGGCCGTCGGGCTTCCGCCACGGCAACGTGATCTCCACCGGCTTGAAGGCGTCGACGTGGACACGGAGGGCTTCCGCCACCGACGGCGGCAGCGGTACGTCTCGCTCCTTGCCGCACTTGGGCGGGGCGAACACCGCCTTCCCTCGGATGAGCTTCACCTGTCGGACCACCCGCAGGATGCCGCCCTCGAAGTCGACCGCGTCCTCGGCGAGACCCACGATCTCACCCTGCCGGAGCCCGCACCCCGCCCCGGTGTCGACCATGGTCCGGTACCGCTCGGGGAGCGCCGCGCGAACGGCGCGTACCTGGGTGGGCAACCACGGCACTACGCGGCGCCGCTCGACTGCCGGCGGGCGGACGGACTTCACGGAGCACGGGTTGCGTGACAAGAGGCTGTCGTCGACGGCCGCGCTCAGCACCGCTCGTACGTCGCCGTAGATGTTGCGCGCGTACGCACCACTCACAGAGGGGTTCGCTTCCAGAACGCTGACGAGTCCGCGGATGTGCTCGGGACGGAACGAGTCGAGCGGACGAGTGCCGAGAACAGGGAACGCGTGCAGCCGCAACCGCTGCTCCGTCACGATCTGACTGGACACGTCGGCGGTGTGAGCCGTGAGCCACTTCTCGGCGTAGGTCTGGAAGGTGATTCGGGCTGCGCGGGGGTCGATGTACTGGCCGCGCGACATGTCGGACGCGATGTGGGTGAGCCACTTCTCGGCGAGACGCTTCTGCTTGTCAGGGAAGCTCTTGGACTTCTCGGCGCCGTCGGGGCCGACGTAGCGGGCGCGGTAGCGGAGTCCGGTGCCGTAACGATCGGTCTTGACCCGGCTCTCCTTGCCGTTGGCGTCGGTCTCGGTTTTGTACCAGCGGTCTTGGATGTGGCCAGCCATGTGGGCTGTGTCCTCTCGGTTGGTGGTGCCTGCCCGTGTCAGGGAGGGAGGCAAGGGGGGGCCGTGGAAGTGGCTGTGGAGGGGGTTTCGGGGCGGTCTAGGGAGGCGCCTCCCTGCCTCCCTGGATGGGTGTTTGCACAGGTCAGGACCAGGGAGGCGGGCCAGGGAGGCGGTCAGGGAGTTCTCCCTGACTCCCTCGCCCGGCGGGGCCGCCTCCCTGGCCTGCTGTCGCGTTCTTCGCGGTCCGGTGGGGAGGCGGGGCAGGGGGTGCGTCGGGGGGCTTTCTGCCGGGATTCCGGGGGCTTTTGCCGGTGCCTCCCCAGCCTCCCCATGCTCCCCAACTGGGGTGTTGTCGCTGATCAGGCTGGGTGAGGTGGGTTGGGGAGGCGGTTGGGGAGAACTCCCCAGGATGGGCGCGACTCCCCAACTCCCTCCCCGTGCGTCCGGCCCCGCTCGACGGGGCTTGGCGCAGAGACGCAGCACCCCCCTTTACCGGCCTTACCTTGCAGGTCAGAGGCCCTTACCTGCCCCTCTACCGGGGTAAAGGGCCCCCTCTACCTGGCGGGCGCCCGGGTAGAGCCGTCAGCGGCGACCAGGTCGCGGGTTGGATCGGGCCTGGGGTAGAGGGGGGAGGGCTTTACCTGGGTGCGAGTCAGGCGGCGTCTCGGGCGGTCTGCTGGTCGATCCAGGTGCGGACGGCGGCGGGGTCGTAGCGGACGTGGCGGCCGACGCGGAAGCCGGGCGGGCCGATGCGGTGCTTGCGCCAGCGGTAGACGGTTTCGATCGGGATGGCGAGCATCGCGGCGAGGTCTTCGGGGGTGAGGTAGCGGTCCGGGAGTCCGGCGCGGAGGATCGATCGGGGGTCGGTCGTCTGGGGCGGGGTCATGCCGCCGGTCCTTCCGTCTCGTGCTGCTCGGTTTCGGGTCGGTGTTCACGCGGCGGCCCCGGATGTTCACGGCGACCGATCCGGTGTTCACCGGATCGATAGGGGTGTTCACGCGGCGGCCCCGGATGTTCACGGCGACCGATCCGGTGTTCACCGGATCGATAGGGGTGTTCACGCGGCGGCCTTTCCACTGCCGGACAGGTGTGGGGTGACCGCGTGGGTGCCCGTGCGGGAACGGTGTATGCGCAGGTCACCCCCGACTGTTCAGGCGATCGGGTGACCGATCGGGTGTCCGTGTGGCGGGTGTGTACGAGTCGGGCCAGCGGTCGCCAGTCGATCGAGGGGGACGGGGTGGCAGTCACCCGACTTCCACCCGACTCGACCAGCCGACTCCGCACGTGGCGGGGCCGGGGCGCGGCTACCACTGCGCCCGCAGGGTGCGTGCCCATGTGCCGTCTGGTCCGGGCGGCGGGGTCGCTCCGAGAACGTGACCGCCACCGTCGAGCCGGACCAGGAGCGGGGACGGCTGGTGGGTGTCGGCGCGCATGAGGTCGAAGCAGAACCGGCGACGGCGGTGGTCCGGAAGCGCCTGCCGACAGAGCCAGTCACGGCCAGGCGTGACGGCCGTGACGCCCGACCGCGACGGACCAGGGGCGCCGTGGTTGACCTGCGTGACTCCCCGCGTCACGGGGGTGGTGAACTCGTCCGTCACGGCCCGGCCGAGGCGCACGAGGGTTTCGAGGGGGACCAGGGCGGCGCCCTGCCGGATCGAGCGGGAGACCAGCAGCGGCGCCCGCGTGGTGAGCGCGTCGGCCTGGTGGCGGTGGGCGGGCGACAGGTACAGGGCCACGGCCGCTTCCCCCACCGTCAGGGGCCGGGAGCGGGCCCCGGCGTACCAGAACGACAGGGCCAGCCGGTAGGCGAACTGGCGGCAGCCGGCGACCTCTTCGAACTCGTCCGCGGGGAGCCCGGCGAAGGTCTCGCGGACCTCCGCGATACCGGCCGGGCCGAGTTCGACGACGGCGGCCTGTAGGGCCGCGTACAGGGTGTCGGTGGTCGGGACCGGCACGGCGAGTTCGTCAGCCGAGGTCTCGAAGAGTGCGGCGGCGGTCTCGTTCACGTCCAGTTCCAGGCCCGCCACGGGGACGGTGGGGAAGTCCTGCCCGTCCCGGCGCCGGTCCCGCTCGGTGAGGCGGACGACCGGCGCCGGGGCGGGGGCCACCCGCGCATACAGCGCATTGAGGGCGGCAGTGCTCACGCGGCGCTCCCCATCTGGGCGCGGCGGCTGCGGGGCAGGAAGGCGCGGTGGAAGGCGATCAGGTGCGGGTTCTCCGGCGGAACGGCCCCGACCGCGTATCCGCCCTCGTCGAAGACCACCAGCAGGGGCCGGGGGGCGGCCCACTGGCGGCTGACCGCGAGGTCGCGGCAGAAGCGGCGGCGCCGCGCGTCCGGCATGAGCGCCCGGTAGGTCTCGCTCAGCTCCGCGAACGGGACGCGGTGGTCGGGGTGGTCGAACTCCCGCTCAACCTCGTCCCCGTACAGGGCCAGCGTCCGGGCCCCGAGCCGGGAGACACCCTCACTCAGGTGCCCGTCGACCTCCGACAGCCGGTCCAGGGCCGAACGGTCGCGGGTGACCTCGATGTCCGAGGCGTACAGAGCCAAGGTCAGCTCACCGGCCGAGAGCTGTTCGCAGAGCGCGTCGCGGTACCAGTGTTCGACGCACAGCCGGTAGGCGCAGGCGTAGGCCCGGGTGGCGGTCCGGTCGTCCAGCGGCAGGGCTTCCAGCTCCCGCCGTGCATCGTCCAGCCCGGCCAGCCCGTGAGCGTCCAGGGCCCGCGCCAGAACGTCCAGCAGCTCGACGTCGGTGAAGTGCTTCGGGAGTTCCGGCAGTGCAGCGAACTGGACGTACAGACCAGCCGCCACCTGCTCACGGGACAGCTCAACCGACCCGACCGGCACGCGGGGGAAGACCTCACCCGCACGCCGACGCTCAACCAACGGCACCTCTGCCGCGACCTGCTCGATACGTCGTTCAGCAATGGTTCCAGGCATGATGGGTACACCCCTTCGTGGGTCTGGGGAGCGGTCGGCTGCTTGGCGGTAGGAGGCCGCTCCCCGGCGGAGCCCTGGCATTGACCAGGGCTTTTTCTGTCGGCGCGTTCCCTGCGGCCCGACACGACCAACATAGGCAACATGGCTAGCCATGTCAATCGTGTCGGCGTAGATGTCTAACATGACCGACTCGGCTAGCATGGCTGCATGAGCTTTCCTCTGGACCCAGATGACCCCCGCCCGCCCTACATGCAGATCACGAACGCGCTGCGGGCGGCGATCCTCACCAAGAAGCTGCAGCCTGGAGAGCGGTTGCCCTCTCAGAGCGAACTGACGAAGCGATATGACGTTTCCCGCGCGACCGTGCAGCGGGCGCTGCGGGACCTCCAAGACGAAGGCCTGCTAGTCGCTCGGCAGGGCAGCGGCGTGTTCGTCCGCAGCCGCACCGAGCGGCCGGTAGGGGTGCGCACGCACATTGAGCGGGCATTTGAGCAGCCGCGCGTGACGATCGATTTCGCAGGATTCTCCGGGGAGACGCTTTACGCGGCCCTACAAGAACCTGTCGACAAGATCCGCGACGGTCGCCTCACGCCGGAGAGCATCATCGTGCGCCTCTTGGTGCCGAACATGGCCGACTCTCAGGCGGTGCCCGTTCTGGTCGACGGCCGCGCCCATGACCCGCGGGTGACCGAGCGCGCACGGGACATCATGCTCTCCCACTCTCGTGGCATAAAGCGCCTGGTGGAGGAACTCAAGACACTGGGGCTCGTCAAAGAGGCCCGCGTAGAGGTCCGCACTCACGGCATCACGCCGTCGTTCAAGCTGTATGTCCTCAATGGGGCCGAAGTGTTCTTCGGCTTCTACCCGCTCGGCTCCAACACGGTGGCCGTTCAGGGCGAAGCGGTCGACATCGTGGACGTCTTCGGGCTGGACGCCACGCTCTTCCCGTTCGCCACTACCGACGGGCAAGGGGCCCCTGGCGGCCTTTTCGTGGAACAGGCCCGGAAGTGGTACGACAGCGTATGGACCATGCTGGGCGAGGAGCTCACGCCATGAGCGTCTCGGTTCTGCGCGGGGCGTTGTCAGGCGTCCAGCACGTACTGCTCGACTTCGACGGCCCCGTATGCCACGTGTTCGCTGCCCTGCCCGCGCCGCGCGTTGCTCAGGAGTTGAACCAGCTCTACCAAGAGCGCGCAGGAGCGGCGTTCCCGTGGCACGTCTCCAGTCATGGCGACCCCTTGGAGGTGGTGCAGGCCGCCGGCCAGAACGACGACCCGCACCTACGGATGCTTGCCGACGCGCTGACTGCGGCTGAACTGCGGGCAGTCGAAACCGCAGAGCTGACGCCCGGCGCTCTTCAGGCGATCGCAGCATGCCAGAGGTCCGGCAGAACGGTCAGCATCGTCAGCAACAACGGCGAAGAGGCAGTACGTCGTTTCCTGCAACGCCACGGCGTGGCTGACCTCGTGACGCCCGTCATCGGGCGTTCCTCAAACGTCGCGCTGATGAAGCCGGACCCCTTCCCTGTGAGGCAAGCCCTCCAACAGCTCGGGGCCCGCCCGGAAGAGGCTGTGCTGGTTGGTGACTCGCCCTCTGACGTTCAAGCTGCGATAGGTGCCGGGGTGCGGCCCGTGGGCTACGCCAACAAGGACGGCAAGCGCGCCCGACTGGCCAATGCGGGTGCTACAGCAGTGATCAGCAGCATGGGTGACCTGGCGGAAGCTCTCACCGACGGCTAGCAGGCGCAACCAGCGTTGCCCTGAGGCGTGGCTCATCACGGCTCAGAGCAACGCTGGTTCAGCAGCAGGACAGCGTGTGGGCTGTCTAGTTTTCTGGGCAGATGGGCCCCCTTTCGGGGTGGGCGCGGGTCAGAGCGGAAGAGCTGAAAGGACCGCCTGCGGGGCGGACGACTTCGGCGCGCCAGGCTCGTCCGGGGCCCAGCCGCCGGGCGACCTTGGGCCGCAGCTTCGACAGACGGCTCTTAAATCGAGACTTCGGTACAAGTTCGCCCTACATTTCAGAACATCGCGACTCAAGCGTCTCAGTGCAGGTCAGAGGGGGTATCCGTCTGACTCACGTCGCGACTCACGCCCCCCGCAGTCGCCTGCTGGCAGAAGAGACCACTCGGCCCCGGGCACGGGTGGTCTCTTCATCAGACCGCCGCGCAGCCGGGGCGGCCGGGCGCTCAGCGGGTTCGGCATCGCCCTGAGTCGCGATGTGAGCCGCGTTGAGTCGCGACGCCCGTCCCAGATACACCCCCTCTGACCTGCACTGA
>NZ_LIXJ01000070.1 GCF_001905795.1 Streptomyces sp. CB01580
GCCATGGCCCTGGCCTGCGAACCCGAACTGCTCATCGCCGACGAGCCCACCACCGCCCTCGACGTCACCGTGCAGGCCCACTGGTCGAAGATCTTCTCGGCGTCGGCCTCGATGCGGTCGGTGAGCTGCTCGACGTACCAGGAACCGCCCAGCGGGTCGGCCACGTTGGCGACGCCGGTCTCCTCCATGAGCACCTGCTGGGTGCGCAGCGCGATCTCGGCGGCCTGCTCGGAGGGGAGCGCGAGGGTCTCGTCGAGGGCGTTGGTGTGCAGCGAGTTGGTGCCGCCGAGGACCGCGGAGAGCGCCTCGACCGCGGTCCGTACGACGTTGTTGTACGGCTGCTGCGCGGTGAGCGAGACACCGGCGGTCTGGGTGTGGAAGCGAAGCCACTGCGCCTTGTCGGTCTTCGCCCCGTAGGTCTCCTTCATCCAGCGGGCCCAGATCCGGCGGGCCGCGCGGAACTTGGCGATCTCCTCGAAGAAGTCGAGGTGCGCGTCGAAGAAGAAGGACAGCCCGGGGGCGAAGGTGTCGACGTCCAGCCCTCGCGAGAGGCCCAGCTCCACGTATCCGAAGCCGTCGGCCAGGGTGTACGCGAGCTCCTGCGCGGCCGTCGCACCGGCCTCGCGGATGTGGTAGCCGGAGACGGAGAGCGGCTTGTAGGCGGGGATCCCGCGGGCGCAGTGCTCCATGAGGTCGCCGATGAGGCGCAGGTGGGGCTCGGGCTGGAAGAGCCACTCCTTCTGCGCGATGTACTCCTTGAAGATGTCCGTCTGGAGCGTGCCGTTGAGGACGGACGGGTCGACGCCCTGACGCTCGGCGGCGACCAGGTACATGCAGAAGACCGGGACGGCGGGTCCGCTGATGGTCATGGACGTCGTGACGTCGCCGAGCGGGATGTCCCGGAACAGCACCTCCATGTCCGCCGCGGAGTCGATGGCCACCCCGCAGTGCCCGACCTCGCCGAGCGAACGGGGGTCGTCGGAGTCGCGGCCCATCAGCGTCGGCATGTCGAACGCGACGCTCAGCCCGCCGCCACCCGCGGCGAGGATCATCTTGTAGCGCTCGTTGGTCTGCTCCGCGTTGCCGAAACCGGCGAACTGGCGGATGGTCCAGGTGCGCCCCCGGTAGCCGGTCGGGTGCAGCCCTCGGGTGAAGGGGTACTCGCCCGGCCAGCCGATCCGCTCGAAGCCCTCGTACGCGTCCCCGGGGCGGGGGCCGTACACGGGCTCGACCGGGTCTCCCGAGAGCGTCGTGAAGTCCGCGTCACGCTTGCGGGCCTTGTCGTAACGGGCCTGCCAGCGGCGGCGGCCCTCCTCGATCGCGTCAGCGTCCATACCATCGAATTTACTAGGACGTCCTAGTAAATGTCGATGGGGAACCGCCCGGTGCCTGGCACGGGGCGGTTCGGTGGGGTCGCGGGGGCGGGCCGCGACCCGTCGGTTCAGGCCTTGGCCGTCGCCGGGGAGGCGTCGGCGACCAGCGGCTCGGCCTCGCGGACGACCTTGCGCTCGACGAAGAACGCCGCCGTCGGGATGGTGCCGGAGATCAGCACCCAGAGCAGCTTGCCGACCGGCCACTTCGCCTTGGAACCGAGGTCGAAGGCGAAGACCAGGTAGATGATGTAGAGGACGCCGTGGATCTGGGAGACGACGAGCGTCAGGCCCTCGCCCGTGTCGAAGCCGTACTTGAAGACCATGCAGGTGCAGAGCACCAGCAACATGACAGCGGTGACGTAGGCCATCACCCGGTACCGGGTCAGCACACTGCGTTTCATGGCATCGAGCGTAACCGGACGCCTGCGGCGATCTTGCAGCGGGCCGGGGTACCGGAACGCCCTCGTACGGTTTCCCCGAGGCCCCGGACCGGGGGCCGCCCCACGGCTCCTCGGAGCCCCGTTCCAAGGCCCTCGCACGGTTCCCGGAGGCCCCCGTCCGGGGCCGTCCTACGGCTCCTCGAAGTCCTGGGCCGCGATCCGCAACGGCCGCAGCATGGCGAAGATCTCCGCGCACTCCTCGGCGTCGTAGACCCCGAGCCCGAACTCCATGTCGACCAGGTCCTTGGTCGCCGCCTCGACGACCTCGCGGCCCTTGTCGGTGATGGAGGCGAGGGTGCCCCGGCCGTCGTTCGGGTTCGGCCGCTTGTCCACCAGGCCGGAGCGCACCAGCCGGTCCACGGTGTTCGTGACGGACGTGGGGTGGACCATGAGCCGCTCCCCGATCTTGGACATGGGCAGCTCGCCCGCCTTGGAGAAGGCCAGCAGCACCAGCGCCTCGTACCGGGCGAAGGTCAGCCCGTACGGCTTGACCACGGCGTCGACCTCGGCGAGCAGGATCTGCTGCGCGCGCATGATCGAGGTGATCGCGGCCATCGAGGGCACCGGCCCCCAGCGCTGCTGCCAGATCTCGTCGGCGCGGGCGATGGGATCGAAGGGGAGACTGAGCGGCTTCGGCACGCAACCGACCTTACCCACTGGTCATATGGTGGTCAGCCTCGTCTCGGACTTCGGTCCGGGCTCCGTCTCGGAGTTCGGTCACGGCTCCGTCCCGGGCTTCGGTCGCGGCCGTCTCCCGGGTCCCGGGCGGGACCTCGTCCCGGGTCTCGGCCGGGTCGTGACCGGCGGGGGCGGTCCGCCGGGCCTCCCGTACCAGTGGCAGCAGGCACAGCACGCCGAGCGCTCCCGCCCCGGCGACCACGTGGTGCGCGGGGAAGAACTCGGCGGCGAGCCCGGCGAGGGCCATGCCGACACCCTGGAGCGTCATCATCCCGGCGGTGAGCACGGTCATGGCCCGGCCGCGCAGCGAGTCCGGTACGGCCGCGACGAACCACTTGTCCAGGCCGATGACGTACGCCCCGCCGACTCCCGCCAGCGCCAGGACGACCGCGGCCGGGGCCACTGCGGGGCGCAACGCGTACAGCACCAGGGGCAGCAGCTGCAGGACCGCGGCCGGCAGCACGATCGAGGAGCGCAGCCGGGGCGACAGCGCGGTGCCCACGTACAGCTCCGCCGCGATCCGGCCGACCGGCATCGCGCACATCAGCAGCCCGAGCGCGGCCGACCCGACCCCGATCTCGTCCGCGTACGGGGCGGCGAGCGCCACGGGCGCGACGAGGAACAGCGGCGGCACCCAGAACAGCAGCAACAGGGCGCGGATCCGGCGGTTCCCGAGCAGGTCGCGGGCCCCGGTGAGCGACTCCTTGAGAAGCGTGCCGCCGCCCGCTTCGGCGCCCGCGCCCGCCCTGGCCGGCCGGGCGCGGGTGCCGAAGCGGAGCAGCGCCGCCGAGCAGAGGAACGTCACGGCGGTGATGGTGATCGCGCCGCGCGGGGTCACCACGGCGAGCAGCATCCCGCCCGCGCCGAAGCCGATGAGCACGGCGCTCTGCGAGACGATCCGCAGCAGTGAGCGGCCGAGGACGTAACGGTCGCCGTCGCCCAGGATCTCGGTGAGCGCGGCCATCCGTGTCCCGGTGAAGACCGGCGACACCGCGGCGACCAGGCAGCGCAGGGCGAGCAGCCCGCCGACCGGGGTGCCCGGCAGCACCATCACCGCGACGCACGCCGCGCACACCAGATCGCAGGTGACGAGGACCCTGCGGGCGGGATACCGGTCGGCGATCCCGGCGAGGAGCGTGCCCCCGACGAGGTACGGGAGGAAACCGAGCGCGAAGGTGAGGGCGCTGAGCAGGGGCGAGCCGGTGAGGCCGTACACCAGGACGGTGAGGGCGAGTTCGCTGACGACGACACCGAGGAGGGAGAGCAGGTGCGCGGCGAAGACCGCCCGGAATTCCCGCACGGCGAAGACGGCACGGTATCCGTGAGGGGGGCGGGGGCTGTGGGGGGTGCGGTTCTCGGGCGGGGACTGCGCAGCGGTTCCGGTGTTTCTCGGCATGGGAGCAGCCTGCTGGTCCGGGGCTGCCCTTCGTAGACTTTCGGCCAGAGCCGAAAGTCTACGAAGGGCAGCACATGTCGTTCCGGTTGCACCTCGACGAGAGCGATCTGCTGCGCTGCCGGTTCGCGCTC
>NZ_LIXJ01000071.1:0-185 GCF_001905795.1 Streptomyces sp. CB01580
TCGTCGGTGGCGGCGCGGGTGGCGGCGACCGTGGTCCTGATGCCGCCCGCGCTGTAGGGGCGGCCGGACATCCGGGCGTTGAACTCCTCGGTGCGGTCGCCCGCGAACACGAGGTGGGAGTGGGAGTCGACGAAGCCGGGGATCATGGCCCGGCCGCCCGCGTCGACCGCGTTGTCAGTGGCGGG
>NZ_LIXJ01000071.1:308-3419 GCF_001905795.1 Streptomyces sp. CB01580
GTGCTTTGCTTGATCCACCGGTCCAGACGACCCGGTCGCCGTCGATGACGACGGCCGCGTCCTGGATCAGGCCCAGGGGGGAATCCGTACCGAGGGAGGGGTCGTTGGTGACCAGGCCGGCGATGTTGGTGATGGCGGTCGTCGTCATCGGGCGACTGCTCTCCTTCTGTATGGGTGTGCGGGTCGGCTCGTCGGGGGGTGTGCCGGGCGGGCGGGGAGCCGCGCGGGACACCCGGCCGACGGGCGTACGGGGCGGCCCGCGTCGCGGTCCCGGGGGCGGCGGTCCGGGGGGAGCCGCCGTCCCTGCGCGCGGCGGTCCGGGGACCCCCGCCGCTCGCGGGGCCGTCGGCGGTTTTGGGGGTGACGGCCGGGGGCTCGTCGTGGGCGCTCCCGGAGCCGCCGTCCCCGGGGGCGGCGGGCTCAGCGGTGCAGTGCGGAGATCGCCGAGGCGAGTGCCCGGGGGACGTCCTCGACCAGCGCGTGATGCCCGTCGCGGACGATGTGCCGGCCCGCCACGACCGTGTGCCGCACATCGGCGGCGGAGGCGGCGAATACGACCGCTTCGGCGGCCAGCCGCGGTGCCGGGCCCGCCGTTCTGACGGAGTCCAGGGCGACGGTCGTCAGATCGGCGGGGGNGCGGGGGCGCCGGGTTCGAGGACGCCCGCCTCGGGCCGGCCGAGGGCGGCGTGTCCGTCGGCGGTCGCCGCGCGCAGCAGGGCCGCGGCGGTCCAGTGGCCGCGGGTCCGGGTGCGCAGGCGCTCGTCGAGTTCCATCGCCCGGGCCTCCTCGAAGAGGTCGATCACGGCGTGGCTGTCGCTGCCGAGGGAGAGCGGCGAACCGGCCCGCTGAAGGGCGACGGCCGGGCCGATTCCGTCGGCGAGGTCGCGTTCCGTGGTGGGGCACATGCAGGTGCCGGTCGCCGAGGAGCCGAGGAGGGTGATGTCCTCGGCGGTGAGGTGGGTGTTGTGGATGCCGGTGGTCCGGGGGCCGAGCACCCCGTGGTCGGCGAGGAGCCGGGCGGGGGTGCGGCCGTGGGCCGCGAGGCACGCCTCGTTCTCCGCGGGCTGTTCGGAGAGGTGGACATGGAGCGGGGCCCGTCGTTCCTCGGCCCAGGCTGCCACGGTGGCGAGCTGCGCGGCGGGGACGGCGCGCACGGAGTGGACGGCCGCGCCGATCAGGGCGTGGTCGCCGCCCTCGAGGAGGGAGGCGCGTTCGGCCCAGGCGTCCGCGGTGGTGTCGGAGAACCGCAGCTGGTGCGGGTCGGGCTGCCGGTACCGCTCGGGCCCGTCGCCGAACCCTGCGGCGAGGTACGCGGTGTCCAGCAGGGTGATCCGGATGCCTGCCTCGCCCGCCGCCGCGATCAGCGCCTCCCCCATCGCGTTGGGGTTGTCGTAGCGGGTGCCGCCCGGCGCGTGGTGCAGATAGTGGAATTCGCCGACCGCGGTGATCCCGGCCAGGGCCATCTCGGCGTACACCGCGCGGGCCAGGTCGAAATACGAGTCGGGGGTGAGCCGGGAGGCGACCTGGTACATGATCTCGCGCCAGGTCCAGAACGTGCCGGAGCCGACCTGGACCGTGGAGCGCAGGGCGCGGTGGAAGGCGTGCGAGTGGGTGTTGGCGAGCCCGGGAAGGGTGAGCCCGCGCAGGACGGTGGCGCCCGGTGGCGGGGTGGTGATGCCGGTGCGGACGCCCACGACGACCCCGCCGGACACGTCCAGCGCGACGTCCGGCTCGACGTGGGTGCCGAGCCAGGCGTGGGACAGCCAGTACGTCTCGGTGACGGGTCCGCCCGTCGGCTGCGTCGGCCGTGTCGTCAGCGGCACGCGAGACCCTCCAGTACGTCGGCGAGTGCGATCACCCCGGCCACGCAGTCGTCCTCGGCGGCGTGCTCGGCCGGCGAGTGCGAGATCCCGGTGGGGTTCCGTACGAACAGCATGGCGGTCGGGACCGAAGCGGACAAAATACCCGCGTCGTGTCCGGCACCGGTACCGAGGACGGGCACGGCGCGCCCGGCAGCGCGCCCCTGGCCGCCGCGCTCCACCAGGATCTTGCCGAGCTCGTCGCGCAGGGCGTGCTCGAACTCCACGACGGGCGTGAAGGACTCGCGCACGACGTCGAGGTCGACACCGGCCCGCTCGGCGTGTTCCCGGGCGGCGCGCTCGATGCCCTCGACCACGGCGTCCAGACGGTCCTGGTCGGCGGCGCGGGAGTCGAGCCAGCCCCGGACCAGGGAGGGGATGGCATTGACTCCGTTCGGCTCGACGGCGACCTTGCCGAAGGTGGCGACGGCTCCGGCGAGTTCCGCCTCACGGCGGGCGGCCAGCACGGTCTCGGCGTACGTGAGCATCGGGTCGCGCCGGTCGGCCAGCCGGGTGGTGCCCGCGTGGTTGGCCTCGCCCCGGAAGTCGAACCTCCAGCGCCCGTGCGGCCAGATCGCGGAGGCGATGCCGACCGGGTCGCCGGTGAGGTCGAGGGCGCGCCCCTGCTCGACGTGGAGCTCGACGAACGCGCCGATGCGGGCGAGCCGTTCGGGATCGGGGCCGATGGTGCCGGGATCATGTCCGGCCGCCTCCATGGCCTGCGGCAGGGTGATGCCGTCGCCGTCGCGGATCCGGTGCGCCGCCTCGACGGTCAGCTGCCCGGCGGCGAGCCGGGAGCCCACGCAGGCGAGCCCGAAGCGGGCCCCTTCCTCGTCACCGAAGTTGGTGACGGCCAGCGGCCGGGTGAACTCCACTCCCCTGCGGCGCAGTTCGTCGAGCGCGGCGAAGGAGGAGATGACGCCGAGCGGCCCGTCGAAGGCACCGCCGTCCGGCACGGAGTCGAGGTGCGACCCGGTGACGACGGCGTCCCCGGCCAGGGGGTCGCCGAGCCAGGCCCACTGGTTGCCGTTCCGGTCGACCTCGTAGGTCAGCCCGCGCGCCTCGGCCTGGGCCCGGAACCAGGCACGGCACTCGGCATCGGCGCCGGTCCAGGCGTAGCGGCGGTAGCCGCCGCTGTCCGGGTGCCGGCCGACCGGCAGGAGCTCGCGCCACATGGCGTGGAACGACGAGGCGCCGCCGGGGGCCGCATCCGGCGCCCCCGTCACGGCCGGACCGGAACCCGACCCCGTAC
>NZ_LIXJ01000072.1 GCF_001905795.1 Streptomyces sp. CB01580
GTGTGCGGACCTGCCGTTGTGTCGGCCGGGGCGCGTCGTCGGTCGTACGGAGGGCGGTGCCGGGGCGTCGGCGGCCGTGCGGTCACGGTGGCACCCCGGCACCGGCACGTCAGAGCGCGGTCCGCTCCAGCCAGGCGGCCGTGTAGGTGTCGATCTCGGTCGTCAGGGCCCGCTTGCCCGCCGGGTTGAGGTACGACGCCTCGACGGCGTTCTTCGCCAGGCCCGCGAGGCCGCGCTCGTCCAGACCGAGGAGCCGGGCGGCCACCCCGTACTCGGTGTTGAGGTCGGTGCCGAACATCGGCGGGTCGTCGCTGTTGATGGTGACCAGGACGCCCGCCCGCACCATCTCCTTCACCGGGTGCTGCTCGATGTCGGCCACCGCGCGGGTCGCGATGTTCGAGGTCGGGCAGACCTCCAGCGGGATGCGGTGCTCGGCGAGATGGGCGAGCAGTTCCGGGTCGCGGACGGAGTGCGTGCCGTGGCCGATGCGTTCGGCGCGCAGGTGCGTCAGCGCGTCCCAGACGGTCTGCGGCCCGGTGGTCTCCCCGGCATGCGGAACGGAGTGCAGGCCCTCGGCGATCGCCCGGTCGAAGAAGGGCTTGAACTGCGGGCGCTCCACTCCGATCTCCGGGCCGCCGAGCCCGAACGAGACGAGTCCTTCGGGGCGCAGGTCCACGGCGAGCCGGGTGGTCTCCTCGGCGGCTTCGAGTCCGGCCTCGCCGGGGATGTCGAAGCACCAGCGCAGCACCACCCCGAGTTCCGCCTCGGCCGCCTTGCGGGCGTCCTCTATCGCCTCCATGAACGCCCGCTCGGGGATGCCGCGCCGGGTCGAGCTGAACGGCGTGATCGTCAGCTCCGCGTAGCGGATGTTCTGCCGGGCCATGTCCCGGGCGACCTCGAATGTCAGCAGCCGGACATCCTCCGGGGTGCGGATCAGGTCCACGACGGAGAGGTAGACCTCGATGAAGTGACGGAAGTCGGTGAAGGTGAAGTAGTCGGCCAGCGCCTCGGGGTCGGTGGGCACCTTGGAGTCGGGGTGGTGCGCCGCCAGCTCGGCGACGATGCGGGGCGAGGCGGAACCGACATGGTGGACATGCAGTTCCGCCTTGGGCAGCCCCGCGATGAAGGGGTGCAGATCGGTCATCGGACTCTCCGGTGGCGTGGACGGCGAGGCTGCCGGGCGCGGGTGGCCGGGCGGGGGACGGGCATCATCGTAGGCCCGGCCCCCGGGCAGGGGGACGGGTCGTAGCATGACGGGACCACGATGGGGGAGGCCCATGTCAGACAACACACAGCAGCCCGCGGACGGGGCGGTGCCGCGCGATCCGTGGGCTCCGCCGGACAGAAGCGTCCCGCTGGACGAGCCGACCGCTGATCCATGGAAGGTGCCGTTGGACAAGCCGGCCGGGGAGCCCCGGCCGCCGGCCGTCCACGACCAGCCGACGGTCACCTCGATGCCGGGGGCGGAGGACGGGCCCGCACCGGCCCATGGTCCGACCGCGCCGGCCGGGTCCGTGCCGGGCCCGGGCGCGGCGTTCGGGGCGGTACCGCCCCCGCCGATCGCGCCGAACGGGCCGGGGCAGCAGATCCCGCCCGCGGTCGGGCAGTACGGCTACCCCGCCGCGCCCGCACCGCAGTACGGATACCCGGGGTACACCGGATACCCGCAGGCGGCCTGGGGCACCCCGCCACCGGCCAACGGCATGGGTACGGCGGCCATGGTGCTCGGCATCCTGTCCCTCTGCCTGCTCTGCATGTGGGGGATACCGGGCATCGTCCTGGGCGTGCTCGCCCTGATCTTCGGCATCCTGGGCCGCAAGCGGGCGGGACGGGGCGAGGCCAACAACAGCGGCCAGGCGCTCGCCGGGATCATCATGGGGTCCGTCGGCCTGGTTCTCGGGGCGGCCTTCTTCACTTTCATGGTCTGGGTGGTCGTGGCCCACCCCGAGGAATTCGAGGACGAGTCCACCTACGAGGACCCCTACTCCACGTCCCTGGTCGTCGACGTCGCGCGATAGCCGGGACGGGCGCGCTTCAGCCGTACGGAACACGCCGCGAACCGTACGGGCGCACTCCGGCCGGACGGGTTGTACGCCGGCCCGTCCGGCCGTCCGCGCCCGCCTCTCCTGTCCCCGCGGTCCGGTCGGCGCGCGGTGCGGTTCAGCCCGCGCGCAGCGCCGTCCGCGCGTCCATCAGCGCGAACCCCAGCAGATTCAGCCCCCGCCATGCCGCGGGGTCCTGGGCGCGCGCGTCGTCCGCCGCCAGCCCGATGCCCCAGATCCGGTCCACGGGGCTCGCCTCGACGAGCACCCGCTCCCCGGTGCCGAGCAGGAACTCCCGCAGCCGCGGATCGTGCCCGAACTTGTGGACGTTGCCCGCCACCACCAGGGCGTACCGCTCGCGCTCCCATATCGCCTCGTCGAAGCCGCGGACCAGTCGGCCCGCCTTCTTCGCCTGCGCCGGGCCCTTCGCCGCCACGGCCCGCTCCTCGGCCTCCGCGTCACCGAACAACCGCGCCTTGCCGGCCATCATCCAGTGCTCCGCCGTCGCGTACCGCACACCGTCGACCTCGAACGGCGACGGCCACCACTGGCTCAGACAGCTCGCGCCGACGCGTCCGTCGGGCAGTGGGCGGTGCCCCCAGAAGCGCAGGTACTTCACCTTCTCGCCGCGCCGGGTCCGCGCCAGGAGATCGTCCATGTGTCCCATGCACGTGAGTCTGGCATCCGCCACTGACACTCCGTCCCGTAATTCCGCGTCTACGCGACACATGGTCGAAGGATTCCGTTGCGTAACCAAAAGGCAACAACGGAATCACTTGTTGGGGTGGGGTGCCTCTGCCAGGATCGGCAATCAATTCCAGCAGGAACTACGCCGCGCGCCTCATGCGAACGCGGCGGAGGAGAGCGTCATGGGCAACACCATCCAGGTGCGGGACCGGTTCGCGGACGGCGCACAGTACATCGGCGGAAAGCTGCGGCCCGGCACATCGGGGCGTCACCACGACGTGGTGAACCCGGCGACGGGCGAGACGGTGTACACCTACGAACTGGCGGGCACCGCCGACGTCGACGCGGCCGTCGCGGCGGCCCGCGAGGCGTTCCCCGGCTGGTCGGGCGCGACGCCCGCCGAACGGGCCGAGGCGATGCACCGCTTCGCCGCCGTGCTCGCCGAACAGGCCGGGGACTTCGCATACGTCGAGTCCCTCCAGTGCGGCAA
>NZ_LIXJ01000073.1 GCF_001905795.1 Streptomyces sp. CB01580
CTTCCGTCGACATGAACCCCGCGAATGGTCCTGAGACGGTCGTCCGGGCAGAGCCCGCCCAGGTTTACGGCCGCCAGGCGGCGACCAGACACCGACTGACAGAGGTGCACGCGTCTCATAGTCGTATCAACGCAGCGTGCCCCATGCGCGGCCGTAGGGCAGATCGGGGGACTTATGGGGACTTCCGAGGAAATAATCAGCGAGGTGGTCGGATTGCTCCGGGCCTGCTGAGCTGGGGGAGTGGAGTGTGTGGCCGAGGTCGTGGGACGTCGATGACGAGCTGTGGGCGGCGAGCGAGCGGCTGCTGCGGCGGAGCGCCGGCCCGGGAATTCCGAGCGCAAGTGGCGCCCGACATCGTCGACCGCGTCGCTGGGAAATCGGCCGAAGGGAGTCGTCGATGCGGTGCCCGCTCTCGCGGCAGTGCAGAGGCACGGTCATCTCACATGCCGTTGTGCGCCCTTTGGCCATCGTCGGTCCGATAGGCGCTGTGCTCGTGCACGGCCACCACGCCCTCGACGCTCTGGCACAGGCGCTCGGTGATTGGAACCAGGCTCTTGAGCTCGATGTTTCCGCGGAGAGACACCTGCCCCTGCCTGACCTCGGCGGTCACCGCCGACGGAGCGAGCCCCATTGTTTCTTGCAGTACGTCCCGGTGGATCTCTTCCTGGATGGCCTCGTCCCGGCGGAGGAAGACCCGGAGGAGGTCGCTGCGGCTGACGATGCCCAGCAACTTGTCGGTCTCGGCCACGACAGGCAGGCGTTTCACGACAAGAACCGCGCACCACGCCAGCGGTTCGCTCGGAGATCGAGTGGATTGCCGTCCCGGCCTTTGCGGATGCTCGACCCCGTGGCACCCGGTCGGTACCTCGTCACTGCATGGTCATATGCCCTTGGCCTTCGCAGGGCGGCGCTCGGTCAGCGGGGCGGGAGCCGGTCCGCCTGGTCAGGTGCCGGTGATCTCGATGTGCCGGGGCTTGACGGTCTGTGCCTTGGGCACGGTGACGGTCAGCACGCCGTCGCTGAGGGCGGCGCTGACGTCGTCCGGCCTGACGTCGGATGGCAGGTGTGCGTGGTACTCGAAGTGCCCGGTCCGCCGGGTGCTGCGGCGCACCACCCCTTCGCGCTCACGTTCCTTGAGGTCCCCTGTGATACGCAGTTCCCGGCCGCTGATCTCGATGTCGATGCCGTCCCGCTTGATGCCCGGGAGTTCCGCCTCGATGACGTAGGCGTCATCGGTGTCCCGTACGTCCGCTGCGGGGGACCATGCGAGTCCGGCCGGTGCGGAGGCGGCGGAGCCCAGCAGCTGGTTCATCCGCTCGAACAGCTCGTCGAACTCTGCGGCGACCGGCTCGTTCCACCCCAGACCGGGAAAAGACCTTTCGAGCAGACTGCCGGGCCGGTGTCGTGCAGGGAGTGTCATCGCGGTTCACCTCCGCGGAGCAGGGCTTTCAGGTCACTATCCATGGTGCGCGTCACGCCGGAATCAGGCGACCGCGTCACGGGACGGAGGCTGCCCTCCCCGGTGAACGCGGCCCGCGGAAGCGAGGGCCGCCGAGGAAAGGAGCACATCGATGGAGTCGCTCACCCGTACGGCGGTCATCGGGATCGGGAACGAGTTCCGCCGCGACGACGGGGTGGGGTGGGCCGTGGTCGCGCTGCTGGGAGAGCAGAGCACGAGGCGGCCGTTGCCTGTGGATACCGTCCTCGCGCGGTCCGACGGCGAACCGGGCCGGTTGATCGCGCTGTGGGAGAACGCCGGTCTCGCGGTCGTCGTCGATGCATGCTTTCCCCCTTCGGCACGTCCCGGGCGGACGCACCGATGGTGCGACGAACCGGCCGGAGTTCTGCGTGCCGCCGCCGGACGGCACAGCACCCACGGACTCGGCCTCGCCGAAGCCCTGCGGCTCGGTGAGAGCCTCGGGAGCCTTCCGGACCGTCTCGTCCTGTACGCGGTCGAGGGAGCGGACCACTCACCCGGCTTCGGACTGACCCCGGAGGTGGCGCACGCGGTGCCCCGTCTGGCCAGGCGGATCAAGGTCGACATCGAGGGGCGCGGCGGACCGCCGTCGCGCGGCTACCGCGCCGGCTGAGTGGCGCACCGGCCGTTCGGGCGTGGGAGCACACCGGTCAGGCCGGACACGCCGTCCAGATCCGGGCACGGATCACGCTGGCCTGACACTCTGTCCGTGGACAGCCACACTCCGTGCGGCGACGCGATCGGGTCATGGTGGGCCCCGTCCCTTCGGCGAACGGCAGGGTGACGCGGGGCACGGAGACGAGGGACAGGCGGATGAACGACCTCGAAGACGACCGAGCGGACTACGGCGACCGGGCGGAGGCGGTGCTCGACCGCGGCGGACTCGACGCGCTCGTGCGTGCCCTCAAGCGGCGCGGGCGCACCGTGATCGGCCCGACCGTGCGCGACGGGGCGATCGTCCTGGACGAACTGGATTCCGCCGATGAGCTGCCCCACGGCTGGGGGGTCGAACTGGAAGCGGGACACTACCGGATCCGCCGCCGTCCGGACGGGGCGGCCTTCGCCCACAGCGCGGGACCGCAGTCGTGGAAGACGTATCTGCACCCCGAACGGGTCCGGCAGTGGACCGTGGACCGCCACCCCGTGGACGGGCCGACGGTGCGCGCGGAGGAGCCCAGGATCGTCTCCTACGCGTTCCTCGGCGTGCGGCCGTGCGATCTGCGGGCCATCCGGATCCTGGACCGGGTCATGGGCGGCGGCCGCCACCGGGACCCCGACTACGTGTCCCGGCGGACGGGCGCCTTCCTGGTCGCGGTCGAGTGCACCGAGCCGGGAGCCACCTGTTTCTGCGTGTCCATGGGAGCGGGACCGGGCGTGGACGCCGGGTACGATCTCGCGCTCACCGAGCTCGTGGACGCGTCCGGCCACCGCTTCCTGTGCCGGAGCGGGAGCGAGGAGGGCGCCGCTGTGCTCGCGGAACTCCCGCGCCGCAGCGCCGACGAGGCCGTACGGGCGGCCGCGTCCCGCGTCGTGCGTGAGGCCGCCGAGCACATGGGCCGGTCCATGCCCCCGGTGGATTTGCGTTCTCTGATGCGGGACAGCCTCGATGCGGAACGCTGGGACGACGTCACCTCCCGGTGCCTGAGTTGCGGCAACTGCACCATGGTCTGTCCCACCTGCTTCTGCACCACCACGGAGGACGTCACCGATCTCACGGGCGACCACGCCGAGCGGTGGCGCCGCTGGGAC
>NZ_LIXJ01000074.1 GCF_001905795.1 Streptomyces sp. CB01580
CGGCTGGGTACGAGGCCAACTGCTCTTGCGCGCGGTGACCAGAGTCGGTCGGTCTCATGCCACGTTCGGGCTGGCTGATCTCGGCCCACACCGCGTCGAGGGAGAGGCCGAGGACGTCGGCGATCGCCGCGATCGTCGGGAAGGCGGGGTGGCCACGCGGCCCGTCTCGATCTTCCGGACGGTTTCCGGTAAGACACCTGCGGTGAGCGCGGTATCGAGCACCGAGCGCTCCCTCCTGGCCCGTCGCTGGAGGGAGCCGGGGCGCTGTCCACGTTCGACCTCTGCAGGAGTGAGCGGCAATTCGCAGGACCCGATTCTAATACCGGTAAAGTATGGCCGGTATAATTATTGGCAACGCGAGAAGGGCGCCACGTGATCGAGATTCTGAACCCCACCCTGCTGGCGCGGGCGAGAGATACAGGCGCCCTGGTCGCCGACATCCTGCAGACACTGAAGAGCCGCAGCACGATCGGCACATGCCTTCTGGATATCGACCGGTGGGCCAAGGCCATGATCATCGAGGCCGGGGCTACGTCCTGTTACGTCGACTACGAGCCGTCCTTCGGACGCGGCCCGTTCGGCCACTACATCTGCACCGCCGTCAACGACGCCGTGCTCCACGGACGGCCGTACGACTGCGTGCTTGCCGACGGCGATCTGCTGACCCTCGACCTCGCCGTCTCCAAAGGCGGAGTCGCCGCAGACGCCGCTATCAGCTTCATCGTGGGCGACGCAAGGCCCCCGGAGAGCGTCGCGATGATCAGTGCGACCGAATGCGCGCTGGCCGCGGGGATCGCCGCTGCCGGACCCGGGGCCCGTATCGGCGACATCTCCCATGCCATCGGCACGGTCCTCAGCGAGGCGGGGTACCCGATCAACACCGAGTTCGGAGGTCACGGCATCGGATCGACGATGCACCAGGACCCGCACGTTTCGAACACCGGACGGCCGGGCCGTGGATACAAACTGCGCCCTGGGCTGCTGCTGGCACTGGAGCCGTGGGTCATGGCGGACACCGCTCAACTCGTCACCGATGCCGACGGGTGGACGCTCCGAAGTGCGACAGGCTGCCGGACAGCACACAGTGAGCACACGATCGCCATCACTCACGATGGAGCCGAGATCCTCACCTTGCCGAAGCAGGCGCAGCCGTGAGGTTGAAGCGCTCGTGTTCCTCTCTGCCCCCGACCTGTCGAACGTCTCCTGCGACCATCAACGATGTCCAGCATCGCTCATGTCGTGGGACTGCGCAGTCACCCGATCACCGTAGCCGCCCAGCACCTGACAACCGACGCTGCACACGTCGACGAGAACAGGCAGTGGGCCATTGAAAGAAATGGGGAGCCAGCGGAAGCACAGACAGGGCAACGCGGGAGCGGCTTCCTCGCTCTTGACCGCAGATACGTCGTGGTGCAGGCATCTGTCAGCTGGTCACGGCGATGCGACGCGTCCAGATGCCCGCGCCTTCTAGTGCCGCTCCCGGCAACGTTTGCCCCGTCGCACCGCCCGGCACGCACTCCCCCAAGGCCTTAAGGGCCAGGGGGGACCCCCTTCGGCGTTGGCCGAAAGCCCACGTAGCCCTTCCCCAAGCTCTCGACTTCGTTCGAGCAGGGGAGACCCCATCCGAGGGCTTTCGGCCGCCTTGCGATCGCACGCACCGGACGCCGCTCTTTCCGGGCAAACCTTGCCGGTCACGGCACTAGTCTGGCCGTGCGCGGTCAGGCAGCAAACCGACAAGAGCGGGGGACAGTTCCGGGCCGAGGGCGCGGGACCGTCCGCTTAACCGATGCGCCGGGCCGGGGCGCTCTTCCCGTACGGGCTGCTCTCCCCGATAATGGTCCTCAACTGTCTGGCCTTGGGGGGCTTGTGTCGGATCGTGGTTCCACTCCTCTTCCGCCCTCCATGCGCAGAGTCGCGCGGGAGTTCGAACTCGGTTCGCGCCAGGGGCTGGTGTGGACCGAGCCCAAGCGCTTTCCGTGGATCGTGGTGCTGCTGCCGGCACTGGTCGGACTGCCGGTGCTCTGGCTGGGGATTTCGGCCGCAGTGGAGGGTCAGCGGAGCCACGGCGCCTGGTACTACGGGCTGCCGCTGCTCATCTTGGGGACCGCCATAGTCGTCGCAGCCGGGTATTTCCTCTTCCTCGCGCTCACGAGAGGGCAGGCTCAGGTCTGGGTAGGTCACTACCAGCACGGCATCGTCCGGGAGGTCGCCGGGCACGTGCCGGAGGCGTACTCATGGGACGAGATCGATGGCATTCGGCGGAGCAGCACCAAAGTGACAAACGGGATCACCAGCGTCACCACACACGAACTCTGGGTGCGCCCCCGTGAGGGCGCCGAGATCACGGTGACCGACGCGTACAAGGGGGTCGCACGGTTCATCGACGAACTGGACAAGACATTCACGCGCGTACGGCTGCCGCAGGACAGGGACCGGCTGAAGGCGGGTGAACGGGTCGACTTCCTCGGGGCCCACCTCGATCCCGCCGGTGTCGGGTACCTCGACCACCGGCTCGGCTGGCGCGAGGTCGACCGGGTCACAGTGAAGCAAGGCTGGCTGGAGATCCATCGGCACGGCGACGGAAAACCGTGGGCCAGGCTCCCCGTAGAGATGGTCGAGAATCTGTCGGTCTTCCTGGCCCTCACCGCAAGGATGCGCCAGGAAGCGGCCGGAAAGCGGCCGCAACCAGACGATCCGGCCTGATCCGGCGAAGGCCGGCGCTCCGGCAGCAGGTCAGGATCAACGAACCAGCACCCCGGCGGTCGCCGTGCCTGGGAGAGGAACTATTTGCGCCTCTCAAACAACGGCATTGGCGACACCGGATGCAAATGGCGGGCCCTGCCCACGGATTTCCCACCATGGAGGATGGTATGGGGGCTCATGGCGCGCTGGGCCGCCGCCGGGGTGATCGGACATATCCGCGATCACCTGTCCGGCCAGAGCCGCCATGAGATGGGCAAAGGTCCCCGGACGGTCGCTACCGTCGCCCGTGTCTGGGCCCTCCCCAACCCCAGTGGCCTCAACGCCCACTGGACGACTCCCACGATGGCGGAGGAGTACGGGCGCCTGCGCGCC
>NZ_LIXJ01000075.1 GCF_001905795.1 Streptomyces sp. CB01580
CAACGTGCGCGCCGTCACACCCGTTGCCGGATGACGGGCGGAGTACCGCTCAGTACATTCGAGTAAACCCTCGTTCACATCTCACCCCAAGGGGCTGCGGCTCATGTCAGGAACGACCGGTACCACCTCAGTGATCGTCGCGGGCGCGCGTACGCCCATGGGCCGCCTCCTCGGCTCCCTGAAGAGCTTCTCCGGGGCCGACCTCGGCGGCATCGCCATCAAGGCCGCGCTGGACCGGGCCGGCATCGGTGGCGACCAGGTCGAGTACGTGATCATGGGCCAGGTGCTCCAGGCCGGGGCGGGGCAGATCCCGGCGCGCCAGGCCGCCGTCGCGGCGGGCATCCCGATGAACGTCCCCGCGCTCACCGTCAACAAGGTGTGCCTGTCCGGACTCGACGCGATCGCGCTGGCCGACCAGCTGATCCGCGCGGGTGAGTTCGACGTCGTCGTCGCGGGCGGCCAGGAGTCGATGACCAACGCCCCGCACCTGCTCCCGAAGTCGCGCGAGGGCCACAAGTACGGCGCCGTCGAGATGCTCGACTCCATGGCGTACGACGGCCTGACCGACGCCTACGAGAACATCCCGATGGGCGAGTCCACCGAGAAGCACAACACCCGTCTGGGGCTGACCCGTGCCGCCCAGGACGAGATCGGTGCCCTCTCCCACCAGCGTGCCGCCGCCGCCCAGAAGAACGGCGTCTTCGAGGCCGAGATCACCCCGGTCGAGATCCCGCAGCGCAAGGGCGACCCGGTCCTCTTCGCCAAGGACGAGGGCATCCGCGCGGAGACGACCGTCGAGTCCCTCGCCCGGCTGCGCCCGGCCTTCACCAAGGACGGCACGATCACCGCGGGCACGTCCTCGCAGATCTCCGACGGCGCCGCGGCCGTCGTCGTCATGAGCAAGGCCAAGGCCGAGGAGCTGGGCCTGGAGTGGATCGCGGAGATCGGTGCCCACGGCAATGTGGCGGGCCCCGACAACTCGCTCCAGTCGCAGCCGTCCAACGCGATCCTGCACGCCCTGAAGAAGGAGGGCATCCAGATCGAGGACCTCGACCTGATCGAGATCAACGAGGCGTTCGCCGCGGTCGCCGTCCAGTCCATGAAGGACCTCGGCGTCACCTCCGACAAGGTCAACGTCAACGGCGGTGCCATCGCGCTCGGTCACCCGATCGGCATGTCCGGCGCCCGGCTGGTGCTGCACCTGGCGCTGGAGCTGAAGCGGCGCGGCGGCGGCGTCGGCGCGGCGGCGCTGTGCGGCGGCGGCGGCCAGGGCGACGCGCTGATCGTCCGCGTCCCGAAGAAGTAGGCCGCGGCGGCCCGTCGCCCGGGGACGCGACCGTACGTCCGCGTCCGGGGACGGACCGTACGCACGCGAGCGGGCCCGGATCGTACGTCCGGGCCCGGGAACGGCCCAGGTGGGCCGTACGTAGTACACGTAGAGCACGCGCGAGTGAACGGAGCGGTGATGGTGGACGTCCCCACCCTGGTCGAGCAGGCCCGGGCCGGCCGGCCGAGGGCCGTGGCCCGGCTCATCTCCCTGGTCGAGGGGGCGTCGCCGCAGCTGCGCGAGGTGATGGCGGCCCTGGCGCCGCTGACGGGCAACGCGTACGTGGTCGGCCTGACCGGCTCGCCCGGCGTCGGCAAGTCGACGTCGACGTCGGCGCTGGTCTCGGCGTACCGGCGGGCCGGCAAGCGGGTCGGCGTCCTGGCCGTCGACCCGTCCTCGCCGTTCTCCGGCGGGGCGCTCCTGGGCGACCGGGTGCGGATGTCGGAGCACGCCTCCGACCCGGGCGTCTACATCCGTTCCATGGCCACCCGCGGGCATCTGGGCGGCCTCGCCTGGGCGGCGCCGCAGGCGATCCGGGTGCTGGACGCGGCGGGCTGCGACGTGGTCCTGGTGGAGACGGTCGGCGTGGGCCAGTCGGAGGTGGAGATCGCCTCCCAGGCGGACACCTCCGTCGTCCTGCTGGCCCCCGGCATGGGCGACGGCATCCAGGCGGCGAAGGCCGGAATCCTGGAGATCGGCGACGTGTACGTGGTCAACAAGGCCGACCGGGACGGGGCGGACGCCACCGCGCGCGAGCTCAACCACATGCTGGGCCTGGGCGAGGCCCGCGGTCCCGGCGACTGGCGTCCGCCGATCGTGAAGACGGTCGCCGCCCGGGGCGAGGGGATCGACGAGGTCGTCGAGGCGCTGGAGAAGCACCGGGCGTGGATGGAGGAGCGCGGCGTCCTCGCCGAACGGCGCAGGGCCCGCGCGGCCCGCGAGGTCGAGACCATCGCCGTCACGCGACTGCGCGAGCGCATCGGCGATCTGCACGGCGATCGCCACCTCGGCGCGCTCGCGGAACGCATCGTGGCGGGGAGCCTCGATCCGTACGCGGCGGCGGACGAACTGGTGGCGGGGCTCACCGAGGCCTGACGGAGGTACGCGGGGCCCCGGCCACGGCGGCCTCCGCCGGGCCAGGTCGGGGCCGGTCCGGTCCACCGGGCACCGTTGCTCCGGCGACGAGGCACCGGTCCCGCGCCGTCGCGACCGACGACGCATTCGGTTCCGCCACTGGGGGCACGGGTCCGGTGCCGTCCCGTGCCAGGTCCGGGACCGTGCGACGTGACGTGTCCGTGGCAAAATTACCGCCGGACGCGCGCGACGGAACCCGGCCTTCCCCGGTGTTCCCCGGCGCTGCGCGCGTTGTCGAACGGGGGATTGGCGCATGCTGGGGCCGTTACGGGAGGACTCGCCCAGAAGGATCGGGCCCTACGGGATACGGGCCAGGCTCGGCGCGGGCGGCGGTGAAACCGCAGCTGCCCTCCGGTTTCGGGCAGCGCTTGT
>NZ_LIXJ01000076.1 GCF_001905795.1 Streptomyces sp. CB01580
CCGCCGCCGTCAAGATCCTCATCGCCGGAGGCTTCGGCGTCGGCAAGACCACCATGGTCGGTGCCGTCAGCGAGGTCACCCCGCTGAGTTCGCGCTCCTGGTTCGCCTCGGTACGAGCCGAGTCGAGGGTCTCCTCCGCCTCCCGGCGACGCCGGTTGGCCTCCTCGCGCGCGGCCTCCAGGGCCTCGGTGGCCTCCGCCTCCACCCGTTCGGCGGCTGCCGCGGCCTCCGACCGCAGCCGGTCGGTGCTCTCCTTGGCCTCGGACTTGAGCCGCTCCGCCTCCGCGGCGGCCTCCGACCGCAGCCGTACGGCCGTGGACTCGCCCTCCGCCCGCGCCTGCGAGGCGTCCGCTGCGGCCTCGTCGCGCAGCCGCTCCGCCTCCGCCTCCGCCTGCTCGCGCAGCGCCCGCAGCCGCTCGGCGGCCTCCGCGCGCAGCCGCTCGGACTCCTCGTTCGTCTCGCGCCGGATGCGCTCCGCCTCGGCGCGCGCGTCCGTGAGCTCCTGCTCGGCGGCGGCGACCTTGGTGTCGGCCTCGGTCCGCAGCCGGGCCAGCTCCTCGGCCGCCTCCGCCTGCCGCGCCGCGACCGCGCCCTCGGTCTCCTCGCGCAGCTCCGCCGCCGCCCGCTCCGCCGCGGTGGTGGTGGACCCGGCCTGCTCCTCGGCCTCGGTCCGCAGCTGCTCCGCCTCGGCGCGGGCGCGCTCCAGAGCCTCCTCGGCCTGCTTGCGCAGCGTGGCGGCACGCTCGGACGCCTCGGTACGGACCCGTTCGCTCTCCGTGCCCGCGGTGGCGCGCAGCTCCTCCGCGTCGCTCTTGGCCTTCGCCAGCAGCTCCTCGGCGGTCTTCGCGCCCTCCTCGATCTGCTGGACGGCCTCGCGGCGGGCCTCGCCCCGGATCCGCTCGCCCTCGGCGACCGCCTCGGAACGCAGCTGCTCGGCCTCGCCGCGCAGCCGGCGCGCCTCCTCCTGGAGCTCGACCGTCTTGGCCCGGTACTCCTTGGTGTCGTCCTTGGCAGCGCCCTTGAGCTGGTCGGCCTGCTCGGCGGCCTCGTCGCGCAGCCGGTCCGCCTCGGCCTCGGCCTCGCGGCGGATCCGCTCGGCCTCCTCGCTCGCCGCCCGGGTGGTGGACTTCGCGTCCTCGGACGCCTTGGTCAAGACCTCCTCGGCGGACCTGGCGGCCTTGGCGAGCTGGGCGGCGGCGTCCTCGGCAGCGGCCGAACGGGCCTTTTCGGCCGCCTCGGACTTCAGCCGCTCCGCCTCGGCACGGGCGTCGGCGAGCGCCTGCTCGGCCTCCGCCTTGAGCGCCTCGGCCTCCTTGGTGGCCTCGCCGACCAGCCGGGCGATCTCCGACCTGGCCGTGCGCGTGCGCTGCTCGTTGTCCGACTCGGCGGCGGCCAGCCGCTTGACGGCCGCCTCCTTCGCCTCGGAGGTGACCTTCTCGGCCTCCAACCGGGCCTCGCGCAGCCGGGTCTCGGCCTCCTGCATGCGCTGCTCGGCGGCCCGGTTCAGCTCCGCGATCTGCTGCCGCGCCTGCTCGGTCTCGGCGGTCGTCGACGACCGCAGCTGCTCGGCGTGACTGGTCGCTTCCTGCGCCTGCGCGGAGGCGGTGCTCAGCAGCCGCTCGGCGTCCTTGCGGGCGCGCAGCAGCAGCGCCTCGGCCTCGGCGCGGGCCGTCTCTGCCTCGGACCCGAGCCGCTGCCGGGTCTCCTCCGCCAGTCGGCCGGTCTCCGTCCGCGCCGCCGCCAGCGCCTGTTCGGCCTCGGCCCTGGACTCCTCCAGCAGCCGGCGCGCCTGGGACTCCGTCCGGGCCCTCAGCTGCTCGGCCCAGGAGACGTTCTCGTTGACGTGGGACTCGACCGTACGGCGGCGCTCGGCCAGTTCCTGGTCGAGTTGCTGACGACGCTGCACGGCCTCGTTGTGCAACTCGGCCTGGAGCCGCGCCTGGTGCTCGGCGTGCTCCTGAAGGATCCGCTGCGTCTGCGCCCGTGCCTCGCGCAGCTCCCGCTCGGCGTCGGTGCGCAGTTGCTCGGCCTGGACCTGCGCGTTCCGGAGCAACTGCTCGGCCTGGTAACCGATGTCCGCGTTGTCGTACGCGGGACGGTTCGCGAGATTGCGCCGAGCCTCGTGCAGCTTGGCGCGCAAGACCTCGACCTGGTAACCGAGGTCCTCGGCGTGCTGGACGGCCTTCTCCCGGTCGGTCTTCAGCCGGTCCATCTCGGCCTCGAACCGCGAGAGATGGTCGTCGTCAGCTCGGTGGCTCTCCTGGCGTTCGTAGCCCCGCACTGCGCGGTCCCATCCGTCCCATGGTCGCAACTCTCCTACGAGTACCGTTCGCCGGTGAACGGTCCCCCGGGGAATGGTGACAGATCAACGGCCGGGGACGCGCCGCGGCCCCGACCCGGCCCCGGCCCGGAACAGCCCACTCTACCGGGCCGGGTATCCGGAGGTCAGTGCTCCGCTGCGGACGTGACCAGTTCGGTCAGGACACCGTGACAGTCCTTGGGGTGCAGGAAGGTGATCCGGGACCCCATCGACCCGGTCCGCGGCTCGTCGTAGAGCACCCTGACGCCCTTCCCCCGGATCTCCGCGGCGTCGGCGTCGACGTCCGCGGTGCCGAAGGCGATGTGGTGGACGCCCTCGCCGTTCTTCGCCATCCACTTGCCGACCGGGGAGTCCTCCCGGGTCGGCTCCAGGAGCTGGAGGGCACTGTCAGGGGAGTTGGACTCCGAGCGGGGGTTCACCCAGGCGCTGCGCTCGCAGGCCCACGAGGCGGCGAACCGGCTGCACACCGTGGTCTCGCTGATCGAACTGGGGC
>NZ_LIXJ01000077.1 GCF_001905795.1 Streptomyces sp. CB01580
GCAGCGTGAAGCAGATGAAGACGCCCGCCACGACATAGGCGACCGGCATCAGCTTGGCCACGTCGAAGGGGCCGGGGTCGGGCCTCCTGAAGACCCGGGCCACGTTGCGGCGCAGCGCCTCCCAGAGCGCCCCGGCGATGTGTCCGCCGTCGAGCGGCAGCAGCGGCAGCATGTTGAAGAGGAACAGTGAGAGGTTGAAGCCCGCCAGCAGGAACAGCATCATCGCGACCTGGTTCTGCGCCGGAACGTCCAGCGTCATCACCTCGCCGCCGATCCTGGCCGCGCCCACGACGCCCACCGGCGAGTCGGCCGCCCGTTCGCCGTCGCCGAAGGCGGCGTCCCACAGTCCGGGGATCTTGGACGGGAGGGCGATGATCGAGTCGACACCGTTCTCGATCATGTCTCCCATGCGGACCACCGAGTCGCCGAAGGAGAGCGGGACGATCTCGGTCTGCGCGGCGAAGCCGAGGTAGCCGGCCTTCACGTACTCGCCGGGGACGACCTCGCCCCGGGAGTCCTTCTTGGCGACCGCGTTCTCCTTGAGCTCGGCGTGGAGGGTCTTCTCCTGGCCGTCGCGCTGGACGGTGATGGTGGCCGGGCCAATGGTGTCGCGGATCTTCTCGGAGAGCGTGGCCCAGTCGTCGACCTTCTGGCCGTCGAAGGCGACGATCCGGTCGCCCTTCTGGAGCCCGGCGGCCTGTGCGGGCGAGACGTCGTCGGACTTCTTGCAGGTGTCGCGGTTCTCGCTCTGCGGGATCACGCACTTCTGGACGCCCGCGACCTCGGTGGTCTGGGTCTGGAATCCGAACGTCATGGCCACGCCGAGGAAGATGCCGACGGCGAGGACCAGGTTCATGAACGGTCCGGCGAACATCACGATGACGCGCTTCCACGGCTTGCGCGTGTAGAAGAGCCGCTTCTCGTCGCCGGGTTCGAGTTCCTCGAAGGCGGCGGACCGGGCGTCCTCGATCATGCCGCGCCACGGCGACGTGGAACGGGCCTCCAGCCGACCGTCCGGTCCCGGCGGGAACATGCCGATCATGCGGATGTAGCCGCCGGCCGGGATCGCCTTGATCCCGTACTCGGTGTCGCCCTTCTTCCGTGACCAGATCGTCGGTCCGAAGCCGACCATGTACTGGGGGACGCGGATCCCGAAGAGCTTCGCGGTCGACAGGTGCCCGAGTTCGTGCCAGGCGATGGAGAACAGCAGGCCGATGACGAAGACGGCGATGCCGAGAATCGTCAACAGGACCGTCGAAATGCTCATGCGCGCGCCTCCGCTGTCGCCTTCGCCGAGAGTTCACGGGCCCGGGCGCGTGCCCAGGTCTCCGCTTCCAGGACGTCTGCGACCGTGAGCGAAGTTCCCGCGGCGGGGGTGCCGTGTTCGGCCACCACCGCCGTGACCGTATCCATGATGCCGGTGAACGGCAGCCTTCCCGACAGGAACGCGTCGACGCATTCCTCGTTCGCGGCGTTGAAGACGGCGGGGGCGGTGGAACCGAGCGTGCCCACGTGCCGGGCGAGTCCCACGGAGGGGAACGCCTCGTCGTCGAGGGGGAAGAACTCCCAGCTGGAGGCCTTCGACCAGTCGAAGGCGGGCGCGGCGTCCGGGATGCGCCGGGGCCAGCCGATGCCGATCGCGATCGGGCCCCGCATGTCCGGGGGCGTGGCCTGGGCGAGGGTGGAGCCGTCGGTGAACTCCACCATCGAGTGCACGTACGACTGGGGGTGCACCACGACCTCGATCCGGTCGAACGGGATGTCGTAGAGGAGATGCGCCTCGATGACCTCCAGGCCCTTGTTGACGAGGGTGGCGGAGTTGATCGTGATGACCGGTCCCATGGCCCAGGTCGGGTGGGCCAGGGCCTCCTCGCGGGTGACGTCGGCCAGCTCCGCGCGGGTGCGGCCCCGGAAGGGGCCGCCGGACGCGGTGACGACGAGCTTGCGCACGTCGGCACGGGTGCCCGCGCCCAGGGCCTGGAAGAGGGCGGCGTGCTCGGAGTCGACCGGGATGATCTGGCCGGGCTCGGCCAACTCCTTCACCAGCGGGCCGCCGACGATCAGCGACTCCTTGTTGGCGAGGGCGAGGGTGCGGCCCGCGCCGAGGGCGGCGAGGGTGGGGGCGAGACCGATGGAGCCGGTGATCCCGTTGAGCACGGTGTGGCAGTCGGTGGCGGCGAGTTCGGACGCCGCGTCGGGCCCGGCGAGGATCTCGGGGAGCGGTTCGCCCGCCCCGTACCGCTCGCGCAGCGCCTCGCGGAGGGCCGGTACGGCGTCCGGCGCGGAGACGGCGACGGCAC
>NZ_LIXJ01000078.1 GCF_001905795.1 Streptomyces sp. CB01580
GAACGCCGCGGTGCAGGCGCTGTCCGGCCTGCCCGGAGTACGCGCCGTCGTCGTCGATCCCGCTCACAGCGTTGCCGCAGCAGGTGAGAACATCCTGCTGCGCCCGCCGTTTTCGCGAACAGGCGATAAGAGACGGCCCCCCTTTACCAAATCTTGATAAACGGGCCGCCTGTTACTGGCAGTAAATCACCCCTGGGTTTCTGTCCGATAAGGCATTGAATCCCCGTTTCGCCCTTCCGTTCGATGCCACCCTGTGTGGCCGGGTGGTACCACGCTGTCGCACCCTGTTCATCACGCCATTACCAGTGAGTAACGAACCCCTTGTGCGGCGGGCGGGAATGCACCACGATCGGCCACGCTCGGTCCAATGACGCCAAGCCCGGCCGCCAGTCGGTGCGGTGGCTCCGTTGGGTCCCCACCGAGTGGGTCGGTGGCAGTGACACCGGCTCCGGACAGGGGGGTTCCTGCCATCGGCGGGGCCTGTCCGATCGGGCCGCGCGACTGCGCGGCCAGTGGTTGTCGCTCGGGGGTGATCGCCGGTGATTCGGGCGCGGTTCCCGCCTCCGTACGCGGGCGCTCTCCTTACCGAGGACGTAGCACTTCTCCCATCCCAGGACGGGCCCGGCCCGTACCGGAGATGTACGTCCGAGAAGGAGGAAAGAGAATGAGTTCCCAGGTTCGTGGCGGCACGAGATGGAAGCGCTTCGCTCTGGTCATGGTGCCGAGCGTCGCCGCGACCGCCGCAGTGGGGGTCGGCCTCGCGCAGGGCGCCCTGGCGGCGTCGTTCAGCGTGTCCGGCCAGGAGTTCAAGGTGAAGGCGGGCACCCTCGTCGGTCACGACTTCGTGCAGTACGGCTCCGTGGCCACAGGCAAGACCCTTGACGGCAAGGACGCGGCGCACGCCGTCGCCGTCTCCGGCTTCAGTGACGCCACGATCACCAACATGTGCCAGTCGGTGGTCACTCCGAACCTTCCGTTCGGTCTCGGCACCGTCACGCTGCGGCTGACGGCGGGTACGAACCCGAACAAGCCGGTCGAGGCGACCAACCTGTACCTGGACGTCGCCCAGCTCGACGCGGACGCCGAGTTCAAGAACATCGACATCGGTGTGGCGGCGGGCGACGTCGGCAAGCCGGGCATCCAGCCCGGTACCGAGAAGAAGGTCAACCCCAACGGCTTCGCGCAGCGTGCCGAGGAGGCCAAGCTGAGCAACGTGAGGCAGACGGCGTGGGCGACCACCGCCGGAACCTTCAAGCTCACCGACCTGAGCCTGCGGTTGAAGTCGGGCAACAAGCCTTGCTACTAGGGCATATGCCCGGGTGGCCGGGGCGCCCGCGAGGGATCTCCGGCCACCCACTCCTTCTCTTCTCACAGCAGTACCGGTTCCAGGGAGCTGTTTTCCATGAGCCCCGAGTCCACAGGGCAGAACGAGCACTTTCTCCGTGTCTTCCGGCGCGAATTCCGCGCCTGGCGGGGTAACCGGCCGTTCTGGGCGGGCCTGTTCACCATGATGGGCGGACTGCCCATCGCGTACTTCCCGTACGCCAACATGCACCTCGGCAACGTCACCCTGGCGATGTCCACGACGGCCGGCGCGGGTTCGCTGATCATCGGCGTCCTGCTGGTCACGCTGGGCCTCACCATGTGGTTCCACCACATCGTGAGAGTGTTCGCCGGAATCGCCACGATCCTGCTGGCGCTGGTCTCCATACCCGTGGCCAACATCGGCGGCTTCCTGATCGGCTTCCTGTTCGCCCTGCTCGGCGGCGCGCTCTCCGTCTCCTGGGCCCCCGGGGAGCCGGAGCCCGAAGCCCCGGACACCGGCATACGGAGTGGGGAGTTCGACGAGGTTGGTACGGGGACACCGGAGTCCGGCCCGGACCTGCGCAAGGTGGCGGTGGTGCCCCAGCGGAAGCCGGAACAGGACGACGACGCGACGGTCGAGGCCGACGGCGGGAGGCATCGTGCGG
The DNA here is from genome assembly GCF_001905795.1 of Streptomyces sp. CB01580. Taxonomy (GTDB): domain Bacteria; phylum Actinomycetota; class Actinomycetes; order Streptomycetales; family Streptomycetaceae; genus Streptomyces. Next base: position 1,971 of record NZ_LIXJ01000078.1, read on the forward strand.
GGTGACGAGACACAGCTGAACTCGACCGAAGAGGACCACCGGACGAGAACCGGACCGCGCCACGCGGCCCCCAGGAAGTCGTTGCTGACGAAGCTGCACATCCCCGCGGGCAAGGCGTTCGCGCTCGCCGCGATGCCGACGGCCGTCTTCGTGGGCATGGGGCTGACACCCCGGCTCGCACTGGCCGACGACAACTCGGACATCCCCTTCGCGCCCGGCCCCTGCGTGACCCGCTCCGACGAACCGAGCGAGTCGCCGTCCCCGTCCGGGTCGGAGACGAAGTCCCCGTCGCCGTCCGCCACCGACTCCGGGGGCAAGGACGAGGACGAGGCGCCGAAGCCCTCGGTGACTCCGTCGGCGGACGACGCGGCGAAGCCCGGGGACAGGACCGAAGCCTGCTGCGTGTCGTGGCCCGGATCGCCGAGGCGACCGGCGACCCCGACCTGTGTGCCGGGCATCGGCGTCTGGCCGGCAAGGTGCTGGAACTCGTCGACGAG
>NZ_LIXJ01000079.1 GCF_001905795.1 Streptomyces sp. CB01580
CCCGTCGACCCCCGCCGCGCTCACCGCCCGCGCGGCGGCCTGGCGGCCCTGGCGCGCGTACGCGGTCCAGTACCTCTGGACCGTCGACGACCACCCCATCAACCACCTGCCCGCATGACCCAGTTGGGACGATCCGTCATGACCACCACGCCCGCATCCGCGACCTCCCGGCGGCCCGGGACGGCCGTCCACCGGCGGCACACCGTCGTCGACAGCCCCTACGGCTCGCTGACACTCGTCGCCACCGACGGCGTGCTCTCGGGCCTCTACATGACCGAGCAGCGCCACCGTCCGCCCGAGGAGACCTTCGGCGAGCCCGACCCGCGCCCCTTCACGGAGGCGATCCGCCAGCTCGACGCCTACTTCGCCGGCGAGCTGCGCGAGTTCGACCTGCCGTTGTGCCTGGACGGCACCCCGTTCCAGCGCAGTGTCTGGGCGCAGCTCCAGCTGATCCCGTACGGCGAGACCCGCTCGTACGGCGAACTGGCCGAGACCCTCGGCAAGCCGGGCGCCTCCCGTGCGGTGGGTCTCGCCAACGGCAAGAACCCGGTGGGCATCATCGTCCCCTGCCACCGCGTGATCGGTGCCTCCGGCGGTCTCACCGGCTACGGCGGCGGGCTCGACCGCAAGCAACGGCTGCTGGCCTTCGAGAAGGGCGGACGCGACGACGGCCCGGACCTCTCCCTCTTCTGACGCCTCCCGGCTCCTGACGCCTCCCGGCTCCTGACGCCTCCTGGGGAGGACGGACGGGGGGCACCGCCCGGGCCGGTGCGGCGGACGTGTGACGCCGGAGGCCCGGGCGGCGGGGGATTCGGGGACCGGGTGGTGTCGGACCCGGGCCCGGGCGGCGGAATCCCGGGCCCGGGTGGGCCCGGAGCCCGGTCGGGGCGCGCGCCCGCCCGGTCGGGCGATGTCGGGAGCCCCGTGCGGCGTCACCCGACGAAGATCTCCACCACGGTCCAGATCGCCAGGCCCAGCATGCACAGCCCGCCGATCCGCTGAACCGTCTTGAGCGGCACCCGCTTCGCGATGAACTGCCCCGCGAGCAGCGCCAGCGCCGAGACCGACATCAGCGCGGCCGCGGACCCGATCGCCGTGGACCAGGTGCCGTTGCTCGCGGCCAGATTGGCCGTGGTGATCTGCGTCAGATCGCCCCACTCGCTGATGAAGACCGCCATGAACGCGGTCGAGTAGACCGGCCAGAACCCGGTCACCGTCCTGGCGCCGTCCTCCTCCTCGTCATCGCCGCCACCGGCACGCAGCAGCATGAACGCGCCGAACGCGAACAGCGACGCCGAGACGACCTTGACGAGCCAGTCCGGCAGCAGCCCGATCAGGCTGCCCGCCCCGACGGCGATCGCGACGTGCACGATGAACGCGGACGACGTGCCGAACCAGACGTACAGCGGGCGCATGCGGGTGCCCATGGCGAGCGACGCGAACATCGTCTTGTCCGGCAGTTCGGCGAGGAAGATCAGCCCGAAGGCGGTGATGATCGCCAGGGGGTCGAGGTGCATTCCGGGTGGCTTTCTGTGAGAGCCGGACCCCGGGCCTTCGCGAAGCGCCACTCGGGCTGTCCGGAGGACCACTCGGCCCGGCACGACGTCGGCACCCGCAGGTCGCGGGCACGTCATACCTGACCGAAGGTCTCGCCCGCCCGTAGGACTCACGGGCCCGGCCACCGGGAACCCGAGGGCTCCAGTGTGTCGACGACCGGTTCGCGGGGCTACTCCCCTTCGCAGCCGCCCACTCTACCCCACCGACCACCGGAGATGCGCAGGTGTTCGATCCGATGCGGGGTCGGTACAGTCCGCCAGTGATCGTCCGAGCCGTCTTTGGAGGCGTCCCCGCATGAGCCGCCACCCGCGCAAGCCCGCCCCCGCACAGGGCGCCTCCCGGCCCACCGTCAGCGTCTGCCGCGGCTGCTGCTGCGGAACCCCGAAGATCCCGGACGTGGACCACGCCGGTCAGCTCGCCGTGCTGCGCCGGACGCTCGCCGACGTGGCGACGGTCCGCGCAGTGGACTGCCTGGACGCCTGCGAACAGGCCAATGTCGTCGTCGTACAGCCTTCGGCCCAGGGGCGCGCGGCCGGTGGCCGACCGGTCTGGCTCGGGCTCGTCAACGACCCGGACGCCGTGACGGACATCGTCGCCTGGGTCGAGGCGGGCGGGCCGGGGCTGGTGGACCCGCCCGGGATCCTCGACCTCTACGCCTTCCGCCCCTCGCGCCGCGTCCAGCGGGAACTGCGAGAACCGGGGGACTGAGCGCCCCCGTCGGATCGCGGGGCGAGGCGCCCGGGGCACCGCGGTCGCGCCGGTCGGCCCGGTCCCCCGGACCCTCAGCCCCGGGAGCCCGTGTCCCCTCGACCGCCG
>NZ_LIXJ01000008.1:0-35198 GCF_001905795.1 Streptomyces sp. CB01580
CGAGGTGCTGCCCGGCCGCGAGGCCGCCACTCTGGAAGCCTGGCTACGCGGGCATCCGGGCGTCGAGGCCGTGTGCCGGGACGGATCGGCCATCTACGCCGAGGCGGTCCGCCGAGCCCTGCCCGCCGCGGTCCAGATCAGCGACCGCTGGCAAGGGGTCCGACAGTGAATATCGAGCCGGTCTCACGCGAGGTGAGTACCGCCAGTTTCGTTGCCGGCACTCGCCTCGCGATGAACGCGTAGTCCTGGTACTCCCACAGGTCCTCGGACCACTTGGGCGGCTGAGCGCCGATGAGCGCCCAGCAGTGGTGGAGCTCCCACCCTGCCTCCGTTCTCACGGCTAGCGCCCGCACGTACGCGTTCTTCTCACTGGTCTCCAAGTCATGGTGAAGGACTTCGAGATCGATGTTGCTGGCGTTCATGCCAGGTGTCCCCTTACTGCGGTGCGAGGGCAAGTGCGGCTGACGCTCATGTGAGGTCGTGGCAGAACCTTAGATGCGCTTCGCGGCCGTACGTCTTCGAGGTCTCGGACCGCACCTACCGCTACCTCGTCTTTCTCCTCGCCGGAGTGTTCGTCGGGTACCTCGCGTACCGCGACCCGGCTGCCTGGGTTGCCTTGTTGGCTGGCGTAGCCGTGGTGACACTCCTGTACACGTCGCTGGTCCGGGCAACGGCGGACGGCGATGTCGTCGGGGAGGTCGGCTGCGCCGCTGACCGCGCTGGCATGGGGTGGTGGTCGCCAGATCCGCAGCACATCGGGTCGAACCGGGGTGAGTCAGTTTCGCCCGAGGTCACTGGTCGCGCTGCCCCGACTGGGTCCTGGCGATCGGCCGGGGCGCCTTGAGGGGGGCGGGTCGGACCAGCGGCCCTGAACACTCCCGGTCGCTCCCCACGCGTACGGTTCGGACTGCAGCGAGGACAGCGTGTCCTGGTGCGTGATCTGTCGCTCCCCACGCGTACGGGGATGGTCCGCTTGGCCGCGTCGTCCCGCTCCAGGACCACCCGTCGCCCCCGCGCCCGCGGGGGCACCCATCGGACCACCCCCGCACATGCAGAAAGCAGTCCTTCCGAGGCCAGAGCGCCGGGTGGTCCGCGGACCCTCCCCGCGCCTGGGATGAGCGGCTGGGCTGGGCGTTCGGGCTGATAGCAGATGATCCGGCTGCGAGGAGTGCGGCACGCGCTGGCCGTCGTCCTCGACCTGACCGCGTGCGCGGTGGTGGACCGACAGTGCACCCCGCGCTATGGCGACCTGACGCAACCTTGCGGTCGCCCCCTGCGACTGAACGGCGCGAAGAACATCGCCTCCGGCCGTCGCCGCAATGCGCGTGACGCCCGCCGACCCCTCACGCTCCTCGGCCTTGCCTGAGCACGAAGTGGACGTCACTCGACTACGCCGAAGCCCTGAGAGCTGTCGCAGAATAACTTGAGGCTTTGATCTTGGTCAGGCGGGCTGTCTCACGAGGTCATCGAGTGGAACGGCGCTTCGGCGTTCGTGAGTTATTTTTCGACGACTCCCTGGGCCGCTCAGGGGTCGACCGGGTGCGGCGCATGCGTTCTCGGCGTTCTCTCAGGCCGAGAACGAGAGGCAACGCCGCCTCAGATGGTCGGGGTGTCGTCAACAATCGGCCTGTGAATCTCAACGACCGGCTTCCACCCCGCGGTGAACTCGATGAAGTCCGCACGGGTGGGGTAGGTGTCGATCGCGCGACGGTCACGCTTGGGGCTGTCGCTCCCCTTGCGCCCCCGGGGAATCTGCTCCTCGAAGATGTCGACCTTCACGTCGGGAACCTCCTTGAGGCCCTGGCGCCAGATCTGCACGATGTCGGCGCCGAACGCCTGCCGGGCCGCAGCGTAAAGGGCCGTGAGGGCCCCCTTGTCCCCACTAGGGACGAAAAGTGCCAGGTCCAGCACGACGCCGGCGGACTGGAGGACCTCGATGGTCACCGAGCCGTTCTCGTCGGCCAAGTAGATTCCGGCTTCATTCTCGTCGTCGGGAAGGCAGGAGACCTCTTCCTGGAATACGGTTCTCGCCGTGATCGAGCCACCCTCGAAATCCTCACCGGACTTGGTCAGAAAAGCAGGGACATAGCAGCCGGGAAGCTTGAGTTCTGCCGTGTCGGCGGAAACGAAGAGCCTGTCCTTCATGTCGAGCTTCGTCACCTCTTCCAATGAGAGGCGGCGAGCGGCGATCTTCTCCGTGTTCACGATTTCCCTTTCAGGTTGCTCTGTCCCTCCGAACGAGGACGCTACCACGAAACCCGGAGGTCAACTGCCCAGTAGTCGTTGGGTCAATGGCCTCCGATGACCTGCACGGGAGGATGCCGAAGCGAGTCCCGCTCGGTCGGGAACACGCATCCGCCAGATAGTGTCCCTCGTCATGGTGTTGGGGATCAAATGGCGGTTGCATTTCGGTGCGTTGGGTGGCGCGGAGGAACTAAAAGAGAGTTTACGGTAGATATCACCCATAGCGCCTTCGGGGGGCGAGGTAAGGCGTTTCATTCGTCGTGCATATCGAAGAGCGCAGCGGAAACAGGCCGGATGGTCCGACAACGCAACAACGGAGACCCCCACCGGCAACATCTGGATGAAGCGCGAACCGGAAGTCGCGTACTAGTGCTGCTCCGCGCAAGTTCGTGGAGGGCGGTTCACGGTCGGTGGTTGCGGGTTCCGGCGATGGGGTGGGCTTGCGGAAAATGTGATGCGCTGTGTTGGCCACGTCGCGAGACTCGCGCGTATGACGGCCGAGATCACGCGCATCAATCCCCCTCAGCTCCATGCGACTCCGGGGTATCACCACATCACCGTCGTGGAGGCGGGCCGGACGGCGTTTCTGGCGGGGCAGTGCCCGCTTGACCGTGCAGGGACGCTGGTGGGACCGGGTGATCTGGACTCGCAGATCGACCAGGTGGCAGCGAACGCCGTCGCGGCCCTGAGTGCGGTGGGCGCCAGGCCGGATCACGTAGTCCGTTCGGTGATCTATGTGGTCAGTGAGGATGTCGCGGTTCTGGGCGCCGCCTGGCGGCGCCTGACCGATTCGGTCGCAGGGCCGGCGTTCACGACCGCGAGCACGCTGCTGGGAGTCGCCCGGCTCGGTTTCGCCGGGCAGTTGGTCGAGGTCGACCTGACAGCGGCTCTGCCCGGCTGACCGCGCTCCCGTGAATCGTCAGGCCGTTTCTTTGAGTGGGGTGCCCTGGTAGGTCCAGCGGAAGAGGCGGGCGTGTTCGTTGCGCCGGATCGTCCAGGCATCGATCTTCTCGATCAGGTCGTTACGGCTGGTGAAGCCGCCGTTGCGCAGGATGGCGCGGGTCAGTGCGGAGAAAACGAGCTCGACCTGGTTGAGCCAGGAGGCATGGGGCGGGGTCCAGTGGACGTGCCAGCGCGGGTGGGCGGCCAGCCACGCCCTGGTGTGCCTGGCGGTGTGCGCGGAGCCGTTGTCGAGAACCATGTGGATGTCCTTGTCGCGCGGCAGGATCCGGTCGAGCCGGTCCAGGAAGGCGGTGAAGGTCGCGGCGTTGTTGCGCTGGATGGTCTCGATCAGGGTCTGCCCGGTGGTGATGTCCAGGGCGGCAACGATGGAGGCGGTGCCGTGGCGGCGGTACTCGAACTCGCGGCGGGTGGCTCGGCCTGGTGCGGCGGGCTGGGAGGGGTAGCGGCGCTCGCGGGCCTGGATCGCGGTCTTCTCGTCGATGGACAGCACGATCGTGCCTTTCGGCGGAGTGCGGTAAAGGGCGCAGATGTCGCGGACGCGGTCCCAGAAGTCGGGGGTGTCGCGCCGCGTGAGCCACCCGGTCACCTTGTGCGGCTTGAGGTCCAGGCCGGCCAGGACCCTGCCGACCTGAGAGGCGGATATCGGGGCGAAGACAGTGCCCGCCACCTGGGCGGCGATCGCCGCATGGGTCCAGGTGGCGGCGGGCCCGGGCGGGGTACTGGTGGCCGCGGCGACCACCGCCACGCGCACCAGGTCGTCGTAGCGGCGCGGCCGGCCCGAGCGCCCGGCATCCTTCAGGCCGTCCAGCCCGCGCTCCGCGAACCGTCCACGCCACTTCCGGACGGTATTCACGCTCACCGCCAGGTGCCGCGCGATCGCCGCGTTACCCGCCCCATCGGCTGCGACCAGCACGATCCTGGCCCGCAGCACCTGCCTGACCTGCGCTTTCGCCGAGGAGGCGATCCGCTGCAGCACACCGCGCGTCTCCTCGTCCAGCGCCACCGGCACCGCCGCACACCGCCCCGAGCCTTCCACCATGATCAGTGATCATGGTGGAAGACCGGCCACAGGCGGCAGGATGGGGCCGTGCCGAAGAACCCGCCCGAGTCCATGCAGCACCACCTGCGCCAGCGGCTGAACACCCGCGCTCACGAGCGCTGGCCGCAGCTGGCCCGAGTCCATGTCAGCTTCCGGGCCGGGTTCGCCTACGTCAACGGCGAGTTGAACAACGGGGAACAGCTGCCGCTGTGCCGCCTGCGCTTCGCGGGTGTCCTGCACACCTGGGGCTTCGCGCTCTACCTCGCCAGCCGAGACGGCTACGCCGAGAACGTACTATCCTCCGGCCTCCCGGTCGGCAGCCCGGAGGAATGCCTCGACTGCGCCTGCGGACTCTACCTCAACAGCCCGGCAACCTGCCCCCTCCACGAACTTGCGCGGAGCAGCACTAGCGCGCCCTCTTCGGTCAGGACTTCGGCCTAGTCGGCTGACGCCCGTTGCTGACGTCTCGTCATGTTGGGCGGGGTTCGGTACACAGCAGGCACGGACGTCCGCGGTGCTCCCCGCCCGCGCGGGGATGGCTCCGCGGTCGCTCCCCACGCGTACGGGTCGGACGACCTCAAGCAGATCCAGTATCAGCGTGTCCACTACTCAGGGGGAGGTCCCGGCACGTCCTTGGCCTGCTCGCACCACGGCCCGTCCGGTTCATCGACTTCGAACTCGATGCCCTCACCGGCGCGGCCAGGAGGTTCCAGACGGATCGCGGATGCCTTGCCTGTAAGCAAGTCCGCCACCCGCAGCGCCGTCCACCAGTCCTCGTACAGGTTTCCCGCCTTGTCGGCCCTGCCACCCGGCAACCCCAACTGGTTCACCCCACCTGCTGCCCTAACCGAAGGTGCCACTGACTTTAGACCCGCCCACTGACAAAGCCTGACGATCAGAGCTGCCTCTGGCATTCGAGGGTCATGCGGTCATGGCTCGACTGCACACCGATGCCAGCCGGAGCCCTGCCGGAGACTGGGTCACGGCTGAGATGGACGGCCGTCACCCGTGCGGCACTGCGCTGGATGGGTCTCAGGAACGGAGGCCAACGCATATCTCGGCCTTGACGCTCGTTTGACGCTCCGAGTGTTCAAGGGGCCCTTCGGTGGAGTCGAAAATGCCATCTGACCTGCGGTTACGCCCAGGAACCCCACTTCTGACATCTTTCCGATGATGCATCATGTGGAGTGCGTGGCGATTCTCGAACCGGTGAAGTAAGGGCCCCGGCCTGCGGTTTCGTGGTATCCCTTGCCTGCTCGACCTGTTCCCACTCGTCCAACAGGTGAAGCATGGGGCTTATCCGCGTACCCGCCTGATTTGAGGTTTCAGGCGGGCGCGCCGATGGTGGCACACCGCGTGTCCACGCGGGCATCGGGTTGTTGACGCTCGTGCGACGCTCATTCTGAAGGCCCACCACATCAGGCGGGTATCGTTCGAGACAGCCGTGAGGTCCTGCTGACACGGTTTCGTGGCTGCCGGGGTATCGGGCGCCATTCAGGGTCACTGACGCCACTGAGGTCGATGTGATTCAATCCGGCTTCCGTCCGAGCGGATCGCGAGGCGCTATGCGCCTATGACGAGGCGCTCGGGTGGCGTAGCGCTCCCAGACGGTCTTCATCGGGCTGTACGTCTTTCTCGTCCTAGCGGCTGAGGGTGAGCCCGATCCGAGTGCGACGCCCCTCGCGCTTGACGGGCCCGCCGGCCAGTTGCTCCGTTGGCGGGTTCCCTGGACCGGGAGTCCGCGACGAGCTTCCGCTTTCCCGGTTCGTCAGGGGAGGGATGTCGGGAGAGCCGGTGTGGCGTGTGTCCAGGTCGCGTCGAACTGGCGCAGGGCAGCGGTGTACAGAATGCCAGGCGCCCGGGCGTAGAGGCACGGAGAGTTTCTGCCGTGTGCCGACGCATTGTAGAAAGTGAGGTAGGCGGCACGGTCCGTCGCGATCACACGGCAGTTGTTCGGCAGATTGAAGGTGCGCAGTTCGATTCCGTCCCTCGCCTGTGTCACTCGGGCCAAATAGTCGATGTTCGTTCGGACCTGGTTTCTGAGCAGGCCTCGGGTGAAGCCTGGGTCGAACCGAGAGACCTCCTGAGAGCGCCTATCGAGCCACGAGTCCTCTCGGTGATCGGGGTCGGGCAACAGGATCTGGACGGACTGCGGGGAAGGCTCTGCCGACCACAAGGGTGAGAAGACCTCACGGGTGAGCACGTTTCCTCGGCCTGCCAGGACTTTGACCCAGCGGGCTCGTTGCAGGTCGCGAGCGAGGTCCTGTTCGGCGGAGGACTGGTGAAGGTAGACGCGCCCGAGCCCGGTCCTCGTGTACCGGGAGCAGGCGGCGACCAGCCACCACATGGGACGGGCGCCACGCAGCAAGCCGAGGACGAGGAGGATAGCGCTGGCTGCCAGAGAGCCGAGGATCCCTATCAGAAAGTCGTTCATGTGGAGCCCTCTTCCGGTGTCGGGTCGCATACGACGGGGCATCGATTGCGTCAGCAGAGGAAGGGCAGCAGGAGCCGCAGAACATGGGCGGCGTTTCGGGCTGCGAGTTCGTGGTGTGCGTGTCCCTTCTCTTCGTCGGCATTGTCGGAAACGCCTCGGACGACGATCCAGCCGGGGTTCATCTCGTCGTGGATGGAGTTCTCCTGCCAGTACTGGCTCAAGCCGCCCGCTTCCATGTCCACCGCCAGTACCTTCTCGTTGTAGTGCGCGAGGTATCGGCGGATGTCGCTGTCGCGGTCGGCGATGACTGCCTCACCGGAGCCGATCAGCCCCGGATACACCGAGTATTCCTGCGAGGATTGCGAGGCAAGCTGACCGTGGATACGGGCGGGGGTGCCGTACTCGGCGAAGAACGCGTTCACGGCATGCACCACCTGGGCCGGGGCCTGCCGGTGTTCGCCACGCCTGCGGACGTCACCGAGCGGATTGATCTTGCGGTTCTCGTAGTAGACGACCTCGGTCGAGATGATGACGTTCCCGATGCAGGCGTGCTCGTCGTGAATACCTCCCCCCACGCCGACGAGAGCCCAGAGCCGAGGCGCGTACTGGCGTCGCAGATTCTCCAAGGCGGCCATGGTCGACCGTTGCCCCTGACTCTGAGTCTGAGTGGCGACGATGCGGACTGTTGAGTCCGGAGTGGAGTGTTCTCCGCGGTAGAAGTAGAGGCCACCTGGCTCTTTGTGCCGTTCGAGTTTCAACTCGTCGCACAGTGCGCGCAGTTCCTCGCTAAGGATGGTGACGATCCCGATGTCCCATGTGCTTCGATCTGTTTGTGCCATGGAGCCGGTCACCGGTGCGCCGATTCGTTCTGCGGGAGGCGTCGCGATGACTCGGGCGTGGTTGCCCACGGCGTTGTTGCTGATGGTGTTGCCATTTCCGTGGGAGCTGATGCCTCGGTTGGTGTTCACGGAGTTCCTCCGTCGCTGGGGCTGTCGGTCCCCGTGGAAGGGTGCGCCGGTGCGCCGACTTGGGCTGCATCGCCTACGGCGTTGTTACTGATGGTGTTGTTGTCGCCGAAGTTGAAGATCCCGCTATTGATGATCTTGAGTGCTCGATTGTTGAACTCTGACGCGTCCACGTCCTTGGCCAGCAGGAAGTCGCCTGCCGCCCGGAGTAGACGTTGTTCAATCGTCTTCATCCGGCCAAGGATGTCGGTCTTCTCCAATTGCACCCTGGACCACGCCTGGGCCGATTGCTCCCGGATGCTCACGCGACTGCCGATGAGGACGTTGCGTATCGGCGTGGAAGTGAGATCCGGCGGGAGGATGGCGGCCTTGATCAGGGCGCGGAGATAAAGGATGATCCGCCACGAGTGCTGGACTTGCCGGGGTAGAGTGGACAGTTCACGGAAAGCAGCCCATACGATCGCGATGAGGCCGTGCTGGCCGAACTCGGCTGTCCGTTGGAAGGATCTCGGTGTGTGTGCGAGCACGCACGCCGCCGTGGAGATTATCAGGGTCCGTCCCCGTACGCTGACGTGGAGCAGGACGGTCGCGACGTACTCCGCGCCCTCCAGCGGTGTCGTGACCTCAAGGAAATGATGGCCCCTCGATCCCGGTGTGTTGATGATCTCCCGCAGATCCACGTCGGTGAGCTTCTGGGGGAGTAGGGACCGATCGGTTGCCACGTCGGTCTCGGAGACATAGACGCGGTCCCTGACTTGGGCGGGCAGGCGAACATCGCGGCTGTCTGTGTTCAGCAGGTGGACCGCGTCGCGCAGGTGCTCGACGAGCTCGTGGGCCTGGAACGGGGGTACAGGGTGCTCCCGTTCGTGCAAAGGGGCGTCATCGTCCTCGACAGGACGCAGGAGTTGGACGCTCATGGGTGGGTTCCATTGGTAGACGATCTCTCCGGCACCGATGAATGGTGACTCCTCCCCGAAGAGGGTGAACACGGTCAGATCATCGTCGGCTGCACCCTCGTCCTGGCTGTGGCGGGGACGGCGATACACGGTGTGCACGTCCCTCTGCTGAACGTCGGCCACCCGCTGCCGGCGGGACAGGCGACCGGGGCGCAGAGTCGGTGCCCGAAGAATCCGGTTGAGCTGCAGTTGACGCAACGCTCCGATGGCGAGGCACATGAGCACGATGCCCGCCCCCATGCGAAGGGCCGTGGTGACGTGATGGGGGTGGATGAGTCCGATCACGAGGCCGGTCGTCGCCAGACCGAGGGCGATACCTCCGACGCGTTGTAGCGCCTGCGACTTCTCCGATTTCCTTCGCGGGAGGATCCGTTGGAGACGGCGCCGATGACGGTACTGCAGTTCCTTGTTGCGGCGTCCGGGCTTTCCGTCGCTCCGGGGCTCGCGGTCACCCCGGTGTATGAGCAAGGTCAGGCGGAGCAGCCACAGGAGGGCGAGGCCACATGCCACGAGAGCGCTCGCAGGCAGGGCGCCTGCGCATGCTGGCGCGATCACGGACCCCAGCAGCGTGACGCGCAGAACAGTCGTAAGGGCGGCAGCCCGCCACGCGTGGCGCATGACAGGGACTATGTCGAAGCCGTAGGACGGGGCGACCCTGCGGTGCGGCGACGTGCAGACCTTGTCGATCACGAGGTCGCGGAAATGTTCGTCAACGTATGGACCCGCGCATAAATGGCGTGTTGCAGCAGTGAGTTCGTCGCCGGAAACCTTTGCGGGTGGTACGGGGGGAGTGGCCATGCCCTGCCCTCACCTCCTGGAGTTAAGGTCTACGTGACCATAAGTGGCGAGAGTGTTCAAGTCAATGTGACCTTTAGGGGTTCTCGTGGATGACTGGCTGAAAGACTCCGATGAGGTGGAGGCCTCGTGGGTGACGGTGGACCTGGCGATTTTCACGCTGCGGGGCGACTGCCTGATGGTGCTCCTGATCGACCGGGGGGTGGAGCCCTTCCTCGGCCGGCCTGCACTCCCCGGCGGATATGTCCAGAAGGGCGAGACCTTGCGGGAAGGGGCGCTGCGCGAGTTGGGGGAGGAAGCCGGCATCGACGGTGGGCTGTTGCACCTGGAGCAGCTGGGTGCTTACGGTGATCCCGGACGGGACCCGAGAGGGCGAGTGGTCACCGTCGCATACCTCGCTCTGGGGCCCAACCTGCCTGTGCCCGTGGGCGGCACCGATGCGGAACGCGCCTACTGGGCACCTGTAGAGGAGCTCGACCGGGACAGGACGAGGTTGGCATTCGATCATTCTGAGATCCTCGCCGAGGCTTTGGAGGAGGTCCGGCGCAAACTCGAATACACCCCTGTCGCCACGGCCTTCTGTGCCTCGGAGTTCACCCTCAGCGAGTTGCGTACGGTCTATGAAGTCGTCTGGGGGCAGTCGTTGGACCCGAGCAACTTTCGACGCAAGGTACTGAGGACCACAGGATTCGTGGAGGCCACGGGCGAACAGAGGATGCCCTCGACCGGTCGCCCAGCCGCGCTCTACCGCAGAGGAAGTGCATGGGTGTTGAGCCCACCACTCCTGCGCATCGGCGGGCAGCCAGCGTAGTTGGCCAAATCTCGAGGTTTCGGGATCGACGCAGGGACGCGGGGCCGCTCCAGGAGGGGGAGGCCCCGCAATCGGTCGACGGGCGAATGAGCCGTGCTCCGCTCCGGTTCTGGGAACCCGTGAGGTGAACGAGGAGGGTTCGGAGCCTGCACGGGTTCCGGGCAGTGGCGGGTACGGTGGCTGGGGTGGGTCGGGTGCCCTGCGGAGTGCCGGTGACGGTGTCCTCGCGGCTGTTGTCCTGGGTGAAGACGCCGGCGAGTCGCCCGTCGGAGTTCCGGGCGTCGGCCGCGTTCAGTTCAGCCGGCGAGGCTTTCCTGTTCAGTCGACGAGGGTTCCCTGGTGGAAGTACATACGCCAGCCCGTCTCCGTCAGGCGCCAGAGGGAGCTTCGCCGTGCCCGTCGGCCCTGGGCGTCGGCGAAGTACGTCAGGTGGACGATGCCCGGGGCAAGGACGACTCCCGACATTTCGCTGACCTCGACAGGGGACTCCGGCGACACGGTGTCGCCACTGGTGACCGCGAGGATCGACTCGATGTCCCATCGCCGTCCCGAAGCGCCGAACTCGGTGAACTCCGGGTCCAGAAGCTCCAGGACACGGTCGGAGACCGCGCGTACCGCAGGGTCGAGAAGCCGCAATTCCCCGTCGATGGCCGCTTGAACGAACCGCTCATTCTCATCCGTCATGCGGAAACCCTAGGGGCCGTCGCCCCTTTCGGCACCCTCCCTTTCCTCGGCCGGACGACGTGGTCGTACCCTGCAAGTGATCATTCCGTCACCGGACGCAGGAGGCCAGTTGCACCCCTCGGACGTTCCCCCGGCCGGCTACTTCGAGCGCATCGACGAACGGACCTACCGGCCCACCGTGCACGCCGGTGGCGCCTGGCAGTCGGACGAACAGCACTTCAGTCCGCTCGGCGGGCTGGTCGTCCACGCCATCGAGCGCTTCCTGTCCGCCCGCGGTCGTACGGGGCCGGAACTGCACCTGAGCCGCATCAGCTACGACATCCTCGGCCGCATCGCCCTCGACGACACCGAGATCCACGTCGAGACGATCCGCCCCGGCCGCACCATCGAGCTGGTCGAGGCCACCGTGGCCATCGCGGGGCGGTCCACGGTGCGCGCCCGCGCCTGGCTGCTCGCGGCGGGCGACACCGCCTCCGTCGCCGGGGGCGAGGCCGAGGCGCTGCCCCATCCCGACGGGGTGGAGCCGTGGCCGATGGCCTCGGTCTGGCCCGGCGGGTTCATCGCCTCGCTCGACGTGCGGGCCGTCGACCCGCCGCAGCCCGGCCGGGCCAGGACCTGGGTGTCGACCGGCAGGCCCCTCGTGACCGGTGAGGAGGCGAGTCCGCTGGCGTCCTACGTGGGCCTCGTCGACACCGCCAATGGTGTCGCGGTACGTCAGCCGCCCGGGAAGTGGATGTTCCCGAACGTCGACCTGACCATTCATCTGCATCGTCAACCACGGGGCGGCTGGGCCGGTCTGGACACCTCCGTCGTCTTCGGCGCCGAGGGGCACGGCCTCACCAGTACCGTCCTCCACGACGTCCACGGACCCGTCGGACAGGCCCAGCAGATACTCACCGTGAGGCCGTTGGAAACCCCCTGAGGGATGTGACGCGCGAGGACGGTTCCCTCTCGGCGGCCCGTCCACGGGCTACGGGAGGGAGCCCTCGTGAGGAGTGGCCCCCGCGGCGAGCAGCACGGCGACCGTCTCCGGGTACGGGCCGCCCCGCGCCCATTCGAGCGGGGAGCGGCCCGTCCCGTGGTCCTCGCGGAGATCGGGATCGGCACCGTGGGCGAGGAGTTCGCGTACCGCTTCGGTGTGCCCCCAACACGCGGCCGCGCACAACGGCGTGCCCTCCGTGAGGTACCCGCTCTCCTCGTCGGGCGGGGCTCCGGCCGCCAGCAGTCGGCGGACGACATCGGCGGCCCCTCGAACGGCCGCCGCGTACAGAGGAGTCGAGCCGTACGCGTCGGCCGCCTCCGGGCGGGCTCCCCTGCGCAGGAGCGCTTCCACGTCGTCGGCGTCACCGAACGAGGCGGCCGTGACGAGCTGTCCCGACAGCTTCTTCTGCTTTCTTCGCTTCATGGTTGCCGAGGTTAAGGGCTGTCCCGTGATCGGTGGTGCCGGATGCATGGGGGCTTTCCGGCAACGCCGCGAGGTGCGGCAGGCGTCGTCGTCGAGTGCGCCGCCCGGGAGGCTGCCGGCCCGCTGAAGGGCGCGGTGGTTGCTTCCGGGAGCCCCGCGCGTCCGAGTTCCGGAGTGTGACCCGGCCTCTTCGGAGATCACCTCGTGGGCGTTCTCAGGCCCTCTCCTCGGATTCCCGGACCTCCAGGGTGAGTCGGGCAAGTTCGTCGAAGCCGATGCCGTCGAAGTCGCCGATGCCGGTGGCGAGGCGGTTCTTCAGTGGGGCGGTCCAGTGTTCGCCGAGTGCGTCCGGGCCGCCCGCCAGCAGGCCGGTGATCGAACCGGCCGTGGCGCCGTTGGAGTCCGTGTCCCAACCGCCGGACACGGCGCGGCAGACGGCACCCGCGAAGTTCCCGTCCGCGTGGGTGAGAGCGGCTGCCAGCAGAGCGGCGTTCGGCAGCACGTGCACCCAGTGGTGGTCGGGGGCGTAGCGGGCGTGCAGTGCGTCGACGACCCGATCGAAGCCGGCCGGGGTGCCGGTGGGCTCGGCCCGCGCGGTCTCGATGCCGAAGCGGATGGCCTGTGCGTAACGGGAGTTCGGCGGGACGTGGGCCAGAGCGGCGGTGAGCGTGTCGTGGACCGTGGTGGGAGCGGGGCCGGCCGCGTGCGCGATGGCCGCCGCCACGAACATCTCGCCGTAGACACCGTTCGCCGTGTGCGACAGCATCGCGTCCCTGCGGGCGAGTTCGGCGGCTCGCGCGGGATTACCCGGGTTCGTCCAGCCGAAGACGTCTGCCCTGATCTGCGCGCCGATCCACTCGCGGAACGGATTGCGGTACGTGGCCGTCAGCGGGGGCTCCAGCCCGGCCAGCAGGTTGCGGTAGGCGACGCGCTCCGCGGTGAACGTGCGGCCGGCGGGCAGTTCCTCCAGCCACAGGCGCGCCACGTCGTCCGTGCTGAAGCCGTGGCCGTGACGCCGGAGCAGCAGAAGGTTGAGAAGCGGGTAGTCGAGGTCGTCGTCCTCCGGCATGCCGTCGATGTTCTCGGCCAGGGAGGTGGGGCGGGACCTGCGGTTCCACGGGTGGGCCGCCGCGATCCGCGGATCCAGGTCCCGCTCGGTGAACCAGGTGCGCAGGGGCCAGTTGCCGGTGGACCTGCCGATGGCGCGGATGCCGGGAAGCGGGATCTTCTCCACGGATTTGCCCAGCAGGCAGCCGACCGCCCTGCCCAGCCAGGCCGCGTGCAGCCGGTCGAGCTCCGTGCGTGCGACGACGGCCCCACATGCGCGGCTCGCCCCGCGCGGGGCCGGTTCCGTACGCCGTGGCGCGTCCGGGCCCGGGGGGACGGTGGGCAGTGGGCCGGGTGGGGGTTCCGCCGCCGCCAGGGGGGTCGGAAGCCGTGCCAGTTCATCGAGCAACTCCTCGGCGAGCGCACGCAGTGCGGGTGCGACGGGCCGGGCGGAGGCGCCGTCCCGGTCGGGAGCCGGACGGCCGCCCGCCGCGACCCAGCGATGCGCGATTCCGGTCGCGTCCCGGCCGTCCTGTGCGGCCTGGCGCAGCTCGTGCCCGATCAAGTCCTCCGGCTGGACCCAGGTCAGACGCAGCATCAGGACCCCGTGATCGCAGAGAAGGCCGCCTCGTGGGCGCGGCGCCGCTCCAGGTCGAGCGCGTGCACCTCGCGGGCGACCCGGGCCAGGGACGCCGCGGGAGCGCGCAGATCCAGTCGGCTGGCCCGGGCGACCTCGGTGCTCCATTCACGGGGCACCGCCTGTTCACCGCACAGTGCGCCGACGATCGCACCGCTCATCGTGGCGATCGAATCGCAGTCGCGGCCGTAGTTGACCGATCCGAGCACCGTGTGCCGGAAGTCGCCGCCGCCCACCAGCACCATGCCCAGGGCGACGGGGAGTTCCTCGATGGAGTGCAGCCGCGAGGGGCGACGGGCGCCCAGCGACGGCCTGCGGTACTCCGGACCGACCGTGTCGAAGGGGGCCACCGCCTGTCTCAGCGGCACCAGGGCCTCCTCGAAGTCGTCGTACCGGACCGCGACTTCGCACACCGCCTCGATGGCCGCCCTCGTGCCGTCCTTCGCCAGTGCGAGGGCGTCCTCGACGACGGAGGCGGGGGTGGCGTCCGGCTTGAACGCAGCGGCCACCGCGGCCGCGAGGACCCCCGCCGCCTCGCGCCCGTAGGACGACTGGTGCGCCCCCGCCACGTCCAGCGCCTCCTGGTACGCGGCGAGCGGGTTGCCCGCGTCGACCACGCCGACGGGCGCCATGTACATCGCCGCACCGCAGTTGACGATGTTGCCGACGCCCGCCTCGCGCGGGTCGACGTGCCCGTAGTGGATGCGTGCGACGATCCACTTCTCCGCGAGGAAGATCCGCTGGAGCGGCAGCGCCTCCGCCTCCAGCTCCGGGATCCAGCGGGTGTGGCTGATCAGGTCGGGTACCAGGTGGTCGGCGACGGCGTAGGCGTCGAGGTGATCGCGGACCTTCTCGTAGACGCGGATCAGGGCGTGCGTCATCAAGGTGTCGTCGGTGACATGGCCGTCCCCCTTGTGAAACGGCGCGAGGGGGCGAGCGGTCCGCCACTCGTCCTTGTGGAACGGTTCCACGATGCCGCGCACCCGGCCGCCGTGCCGTTCGACGATGGCCTCGGGGGCCCAGCCCTCGACCGCGCCGCCGAGCGCGTCGCCCACGGCGGCACCGACGAGGCTCCCGAGGGTGAGTTCTTCCAAGGTCGTGACGGTTCGTTCGCTATCGGTCCGGGTGGTCATACCGGGGTTCCTTCCGGGCGTGGGGGAGGGCTTTGAAGCGGGCCTGGAGGCGCCGGAGCGCGTCGGGTCGTTCTCGGTTCCGGTCGTCTCCGGGCCCATGCCCTGCATCGGCGTCGACGGCGGTCGAGGGCTACGGTCGCGGTTGTCGGCCGGGTGGTCGCGGATGTCGACGCCCCGGTCACGGTCCGGTACGGAACAATCACTCGGGCGGGTGATCGGGCCCGTGCGGAGCGCCGGTTGCTTCTACGCTTTCGGCCATGCCCTGGAACTGGATGCAGATCACACTCCACCCACCGACCCGGGACCGGGCCGGTTACGGCGAGGCGGCCATCGGAAGGGGTGGGCTGACGTACGGCGAGGCACGCCGGACGGTGCACACGTCCCTGCTGGCCCTGGCGGAACGGCCGGGACCGGTCGCCGCCACCTACGCCAGGGCGGCCGACATGTGGAGCCGCGGCGTCCCCGACGACGTGCTGGCCGCCGGGCTCCTGATCTCACGGGTGTACGAGTACGGGCGCCTGCCGGGCGAGACGGCGGAGCGGGCCGCGCACGCGATCGTGGAGGAGTTCAGCATGAACACCACCGGGGAGCCGCACCGGGTGATCCTCACGGCCGACTCCCCGGGCGGCCACGCACGACCATGACCGGGCGGGTCTTTCCCGCGCCGGGGGACCGGCTGTCCCGTACCGGGGTGCGATTTCCTCGTACCGGGCTCCGGCTGCCCGGTACCGGGCCGGGACGGGCCGCTGACGGTCGGTCAGCCGTACGAGAGGTCGGAACAGGGGTTGTCGTCGGCGGAGCGGGCGTTCTCGGAGACCTGGGCGGGGACGTGCGCCGGCGGCGGTGAGGCAGGGGATTCCGGCTCGTCCGCGTAGGTGCGGCCGAGCAGGGCGGTGATGCCCGGTGCCGTCACCGGGGTGAGTCGCGCGCCGGGGAAGACCCGGGCCACCTTTCCGGCCTGTTCCTCCTGACCGGGGCCGTACTCGATCAGCGTCGTCGCCTGGTCGCGGACACCGGCGGTCGTGGCCTCGGTGATGGTGAAGCCGTGTCCCTTGAGCGTCTCGGCGGCACGGGCGGCGAGGCCGGGCACGGTGGTGCCGTTGTGCACGGCCACCGAGACACCGGCGCCGGAGACGGGCGCGTCGGCGCCCGGCGAGGGCGAGGCGGCCGATCCGCTCTTCCCGCTCCCTCCGGCGTCCTGGCCGTCGAGGGTGCGGTCGGCCCGCAGCGCCGCCCACAGGGCGTCGGCGTCCGGATGGACGATCGCCACGCGCGCCCCCTGGTACTTCCAGGGCACGGTCACGAACTTGGTGTTGTGGAGATCGATGTCCTTCATCGACATCGCGAAGGCGACGAGTTTGTCGGCGGTGCCGAGCCCGGGGTCGACGGTCATCGATTTGGTGGCCGCGTCCGCGAGCGGCAGCAGTTTGGACGGGGTCAGTCCGTCGCTCTTGATCTGTTTCAACAGACTCGCGACAAAGGCTTGTTGGCGCTTTATGCGGCCTATGTCGGAGCCGTCCCCGATGCCGTGCCGGATACGTACGTAGTCGAGCGCCTGCTGGCCGGAGACCGTTTGCGGTCCTTTGGCGAAGATCCGTTTGCCGCGGGTGGGGCGATGGGGGTTGAGGTCGCGCTGGTAGACGTCCTGCGGCAGGCAGACCTGGACGCCGCCCACGGCCTCCGTCATCGCCGCGAAACCCTTGAAATCGACGACGACGGTGTGATCGACGCGCAGCCCGGTGAGTTTCTCCACGGTGTTCTGGGTGCAGGCGGGGTTGCCCTCGGGCGTCTCGCCCACCGAATAGGCCGCGTTGAACATGGCGCCGGACTGCGGGGCGGTCCAGGATCCGTCCGGCAGTTTGCAGGGCGGGATGTCGACCAGGGTGTCACGGGGGATCGAGACGGCGACGGCGTGCTTCTGATCCGCGTACGTGTGCAGCAGGAACGCGGTGTCGGACCGGCCGATGTCGTCCGCGTCCCCGCCGCCCAGTGCGATGTTGCCGCCGGTCCGGGCGTCCGAGCCGATCACCAGGACGTTCGACCCCTTGGTGGAGGCGGGCGGCCGGTCGCCGGAAACACCGTCCGCGCTGAAGGTGCTGATGTTGCCGTTGAGCCGCGTGTAGACCCATCCGGCACCGGCCGCTCCCAGGACGAGCAGGGAGACGGCGGCGGCGAGGGCCGTGCGGCCCTTGCTCCGCCTGCGTCGTCGGCCACGTACCGCCGCTGCGCGCGCACGGCGCCGGGAAGCCTGGCGGCTGTCTGTCATGCGTCCACCCCATCGGTTCCGGCCACAGGAAGGGGGCGACTGACCCCGCCTCAATGGTTGTACAGTTGCGCAATGTAGCAAGCGTGTCCGATGGATGGCTCCTCGCATGGGTCATCGGGAAGAGAGTGGGGTGGCGGAGTGTTCCGCAACGCGTTGGAGCCCTGGCATCTGCTGATCGTGGTGCTTGTGATCATCATTGTGTTCGGATCGAAGAAGCTGCCCGACAGTGCGCGGGCGCTGGGCAAGTCGCTGCGCATTCTGAAGAGCGAGACCAGGGCCATGAAGGAGGAGGACGCGCCCTCGCCCGCCCCGTCCGCGGCCGGGGACGCGGCGGGCGCGTCGGCTCCGGACGGGGCGGGTGCCGCCGGGGGGCCCGCGTCCCGGACCATTCGCTCGGCTCCGGGCGACGCCGCCTCGGCGCGTCCGGTCGTGGAGAACAGCACCGAGCCCCGTTGATGTGCGCGGTGTCCGGCTCCGTCGGTGCGTGGGTACCCGAGTCCGTGCGGCGTCTGCGCCCGAGGGGGCTGTGATCCGAGGGGCCTTCGTCCGGGGTGCTCCCGCACGGAGCCGGGGTGTGGTGATCGTGGGCGCGTCCCCGCCGTACAGGCATTTCAAAAATTGCGTAACTTTTGAACTATGGTGAGTCCGACACGCACCCGGCGGAGCCCCGGCGCTCCGGCGGACGCATCGTCGGCGCGCCTCGAAGGAGAGCAGAAGTGTTGGGCGTCAGTCTCGCCAAGGGTCAGAACGTCGTCCTGAACCAGGACGGCACGCCGCTCGCCGATGTCACCGTCGGCCTGGGCTGGGACGCGCGTCCGGCCGGCGGCGCGGACTTCGATCTCGACGCGTCCGCGATCATCTGCGGACCGGATCAGAAGGCCGTCTCCGACCAGCACTTCGTCTTCTACAACAACCTCCGGAGCCCGGACGGGGCGGTGCGGCACACCGGCGACAACACGACCGGCGAGGGCGAGGGCGACGACGAGCAGATTCTCGTGGACCTCGACCGGCTCGACGAGAAGACCGGACAGATCGTCTTCATCGTCTCCATCCACGACGCGCAGAACCGCGGGCAGAACTTCGGACAGGTCGAGGACGCCTACATCCGTGTGGTCGACAACCTCACCGGTCGTGAGATGTGCCGCTACGAACTCTCCTACGACGCCGCCGGTGAGACCGCGATGGTTTTCGGCGCCCTGTACCGCAGGGGCGGGGAATGGAAGTTCCGGGCCATCGGACAGGGGTACGCGTCCGGCCTGGCCGGTATCGCGGTCGACTACGGCGTGGACATCGTCTGACGACGTCCTGCCCGACGGCGGCGCGCTCGCCCGACGATGTGTCGTCGGACGAGCGCGCCGCCGTCGGCCGCATCCGTTGTCGTCGCCGCACCGGCCGTTGTCATCGGGCGGGCGTGTCGTTGTCAGCGGCGCGTGTCGGGGAGGCCCGGCCCACTGAAGTCGGGCCCGCTGAAGTCCGGCCCTCTGAAGTCGGGTCGGCTGAACTCCGGTCGGATGAAGTCCTGACTGTCGGGCCCTCGGCCGTCCGGTGTCGGGCCTTCGGGGTCCGGGTCGCTGCCACTCGGTCCGGCGAAGTCGGGGCTGCTGAAGTCGGGCCGGCCGAAGTCGGGTCGGCTGAACTCCGGGCGGATGAAGTCCTGACTGTCGGGCCCTCGGCCGTCCGGTGTCGGGCCTTCGGGGTCCGGATCGCTGCTACCCGGTCCGGCGAAGTCGGGGCTGCTGAAGTCGGGCCGGCCGAAATCCGGGCTGCTGAATCGCGGCCGACCGAAGTCCGGGCTGCTGAATCGCGGCCGGTGGCCCGAGCCTGCGCGGGGGCCGGGATCGGGATCCGCGTGTGCTTCCTGGAGCCGGGCGACGAGGAACGGCCTGATGCCGACGTCGCGCAGCGCTTCGAGCCATGCCTCCCTCGCCCGGCGGAGGTCGCCGGAGGGGGCCGCACGGCCGCCAGCAGTGGATTCCTTGTGCTCCGCGGCGGTCCGGTAGAGGGCGACGAGGCCGATGACGCCGGTCGACGCGGCCGTAGCGAGGCTGATCCAGCCCGCGTGGACCAGGGTGTCCGCCGTGGTGGACAGACTGTCGGTGAGCCGCAGTCCGTATCCCAGCAGTAGGAACGTGGCCGCGGCGACGGCGGCCAGAACCGGGGTGAGGACCGCCACCACGGGCACCAGGCCCGCTCCGGTGCGTTCCTGGCGCCCCGGCCCGGACGGGGACGTGGTCCGGTCGGTCCGTACGTCGTCGCTGCGGTGCGACCGTTGCCGCAGCTCGGCGTACGACCGGTACTCGGCCTCGGCGGCCGCGGCGACACGGGGAGCCGCCGCCAGGCCCTTGACGCGCAGCTCCCCGGCGCCCAGCGGAGACCGGGTCAGTAGGCGCTGTATTTCCGCCGACTCGATGACCTCGTCCAGGACCGCCGCGTAGTCCGCCGAGTCCTCGTCCCGCAGCCGGAACGACCGGTCCATTGCGTTCCCCCGATGTGTGATCCGATGTTCCGGCCCGGTGGCGGGCACGGCGTGTGCGACCTACAGATGTCCGGCGACGACCGGCAGCAGGTCCTGGAAGGTGCGACCGTGGGTGGCGGCGCCGATGGCGGTCATCTGCCAACCAGCCCCGGAGCGCGCCACCTTGGCCATGATCTGGGCGGTGTGACGTCCGCCGCCGCTCAGCGTGTAGCGCGCCAGTTCCTGCCCCGTGGTCTCGTCGACCAGCCGGCAGAAGGCGTTGTCGACCTCCTCGAACGTCTGGCCCGTGAACGAGTTGACGGTGAACACGATCTGGTCGATGTGGGCGGGTACACGCTGCAGATCGACGAGGATCGACTCGTCGTCGCCCCCTTGTCCGGCCCCGCCGACGAGGTTGTCGCCGGTGTGCCGCACCGATCCGTCGTCGCTCGTCAGGTGCTGGAAGAAGACCACGTCCTGGGGCTGTGCCCCGGCGAACAGGATCGCCGAGGCGTCCAGGTCGATCTCGCGTGCGGTCAGGCGGGCGAGGAACCCCTTGCGGGGCGCGGCCTTCCAGCCGAGACCCATGCGTACGACGGTGAGTTCGCCGCCGCCGGACTTGGTGAGGCTGATGCGCTGGCCCTTGGTCAGGTCGACGCTCATGGTGCGTTCTCCTCTCGGCTGTGCCGGTCGTCGGGTGGGGGAGCGGTGGTCAGAGAAGGACGCCGTAGTCGGCGACGATGCCGCTCAGCCCGGAGGCGTACCCCTGGCCGACGGCACGGAACTTCCATTCGGCGCCGTTGCGGTACAGCTCGCCGAAGACCATCGCCGTCTCGGTGGACGCGTCCTCGCTGAGGTCGTAGCGGGCGATCTCGGCCCCGCCCGACTGGTTGACCACCCGGATGTACGCGTTGCGGACCTGGCCGAAACTCTGTCCCCGGCCCTCCGCCTCATGGATCGACACGGGGAACACGATCTTCGCGACGTCGGCGGGCACAGCGGCCAGGTCGACCTTGACGATCTCGTCGTCCCCCTCGCCCTCGCCGGTGAGGTTGTCACCCGTGTGCTCGACCGAACCGTCCGGGCTCCGGAGGTTGTTGTAGAAGACGAAGTGCGCGTTGGAGAGCACCTTGCCCGCCCCGTCGCACAGCAGCGCGCTGGCGTCCAGGTCGTAGTCCGCGCCGGTGGTCGTGCGGACGTCCCAGCCCAGGCCCACCAGTACGGCGGTGAGACCTGGAGCCTCCTTGGTCAGCGAGACGTTTCCACCCTTGGCGAGGCTCACACCCACAGCGATTCTCCTCTTACCGGTTCTTCCCGAAGACGACGCCGGACAGTCACCGTCCGCGCGCTCTGTGACAGAGACTGAAATCTACAGCACTGTAGATTTGGCAGTGAGACGCTGGCCGGATCGTGCGGGTCGGTGGCCGACTCGGCCGACGAAGCCTCGGGTGAGGGTGGGGCGGCCCCGTTGCGTGTCATGCCCGTGTCGTCACGGGGGGGGTGATCCCCTTCGGGCTCGTGTCGGGGTGCGGTGCGGGGCTCCTGTGCGACGTGTTGGTGCGTCACCGTGGGCGCGAGGGGGCGGTCGCTGCGGTCGCGCGGGCGGGAGCGCGCCGAGGGGGCCCGAATGGCTTGCTCCGCAAGGGATTCGGGCGATCGGGACGCATGTCGATGCGCCCGGGCGGGGGTCTATCCGGGCGTGAACCTAACAGGAGTCGAGGCGATATGTCTAGACCAGATCCAGTTGCCCTGTGTGATCGATTGGCGATTTTCGGTGATCTAGGTGTGGCCTGAATCACAAGATTCTTGACAGTTGGCGAGCGGTGTCGAAAGCTCGTTCATCATTGGTCTGGACCACGATGAATGGGCGGGGTTCATGCTCGATCCGTCGCGCACTGCCGTCGTCGGCATGCCGCTCTCGCGTGATGAACTCCCTTCCAGATCAAGGGAGTCGGGGGCGAGGGATGTCGGTCAGGGAGTCTTCTCCGTCGGCTCGGCGGCCCGCCGCGCACCCGATCCGTTCGGGGTCGGTTCGTTCGCGGCCGGGGAGGCAGGTCCGGTGCGTGACGGCCGGGAGTGCTGATGGATCGCCAATTACCGGACGTGCGGCTGGCGTTGTGCGAGTTGTGGCAGGCGTTCGGCGGCATGGCGCTGCTGGCCCGTCACGGTCGCGACGCTCCTTGGCCGCATGCGCCCTGGGCCCGCGAGGCGTATGGGGCGCTGACACCGCGGCTCAGGGCGGTCGTCGAACTGGCCCGGCCCCGCAGGCGTATTCCCTCGTTCCTGACCGGGGGGGTCGCCTCACGCGGCGGACGTATCGCCGACGAGCTGGACGGCATGGTGCGTACGCCGCCGGGGCTGGTCCGCGAGGAGCTCGCTCGGGAATATCCCGAGGCGTTCACCGACCCGTTGATCGCCGCGCTGATCCGTGAACCCGAGGCGCAGCTCGGGTACTTGGCCGTGGAACTGGCCGGCTTCTGGCGAACCGCGATGGAGCCGCGGGGTACTGGGCCGGCGCGCTCCCTGGAGGAGGAGATCCTCTTCCGGTCGCGCACCCTCGCGATGAGCGGTGGTGCGGCGCTGCTGCGCGAACTGGGGCTCCCGGCCGAACGTGCCGACGGCGCGGATCGCCTGACCCTGGTGCCGATGCTGCTGGCCGACGGGGCGCACTGGTGGTCGGCCGTCGGTGGCCGGACCGTGGTCTCCTACGCCGCGCGCGGAGCGGGCATTCTCCGAGCCGAGCCGAAACGGGGCGGCGCCGCGGAGCCGGCGCGCGCGGACCGGCTGGCCATTCTGCTGGGGCGTGGGCGCGCCTCGGTCGTCCGCGAGCTGGGTACACCCATCACCACATCGGCTCTCGCCGACCATCTGGGACTCGCCGCGAGCACGGTCTCCCAGCATCTGTCGGCCCTGGTGTCCGCGGGCGTGGTGCGACGCCACCGGGCCGGCGCCCGTGTCCTCTACGAACTCAACCGCGAGGGTGTCGCGCTCACCGAGTGCCTCATGAATCAATGACCCCCCGGTGTGGTGGAGTTGACAGTTCGGTGGGATAGTCTCCCCGCTGCCTGACCGCTGCCCGATCGAGGTTGATCGACGCCTGATCGCGGGGCGAGTGGCGGGAGTGGGCTCCCTCGCGAGGGGTGAATTGGCAGGTTCATGTCGCATGGCAGTGTCGGTTCCTGCCTGCGACGCCAGGCCGCCCGACGCCGTGGAATCCCCAACAGGGCGTACAAACAAGGCGATTCGGTTCACACCGAAAACGTTGTCGCGTTCTTCGTGGTCGGCGAAAGTCAGGGCGGGAACCGCTCGACCGGAGCACCGCCGGAGGACCGCAACGCCGTGTGCAAGACACCTGCAACCGTCAACTTCCTGAGACCGAAATCGCCGCCGCTGGACCCGACGCCACACTGACCCGGCGCCGCCCCGCCGTGGTGGCGCACCGGCCCGAGACGTCCATGTCCGACGCCGTACGCGCCGTACGGCAACGTCGCGCTGCCCGCTGCCGCACGACGGCGCCCGAGGCCGCGTCGCGTCACCGGACCCTGTGCCATCGGACCGGATGGCCCCGGGTCCGTTGCCACCGGATCGTTGCCGTCGAGGCGTTGTCATCCGGGCCGCTGCCGTGTGTGCTCCCGCCGTGCGCTCATGTCGTCGACGCCGGTCGGCACCGCGACCGCTCGGCACGTGATCCATGGCCTCCCTCGCCCTCTCCGCTCCCTCCTCGTACCGGCGCGCACCGCCGTGCGGCGCCCGTACGGGAAGTGCCGTGCGAGCGGTCGGCCCCGCCCAGCCACCGAGAACGTCGACCCTTGGAGTGATTGCATGCCGACTCCTGCCCCCTACCTGCACCGTGCCGCTTCGCAGCGTCCGTACTTCAGTTCCGACGGCGAGTCGTACCTGGCCCAGACACCGCTGAGGGACATCCGGAAGAAGCACGAGCTCCGTGTGCTGTCCGAAGAGGACTTCGCCTTCTGGCAGACCTACGGCTACGTCGTCGTGAAGCAGGCGATCCCCGCCGACGCGGCGAAGCGTCTGCTCGACTTCGCCTGGGACTTCCAGGGCCTCGACCCGGCCCGGCCCGGCACGTGGTACGAGGACCGCCCGTTCCGTACGGACCTGGACCGCGAACTGCACGTCTACGGCTTCGTCGAGGCGTACCACCACCAGCTCATCTGGGACAGCCGCCAGGCGCGGCGCGTCTACGACGCGTTCGTCGACGTGTGGGACTGCGAGGAGCTGTGGGTGACCCTGGACCGGCTCAACCTCAATCCGCCCAACATCAAGAACCGTGACCGCGCGCTCATCGCGCCCACGGACAAGGGCTTCGACATCGAACTCCACTGGGACGTGGACACCTCGCTCGGTGTGCTGCCGCAGCGGGTGCAGGGCATCATCGCGCTGAACGACACCCGTCCAAAGGCCGGCGGCTTCCAGTGCTCGCCCGAGCTGTTCCGACGGTTCGAGCAGTGGAAGGTCACGCAGCCCGCGGACCGGGACCCGATCAGGCCGGACGTCGACCGGGCCGAGTTCCCGGTCGTGCGGCCCGAGCTCGAAGCCGGTGACCTGCTGATCTGGAACGGGTTGCTGGCGCACGGCGTGGCTCGCAACACCTCCGGGGGCGAGGTGCGTGCCGTCCAGTACCTCTCCATGATGCCCGCCCTGGAGTCGCACGAGGAACTGCGCCGGTCCCGGACCGGTTCGTGGCGCGAGCTGAGCACACCGGACTGGAACAAGACCCTCGTCGGCGACGTGACGAAGCACGAATCGCTGAGGTACGGCACCGCCGAGCTGAACGGGCTCGGCGAGCGGCTGCTGGGGCTCGCGTCCTGGAACGAGCAGGAGACCGACCGTGCGACCGGGGAGCCGGCATGCGCCGTATCTGCCTGACGCTTCCCACCAACAGGGCCTGTTCCGCGGCGATTTCGGCCGTGGGAGCCGAGGCCGACCACGCGGCCACTCACTTCGACGTCGAGGTGCATCTGCTGATCCTCGACTCCTCCGACGCCGAGACGTTCGCCGAACACGCGCGGGTGGTCGAGGAGTCGCACCGGGCGCCGAACGTGACGGTGCATCATTTCTCCGAGGCACAGCAGCGGGACTTCCTGGAGCGGCTCGTCCGCCGCTCCGGTGTCGTCGAGCCGGAGCTCGTTCTCGACCTCATGCTGCCGTCCGGCGTCTCCTACGGTGCCTGCACCAACCGCGCGTTCCTGATCGCGGGCGCGCTGGGCTGTGTGTCGGTGCACCGCCGGGACTCGGACAGCGACTACCAGGTCGTGGGTGGCCGCCCGGTCTTCCCCGTCCACCACGAACTCGCCTCGCTCGGAAGGACCGCCGCCGACGCGGCGGGCGGCGTGTCGGAGACGGCGCTGGACCCCGAACACAACGGCAAGCCGGTGGTGATGGTGGGCAGCTCCTTCGTCGGTGAACTGTCCGTGGACATCGGTGAGATCGCCCGTCTCGACAACGACGTCTACCACGACGTGGTGAGCCTGTGGGCCCCTCTCGACTGGCCGGACGAGCGGAAGCGGGCACTGGTCGAGGAGTCGTTCACGGGGGCGGGCACCGACCCGTTCGTACGCGACCACTCGACGCTCACCCATGTCGACCCCATGCGTGTGGACATGTGCAACATCAGCTTCCTGGACGAGGTGTACGAGCGCGTGCCGCTGCCACCCGCCACCGACACCATCGGCAGCGACTACTTCCTCATGCACCTGGTGTACGACGGCACGCTGCCCGGCGTGCTGCACAACCGCAACATCGTCAACTTCTACACCCCCGAGCGCAGGACCGACGCCGGATTCACGGCCTACCAGCTGCGGTTCACGAAGTTCTTCCTGTCGATGCTCTACCTCAACCACATCTACGACCGGATGGCCGAGGCCGGTGCCGGCCTGCTCGACGACCGGCACCGGGTCCGGCCGGACGCGGTAGCCGCGCTGGTCAGGGAGAGCGCCCGGCTGGACCGGGGGGACAACGTACGACGACTGGCGGTCATCGACCGCTCGTACCGCCGACTCGGCGGCAGGTACGAGGAGTTCGCCGACTTCCTGGCGCCGCGCCACGAGCGGCTGCTCGAAGAGGCGCAGGAGGACATCGAGGACTTCGCCCTGCTGATCGAGGCGTGGGGACCACTGGTGCGGGCGAGCGGATCCACCGAGCTGCCCCGGCCGACCCGGAGGACCCGCCCGGACCCGACGGCGCCATGCGTCTGAACGCGACGATGCGTGCCGCACTGGCCGCCGCCACCGAGGACCGCATCGTCTTCGATCTCACGGGAATCGAGGAGCAGTACGAAGCACTCCTGCGGGAACTCCCTGGTGTCTCCGTACGGTTCGCCATGAAGGCGTGCCCCGTGGACGCGGTCCTCGCCCGTCTCGCGGACAAGGGGGCCGGCTTCGACGCGGCGAGCCCCCGCGAGATCGAGCAGGCTCTCGCGACCGGCGTACCGGCCGACCGGATCCACTACGGCAACACCATCAAGTCGGACCGGAACATCGCCGCCGCGTACCGCCTGGGCATCAGGGACTTCGCGACCGACAGCCTGGAGGACGTGGCGGCGACCGCGGCCCACGCCCCGGGGTCGCGGGTGTTCTGTCGGCTCGCCACCACCGGGGACGGCGCGTTGTGGGGACTGAGCCGGAAGTTCGGTTGTTCGGGGGCCGACGCGGTGCGGGTCATGGAGGCGGCGCGGTCGGCCGGACTCGTCCCGTCCGGCCTCTCCGTGCACGTCGGATCGCAGCAGATGACGTCCGAGGCGTGGCAGGACACCTTCGAGCGACTCGCCGACGTGATCACGGACCTGGACCGGCGGGGCATCGTCCTGGACCACGTCAATCTCGGCGGGGGACTGCCCGCCCGCGGCTATCTCGACAACCGCGGAAGACCGTTGGTCCCCCCGGTCGACAAGATCTTCGCCGTGATCCGCGACGGTATGCAGCATCTCGCCGCCGTCTCCGCGTCCCCGCCGGCGTTCCTCGTCGAACCGGGACGGCATCTGGTCGCCGACCACGGGGCGATCAGGGCACACGTGGCCCGCCTCTCGTCCAGGGAGCAGAACGACGGCGAGCGGGAGCACTGGCTCTACCTCAGCTGCGGGAAGTTCAACGGCCTCTACGAGATGGACCAGTTGCAGTACCGGCTGCTGTTCCCCACGCACGACGGCGAGGACGGCGTCCCGGCCGTCGTCGCGGGTCCCACGTGCGACAGCGACGACGCCTATGCCCACGAGCACAACCGTGTCCTCGTGCCCAGGGACGTCGCGTCTGGCGACCCGGTCTGGATCCTCTCCTGCGGCGCCTACGCCACCGGATACATGACCCAGGGATTCAACGGTTTCGACCCCCTTCCCGCCACCTGGACGGACGGACAGTGAACAGACGGACGGATCACGACGTGCGCGTACGGCACATCTCCGAGAGCGACTGGGCCGGCATCACGGCGCTGGAAGCACACGTGTACGGCGCCCACGGCCTGTCCGAGGGACGCGACGCGCTGCGGTCCAGGGCCCACGCCTCCCCCTGCACCTGCTTCGTGCTCGACCGCGCGGGGCGGACGGCCGGCTATCTGCTGGCCCTGCCCTACCCGAGGCTCGCGTACCCCGACCTGGACCGACCGGAGGACATCGTCTTCCACTCACGGAACCTGCACCTGCACGACCTCGTCATCGCCGAGGAGTTCCGCGGCAGGGGGCTGGCCGGGAAGCTGCTGCGCCACTTCACCGCGACGGCCGGTGCGAAGGGGTACGAGGGGATCTCCCTCATCGCCGTCATGGGCAGCGGCACGTTCTGGTCGGCGAACGGATACCGGGCCCATCGCGATGTCGAACCACCGCCGGGCTACGGGCCGGGCGCC
This sequence comes from Streptomyces sp. CB01580, assembly GCF_001905795.1. Taxonomy (GTDB): domain Bacteria; phylum Actinomycetota; class Actinomycetes; order Streptomycetales; family Streptomycetaceae; genus Streptomyces. The sequence goes on from NZ_LIXJ01000008.1 coordinate 27,689, forward strand.
GTGTACATGTCCAGGACGGTGCCGGACCACCGCACCGGGCGACCGAATTCCGCCACCGGGCCATCGCTCGGGGCGCCTCTGGAAGACGAAGTAGGCTGATCCCACATGCTTGGCGTCCGTGATCAATTCCACCGGGCACAACTCGCGATCGCGGCGTTGTTCTGCTTTCTCGGGTTCCAGTACGCGACCTGGGCCTCGCGGCTCCCGGCCATCAAGACACGTCTCGACCTCTCGGAAGCGGAACTGGGCCTCCTGCTGATGGCCTGCGGCGCGGGCGCGGCGGTGTCGTTCCCCCTGGTGACGGTACTGATGAGGCGTCTGGGGTCCCGGCGCCTCGCGTTCCTGTCGGCGATCTGCCTGAGCCTGCTGCTGCTCGCGCTGGCCGCGGCACCGAACTACCCGGTCGCGCTGGCGGTGATCTGCTGCGACGGCGTCGCCGTGGGTTGTCTGAACGTCGCGATGAACGCGCAGGGCGCGACGCTGGAGGCCACGTACCGGCGGACCGCCATGTCCAGGCTGCACGCGACCTTCAGCGCCGGTTCCCTGTTCGCCGCGCTCCTCGCCTCCGGTGTGAACACGGTGACGACGGAGGTCGCGGTGCACTTCGGGATCGCCTGCGTCCTGCTCCTGCTGCTGGTGGGACTCACCCGCTCGGGACTCCTGACGGACGACGAGCACGGCGTCGAGGAGAAGGAGGCCCCGAAGAAGAGCGGGCGCAAGCTGACCATGCCGTCCCGGGTGACCATCTGGATGGGCTGCGCGATGGTGTTCGGCACGGTCACCGAAGGTGCCATGAACGACTGGTCCGCCCTCTACATGAAGGACGTCGCCGGTGCGTCGGCACAGCTGGCGCCGATGGGCATCGCGGTCGTCTCGGTGATGATGGTGCTGGCGCGCCTCTTCGCCGACGGCTGGCGCAGCCGCTGGGGCGACGGGCGCATCGTGAAGGTCGGCAGCGCGGTGGCCGGGGTGGGACTGGCGCTGGCCCTGCTGGCCGGCGGCGCGGTCCCGGCACTGATCGGGTTCGCCTGCGTCGGCCTGGGGGTCGCGGCCGTCACGCCGTGCGTGTACGTGGCGGCGGCGGGCCGGGGCACGGAGGCCCTGGCCCTGGTCGCCGCCATGGGGACGACGGGGCTGCTGGCCGGACCGGCGGTGATCGGCTTCATCGCGAGCGCGGGCAGCCTGGTGTGGGGCATGGGCGCCGTCGCCGTGTCGGCGCTGCTCGTATCGGTGTGCGCGACCCGGATCCGCTGGCCCGGGATCGCGGAGACCGAACCGACCCCGAGCGGGGCCTGACCGGTCCGGTCTCGGGTGCGTGCCCCGACCGGGCGTGCCCGGCCATGGCATGTACGGTCCGGCCGGGCCCGGCCCGGTCGGCCCGGCCGAGGAAACGTGCGGGCCCCGTTCCCGTTCCGGGGCGGGGTGTCGTCCCGCGCGCATCCGGGCACCACGTGTCACGCGGCACGTGGCGGGCGCGTGGCACGCATCACGTATCAGGCACGATGCGATGAACCTTCGGCTCCGCTGCAACTAGTGTTCGTTCGAGGGGAATGCTGGGTACGGCACCGGCCGGACGGTGCCGTACCGCCGGGGCGGCGCAGCGGATGAATGAGGGGGAGACCGTGATCGAGAGAATCCTGCCGTCGCGGGTGGTCGTGGAGGAAGCGTTCTCGGATCCGCCCCACGCCACCCTCTTCCCCGCCGAGGAGGAACTGGTCCGCAACAGCGTGGAGGTGCGACGCAGGGAGTTCACGACGGTGCGCCACTGCGCCCGTCGCGCGCTCGGCGCGCTCGGTGTCGCTCCCGCGCCGATACTCAAGGGCGAACGCGGTGCCCCGGTCTGGCCGCGGGCGACCGTCGGGAGCATGACCCACTGCACCGGCTACCGAGCCGCCGCGGTGGCGCACCGGGCGGATGTCCGCACCCTCGGCATCGACGCCGAACCGCACGCGCCCCTGCCCGACGACGTGCACGACAGCATCGCGCTCGCGACGGAGCAGCGGCGCGAGCGCGAACTGCGCGGCCAGAACCCCGGGATCCACTGGGACCGGCTGCTGTTCAGCGCGAAGGAGAGCGTCTACAAGACGTGGTTCCCGCTCACCCATCGCTGGCTGGGCTTCGAGCAGGCCGACATCGTGCTCCGCCCGGACGGCTCCTTCACCGCAGAACTGCTGGTGCCCGCCGAGGAGTTGGTGGCGAGGGCGGATGTCGTGGCAGGAATAGTCCCGGACGCCGTGTCGGATGTCGTACCGGGAGCGTCCTCCGGCACACAGCCGCGGCCGTCCGCCGCGCCGCCGTCGGTCCCCAGGGAGTTGCGGGGACGGTGGCTGGTCGCGGACGGCCTGCTGGCGACCGCGATCGTCATCGAGAACGCGCCGGACACCCCGTAGCGACCCGAAAGGCCGGTGGCGAACCGGGCACCCGTCGCACTGCCGTCGGCCGGGAACGCGGCCGTCGGCCGGGGACGTGGTCCGCAGCGGGTCCGCGGTCGTCGTCGCACCCTCGTGCCGGGCCCGGGGCCACCCGTAGTCTCTGCTCGCATGAGCGACGATCACACGAACGAAGGACGCAAGCGCGCGCGTGAGGCGGGCATCCCACTGACGGGTGAGCCGGGAGGGTGGAACGCGATCACCGACGTTCCGGGCGTCGAGGTCGGCTACGTCACGCTCGTCGAGGGCGACGACGTACGCACCGGAGTGACGGCGCTCCTGCCGCGCGGCCGGGACGGCGTGGGGACCCCTTGCGCGGCGGGCTGGCACTCGTTCAACGGCAACGGCGAGATGACCGGCACGGCCTGGATCGAGGAGAGCGGCTCGCTCGCCGTCCCGGTGCTCATCACCAACACGTACGCGGTGGGCCCGGTGCACCGGGGCGTCGTCGAGTGGGTGCGCGCCAACTGCCGGGGGATGGCCCCCGAGTGGCTGCTGCCGGTGGTGACGGAGACGTGGGACGGCCATTTGAACGACATCCACGGCACGGCGGTGCGGGAGCACCACGCGGGAGCCGCGATCGAGGCGGCGGCCTCCGGTCCCGTGGAGGAGGGGTGTGTCGGCGGCGGCACGGGCATGCGCTGCTACGGCTTCAAGGGCGGCTCGGGGACGGCGTCGCGGGTGGTCCGTTACGGCGCCGACCGCTACACCGTGGGCGCGTTCGTGCAGGCGAACTTCGGGGCTCGCCGCGAACTGGTGGTGGCGGGCGTGCCGGTGGGGCGCGAACTGCCCGGCCCGGTCACGGTGTCCGAGCCGGTTCCGGGGACCGGCGGGGGGCGCCCGGTGCCGCCCGGGGCGGGCTCGGTGATCGTGGTGGTGGCGACCGACGCGCCGCTGCTGCCCGGGCAGTGCAAGGCGCTGGCGCGACGGGCGACGCTGGGGCTGGGCCGTACCGGAACCACCGGCAGCCATTTCTCCGGGGATCTCTTCCTGGCCTTCTCCACGGCCAACCCGACCGCGCTGACCAGTACGTTCCCCGAGGACGACGGCAGCGCGCCGTACGAGTCGATGCGCTTCGTGCCGTGGGGGCGGATGGACCCGTTCTACGGAGCGGTGGTCGAGTCGGTGGAGGAAGCGGTGCTCAACGCGCTCACCGGTGCGCACTCGATGACCGGACGGGCCGGCCACCACGTGCCGGCGCTTCCGCTGGACGAGGTGACCGGGCTGGTGGCGGACCGGACGGGCTGACGCGGCACGCCGGGCCGGTACCGGCCCGGCGTTCGGGGGAGTTGTCGGGGCGTACGGGCCCCCGGTGCGGGGGGCGCTGGTCTCGTACAGGTTCGTCGGCCATACTGCCCGCCGTGGAGCAGCGCATAGATCCGAACACCCAGCCCGGGTACGCAGCGGGGACAGACCCGGCGTACATCCCCGGCCTCACGGCCCCCGTCACCGCCGGGAAGTCGGCACCGGGCCGAGGACAGCAGGAACAGGAACAGGAACAGGAACAGGCGGAGGAACCGGCGCCCGCCGCGATCGCCGTCGACGACGCCGCCACCGAGGCCGAGGCCGAGGTCGAGTCCGAGCCCCGGGCCGAGGCCGATGGCGCGGCGGACGACGGGGAGGCAACGGCCGACGACGCGGCGCCGGAATCCGGCGGGAAGGAGAAGAAGGGCCAACGGCCCGAGGACGGGCCGGTGTTCGAGGTGAGCGACCGCCGTGGGGCGATCACCGTGAACCACGAGGGCGTCCGGTTCCGGTTGGACGACCAGGAGGCCGACTTCGACTGGGACGAGATCGGGGCGGTCGAGGTGAAGACCCCTCGGTTCGGCCGCCGGTTCACCGTCACGGTCCACCTGGCGACCCGCCGGTGGTTCAACGCCGAGGTCGAGGCGCCTGCCAGGAGCGACCTCAAGCAGTGGGCGGAGCAGCTCGACGCGGCGCTCGACGCCTACTTCGAGGAGTCCTGAGACCGGACGGTGCCCCGTGAGGGGCCGGAACGCACGCCGGCCCCTCACAGCCACGGAACCCGTCCGTCACTGCCGCGGCACTCGACGCACCGGGCGAGGCCGTAGACCGTCCCGATGCCCACGCGTCCCGCGCAGCACATCGAGCAGATGCGGCCACGCGTGTGCCCCGAGCGCCGCGTCCGCGGCCGGTGAGCCCCCGTACAGGAAATGCGCGGACGCGGGTGCCGGTCCCTCGCCGGGGAAGCGTGGGCGGTGGCCGGCGTCCGCAGCGCGGATCAACCGCACGGGCAGCCCCGCGGCCCTGCGCCTGGCCGCCAGTTCCTCCGCCTGGGGGAGCGAGGGCCACATCGCGTCGTCCCCGCCCGCGACGAGCACGAGGTCGGCACGGGAATTCTCCACCGCGATCGCCGCCGCCCCGAGCCGGTCGGCGAACGTACGGCGGCTGTGCTCGTACAAACCGCGTACGGCGACGGGGGCACCCTCCGGCGGGGCGGGGTCCGGGGCCCAGGAGTCGTCGTAGGGGACGAACGGCAGCGGCTCCCCCCGCCAGGTCCACGAGGAGCGGTACGGTCGCTCCCGGCCGTCGTTGCCGGGCCCGACGTTGGCCCAGGTCAGCGAGGTGGGCGAGACCGCCACCACGGCGTCGATGCCGGGCAGCAGCACGGACAGGTGCAGGGCGGCCTCGGCGCCCTTGGACGTACCGAGGACGCCGATCCGCCGGGCGCCGTACGCGCGGAGCACCTCGATCGCGGGAGCGAAGGTCTCCAGCGGGATCTCGCAGATGCCGGGCGGCTGCCCCACCCCGCCGAACCAGCGGAAGGACAGCGCGGTCATTCCCTCCCGGGCCAGGAGGCGGCACCGCTCGGTCTCGATGCGCCCGCTGGACCCGGAGAGCACGAGCACACCGACGCCGTCGTCGTCACCGTCCGTTCGTCCGTCTGCCCCTCTGTCCGGGGGCCGGTTCGCGGACATGGCGAGGAACCCCTCGCGGACGCCCGGACGGGGCGGGACGTGAGGGGCTCCGTCGACGGCCTCTCGCGCGCCCGGGTCCGGAACGCCGAAGGCGCGCTCGACGATGTCCACCGGCCGTCAGTCGTCCGTGAGCACGACCGAGCGGGTCAGGTGGCGCGGGCTGTCCGGGTCCAGGCCACGGGCCGTGGCGCGGGCGATCGCCAGGCGCTGCACGCGCACCAGATCCGCCAGCGGGTCGAGGTCGCCCTCCACCCAGCGAGCACCCGTCGCGAGCAGCTGCTCCGACAGGCCCTCGGGCGCGGTGCCGAACATCCAGGTCGCGGTGGTGTCGGTGGCGATGCTGATGGGACCGTGACGGTACTCCATCGCCGGGTAGGACTCGGTCCAGGAGAGCGACGCCTCCTTCATCTTGAGCGCGGCCTCGTTGGCGAGCCCCACCGTCCAGCCCCGGCCGAGGAACGTGAACTGGGTGCAGTCCACCAGGCCCTCGGGCAGCGGCTCCGCCAGCGCGGTCTCGGCGTCGCGCACCACATCGTCGGTGTGCAGGCCGAGGTGGGCGCGGAACAGGGTGAGCGCGGTGGTGGCGAACCGGGTCTGCACCACCGACTGCTCGTCCGCGAAGTCCAGGACGACGACGTCGTCGGCGGCGGTCATGACCGGGGTGTCGGGATCGGCGGTGACGGCCACGGTACGGGTGACGCCGCGGAGGCGGTCGAGCAGGTCCACGACCTCGGTCGTGGTGCCCGAGCGCGTGAGCGCGACGACGCGGTCGTACTCGCGCCCGAAGGGGAACTCCGAGGCGGCGAAGGTGTCGGACTCGCCCTGCCCGGCCCCCTCGCGGAGCGCGGCGTACGCCTGGGCCATGTAGAACGAGGTGCCGCAGCCGACGATCGCGACGCGCTCACCGGCGACGGGCAGGACGCCTGCCTGAGACCCGGCCAGTTCGGCGGCGCGGCGCCAGCACTCCGGCTGACTGGCTGTCTCGATCTCGACAAAAGACACTTCATGCACTCCGAACTCGTAGAATGATGCTCGTTCATGCACGCTATATGGGTGATGCGAGCATTATCAAGCATCCGTCGTGCGGAATGCTTGACCGGGCATGCCCTTGTGCGACGCTTGCGCGTGTCCGGTGACCGTACCCACGGGGATGGGTGCCCGAAGCCCGGGATCGTGAGGAGAGCTCTCTTGTCCAGGGAAGCCCGGTGGAACGCGCTGCTGGAACTCGTCGGCAGGAACGGCCGGGTGGAGGTCGAGGACGCCGCCGCCGCGCTGGACGTCTCGGCCGCGACCATCCGCCGCGACCTGGACCAGCTCGCCGAGCAGCAGCTGCTGACGCGCACCCGTGGTGGTGCGGTCGCGCACGGAGTGGGCTACGAACTGGCCCTGCGGTACAAGACCGGCCGGCACGCCCCCGAGAAGCAGGCCATCGGCCGGGCCGTCTCCGAACTGGTGGCGGTGGGCGAGGTGGTGGGGCTGACCGGCGGCACGACGCTGACCGAGGTGGCCCGCTCGCTGGCGGTGCGTTCCGACGTCGTCGGCGACGCCTCGGGCGGGCCGGGCGGTCAGCCGGCTCTCACCGTCGTCACCAACGCCCTCAACATCGCCAATGAGCTGGTGATCCGGCCGCAGATCAAGATCGTGGTGACCGGTGGCGTGGCCAGGCCGCAGTCGTACGAGCTGACGGGCCCGCTGGCCAGCGGCGTGCTGGGCGAGATCACCCTGGACGTCGCCGTGCTGGGGGTCAACGCGATCGACACCGAGCGCGGCGCCTACGTCCACCACGAGGGCGAGGCCAGCATCAACCGGCTGCTCGCCCAGCAGGCGCAGCGGGTCGTCGTGGCGGCCGACTCCTCGAAGATCGGCAAGCGGGCCTTCGCCCGGGTCTGCGACCTCGGGCAGGTCGACTTCCTCGTCACGGACAAGGGGATCACGCCCGAGGCCGCCGCCCGGTTCGCCGAGGCCGGGGTGACCGTCGTGGCCGTCTGACGTCCGCGGTATCCGCGGTTCCGTCGTCCGTCATTCGTCGCGTCCGCGCCCGTCGCGGCCCTTATGCGGGCCGGCCGGTCGTGTCCGCGTCCGTGTGTGAGCCGGTCGACCGAGCGGCGAGCCGGTTGACCGAGCGGCGGGCCGCCGCCTTCC
>NZ_LIXJ01000008.1:35228-258237 GCF_001905795.1 Streptomyces sp. CB01580
CCGGGAGGTGGCGGCCCGCCGCTCTCGTGCATCGGGCGAGGCGTCGGGGCACGGGGTGGGCAGTGGTGCGTCGGGCGGCACGTCCGTGAGCCCGTATGGAGAATTTTGTGTTGGCGCATGCTCGATAATCCCGAGAAACGAGCAACTCTTGCCATTCGGGTGCACCGTCGTGAACTATGGGCCTGCCGCCGGTGAAGACGTCCCCCACGGAACAGCCGCACCACCAGCACCACCCGCACAGACAGAAGGGACCACCGTGTCAGACCTGCGACTCGGCGTCATCGGGCTCGGCCTGCGCCGCTCCATCGCGATGTCGGCCCACCGCCCCGGAGAGGGGTCGGCCATCACCGCCGTCTGCGACCTCGACCCGGAGGTGCGCCGACGCGAGGCCGAGCACTTCGGCACCGATGTCGCCGTCGACGACTACAAGCTGCTCCTCGGACGCGACGACCTGGACGCGATCATCGTCGCCACCCCGGACGACACCCACGAGACCATCGCCGTCGACGCGCTCCGGGCCGGCAAGGCCGTCTTCGTGGAGAAGCCGCTCGGCATCACGGTCGAGAGCTGCGACACCATCCTGCGCACGGCGTACGAGACCGGCACCCGGCTGTACGTCGGACACAACATGCGTCACATGGGTGTCGTGCGGCTCATGCGCGACGTCATCGCCCGCGGTGACATCGGCGAGCCGAAGGCCGTCTGGGTACGGCACTTCGTCGGCTACGGCGGTGACTACTACTTCAAGGACTGGCACGCCGACCGGACCCGCACCACCGGTCTGCTGCTCCAGAAGGCCGCCCACGACATCGACGTCCTGCACTGGCTGGCGGGTGGCTACACCCGCCGCGTCAACGCCCTCGGCGACCTCCTCGTCTACGGCGACCTGCCGCGCCGCGAGCCGGACACACCGCGCCCGGCGAACTGGCTGCGCGAGTTCGACTGGCCGCCGACGGCCCGCAATGACCTGCACCACGTGGTGGACGTCGAGGACGTCTCGGTGATGAACATGCAGCTCGACAACGGCGTCGTGGCCGCGTACCAGCAGTGCCACTTCACCCCCGACTACTGGCGGAACTACACGGTCATCGGCACGGAGGGCCGCCTGGAGAACTTCGGCGACGGTCCGGGCGACGAGGTCAGGGTGTGGAACTCCGGACCCACCGGATACCGCCGTGACGCCGACATCACCTACCGGGTGCCCGACGCCGGCGGCTCGCACGGCGGTGGCGACACCCGGATCATGGCGGAGTTCTGTCGCTTCGTGCGCGACGGCGGAGTCACCGACACCTCGCCGGTCGCCGCCCGGATGAGCGTGGCCGCCGGTGTGCTCGCGACGCGCTCCCTGCGCGAGGGTGGTGTGCCGTACGAGGTGCCTGGCCTCGATCCGGAGCTGAGCGCGTACTTCGAGCGCGGCCAGGTCCGCTGAGGCGCCCCGGGGCCCGATCGGTTCGATCGGTTCGACCGGGCCGGAGGGTGTCGCGCCCCTCCGGCCCGCCCCTCCGTCGCGCCCCTCCGGCTCGCCCCTCCGCCGCGCCCCTCCGGCTCGCCCCCTCCGGCCCTCCGACGAGTGTGTCGACCGCATCGCCGCGCCCTTCGCCGAAGGAGTCGCAGCGTCACTTTTTGGTCATGCTCGGTGGGTGACCGGCATCGGCGGGTTTGACGACCGCCCGGAGACGCTTCGCTGTGATGCGTGAGGGCTCCGGGGGAGTTGATGGCATTCACCCGGTAAGTCCCGCGCCAGGATTCGAGGTGTCGGTCTCTCAGGGTCACCAGACCGCCACCATGAGAGTTCGGTGTGATCGATTTCACGCCAATGGGGCACATTGATGGCCGACTTCGAACGCGTGGCCGGATCGCGGTCGGCATAATCGCGTCCATGTCGATCACGGGTGGAGACGTCGTTGATCTGGGGCGGGGCCTGTACGCATGGCTCCCGCCGAAACGGGGCTGGGGGCTGGCGAACTGCGGCCTGCTCGTCTCACCCCGCGGCGCGCTCTGGATCGACACCCCCTACGACAGGACGCTGGCCGGCCGGTTCCTGGCCGAGTCGAGCGCGCTCCTGCCCCACGGCGTCTCCGTCGACCGAGTGATCGTCACCCACGCGAACGGTGACCACTTCTGGGGCGCGGGTGTGCTCCCGGACGCGGAGATCATCGCGACCCGCGAGGCCCGCGAGCACATCCATTACGAACCCACGCCGCAGCAGCAGCACGCGCTCGTCACCGGCGGCGACCGGAAGTCCCCGCTCGGGGACTACCTCGCGCGCCACTTCGGCCCGTTCGACTGGTCGGGGACCGAGCCCGTGCACCCGACGACGTACTTCACCGGCGAGCTCGAACTGACCCTGGGGGAGTACCCGGTCCGGCTCACCGCCCTGCCCTCCGCCCACACCACCGGCGACCTGATGGTCCATCTGCCCGAGCAGAAGGCCGTGTTCAGCGGGGACGTCATCTTCTCCTCCACCGCGGCCCGGCCCGGTGACCACGCGGTGCACTGGGCGGGCCCGCTCGACAACGTGATCGCGGCCTGCGAACAGGTCCTCGCCACGGGCGCCGAGACGATCGTTCCGGGGCACGGACCGGTGCTCGACCGTGCCGGGGTGCGCGAGCACATCGTGTACCTGGAGTACGTGCGCGAGCGCGCCCACGCCTTCCACACCGCCGGCGTCCCCGCCCTGGAGGCGGCTCGCCGGGTCATCGGCGAGGGCCGCTATCCGGAACTCGGGCTCCCCGAACGGCTGGTGGTGACCATCGGCAGCGAGTACCGGCAGCTCGACGGCTCCGAACTGCCCGGAGTGCTCCAGGTGATGACCGATGTCGCCGTCGTCGCCAGGGAAGTGGAGCAGTCCCGCGAGCCGGTGGGTACGGCCGAGCAGTGAGCAGAGTCTCCGCGGCCGTTTCCGCCGGACACCGGTCCGGGCAGCCGGAGGCCCGGACCGGCCGAAGACCCACGTGGCCGACGACCGGTCCGACGACAGGGATGTGGTGACGGCATGGGATGGATCGTGGCGCTGATCGCCGCCTTCGTGGCCGTGGCGGCGGGCGTCCGCACACGGGACGTGGCGCGTTCGGAGCACCTGGCGCTGGCCCGCGCCGAGATGGCCGAACGGCAGGCGAAGGCCGCCGAGGCCCGTACCGCCGCCCTCACCGACGAGATCCGGCAGCTGGCCCGCCGTCGCATACCCGCCGCCGCGCTCGCCCTCTCCCACCCCACCGCACCGGTCCCCGGGCTGAGGGAGCCGGGCGAGATCGACAGCGAGGCCGCCCGGCTGCTCGCCGAGGCCGTACAGGCCACCCGCGCGGCGGTCGTCGAGGAGCGCGGACGGGTCGACGCCGCCGCCCGCGCGGCGATGCGCGGCACCTCCGCGAAGATCCAGTCCTTGCTCAACCAGTCGCAGCAACTGCTCCACGAGCTCCAGCACGAATACGACGACCCCCGGATCCTGCAGCTCGACTTCCGCAACGAACTGGCGTTGCGGCGCACCCAGGCCACCGCCGTGCTGTGCGACGCCTGGCCGGGGCTCGCCCGGCAGAACTCGCCGCTGGTCGAGATCGTGCTCGGCGCCCAGTCCCGCGTCGCGGGTTACGAACGGATCAAGGTCGCCAACCATCTGCGCGACGAACGGCTCGCACTGGTCGCCCGCGCCGCCGAACCCCTTGCCATCGCGCTCGCCGAACTGCTGGCCAACGCCACGGCGTACTCGCATCCCGACACCGACGTGCAGGTGACCGTCCAGCAGAACGGGGGTCGCGGGGCGTTCCTGGTCGTCGACGACGGTGGCATCGGCATGGACGACGACCAGCTGGAACGGGCCCGCGGGCTGCTGGCCGGCCGGTCCGAGGTGCTCCTGACCGAGCTGGGCGACCCTCCCAGGACCGGCTTCGCCGTCGTCGGACGGCTCGTGGCGCAGTACGGCTTCGGCTGTCACATCGAGGCGTCGCCGTTCGGCGGCATGCGGACGATGCTGCGCGTCCCCGCCCACCTGCTGACCGTGCTGGAGGACGACCACAGTCTGTCCGCGCTCGCCCCGGCACCGATCCGGTCCCACGGCCCGGCACCGGCGTCCGGGTCCGCCGTCCCGGCGGGTGCCGCGGCACCTTCGGGTTTCGCGCACGGCCCCACGGCGCCCTCCGGTTCCGCTGTGTCCTCTGGATCCTCCGGTTCCGCGACCGGGCACACGCCCGCCGCCGCGACCACGGCCACGGCCTCGTCCATCGCCCCCGACTCCGCCGAGTCCTCCACACCCGACTCCGCTCCCGGGAAGGCATCCGCCTCCGCCGGGCAGCCCACCGGGCTCCCCACCCGCCGCCGGCGCTCCCCGAGACCGGCCCCGGTCCGTTCCGCCACGGCGGCCGGCCGGGACCGCGAAAGCGTGCCCCGTACACCGGAGCAGGCGGGGGCTTCCTGGGCGGCGCTCCAACAAGGCACCCTCAACGGCAGGAGTTCGACCGGACGGGCGGCCGCCGCACCCGCACCGGACGGCCGTGCGTGCCACCGCCCCGACGACGAGCACGGCCACCACGACCACGAGCACCACCATGACGGCCAGGACGACCAAGGAGACGAGACGTGAGCGCCCCCACCCCCACCACCGGTGACCTCGCCTGGGTGCTGACCCCCCTGCTGGAACTCCCCGGGGTCCAGCACGCCGTGGTCGCCACCGGTGACGGCCTCGTCGAGGGCGCGTCGCCCGGCCTCGATCAGGCCTCGGGCGAGCGGGTCGCCGCCATGACCGCCACGCTGCACGCCGCGGCCCGCGCGTTCACCACCGCTTTCACCGACGTCCAGTCGCCGCACCTGGCGCAGACGGTCGTCGAGTCCGACCAGGGTTTCGCCATCGTCGTACCGGCCGGGAACAACACCACGCTCGCGCTGTTCGCGGAGCCCGGGGCCAAGCTCGGCGACATCGCGTACCAGATGCAGGTTCAGGTCAGCGCCCTGATCCGGGCGATGAACGCGCCCGCCCGCCGACCGGACATCGCCGACCGGCCATGACCGCCGGCCGAGGACGCCGCCTGATCCCCGCCTACCTGGTCACCGGCGGCCGGTCCCGGCCCGCCGGGCCCGCACTCGACCGGCTCGCCGTGCTCGTACGCACCGACACGGCACTGCCCCCGGACACCGGTTCCGAGCAGCGCAGACTGTGCGAACTGCTGGAACCGGGCGCGCTCACCGTCGTCGAGTGCGCCGCCCACCTGGATCTGCCGGTCAGCGCAACCGTCTTCCTGGCCACGGACCTCGCGGCCGCCGGACATCTGCACACCCGACCGCCCATCCCCAGCGCAGGGGAGATCGACCGGTCGCTCGTCGAGAGGCTGCTCGTTGGACTCCGCTCCCTCCACTGACCGCGCGGGCGTCGGCTATCTGCCGTCCGCCGCCCGGACCCTGATGAAAATCGTCGTCACAGGTCCGTTCGGCGTGGGCAAGACCACGCTGATCCGTACGCTCTCGGAGATCGCCACGCTCCACACCGAAGAGGCGATGACCCAGTCCAGCACCCGGTTCGACGACACCGCGGGCCTGCCGGACAAGACCACGACCACCGTGGCCGTCGACTTCGGCCGGCTCACCGTCCTCGACGACCTGGTGCTCTACCTGTTCGGCACCCCGGGCCAGCAACGGTTCTTCCCGCTCTGGGAGGACATCGTGCGCGGCGCGCTCGGCGCACTCGTCCTGGTCGACACCCGCAGGCTCGCCGACTCCTTCGCGGTCATGGACATGGTCGAGGAGCAGGGGCTGCCGTACGCCGTGGCCGTCAATCGCTTCCCCGACGCCCCCGCCCACAGCGACGAGGTCCTCCGCAAGCACCTCGACCTCGCCCCCGAGACACCGCTGGTGCAGTGCGACGCACGCGAACGCCGAGGCAGCATCGACGCGCTGATCGCACTGGCCGAGCACGTGCTGACCCGACTGCCCCGCCCCGAGGACGCGTCATGACACCGTTCGTACAGCCTCCGCAGCCCCTCGCGCTGTACGGCCCGGACTTCGCCGCCGATCCGCAGGGGCACTACCGGCGGTTGCGGGAGCACGGCCCGCTCGCCCCCGTCCGGCTCGCCCCCGGCATCGACGCGCTCCTGGTCATCGACTACCAGGCCGCCGTCGACCTGCTGCGCGACACCCACACCTTCACCAAGGACCCGCGCGCCTGGCAGGCAACCGTCCCCGAGGACTCGCCGGTCCTGCCGATGCTCGGATACCGGCCCACCGCGCTGTTCAGCGACGGCCAGGTGCACGCCCGCTACCGCGAGGCCATCAACGACGGCCTCGCCCTGATCGAGCCGCACGTCCTGCGGGCCGAGGTCGCCGGGGTCGCCCGCCGCCTGATCGGCGAGTTCTCCGCCACCGGCAGCGGCGACCTGATCGCCCAGTACGCCCGACGTCTTCCGCTGCACGTCTTCGCCACCTGGTTCGGCGTGGCTCCCGGTGATGCCGAGCGCGTCGTCGACGGCATCGCCGGGATGTTCAACTCCGCCGAGAACGCCGCCACCGCGTACGCCGACCTCGTCCGCGTCGTCACCGATCTGGTCGCCGCCCGGCGTGCCCGGCCGCTCCGCGACCTGACCTCGTACCTCCTCGCCCATCCGGCGGGTCTGGACAACGACGAGACGGTGCGTCAGATCACCCTGCTCATGAGCGCCGGTCACGATCCGACGACGAATCTGATCGGCAACGCGCTGCTGCACATGCTCACCGACGCCCGCTACGCGGGTTCGCTGCACGGCGGCGCGATGACGGCGCACGAGGCGATCGACGAGGTCCTCTGGCAGGATCCGCCGCTGGCCAATCTCTCGGCCCACTACCCGCGCCACGACACGGAGTTCCACGGCGTCCGGCTGCGCGCCGGACAACTGGTCCTGGTCTCCTACGCGGCGGCCAACACCCAGTCCGGGCCCGGCTTCTCGGCCCCGGGAACCCGCTCCGGATCCAGCGCCCACCTGGCCTGGTCGGCCGGTCCGCACCGGTGCCCGGCGAAGCAACCGGCGCTGCTGATCGCGATGACCGCGATCGAGCAGCTCACCAGTCAGCTGTGCGATGTGGAATTGAGTATTCCGGTCGATGGTCTGAAGTGGCGTCCGGGACCCTTCCACCGTGCCCTCGTGAGGCTTCCGGTACGTTTCACTCCTGTCGAGATGAACGCGGCCATGGAGCCGACGGACGCGGCCACGACGCCGGACGACGCAGCCGACATCGCGCACGACCTCGCACGGGGCGTCACGCACGACCTCACGCGAGGTGTCGCGCACGACCTCACGCGGGAAGGCCCGCCGGCGGCGTCGATCGGTCCGTGAACCGTGTCGGTAGTACGCCGAACGGGTGAGGGGCGAGAGAATTGCCCGATGAACAGCGGGCGCAGCGGGCGCAACGCCGATCGAAGTACAGACGGGGTGGTCCGGTGAGCAGGTATGACAGGTACGACGTCACGGACGAGCAGTGGGAGGGGCTTGCCCAGGTCGTACCTCTGCGCAGCCGCAACGAATGGCCGTCCAGGGTCGATCACCGCACGGTCCCGGACGAGATCCCGGAAGCCGAACAACGGCGCCTCGTCGTGATCCGGGTCCAGGTCTTCGCGGACGCGCGCGAGGTCGCGGAATACCTGGTCGCGCAGGTTCCGGTGCTGCTCGACCTGACCAGCGCCGAGACGGACGTGGCCAAGCGCATCCTGGACTTCACCAGCGGGGTCGTCTTCGGGCTGGGCAGCGGGATGCACCGGGTCGACCGGAACGTCTTCCTGCTGTCACCGGTCGGCATGGAGGTCGAGGGGGCCGCGGCGGCGGGCCTCCCGGGTTCGTAGCGGAGCCGGCCCCCGGTTCGTGGAGGGCGGGCGGCAGCGGTGTGCGGGCGCCGGTCGGGCGGGTGTGCGGCGGTCGCGTGGCGAGTGGGGTGTGGTGGTGCCGGGGCGGGTCGGTCGGTTGGGGTGCGGGTGCCGGGGTGGGGCGGGTCGGTTCGGGTGGGGCGCGGGTGCCGGGGTGGGCCGGTTCGGGGTGGCTCCGGTGGGGGAAGGTCCCTCGATCGAGGGAATTGCGGCCGTGCAGGATTGCCGCGACAGACGTAGCCCGATCGTAGGAAGGTCCGTCTGGCGGAACGATTCTTCTCCGCGTGGTCTGCATACGGTCCGCCCATGACTGCACTCCGCCCGGGTGTCACCACCCCGCCGCCCGTTCCCGGTACGTCGGGGCCCGGTGCCGTCGTCGCGGGGGTGCCCGGCGGTGAGGGTGCCCGCGTCCGTACCGGCCCGGTCGTGCGGCCCCTCGCGGACGCCGGGACCGTCGTGCGGGCCGTCACGGGTGCGCCGGGTTCCACCACCGAGTCCCTCCGCCACGCCGGAACCCGCCGGTCCGACGGCTGCGTCCGGACCGCCGGGCCGGTGGTGACCGAACTGCGCCTCTCCGCGTTCGCCGCGCACCGGGGCGCCACGTTCCCCATGGGCCCGGTCACGCTCTTCACCGGCCCCGGAGGCAGCGGCAAGTCGAGCGTCCTGCGGGCGTACGAGGCACTGGCCCGGCTGGCCGGCGGGGATGCGCTCGGCGAGGTGTTCTTGGATCCGGCGGGCTGTGTACCGGAGGGTGCCGCAGCCGATGCCCAGGGGCGGCGAGGGTTCCGGATCGGCTGCACGACGGACGGCCCGGCGGGGCCGGTGCGGCTCGATGTCGCCGTCCAGGCGGAACCCACCCTCCGCATCGTCGGTGAACGCCTCACCGGCGGCGGTGAGACGCTGCTCACCACCGCGTTGCGCGATCCGGGCCGCTCGATGGTCCAGGCGGCCTGGCACACGGCGGGCACGGTCCCGGTCACCAGGGCACCGCTGCCCGACGACCGGCTCGGAACGGCCCTGCTGCCCCTGCGGGTGGCGGGCAGGACCGCGGGACAGTTACGGGTCCTGGCCGCCGCGGAACAGACGATCGTGGCCCTCCGGTCCGTCTTCTCCTGCGAACCGCGGCCGTCGCGGATGCGCGCCCCGGTCCCGGCGGGCGACGACCGGCTGCGCCGGGGCTGCGACAACCTCGCGGCGGTGCTGGAGCGCACGCACACGCGGTGCGTGCGCCGCCACGCCCGCCTGGTCGCGGCGGCTCGCGTCGGCTGCGCGCGGCCGGTCACCGCGCTGGGCGTCGAACGGTCGGCGGACGGCTTGGTGCGTGCGACGCTCGGGCGTGACGGCGGGGGCGCCACACCGCTCGGACGGCTCGGCGACAGCGAGCTGAGGTACCTCGCGCACGCGCTGGTACTGCTCATCGGCCCCGGGGCGCTCGCGGTGGACGCTGTCGGGGAGGTGCCGTCGGCGATGCAGACACTCACCGTGCTGGCCGACGGATTCGACCGCGACCTGGACGGACGGCAGTTGCGCGGACTGCTGGATCTCGCGGTGTCGGTCGGCGCGACCGGGCACATCGGGCTGGTGGGCACGGTCACGGAACGGGGTGCGGCCGGGGCCAGGGAGACGGCCGGGGTGACGGTGGTAGACCTGTAACGGTGACAGAACTTGATGTACGGGCCCTGCAGCGACGACTTGCCGCGTTCGCGGCCGCGCGGGACTGGGAGCAGTACCACACCCCGAAGAACCTGGCGATCGCCCTGAGCGTCGAGGCGTCCGAACTGGTGGAGATCTTCCAGTGGCTGACGCCGGAGGAGTCGGCGCGGGTGATGGAGAGCCCCGGCACGGCGCATCGGGTGAAGGACGAGATCGCGGACGTCCTCGCGTATCTGCTGCAGTTGTGCGAGGTGCTGGGGGTCGACGTGCTGGCGGCACTGTCGGAGAAGATCGACCGGAATGAGATCAGATTTCCGGTTCCGGAAGGCCCCGAGGTCGCCGAATCCCAGGATCGTCACTCTTCGGAGTGATCAACTTGTCCACAGTTGGATTCGTGTCCACAGATTTCCGAATTCCCCTAGCTATTCGGTGCTGGTGCCCTCACTGTGGGTAATGGATGAGTTGAGCGGCTTTTCGTACGGACGGGGGCAACACATGGAAGCGGAGCGGCTTGTGGGAGTCAGTCGGCGTGCGCTGGCGCAGAGCCGGGGCACGCCGGACATCATCGCCGAGGCGTGGCAGGCCCAGGCGCTCGCCCAGGCGATCGGCAGCCGACTGGCTGCGGAAGGTCCGAAGGAGTTACGGGGCGAGGCGCGCGGACTCAGCGAGATCGGTGGCAGGAGCGGGGGGCCACTGGACCATCCGGCGGCTCGGGCGCAGGTGGCCAGGGCCGCCCAGTTGTCCGAACTGACCGAGCCCCGGGCTACGTTGACGGGATTGGGCGCGCTGCTCGGGGAGGTGGGGATGGCCCTGGTCGGGGTGGCGTGCGAGACCGACGAGCAGGCGCTCTACTGGCAGTGCATGGAGGCGATCGACGCGGCCGACGAGTCGATGGACCGGGTGCACGGAATGCTGCGGCGCCTCGACGAGCACGAGCGTGAACGACAACAGGATCTGGAGCGCGGCCGGGAGCGGGACGGCCCGTACGGGGCGGTGGGCGGACCGGCCGCGTCGGTGAAGGGCCGACCGTGAGCGACGCGGTCGTCGACGTCCACGACCGGTGCCCCGAGGTGCAGGATGGAGGCATGGATCTTCGAATCTTCACCGAGCCCCAGCAAGGGGCGAGCTACGACACCCTGCTCGCTGTGGCCAAGGCGGCCGAGGACCTCGGCTTCGACGCCTTCTACCGCTCCGACCACTACCTCCGCATGGGGCCGGGTGACGGGCTGCCCGGGCCGACGGACGCGTGGATCACCCTGGCCGGGCTGGCGCGCGAGACCAGGCGGATCCGCCTCGGCACGCTCATGACGGCGGGGACCTTCCGGCTTCCCGGTGTGCTCGCCGTCCAGGTCGCACAGGTCGACCAGATGTCCGGCGGGCGTGTCGAGCTCGGACTCGGCGCGGGCTGGTTCGAGGAGGAGCACAGGGCCTATGGCATTCCGTTTCCCAAGGAGAAGTTCGGCAGGCTGGAGGAGCAACTGGAGATCGTCACCGGACTCTGGGCGACCGAGACCGGCCAGACGTTCAGCTTCGACGGCACCTACTACCAACTGACGGACTCGCCCGCGCTGCCCAAGCCCGCGCAGGCCAAGGTGCCCATCCTGGTCGGCGGCCACGGCGCGAGGCGTACGCCGAGGCTGGCCGCTCGGTACGCGGACGAGTTCAACATCCCCTTCGCGTCGTTGGAGGACAGCGAGAAGCAGTTCGGCCGGGTCGGGGAAGCGGCCCGAGCTGCCGGCCGCGAACCCGGCGATCTGGTGTACTCCAACGCTCTGGTCGTCTGCGTCGGCAAGAACGACGCGGAAGTGGCGCGCCGCGCCTCCGCCATCGGCCGCGAGGTGGCGGAGCTGAAGGCGAACGGGCTCGCGGGCTCGCCCGCCGAAGTGGTCGACAAGATCGGCCGGTACGCGGCGATCGGGTCGTCCCGCATCTACCTCCAGGTCCTGGACCTGGAGGACTTGGAGCACCTGGAGCTGATCTCGTCTCGGATCCAGCCCCAGCTCGGCTGAGACGGCCTCCGGCTCGTACCACCCGGCCGGAGAGCGGCCCCGGCGCCGGGGCGGAGGGTTCGGATCGGGTCCTGCAGGCCGGGCCGGGCACCGTCGAGGCCCGGTCGTCGAGGCCGGCGGTGGGGAGAGGCCGAGGTGAGGCCCGGCCGATGAAGGAGGTCACCGTGCAACCCGTCCGACGACCGGCCGAGGGAGCACCCGCCCCTGGACCGGGACACGCGCTCTCCCGGGGGACGGTCCTGCTCGACGGCGGCCTCTCCAACCAACTGGAGGCCCAGGGCTGCGACCTGTCCGACGCCCTGTGGTCGGCCCGGCTGCTGTCGGACGGGCCGGAGCAGATCCTGGCCGCGCACACCGCCTATGTGCGGGCCGGTGCGCAGGTGCTCATCACGGCGAGCTACCAGGCGACCTTCGAGGGTTTCGAGCGGCGAGGGATCGCACGGGCCGGGGCGGAGGAGCTCTTCGCCCGCAGCGTTCGCCTCGCGCGGCGGGCCGCGGCCGGGGCCGATCGGCAGATCTGGGTCGCCGCCTCGGTCGGCCCGTACGGGGCGATGCTGGCGGACGGCAGTGAGTACCGGGGCCGGTACGGGCTCTCGGTCCGGGAACTGGAGCGGTTCCACCGGCCCCGGGTCGAGGCACTCGTCGAGTCCGGGCCCGATGTGCTGGCGCTGGAGACGGTGCCGGACGTCGACGAGGCCGAGGCGATGCTGCGCGCGGTGGAGGGGTGCGGCCTGCCCGTCTGGCTCTCGTACAGCGTGGCGGGGGACCGCACCAGGGCGGGGCAGCGGCTGGAGACGGCCTTCGCCCTGGCCGAGGGGCGCGACCAGATTCTTGCCGTGGGGGTGAACTGCTGCGAGCCGGCGGACGCGGACCGGGCGGTGCGGGTGGCGGCGGAGACGGCCGGGAAGCCGGTCGTCGTCTATCCCAACAGCGGCGAGCGGTGGGACGTCCGGAGCCGGGGATGGACGGGCGGTGCCACGTTCGATCCGGGGAGGGTGCGGTCCTGGCGGGACGACGGGGCCCGGCTGGTGGGCGGGTGCTGCCGGGTCGGACCGGCGACCGTCGCGGAGCTGGCCGGAATGCTCGACGCCGACGCCGACGCCGAGCGTGCGGAAGGGAGGAACGACCAGGAAGGACGGCAGTGTCGAGGCACTTGAAAATGCTTGGTGGTGGGCGAGTGGACCGGACCATACTCGTACGCGTGTTCCTGACGATCAGTACCACCGGCGATCCGGAACGTCCGGCGACCGACCTCGGTTTT
This sequence comes from Streptomyces sp. CB01580, assembly GCF_001905795.1. Lineage (GTDB taxonomy): Bacteria > Actinomycetota > Actinomycetes > Streptomycetales > Streptomycetaceae > Streptomyces. The sequence continues at coordinate 47,968 of NZ_LIXJ01000008.1, forward strand.
CTGCTGCACAAGCACCCCGACAAGGCGCAGGCGTTCTCCACCTCCCACGGCACGGCCCACGTCTTCTACCCCGAGGCGTCCGCCGAGCGGTGCACCGCGGCGCTCCTGCTGGAGGTGGATCCGGTGGCGCTGGTACGTCGAGGCAAGGGGAAGGGCGGAACCCCCGACGCGGCACTCGCGCAGTACGTCAACGACCGTCCGTACGCGGCGTCCTCGCTGCTCTCCGTGGCGATGAGCACCGTTTTCAAGTCGGCGCTGAGAGGGGTGTGCCAGGCACTTCCCGAGCGTGCCCGGACGCCGCTCCCGTTGCGGATCGAGGTACCGGCGCTGCCGGCGCGCGGTGGGCCGGAGCTGGTGCGCAGGCTGTTCGAGCCGCTCGGCTGGACGAGCGTGGACGCCGTGGCCGTACCGCTGGACGAGCGGTTCCCGGAGTGGGGAGACTCGCGGTACGTACGGCTGGCGTTGAACGGCGAGTTGAGACTCGCCGACGCGTTGCGGCAGTTGTACGTGCTGCTGCCGGTGCTCGACGACGCCAAGCACTACTGGGTCGCGCCGGACGAGGTGGACAAGCTGCTGCGAGCGGGGGAGGGCTGGCTGGCCACGCACCCCGAGCAGAAGCTGATCACCAGCCGCTATCTGTCCCGGCGGTGGGGTCTGACCCGGCAGGCGGCACAGCGGCTCGAACTGGTGCGGCTCGCCGAGTCGGACGACCTCGACGTCGAGAACGTCGACAACGCGGTGGACGAGACCAAGGACACCGAGGAGAGGCCGGTGCCGCTGGCCGAGCAGCGGCGTACCGCGATTCTGGAGGCGCTGCGTACGGCCGGTGCGGGCCGGGTGCTCGACCTCGGCTGCGGCCAGGGCCAGTTGGTGCAGGCACTGCTCAAGGACGCCGCGTTCACGGAGATCGTGGGCGTCGACGTCTCCATGCGCGCCCTCACCATCGCCGCGCGGCGGCTGAAGCTGGACCGGATGGGCGAGCGACAGGCCGCGCGGGTCACGCTCCAGCAGGGTTCGCTCACCTACACCGACAAGCGGTTGAAGGGCTACGACGCGGCCGTTCTCAGCGAGGTCGTCGAACACCTCGACCTGCCGAGGCTGCCCGCGCTGGAGTACGCGGTGTTCGGCTCGGCCCGCCCCCGGACCGTGCTCGTGACGACGCCGAACGTCGAGTACAACGTCCGCTGGGAGACGCTCCCGGCCGGACAGGCGCGTCACGGCGACCACCGGTTCGAATGGACCAGGGACGAGTTCCGCGACTGGGCCGGGGACGTGGCGGAGCGGCACGGATACGGCGTCGAGTTCCGCCCCGTGGGGCCCGACGACCCGGAGGTCGGGCCGCCGACGCAGATGGCCGTGTTCACGATGACCGCCGCCGACGACACCACTCACCGGTCCGGAGGCCGGGCCGGGGACACCCCCGGGAACGCGCCCCGGGACAACCGTGGCAACGAACCCCGGGACCGGCCCCGGAACGGATCGGACAACGGGACCGAGAATCCGGCCGAGTGCCGGGCCGAGAAGGAGGGAGAAGCCGCATGACCAGTACGTCCCGCACCCTGCCCGTGACCGACCTCTCCCTCGTGGTGCTCATCGGGGCCAGTGGTTCCGGCAAGTCCACGTTCGCCCACCGGCACTTCAAGCCGACGCAGGTCGTCTCCTCGGACTTCTGCCGAGGGCTCGTCGCCGACGACGAGAACGACCAGAGCGCCAGCCGCGACGCCTTCGACGTCCTGCACACCATCGTCGGCAAGCGGCTCGCCGCCGGCCGGCTGACCGTGGTGGACGCCACCAACGTCCAGGCCGAGGGCCGCAGACAGCTGGTCCAGCTGGCCCGCAGTCACGACGTGCTGCCCATCGCGATCGTCCTCGACCTGCCCGAGGAGGTCTGCCTCGCCCGCAACGCGACCCGCCCCGACCGCGCCGACATGCCGCGCCATGCCGTCCAGCGCCACCGCCGCGAACTGCGGCGCTCGCTGCGCGGTCTGGAGCGCGAGGGCTTCCGCAAGGTGCACGTCCTGCGCACCGAGCAGGAGGTGGAGCACGCCGAGGTCGTACTGGAGCGCCGATACAACGACCTGCGCCACCTCACCGGCCCCTTCGACATCATCGGCGACGTCCACGGCTGCAGTTCCGAACTGGAGACACTGCTCGGCAAGCTCGGATACGTCGACGGCGCGCACCCCGACGGGCGCACGGCGGTCTTCGTCGGCGACCTGGTGGACCGGGGCCCGGACAGTCCCGGCGTGCTGCGCCGCGTCATGTCCATGGTCTCGACGGGCAACGCCCTGTGCGTACCGGGCAACCACGAGAACAAGCTGGCCCGGTACCTCAAGGGCCGCAAGGTCCAGCACACCCACGGACTGGCCCAGACCATCGAGCAGTTGGACCGGGAGGACGAGAAGGACCCGGCCTTCCGCGAACGGGTGCGGGAGTTCATCGACGGACTCGTCAGCCACTACGTGCTCGACGGGGGAGCGCTCGTCGTCTGCCACGCCGGGCTGCCCGAGAAATACCACGGCCGCACCTCCGGCCGGGTCCGCTCGCACGCGCTGTACGGGGAGACCACCGGCGAGACCGACGAGTTCGGCCTGCCCGTGCGCTACCCGTGGGCGGAGGAGTACCGCGGCAGTGCCGCCGTGGTCTACGGCCACACCCCGGTGCCCCGCACCTCCTGGGTCAACAACACCCTCTGCCTGGACACGGGCGCGGTCTTCGGCGGAAGGATGACCGCGCTGCGGTGGCCGGAGCGCGAGATCGTCGACGTACCGGCCGAGCGGGTCTGGTACGAGCCGGTCAGGCCCTTGGCCACCGAGGCACCCGGGGGCCGTGAGGGGCGGCCGCTGGACCTCGCCGACGTGCGGGGCCACCGGATCGTGGAGACCCGGCACATGGGCCGTGTCGCGGTCCGCGAGGAGAACGCGGCGGCGGCGCTCGAAGTGATGAGCCGGTTCGCCGCCGATCCCCGGCTGCTCGGCTATCTGCCCCCGACCATGGCGCCCACGGCCACCTCGCGCGAGGACGGTTATCTGGAGCACCCGGCCGAGGCGTTCGACCAGTACCGGGCGGACGGCGTCGCCCGGGTCGTGTGCGAGGAGAAGCACATGGGCTCCCGTGCGGTGGCCCTGGTCTGCCGGGACGCGGAGACCGCCCGCGAGCGCTTCGGTGTGGGGGACACCCCCCGCGTCCCCGGCGGTGCGGACGGCCCGACCGGCGCGCTGTACACCCGTACCGGACGCCCGTTCTTCGACGACGCCGCGCTCACCGAGGCGGTTCTCGACCGGCTGCGCACCGCTGTCACCGCGGCCGGGCTCTGGGAGGAGTGGGGCACCGACTGGGTGCTGCTCGACGCCGAGCTGATGCCGTGGTCCCTCAAGGCGTCCGGCCTGCTGCGCTCGCAGTACGCCGCCGTCGGCGCCGCGGCGGGGGCGGCCCTTCCCGCGGCGGGCGACGCCCTCGCGGCAGCGGCGGCGCGCGGTGTGGACGTGACCGCTCTCGCGGACCGCCGACGCGGGCGGGCCGAGGACGCGGCCGCGTTCACCGAGGCGTACCGCCGTTACTGCTGGAGCACCCGGGGCCTGGACGGGGTCCGGCTCGCGCCGTTCCAGGTCCTCGCCGTGGCGGGCCGCTCGCTGGCCCCGGTACCGCACGACGAGCAGCTCGCCTGGATCGACCGGCTGGTCGAGCACGACCCGACCGGACTGCTCCAGGTCACCCGTCGGCTCGTCGTCGACACGGGGGACGAGGCATCCGTGCGCTCCGGGATCGACTGGTGGCTGGAGCTGACGCGGAGCGGCGGCGAAGGCATGGTCGTCAAACCGCTCGCCGCGCTCGGGCGGGACGCCCGGGGACGGCTCGTCCAGCCCGGTCTCAAGGTGCGCGGCCGGGAGTACCTCCGGATCGTCTACGGACCCGAGTACACCCGCCCGGAGAACCTGGAGCGGCTGCGCGGCCGGTTCCTCGGCCACAAGCGCTCGCTGGCGCTGCGGGAGTACGCGCTCGGGCTCGAAGCGCTGGAGCGCCTGGCGGGAGGGGAACCGCTGTGGCGGGTGCACGAAGCGGTGTTCGCGGTGCTGGCCCTGGAGTCGGAGCCGGTCGATCCCCGTCTCTGACGCCCACCTCCGAGGCCCCTTCCGTCGGTGGGGCCATGAGGGCGCCCGCCGGTCACGGCACCCGGCCCCGCGCGGCACGTCGCGCCGGGACACGGTGCGCACGCCGTCCGTCCCGCCCGCGGCGGCCGGGACGGACGGCCTGCGTGCCGCGCAGTGCGGAAACCCGCTGGCGATTCGCCGGGTGAACGGCGCTCCGCACGGTGAGGATGGAGACATGGGATTCCACGTCGACTCCGAGACCGGGCGGCTGCGCCGCGTCATCCTGCACCGTCCGGATCTGGAACTGAAGCGGCTCACACCCGACAACAAGGACGCGCTCCTGTTCGACGACGTGCTCTGGGTCCGCCGGGCCCGGCAGGAGCACGACGGCTTCGCGGACGTGCTGCGCGACCGCGGGGTGGAGGTGCACCTCTTCGGCGAACTGCTGCGCGAGTCGCTGGAGATCCCGGTGGCCAGACGGCTCGTCCTGGACCGGGTCTTCGACGAGAAGGAGTACGGGCCGCTCGCCACCGAGCACCTCCGGGCCGCCTTCGAGGAGTTGCCCGCCCCCGAGCTGACCGAGGCGCTGGTCGGCGGGATGACCAAGCGGGAGTTCCTGGAGCGGCACAGCGAGCCGACCTCCGTCCGCTTCCACGTCATGGACCTCGACGACTTCCTGCTCGACCCGCTGCCGAACCATCTCTTCACCCGGGACACCTCCGCCTGGATATACGACGGGGTGTCCATCAACGCGATGCGCTGGCCCGCCCGGCAGCGCGAGACCGTCCATTTCGAGGCGATCTACCGCCACCACCCCCTCTTCACGGGCCCCGACGCGGGTGCCTTCCACCACTGGTCCGAGGGACAGGACGACTACCCCTCCACCATCGAGGGCGGTGACGTCCTGGTCATCGGGCAGGGCGCCGTGCTCATCGGGATCAGCGAGCGCACCACCCCGCAGGCGGTCGAGATGCTGGCCCGCGGGCTGTTCGACGCGGGGTCGGCGCGCACGATCGTGGCGCTCGACATGCCCAAGCGCCGGGCGTTCATGCATCTGGACACGGTCATGACGATGGTCGACGGCGACACCTTCACGAAGTACGCGGGTCTGGGCATGCTGCGCTCGTACACCATCGAGCCGGGCGACGGACCGAGGGACCTGAAGGTCACCGATCATCCGCCCGAGCACATGCACCAGGCGATCGCGCACGCCCTCGGGCTGGACTCGATCCGGGTGCTGACGGCCGTCCAGGACGTGCACGCCGCCCAGCGCGAGCAGTGGGACGACGGCTGCAACGTGCTCGCCGTCGAGCCGGGCGTCGTCGTCGCCTACGAGCGCAACGCCACCACCAACACCTATCTGCGCAAGGAAGGCATCGAGGTCATCGAGATCCGCGGCAGCGAACTGGGCCGGGGCAGGGGCGGGCCCCGCTGCATGAGCTGCCCCGTGGAACGCGACGCCGTACGGTGACCGGGTGCCGCCCCGGTGAGCGCCCCCGGTGAGCGAGGACTCCCTTCACGCCTCTCCGTGCCGGCCTGTGGGGTCTCTCCCCCGTCGGCCTTCCGGGAGGGGCTGTATAGCGATGCATAGTGTCGTATAGACTTCCAAAGTCGCTGTACGTTCGATCATCGCCCTACCCAGGAGCTGTTCCATGGCCATAGACCTCGCAGGCCGCCACTTCCTCAAGGAGCTGGACTTCACGGCCGAGGAGTTCCGCGGTCTGATCGATCTCGCGGCCGAGCTCAAGGCCGCGAAGAAGTCGGGGACCGAAGTGCAGCGGCTGCGCGGCAGGAACATCGCGCTGATCTTCGAGAAGACCTCGACCCGCACCCGTTGCGCCTTCGAGGTGGCCGCCGCGGACCAGGGGGCCTCCACGACGTATCTCGATCCTTCGGGCTCCCAGATGGGGCACAAGGAATCGGTGAAGGACACGGCTCGCGTCCTCGGTCGCATGTTTGACGGCATCGAGTACCGCGGCGACAGTCAGGCGGCCGTCGAGGAGCTGGCCGCCCACGGCGGCGTTCCGGTGTTCAACGGGCTCACCGACGACTGGCATCCGACGCAGATGCTCGCCGACGTCCTGACCATGACCGAGCACTGCGAGAAGCCGCTGGACCGGATCGCTTTCGCCTACCTCGGCGACGCCCGCTTCAACATGGGCAACTCGTACCTGGTCACCGGTGCGCTGCTGGGCATGGACGTACGGATCGTCGCGCCGAAGTCGTACTGGCCGGACGACGAGGTCGTCGGCGAGGCCCGCAGGCTGGCCGACGCGAGCGGTGCGACCGTCACGCTCACCGAGGACGTCGCCGAGGGCGTCAGGGGCGCGGACTTCGTCGCCACCGACGTCTGGGTCTCCATGGGGGAGCCCAAGGAGGTCTGGGCCGAGCGGATCGAGGCCCTCGCCCCGTACGCCGTGACCATGGACGTCCTGCGGGCCACCGGCAACGCGGACGTGAAGTTCCTGCACTGCCTCCCCGCCTTCCACGACCTCGGCACCGCGGTCGGGCGGGAGGTCGCCGCGGCCCACGGTCTGACGGAGCTGGAGGTGACCGACGAGGTCTTCGAGTCCGCGCACTCGATCGTCTTCGACGAGGCGGAGAACCGGATGCACACGATCAAGGCCGTCCTGGTGGCCACCCTCGCCGGCCCGGCGGCCGGTGCCGCGGCCCCGGCCGAAGGCAACTGACTGCATGATCATGCGCCCAATTGGGTGAACATGCACAGAGGCGATTAATATCGTGCTTCTTGGTGGGGTTCGGGCCCGGACGCTCGGACCCCGCTCGCGTGAGGGCCGCCCGCACCGGCATCGCGACCCCGTCCGGCAGCCTCGTCCCGAACCGGCCGCCGTACTCCCGTCCGGCTCCGAAGCCCCGGCGGCCCCGAACCCCCGGCGGCTGCGAAGTCCCACCGGCACCGAGGCCCCCCACAGGCCCCGTGTGCCGCCCCCCCACATGCTCCACCAGAGAAGAGATCCCCCCGTGAGTGCGCTGCGCCCGCCGAACCGCTCGATCCCGTCCGGTCCGCGCGTCAAGAACCCCCACCAGCTGATCGCCGAATCCGGCGCGGACCTGGAGGGGCACGGCCTCAAGCGCACCATGGGCCTCTTCCAGCTCGTGTGCTTCGGTGTCGGCGCCGTCGTGGGCACCGGCATCTTCGTCGGCCTCTCCGACAGCGTCGCCGAGGCGGGTCCCGCCGTGGTGCTCTCCTTCGTGCTGGCCGCGATCACCTGTGTCTTCACCGCCTTCTCCTTCGCCGAGCTGGGCAGCGCGATCCCGGTGTCCGGCAGCTCGTACTCCTTCGCCTACGCGACCTTCGGCGAGCGCGTCGCGTTCCTCGTCGGCTGGTGCCTGCTGCTGGAGTACGGGGTCTCGGTCTCCGCGGTCGCCGTCGGCTGGAGCCAGTACGTCAACGAACTCCTGGACAGCCTGTTCGGCGGCCAGCTGCCCGCCGTCCTCTCGGCGGGCCCCGGTGACGGCGGGCTGATCAATCTGCCGGCGGTTCTGGTGATCATGATGGCCGCCGTTCTGCTGGTGCGCGGCGTCCGGGAGAGCGCCGGGGCCACCGCCGCGATGGCCGTGCTCAAGATCGGCGTTCTGGCCCTGTTCTGCGCCATCGCCTTCACCGCCTACCAGCACGAGAACCTCACGCCCTTCGTCGCGCACGGGGCGGGCGGGATCACCGCGGGCGCGTCGCTGGCGTTCTTCTCCTACATCGGCTTCGACGCCATCACCACCGCGGGCGAGGAGGTCAAGAACCCGCGCCGCAACATCCCGATCGCGATCATGGTCTGCATCGGCCTGGTCACCCTCCTCTACTGCGCCGTCGCGCTCGCCGCCATCGGAGCGCTCGGCCCGCGGGACGTCGCCGACAAGCCCGCCGCGCTCTCGATCGTCGTCGACCAGGTGACCGGCTCGGCCGTCGGCGGCGCGGTCATCGCCTTCGGGGCGGTCGTCGCGATCGCCTCCGTCGTGCTCGCGGTGATGTACGGGCAGACCCGCATCCTGATGTCGATGTCCCGCGACGGCCTGATCCCGCGCGTCTTCGAACGGGTCTCGCCGCGCACGTCGACGCCGGTCGCCAACACCTGGATCGTGGCGGCCGTCTTCGCCGTTCCGGCGGCCTTCTCGTCGCTCGACGTGGTGGTGAACCTGACCACCATCGGCACCCTGGGCACCATGGTCGTGGTGAACCTGGCGGTGATCATGCTGCGCCGCCGCAACCCCGAGGTGCGGGGCTCGTTCCGGGTGCCGCTGTATCCGCTGAGCCCGCTCCTGGGCGTCGTCTTCTGCCTGTACCTCATGTACGGGACGGGCTGGGCGACCTGGGTGCAGTTCGCCGTGTTCCTGCTGGTGGGCGTGGGGGTGTACGCCGGCTACGGCCGCAGCCGCTCCCGGCTGGCCGCGGCGGAGCCCCGATAGGGACCGGACGGCTCCCGTTCATCGGACGGACCCCGGTTCGCCGGGCGGCGGCCGTCGCTGCGGGGTCAGTCCCGTGGCGACGCCTGGGACGGCAGGGTGAACCACACGGCCTTGCCCTGTTCCGTCGTGCGGTGACCGCAGGAGGCGCTGAGCGTACGGATGAGCAGCAGGCCCCGGCCGTGCTCCTGCCAGGGGTCCGGTTCGCCGCCGGGCGCGGGACGGGACAGGTCGCCCGGCGGTGTGGGGTCGCGGTCGTGCACCTCCACCTGCCAGCCGCTCGGACAGAGCTCCACCACCAGCTCGATGGGTTCGTCGCCGCGCGTGTGCTCCACCGCGTTCGCGACCAGCTCCGCGGTGAGGAGCTCGGCGGTCTCGGGGTCGGCCGCCTCCCCGATGTCCGCCAGTGCCGTACGGATCAGCGCGCGGGCGACCGGTACGGCCACCGTCGAGTGCGGCAGGACGATCCGCCAGGAGGCGGGAAACGGGGCATCGGAGGGCACGGCAGCGTTTCCGTTCCGGAGTCGGGGACTCTCTCGAGGTCAATAACTTCTGAGCTTCAACCTTACGAAGCGCAACAACACAGACAAGGGTCCGCCGACCGGTACGAAGGGGGACGTTCGGCACTACGCTCTCACGCCCCCGCTTATCTCGTTCCCATGACGGGAGTCACATACGAGTGATACGTTCGTGTGCAGGCAGCGGCCCGACGGCTGAAGGGGAGTCCCCTCCATGAGTCCGTTTCCCAGCTCCGCCCCCCGAACGGATGACTGGCGTCATCTGCGGCTGACGACCCACGACGGGGTCGCCACCGTCACCCTCGCCCGCCCCGAGAGACTCAACGCGCTCACCTTCGGCGCCTACGCCGATCTGCGCGACCTGCTCGCCGAACTGTCCCGCGAGCGTGCCGTACGCGCTCTGGTCCTCGCGGGGGAGGGACGCGGATTCTGCTCCGGCGGGGACGTCGACGACATCATCGGCGCCACCCTCACCATGGACACCGCCCAACTGCTCGACTTCAACCGCATGACCGGCCAGGTGGTGCGGGCCCTGCGCGAAGCGCCGTTCCCCGTCGTCGCCGCCGTGCACGGCGTGGCCGCCGGTGCCGGGGCGGTTCTCGCACTGGCGGCGGACTTCCGGATCGCCGACCCCTCCGCCCGCTTCGCCTTCCTCTTCACCAGGGTCGGCCTCTCCGGCGGCGACATGGGCGCCGCCTATCTGCTCCCGCGCGTCGTCGGCCTCGGACACGCCACCCGGCTGCTGATGCTCGGCGAACCGGTTCGCGCTCCGGAGGCGGAGCGGATCGGGCTGATCAGCGAGCTGACCGAGGAGGGCGGCGCGGACGCGCGGGCGGCGGCACTGGCCCGCCGCCTCGCCGACGGACCGGCGCTCGCCCTCGCCCGGACCAAGGCGCTGCTGACCGCCGAACTCGACATGCCCCTCGCCGCCGCAGTGGAGATGGACGCCGCGACCCAGGCCCTGCTGATGAACGGCGAGGACTACGCGGAATTCCATGCCGCCTTCACCGAGAAACGGCCGCCGAAGTGGCAGGGGCGGTAGTGCCGTGCCTCCCGATACGACGGTGCCCGAAGCGTCGGCGTCCGATGCGGCGGTGTGCGGGGCGACGGCCCTCGGCTCGGTGACGGCCGGCGCGAATCCGGCCGCCGGGCTACGCACGGGCGTGCAGCGGATCGCGGTCATCGGCGGCGGGCCCGGCGGTCTCTACGCCGCCGCCCTGCTCAAGCGGCTCGGCCCGGAGCGCGACATCACGGTCTGGGAACGCAACGCCCCCGACGACACCTTCGGTTTCGGTGTCGTCCTCTCCGACGAGACCCTCGGCGGCATCGAGCACGCCGACCCCGTCGTCCACGCCGCCCTCCAGGACGAGTTCGTCCGCTGGGACGCCATCGACATCGTCCACCGGGGGGTGACCCAGACCTCCGGCGGGCACGGCTTCGCGGCGCTGGGCAGACGCAGACTGCTGGAGATCCTGCACGCGCGCTGCGACTCCCTCGGCGTACGGCTCCGCTTTTGCACCGAGGCCCCGCCCGCCGCCGAACTCGCCGCCGCGCACGATCTGGTGATCGCCGCCGACGGGGTGCACAGCCTCACCCGCGCCGCCCACGCCGACGTCTTCGTCCCCCGCCTCACCCCGCACCGCTGCCGCTACATCTGGCTCGCCGCGGACTTCGCCCTCGACGCGTTCCGCTTCGAGATCGCCGAGACCGCGCACGGGGTGATGCAGCTCCACGGCTACCCCTTCTCCGCCGACGCCTCCACGGTCATCGTCGAGATGCGCGAGGAGGTGTGGCGCGCCGCCGGATTCGACACCGCCGACGTGACGCACTCGATCGCACACTGTGCCGACGTCTTCCGCGAGACGCTCGGCGGCCGGCCGCTGCGGTCCAACGACTCCGCCTGGCTCACGTTCCGTACCGTCGTCAACGCCCGCTGGTCGCACGGCAACACGGTGCTCATCGGCGACGCCGCCCACACCGCGCACTTCTCCATCGGCTCCGGCACCAAACTCGCCGTCGAGGACGCCCTCGCGCTCGCCGCCTGCGTCGAGGAGCAGCCCGGCCTGCCCGCCGCGCTGGCCGCGTACGAGGCCGAACGCCGGCCGGTCGTCGAGTCGACCCAGCGGGCCGCGACGGCCAGCCTGCGCTGGTTCGAGGAACTGGGCACCTACGTCGACCAGCCGCCCCGCCAGTTCGCGTTCAACCTCCTCACCCGCAGCCGCCGCGTCACCCACGACAACCTGCGGATGCGTGACGCCTCCTTCACCACCGCCGTCGAGGAGGAGTTCGGCACCGTTCCCGGCACCCCGCCCATGTTCACCCCGCTGCGGCTGCGCGGTCTCGCACTGCGCAACCGCGTCGTCGTCTCACCGATGGACATGTACTCGGCCGTCGACGGCGTTCCCGGCGACTTCCACCTCGTCCACCTGGGCGCCAGGGCGCTCGGCGGGGCCGGACTCGTCATGACGGAAATGGTGTGCGTGAGCGCCGTAGGCCGCATCACTCCTGGCTGCGCCGGGCTCTACACCGCCGAACAGGCCGCGGCCTGGGCCCGGATCACCGACTTCGTCCACGCGAGCTCACCCGGGACGGCCATCGGCGTCCAGCTCGGTCACGCCGGGCGCAAGGGCTCCACCAAGCTCATGTGGGAGGGCATCGACCAGCCCCTCGACCACGGCAACTGGCCCGTGGCCGCCGCCTCCCCGATTCCGTACACGGCCGGCGTCAGCCAGATTCCGCACACCCTGGACCGGGCCGGGCTCGCCGCCGTGCGCGAACAGTTCGCGGCTGCGGCCCGGCGCGCCGACCACGCGGGATTCGACCTGCTCGAACTCCACTGCGGGCACGGCTATCTGCTGTCCGGCTTCCTCTCGCCGCTCACCAACCACCGCACCGACGCGTACGGCGGGCCGCTGAGGAACCGGCTCCGCTACCCCCTCGAGGTCTTCGACACGGTCCGTGCCGCATGGCCCGACGACCGCCCGGTGATCGTCCGTATCTCCGCCACCGACTGGGCCGGGGGCGGCACCACGGCCGAGGACGCCGTCGAGATCGCCCGCGCCTTCGTCGCCCACGGGGCCGACGCCATCGACGTGTCGACGGGGCAGGTCGTCGCCGAGGAACGCCCCGAGTTCGGCCGCTCCTACCAGACCCCGTACGCCGACCGGATCCGCAACACGGTGTGCGTGCCCGTCGTCGCGGTCGGCGCGATCTCCTCCTGGGACGACGTCAACTCCCTGCTGCTCGCGGGCCGCGCCGACCTCTGCGCCCTGGCCCGCCCGCACCTCTACGACCCGCATTGGACCTTGCACGCCGCGGCCGAACAGGACTACGGCGGCCCCGGCGCGCCCTGGCCGCCCCCGTACCGCGCGGGCAGTCGCACCCCGCCGACCGGCCGCACCGACGCCCCGAGACCCCGGCTCACCCTGGGGTGACGGGGCTGCACTCGTGGCAGAGGCACGGATCGGGGTGCGGCGCCCCGTGGTGGGCGTGCCGCTCCTCCCGCGCCACCCGCTCCAGCAGGCCGGCCAGTTCCTCGGCCTCCTCCCTCGTGGCGCCGACCTGCCCCGGACATCTGCGCAGTACCGCCGGGGCGTACACCAAACGGGCCCGGAAGGTGTGCAGTTGACGGGTCCCCATGTCGATGGCGATCCAGCGACCGGTGCGCCGGGCGTGCCCCACCGCCGTCAGTTGCCCGTGCCCCGCCCCCGGGTGGGTGTCGACGACGTACACTCTCGCCCCGCCCCGGTACGCCTTCGTCCCGGGGCGGAACTCCCGGCCCAGGTCCCCGTACCGCCGCCACCGCACCACGGTCGCCGTGACCAGCCACCGCGGTTCGAGGGGCCGGGGCTCGGACGGCCGGGATCCGGGAGGCCCGCTCATCGGTCCGCCGCGGCGAGCAGCAGGCGGTCCGAGACCGGGCGGTAGCCGATGCGGCGGTACACGCCGTTGCTCGTCGGATTGGCGAGATCGGTGAAGAGGAGCACCTCCGCCGCGCCGGCCTTCCGTCCCGCCCGGCTCGCCTCCGCCACCACCGCGGCCGCGTAACCGCGGCGACGGTGCTCGGGAGGTGTGTAGACCGCGTTGACCCGCACCATGCCGGCGATGCGCGGCGAGACGCCCGCCATCGACACCGGGACGCCGCCGTCCTCCCAGAGCGTCAGCCTGCCGGACGCCGTCCGTTCGTCCACCAGCCGCTCGGCATGGGCAGCGGACTGGCCGGTGCCTTCGCCGAACGCGTGGTGCCAGCGCACCAGCAGTTCCCGGTCGGCCCCTGCGGCCGCCCTGGCCCGGCCCGGCGGCGCGGGTACGGGCGGGGTCAGCGTCCCCAGGCGGTACAGCCGCTGCTCCTGGACGACCCGGTGACCGGCCCAGAGCGCGGCGGCCAGGGCCTCGGCGGTGGCCCGGTCCGCGTTGACCTCCGCCGGGACGGTGCCCGTCCGGGAGAGCGCGGCGGCCAGCGGACCGACCGCCTCCGGGGCGACGAGGGCGAGCACCGGCGGCCGGGGCGGAGTCTGCACCAGCGTCCCCGCGACCCGCCCGTCCGCGCCGCGCCACCACCCCAGCAGCGGATCGGCGTCACAGAAGGCATGGGGGCCGCCCAGCCGCAGGGCGGCGGTGACGGTCAGAACCAGGGTGTTCTCGGTGGGCCGGGCGGTCAGCGAGGCCCCGGCCGCGTCGAGGAACACCCCGACGTCATGGGTGAGGGTCCAGGTCATGCCTCATCCTGCCGGGAGCGCCGGGGACGGAGCACCCGTATTTCCCTCAGGCCCCTTCGGGACGCTCCTCGCGAAGACGGAAACGCTGCAGCTTCCCGGTCGCCGTGCGGGGGAGGGCGGGCAGGAACTCGATGACGCGCGGACACTTGTACGGGGACAGCTCGCCCTTCACGTACGTACGCAACGCCTCGGCCGACAGCTCCGCGCCCGCGCGCAGCACCACGTACGCCACCACGATCCGGCCGCGCAGCTCGTCCGCCCCGCCCACCACCGCCGCCTCCGCGACCGAGGGATGGCGCAGGAGGACGTCCTCGACCTCGGGGCCCGCGATGTTGTAGCCGGAGGAAATGATCATGTCGTCCGCGCGGGCGACGTAATGGAAGTAGCCGTCCGCGTCGCGCACATAGGTGTCGCCGGTGATGTTCCAGCCGTGTGCCACGTACTCCCGCTGGCGCTCGTCGGCGAGGTAGCGGCACCCGATGGGACCGCGCACCGCGAGGAGACCGGGTTCCCCGTCCGGCACCTCTCGCCCCTCGCGGTCCAGCACCCGGGCCTGCCAGCCGGGCACGGGAACGCCGGTGGTGCCGGGGCGCACCGCGTCGTCGGCGGCGGAGACGAAGATGTGCAGCAGCTCGGTGGCGCCGATGCCGTTGATGATGCGCAGCCCCGTCCGCTCGTACCAGGACCGCCAGGTGGCGGCCGGAAGGTTCTCCCCGGCGGAGACGCAGCGCCGCAGCGCGCTCAGGTCGTGCGCGTCCACGTGGTCGAGCATCAGGCGGTAGGCGGTCGGCGCGGTGAACAGGACCGAGACCCGGTGGGCGGCGAGCGCGGGCAGCAGCCGCTTCGGACCGGACTGTTCGAGCAGCAGCGCACTGGCACCGGCCCGGAGCGGGAAGACCACCAGACCGCCGAGTCCGAAGGTGAAGCCGAGCGGGGGACTTCCCGCGAACACGTCGTCGGGCGTGGGGCGCAGCACATGGCGCGAGAACGTGTCCGCGATGGCGAGCACGTCCCGATGGAAGTGCATGCAGCCCTTGGGGCGACCGGTGGTGCCCGAGGTGAACGCGATCAGCGCGACGTCGTCCGCCGCCGTGTCCACCGGGACGTACGGCTCTCTTCCGTCCTCGGCCCCGTTCTTGGTGACGGCCCCGGCCCCCGCCCCGGTCAGGCGGAGCAGATCGTCCGGTGCGTCACCCCCGTACACCGTGATCCGCAGCCCCGGCACCTCTGCCCGCACCAGGTCGTCGACCGACCGGACGTCGCACAGGGCGTGGCTCACCCGGGCGATCGAGCAGATGGTGGCGAGTTCGGCCGCCCGCTGCCGGTCCAGGACCGTGACCGCTATGGCGCCCGCCTTCAGCACCGCGAGCCAACAGGCGGCCAGATGGGGGGTGGTGGGACCGCGCAGCAGCACCCGGTTGCCGGGGACGACCCCCAGACCGGAGGTCAGGACGTGGGCGATCCGGTCCACCCGCTCCCGCAGCTCCCCGTAGCTCCACACCCCGCCGTCGGGGGTGCGGAAGGCGGGACGGTCCGGGCCCAGCCGGTCGACGGTCCGGTCCAGGAGTTCCGCCGCGCAGTTGAGCCGGGCCGGATAGCGCAGTTCGGGGAGATCGAAGAGCAGGTCCGGCCACTGGTCCGAGGGAGGGAGGTGCTCCCGGGCGAAGGTGTCGAGGTGCGCTGAGGTCTTCGGGTCCATGAAGGATCGCCCCCTTGTCGCCTCTGGAGCGTATCGTTCGGGTGACGGTAGTCAACGGTCCGCGATGGACAAAGAGGCGCGAAACCGTCGAAGGGCCGGCGTGCGGACCGGGTACGGAACATGACGTACCGAGAGGTCCGGTGGGCGGAGGACGGAAGTCCGGCGGAAAGGAGACGCAAGAACGGGGAAGACGACAGTAACGAGAAGGACGACTCAGACGAGACGCGACAGGAGAGACGCCGCGATGACGGCATTCTCGCTCGATCCGGCACAGACCTCGTGGTGCGAGGAGTTGAGAGCCCTCGCCGAACAGCGACTGCGGCCCCTCGCCGAAAAGGGCGAACCGGGCCACGTGAACCGCCCCTTGATCGCCGCGCTCGGCGCGTCGGGTCTGCTCGACCGGATGTTGGACTCCGGAGCGCTCGACCTCTGTCTGCTCCGCGAATCCCTGGCCCGTGGCTGTACCGAGGCGGAGACCGCCCTGGCCCTCCAGGGGCTCGGCAGCCACCCGGTGCTCCGGGCCGGTACGCCCGCCCAGCGGGCGCGCTGGCTGCCCGAGGTGCGGGCGGGGCGCGCCGTGGCCGCCTTCGCGCTCAGCGAGCCGGGTGCCGGCTCCGACGCGGCGGCCCTGTCCCTGGACGCCGCCCCCGACGGGGGCCTCGGTCCCGGTTCCGCTTCCGGTCAGGGCCGCGGCTGGCGGCTCACCGGTGAGAAGTGCTGGATCTCCAACGCCCCGCAGGCCGACTTCTACACCGTCTTCGCCCGTACGACCCGGGGGGTCGGATCACGCGGCGTCACCGCGTTCCTCGTGCCCGCCGACCGTCCCGGACTCACCGGCTGCGCACTGGACATGCTCTCGCCGCACCCCATCGGAACCCTGTGCTTCGACGGTGTCCCCGTCACCGTCGAGGACGTGCTCGGCGAACCGGACCGCGGCTTCCGGGTCGCCATGGACACCCTGAACCTGTTCCGCCCCAGCGTGGGCGCGTTCGCCGTGGGCATGGCCCGCGCCGCCCTGGACGCCACGCTCGCCCACACCGCCGGACGCACCGCGTTCGGCGGCCCGTTGAAGGACCTCCAGGCCGTCTCCCACCAGGTCGCCGAGATGGCCACCCGCACCGAGGCCGCTCGGCTCCTGGTGTACGCGGCGGCAGCCGCGCACGACGCGGGCGAAGAGGGCGTGCCGCGCCGCGCGGCCATGGCGAAGCTGTACGCCACCGAGACCGCGCAGTACGTCGTCGACACCGCCGTCCAACTGCACGGCGCCCGCGCCCTGCGCCGCGGCCACCTGCTCGAACACCTCTACCGGGAGGTCCGCGCCCCGCGGATCTACGAGGGCGCCAGCGAGGTGCAGCGCACCATCATCGCCCGGGAGTCGTACGCGAACAGGGAGGCGTCCGCATGAGTCCGGTGCACCGGATCAACCCCGCCGAACTGTCGCCCCCGGCGGGGTTCTCGCACGCCACGACGGCCGTCGGTGGCCAACTGGTCTTCCTGGCCGGGCAGACCGCGCTCGACGTGGACGGCAAGATCGTCGGCGCCACGCTGCCCGAGCAGTTCGCGACGGCGCTCGCCAACCTGCTCACCGCCCTGCGCGCGGCGGGCGGCGCCCCGGCGGACCTGGCCCGGGTGACGGTGTACGCCACCGATGTCGCCGACTACCGGGACCGAGCAGGTGAACTGGGCCGGATCTGGCGCCGGTTGGCGGGCCGCGACTATCCGGCGATGGCGGTCATCGGGGTGGCGAGACTCTGGGACGAGCAGGCGCTCGTCGAACTCGACGGGGTGGCGGTCCTGCCCTGAGCGTGTCGGTCGGACACGAACCGGCCGGCCGGTGTCGGGCGCCTCCGCCCCCGTCCGTGAGGGGGCGGAGGCGGAGGCCGGGAGCGGACGGGAGGCGGGCGCCGGTCAGTAGGGCTTCACCAGTGCGTGGGCCGCGCCCGGTATCCCGATCCTCAGCAGTTCGTCCTCCTCGGGCGTGGTCTCCAGGCCCGTCTCCTGCTTGAGCACGGCACGCGACATGGCCTGTACCCACATGGCCCGGGGGCGGCGGCGAGCCTCCCACGCTTCGAGGGCGGAGTCCACATCGTCCTCGGCGTCCAGCGACTGCGCGAGCACCAGCGCGTCCTCGACGGCCATGGCCGCGCCCTGCGCGATGTGCGGAGTGGAGGCGTGCGCGGCGTCACCGGCCAGCACCACCCGGCCGACGTGCCACGGCTCCTCGACCGTGACCTGGGAGATCCGCGAATACACCACCGCGGCCGGGTCGGTGACCGCGGCGAGCGCCTCGGCGACCGGACCGGAGAACATCGTCAGCCGCTCAGCGAGCTGCTCGTGCGCGCGCTCCGGATCCGGACGGAAGTCCTCGGGCTCCGCGAAAACCGCTGCCAGATACATCAGTTCGTCGGTGATCGGGGTCAGCAGGGCCTTGGTGTCCTTGCCCGCGGTGCCCATCACCACACCCCGGACCCCGGGCTGCCGGGGGACCGTCACCCGCCAGTTGGCGAAGCCGGTGTACCGGGGGGTGCAGCGGTCCCCGTAGAGCCGGGCGCGCAGCGGCGAACCGATGCCGTCGAAGCCGGCCACCAGGTCCCAGCGGCCCGAGGAGCCGTCGGACAGGGTGACGTCCACGCCCGAGCCGTCGTCGGTCAGCTCGGTGATCGTGGTGCCGAAGCGGATCCGCGCACCCGCGCCGACGGCGGCGGAGTTCAGCACCCGGGCCAGGGCGGGGCGCGGGATGCCGTTGTTGGCGGGGACGTCGCCCATCCGGGGCTGGGGTATCTCGGCGAGGGTGTGGCCGACCGGGTCGGCGATGGTCAGGACCTCCCACGCGAAGCCCGCCTCCAGGCAGTCGTCGAGGACCCCGATCTCCCGCATGACGTGCAGGGCGTTGGACGGCTGGATGATGCCGACGCCGAGCGCGTCCACCTCGTCACGGAGCTCGGCGACCTCGACGGTGTGGCCGCGCCGGGCCAGTGCGGTGGCGAGGGTGAGCCCGCCGATGCCGCCGCCGTGGATCAGGACGCGCAGGGGTGATGCCATCTCGGAGCTCTCCGGAACGGGGAAGGGAGGGGCGGGGTGTCAGCCGGCCGCCGCGGGCAGACCCATCAGGTGGTCCACCAGCGCCAGCAGCACGTCCCGGGAGAACGTCCGCTGACGGACGTCGCCGATCAGCAGCGGCACCTGCGGATCGAGGTCGAGTGCGGCCCTGATCTCGTCCGGGGTACGGGTGTTGTGGCCGTGGAAGCAGTTGATCGCCACGACGAACGGGATGTTCCGGCTCTCGTAGAAGTCGATCGAGGCGAAACTCGTCTCCAGCCTGCGGGTGTCGGCGATCACCACACCACCCAGCGCCCCGTTGACCAGGTCGTTCCACATGAACCAGAAGCGTTCCTGGCCGGGGGTGCCGAAGAGGTAGACCACCAGCTCGTCACTGACCGTGATCCGGCCGAAGTCCAGGGCCACGGTGGTGGTGTCCTTCTGGTCGACGCCGGCCAGGTCGTCGACGCCGACGCTGGCCTGGGTCAGATACTCCTCGGTGCTCAGCGGGGTGACCTCGCTGACGGCACCGACCATGGTGGTCTTGCCGACGCCGAAGCCTCCGGCGATGAGGATCTTGACGGCGGCGGGAGCCGCCTGACTGCTTGTCATGTTGGTTCAGAGTCTCCGGAGTCCGTCACGAACGGCGGCCAGCAGGCCCATGTCGGCGCCGCCGGCCGCCCGCGCCACCGAGAGCGGCGCGCGGGCAGTCAGCAGCCCCTGGGCGACGAGGTCGGCCAGCAGGATCTTGGTCACCGACACCGGGAGGCCGAGGCCGGACGCGACCTCGGCGACCGCAGAGGGCCGACGGCAGCGCTCCAGGATCAGCCGGTGCTCCGGCTGGAGCCGCCCCGGCAGGACCGGCGCACCGTGCTCGTCCCGCGGGTCCTGTGCGGTCGTCAGCACGGTGATGAGGCTGAAGTCGTCCCGCTCGGGAGCGGTCCGGCCCCGGGTGATCGTGTACGGGCGCACCATCGTGCCCGCCCCGTCCTCCCCGGCGTCCTCATCCCAGTACTCGGTCACGCGTGCTGCCCGTCCGCGGAACCGAAGGCGTCGAATTCGCCGCGGGCCGGGGTGGAGAGCTTCTGGCCGACCTGCTGGACGAGGTTGTGCATGGCGAGGGACATGATCTCGGCGTCCACCTCCTGGGAGGCGATCACGGCCAGATGGGTGCCCTGCCCGGCCGAGATGATGAACAGCCACAGGTCCGCGAGTTCCACGATCACCTGGTGGACGACGCCGCCGTCGAAGAGCTGGCCGACGCCGCGGGCCAGGCTCTGCTGGCCGGTGCAGATGGCGGCCAGCCGTTCGGCATCGGCGCGCTCGATGCTGCGCGAATGGCTCACCACGAGACCGTCGTCGGAGAGCAGGACGGCGTTGCGGGTTTCGGCCACCGAATCCACCAGGCCGTCGAGCAGCCAGTCGAGGTCCTGGTGTGTGGCAGTTGTGCGTGTCATGACCGTTCTTCTCTCGTGGGATGCGGGGTGGCGGGCGGCGCGGGCCGCGGTGTCGTCTCCGAGGTCGCGCGGGCCGCGCGCGACCGGCGCTGGAAGGCGCCGATCGCCGCTCCGGCCCGGTGCGGGGCCGGTCGCGCCTGCGGGTTCTCTTCCGGGCCCGGCGGTCGGGGCACGGTGTTTCGGGTGGCCGGGCCGACCCGCAGCTCGTCCACCAGGCTGGCCTGCCGGACGCGGCGCGGCAGCGGCGGTTCCGCACCGGGCGCGGGCGGGGCGCCCGGCGCGGGCGGCGCGGCTCGGTCGGAGCCGTTCTCCGCGTGGACGGCTTCCGGGTCCGGCGGTGCCGGGTGGTCCGGCTCGGACACCGGCAGCCGCGCCGGGCGGTGGTCGTCCTGCCCGGACCGGTAGGGGACCGGGAGGCCGACGGTGTCCACGGGGCCCATGGGACCTGCGGGCCCGGCGAGCGGCGGGTGACCGGACTCGGTACTGGCGGAGTACGCAGCGGGGTAGGGCTGTTCCGGTCCCGCGGGGGTGGGGTAGGGCGGCGGCGGGTCCACCGGGTACTGCCCGGCGGCCGTCATGTAGGGCTGTTCGTCCGTGCCGTACGGGGACGGGGACGGGGACGGGTGCGAGGCGTACGGCCCGACGGGCGCGGCTGTGTACGTGTCGCCGGTGGGCGCGGGCGCCCCGTACTGCTCCTGCGGTGCCGGGGGGTGCGGGGCGGGAGCGGCGTTCTCCGGGGCCGCGTAGGGGTGTTCCGCGGCGGCGGGGTATCTGGTCCCGGACGGCTGCTGGGGCTGTTCGGCGGTCTGGTGCGGCTGCTGGGCGTAGGGGGTGCTCGCCGTGTTGATCGCGGTGACGTCGGCCAGGGCGCGGCCCTGGACGCGGGTGGGCAGCGGCTGCCCGTCGGTCGTCTCCGGTGCCAGGGGTGGGGCCGACGCGGACGCGGGGGCCTGCGCGGGTGCGGGCGCGGCGGCCGGGGGCGCCACGGCCACCGGGCCGGAGTTCGGTCCGGGGACGGTGAGTTCGTCGGGGACGAGCAGGACCACGCGGGTGCCGCCGTACGCCGAGGAGCGGAACTCCACCCGCAGTCCGTGCTGGTTCGCGAGCCGTGCGATCACGTACAGGCCGAGCCGGATGTCCTCGGAGTGGGCCAGCACGTCCATCCGGGGCGGATGGGCCATCAGCTCGTTGGCCTCGGCCAGCTGCTTGTCGTCCATCCCCAGGCCCCGGTCCTCGACCTCGATGGCCAGACCGCGGCTCACCTTGGCCGCACGGACCTCGACCGGGTTCGGCGGCCGGGAGAAGGTGAGCGCGTTCTCGATGAGCTCGGCCAGTACGTGCGTGACCGGGCCGACGACCCGTTCCGACAGCCAGGGGCTGTCGTTCAGGTCCAGCGCCACACGCCGGTAGTCCTGCACCTCGCCCTGGGCGGAACGCATCACGTCCAGCAGCGGGACCGGCTTGCGCCAGCGCCGGTGCGGGGTGCCGCCCGCGAGGATCACGAGGTTCTCCTCGTACCGGCGCAGACGCGCGGTGAGGTGGTCGAGGTCGAAGAGATCCTCCAGGATCTCGGGGTCCTCGTGCTTGCGTTCCAGGTCGTCCAGCTTCCTGAGCTGCTGGCCGATCAACTGCTGGGTGCGGCGGGCGATCCGCTGGAGGAGCCGCTCGAACCCGCGGTGCTGGTCGGCCTGCTTGACGGCCGCGGTCAACGCGCTGGTGCGCGCCAGGTTGAGCGCGTCGCCGAGCCGGCTCAGCTCGTCGCCGTTCTTGGCGTCGCGCTCGATGGCGCCGGCCTCGGCCTCGATGTCGATGCGCTCGCCCAGGGCCAGCCGGTCGACCACGTCGGGCAGCGCCTTCTCCAGCTCCTCGGCCCGTTCCTGGAGGCTGCTGATCCGGCGTCGGAGGTTGCGGGTCAGACGCCAGGTGGTCCAGATGACCGCGATCACGGCGAGCAGCCCGACCAGCGTGGTCAGCGCCACTGTGAACAGCAGGGACCGCACACTCTTGTCGCCCTCCTCGACCACGGAGGTGACGCGCTGCTCCAGCAGGTCCTTGAGCTGGGCGTTCACGCCGTCCATCGCGCCGCGCCAGGTCTTCTCGTCGTCGGGGTCGAGGGCGATGAAGCCGGAGCTGTCGGCCTGCGTGGGACGCAGCATCCGGTTCTCCAGCCGCGTCTTGGTCTTCCAGGCCGGGCTGCGGACGAGCTTGTCCCACGTGGCCCTCTCGTCCGCCGACAGATACGGGACGACCTGGGTGGTGAACAGGAGCGGCTGGCCCATGATGGCCTCTTCGACAGCGGCGAACTCCTCGACGCCGAGCTTCCCGTCGGACCAGCCGCGCGCCAGCAGGGCGTCCGAGCGGGAGACCATCTCCTTGCCGTAGAAGAGGTCGACGAGCGGCTGGGAGAGCGTGCTGATCCGGCCGTCGTCGACGTGGCTGAGCGCCCCGAAGAGTTCGAGGTCCGCCGCGATCAGGTCCGAGTAGTAGGTGTACACGGCCTGCTGCTGCTCGGCCCCGCTCTCGTCGACCAGGGTGCGCTGGGCAGGGAGTTGGGCGATCACGTCGTGTGCCGTACGAACGGCGTCCCGGACCTCGGACCGGTCGTCGTCGGCCACCACGTCGGAGAGCGCCTGAAAGCTCTTGATGGCGTCGTCGGTCAGCACGCGCTGCCGTCGCAACGGTTCCTCGGCGGCCTTGTGTCCGCCCAGTACGTCGGCGCTGAGCCGACGCTCCTCCTGGAGGCTGTAGTACACGATGGTGGACGGCTGGCCGGCCTTCTCGGCCGACTTGCCCTGGGCCGCCTGCCGTTGGAAGTCCGCCAGGGTCTGTCCACTGGTGACGGCCCAGAGGGCGGCCAGCGCGACTCCCGGAACGATGGCCAGTACGAGAAGGGCTGTCCGCAGCGACATGGTGGTCGATTTGGTCCGCCGTGAGACGCGCGTGCGCAGGGCGTGCTCCTAGACGATGGTGCCAGTTTCAGGACTGGCCAGATCCGTTGAGAACTTCGACAGACAGATAGTAGTCACATCGCAAAAGATGAAAAGAAAGTGGTCTCACAGGTGCATTACTGATCAGGCACAGTGTCATCACATGGTCCGGAAGTGCCCGTTCCATACCGGTTCGCGGGGCGGGGCGGGGCGGTCGGTCGGCCGGGAGCGGACGCGGGCGGTGTCCGTGCGCGTCGGGCCGCCGCGCTCCGGCGGCGTACGCGGACCGCGCCCGGCGGCGTACGCGGCGTGCCGGGACGGGTGCGGCGCGCCGTAGGGGTGAGATGCGGTCGGGGATATATCTGTATTGAGTGGCTTTTGTCCTTGATGCATCGTCCGGTTTCCGGATCTCGGGCCGGGGTGGGCGCGCGGCGCTCTCCGGGGCCGCATGACCGCGCTCATCGTCTGTCACTTCGTGCTCGCCGGCTGCGCGCGCCCGCTGGTACGACTCCTGGGCAGGCGCGCCTTCGTCGTGCTCGCGGCGGCACCGGCCGCCGCCACCGTGTGGGCGGCCACGCGGTGGAACGCCACCGCGTCGGGCGACGTGCTCACCTGGACATGGTCGTGGATGCCCGCCTACGGCGTCGGCGCCGACCTGCGGCTCGACGCGCTCGCCGAGCTGATGGTGCTGCTCGCGGCCGGAATCGGCACGCTCGTCCTGCTCTACTGCGCCTCGTACTTCACCGACTCGGCCCCGGGCCTGGCGGGCTTCGCGGGAAACCTGCTGGCGTTCGCGGGCGCCATGCTCGGACTGGTCCTCGCCGACGACCTGATGACGCTCTACGTCTTCTGGGAACTGACCACGGTCTTCTCGTACCTGCTGATCGGGTACGACAGCGAGCGCAAGCACAGCCGCCGCTCCGCGCTCCAGGCGCTGGTGGTGACCACGCTCGGCGGCCTCGCGATGTTCGTCGGCTTCCTGATCCTCGGTCAGGTGACTGGTACCTACCGGATCTCCGCGATCCTCGCCGACCCGCCCCCGGCCGACGCCGCCGTCTCGACCGCAGTGGTGCTGATCCTGTGCGGGGCCCTGTCGAAGTCGGCGATCTGGCCGTTCAGTCTCTGGCTGCCCAACGCCATGGCCGCGCCCACTCCCGTCAGCGCCTATCTGCACGCCGCCGCGATGGTGAAGGCCGGCGTCTACCTGATCGCGCGACTGGCCCCCGCCTTCGCCGACGTCCCGGTCTGGCGGCCAGTGGTGCTGGTCCTCGGCAGCGTGACCATGCTGCTCGGCGGCTGGCGGGCGCTGCGCCTGAACGACCTCAAGCTCGTCCTCGCCTACGGCACCGTCGGCCAACTCGGCTTCCTCACCGTGCTCGCCGGATTCGGCAGCCGCGACACGGCACTGGCCGCCGCCGTGATGATCCTGGCCCACGCCCTGTTCAAGGCCCCGCTGTTCCTGGTCACCGGCATCGTCGACCACGCGGCCGGCACCCGTGACCTGCGCGCCCTGTCCGGCGTCGGCCGGGCGCTGCCGCAGGTGTGCGCGGTCGCGGTGGCGGCCGCCGCCTCCATGGCGGCCCTGCCACCGCTGCTCGGCTTCGCCGCCAAGGAGGCCGCGTTCGACACACTGCCGCACGGCGACACCGGGGAACGCTGGGTCCTGGCCGCCCTCGTCGTCGGTTCCGCCCTGACCGTCGCGTACACCCTGCGGTTCGTATGGGGTGCCTTCGCCCGTAAACCCGGGGTCGAGGACACGCCCGTGCACCGGGTCGGTCCGGCGTTCCTCGCGGCGCCCGCGTTCCTCTCGGTGTGCGGGCTGCTGCTCGGGCCGGGTGTCGCATGGGCCGACCGGCTGCTCGGCGCGTACGCGGACGCGTTCCCCGCGCCCGCGCACCCGTACCACCTCGCGCTCTGGCACGGGATGGGGACCGCCGTGCTGCTCTCGACGCTCGCCGCGGCGGGCGGGGTGCTGCTCTTCGCGGGACGCGCCACCGTCACCCGGCTCTCCCGGCGGATCGCCTGGCCGACCGCCGACAGCGTCTTCGGCCATCTGCTGCTCGGCCTGGAACGGCTCTCCCTCCAGCTCACCGGCTTCGTCCAGCGCGGCTCGCTCTCCGTCTACCTCGCCACCACCCTGCTGGTGATGCTGGCCGGCCAGCTCACCGTCCTGGTGTTCGACCAGCCCTGGCGCGGGGCCACGGCCCCGCGCCTCTGGGACGCCCCGCTGCAGGGCGCCGTCGCCGTGCTGACCTGCGCGGCGGCGCTCCTCTGCCTCACCGTCAGACGCCGGATGAAGGCCGTGGTCCTGGCCGGGCTGACGGGATACGGCGCGGCGCTGCTGTTCGTCGTCGAGGGCGGGCCGGACCTGGCACTCACCCAGTTCTGCGTCGAGACCGTGGCGATGATCGTATTCGTGCTGGTGCTCCGCCGGATGCCGGTGCGCTTCCAGGAGTCGGCCAGCAGCCGGCGGCGGGCCGTGCGCATCCCGGTGGCGCTGGCCGCGGCGGCGACGCTCAGCGTGGTGGTGTGGGTCGCGGCGGCCGCCCGGAGCGCCGCCCCGGCGGGTGCGGCCATGGTCGAGGAGACCGCCCACCACGGGCTCAAGGACGTCGTGGCGACCATCCTGGTGGACCTGCGCGCCTGGGACACGATGGGGGAGTCCGCCGTGCTCGCCGCGGCGGCGATCGGGGTGACGAGCCTGATCTATCTGCACCGCCGTACGGAGGAGCCGTGGCTGAGGGAGGAGGTGCGGGGGCGCACCGCCTGGTCGTTGTCCGCACCCCCGATGACGGGTCTGCCGCGCGGCGACGAGGGGGCACCGGAACGCGGCTGGCTCGCGGCCGGTTCGACGCTCGCCCCCGAGCACCGGTCGATCGTCTTCGAGGTCGTGACGCGGCTGCTGTTCCATCCGGTCCTGGTGCTCTCGGTGTACCTGCTGTTCTGCGCCGAGAACATGCCGGGGGGCGGTTTCGTCGCCGGTCTCGTCGCGGGACTCGCCCTGATCACCCGATATCTGGCGGGCGGCCGTTTCGAACTCGCCGAGGCCGCCCCGCTGCAACCCGGACTCTTCACCGGCCTCGGGCTGTTCGTCTCCACCGGTGTCGCCCTGCTCGGTCTCATCGGCGGAACGGTCCTGCACTCCTGGTCCCACCACGGGCGGCTGCCTCTGTTCGGCGAGTACCACCTCGCCACCCCCGTCCTCTTCGACTTCGGGGTCTATCTGCTGGTCCTGGGCGTGGTGCTGGACATCGTGCGCGCGCTCGGCGCCAAGATCGACCGGCAGATCGAGCGGGCGGCGGCCGTCGAGGCGGGCACGGGGGGACCGGAGCAGGGGCCGGGGCAGGGGCCCGAGCAGGGATCCGGCGCCGGACCCGGACCGGGAGGCGGGCGGGAGCCCGGGACGGGAGGCGCCCCCGCATGACGGTGAGCGCCTCGCTCCTGGCCACCGCCGCGGTGCTGTGCGCGGTCGGCGGCATCCTCATGCTCACCCGGCCCCTGACCCGTATCCTGCTCGGCGCGGTGATCGCGAGCAACGGCATCAACCTGCTCGTCCTCGCCGCGAGCGGACCGGCCGGCCGGGAACCGCTCCTCTACGGCGTCCCCCTGGGACTCGTCACCGACCCGCTGCCGCAGGCCATCGCGCTCACCGCCATCGTCATCACCCTCGCCACCACGGCGTTCCTCCTGGCCATGGCCTACCGCAGCCACCAGTTGAACGGCACGGACGAGGTCCACGACGACGACGAGGACCGGCGGATCGCCCTGCGCGCCGAGGTGCTGGGGGAGCGGGACGAACTGCGTGAACGCTACCGGGCCGCCGCCGACGTCACGGCCGAGGACCGTGAGCGGTACCGCGAGGAGCGCCGCCGGCTGCGCGCCCGGCTGCGCGCCGATCGCGCGCTCCAGGCCCGGGGCCGGTACGCCACCGGGGACCTCTGGCACGACGTCCTGGGCGCGGACCCCGAGGACTACGCGGCGGGACGGGCCCGCCCCCAGAACCACGCACCGAGCGCGCCCGGCCCGCGCGGCGGTCCGAAGCCACCGCCCCGCCCCGGGGATCCGCACCCCGAGGATCCGCACCCGCAGGAGCCCCGCCCCGACGACGGCCCCTCGCGGCCGTCCCGCCCGGGGGACGGTCCGCCCCGGCCCGAGGACGCTCCGCCCCGGTCTCCCCGCCCCGACGACACCGACCCGGGAGCCACCGGATGAACGTCCTCGTCCCGCTGATGAACGCACTCGTCCCCCTGCCGGTGCTGCTGCCGCTCTGCGCCACCGGTTTGAGCCTCGCGTTCGGCACCCGGCTCAAACTGGTCCAGCGCCTGGTCAGCGTCGCCGTGCTCACCGTCGTACTGGTGCTCTCCGTCGCCCTGATGATCGTCACCGATCTGCACGGCCCGCTGGCCGTCCATCTCGGCGACTTCGCACCGCCGATCGGCATCACCCTGGTGGCCGACCGGCTGTCCGGGCTGATGCTGACCGTCTCCTCCGCCATCACACTCTGCGTGCTCGTCTACTCCATCGGCCAGGGCATGGCCGACCGGGACGAGCAGACGCCCGTGGCGGTCTTCCACCCCGCCTATCTGATCCTGGTCGCCGGGGTCTCCGACACGTTCCTCGCCGGTGACCTCGTCAACCTCTTCGTCGGCTTCGAGATCATGCTCGTCGCGAGCTTCGTCCTGCTCACCCTCGGCGGCACCGGCCCCCGCGTCCGCGCGGGCTCCACCTACGTGATCGTCTCGCTGCTCTCGTCGATGCTGTTCCTCACCGCCATCGCCATGACCTACGCGGCGACCGGCACCGCCAACTTCGCCCAGCTGGCCGGCCGGATCGCCGAACTGCCGACCGGCGTCCAGACCCTGATCCAGGCGATGCTGCTCACCGTCTTCGCCCTCAAGGCCGCCGCCTTCCCGCTCGCCGCGTGGCTCCCCGACTCCTATCCGACCGCGCCCGCCCCCGTCACCGCGGTCTTCGCCGGACTGCTGACCAAGGTCGGCGTCTACAGCATGCTCCGTACGGAGACGCTGCTCTTCCCCGGCAACCGGCTCGGGGACCTGTTGATGGCCGTCGCCCTGGCCTCGATGACCGTGGGCATCCTCGGGGCCGTCGCCCAGACCGACCTGAAGCGGCTCCTCTCCTTCACGCTCATCAGCCACATCGGGTACATGGTCTTCGGCATCGGCCTCGCCACCCGGGACGCGTACGGTGGCGCGATCGTCTACGTCGCCCACCACATCACCGTCCAGACCACGCTGTTCCTGGCGACCGGCCTGATCGAGCGCCGGGGCGGCACCACCGAACTCACCCGCATCGGCGGACTGGCCGCGGCGGCGCCCCTGCTCGCCGTCCTCTTCTTCGTCCCCGCCATGAACCTCGCCGGTATTCCGCCGTTGTCCGGGTTCATCGGCAAGCTCGGACTGATGCGGGCCGGTGTCGAGGACGGCGGCGCCTGGGCCTGGCTCCTCGTCGTCGGGTCGGCCGTGACCAGCCTGCTCACGCTGTACGTGGTGGCCAAGGTCTGGAACCTGGCGTTCTGGCGGGCGGCGCCCCCGGGGCAGGCGGCGTACGGCACCGTCCTGGAGTCCGGCTCCGACGAGGGCGACATCGACATCGGTCCGGGCCCCGACCACATCCCCGGCAGCGGCGACGAACCGGTCCCGCACCGCCACGAGCCCGCCGGACGCGCGGTCGCCGCCACCCTGCACGGACACGCCGTCACCACCACCACACAGCTGCCGCGCCCGATGACGGCGGCCACCGCCGCGGCCGTCGCCCTCGGACTGGCCTTCACCGTGTTCGCCGGGCCGCTGACCTCGTACGCCGACCGCTCGGCCGTCGAACTCCTCGGCCGTTCCCCCTACACGGAGGCGGTGTTCGGCCGGTGAAACGCGTCATCACTCTGTCCTTCCGGCACAAGGGACCGCCGCCCTACCGGGGTTGGTACGCGCGGCGACGCGTGCTGGACCTCCCGCTGATCGCCTGGCTCACCCTGATCTGGGTGCTGCTCTGGTCCGGGCCGAACTGGGCCAACGTGGTCACCGGCGCGGTCGTCGCGATCGCCGTGTGCCTGGCCTTCCCGCTGCCCCGGGTCGACCTCGGGCTCCGCCTGCACCCCTGGGGCATCCTGGTGCTCACCGGCTCCCTGCTCCACGACATGTACACCTCGGGCGTGCGGGTCACCCGGCAGATCTTCGTCGGCCATCCGCACCGGGCCGCGGTCATCGCCGTACCGCTGCGCTGCCGTTCCGACCTGATGCTCGCGGCCACCGCGGTCGCCGTGTCGAACGTGCCCGGCGGATCGATCGTCGAGGTGCGCCGCGCCACCGCCACCGTGTTCCTGCACGTCCTCGACGCGGACCGGCCCGCCGCGCTGGACGCGGCCCGGCGCTCCGTGTGGCGCCTGGAGCGGCTGGTCGTACGGGCCTTCGGCACCCCCGACGAGATCGCCCGGGTGGCCGGACCACCGCCGTCCGTCGCCCACCGAGGGAGGCACGAAGCGTGAGGAGCCACCTCGTACGAACAGGGGGCGGCACATGAGGAGGTACGGCGCATGAGTGTTCCGGAGACCGTCGACCGGGTGCTGCTCACCGCGGCCGTGGTCGTGATCGTCATCGCCGGCGCGCTGCTGCTCGCCCGTATCCGGCGAGGCCCATCCATGCTGGACCGGGCCATCTCGCTGGACGTGGCCGCCGCGCTCATCATCGCGGGCCTCGGCGCGAAATCGGCCTTCGCGCGCGACCCGTTCTACTTCCCGATCATGCTGGTGCTGGCCTTCCTGGGATTCACGGGATCGGTCGGCATCGCCCGTTTCATCGCCGCCCGCGACCGCCCGGCGCCCCGGAACGGAACGGGCCCGGCCGCGCACGGCGGCGGACGCGACGGCGTCGAGGGGGAGACACGGTGAACGTCTGGGTCCAGGTCCTCGACACGGCCGGTGCGGCACTGGTGTTCACCGGCGCGGCGATCTGCCTGCTCGGCGTGATCGGCATGCTGCGGCTGCCCGACGTGCTCTCCCGCAGCCACGCAGCCACCAAACCGCAGACCCTCGGCATGATCCTGGTGCTCGTCGGAGTCGCCCTGCGACTGCGCAGCGGCGTGGATCTCGCCACCCTGGCGCTGATCGCGTTCTTCCAGCTGATGACCGGACCGGTCGCGGCGCATCTGGTGGCGCGGGCGGCCTACCGTACCGGCCAGATCGACCACAGCGAGCTGCTCTTCGACGAACTCGACGAGCAACTGACCGAGGGGAACTGATCATGCTGCGCGTCACCGACACCCGCACCGGCCGCCTCGTGGAGGTACCCGCCCCACCGCGCCGGCTGCTGCGCAGCCGCGTCCATCTGCCCGCCCTCGACGCGGGGACGGACGACGGCACCGGAATCCGGCCGGTCCATCTGCGCGTGCTGCTGATCGGCGACGTACTCGCGCGCGTGGCGGAGCTCCAGGGGCTGCAGGTCGTCACGGTCCTCACCACCACCGCGCCTCCGGCCGACGACCGGTCCCGGGCGCTCGACCGGGTCATGGACGTGCTGGGCATCCACCCGCCTGTCGTCGTGGGAGCGCGCCATCCGGACGCCGCGCTCGGTGGCCCCGCCGACGTCCATGTGACCGCCCGGGGCGAGGGTCCGGCCGACGCCACGAGCGGGGTCCGGATCGAGGTGGGGCCGGTCACCACGGTCCCGTCGGGCGAGGACACCCCGCCGGACGGCCCCCGTCCCCCGGACAGCCCGGCCCCGGCCGGAGCCGAGGCCGCCACGCCGACCACGCCCGGCACACCCGTCGACCCGGCCGTGCCCACCGTGCCGGGCACGGGCACCGCGGGCGCACCGGACGCGGCCGATCCGCTCGCCCTGCGCCTGCTCCTGCTCGGGTGCCCCTACGCCTCGCCGGTGACGGTCACCGGCGAGGCCCTGGCCGCCGCCCGGCACACCCTGCGCGAGTGGCGCCGGCAGGTGGCCGGCTGGGCACGCGAGCCGTCCGCGCCGATCCCCGCCGAACTGCTGCGCCGCTCGCACGAGGCGCTCGTCGACGACCTCGGTGTCCACGCCGTCCTGGACCTGCTGGCCGACGTGGCCGCCCGGGGCGACGTGCGGTCCGGCGCCAAGTTCGAGACCTTCGCCCATCTCGACCGCGTCCTCGGCCTGGACCTCGCCCGCGACATCGGGCGCTGACCAGCCGTCGGGGCATCCGTGCGTGGCGGGCGGCGGTCCGGCGACGGCCCTCAGGGCAGGAGGCCGGCGAGCAGGCCGCGGACGCGTTGCTCGATCTCGTCCCGGATGGGACGGACCGCCTCGACACCCTGTCCGGCGGGATCGTCCAGCTCCCAGTCGAGGTACTTCCGGCCGGGGAAGACGGGACAGATGTCGCCGCAGCCCATGGTGATCACGACATCGGATGCCCGTACGGTTTTTGTGGTCAGCACCTTGGGGGTCTCGGCGGAGATGTCGATGCCGACCTCTGCCAGCGCTTCGACCACGGCAGGGTTGACGGTGTCGGCCGGAGCGGATCCGGCGGAGCGGACCTGAACGGCGTCGCCCGCCAGGTGGGTGAGGAAGGCGGCGGCCATCTGGGAGCGCCCGGCGTTGTGGACGCAGACGAACAGCACCGACGGCTTCGCGGATTCAGACACGGGCGGAACCTTCCGGGGACGCCGCCGGTTCGGCGGGGCGGGGTGGGGGGAAGCAGCGGCGGGCGGCCAGGGAGACATGGACCAGGCCGATCAGGACGGGGACTTCGATGAGGGGGCCGACGACTCCGGCGAGGGCCTGGCCGGAGGCGGCGCCGAAGGTGGCGACGGCTACCGCGATGGCCAGCTCGAAGTTGTTGCCCGCCGCGGTGAACGCCAGCGTGGTGGCTTTCGGGTAGTCCAGTCCGGCCGCGCGGCCGACGGCCATGGACCCGGCCCACATCACGGCGAAGTACACCAGGAGTGGCAGGGCGATCCGGGCGACGTCGAGCGGCCGGGAGGTGACGGCTTCGCCCTGGAGGGCGAACAGGACGACGATGGTGAACAGCAGTCCGTACAGGGCGAACGGGCCGATGCGCGGCACGAGCTTCGTCTCGTACCAGGTACGGCCCCGGGCCCTCTCGCCCAGGCGACGGGTCAGGAACCCGGCGGCGAGCGGGACGCCGAGGAAGACGAGCACGGAGCCGGCGATCTCCTGGACGGAGACGTCGAGCGCGGTCCGCTCCAGGCCGAGCAGGCCGGGCAGGAAGGTCAGGTAGAACCAGCCGAGCAGGCCGAAGGCGACGACCTGGAACACCGAGTTGAGGGCGACCAGGACGGCGGCGGCCTCGCGGTCGCCGCAGGCGAGGTCGTTCCAGATGATGACCATGGCGATGCAGCGGGCCAGGCCGACGATGATCAGCCCGGTGCGGTACTCGGGCAGGTCCGGCAGGAACACCCAGGCCAGGGTGAACATCAACGCCGGGCCGACGACCCAGTTCAGGACCAGCGACGGGACGAGCAGGCGCCGGTCGCGGGTGACGGTGTCGAGACGGTTGTAGCGGACCTTGGCGAGCACCGGATACATCATCACCAGCAGGCCGAGCGCGATGGGCAGGGAGACCCCCGCGACGGTGGCCCCGGCGAGCACGTTCCCCAGGCCCGGCACGAGGCGGCCCAGCCCCAGGCCGGCGGCCATCGCGGCGAGGATCCACACGGCGAGGAAGCGGTCGAGGAACGACAGCCGCCCGGCCACCGGCATGGCCGTGATCCCGTCCTCGCTCACGAGGCGGCCCCGGCAGTGGAGGGTTCGGCAGGCCGCTGCCCGGTGGGTCGGGCGAGGACCCGGGCGAGGTGGTCGGTCGTCTCGGGCAGCAGCCGGTAGTACACCCAGGTGCCGCGGCGTTCGGAGTCGATGAGCCCGGCCTGCTTCAGCAGCTTCAGGTGGTGGGAGATCGTCGGCTGCGACTGGTCGAAGGCCGGGGTGAGGTCGCAGACGCAGACCTCGCCTCCCTCGCGGGAGGCGATCAGGGACAGCAGCCGCAGCCGCACCGGGTCGCCGAGCGCCTTGAACACCTTCGCCAGCGTCTCGGCCCGGTCCTCCTCCAGCGGGGTGGTCAGCAGGGTGGGACAGCACTCTCGGGCGTCGTCCCCGCCGAGCACCACGAGCTCTTGTTTCGACATGCTTCTATGTTGACGTTCTTCGATCCAAGGCGCAAGGTTGCATCGACCAACATCGATACAACGTGATCGGGGAGACCGTCATGTCCCGTGTCCAGCTCGCGCTCAACGTCGCCGACCTCGAAGGATCGGTGGCCTTCTACGCCAAGCTGTTCGGCGTGGAGCCGGCCAAGCGCCGCCCCGGCTACGCCAACTTCGCCATCACCGACCCGCCGCTCAAGCTCGTCCTCATCGAGGGCGAGCCCGGTCGGGCCACTCGCCTGGACCACCTCGGCGTCGAGGTCGCCACGACCGACGAGGTCGCCGCGGCGGCCACCCGTCTCGAGGACGCGGGACTCGCGACGTTCGAGGAGAACGACACGTCCTGCTGCTACGCGCTCCAGGACAAGGTGTGGGTACACGGCCCCGGCAAGGAGCCGTGGGAGGTCTACGTCGTCAAGGCCGACGCCGACCGGCTGGGCAAGGGAACTGTCCTCGACGACGCCTGCTGCTCCGGCCGGACCGGCGTCGCCGACCCCGCGGCCGGGGCGGTCGAGCCGTCGATCGAGCGATGCGCCTGCGACGGCTGAAACGGGCCGTCCTGCGCATGGGGCGCGGCGGGTGTCCGTCCCCTCGGACGTCGGCGACGGCCGAGGGGAGCACGCCCACCAGTGCCGGCGCCGACAGGGGTGGGGCCGTGCGGTGGCGTCCGGGGGCGGAGCGCGACCGCGTCAGGCAGTGGGTGGCAGGGGCGGGGGCCGCCCGCCCTCCGACCGGTGGACCGGTCGCGGTGAGCATCGGGAACGGCGGGAGGGGATGCGGAGGTCGATCACCGTCGGGGCGCCGTGGTCACCAGCTCAGCTGTTCACCGCGCAGAGCGTGCTCGTACATGCGCTGGGTCTTGTCGTTCGGGGGCACCTGGAGCTCGTCGCGCAGCCGTTTGACGCAGAGCCTGTACCACCGCTGAACCTGCGTCAGCTGGCCCAGTTCGGCATGCACGGAGATGAGCATGCGATACGAATCCTCGTGCAGGGAGTCGACGGCCAGCATACGGCGGCACACATCGATGACACCGAGGTGATCGCCCTGCTTGAGATGCCTCTCGGAAAGGAAGTTCAACGCGACGAGTTGACGGCTCCTCAGCCACTCGCGCTGAGTGGCCGCCCAGTCGTCCGTGAGGCCCGGCAGGAATTCGCCTTCGTAGATTTCGCTCGCTTTGCTGTAGAGCTCGTCCGCGCGGTGGATTTCGTGGTTCTTCTGGGCGTTGTACGCCCGGTCGACCAGTGATTCGAACTCGTTGAAGTCGGTCCAGACGTTGTGCGTCTCCAGCTTGTAGCCGGATTCGTATGTGTGGACACGCAGTGAGGATTTCAGATGCTCCGAACTGTGCAGGAGCTGGGCCTGCTGCAATATTTTCCTGAGCGCATGCACCGCGACTTTGAGTGAGCTGGAGTTGGCCGCCGTCGATGCTTCCGGCCAGAGTGCGTCGTAGAGGCTGTCGCGTGACACCACCTGATCCCGGTGCGGCAACAGGAACTGAAGTAATTTCCGCGCCTTTCCGGCCTGCCACCTTCAACGGGGTCTCCGTTGAACGTAACCTTGAAGGCGCCCAAAGCGCGTACCGAAATAGTACAGTCGCCACTCATGAAACTACCCGTGAACCTTTCTCGGTAACGTCTCGACATGCTCGGTGACACCGATCGCGACTCGTGGCTCGTGGCCCGTGTGCCGCTCAGGCTCTCGAATTCCCCACAGCAGAAGGCCCCTGGCAGGAACGATCTCGCCGAGGACACGTCCGACCGAGGGGCTCCGCAGGGCCTGGGGTGTCACCTACGCCGCTGCGCTGGACATCGACCGCTTCATCGCCAGGCATACGGCCCGGCGGTCGGGAGGGCGCCGTACTCGGGCCGATGGCGTCCGGATCCGCGCGCCCGGGGCTGCCCGGGGCAGTCCCTTCCGGCGTGGCGCTGGTTCCTCGTCGGAATCCGGGGACCGTCGATCGACCCACGACAACGCACTGTCCACCCCAACCTCCCCGTTGGCATCACCGTGCTCGTCCGCATCGTCTCTGTCAATCCCCCCCGAGCTGTGGGGATCTTCTCTCCATCCGCCTCGTCACGGAGTCGTCCGAACGGTGGAGCGTGTCTTCTCCCGGCGCAAACACTCTCATTCCGCATGCTCGGCCTTCCGGAGTTTTCGGGGGCCTCCGCCACAGCACCGGAAAAATCCGGTCAGGCGTCGCTCGGGTATGGAGACGTGCAGCCGTGAACCCCATGAATCCCGACCTCCCGGAGAAATGTTCGGTCCATGCTGTGAAGGGGGTACGGTCCCGTTCCGTCCGTTCGGTGCGCAATGGTCGATCGGTCTCCCGCGCCCTCCGGTTCCGGGGCCGTGAAGACAATCGGAGGCGCGTGCTCCGATCGCGGGCTGGCCGCACGCGAATCACAGCGGATTCACAGGCGGGCGACACCGTCCGGCCTTCCCTTCGGAGTGTTCCGCGACAATTCGAACCCACTGAACTCGGGGAACGGTGAAAACCGTTCCCCGAGTTCAGTGGTGATCGACTATGTCGCGGCCTTTTCCTTCGTGAGGTGAATCGATGTCCGCCCGCCCCGAAGAGGAAAGGAATCCGCTTTACCGGCCCTTGGTGCCCCGTTGACCGCTCAGCCGTCGGTCGTCATGGACCGCCGACGGCTCGCGAGATCCCGGAGGGAGATGCCCAGCGGCCGTGCCGGAGCCGCGTCGGCGAGCCGCCGTGCGAGATCCGCCACCACGGGCGCCTCGAACACCGTCCGGATTGTGAGCTCCAGGCCCAGCGACGAGCGGGCGCGGTTCACCAGCTTCGCCGCCGTCATCGAACTCCCGCCGAGGGAGAAGAAGTTGTCCTCCCTGCCGACCGACGTGACGTCCAGTACGTGTTCGATCAGCAGACACGCCTTCCGCTCCCATTCGTCGCGCGGCGGCGCGCCGCCCGGCGCGACGGCCGCGCGGACCTCGGGCAGGGCCCGGTGGTCCAGCTTGCCGTTGCCGGTCAGAGGCAACGCGTCGAGCGCGACGAAGGCCGACGGAACCATGTACTCCGGGAGCGCCGCGGCGGCGTGCCCGCGCAGTACCGACGTGTCCGGGCAGCGCTCCCCGGACGACGGCACCACATAGGCCACCAACTGCTTCTCCCCGGAGGGCGACGCCTTCGCCACCACGGCGACCTGCGCCACCCCGGGACAGCCGGAGAGCACGCTCACGATCTCGTCCGGCTCGATGCGCACACCCCGGATCTTCACCTGGCCGTCGGCGCGCCCGAGGCAGTCGAGCTGCCCGTACCGTGCCACGGTGGAGCGCCGGGGCGGCACATACCTGCCCGTCGACGACCGGTACCCGACGGATCGCGTCGCGTTCATGCTCGACGACGTGCGACCGGCCCTGATCGTGACGGCGGGCACCGTGCGCGACACCGTCCGGCGGGCGGCGCACGACACCGACACCCCGGTGCTGACGCTCGACGGTCCCGGGACGACGGACGGGCCGGCCGGGGCCGACCGTGCCCTCTCCTTGCTGCCCGGTCACCTCGCCTACATCATCTACACCTCCGGATCCACCGGCCGGCCCAAGGGGGTCGCCGTCCCGCACGCCGGGGCCTTCGCCGGTCTTCGGTATCTGCTGGCCGGAGGCGATGTACTCGCCGCGTCGCAGTGCCGGGCGCTGCTGGAATCCGCCCCCTCGGTCGCCCTGATCAACGGATACGGGCCGACGGAGAACACGACGTTCACCACGACCCACCCCGTACGGGCCGCCGACCTGACCGGGAGCGCCGGTGTGCCCGTCGGGCGGCCCATCGGCAACACACGGGTGTACGTGCTCGACGAACACCTCGCTCCCGTGCCGCCGGGCGTGGTCGGCGAGCTGTACACCTCGGGCGCCGGTCTGGCCCGGGGCTACCACAATCGCCCCGGGCTCACCGCCGAGCGCCTGGTCGCCTGCCCCTTCGGCCCGGCGGGCGCACGCATGTACCGG
Organism: Streptomyces sp. CB01580; assembly: GCF_001905795.1. Lineage (GTDB taxonomy): Bacteria > Actinomycetota > Actinomycetes > Streptomycetales > Streptomycetaceae > Streptomyces. Next base: position 84,952 of record NZ_LIXJ01000008.1, read on the forward strand.
ACCGGGGACCTGGTCCGCTGGAGCCCCGAGGGGGTACTGGAGTTCGCGGGCCGCGCCGACGACCAGGTGAAGGTCCGCGGATTCCGGATCGAGCCCGGCGAGATCGAGACGGTCGTCCTGCAGACACCGGGGGTGGGCCGGGCCGTGGTCGTGGTGCGCGAGGACGCCCCCGGTGACCGGCGCCTCGTCGCGTACGTGGTCCCGACGGGACGGCCCCGCACGGGCGGCGACGCCGCGCCGCGGACCGTCGACGACCACGAGCTCGCCTCGTCCGTACGGCGGTTCGCCGCGTCACGGCTTCCGGAGTACATGGTCCCCGTCGCGGTGGTCGTGCTCGACGCCGTACCGGTGACCGCGAACGGCAAGCTGGACCGCCGGGCACTGCCCGCGCCCGGCCGCGCCGCGGCCGGCTCCGGGGCCGGGCCCGCCGGTTCGCACCGTACGCTCGCCACCGAACAGGAACGCGTCCTGTCCGGCCTGTTTGCCGAGGCACTCGGCCTCGAACAGGTCGGTCTGCACGACAGCTTCTTCTCCCTGGGGGGCCATTCGCTCCTGGCCACCAGACTGATCAACAGCGTGCGCTCCACGTTCTCCGTGAAGCTTCCGCTCAAGGCACTGTTCCAGGCGCCGACCGTGGCCTCACTGATGGGAGTCATCAGCAGCAACGAGGAATCCCGTCCCCCCTTGCAGCGCCAGGAGCGCACCGGGCCGGTCGAGCTCTCGCTTGGGTGGGAGCCGCTTCCGGTGCAGTACACGGACTACGCGGTGTGGCAGCGCCGGGTGCTGGGCGAGGAGTCCGATCCCGAGAGCCTGGCCGGCCGCCAACTGCGGTACTGGCGCGAGGCGCTGGCGGGGATACCCGATGGGCTGGCGCTGCCCTACGACCGGCCGCGTCCGGCGGTGAGTTCGCATCGCGGCGACCTCGTCCCGGTCGTCCTGGACGCGGAGCTGCACCGGGCGCTGACCGGGCTGGCCCGGCGCACCGGGACCAGCCTGTTCATGGTGTTCCAGGCCGCGTTCGCCGCGTTGCTGACCCGGATGGGTGCGGGGCGCGAACACACTGTGAGCACCGGGCACGGCCCGTCGGCTCCCGCAGACCGTCCCGCGGCCGTCCCGCGTCCCTGCGCCGATGCGGTGGCGGGACCGTGCTCCCGACACGGGCGGGGGCGATCCTGCCGGGCCGCGGAACGCGTCGGGTCCGCCTCGGGAGCCGGGCGGCCGTCAGGGAGGATCGAGCAGGACGGTGCACGTGAACCGGCATACGGCTCCCTGCCGGGCGGTCACCCGGACCGTACGGCGGGCCGTCGCGCCGTTCGCCGTCCCGGCACCGGACTCGGACTCGATCCAGCAGGGCGCGTCCAGCTCGGCATAGTGGTGGAACGAGGCGTCCATGCCGACCACGACCATCGGCGTCGGGGCGAGGGCGGCGTGCGCCGCCTGGCGGGCGCCCTCGAGCAGCAGCATCCCGGGGATGTGGTCGACGGGGTGGTCGAAGAGCACCGGATGGGTCAGGTCCACGCGCAGCCGGCTGCGGGCCGGGGAGCCGGCCGGGGACAGGACGACATCGGTGAGGCTGTCGCGGGCGACGTCGGCGGGAGCCATGGGCGGGGCGGGGGGAACGGCGTCGGCGAGTGCGGTGTCCAGGTCCCCGTAACGGCCGCGCAGCCAGGCGTAGACGGCCGGAGGGTGGTTGTGGAAGCCCAGTTCGGCGCGGCCGATCGTCCGCCCGCCGCGGACCATTCGTACCCGCATGGACAGCGACACCAGTCGTCCGGCGCGCCGGACGATGTCCGCGCAGGTGATGTGGAGTTCCACCTCGGGGCGTTCGGCGGTCGCCGCCAGGGCGGCCATGTCGGCCGTGCAGCGGAAGTAGTCCCAGGACTGTCTGTGCCCGAAGGGCACGTCGTACCCGGCGTGGCTGAGCAGTGGCACCGCCTGCCGTACGGACTCGGCGACCAGCAGCGGATCGTAGCCGCCGTGCACCGGGCGATAGAAGCGATGGCGCGTGGGCCAGCGGGCGACGACCCGGAAGGTGTCGGGGCCCGAGCGCCGGTAGGCGGCGAGCAGGACTTCGGACTCGTCGGTCTTGTGCACGTAGACACCCGGTACGCGGTCGACGGGGCCGGGTGCCCGGCGCGGGCCGTCGATCCCCGGAGCGTCGTCGATCACATGGACCTCCCGGAGGCGGGCACGGGTCTGACCCTGCCGGGTGTGAAGTGGCTCGATGTCATGGACGCAACCTATAGAGAACTCGCTCTGCCGTGCCGCGAGTTCGGTCAATCACCTTGATTCGCCCGGGAGTCGCGAATGCCCCGTGGCAGCCCGGATTCCTCCTTGTGCACCGCTCTTAGGATAGGAAGGGACGTTTCATTTGGAGTGGAGAGGGGCGGCCGATGGGTCGGCCACGACAAGAACGGGCCGCGCGGACGCGCGAAGCGCTGCTGCGGGCTGCGGCCGAGGCGTTCGATCAGCACGGCTACGCCGGTTCGAGCATCAACCAGATCCTCAGGGCGGCCGGGGTGACGGCGGGGGCGCTCTACTTCCACTTCAGTTCCAAGGAGGAACTGGCGCGGGCCGTGATGAACGCGCAGCCGGACACGATCCTGCCGCTGCTCGCATCGGAGGGGATGCAGCGCCTGGTCGACATCACCATGGTCTGGTCGCAGCGGTTGCAGGTCGACGTGCTTCTGCGGGCCGGGGTGCGGCTGACCGGTGAACAGGAGTCCTTCGGCATGCGGGACGCCAACCCCTACCGGGAGTGGGTGCGCATCATGGAGGACTGCCTGCGGGTGGCCCGGGACAAGGGCGAGCTGCAGCCCGGCGTGGAGCCGCGCGAACTCGCCGAACTCGTCGTCGAGTCCTGCACCGGCATGCAGATGTACGCGGCGGTGGAGAACGGCCGGGCCGACCTCCCTGAGCGAGTGGTGCGGATGTGGCGGCTCGTCCTGCCCGGTGTCGCCGTGCCGTCGGTGATCGCCCGCACGGAGGTGAGCCCCGCCCGGGTGCGCCCGCTGATGGAAGCGGTCGCCGCCGACCGGCGCGCCGAGGCGGGCCCCGGATCTCCGGGTGGCGCGGACGACCGGGGCCGGGGGGACTGAGATGCTGAACGGCAAGGTCGCCATGATCACGGGGGCGTCCAGCGGGATCGGCGCCGCGGCCGCGCGCCTGTTCGCCCAGGAGGGCGCGGCGGTGGTGCTGATGGCCCGTCGGCGGGAGCCCCTGGCGCGGATCGAGGAGGAGATCCGTACCGCCGGGGGCCGGGCTCTGGCCGTCCCCGGTGACGTGACGGTCCCGCAGGACGTGGAGCGGGCGGTGTCGATGGCCCTGGACACCTTCGGCACGCTGGACGCCGCGTTCAACAACGCCGGGTTCGCCACGGCCGGCACCCCGCTGCACGAGATCGACGACGAGGTGTACGCCCGGACGATGGACGTCAATGTGCGCGGCGTGTGGAACTGCCTGCGGCACCAGATCCCGGTGATGCTCGCCTCCGGCCGCGGCGGGTCGGTGGTCAACACCTCCAGCGTGGCCGGTGTGCGCGCCACCAGCGCCTCCGCCGCGTACATCGCCGCGAAGCACGCCGTGATCGGGCTGACCAGGGCCGCCGCACAGGACTACGGGCAGCGGGGCATCCGTGTCAACGCCCTGGTCGTGGGCAGCACGAGAACGGAGATGATGGACGAACTGATCTCCCGCTCGCCCCACTTGGAGGAGCGCTTCCGGTCGCACACGTTGCGCGGACGTATCGCGTCCGCCCAGGAGGTGGCGGAGGCCGCGGCCTGGCTCTGCAGCGACCGGGCGACGTTCGTGACGGGGATCGCGATGCCCGTGGACGGCGGCCGGACCGCGGTCTGACACCGCGCACCCGGGCGCGCACGGCGCAGGGGGCGGTCCCTGAGAGGGGGGCCGCCCCTCCGCATGGGGAAGCCCGCTTGTCGGTACCGGGGTAATTCGGGGTCCGCCCACCTCTGGAAAAATATAACGAGCGTTTGGTTTGCTTCTGCTGCTGCCCGGCCGGACCTCCGATCGCCCGCCCGTCGCCGTCCGCAGCGTGCCGGCCCACTGGAAGAGGTGACATGGGGACCGAGAAGAAATCCGATCGCACCCGGAGGCGGTTGATCCGGGCCGCGGCGGTCGAGATCGACCGGAACGGCTACGAGCGCGCCACGCTCGCCCGCATCTGCCGACTGGCCGATGTGTCCATGGGGGCTCTGACCTTTCACTTCGCCTCCAAGAGCGAGCTGGCGGACGCCGTTCGGGCCGATGCCCGCGTGCTCGTGGACGCCCGGATGGAACAGGTGGCGAACGACCCGTCGCCGGCCCTGGGCTCAGCCGTCGGCCTGACCGTCGGGCTCGCTCGTCTCCTGGAGGGCGAGGCGGTGGTGCGTTCCGCGGCGCGTCTGGCCCGGGACGACCCCCGTGGCGCCGTCGACTGGACGGCCGCGTGGATCCCCGTGGTGCGCGAGCTTGTTCTCAGGGCCGACCGCGAGGGGGAGCTGCGGCCGGGCGTGGATCCGGACACGGTGGTCGCGCTGGCCGCCTGCCTGCTGGCGGGGGCGGAGATCCTCGCCCGGACACCGGACGAAGCCGCTCCCGCCAGGGTTGTCGACCAGCTCGAATCCATGTGGCGGGTGGTGCTGGGCGGCGCTGCCCGTGCGTCGGGCGAATCGGGCGGCCGACGGCGGGGCTCCGCACGCTCCGGTCACCGATCCTGAGCGGACAGTATTGATCCCCTAGTAAACAAAGCGCGGATTCTGTATGTTTCATGGGCGCGGGCGCCCCAGGGCTCGAACGGGCCGGGTGCACCTGTGCGCGTTTCGCTTGCGAAGGACCGGGGGAAGGAGGGGGGACTTCGACGGCCGGCACCGCCGTGCGGCGCCCGGTACGCCGAGTTCATGACGTCTCTTCGACGGGCGAACGTTCCGATGGCCGGGGCCGCTGTGTCCGCCAGGCATCGACCGGGCAATTCCATGAGCCGTTCCGGCGGTTGAGGACCAGCACGAAGACGTGTCCGTGCCGGCCCCTCGGGGCCAGGGCACCTCCACGTTCCCGATCGCGTCTTCCGGTGCCGTCCCGTGTGCGCCGTCCCCGGTTGCGGGGTGTGCCCGGACCGGCGCTCCTTGCCCTTCCCGGCGCTCCGTCAACGTCGACGGTGCCATCTTCCGGGCCGCGAACCGTCCTGGTCCCGCGGCCTTCCGTTCGACGCTCCTGCCCGTCGTCCCGTCGGTGCCGCATGTTCGCAACTGCCCTCACCCGCACCGCAGATCACCTGAGCATCACGTCACACGGAGGATTCCCATGACAGTGAACACTGAGATCGCCCGGGCGCAGATCTTCGCGAACGACGGATTCGTCACCACGGGCCCGTTGCTGTCGACGGAGGAGGTGAGGACCTACCGGGACATCTACGACCGGTTCCTCAGCGGCGAGATCGAGAGCGGCGACAAGCGCTCCGACCTCGGGTCGCACGAGCCGCGCCGGGGCGGCGGCCAGGAGAACATCACCCAGATCATGTGGCCCTCCGCGCTCCACGAACCCCTGCGGGAGATGCCGTTGCACGCCAGGGCGCTGGAGACGGCGAAGGAACTGATCGGCGACGACGCCGTGTTCGACTTCGACATGCTGATCCACAAGGCGCCCCGCACCGGTGTGCCGACCCCGTGGCACCAGGACGCGGCCTACTGGATCGATCTGCCCGACAAGCGCGCGGTGTCCATCTGGGTGGCGCTGGACGACGCCGTCCTGGACAACGGCTGCATGTGGTACGTCCGGGGCTCGCACCGCGAGCCGATCCGGCCCCACTACGCGACCGGCGACGGCAAGAACATCCAGTGCGACTGCGCGGAGACGGAACCGGGCGCCACCGCGGTGCCGCTGTCCGCGGGCGAGGGCGTCGCGCACTCGGGCACCACCCTGCACTACTCGCGCGGCAACACCACGGACGGAGTGCGCCGCGCCTACATCCTCAACTTCCGGCCCGCAAAGATGCTCCGGCTGGAACGGGAACGCGGCTACGACGTGGGGCTGACGGAGAACGTAAGGCTCGTCCGCAACAGCGAGTTCGACGCGCAGAGCTGAACGCCCAGGCCCCTCCACCCCCTGACACCATCGAGGTATCCCATGAACACTCCGGACCGTCCGGTGAAACTGAGTGGCGCGGTGATGACCCACCCTCGCCGACTGGAAGAGGCCCGTGAGGTCGCGGCCACCGACCCCCAGGGCCGCATCACGGTGGTCGTCGACCCCGAGCCCGACGGACGCCCCACCGCGCTGCGGGTGGCGCCGCTCTCCTGGGACTGCGTCGCCCCCGACGCCACGCACCACATGGTGCTGCAGGACGACGTGGCGATCGCCGACGGCTTCTTCGCCTACGCCGAGCAGGTCGCCGCGGCGGCCGGTGACGAAGCGGTCGCGTTCTACGCGGGCTGGGAGACCCGCAACGGCGCCGTGGCGCGGCTCGCGGCCCTGACCGGAGATCCGTGGGCCTACACGCTCCAGGAGCACGTGCCGTGCTACGCGCTCATGCTGCCGGCCGAACTGGCCCGCGGTTACGCCCGGTTCCAGGCGGAGGACGAGCCCGGCTGGCCCTATGACGTCGTGGTGCAGCGCTATCTCAACGCACGCGGGGTCCGGGTCAGATTCTGCACGCCCAGCCTGGTGCAGCACATGGACATGCCCAGTCTCGCGGGCAACGCCTACCACGGGCTGCGCCAGGCGACGTCGTTCGCGGAGCGGGCCGGGGATCCGGAGCCCTACGAAGCGGTCCGCTTCCCGGTGGTGCCCTTCTACCAGTACGGTCTGGCCCGTTGTGCCGTCCGGCACGAGGAGGGCTGGGAGTACGTCGAGACCGAGCGTCACCTGAAGCGTATCGGGCTGCTGGACGACTGCCTCGCCGCCCTCGCGTCGGCCGCCGCGTCCCCGCTGTCCGACGAGACGCGCAGGGCGGTGTGGGTCACGGCCTACACCATCGGAGTCGTCACGGCCGGCTCCCCGGCCCCGGACGCGGCCACCGTCGAAGCGGCGATGCGGACACTGGGCCCCGGTGGCCTGTGCGAGGACTACCCCGTCGACGAACTGCTCGCCCTGGCCCGCCCGATCGCCGGTCTCGCGACGGACGCACTCTGGGCGGGGAGGGGGGCGCGCCGCGCCGACGCCGCCCGGCCGACGGCCCCGGCCGGGAGCAGGACCGTGGTGACCGGAGGATCGAGTCGCTTCGCCCGGCAGCTCGCGGGTCTGCTGGGCGACGGGGGTCTGGACGCCGTGCACCGGGCGGAGCCGCCGTCGGTGACGGATCTGACCGGGGCGCGGTACGTGGTGCATCTCGGTGGCGCCGTCCAGGGCGACGACCAGAGGCTCGACGGCGTGCTGAAGGCCGCGGAGGCCGCCGGCGTGGAGCGCCTGGTGTACGCCGGTTCGTACGCCGTGTACCGGGGGAGCGCGGCGGAGCGGATCGACGAGGACGCACTGACCGCGGCGCCGCAGGACCCCGTCGCGCTGGCCTGGTGGCAGGAGGAGCAGCGGTGCCGGGAATGGGGCGGGCGCACCGGCATCCCGGTGCAGGTGCTGCGGCTGGGCGAGCCGGTGGGGCCGTACGCCCCGCGCGAGGGCGCGTGCGTGCAATGGGTGCATTTGGCATGGACACGACACCCTGTGACTCTCTCCCCGGGGGACATCCACCAGGTCCTGGACTACCGGGACATGGCCGACGCGATCGGGGCCGTCCTCGCCGCCGAGCCGTCGCGGCCGGTGTTCAACATCGCCACGGCGGCCTGCGCCGAGGAGGAACTGGCCGGCCTGGTCGCGGACGTCTCCCGCCGCACCCCCCGGGAGACCGGACCGCACACGGCGCCGCGCAACCGGCACATGGCGACGGATCTCATCGAGTCCGAGCTGGGCTGGACGAGTTCGGCGTCCCTGGTCGAGGGGCTGCGCGATCTCGCCCAGTGGTACGCCTGCGACATCCACGGCGGCGACCTCCTTCCCTGACTCCCGCCCCGGCTCCCTTCCCGACCAACCGTTTCCTCAGTAACCGTCCTCCCTCCACACCCCTAGGAGCACTCGATGTCCGGTATAGCCGGATGGGTAGATTTCTCGCGCGACGTGTCGGCACGGCAGGACGTCGCCGACGCAATTACGCGGACCATGGCACGCCGCGGGCCGGCCGTCGGCGGCACCTGGACCTGCGAACACGCCGCCCTGGGACAGCGGGTCCTGTCGGCCCACGGCCTGGAAGGCCGTAGCCTGCCCCTCACCGCCGCCGACGGCTCCGGCACCCGCGCCGTCATCTCCTTCAACGGCGAGCTCTACAACGCCGGGGAACTGCGAGCCCGGCTCCGCTCGCTCGGCCGGATCCTCGAAACCTCCACGGACGCCGAGGTCGCCCTCCACGCCTACCTGGAGTGGGGAGCGGACTTCGTCGGGCGGCTCGAAGGCGTCTACGGCTTCGCCCTCTGGGACGAACGGCGCCAGGAGCTGCTCCTCGTGCGCGACCGCCTGGGCGTCAAGCCGCTCTTCTACGCGCCCGCGCACACCGGCGTGGTGTTCGGGTCCGAACCGAAGGCGATCCTCGCGCACCCGGATTTCTCCCCCGTCCTGGATGCGGACGGGCTGCGGGACATCCTGTCGGTCGCCAGGGTCCCCGGCCACGCCGTCTTCCGCGGCATGCGGGAGGTCCTGGCCGGCTGCACGGTGCGTGTCACCCGGGAGGGCACGACGCAGGAACGCTACTGGGGCATGCGGCTCGGGGAGCACACCGACTCCTTGGAGCGGACCGTCTCCACCGTGCGCGAACTGCTCGAAACGGTCGTCGGCGACCACATGGTCGCCGAGATCCCGCCCGCGGCGCTGCTGTCGGGAGGGCTGGACTCGAGCTCCCTGACGGCGCTGGCGGCCCAGGTCGCCCGGCGCGAAGGACTGGGCACGCTGCGCTCCTTCGCCGTCGACGACCACGACCCCTCGCTGCCCGACGGCACCTCCGGCAACGAGGACCACATCTACGCCCGGCTGATGGCGGACCACGTCGGCTCGGACCTGACCGAGATCCCGCTCGGCTCGCTGGACCTGCTCGACCCGGCCCTGCGGGCGTCCGTCCTGGGCGCCTACGACCTGCCCATCAACAAGGGCGACCAGTACGCCTCCCTGTACCGGCTGTTCGGCACCGCTCGCCGACACGCCACGGTGGCCCTGTCCGGCGAGTGCGGGGACGACGTCTTCGGCGGCTACAACTGGCAGCGTCTGCCGGAATGGGTCTTCGCCGGTACGTATCCCTGGGTGGCGCAGGGGCGGGACCGCTACGTCGGGAACGACGAGATCTTCGATGCCGGCCTGCTGGCCAAGCTCGACCTGACCGCCTACGAACTCGACACGCACAGTGCCGCGCTGGCGGAGCTGGGGGCGGCCGGGCAGATCTCCGACCCGAAGGAAGCACGGCACCGTGAGGTCACCTATCTCGCACTGACCCGCCACTCCCGCGTCCTGTTCGACCGGCTCGACCGGCTGGGCATGAGCTGCGGCCTGCAGATCCGCATCCCCTTCGCCGACCACCGGCTCATCGACTACACGTTCAACGTCCCCTGGGCCATGAAGAGCTTCGACGGCCGGGAGAAGAGCCTGCTGCGCGCGGCCATGCGCGATCTGCTCCCCGAACGCGTGGCCATGCGGATCAAGACCCCGTACCCCAATCTGCGCACCGGCGCCTACGACCGTGTCCTGCGCGAGCGCCTCGCCGGGATCGTCCGGGACCCGCACAGCCCGAGCGCCCCGCTCTTCTCGGAGGAACTCAAGCAGGCGGTGGCGTCGCACGGAGCGGACGGGCTGCGGCAGGGCGTGAGCCGGGCCGCTCTGGAGACCGCCCTCCAACTCGACACCTGGCTCACGTCCTACGACGTCCGCGTCGCTCTGTGAGCCCCCGCCTCCGCAGGCGGTGCCCCGGCCACGCGCAGCACGCCGGGAACCCGCCTGCGGCGGCGCCCCCTTCCTGTCCACAGCCCTGGAAACCTTCCTGCCCACAGTCCTGGAAAGTCAGATGAGCCTGTCCCTCGCCACGCCGTCCCGTCTGTGGACGCCGAACTTCGCGTTCTACTTCACCGCCCGCGTCGCGTCGCAGGTCGGCGACACCATGATCCCGGTCGCGACAGCCGTGGCGATGTTCTCCCTCGGATACGGCGTCAGTGGCGTCGGCTACTCGCTGGGCGCCTGGATGGGGGCCTTCGCGCTCTGCGTCGTCTTCGGAGGCGTGTTCGCGGACCGCTTCCACCCCCGTCCCCTGATGATCGGCGCGGACGCGACACGGTTCCTCGTGCAACTGCTGCTCGCCGCCTACCTGTGGCTCGGTCACCCGCCCCTCGCCGTCATGATCGTCGGATCGCTGATCGGCGGGGTGGCCACCGCCATGTTCCAGCCCGGCACCTCCAGTCTCGTGCCCCAGGTCGCGGCCGACCCGCAGAAGGCCAACGGTGTCCTGCGGGTCAGCGAGGGCTTCGCCACCATGGCCGGTCCGGCACTGGCCGGCACCCTCGTCGCCATGGCGTCACCGGCCTGGGTCTTCGCTCTCGACGCCGTCACCTTCGCGGTCAGCGGGCTCTGCCTGCTGGCACTGCGCCTCGCACCCGTCCGGGCCGACCGGGACGCCTCCACGCTCACCAACCTCCTCACCGGGTGGCACGAGTTCCGCTCCCGCGCCTGGCTGTGGTCCGTCATCCTCATCTGGTGGGTCCTGGGCGTCTTCGTCTGGGGCCCCATCGTCCCGCTCGGCTCCGCCGCCATCATCGCGGAGCACGGCAAGGCCGCCTTCGGTTACGCGGAGGCCGCCTTCGGCGCCGGCTGCGCGATCGGCGGTCTCGTCGCCATCCGCGTCCGCGCCGCGCGTCCGCTGCGCGCGGGCGGCATCGCCATGCTCCTGTTCCCCCTCATGCCCCTGGCCGCCGCCCTCGTCCCCGTCCAGCCCCTGCTCATGGCCGGGTACGCGATCAGCGGCATCGGCTGGGCGTTCTGGGGGGTCCAGTGGTCCACCACGGTCCAGACCCAGATCCCCGAGGACCGACTCAACCGGGTCGCCGCCTACCAGGTCGCCGGATCCATCCTCGCCGTCCCGCTCGGCCAGGTCATCGCCGGTCCGGCCACCCACCTCGCCGACCTGCGGTCGCTCCTGCTGGCCTCGACCGTGGCGGCCGTCGCCTGCGCCCTCGCCCTGCTCGCCATCCCCGCCATCCGCAACCTGCCACGCGCCCGTCCCTGACCGACGCCCGTCCCCGACCCACCGGCCACCCCACACCCACCAGCCCGCACACCACCGGCCACTTTGCACCCACCGGCCATCCGCGGCGCCTCCGGTCCCGTATGCCCGAGGCGCTCCTCACCCGTGCCCGAAAACCGCTGAAGGAAGGACCACGACCTTGCACGCGCCCCGCAGAATCACCGTGATCGGCACCGGATACCTCGGAATCACCCATGCGGCCTGCATGGCCGAACTGGGCTACGAGGTCCTGGGCCTGGACATCGACGTGGACAAGGTCCGCCGACTCGCAGGCGGCGACCTGCCCATCCACGAGAACGGACTCGGAGCCCTCCTGCGCAACGGGCTGGAGTCGGGACGGCTGCGGTTCACCACCTCCTTCGAGGAGGCAGCGGCCTTCGGAGACGTGCACTTCCTCTGCCTCGGCACTCCCCAGTCCGCCGACGGGCACGCCGCCGACACCTCCCAGCTCGACGCGGCCGTCGACGCCCTGGCCCCCCACCTCGTCCGGCCGTGCCTCGTCGTCGGCAAGTCGACGGTGCCGGTCGGCACGGCCGACCGGCTCGCCCGCCGACTCCAGGAACTGGCACCCGCCAAGACGGGCGCCGACCTGGCCTGGAACCCCGAGTTCCTGCGCGAGGGGTTCGCGGTCGAGGACACCCTGCGCCCCGACCGGATCGTTCTCGGCGTGCGGACCGCGCAGGCGGAACGCACCCTGCGCGAGCTGTACCGACCGCTGGGCGACCCCCCTTGCGTCGTGACCGACTTCGCCACCGCGGAGCTCGTCAAGACCGCCGCGAACTCCTTCCTCGCCACGAAGATCTCCTACATCAACGCCATGGCCGAACTGTGCGAGGCGGTCGACGCCGACGTCGTGGCGCTGGCCGAGGCCCTGTCCCACGACGACCGCATCGGCAAGCGATTCCTGCATCCGGGCATCGGATTCGGCGGCGGCTGCCTCCCGAAGGACATCCGTGCCTTCCGGGCCCGGGCCGAGGAGCTCGGAGTGGGCCACGCGCTGGCGTTCCTGGGCGAGGTCGACGCGATCAACACCCGACGCCGGGAACGGGCCGTGGAGCTGGCCCGCGACCTGGCGGGCGGATCGCTGGAGAACTGCCCCGTCGCGGTCCTGGGCGCGGCCTTCAAGCCGGACTCCGACGACATCCGCGACTCCCCGGCCCTGGCCGTGGCGAAGGCGCTCGCGGGAGAAGGCGCAAGGGTGTCGGTCTACGACCCGGCCGCGCTCGACAACGCCCGCAAGTCCTGCCCGGAACTCGGCTACGCGGGCTCCGCGGTGGAGGCGGCGACCGGCGCGCGCGTCACCCTGCTGCTCACCGAATGGGCGGACTTCACCGGTCTCGACCCGGTCGCGCTCGGCACCGTCAGCGGCGAACGCAACATCGTCGACGGGCGCAACGTCCTCGACGCCGCCGCCTGGCGCACCGCCGGCTGGAACTACCGGGCTCCCGGCCGCCCCTGAACCGGGCCGGCACCGACACCCCGCACGTCCTTGCGCCCCACCACGTTGCCACGCCGACAGACCTGGAGTGTTCCCCGTGTCTCCGCACGATCCTCAGCTGACCGGCATCATTGTCGTCAACGAACGCTACTTCCCCGACAGCGAACTGGCCCCGGCCCATGTCGGTGCGACGTCCTTCGCCCGCTCCGTACTGCGCTGCCTGCGGGGGGCCGGCCTGTCCGCGGGCGTCCTGCTCTACCAGCGTGACGAGGACCTCGTCGAGCCCCGGATACGCCTGGCCCGTCGCTCCGGAGTCGTCTGCGGGCTCCTGCAGTTCAACTTCCGGATGGCGCGGCGGGTGGTCAGCGGCGCCATCGCCGAGGCCGCGAGGCTCCTGCTCGCCGAGCACGGCGAGACGCGTCAGGCCATGCTCTACTACCAGACCGACTCCCTCCTGGGCTTCCACCCCGATGAGTTCGCCTGCTGCGTGACCCATCACGGCCCGTTCGTGCACGACTTCGTCGGTACGTTCTCGGCCGACGCGACCGGCCGGGCGTTCGGCGACGCGACGAAGGCACTGCACCTGCTCAAGCACCAGGAACTCGGCCTGGACAGGGTCCGTACGAACGAGCGCATGTTCGTCCTGCAACACTCCCGCCTGCAGCGCACCCACCTGATCAACCGCGGCGTCGACGAGCGTCGCATCCGGGCCGTGCGACCGCCCATCGTGCTGCCGGACACGGTCGAACCCCTGCGTGACCCGGTCCTCCAGGGCTTCGTGGAGGGCGCTGCCGTGCTCGCCTTCACGGCGGTCGCGCGACTGGACTACTTCAAGAACGTCGAACTGCTCGTCGACGGCTGTGTCCAGGCGCGCCGACGTGGTGTCCCGCTGCGCATCCTGGTCGTCGGGGACGGCGTCGACGACGTCGCCGCCCGTGAGAGCCTGCGCTCGCGCGTGCCCGCCGAGTACGCCGACGCGTTCATGGCCGTCGGCAAACTGCCCAAACCGCAGCTCTACGCGCTGTTCGACAAGGCGAGACCGGTCGGCGTCTTCATCTGCCCCTCGCGCTACGAGACCCTGGGGATCACCCCGCTGGAGGCCGCCCTCTCCGGCGTGTGCACCCTCATGATCGACTCGGACAAGGTCGAGGCCCGCAGGTTCTTCCCCCGGACCCACCTCTTCGGACCCACCGGTGATGCGCTGGCCGACGCCGTCGTCCGCGTGCACGACAGCCATCTGGGCATCGAGCAGCTCGGCAAGCAGTTGCGCGCGGACATCTCCACCGAGATCTCCCGGGAGAAGTTCGAGCAGGACACGCTCACCGCCTGGGAGCACTTCTCCCGGGCCGTGCACACGGCCACCGCCTGACCACCGGCCGTACACCGGCCGCCCGTTGGAGGAGCAACGACGATGGTCCACGAAACGATCTCTCCGGACGGTCTCCCCGTCCGCGGCGCCCACCGCCGCAATCCCTACCAGTACCTGATGTCCGGCCCACAGTTCGACGCCCTGCTCACCCGGCTCGCGCTGCGCCGGGCGGAGAGCGTCTGGCGCAACCACCACATCTCCCCGGAGCGCGCACCCCACGGCGTCTACCCCAGGCCGCACATGGCGTTCGTCCTGATGGACGCCACAGCGGGCCCCTGGGTACCCAACGAGGACGCCGTCCTGGCGGCCGTCACCCTGGGAGAACGGGGCCACGACTTCCTCCCCTACGCCGCGGCCAAGGCGGCCGGGCACCGAAGAACCGGCCACAACTGGGGCACCGCCGTCCTGGTGGACCCGCACCTGTGCGGCGACGGCGGCTTCCGCTACGGCCACTCCGCCGAGGTACGCGGCCAGATCGTCGGGGCCAGCTCGCAGAGCCCCGACCAGGACCTCCACGAAGCCGCGGCTCTCGGCACGGACTTCGTCCAGGCACTGTCCGAACTCCACCAGACATGGGAGCAACGGACCGGCCCGGGCGAGTGGTTCACCACCGACGGCGGCACCGGCCCCGAACCCGTCGCCATGACCCGCTGGTTTCCTGCCCCGGAGCCCGGCGCGGCGCCCTGACGCCTGGCAGCCGCACGCCGCCCGCCATCCGCCGTCCACAACGGAGGCGGAACGCGGCGCGGACGGCGCTGGTCCCGGAGGCGGCGGGGGACTGACCGAGATACCTGCACAGGCGAGGGCCCTGCCCGTCCGACACGGACGGGCAGGGCCCTCGCGCGTACAACTACCGGCTGTACTACTCCGCCGAGGCAAGCCCGACGAACCCCACCCACGCCTCACGCGACACCTGGAGAACGGGGCCGGTCGCCGCCTTGGAGTCACGAACGTGCACGGCTCCCATGCCCGCCGCAACCTCGATGCACTGGCCGCCCTCGGTTCCGCTGTAGCTGCTCTTGAACCAGGCGAGGGATTCAGTGTTGTTCATAGCTCTCCCAGCAACTTCTCGATGAACGTCAGCGACTCTCGCGGGGTGAGAGCCTGTGAACGGATAATCCCATAGCGCGCGGCGGCGAGAACCGTTTGCTCCGGGTCGGTCGCCAGGGTGCTGGTGCTCTGCGCTTCGACGTACAGAAACTTCTTGCCGTCCTTGCGCGTGACAACCGTGAACGGGCCGTTCACGCCTGCGTTGTCTTCGCAGTCGGTCGGCATGACCTGGAGTTCGACGTTGCGCCGCTGGCCGGTCAGGAGCAGGTGTTCCAGTTGCCCTCGAAGAACTTCCTTGCCACCGTACCTGTGCCGCAGGACCGACTCGTCCATCACGAAGCTCAGCAGCGGCGCTGGGCGACGGTCGAGGATGTCCTGCCGGGCCAACCGAGCCATCACCCGTTGCTCGATCGTCTCCTGATCCAGAGGCGGACATCGCATGGCGAGCAGCGCCCGCATGTACTCCTCGGTTTGCAGCAGGCCGTTGACCACTACCGTGTCGTACGCGAGCAACTCCATCGCCCGCTTCTCCAACTGCGCCATCCCCTGGAAGAACGCCGGGTACTGCGCCTTCTCCAACATCTCCTTCCACACCGTCAGTAGGCCGCCCGCGTCCAGCACCTCGTCCGTCCGGTCGATCGCCCGCGGCGGCGGGATTCTCCGGCCCTGCTCGAACGACGCGATGGTCGACGCCGAGTAGCCCAGCCGGTTCCCCAGCTCCTCCCGTTCCATCCCCGCCCGCGTCCGCAGCGTCTTCATGCTCTGCCCGAACGCGGTGACCACGCCCTGGCTTGACTTGTCCGCCGCCCGAGCGCCGCTCTCCTCGTCCCGATCCGCCCCGGCCCTGGCATCGGCCCCGGTCTCGGGCTTCGTCCGCTCTGCCGCCATCGCACCCTGCCTCCCCGGACCAACGCCCACCGCTGGGCGCGGTCACGCCGTGCTTCACGTACCGGCACCGACACCGCGCGTACAAGAGGTTCGCGTCAGTGCGTCACCGCTGGTCACGCTACGCCACCGCGACGAGCCTGGTGGTCATGAACAGCAACGTCGACACCCACGGCCGCATGACTCAACCTTCCGGCTCGTCCTCGTACTTGAGTGCCCATGTCTTCGCCATGGGGTTCACCTCCACCGCCCGTGGTGCCCGGCTCGCCCGTCGACTGGCCGCCGTCCGCCTCGACGAGTGGGGCGTGCCGTACGGGACCGGGCCGCACGAGGCGGTCGTGCTGGTCGTCGCCGAGCTCGCGGCGAACGCGGTGCGGCACGGGCACGTGTCCGGGCGGGACTTCCACCTCCTACTCCGCATGACGGCGGAGGACCGGCCGACCGTACGGGTCGAGGTGAGCGACACCCGGGGCGAGCGAGTGCCGTTCCGGCCCGGGGAACTCCCCGTGCCCGCGCCGGGATCCGGGCTCGCCGGCGGGGGGCGGGGGCTGCTGCTCGTCGAGGGGATCGCCGACCGCTGGGGCTGGCATCCGAGGTCGCACGCGCCGGGGAAGACGGTCTGGGCCGAGTGCGGGCTTACCGGGCCGTCCGCCCCCTGACGCGGGCGGACGGCCGTCGGCCGCCACCCGGGCCCGGGACGAGCTCGTCGTCACCTGAAGCGGCAAGGCAAGCCGCTTCCTGCCCGCGGACGCGGACGCCACCGCTCTCCGGGCCGTGGACCTGCTCCGGCCGGACGGTCCGACGCCCGGTTCGGCAGTGGCGTCCATCGCCTGACAGCCGGCCGGGGAGAGGGTAGGGAGGACGGACGTGCGCAACGCGGCCTTGAGGTCTTGGGGTCACCTCACATCCGCCGGACCCCTGGACCGGTTGGTTCTCTTCGCTCGGCACCGGCCCGCTTCTCCCGAATTCCGCATGGCACAAACGGATGTGGTCCGCCACCCGGGTGTGGCGCCGGTGCGGCCGGGTCAGCTCCGGTAGCGGGCGCGGCCCGCCGCGGCGGCGACCGTCAGCGGGACGGTGAGGACCGCGGCCGTCAGGAACATTCCCCGGTAGGCGTGGTGCTCGGCGGGTCCGGCGGCGAAAGCGCTGGCGAGGGCGCTGCCGACGTAGAGAGCCAGGCCGAACATGGCGACGCCGGTGGCGCGGGCTGCCGGAGAGAGGCCGGTGGCCCAGGACTGGATCGTGGAGTGCATGAACGACCAGCCGCCGCCGAGCAGCAGTGTGCACACCACCAGCGCGGGCACCGACCGGCTGGCCGCGGCGAGGCCGAACGCCACCGCCATCTGCACCCCGCCGACCACGATCAGCCGTACCGGTGTCCAGCGCCCGACCAGCCGCTTGACCGTCTGCGCCGCGGCCATCGAGCCCACGCCGTACAGCGCGGACACCGCACCGGCCAGCGTCGCCGAGGCGCCCTGGGCCTCCAGGGCTGGTGCGATGTACGTCAAGAAGCCCAGTAGGACGGCGCCTTCGAGCATCGCGACGGCCATGACGTACCACTGCCAGCGGGAGCGCAGGACGACCTTGAACGGGGCCAGCAGCGCACCGGGCGCCGACCGCGGCGGCTCCGGCAGCCGGCGCAGGGCGACGGCCAGGTATGCGGCGATCAAGCCGGGCAGGGCGAAGACCAGGCGCCAACTGACGTAGTGCGCCAGCGCTCCGGCAACGATGGTGGCCACAGCGGTGCCGAGTGCGAACGCGGTCATCAGTTCGCTGAGCGGGCGCTGGCGGACCGGGGCGGGCACGGTGTCCCCGATGTACGTGATGGACGCGGCGATGGACGCGGCGAAGAACGCGCCGGCCGCGGCGCGTGCCACGATCAGCACGGTCGCGTCGGGTGCGATCACCGAGCAGAGTGCGGCGACGGCGGCCCCGGTCAGCGAGAGCCGCATCACCCGCACCCGGCCGAGACGGTCGCTCGCAAGGCCCCAGACCGGCTGCATCAGGCCGTAGGCGAGGAAGTAGCCGCTGGCGGCGAGCATCACCGTGGGCAGCGAGACGCCCAGCTGGGTGCCGATGAGCAGCAGCATCGGGGTGATGCAGAAGCGGTCGAAGTTGCTGACGAAACCGGCGGCGCGCAACAGGCGCAGCGAGGCGGCGGGGAGCGGCGGGGCGGTCGGGCCCGCGGCGGCGGCCGGAGGGGGCGCGGGGGTGGTGCGGTCCGAGTCGGTGGTGTCCATGGGGCTCCTTATGTCGTGCCTGCCGGTGCTTTCGGACCGGCAGCTCCAGCTCACCACCGCGGACGGTCACGGTGGCCCCGTAGCCGATTACCCTTGCTCACACGTTGTGGACGTGGTGCCAGGCCCCGGGGCGGGTCGGCGTCACAAGGGGGACGGGTATGAACGGCGGCGGACTCAACGGCCCGGGCCGCGAACTGGGCGCGTTTCTGCGCTCTCGCCGCGAGCGGCTGGCGCCCGCCGATGTGGGGCTGCCCGGCTCACCACGGCGCCGTACTCCGGGGCTGCGGCGCGGGGAGGTCGCGGAGCTGGCCGGGATCAGCAGTTCCTGGTACGCGTGGCTGGAGCAGGGCCGGGTCCGTACGTCGGAACAGGTGCTGCGGTCGGTGGCGCGGGCCTTGCGCCTGGCCCCGGACGAGACCGCGCATGTGATGTCGTTCGTGGAACGAACCGCGCCAGCCGAGCAGCCGCCGGGGTGGGTGTCGCGCAATCTGCTGTCGTTGGTGGAGTCGCTGGCGCCGAACCCGGCCGTGGTGCTCGACCCGCACTGGGACCTGCTGGCCTGGAACCCGGGGTACACGGCGCTGCTCACCGACCTGGCACGGCTGGCGCCCAAGCAGCGCAATCTGCTGTGGCTGGTGTTCCGCTGGCCGCCGGCCCGTGCGCTGCTGGCCAGTTGGGAGCCGGAGGCGCGGAGTCTGCTCGGCCAGTTCCGGGCGAAGGCAGCCCGGCACCCGGAGGACAGCCGGTACGCCGAGATCACCGAGGAGCTCCTTGCCGACCCGGATGCGGCGCGCTGGTACGGCCGCCGGGAGACCTCGGCGTTCCATCCCGCAGTACGCCATTTCCGGCACCCCGTGGCCGGCGATCTGCGGCTGCGGTACGTCAAGCTCGCCGCCGTCGACGAGCCGGGCCACCATCTGCTGGCCTACCTTCCCGACGACCGGGCGACGGAGAAGGCCCTGAAGGTGCTCGTCGGATGAGCCGGCGCCCATCGTCGCGAGCGGGCGCACGGGCGGCGGTGACGGCCCGACCGCGCCGGTGGGCTGCCGTCGGGTCGTCACCGGTGCACCGCGGACGCTGGTGCGTCAGGAGGTGCGTGCCGGAAGGCGAGGTGTCAGGGCATGAGCACCGCCTTCATCACCGATCCGTCGGCGACCGCCGTGAGCGCGTCGGCGTGCCGCTCCAGAGGGAACGGCGTGACCAGGCTCGCCAGGTCGAAGTGGGCGGTGAGGGCCGGCAGCAGACGGACGTATTCGACGAGATGGGCGCCGGTGAAGGCCCAGGAGCCGACGACGTCGAGCTGCCGGTGGACGATCTGGTGCGGGTTGATCAGGGTGTCCCCGGCATCCGTGTACTGGCCGATGATCAGGTAGCTGCCGCCCCGGCGGGCGAGGGTGAGGCCCTGCCCGACGGCGGCCGGTACCCCGGCACACTCGATTACGAGGTCGGCGCCGCCCCCGCCGGTGGCGGCCCGTACCTGCTGCAGGACCGCCTCGGGGTCGGCGGCGCCGACGATGTCCAGGTGAACGTCACCGATGCCGGCCGAGGCGGCCCGGGCCAGCCGGCCGGCCGGGCCGCCGACGATGATGACCTTGGCGGCACCGGCAAGTCGCGCGAACGCGGCCGCCGCGAGACCGACCGGGCCGCTGCCCTGCACCACGACGGTCTCGCCCAGCCGTACCGGCCGCCGCTCGTACAGAGCGTGTGCCACGGTGGGTCCCGCGCAGGCCAGCGACATGGCAGCGAGCGGGTCGGTGGCGTCGGGGACCTTGATCACGGTGGTGCCGGGCTCCAGCACGATGTGGTCGGCCCAGGCTCCGGAGAGTTCCGGGCCGTCGGCCAGGGCGCGGTTGACGCCGTAGGTGCGGCGCCGCTCGCAGAGGGTCGGTTCGCGGTGCAGTCGGCAGGGCGGGCAGACGCCGCAGGCGATGGAGGAGGCCCACATCACCGTGTCGCCGGCGGCGAGCGGTGCCCCAGTGGCGTCGTGGCGAGTCCCGGCGCCCAACTCCCGTACGACACCGAGCCCTTCGTGGCCGAGGACGAGCGGGGTGGGGATGTCCAGGTGGCCCTGTTGCAGGTGCAGGTCGGTGCCGCAGATGCCGCCGTAGCCGCAAGCGACGATCACGCCGCCGTCGGGGGCCTGGGGCAGCGGGAACTCCCGGAGCCGCGGTGACGCGTTGAACTCCTCCAGGACGACTGCGCGTCCGGTGCGGGCCGTCATGCCATCACCGTCCGCAGCACCTCGGAGAACGGCGCTTCCAGCGGCCGCAGCGGCTCGGTGTCGCGGCACACGACGTAGTCCGGGCGGGGTGTGCCCTTGGGCCGCGGCAGGTTGGCGGTGTCGTTGTAGGTGGCGATGAGGAGCCGGCGGGCGAACGGTGACATGTTGGGTGCCGAACCGTGCACGATCTGCGGGGAGAACAGCACGACGGAGCCGGCCGGGCCCTTGGGGCTGGTCATGCCGTGCCGGTCGACGAGCTCGGCGAGCTGCTGCGGGGTCAGCGAGATGTCGTCGGGGTCGAGGTGCTGCTCGGACCTGGCGGTGGCCGAGCGGCCCTCGCGGACGAGTCCGCCGCGGTGCGAGCCGGGCAGGAAGATGACTGGGCCGTTGAACTCGGTGACATCGTCGAGGAACACCCCGATGTTGACCTGACAGGGAGAGGGAAGTCCATCGGCGAGGCGCCAGGCGAGGTAGTCCTGGTGCCAGGCCCACTTGCCGCCGCCGAACGCCGGCTTGGTGTTGATCTTGAACTGGTACACGTACACGTCGTCGGTGAGCAGATGCTGGACGGGCGGCAGGACACGTGGATCGCGGATCAGGCCGGCGTATTCGGGCTGGCGCTGGTGCGATGAGTAGACCGCGCGGACCTCCGGGCCGCCGCCCTCGGTCACCACCTGCGGGCCGGGGATCTTGGCGTCGCGTTCCAGGGCCTCCCGCAGAGTCTCCACCTCCTGCTGGTCGAGAAGGGATTCCAGCATCAGGAATCCGTGGTCGTGGTACTGGTCGACCTGTTGCTGGGTCAGTCGCATGCGCTTCTTCTCCTGAGGATGAAGGGGGCCGTCGGGGCGGTAGACCGGCGCTGGGGTGTCAGCCCATGAAGTGACCGCCGTCGACGACGAGTTGCTGTCCGGTGATGTAGCTGCTGCCCGCGGTAACCAGGAACTCGAGGGCATCTGCCATGTCCTCGTCCGTGCCGAGCCTGCGGCCGGGGATGGCGTTCAGGACGGTGGCCAGCCGCTCCGGGTCGTCGAGGCGATATCGCTCGACGACCTCGTCGGTGTCGGTGAATCCGGGCAGCAGGGCGTTCACCCTGATGTGCGGGGCCAGTTCGAGTGCCAGGCACTTGTTGAGCTGGAGCAGGCCCGCCTTGCTGGCGCAGTAGTTGGCGCCGCTCGTACGGGGCCGGATCGCCGTGGTGGAGGCGATGTTGACGATGCTGCCGCCGCCGGCCTCTACCATCGCAGGCGCCAGGGCCCGGCTGAGGTGGAAGGGGCCGGAGAGGTTGGTGGCGAGCACCGTGTCCCACTCCTCGGCGGTCATCGACAGGAACGGCCGGTCGAGATTGACGCCGGCGTTGTTGACCAGGACGGCGGGTGCGCCGTGCTCGCTGGTGATCCGGGCGCAGACCGCTTGGATCTCGTCGGACCGTGTGAGGTCGCAGCGCAGTGTCTCGATCCGACCCTCACCGGCCCTTTCGGTCTCTCGTGCGGCGAGGTCGTTGCCGCGGTAGAGGGCGATCACCCGGTGGCCGAGGGAGGCGAGCCGCAGGCTCAGTGCCCGTCCGATGCCGCGGGTGCCGCCACTGACCACGGATGTCGCCATGGCGCCTCCCTGAAGTGGCGTGCAATGACGGTCAGTTGGAGACAAGGTCGCCGCGCTTGAGCCCGGATCCCTCGGGCACGGCGGCCGGGTCGCCGCCGAGGTCGGTGACCGCGTTGTGCTTGTCCACGAAGACGACGTGCGGGACGAAGGAGGCAACCTCGGCGTCCGTCATGGCAGCGTAGGCGATGATGATGACGCGGTCGCCGGGGCTGATGAGCCGGGCCGCGGCACCGTTGATGCCGATGACACCGGATCCGGCCGGGCCCTCTATGACGTACGTGGAAAGCCGGGAGCCGTTCTCGATGTCCACGATGTCGACCTTCTCGCCGGGCAGTAGGTCGGCGGCCTTCATCAGGTCGGAGTCGATGGTCAGCGAGCCGACGTAGTGCAGGTCGGCCTGGGTGACGGTGGCACGGTGGATCTTCGACTTCATCAGGGTGCGGTACATGGAGATTTCCTCACGTGTGGTGGGTCGGTGCCGGCGCGGCCGCGGGTCGGGTCAGACCGGCCAGGTGGCGTAGCGCCGCATGCCGTACAGCAGCGGCGTCGCATCGGTGGCCGAGGTGTGCATCTCGGTGTGCAGCACCTCGCCGATGACAATGGTGTGGTCGTCCGCGGGGATGAGCCGGGTGACGCGGCACTCGGCGGTGGCGTGGGCGTCCTGCGGCAGCACCGGAAGGCCGGTGACGGGTCCGGGCCGCCAGGGGACGGTGCTGAAACGTTCGGCGGCGGGGCCGGCGAACGCCTCGGCGGCGCGGCGCCCGGCGCTGTGCAGCAGGTTGACGGTGAAGGCGCCGCGGACGGTGAGTACCGGCAAGGTGCTGCCGTTGTCGGCCGCGCACACCAGGAGCTGCGGCGGGTCGAGGGAGAGCGAGCACAGGGCGGTGCAGGTGAAGCCGTACGCAGTGCCCCGCGCATCGGCGGTGGCGACGACGGCGACGCCGCTGGGGTGGGAGCCCATCAGGGCCCGGAAGGCGTCGCGGGTGACCGCGAGATCGCCCTGGACGGGGGTCACCATGCGAAGGCCCGGGCATCGAACAGATTGACGCCGACAGCGGCCTTGCCCAGGTACTCCAGGCACTCCTGCGGCTTGGCCGGCATCACGTGCGCGAACGACGCCTCGCGGATCAGTCGCTCCAGGGGGTGGCTGCGGCTGACGGCGGCCGAGCCGCACAGTCGCAGCGCGTCCTGGGCGAGCTGTGGGCCGACCTCGCCGACGACGTACTTGGCGGCGTGGACCATGGTGTTGGCCTCCAGGCTGCCGCGCTGGGTGGTGACGAGGTCACCGGCCTCGTGGACCAGGGCGCGGGCGGCCCGGAGCCGGGCGTACATCCGGCCGAGCTCCTGGTGCACGACGGGCGAGTCGGCGCGGCCGGGGGCCGCGGTGACATGGTCGACGGTGTGCCGGAAGAGGGCTTCGGCGATGCCGAGGTAGGCGCCGGTGTAACCGGCGACCATCCAGTGCGGTTCGCGGACGACCTTGAACAGGGACATGCCCTCGACGCCGAGGTAGAGGCGGGAGCGGGGCACCGGGACCTCGTCCAGGGTCATCGCGGCGGTGCTGGTGCCGTACATCGCGGACATGTGGTGGACGGTGCCGAAGCTGAGGCCGGGGTCGTCGGCGGCGACGACGAAGTGTGAGACCTCACCGGTGTCCTCGGTGCCGTCGGCGGAAGCGGCCGCGACGACGTAGTAGTCGGCGGCGCCGGCGAGCGAGACGAAGGACTTCCTTCCGCTCAGGATGTAGTGGGTGCCGTCGTCGGAGAGCCGGTAACGGGTCTGCAGGCCGCGGAGTTTGGCGCCACGGCCGGCCTCGGAGGTGGCGGAGGCGAACAGCTTGTGCCCGTTCACGACCTCGTCCAGCATCCAGGAGCGGAACGTCTCGGCGGCCGGGGGCAGCCGGGTGCCGGCGGCGTCTGCGAGCGCGCCGATGACGACGTGATGCATGTTGAAGCCGAGGGCGGCAGCGCCGTTGTGCGCGCCGAGTTCGGCCAGCACCCGCCAGTAGTCCCCGAAGCCGAGGCCGGCACCACCCGCCTCCTGCGGGACGAGCAGGGCGAGCAGGCCGGAGTCGCGCAGGAGGCGGTAGGCCTCGTGTCCGTCGGCGCGCCCGGAGTCGGCATCGGCGGCGAGCGGGGCGAGCGCGGTGCCGGCCTCCGCGGCGAGTTTGCGGAGGTCGTCGAGTTGGGTCGGCAGCGTCATCGATGTCCTTCGGGTCGGTTCTCGGCCGGTCGGTGCTCGATCAGGCAGTGCTCGAACAGTCAGTTCTCGACCGGTAGGCCGAGTTGACGTGCGATACCCACGCGCAGCAGGTCGTTGGGGCCGGCGTAGGTGAGGGCCGCCATGGGGCTTGCCAGGTCGGCGGCCAGATCGAAGTCGGGGAGGAAGGCGCGTACGCCGGACAGCGCGGTGGCCTGCTCGGTCAGTCGGACGTAGTCCTCGGAGACGGAGATCTTGGTGAGGGCGGCCTCGGTGGCCAGCTGGCGGGCGGGCGTACCGCCGTCGAGCCGGGCGGCCATCGCGTAGAGCTGGACGCGAGAGCGGTGCAGCGCCAGTGCCATGTCGCTGACCCGGGAGGCGACTTGGTGGCTCGCGCCCATGCGGCGGCCGAAGTGGTCGCGCTTTCTGGCCCACGCGACGGTACGGGCCAGGGTGTGGTGCATCGGGCCGAGGGCGTAGCCGAGGATGACGGAGCGTTCCCAGGCGGTGGTGGAGGCCATCACCGCAAGGCCGGAGCCCTCCTCGCCGAGCAGCGCGCTCGTCGGCAACCGGGCGGCGTCGAAGAGGAGCTCCCCCATCGGCACGGTGGGCAGCGCGGTCTTGGTGAAGGTCTCGCCGCGGCGGACCCCCGGCAGGTCGAGCGGGACGAGGAACGCGGACAGCGCGAACGGGGAGCGTCCCTCGGCGGTGCGGGCGAAGACGATCGCCCGGTCGGCGACAGGGGCGGCGGTGATGAACGTCTTGGCGCCGTCGAGGACGAAGCCATCGCCGTCGCGCCGGGCGCGGGTCTCCATGGAGAACGGGTCGCTGCCGCCGCCGCGTTCGGTCAGCGCGTGGCACAGCAGCACCCGCCCGTTCTGGACGTCGGCGACCGCGCGCCGGGCCTCGGCGCCGAGGGCGGCCTGCAGTGGGAACTGCATCCCGAAGACCTGCGAGGCCAGCGCGTAGCACAGGCCCGGGTCGACGCCGGCCAGACCGATGCCCTCGATCATGGCGAGCGAGCGGACGACGGGGCCGGGCCCCCCGGCGTCCGGTGCGGCGAGCCGCAGGACGCCAAGGCCGGCCATGGCCTGCCACTGCGTGGTGAAGTCCTTGGCAGCGACCTGTTCCAGGACCGGTGCGGCCAGGTCCCGGTAGGTGTCGACGAGCCGCTCGGTCTCCGGGGTGCCGGTGCGCAGCGCCGCGAGGGTCACGGCGCTCACTCGTCGCCCTCGCCGGCGAGGTTCCCGATGGCGGCCCACAGGGCCTTGGGGGTACGGAAATTGGCGGCGACGATTGCGGTGTCGGGCAGGGAGATGCCGCCTTCCTTGTCGAGCGCCGTGACGATCTCCATGATCGCTAGCGAGTCGACCAGGCCCATCTCAAGCAGCGGGGTGTCGGCGTTCAGGGACCGGTCCTCGCCGGGGCCCCAGGTGATGCGGCTGCTGATGAGGGTGCAGAGTTCTTCGACACTGTTCATGCGGGGATCTCCTCCAGGTGTGCGGGGTCGGTGGCGTGGCTCAGGGCACGGCGGTCGACCTTTCCGCTGGTGGTGGTGGGCAGCGTGGCGACCGGGACGATCCGGTCGGGCAGCATCCGCTTGGGCAGCACGTCGCGCAGCGCGGCCAGCACGTCCCGTTCGGTGGCGTCCGTCTGTACGTAGGCCCAGATCTGGTCGGCGTACGGGCCGTCCTTGGCGACGACGGCGGCGACGGCGACCCGTGACAGGTCGAGGACGGCGCTTTCCACGTCGAGCAGGTCGATGCGGTGGCCGCGTCGTTTGATCTGGGAATCGCGCCGGCCGCGCAGGAAGACCCGGCCGTCGGGGGTGATCCGGCCGATGTCGCCGCTGGCGTAGGCGCGGCGGGCCACTCCGTCGCGGAAGGTGACGGTGCGGGTGGGGTCGCTCGGTTCGCCGCCGTGCAGATAGCCCTGGAAGACGGTGGGTCCGGCGATGTGGATCTCGCCTTCGCCGTCGGTGGGCCGGCCTTCCTCGTCGAGCACCTCGATGTGTACGTCCCCGATGCCGCGGCCGATGGTCAGTTCCTGGCCGGCGGTCCAGTCGGCCGGCACCCGGTAGTAGGTGCAGGCATTGGTCTCGGTGGGCCCGTACAGGTTGTAGAGGGGCACCCCGTCAAGGAGCCGCAGGTACCGTTCGAGGAGTTCCGGGGCGAACGCCTCCCCGCCGAAGGCCGCGAGACGAAGGGCGGGCGGGCGGGCGTCGGCGATGCCGCCCTGCTGAAGCATGCCGTGATAGAGGGAGGGTACGGCGATGAAGTGGGTGATGCGCTGTTCGGTCAGCCAGCCGACGACATCGCGCGGGAAGGTTCGCAGCAGGTCCGGCATCAGGACCGTGCAGGCGCCGGTGGCAGCGGCGCTGAACAGGTCGAAGGTGGTCAGGTCGAAGGTGAGGGCAGCCTGGGAGCCGATCCGGTCGTCCGGGGTGAGGCCGAACTCGCGGGCGGCCCACAGGGCGTAGTGGGCGACGTTCTCGTGCGAGAGCAGGACGCCCTTGGGCCAGCCTGTGCTGCCGGAGGTGAAGAGGATGTAGCCGCCGCGATCGGTGGGCGCGGGCAGTGGCGCGGGCCGCTCCTCGGGGGCGAGCACGCGCAGCCAGTGCAGGCCATGGTCGAGGGCGCCCTCGTCGGCCGGAGAGCCGTCGCGGACGCGGGTGGCGGCGCGGTGGGCCCCGGCCAGGGCGCGGTTGCTGGCCAGCAGCAGGGACAGGCCCGCGTTGCGGATCATGCGGGCGGTGCGTTCCGGAGGGTCGGCGGTGTCGAGGGGCGCCGCCACCGCACCGGCCCGCAGCGCCGCGTACAGGGCGATGACGGTGGCCGGGGTCTTGGGGGCGTAGACGCCGACCCGGTCGCCCGGTGCGACGCCGGCGGCGGTCAGCCCGGAGGTCAACACGTCGACGGCTCGGTCGAGTTGGGCGTAGGTCCAGCTTTCACCGGCGCCTTCCAGGGCGGTGCGGTCGGGGTGGGTCTGCGCGGAGCGGGCCAGGAGGGCGTCGAGGCGTGTGGGGTGCTCCGTGGTCATCAGGCGGCCTCCACGGAATGGGTGTTCGTGGTGTGTGTGGTGAGGAAGGCGCGGATGGTGTCGATGACGAGGTCGGGGCAGACCAGGTGGGGGTAGTGGTCGCAGCCCTCGGGCACCAGCTGCTGGAAAGGGCCGCGGACCGCGCGCTCGACGGCGTCGACCTGGCCGAGGGAGCCGTACTCGTCCGCGTCTCCCTGGATCACCAGCACCGGCGCGGTGACGTCGAGGTCGTCCTCGATGGACCAGCTGCGGAAACCGGGAGAGAGCCAGACCCCGCTCCACCGCTCGAAGACGGCCCGGGGGTCGTCGTGTACAAGGGCCAGCTTCTTGGCGAGCGGACCGGCCTGGTAGGAGGCGCTGGCGGCCTCGATGCCGATGCGGTTCTCCTGCTCGAAGTACATGTGCGGGCCCATCCCGACGACGGCTTCGACGGGCCGCACCGAGGCGTGCAGCAGCGCCATGGAGGCGCCGTCGCTGTGGCCCACCAGGACGGGGCGGTGCATGCCGAGCGCGTCGAGCAGCTCGGGCAGCAGGTCCTGGGCGTGCTCGTGCATGTAGCGGGGGGTGCGGGGCAACGGATCGGGGCCGCTGCCGCCGTTGCCGTGGCGGGAGTAGACCAGGGCGCGGCGTCCGGTGGCGGCGGCAAGGCGGGCGGGAAAGCGGCCCCAGGCGGCGACGCAGCCGAGTCCGCCGTGCAGGAAGACCAGGGGGGCCAGGTTCGTGTCACCGTCGATGACGACGTGTTCGAGGGGGCCGTTGCGCGTATCGATTACCGGCACATCAACATCCTTCTCCGTGATTTACGGCGGCAGAGCGGACATTCCAGAAAACCCGGCCGGATTTACCCCGCGTCGATCTGTCGCAGCGGGCGGAGTAGATCCGGGCGGCGGGAGCGGAAAGGCTGCTGAAACAGTTGAGGAAATAGCTTTCAATAGGGCGAAGGCAGGCGGCAGGACAGCGATGCAGGGCCGAAGTGCCGCGTTACATCGAACTGCCTGTGCCGAGCCTCATGCCGCTGCCGGGTGGTGCGGGCGGCAACGGGCCTCGGAGTATCCTCCGGGGTTGCGAAGTGGCTGGCTTGGGGCGCGGGTGCCCGCCGAGCGCCCCGCCGGCCGCGTTTTATTTCGCTCTTCCTTTGGTCGGTTTTGCGCCATTCCGTTTGACGGCGCGCACCAATACTCCCGCATGGCGTACCCCCGTTGAACGTACGACTGCACACCGGTGGCGTCCAATGCCGGCGCGTGACGATTCCCGGACGCCTGTCCGCTCGGTGATACCTAGAAGACTAGACAAACTATCGAGGCGGCGGAAATGACATTGCTGAACGACCTATACGCTCCCAGAATGAATATCGACCTGCGTCACTTGCGATGTTTTCTGGCCGTAGCCGAGGAAGGAGGCTTCACGGCCGCCGGCCGCCGCCTGCATCTGGCCCAGCCGACCCTGACCCGCAACATCAGAACCCTCGAGGAGTCCCTGGGCGTACGGCTCTTCGAACGCACCACCCGCAGAACCGAGCTCACCGACAAGGGAACGACGCTCTTGGGGACTGTCGCCCCACTGCTGCGCCAACTCGATTCGGCGCTCAAGGATGTGCGGGAAGGGGAGAAACTGTGCATCGGGTTCAGCTGGGGACTGCCCGAGGGCTTATCGCGGATCGCCGCGCGGTTCGGGGAGGTGACCGGGGTCCGAGTCGAATTCGCCCGCTGTGACACCCCCCAGGCCGGACTCGATACCGGCCGGGTGCATCTGGGCCTGCTGCGCGGCGCGCCCCTCCCGAAGGGGCTGCGCGGCGTCCTCCTCTACGAAGAGTCCCGCATCGCGGCCGTCCCCGCGAGCTGGCGGCTGGCCGAACGCACCGAACTGGACTGGGCGGAGCTCGCCGATCTGCCGTTGATCATCAACACCGTCAGCGGCACGACCTTCCCCGAGATGTGGCCCGCCGGCAGCCGGCCGACGGTCGGCGCCGAATGCCGAAACTGCGACGAATGGCTGGAGCAGGTGGCTGTCGGCCTCGGCGTGGGTACCGCACCGGTCTCCGCCGCCCGCCGCTACACCCATCCCTTCGTCCGCCTCGTCCCGCTGACCGGAGCACCCACCGTGCCCGCATATCTCGCACACCCCTCGCACGGTGCCCACCCGCAGGCCACGCGCTTCGCCGACCACGCCTGGCGGGTGGCGGACGAGCTCCAGACGTAGCAGGCACCGGCCGCGCGCCACTGTCCGCCGCCGTGTGCCGCTGGTCCATGTCCTGATCGCCCGGGCTCCACGCTCCCTGCGAGTGCCGACGCGCCTCCGTGACCGTCTCCGGCCCGCCCGGCAGTACCTCTACGATGCAGCGACGGTCCCGCATGCAGGTCGGGCACCGGCGCGGCGGAGCCCCGGACCCAGTCAGTACACGTGCCGGACCATTCGTGGCTGCGAGGCCTCCACGACCTCGGGCAGTGACCTGCTCAGGGCCTCGTGCCGATCCAGCACGATCGGTCCGCCGGCCGCCGCATCCGGGAGGATCGGGGCGTGGCCGCCCGAGCAGGTGCCGGCCGTACGGGGCGGCTATGCCGGAACGCTACCGGCTCCTCGTCGAGATCGGTGCGGGTCCGGGAGTCCGGCAAGGGGAGCCAGGGCTGAGCGTGGAGGACATCGACTTCGACAAGAAAGTCGTCCATGTCCGGCGCCGGGTCGAAACGGTACCGCCGGCGGAGGGCGTTTCCGACCTCGGTCACCTCCTCTCCCCGGACCGGCCGGACGTACTCGTGCCCGAGATCGCCGATCCACTGGCCGTGCGCCTACTGCTCCACCGTCCCTATGTCACGCCGGGTCATGGTCACCGGCGCGGCGCTGGCCGAGGTCCGGCGGACGCTGCGGCAGTGGCGTCAGCAGGTGTGGCCGGCTGGGCGCGGGAGCCGTCCCGGCCCATCCCCGCGGATCTGCTGCGGGAGTCGCAAGCGGCACTCGTCGACGACCTCGACGTCGCCGCCGTCCTGGATCTGCTGGCCGATGCGGCGGGACGGTCCGAGGTGCCGTTCGGCGCCAAGTCCGAGACCTTCGCCCGTCTCGACTGCGTCCTCGGCCCGGACCTCGTCCGCGACGTCGGCCAACTGCATCGGCCGGAAGGGCCGACGGCCCTGTGAAGCAGGTGGGGAGCGCCGCTGGACGAGGCGCCTGTGGCTGTCCGGTGGAAGGTTCTACGTACGCCGGGTTCCTGCCACTCGACGCGCGGCCGCGACCGGCGACCTGCGCGAGCTGCAACGGATCGTCGACCCCGTCGACGCGATCTTCGCGTGGCTTCGGGCCGGGCGGCGACGGCCCCGAACGGCGGATCGGATGAGCAGAATCAGGCCCAAAGTTCCAGAGAAGTCCCACGGGTGCAGCCGCACCCCCTCCAGGCCCGCATCAACGCAGGTCAGAGCGGGTGCAGCGGCAGGCTGTTCAGATGTCCCTGAAGATCTCGATCTGTGCCCCCACGGAGTTCAGGCGCTCCGCCAGCTCCTCGTAACCGCGGTTGATGACGTACACGTTGCGCAGCACGGACGTGCCCTCGGCCGCCATCATGGCGAGCAGCACGACCACGGCGGGGCGCAGCGCGGGCGGGCACATCATCTCGGCGGCGCGCCACCGGGTCGGGCCCTCGACCAAGACCCGGTGGGGGTCGAGGAGTTGGAGCCTGCCGCCGAGGCGGTTGAGGTCGGTGAGGTAGATGGCGCGGTTGTCGTAGACCCAGTCGTGGATGAGGGTCTGGCCGTGTGCCGAGGCGGCGATCGCCGCGAAGAAGGGCACGTTGTCGATGTTGAGCCCTGGGAACGGCATGGGGTGGATCTTGTCGATGGGCGCCTCCAGCTTGGAGGGGCGGACCGTGAGATCGACCAGTCTGGTACGGCCGTTGTCGGCGACGTACTCCGTCGTACGGTCGCAGTCGACGCCCATCTCCTCCAGCACCGCGAGCTCGATCTCCAGGAACTCGATCGGTACCCGGCGGATGGTCAGCTCGGATTCCGTCACCACGGCGGCGGCCAGCAGGCTCATCGCCTCGACCGGGTCCTCGGAGGGGGAGTAGTCGACGTCCACGTCTATGTGCGGGACGCCGTGCACGGTCAGGGTCGTCGTGCCGATGCCGTCGACGCGTATGCCCAGCGCCTCCAGGAAGAAGCAGAGGTCCTGGACCATGTAGTTGGAGGAGGCGTTGCGTATGACGGTCGTGCCGTTGTGCCGGGCGGCGGCCAGCAGTGCGTTCTCGGTCACGGTGTCGCCGCGCTCGGTCAGCACGATGGGGCGGCCGGGGGTGACCGCGTGGTCGACCTGTGCGTGGTACAGGCCCTCCGTCGCGGCGATCTCCAGTCCGAACCGGCGCAGCGCGATCATGTGCGGCTCGATGGTCCGCGTACCGAGGTCGCAACCGCCCGCGTACGGGAGCTTGAACGAGTCCATGCGGTGCAGCAATGGGCCGAGGAACATGATGATGGACCTGGTCCGGCGGGCGGCGTCGGCATCGATGGCGTCCATGTCGAGCCGGGCGGGCGGGACGATCTCCAGGTCGGTCCCGTCGTTGATCCAGCGGGTCCGTACGCCGATGGAGTTCAGGACCTCCAGGAGGCGGTAGACCTCCTCGATGCGGGCGACGCCGCGCAGCACCGTACGGCCCTTGTTGAGGAATGAGGCGCAGAGCAGTGCCACGCACGCGTTCTTGCTCGTCCTGACATCGATGGAGCCCGAGAGCCGACGTCCTCCGACCACGCGCAGATGCATGGGTCCGGCGTAGCCGAGCGACACGATCTCGCTGTCGAGCGCTTCACCGATGCGCGCGATCATCTCAAGGCTGATGTTCTGGTTGCCGCGCTCGATGCGATTGACGGCGCTCTGGCTGGTGGCGAGCGCCTCGGCGAGCTGACTCTGCGTCCAGCCCCGGTGCTGACGGGCGTCACGTATGAGCTTGCCGATGCGTACGAGGTAATCGTCTGACATGACGAAAGGTTATCTCAGATATGAGATGCGCCTTCCGGTGGGGTGCGCCGTTCGGGTGACGACGGTGCGCAGGCGCGACCATTGGCCGCTCACGTGCACGTCAGAGGCGCGGCACGGCACGGGTGGCACGTGCGTTCCATGGTCCTCCCGGTCCGCCGCCCCGGCGCGCGGAGTACGCCCGTTCGGGGACGGGGACGGGGACGGGGACGGGGACGGGGACGGGGACGGGGACGGGGACGGGGAGGAGGGGACGGGCGGGATCAGTCCGTGAAGCCGCCCTCGGCCAGGATGCCGTCGACCCGGGCGCGGTGCGCCTCCTGCCAGGTGTCGAGGGTCTCCCGGGCCTCCTCGGCGAGCTTCTCGCGGGCTTCGAGGAGCACCTGTTCGCGGCGGGCGCCCGGGGTGACCACGACGCCCTCTTCGTCGGCCACCACGATGTCGCCGGGGTGGACCTCCACCCCGCCGCACCGCACCGGGACGTTGAGCGGTCCGACGGCCTTCTTCACCCCCGGGACGGGCATGACGCCCCGGGCGAAGACGGGAAAGCCCATCTCGCGCACCTCGGCCAGATCGCGGATCACCCCGTCGGTCACGAATGCCGCGACCCCGCGACGCCGGGCGATGGCGCAGACGTTTCCTCCCGCGAGTGCGTAGTCCACGTCCCCCGCCTCGACGACGATGACCGAACCGGGTTCCGCGCGGTAGATGGACGCGTGCAGCATCAGGTTGTCGCCCGGAGGGCACCGTACGGTGAACGCCGGTCCGGCCACGCGCGGGGGCGACGGCCACAGCGGGCGGATGCCGATGTCCATGACGTGTTCGCGGCCCAGGAGTTCGGCGAGGATGGTCGGGGATATGCCGTCGAACGCGGCGATGTCGTTCACGCTTCTCCTTCGCTCGGGTGCTCGCGCCACCGGGCGGCGGCGCGGCCCGTGTCGCAGTGGGTCAGGTGTCGTACAGGCCGTCCCACGGGGCGCCGAACCCGAGTCCGTCGGGGAGGAGTTCGGCCCGGTCGTCCTCGTGGTCGCCGGCCTCGTGGTGTTCCGCGACGAGGCCGAAGAGCACACCGTCGATCGTCAGGCGGAAGGGGCGGGCCGCGATCTCCCCGCGCGCGTCCGGGAGGGCATGGGTGGTCGTGGCCAGGAACTGTCCATCCGCGTAGTGCCCGATGGTGTCGGTCCGGTGGTCCGGTTCGTGGGCGATGGGGACGACCGCGGGAACAGCCATGCCGGGATCATAGTCACGGCCTCGGACGGCCCGGAAGACGGGCCCGGAGGGCCGTGGGCGCGGGCTCAGACGTGGAGTTCGGGCGGCAGACCCGTCCAGCGCAGGTCGGCGGGGAGGTGTCCCGTGTCGTTGTAGAGCAGTACGGAGGCGGGGCGGCCGGGGGCGTAGCGGATGACCGTCAGCGCGGCGTTGGCGTGGTTCAGTCCGATCCAGCGCCACTTCGGGGCGTCGAGGGCCTCCCGGACCAGCCAGGCGATGAGGAAGTTGTGGGTGACGACCAGTTCGTGGCGGGGCTCGTCGCCGTCGACCGGGCCGGTGAACCGCGCGAGCGCCGCACGGGCGAGCCCGGGGCCGGCCTCACGCTGTTCGCGGGGGAATCGGGCCAGCCGTTCCAGCGTGGCGTCGGCGATGTCCGGCGGCAGCTCGTGCCGGTGGGGAAGGTGGGGCAGGTAGTCCCCGGCGAGTTCGGACGGCCGCAGCGCAGCGCCGTCGAGCCGGTCGCCGATCAGCTCGGCGGTCCGTGCGGCCCGGGGGAGCGGGCTGTGGTGGATCACCGAGAGGGGAACGTGACGCAGCCGCTCGCCGAGCGACTCGGCTTGCCGACGGCCGTTCGCGGAGAGCTCGCTCTCGTCGTCCGTGGCCTCCCCGTGCCGGGCGAGGTAGAGGTGGCGTGCGGCTGTTGCGACCATGACGTGCGGCGCCCTTCGACGAGTCCTGGTTCCTGCGTGTCCTGAACCTGTGGACGTCCGTCCGGGCGGACGGGGTTCCACCGCCGTCGCCCCGCCCTGCCGGTTCCGGCGCCGGCCGGTGGGCGGCGGAACGCGGGGGCGCGGTCAGTCCTGGGGGTGCAGGGACTCGGCCGCCACGGCGGAGACCGTCCGCGCCACGAGGGCGAGCGCGGGCACGTCCAGCTTCCACTGCTGCCAGTACAGCGGTACGTCCACACGCCGTCCCGGCGCCAGTTCGACGAGGGCGCCCGACCGCAGCAGGGGCTCCGCCTGCGGCTCCGGGACCAGCCCCCAGCCCAGACCGGTGGCCACCGCGTCGCAGAAACCCTCCGACGTGGGCACGTGGTGGCGCAGGCGACCGGCGCCCGAACCGTTGGGCGTGAGGGACCGGACGAACCGGTCCTGGAGGTCGTCACGCCGGTCGAAGACGATCACCGGCGCGTCGGGCAGGCGGCGCTCCAGCGGTCCCGACGACAGATGGCGCGCCGCGAACCCCGCACTCGCCACCGGCAGATAGCGCGCGAGGCCCAGCGGGCGCACCGTGCAGCCCGCCACCGGCTGTGCCGACGACGTCACCGCCGCCATCACCTGGCCCTCGCGCAGCAGCGCCGCGGTGTGCGCCTCGTCCTCGCGATGCAGGTCGAAGCAGATGGGCGGGTCCTGCGGCACCCGGGTCAGGACGGGCGGGAACCAGGTGGCCAGGGAGTCCGCGTTCACCGCGATGGGCACCCGGGCCGGGCCCGCCCCGGTCGCGATCCCCAGCTCCGTGCGCGCATCCCGTTCCAGAGCGGCCAACTGGCGCGCGAACCGCACCACCACCTGCCCGGACTCCGTCGGCCGCACCGGCTTCGTACGCATCAGCAGCACCCGCCCGGTGCGCTGCTCCAGTGCCTTGACCCGCTGGCTGACCGCCGAGGGCGTCACGTGCAGGGCCGCCGCGGCGGCGTCGAAGGTGCCCTCGTCGACGACGGCGAGCAGCGTGCGCACCTGGTCGAAGGGGAGATCGGTCATCACGAGAGCTAATGCTACGTAAGAAACTTTAGCTGTACTGATGTCAGCGTGGGTCATAGCGTCGGACGACATGAACAGCGGTGTCCTCTCGGCGGCCCTCGCCGGATTCGGTACAGGCATGTCCCTCATCGTCGCCATCGGCGCGCAGAACGCGTTCGTCCTGCGCCAGGGCGCGCGCGGGCAGGCCGTGCTCGCGGTGGTCGCCATCTGTGCCGCGTCGGACGCGGTCCTCATCGCCCTCGGTGTGGCCGGGCTCGGTGCCGTCGTCACCGCGTGGCCCGCCGCCCTGGTCGCGGTCGGCCTGGCCGGTGGCGCCTTCCTGATCTGCTACGGCGTGCTGGCCGCCCGCCGGGCGCTGCGACCCGCCGCCGGACAGTCGCTGACGGCGGGGGGCGCCGCCGCGGGCTCCGTCCGTGCCGCGGTGCTCACCTGCCTGGCCCTGACCTGGCTCAACCCGCACGTCTACCTGGACACCGTGCTGCTGCTCGGCTCGGTCGCCGCCGACCGCGGCCCGCTGCGCTGGGTCTTCGGTCTCGGCGCGATGCTGGCGAGCCTGGCGTGGTTCGCGGGTCTCGGCTACGGCGCCCGGCTCCTCGGCGGCGTCCTGGCCCGCCCCGGCGCCTGGCGGGTGCTGGACGCCCTGGTCGCGGCCACCATGCTCGTGATGGGCGTCCTGCTGCTGGCCCGTACCTTCTGACTCCGCCCCTGCCGAAGGCCCCGGCTCCCCGGCGGTCGGCCCTCGGCCGCGGCGGACACGGGTGCCCGCACATGACCGTGCAGCGCTGATGTACTAGAGTTATCTCGACATCGAGATATTTGCCGAAGGCGCACCGCAGTCCGCCATCGGGTAAGGGTTACCTAACTAAGTCTTACCTTAACGGATGGGCGAGGGGCCGCAGGCGGCACCACGCGGCGCCCGCCGTAATGAGGCGCGGCGCGGAGTACGCGCACATTGATGAAGGAGACTGTCGTGTCGGCGAACAGCTTCGACGCCCGCAGCACACTGCGCGTGGGCGACGAGTCGTACGAGATCTTCAGGCTGGACAAGGTCGAGGGCTCCGCGCGCCTCCCGTACAGCCTGAAGGTGCTCCTGGAGAACCTGCTCCGCACCGAGGACGGCGCGAACATCACCGCCGACCACATCCGGGCGCTCGGCGGCTGGGACTCCCAGGCGCAGCCCAGCCAGGAGATCCAGTTCACCCCGGCCCGCGTGATCATGCAGGACTTCACCGGCGTGCCGTGCGTCGTGGACCTCGCCACCATGCGTGAGGCCGTGAAGGAGCTGGGCGGCGACCCGGCCAAGATCAACCCCCTCGCCCCGGCCGAGCTGGTCATCGACCACTCCGTCATCGCCGACAAGTTCGGCACGAAGGACGCCTTCGGCCAGAACGTCGAGCTGGAGTACGGCCGCAACAAGGAGCGCTACCAGTTCCTGCGCTGGGGCCAGACCGCCTTCGACGAGTTCAAGGTCGTCCCGCCGGGCACCGGCATCGTCCACCAGGTCAACATCGAGCACCTGGCCCGTACGGTCATGGTCCGGGGTGGCCAGGCATACCCCGACACCCTCGTCGGCACCGACTCGCACACCACGATGGTCAACGGCCTGGGCGTGCTGGGCTGGGGCGTCGGCGGCATCGAGGCCGAGGCCGCGATGCTCGGCCAGCCGGTCTCCATGCTCATCCCGCGCGTCGTCGGCTTCAAGCTGACCGGCGAGCTGAAGCCGGGCACCACCGCCACCGACCTCGTGCTGACCATCACCGAGATGCTCCGCAAGCACGGCGTCGTCGGCAAGTTCGTCGAGTTCTACGGTGAGGGCGTCGCCGCCACCTCCCTCGCGAACCGCGCCACCATCGGCAACATGTCGCCCGAGTTCGGCTCCACCGCCGCGATCTTCCCGATCGACGGCGAGACGCTGAACTACCTGCGCCTGACAGGCCGCAGCGAGCAGCAGGTCGCGCTCGTCGAGGCGTACGCCAAGGAGCAGGGCCTCTGGCTGGACCCGGCCGCCGAGCCGGACTTCTCCGAGAAGCTGGAGCTGGACCTCTCCACGGTCGTCCCGTCGATCGCCGGCCCGAAGCGCCCGCAGGACCGCATCGTCCTCGCCAACGCCGCCGCGCAGTTCGCCCAGGACGTCCGCAACTACGTCACCACCGCCGACGAGGCGGGCCAGGAGTCCTTCCCGGCCTCCGACGCCCCGGCCGTCAGCAACGGCATCCCGTCGAACCCGGTCCAGGTGACCGCCCCCGACGGCACCACCTACACGATCGACCACGGCGCCGTCACCGTCGCCGCGATCACCTCCTGCACCAACACCTCGAACCCGTACGTCATGGTCGCCGCGGCGCTCGTGGCGAAGAAGGCGGTCGAGAAGGGCCTGACCCGCAAGCCCTGGGTCAAGACCACCCTCGCCCCGGGCTCGAAGGTCGTCACCGACTACTTCGACAAGGCGGGTCTGACCCCGTACCTCGACAAGGTCGGTTTCAACCTCGTCGGCTACGGTTGCACCACCTGCATCGGCAACTCCGGCCCGCTGCCGGAGGAGGTCTCCAAGGCGGTCAACGAGCACGACCTGGCCGTGACCTCGGTGCTCTCCGGCAACCGCAACTTCGAGGGCCGGATCAACCCCGACGTCAAGATGAACTACCTGGCCTCCCCGCCGCTGGTCGTCGCGTACGCCCTCGCCGGTTCGATGAAGGTGGACATCACCAAGGACGCCCTCGGCGTCGACCAGGACGGCAAGCCGGTCCACCTCGCGGACATCTGGCCGACCGAGGCCGAGGTGAACGACGTCGTCGCCAACGCCATCGGCGAGGACATGTTCAACAAGTCCTACCAGGACGTCTTCGCGGGCGACGCCCAGTGGCAGGCCCTGCCGATCCCGACCGGCAACACCTTCGAGTGGGACGCCGAGTCGACCTACGTCCGCAAGCCCCCGTACTTCGAGGGCATGACGATGGACCCGGCCCCGGTCGAGGACATCGCCGGTGCCCGGGTGCTCGCCAAGCTCGGCGACTCGGTCACCACCGACCACATCTCCCCGGCCGGTGCCATCAAGGCCGACACCCCGGCCGGCAAGTACCTCACCGAGCACGGTGTGGAGCGTCGCGACTTCAACTCCTACGGCTCGCGCCGGGGCAACCACGAGGTCATGATCCGCGGCACGTTCGCCAACATCCGCCTGCGCAACCAGATCGCGCCGGGCACGGAGGGCGGCTACACCCGCGACTTCACGCAGGACGACGCGCCGGTCTCCTTCATCTACGACGCCTCGCAGAACTACCAGGCCGCCGGCATCCCGCTGGTCGTCCTGGCCGGCAAGGAGTACGGTTCCGGCTCGTCCCGCGACTGGGCCGCCAAGGGCACCGCGCTCCTCGGCGTCAAGGCCGTCATCGCCGAGTCGTACGAGCGCATCCACCGCTCGAACCTCATCGGCATGGGCGTTCTCCCGCTCCAGTTCCCGGAGGGCGCGAACGCCGAGTCCCTCGGCCTGACCGGCCGGGAGACCTTCTCCTTCACCGGCGTGACCGAGCTGAACGACGGCACCACCCCGCGCACGGTCAAGGTCACCACCGACACCGGTGTGGAGTTCGACGCAGTCGTCCGCATCGACACCCCCGGTGAGGCGGACTACTACCGCAACGGCGGCATCATGCAGTACGTGCTGCGCAGCCTGATCCGCAAGTAGGCGACGCGGGGCGGCCGATCGGCCGCCCGGACGGCAAGGGGCCGCATCCCGGAGCACCGGGGTGCGGCCCCGCGCGTTCTCGTGCGACACCCGGGGGCGGGCACACCGCCCATCGGCCGGGGGAATGCGATCGTGGGCCCGCGGGTTTTCCGCACAGCGCCACTGGCACGGGGAAGGCACGGCCACTGGCACGGAGACGGCACAGGAGGCGGAACGCACCATGGGCGAGTTGATCCTGATCCGGCACGGCGAGACCGAGTGGTCGCGGTCCGGTCAGCACACCAGCTACACCGATCTGCCTCTCACCCCGTTCGGCGAGCGCCAGTCCCTCGCGCTGACGCCCCTGCTCGCCGAGCGGCGGATCGCGCTCACCCTGGTCAGCCCCTCGGCGCGCGCCCGGCGCACCGCCGAACTGGCCGGGCTCGCCGCTCCGCGCATCACGTCCGATCTGCACGAATGGGACTACGGGGGCTACGAGGGCGTCACCACCGACGAGATCCACCGCACCCGTCCCGACTGGAACCTGTGGACCGACGGCGTCGCCCCCGGCCCCGACGCGCACCCCGGGGAGACCCCCGTCGAGGTCGGTACCCGGGCCGACCGGGTGCTGGCCGAGGTGGCGCGCGAGGCGGGCCGGGACGGGGACGTCGCCCTTGTCGCCCACTCCCACTTCCTGCGGGTCCTCACCGCCCGCTACCTCGGGCTGACGCCCGCCGAGGGCACGTTGTTCCAGCTCGCCACGGGGGCCGTGTCCCGGCTCGGCACGGAGCACGGCAATCCGGTGATCACGGCGTGGAACGTGTGCCTGCCCGAGAGCCTCTTCCCGCAGGGGACGCCGGAGGGGCCGGAACGGGCCTGAGCGGTGGGCGGGGAGCCGCTCCCGCCCGTGCGGCCGTGGCGGGCACCGGCACGCGCGCCCGGCCGATGCCCCGAGGAGGGGCGCAGGGCGTGCGCGCCGGGCGAGCGGGCGGCCGGACCTCCGGTGAGCGGACACCGTCCTGACGGAGCCCTGCCGGGGGATGAGCAGGGAGCGCGCGAGCGAGGTGGCGCCTCACCTGCTCGACGCCGGTCGGCGGGGTGGCCGCGCGCGGTTCGACCGCGCGGGTCCGGGCCCGCGTCGAAGCGGAGACGGCCGGTCACGTCCGTGCCACCGCCGCCGGTCGGTCGCCCGCGCGCGGAGCGCGGCGCGTCGAGGACGTCGTACAGGAGGAGACGGGTGGCGAGGTCGTAACCGCCGCCGCGCACGTGGGAGAAGGCGGTGAGGAGCGGGGGAGGGATCGAGGGGGACGGCCTCGACCGGTTCCGGGAGGCCGGACTCCGGCCAGGTGGTGGGCTCGAACGACAGCCACCCGCTGCCGGGCTCCCCGTCGACCGGGCCCTCCCTCACCTCGTCGCCGGTGTTCTCCGCACCGGCCCGGACGTCTGTCACCTTGTCGGTGACCTTGCCCGGAATTCCAGTGGAGAATCCGTCGTCGACACCCGATGACCGCTTCTTTCCGTCGGGACCCCTTCGACGGTGTTGCACCGGTCCGGTCGGCCTTCGATCGATTCGAAAGACGAACGGAATGCCCGTGCCGCAGATGGGCTTAGGCCGCGCACGCCGCTTTCGGGCGACCGCGCCGCGGTGGGGGCGATCATGATCAATTCCGGTGAAGCCGCTATCGACGTGGTTGCTGCGGCTGTGTCACCCACGAGGCCCAGGTCGGTCCGCATGCAGAGCGGTACTTCCCGCAGGTGTATCCGGGCAAGGTTGTCGCGCCGATACGCATGGTGCGGCAGTGGCTCAAGTTGCGGATGTGTCAAGGGCGTTGGCGGCGCGTCGTCGAAGGAATCGACGCTGGTGCGGAATTGCTCGCGCCGGGGCCGGAACGTGCGAGGGACACGTATCCGCGAGGTCTCAACTCGGGAAAGACTGCTGCTCAACCTTGCATTCGATCTTGCTCAGTTGGGCGCGAGTGGACTATACCTGTCGGCGTCCGCGCAGCCGTTTCACGGTGACGCGGGCAAGGGGGCCAGGGGTGGGTCCGCGGGGCACGAAGGTGTCGGCGTCGGCCGTTCTTTCCCGAACTCCCATTGCACGTGGCTAGCCTGAAACACCAGCACCACCCAAGCGCAACTGACCGCGGTGGCGGGGCCCTTCGCCTGAGGCGAATATCGACGGGCGACCGGTACACACCGCCTGAGTCCTGGAGAAGGCGAGGACTTGAGCATGGGATCCACCTCCGCCCACAAGAATGAGGGCCTCGGCCGTCGCGATGTGATCAAGCGATCCGCCGCACTCGGTCTGCTCACCGTGCCGACGATGAGCTTCCTGGCGTCGTGCGCGAGCGGCGGCGACGGCGGCGACGAGAAGGTCGAGAAGGGCAAGGTCACCAAGGAGAACCCGCTCGGCGTCAACGAGACGGCCCCGCTCGAAGTCGTCATCTTCAACGGCGGATTCGGTGAGC
Organism: Streptomyces sp. CB01580; assembly: GCF_001905795.1. Taxonomy (GTDB): domain Bacteria; phylum Actinomycetota; class Actinomycetes; order Streptomycetales; family Streptomycetaceae; genus Streptomyces. The sequence goes on from NZ_LIXJ01000008.1 coordinate 126,306, forward strand.
AGTACGCCATCGACGCGGAGAAGAGGTACAACGAGGCCTTCCCGAAGGCCCCGAAGGTCAAGCACGTCGCGACGCAGAAGATCCAGTCGCAGCTGCAGCCCCGGTTCAACGGCGGCACCCCGCCGGACCTGATCGACAACTCGGGTGCCGAGCAGATGGACATGGGCATCCTGGCCGGCAAGAAGCAGCTCACGGACCTGACGACGCTCATGGACGCCCCGTCCTACGACGACCCGGCCAAGAAGGTCCGCGACACCCTGCGCCCCGGCGTCCTGGAGATGGGCCAGCTGGAGGGCGACCCGGTCTGGATCATGTACTACGCGTACACCGTGTACGGCGTCTGGTACTCGCAGACCGCGCTCGACAAGCTCGACGCGAAGTACCCGCAGACCTGGGACGAGATGCTCGCCCTGTGCGCGAAGGCGAAGAAGCAGGACATCGCCGGCTGGACGTACCCGGGCAAGTACCCCTACTACCTGGCGTACTCGCTCTACCCGTTCATCGCCAAGATCGGCGGCCGCGAGGTCCTCGACCGGATGGACAACCTGGAGCCGAACGCCTGGAAGGACCCCGCGGTCAAGACGGCGTTCGAGGCGTACTACGAGCTGTACCGGAAGGGGTACATCCTCCAGGGCACCCCCGGGCTGACCCACATCCAGTCGCAGACCGAATGGACCAAGGGCAAGGCCCTGTTCATCCCGAACGGTTCGTGGGTGGAGAACGAGGCGGCGCCGACGACGCCCGACGACTTCAAGATGATGGTGTCGGCACCGTCCGGCCTGGACGCCTCCGACAAGATGCCGTTCGGCACCATCTGGGCCTCCGGCGGCGAGCCCTTCATCGTCCCGGCCAAGGGGAAGAACCCCGAGGGCGCCATGGAGCAGCTGCGCATCATGCTCTCCGAGGAGTCCTCGAAGAACTTCACCAAGCAGGTCAAGTCGCTCACGTCCTTCAACGGCGGCACCGACGGCCTGACCCTGTCGACCGCCCTGCAGTCGGGTGTCGACGCGCTCAAGCTGGCCGGCGACAACGTGCTGAACCCGCGTCTCGAGGGCTGGTACTCGAAGTTCCAGAAGGAGCAGGTCGGCATCGCCGGTCTCGGCGAGATGCTGGCGGGCCGCGCGACTCCGGCCGAGACCATCAAGAAGATCCAGGCCTTCGCCGACGCGACGGCCAAGGACCAGTCCATCAAGCACTACAAGCACTAGTGAGCAACCGTCACCAGCGGCGGCACCCGCGGAAAGATCGGGGTCGGTAAACGATGCAGCATGGCAAGTACCGTTTCATCGTGGGATTCCTGCTGGTCCCACTGGCGCTCTACGCGGTCTTCGTGATCTGGCCGTTCGTCCAGTCCATCTACTACTCGTTCACGGACTGGACCGGCCTGAGCCCCGACTTCGAGATGGTCGGGTTCGCCAATTACACGAAGATGCTCAAGGACGACATCTTCTGGAAGTCCTTGCAGCACAGCGTGCTGCTCGTGCTCCTGCTGCCGCTGGTGACGCTGGGCCTGGCGCTGTTCTTCGCCTTCATGCTCAACGTGGGGGGCCGGCGGCGCAAGAACGCCACGATCTCCGGCGTGCGCGGATCGGGCTTCTACAAGATCGCCTACTTCTTCCCGCAGGTGCTCTCGATCGTCATCGTCGCCCTGCTGTTCCAGTTCGCGTTCAACCCTCGCAGCGGCATGATCAACGGGACGCTGAAGACACTCGGTCTGGACTCCGTCCAGCCGGAGTGGCTCGGCGACCCGAATCTGGCGCTCATCTGCGTCATGACGGTCCTGGTCTGGTCCACGGTCGGGTTCTTCGTCGTCCTCTTCTCCGCCGGCATGGCGTCCATCCCCAGGGACTTCTACGAGGCGGCGCTCCTCGACGGGGCCAGTCGCATCACCACGTTCTTCCGGATCACGCTCCCGCTGCTCTGGGACACGGTGCAGTCGGGCTGGGTCTACATGGGGATCCTGGCCCTCGGCGTGGAGGCGTTCACCGCCGTGCAGGTCATGACCGTGGGCCCCGGCGGTCCCGACTACTCGACCACGGTCCTGCCGCTGTACGTGTACCAGACGGCCTTCCGCGACGGGCAGGCCGGATACGCGACGACGATCGGTGTCGGGCTGCTCGTCGTCACCATGGCCTTCGCCGCCATCGTGATGCGTCTGGGCCGGCGCGAGCGGCTGGAGTTCTGATGCGGCGATCAACGGGAATCCCCGGCAGGCACCACAGGTCGGCCACCGTGTCCGGCTCGACAGTACGAGGTGAGTACGCGTGAAGACCACTGACACCCCGCCCGCGGCCCCGGCGCGGCGACCGGCCCCCGTGACCCGGGCGACGGCGCCCGCGGCCAAGGAGAAGAGCAGCGAGGGCCAGGTCCTCAACGTCTTCTCGCACGGCGTGCTGATCATCTGGGCGATCCTGGTCGTCATGCCGCTGCTCTGGGCGGTGATGGCGTCGTTCAAGACGGACGACTCGATCCTGTCGACCCCGTGGGAACTGCCCGACAAGCTGCACTTCGAGAACTGGTCGCGCGCCTGGAGCCAGGCGCACATGAGCGACTACTTCTTCAACACCGTCGTGGTGGTGGGCTGTTCGCTCGTCGGGACCCTGCTCCTCGGCTCCATGGCGGCGTACGTCCTGGCCCGGTTCGACTTCCCCGGCAACCGCTTCGTCTACTTCCTGTTCATCGGCGGGATGAGCTTCCCGATCATCCTGGCGCTGGTGCCGCTGTTCTTCGTCATGAACAACATGGCCCTGCTGGACACGCGGCACGGACTGATCCTGGTCTACATCGCGTACTCGCTGCCGTTCACGGTCTTCTTCCTCACCTCGTTCTTCCGGACGCTGCCGACCTCGGTGGCGGAGGCGGCGATGCTCGACGGAGCCTCGCACACCCGGACCTTCTTCCAGGTGATGCTGCCGATGGCGAAGCCCGGCCTGATCAGCGTCGGGATCTTCAACTTCCTCGGACAGTGGAACCAGTACATGCTGCCGACGGTGCTGAACACCGACCCGAACCAGCGGGTGCTCTCCCAGGGGCTGGTCGAACTGGCCAACAGCCAGGGGTACAAGGGCGACTGGTCCGGCCTGTTCGCCGGTCTGGTGATGGCGATGCTGCCCGTCCTCGGGGCGTACATCGTCTTCCAGCGCCAGGTCGTGGCGGGGCTCACGGCAGGGGCGGTGAAGTAGCGCCGCGCCCCACCCCGCCGTCCCTCTCCGAAACCGCCCGTCGGCCCCGTGCCGACGGGCGGTTCCGCGTGCGCAGGCCCCCTTCTCCGGGGCCGGGCAGGGGGAGGCGGTGGCACGTGCCCGCGCGGATCCCCGGCGGGCACGCCGTTCGGACGGCGGGTGCTTTCGGGTGGGCTCGGAGGCTCAAGGTCTTGACGGGGAGTGCCGCAAAACGCTCAGCTTGGAGTTCACATCTTGGAGAGAACACTAGGAGTGAGTCGATGGAGACTCCGGGGTCGCAGACATCCCTGCATCGCGCCAACCTGGAGCGGGTCGTGCGTGCGGTACGCATGGCCGGCTCGCTCACCCAGGCGGAGATCGCACGGAGCACCGGCCTTTCGGCGGCCACCGTCTCCAATATCGTTCGTGAACTGAAGGAAGGCGGCACGGTCGAGGTGACCCCCACCTCGGCGGGCGGCCGCCGGGCCCGCAGCGTCTCGCTCAGCGGCGACGCGGGCATCGTGGTGGGTGTCGACTTCGGCCATACGCATCTGCGGGTGGCGGTGGGCAACCTCGCCCATCAGGTGATCGCGGAGGAGGCCGAGCCGCTGGACGTCGACGCCTCGTCCGAGGAGGGGTTCGGACGCGCCCAGCGGCTGGTCGAGCGGCTGATCGGGGCGACCGGGATCGGCCAGGACAAGGTGATCGGGGTGGGGCTCGGCGTGCCCGGCCCGATCGACGTCGAGTCCGGAACGCTGGGCTCCACGTCGATCCTGCCGGGCTGGAAGGGCATCAATCCCCGTGAGGAACTGGCGGGGCGCCTCGGCGTGCCCGTGCACGTCGACAACGACGCCAACCTCGGGGCGCTCGGGGAGCTGGTCTGGGGGAGCGGCCGGGGGGTGAGGGACCTCGCGTACATCAAGGTCGCCGACGGCGTCGGGGCGGGCCTGGTGATAGACGGCCGCATCTACCGCGGGCCGGGCGGCACGGCCGGCGAGATCGGGCACATCACGCTCGACGAGTCGGGGCCGGTGTGCCGCTGCGGCAACCGGGGCTGCCTGGAGACGTTCACGGCGGCACGCTACGTCCTGCCGCTGCTCCGGCCCGGCCACGGGCCCGACCTCACCATGGAAGGGATGGTCGGGCTGGCCCAGGAGGGGGACCCGGGCTGCCGCCGGGTGGTCGCCGACATCGGACGCCACATCGGCAGCGGGGTGGCCAATCTCTGCAACCTGCTCAACCCCAGCCGGGTGGTGCTCGGCGGGCCCCTCGCCGAGGCGGGCGAACTGGTGCTCGCACCGATCCGCGACTCGGTCTCCCGTTACGCCATCCCCAGCGCCGCCAGACAGCTCTCGGTGCTGCCCGGGGCGCTCGGGGGACGGGCCGAGGTGCTGGGCGCGCTCGCCCTGGTACTCAGCGAGATGGGGGATTCCACCCTTTTGGAAAGCGCCTTGCCGACAAAGGGCCCTGCCTTCACTTAGAGAATGAATGGCACCGTTGTCATCTTGTTAATGATTTACTCCTTGACGCCCACTGCAAGGCCGAGTTGACTGCCTGCCACCTCGGCCGCGGTGCCGCGGCCTCGTCAGGGAGGCAATCCGTATGAACGCAACGACACGTCGCATCGTCATAGGAACGGCCGCACTCTCCATGGCCGTCTCCCTCGCCGCCTGCGGCAAGGCCGGCGGTGACGACACGGCCGGCGGCGGAGGTGACGGCAGGACCATCGGTCTGCTGCTGCCGGAGAACAAGACCACCCGGTACGAGACCTTCGACCGCCCTCTCATCGAGGCGAAGGTCGGGCAGTTGTGCGGCGACTGCAAGGTCAAGTACAGCAACGCGGCCCAGCAGAGCGACACCCAGAAGAAGCAGTTCGACGCCCTCGTCACGCAGGGGGTGAAGGTCATCATCCTGGACTCCGTCGACTACAAGGCCACCAAGTCCTGGGTGCGGCAGGCGGAGAAGAAGGGCGTCGAGGTCGTCGCGTACGACCGCCTCGCCGAAGGCCCGATCTCCGCGTACGTGTCGTACGACAACGAGAAGATCGGCCGCCTCCAGGGCGAGGCGCTGGTCAAGGCGCTCGGTGCCAAGGCCGCGGAGAGCGACGTCGTCATGATCAACGGCTCGCCGACCGACCCGAACGCCCCGTTCTTCAAGAAGGGCGCGCACAGCGTCCTGGACACCCGGGTCAAGAAGATCGTCTACGAGCAGGACATCCCGGACTGGTCCCCGGACGAGGCCAACAAGAAGATGGGTGCGGCCATCGACTCCCTGGGCAGGAGCGGTTTCCAGGGCGTCTACTCCGCCAACGACAGCATGGCCGGCGGCATCATCACAGCGCTGGACAAGCGCGGCATCAAGGTCCCGGTCGGCGGCCAGGACTCCGAACTCGCCGGTCTCCAGCGCATCATCAAGGGCGACCAGGCATTCACGATCTACAAGCAGATCAAGCCGGAGGCGGAGACCGCCGCCGAGATCGCGGTCAGGCTCCTCAAGGGCAAGAAGTTCGACGACCTGACCCCCACTCAGGTCGACAGTCTGTCCGGGGAGTTCAAGGGCATCCCGGCCCGGTTGTACGACGCGCAGGTCGTGACCGAGGAGAACGTCGCGAGCACGATCATCGCCGACCAGGTGTACAAGGCCGCGGAGATCTGCACGCCCGAGTACAAGGCGGCCTGCGAGGCGGCGGGAATCAAGTAGGGCGCAGCGCTCCTGTCGGCCCGTGCCATGAGCCGGCTCGGCATCCGTGCCGCTCCGCACCCGGTCCCGTCCGTACCCGGTTCCGTCCGCACCCGGTCCCGTCCGCACCCGGTCCCGTCCGTACCCGGTCCCGTCCGTACCTGGTTCCGGCCCGTCCGTGGTGACGCTTCCGTACCCGGCCGGTGCCGCGTCCCGAGCCGGTCCGGCGGCCCGGGCGGTTCCCCGGTCCGGGCCGCGGCCATGGGCCTCTCAGAGCCTGTCGGGCGACCTCTGACCGGGCGGCCACGCCCTGGCACGCACGCTTCCGGCGTTGCCGCAATGCCCTCGTAGCTCCACTACGCGGACATCCCGGCGCCTTGGAATCGCACGCACCATGCCGCGTCCGCTCTCCGATCGAAGGTCACCCGACAGGCTCTCAGCCGTCCGGCGCCCGCTCCGTCAACGCCCCGCAAGCAGGGGCGGGCGCCGGACCTCCCCCCACGCACACCCGTGCTCGGCACACCATTCCCGCCGGTCAGGCGGTGAAGGAGATGATTCACGTGTCCGCTCCGCCCGTGCTGGCGTTGCGCGGAATCTCCAAGCGGTTCGGCGCCGTCCAGGCGCTCACCGACGTGGACCTGGAGATCCGCTCCGGTGAGGTCGTCGCCCTGGTCGGCGACAACGGCGCCGGCAAGTCGACCCTCGTCAAGACCGTCTCGGGCGTCCACCCGATCGACGAAGGCGTCATCGAATGGGAGGGCGCACCGGTCCGGGTGAACCGGCCGAACGACGCCCAGGCCCTCGGGGTCGCCACCGTCTACCAGGACCTGGCGCTCTGCGACAACCTCGACGTCGTCGCCAACCTCTTCCTCGGCAGCGAACTGCGCAAGGCGTCCGTCCTCGACGAGATCGCGATGGAGAAGCGCGCCCGGGAACTGTTGGACACCCTCTCCATCCGCATCCCGAGCGTCCGGACGCCCGTCGCCGCGCTCTCCGGCGGTCAGCGCCAAGTCGTCGCCATCGCACGCGCGTTGATCGGCGACCCCAAGATCGTCACTCTGGACGAGCCGACCGCGGCCCTCGGCGTCGAGCAGACCGCCCAGGTGCTCGACCTGGTCGAGCGGCTGCGCGAGCGCGGCCACGGTGTCCTCCTCATCAGCCACAACATGGCCGACGTACGGGCCGTGGCGGACCGGGTCGCGGTGCTCCGGCTCGGCCGCAACAACGGATTCTTCGACGTGGCGGGCACCACCCATGAAGAGATCATCGCCGCCATCACCGGCGCCACCGACAACGCCGTCACACGCCGCCGGGCCCGCAGGGCCACGAAGGAGGACGTGAAGTGAGCGACCTCGCCAAGTCCCCTGATCTCCCCGACGGTTCCGGGAACTCCGAGAGCTCGCGGTCCCCGGAGGCCGGGGAGCATCCCCGGAACTCCGGGAATCCCGCGACCCCGGCGCGGACCGCGTCCGAGCAGCCGGTGGAAGCGTCCGTTCCCGCCGCCGACCCCCGGCTGCTCGTCCGCGAGGCCGGTTTCAAGGGCTACTGGGCCGAATTCGGCCGCAAGGTGCGCGGAGGTGATCTCGGCTCGCTGCCGGTCCTCGTCGGCCTGGTCGTCATCGCGATCGTCTTCCAGCTCCGGAACGACAACTTCCTCTCCGCCGGTTCCGTCGCCAACATCGCCGTGTACAGTTCCGGCCTCGGCATCATGGCGGTCGGCATCGTGTTCGTCCTGCTGCTCGGCGAGATCGACCTCTCGGTCGGTTCCGTCGCCGGGGTCGGCGCGGCCGTGTGGGCCGTGCTCGACGTCAACCGCGGCTGGAACGAGTGGCTCGCGATCGCCGCCGCCCTGCTCTCCGGGGCGGCCCTCGGCGCACTGCACGGCTTCTTCTTCGCCCGGATCGGCGTACCGGCCTTCGTGGTCACCCTGGCCGGATTCCTCGGCTGGAGCGGGCTCCAGGACTGGATGATGGGCGGCGAGGGGTCGATCAACACGCCGTCCGGCAGCGTCGTCGAGGACCTGACCAACTACTTCTTCGAGGACAAGGCCGCCGGCTACGGGCTCGCCCTGGTCGCAGTCCTCGCGTACGCCGCCTCGCTTCTGGTGGACGGCCGGCGCCGCCGGGCCGCGGGCCTGCCCGCCCGTTCCGACGGCGAGGTCGTGCTGCGCACCGCGTCCGTCGCGGTCCTGTGCTTCGCCGTCGCGTACGTACTGAACGAGCCCCCGGGGGCCCGGGGGCTGCCGCTGGCCCTGGTGCTGTTCCTCGCCGTCCTGGTCGTCGCGGACCTCGTCGCCCGGCGCACGAGCTTCGGCCGCCGGGTCTTCGCGGTCGGCGGGAGCCCGGAGGCCGCGCGCCGGGCCGGTATCGACGTCGCCCGGGTCCGGATCGCCGTCTTCGCGCTGTCCGGCACGCTCGGGGCGTTCGGAGGCCTGTTCATCGCCAGCCTGTCCGGCGGTGCCACCAAGAGCGTCGGCGGCGGCAACACGCTCATGCTGGTCATCGCGGCGGCCGTCATCGGCGGCACCAGCCTCTTCGGGGGCCGCGGCAAGGTCTGGTCGGCGCTGCTCGGCATGATCGTGATCCAGTCGATCCAGCAGGGGTTGAACATGATCGGCATGGCCAACGCCATCCAATACATGATCACCGGCGCGGTGCTGCTGGCCGCCGTGGTCATCGACTCGGTCTCCCGACGCACCCAGAAGACCGCGGGACGCGCGTGAGCCCGTACCGCCCGGCCTCGGGGTCCGGTGCCCGTCCCGGCGTCGGGCCCCGTCGCGCGCCGGGCGCGCGCGGTCCCGGACCCGTTACGTACCGTGCGTGCGCGGGCCCGGCGCACGCCGTCGCGTATCGGTTGTGCGCGCGGTCGTGTCCCGGTCGTGTACCGAGTCCGTCCCGAACGCCCCGCCCGATGACCCCCCGCACGGACGGAACACTAGACTCATCGGATCGGCATGCTCGACCCAGCTCAAAACGCAAGGAGGCACGGTGACACAGCCGCGCGAAGCGCGACGTGCAAGGGCGGCGGCGGGCGGGTGGGATCTGCTGACCCGCATCGCTGGACCGCGTGACCTGGACCGGCTCACTCCCGAGCAGCTGGACCAGCTCGCCGAAGAGATCCGGACCTTCCTCGTCGACGCGGTCTCGAAGACCGGTGGCCACCTCGGTCCCAACCTGGGTGTGGTGGAGCTCACCATCGCCCTGCACCGGGTCTTCGACTCGCCGAAGGACAAGGTGCTGTTCGACACCGGTCACCAGAGCTATGTGCACAAGCTCCTCACCGGCCGCCAGGACTTCTCGAAGCTCAAGAGCAAGGGCGGCCTCTCCGGCTACCCCTCCCGCGCGGAGTCCGAGCACGACGTCATCGAGAACTCGCACGCCTCCACCGTGCTCGGCTGGGCCGACGGCCTGGCCAAGGCCAACGAGTTGCTCGGCAAGGACGACCACGTCGTCGCGGTCATCGGTGACGGCGCGCTCACCGGCGGCATGGCCTGGGAGGCGCTGAACAACATCGCCGCCGCCAAGGACCGCCCGCTCGTCATCGTCGTCAACGACAACGAGCGCTCCTACGCGCCGACCATCGGCGGCCTCGCCAACCACCTCGCGACGCTGCGCACCACCGACGGCTACGAGCGCTTCCTGGCCCGGGGCAAGGACATCCTGGAGCGCACCCCCGTCGTCGGGAGGCCGCTCTACGAGACGCTGCACGGCGCGAAGAAGGGGCTGAAGGACTTCATCGCCCCGCAGGGCATGTTCGAGGACCTCGGCCTGAAGTACGTGGGCCCGATCGACGGCCACGACATCGAGGCCCTGGAGTCCGCCCTCCAGCGCGCCAAGCGCTTCGGCGGACCGGTCATCGTGCACTGCCTCACCGAGAAGGGCCGCGGCTACACCCCCGCCCTCGAGGACGAGGCCGACCGCTTCCACGCCGTCGGCAAGATCCACCCCGACACCGGTCTCCCGGTCGCCACCGCGGGCCTCGACTGGACCTCCGTCTTCGGCGAGGAGATGGTCAAGCTCGGCAGGGAGCGCAAGGACATCGTCGCGATCACCGCGGCCATGCTCCAGCCGGTCGGCCTCACCGGGTTCGAGAAGGAGTTCCCGGACCGGATCTACGACGTCGGCATCGCCGAGCAGCACGGCGCGGTCTCCGCAGCCGGTCTCGCGACCGGCGGGCTGCACCCGGTCTTCGCGGTGTACGCCACCTTCCTCAACCGCGCCTTCGACCAGGTCCTGATGGACGTCGCGCTGCACAACTGCGGAGTGACCTTCGTCCTCGACCGGGCCGGGGTCACCGGTACCGACGGCGCCTCGCACAACGGCATGTGGGACATGTCGATCCTGCAGTGCGTGCCCGGACTGCGGATCGCTGCCCCGCGCGATGCCGACCAGGTGCGCGCCCAGCTCCGCGAGGCCGTCGACGTCGACGACGCTCCGACCGTGGTCCGCTTCTCCAAGGGCGCGGTCGGCCCGGCGGTCAAGGCCGTGCGCCGGGTCGGCGGCATGGACGTCCTGCGCGAGCCCGGCACCGACCGGCCGGACGTCCTGCTGGTCTCCGTCGGCGCGCTCGCTCCCATGTGCCTGGAGATCGCCGACCTGCTCGACGCCCAGGGCATCTCGACGACCGTGGTCGACCCCCGCTGGGTCAAGCCGGTCGACGACGCCATGGCTCCGCTCGCCGAGCGGCACCGGGTCGTCGTCACCGTCGAGGACAACAGCCGGGCCGGGGGCGTCGGTTCCGCCGTCTCCCAGGCGCTGCGCGACGCCGGGGTGGACGTACCGCTGCGCGACTTCGGCATCCCGCCGCGCTTCCTGGACCACGCCTCCCGCAAGGAGGTCATGGCCGAGATCGGGCTGACCGCGCCGGACATCGCCCGCCAGGTCACCGGTCTGGTCGCCAAGCTCGACGGGCGCTTCGGGACGGACGCGGACGACGACTCCGTGGACGGCGGCTCCATGATCGAACCGGTCCGCGACTGACGTCCTCGCCGGGGCGTCCCCGGCGGGCCGCCTCTCGCACGTGCGGCGCGGTCCGCCACGCGCGGCGCGGTCCGTGAACCGGGCCGATCCGGTCCGTACGAGCGACCCCCGGCACGGCCGAACGGGCCGGTCGAACCACCCTGTACGAGTGGTTCGACCGGCCCGTTCGCGTGAAATCCTCCGATGCGCGGTCCTTCGCCGCCGAAGCTCCCAAATCATGGCGTACACGACGAGCGCGTGGAGGTACGCCGGTGACCGCCCAGCAGGACACACCACCCAGCAGTGACGGACTGTTCCGGACCAAGACGGTCGAGCAGTCCATCCGCGACACCGAGGAACCGGAGCACGCGCTCAGGAAGTCCCTCTCCGCGCTGGACCTCACCGTCTTCGGAGTGGGCGTCATCATCGGCACCGGCATCTTCGTGCTCACCGGCAAGGTGGCCAAGGAGACCGCGGGCCCGGCCACCGCCCTCGCGTTCGTGGTCGCCGGAGTCGTCTGCGCCCTGGCCGCGCTCTGCTACGCCGAGTTCGCCTCCACGGTCCCGGTCGCCGGTTCCGCGTACACCTTCGCCTACGCCTCGCTCGGTGAACTCGTCGCCTGGATCATCGGTTGGGACCTGGTGCTGGAGTTCGCGCTGGGCACGGCGGTGGTGGCGGTCGGCTGGTCCGGCTACGTCCGTTCGCTGCTGGACAACTTCGGCTGGACCTTGCCGGACGTGCTCTCGGGAACGGATGTGGCGAAAGGATTCGGCTTCGACATCCTGGCCTTCGCCCTGGTCCTCGTCCTGACCGTGGTGCTGGTGCTGGGCATGAAGCTCTCGGCCCGGGTCACGTCCGTCGTGGTCGCCATCAAGGTCGCCGTGGTGCTCGTCGTAATCATCGCGGGACTGTTCTTCGTCAGGGCCGACAACTACCGGCCGTTCATCCCCGAGGCGCAGCCGCAGCCCCCCGGTTCCGGGCTGACCGCGCCACTGATCCAGCTGATGTCCGGGTACGCGCCCACGAATTTCGGCGTCATGGGCATCTTCACCGCCGCCTCCGTCGTCTTCTTCGCCTTCATCGGCTTCGACGTGGTGGCGACCGCGGCCGAGGAGACGAAGCTCCCGCAGCGCGACATGCCGCGCGGCATCCTCGCCTCGCTGTTCATCTGCACCGCGCTCTACGTCGCCGTTTCCCTGGTGGTCACGGGCATGGAGCACTACACCCGGCTGTCCGTCGAGGCCCCGCTGGCCGACGCGTTCAAGGCCGTCGGCCATCCCGTCTACGCCGGGCTCATCAGCTTCGGCGCCGCGATCGGCCTCACCACGGTCTGTCTCATCCTGCTGCTCGGCCAGACCCGGGTGTTCTTCGCGATGAGCCGGGACGGGCTGCTCCCGCGGTTCTTCTCCAGGACGCACCCGCGCTTTCGCACCCCGTACCGCCCGACCGTCCTGCTGGGCGTGGTCATCGCGGTCGTCGCCGGATTCACCAGCCTTCACGAACTCGCGACGCTGGTGAACATCGGCACGCTCTTCGCGTTCGTCGTCGTCGCCCTGGGGGTGCTGGTGCTGCGTCGCACCCGCCCCGAGCTGCACCGGGCCTTCCGCACCCCGTGGGTCCCGCTCGTCCCCGCCCTGTCGGTGATCGCCTCGGTCTGGCTGATGCTCAATCTGCCGGCGGAGACCTGGCTGCGGTTCGCCGGCTGGATGATCCTCGGAGTGATCATCTACTTCGTGTACGGGCGCGGGCACAGCCGGCTCCACAAGCCCGCGGGCCGTCCGTAGGGCGACCGCCCTCAAGGGCGCGCGGGCCGCACCGCGCGCGGCCCCACGCACCGCGCGCCGTACGCCTCGACGCGGCGCCGCAGTTCCCGGTCCGCGGTGACGACGACACAGGCGCGGTCGCCCGCCGCCGCGGCCAGTTCCACGATCCGGTCGTCCCCGCTCCCGGGGGCCGGATCCACCCGCACCCCGGGGACCGGGTCGACGCTCCGGGCCGCGCCCTCGACGACCAGCACCAGATCGACGGGGCCGGGGACGCCCGGCAGCCCGTGCCCGGCCAGCGGGACCAGCGCGTCGCGCAGCCGAACGGCCGCGCCGTGCCGGTCCCGCCACCAGCCGTCGGGCACCGACCCGACCACGTTGGCCGCGTCGACGATCACCAGGGTGGTCCGTTCGTTCACCATGCCGGAAGCGTGCCACGCGCCGGCGGCCCCGCGCGGCGGCGACCGCACGCGCGGGGCGTCTCGCGCGTGCGGTCGCCGCAGGTCCGTCAGCCGCCGGTGGCGGGGGACTTCTTCGCCGACTCCGGGATCGGGGCGTCCTCGCGGATCGCCTTCCACAACGTCTTGGCCTGCGGCTGCGCCGCCACCACCCGGTTCGGGTCGGCCTTGTCGTAGGCCACCGGGAGCATGATCGTCTCCATGGAGCCCGGGTCGACCCCCTGCATGGAGCGGGCGAACTCCGAGAGCGAGGTCAGCGAGGCGAGGCCCTCGTCGGTCGTCAGCGACTTGGTCGCCGAGTCGGCGATCCGGTACATGTTCGCCGGGCTGCTCAGCAACCAGTGCTGTGACGGCGACGCGCCGGCTGCTCGGTCGGGCGGAGTGTGGGGGTGGACGGTCCACCGTACGGTGCGGCCAAGTGAAGCAGGTGTGTCGCAGGGGTGAAGATTAACAAGAAAATAAGGTTGATCATGAAAGTAAAAATCCCGAATCGGTTACGATTCGGACCTTTGGGTACACGAAAGCGGGCCGCACACACGAGGTGTACGGCCCGCCGTGATTCCGCTTGTGAGTGTCTCGTGAAGCCGGACCGGGTGTGTTCCAGCGGGCTACGCGGGAACGCTCGCCGCGCCCGGTGTCAGGAAACGCTTGCCGGTGACCCGCTCCGAGACGCCCTCACGGTCCAGGTACGGCGTGATGCCACCCAGGTGGAAGGGCCAGCCGGCGCCGGTGATCAGGCAGAGGTCGATGTCCTGGGCCTCGGCGACGACGCCCTCGTCCAGCATCAGACCGATCTCCTGCGCCACCGCGTCCAGGACCCGGTCGCGGACCTGCTGCTCGGTCAGGACGACATCGCCCTGCTTGAGGAGCGCGGCGACCTCCGGGTCCAGCTCCGGCTTTCCGGAGTCGTACACGTAGAAGCCGCGCTTGCCCGCCTTCACGACCGCCGCGAGGTTCTCGGAGACGGTGAACCGCTCCGGGAAGGCGCGGTTCAGGGTCTCGGAGACGTGCAGGCCGATCGCCGGGCCGACCAGCTCCAGCAGCACCAGCGGGGACATCGGCAGGCCGAGCGGCTCCACCGCCTTCTCCGCGGTCTCGACCGGGGTGCCCTCGTCGATGACGTTCTGGATCTCGCCCATGAAGCGGGTGAGGATGCGGTTGACGACGAACGCCGGGGCGTCCTTCACCAGCACCGCGGTCTTCCTCAGCTTCCTGGCCACGGCGAACGCGGTGGCCAGCGAGGCGTCGTCGGTCTTCTCGCCCCGGACGATCTCCAGCAGCGGGAGGATCGCGACCGGGTTGAAGAAGTGGAAGCCGACGACCCGCTCCGGGTGCTTCAGCTTCGACGCCATCTCCGTGACCGAGAGGGACGAGGTGTTCGTGGCGAGGATCGCGTGCGCCGGGGCGACCGCCTCGACCTCCGCGAAGACCTGCTGCTTGACGCCGATCTCCTCGAAGACGGCCTCGATGACGAAGTCGGCGTCGGAGAAACCCTCCGCCTTGTCCAGCACACCGGAGACCAGGGCCTTGAGGCGGTTGGCCTTGTCCTGGTTGATACGGCCCTTGCCGAGCAGCTTGTCGATCTCGGCGTGGACGTAACCCACGCCCTTGTCCACCCGTTCCTGGTCGATGTCGGTCAGCACGACCGGCACCTCCAGGCGGCGCAGGAACAGCAGCGCCAGCTGCGAGGCCATCAGGCCGGCGCCCACGACACCGACCTTGGTGACCGGGCGGGCCAGGTTCTTGTCCGGGGCGCCGGCCGGGCGCTTGGCACGCTTCTGCACCAGGTTGAAGGAGTAGAGCCCGGCACGCAGCTCGCCGCCCATGATCAGGTCCGCGAGGGCCTGGTCCTCGGCGTCGAAGCCGGCGCCCAGGTCGCCGTCCTTCGCCGCCGCGATGATGTCCAGCGCGCGGTACGCGGCCGGGGCGGCGCCGTGGACCTTGGAGTCGGCGACGGCCCGGCCCCGGGCGACGGCCTGGTCCCAGGCGTCCCCGCGGTCGATCTCCGGGCGCTCCACGGTGAGCGTGCCGTTCAGCACGTCCGCGGTCCACGTCAGCGAACGCTCCAGGAAGTCCGCGCCCTCGAACAGCGCGTCGGCGATCCCGAGCTCGAAGACCTGCTTGCCCTTGAGCTGACGGTTCTGGTTCAGCGAGTTCTCGATGATCACCGAGACCGCGCGGTCGGCACCGATCAGGTTCGGCAGCAGCGCGCAGCCGCCCCAGCCCGGAACCAGGCCGAGGAAGACCTCGGGCAGCGAGAAGGCGGGCACCGCCTTGGAGACGGTGCGGTACGTGCAGTGCAGCCCGACCTCCACCCCGCCGCCCATCGCCGCGCCGTTGTAGTACGCGAACGTGGGGACCGCGAGGCCGGCCAGACGACGGAAGACGTCGTGGCCGCCCTTGCCGATGGCCAGCGCGTCCGCGTGGTTCTTCAGCAGCTCGACGCCCTTGAGGTCGGCGCCGACCGCGAAGATGAACGGCTTGCCGGTGATGCCGACACCGACGATCGCGCCCTCGGCGGCCTCCTTCTCGACCTGGTCGACAGCGGCGTTCAGATTGCCCAGCGACTGCGGTCCGAAGGTGGTCGGCTTGGTGTGGTCCAGACCGTTGTCCAGCGTGATCAGGGCGAAGCGGCCCGCTCCGGCCGGAAGGTCGAGGTGGCGTACGTGCGCCGACGTCACGACCTCGTCGGGGAACAGCTCGGCCGCGCCCTTCAAAAGCTTGGCGGTGGTGCTCACTTGCTGCCTCCGGCGTCCTTGTGGTGAGGGTTCTCCCAGATGACCGTGGCGCCCATGCCGAAGCCGACGCACATGGTGGTGAGGCCGTAGCGGACCTCCGGCTGCTCCTCGAACTGGCGGGCCAGCTGCGTCATCAGACGGACGCCGGAGGAGGCCAGCGGGTGGCCGTAGGCGATGGCGCCGCCGTACTGATTGACGCGCGCGTCGTCGTCGGCGATGCCGTAGTGCTCCAGGAAGGCGAGCACCTGCACGGCGAACGCCTCGTTGATCTCGAACAGGCCGATGTCCCCGATCGACAGGCCCGCCTTGGCGAGGGCCTTGTCGGTGGCCGGGATCGGGCCGTAGCCCATCACCTCGGGCTCGACGCCCACGAAGGCGTAGGAGACCAGGCGCATCCTGACCGGCAGGCCGTTCTCGCGGGCGAAGTCCTCGGAGGCGATGATCGAGGCGGTCGCGCCGTCGTTCAGACCGGCCGCGTTGCCAGCGGTGACCCGGCCGTGGACTCGGAACGGGGTCTTGAGGCCCGTCAGGTTCTCCAGCGTGGTGCCCGGACGCATCGGCTCGTCGGCGGTGACCAGGCCCCAGCCCGTCTCGCCGACCTCCGGGTTGGTGCGGCGCACGGAGATCGGCACCAGGTCCTGCTGGATCTTGCCGTCGGCGTACGCCTTGGCGGCCTTCTCCTGCGAGCGGACCGCGTACTCGTCGGCCCGCAGCTTGGTGATCGACGGGTAGCGGTCGTGCAGGTTCTCCGCGGTCATGCCCATGAACAGGGCGGACTCGTCGACCAGCTTCTCCGACACGAAGCGCGGGTTCGGGTCCACGCCCTCGCCCATCGGGTGACGGTCCATGTGCTCGACACCACCGGCCACGACGACGTCGTACGCGCCGAAGGCGATGGAACCGGCCGTCGTGGTGACGGCGGTCATGGCACCCGCGCACATGCGGTCGATGGAGTAGCCGGGGACGGACTGCGGGAGACCGGCCAGGATCCCGGCGGTACGGCCCAGCGTCAGACCCTGGTCGCCGATCTGGGTGGTCGCGGCGATGGCGACCTCGTCGACCTTTGCGGGGTCCAGGGCCGGGTTGCGGCGCAGCAGCTCCCGGATGGCCTTCACGACGAGATCGTCGGCGCGGGTCTCGTGGTAGATGCCCTTCGGGCCCGCTTTGCCGAACGGGGTGCGGACGCCGTCGACGAAGACGACGTCCCGGATGGTACGAGGCACGGTGGCTCTCCTCCAGGGTGCGGGATGGCACTGCTGCGGAGCGCGCCCGAGGGCACGCCGTCCCCTCATGCTACTTGTGGGTAACCAGACTGCCCACCCCTTGCGACCGGAGCGGCGAAGGTCACACGGAGGCGCGGCGGCGCATGCGACCGCCGCGGCTGCGGCACGCCCCGCCCCGGCCCGGTCCGGGAACGGCGAGCGCCGGACGGGGCCGAGGAAACGGCCCGTCCGGCGTCCGGTGGCGCGGCGCACGGCGGTGCGGCGCGCGGTGCTCGTTCAACCTGGCGTGATTACGTCCCTCGGTCGGCGGAATCTCACGCCTTCGAGGAGAATGCGCGCGCCAGGAGCGGGGTC
The DNA here is from genome assembly GCF_001905795.1 of Streptomyces sp. CB01580. Classification (GTDB taxonomy): domain Bacteria; phylum Actinomycetota; class Actinomycetes; order Streptomycetales; family Streptomycetaceae; genus Streptomyces. The sequence continues at coordinate 143,640 of NZ_LIXJ01000008.1, forward strand.
ACCAGTTCGATCTGCCAGTGCCGGGCCCCGTAGCCGATGAGCGCGGCCTCGATCGCGTCCGGCGTCGCGCTCCCGGGCGGCTCCCAGCAGACCCGTCGCACCGTGTCCGGCGTGATCACGTTCTCCTGCGGCATGTGCAGTCGTTCGGCGAGCTCCGAAACCGCCGCGCGGGCGGCGGCGAGCCGTGCCGCCGCGGCGGGGTCCTTGTCCGCCCAGGCGCGGGGCGGCGGCGGACCGGCGACGGCCTGGCCGGGCTGGGGCAGCTCGGAGTCCGGCAGGGCCTTGGCCCGGTCGACGGCCGCCTGCCACTGCTCCAGCTGCCGGCGGCCCATGCGGTGGCCGAAGCCGGGCAGGGCGGTCAGCGCGTGCGCGTTCGCCGGGAGCGCGAGCGCGGCCTCGACGATCGCGGCGTCGCTCAGCACCTTGCCGGGGGAGAGGTCCCGGCGCCGGGCCACTTGGTCGCGGGCGGTCCACAACTCCCGTACCACCGCCAGCTGGCGGCGACGACGGAGCTTGTGCATGCCGGAGGTGCGGCGCCACGGGTCCTTGCGCGGGGGAGCGGGCGGCGCGGCGGCGATCGCGTCGAACTCCTCCCGGGCCCACTCCAGTTTGCCCTGCCGGTCGAGCTCCTTCTCCAGGGAGTCGCGGAGGTCGATGAGCAGTTCCACGTCCAGCGCCGCGTAGCGCAGCCAGGGCTCGGGCAGCGGCCGGGTGGACCAGTCGACGGCCGAGTGGCCCTTCTCCAGGGAGTAACCGAGCACGCTCTCGACCATGGCGCCGAGGCCGACCCGGGGGAAGCCGGCGAGCCGCCCGGCCAGCTCGGTGTCGAACAGCCCCGTGGGGGTCATCCCTATCTCCCGCAGGCAGGGCAGGTCCTGGGTGGCGGCGTGCAGGATCCACTCGCTGCCGTGCAGTACCTCCCCGAGCCTCGACAGATCGGGGCAGCCCACCGGGTCGATCAGCGCACTGCCCGCGCCTTCGCGGCGGAGCTGGACGAGGTAGGCGCGCTGGCCGTAGCGGTAGCCGGAGGCGCGCTCGGCGTCGACTGCCACCGGGCCGGTGCCCGCGGCGAACGCCGCGATCACCTGGGAGAGGGCGTCGTCGGAGGCCACCACCGGGGGAATGCCCTCGCGAGGTTCGAGCAAGGGGATCGGCGCCGGGGCGACGTCGTCCGGGGGAGCGCCCCCGGTGGTTCGCAGTGATGTGTCTGCTGCGGTCTCTTGGGCGTCGGTCACGTGTCAAGGGTATCCGTGGATGTACGGCGCCCGTCGACGGAACGTTCCGTCGACGGGCGCCGATGCATGCAAACCAGCCGGTCCCGGCGTCCGGTCGCCGGGGGCGCGGAGGGTCAGTGGATGATGCCCGTCCGCAGGGCGACGGCGACCATTCCGGCACGGTCGCCGGTGCCGAGCTTGCGGGCGATCCGGGCGAGGTGGCTCTTGACCGTCAGGGCGGACAGCCCCATGGAGACGCCGATGGCCTTGTTGGACTGGCCCTCGGCGACCAGCCGGAGGACCTCGACCTCGCGGCCGGAAAGCTCGCGGTAGCCGCCCGGATGGCTCGGGGTGCCCGGGGGGCGGCGGTGCATACGGGCGGCGTTGGCGCCGATGGGGGCGGCGCCCGGACGGGTGGGATGGCCGATGTTGGTCCGGGTGCCGGTGACGACATAGCCCTTCACACCGCCCGCGAGGGCGTTGCGGACCGCGCCGATGTCGTCGGCGGCGGAGAGGGCGAGGCCGTTCGGCCAGCCGGCGGCCCGGGTCTCGGACAGCAGGGTCAGCCCGGAACCGTCGGGCAGATGGACGTCGGCTACGCAGATGTCGCGCGGGTTGCCGACGCGGGGACGGGCCTCCGCGATGGACGACGCCTCGATGACGTCACGTACTCCGAGGGCCCACAGATGGCGGGTGACGGTGGAACGGACGCGCGGGTCGGCCACGACGACCATGGCCGTCGGCTTGTTCGGGCGGTAGGCGACCAGGCTTGCGGGCTGCTCTAGGAGAACGGACACCAGGCCTCCTGGGGAGTGGCGGGACGGGCCGGCTCGGGGATGAAGCCGGGGCGCACCGTGCTTGAAGGGTCATTGACCTCTTCGGCAGCGGACCCGTCCTCCTTTAGAGGAAGATCGCGATTTGCTGAGTAACAATTCGGGCAAATCAGACGCGCGATCGATTGTACGAAAAAAATGTCGGTAATTCCGCGCAAAGCGTGACACGGTGTTGATCTGTGGTGACGCGACGTCAATGGGGCGGGAAGGGGCGGCTCGGCCGCGGCTCCGCCGCCCGGGTGTCAGGGGGCCTGGGGGCCGCGCCGCTGCGGGAGCGTGACCACCGCCGCGTCGGCCGGACCCGACGGAGGCAGGCCCGCGATCTGGCACAGCAGATCGCCCCACGCCATCAGATGCGCCGCGGTGTCCGGCGCCCCGCCCCGGCTCTCGCGCGGTGTCCACGACGCCCGGATCTCGATCTGTGTCGCCGGCCGCCGCGCCCCCAGCGCGCCGAAGTAGTGCGACCCCGCCAGGGTCACCGTGCCGCCCGCCGCTCCGTACGACAGCCCGCGCGCCTCCAGCGCGCCGGTCAGCCACGACCAGCACACCTCCGGCAACAGCGGATCGGACGCCATCTCCGGTTCCAGCTCCGCCCGCACCAGGGTCACCAGACGGAAGGTGCCGTGCCAGCCCTCGTGCCCGTCCGGGTCGTGGAGCAGCACGAGACGGCCGTCGGCCAGATCCTCCTCGCCCTGCACGACCGCCGCCTCCAGCGCGTACGCGTACGGGGCGAGCCGCTTGGGCGGGTGGGTCGGCTCGACCTCCAGTTCGGGTCGCAGGCGCGCCGAGCGCAAGCCGTCCAGCGCCGACCGGAAAGCGGGCGGCACGGAGTCGCCCTCCGCGCTGTCCTTGTCGTCAGCGCCGTCGGGTCGATCGGAGAACTGTTCCTGAGCCGGAGCCATGCGGGGAAGAGTAGGCGGAACGGGAGCCGCGTGCAGGGAGGGACACCCGGCCGGGCCCGGCCGCTTGGACCTCGTGCGAAGATTCTGGGTGTGAGTGCCAACGATCGCCCCATGGGCCAGCAGACGAAGACCTCCGCCACCCATGAGTCGGCGTTTCTCAAGGCGTGCCGCCGCGAGCCGGTGCCGCACACCCCGGTCTGGTTCATGCGTCAGGCGGGCCGGTCGCTGCCCGAGTACCTCAAGGTGCGCGAGGGCATCCCGATGCTCGACTCCTGCATGATGCCGGAGCTCGTCGCGGAGATCACCATGCAGCCCGTGCGCCGTCACAAGGTGGATGCGGCGATCTACTTCAGCGACATCGTCGTCCCGCTCAAGGCCATCGGGATCGACCTCGACATCAAGCCGGGCGTGGGCCCGGTCGTCGCCGAGCCCTTCCGCACCCGCGCCGACCTGGCCCGGCTGCGCGACCTCACGCCCGAGGACGTGTCCTACGTCACCGAGGCGGTCGGCCTGCTCGTCGCCGAGCTCGGCGCCACCCCGCTCATCGGCTTCGCGGGCGCCCCGTTCACGCTCGCCAGCTACCTCGTGGAGGGCGGCCCGTCCCGCAACCACGAGCACACCAAGGCCATGATGTACGGCGAGCCGGAGCTGTGGGCGGACCTCCTCGACCGGCTGGCCGACATCACCGGCGCCTTCCTGAAGGTGCAGATCGAGGCCGGCGCCTCGGCCGTGCAGCTCTTCGACTCCTGGGTGGGCGCGCTGTCCCCCGCCGACTACCGGCGCTCGGTGCTCCCCGCCTCCGCGAAGGTCTTCGAGACCGTCGCCCCGTACGAGGTCCCGCGCATCCACTTCGGCGTGGGCACCGGCGAACTCCTCGGCCCGATGGGCGAGGCGGGCGCGGACGTCGTCGGCGTCGACTGGCGCGTCCCGCTCGACGAGGCCGCGCGCCGGGTCGGCCCCGGCAAGGCGCTCCAGGGCAACCTCGACCCGGCGGTGCTGTTCGCGCCGACCGCGGCGGTGGAGGAGAAGGCCCAGGAGGTGCTGGACGCCGCCGCCGGTCTGGAGGGCCACGTCTTCAACCTGGGCCACGGCGTGATGCCGTCGATGGACCCGGATGCCCTGACCCGGCTCGTGGCGTACGTGCACGAGCGGACCGCGCGCTGAGGGAAACGTCCGGGCGGGCGCCCGCGGCCGGGACGGTCCGGCCGGGCGCCCGCCGGGCTCTCAGGCGGTGCCCGCCCGCCGCAGCGCCGTCACCGTCTTGCGGGCGGCCACCAGGACCGGGTCCCAGACCGGTGAGAACGGCGGGGCGTAGCCGAGGTCCAGGGCGGTCATCTGGTCCACCGTCATTCCGGCCGTGAGCGCCACGGCCGCGATGTCGACCCGCTTCGCCGCCCCCTCCCGGCCCACGATCTGCACCCCGAGCAGCCGCCCGGTGCGGTACTCCGCGAGCATCTTCACCGTCATCGGCCGCGCCCCCGGGTAGTAGCCCGCCCGGCCCGTCGACTCGATCGTCGCCGTGACGAAGCGCAGCCCCACCGAGCGGGCGTCCTTCTCGCGCAGCCCGGTGCGGGCGATCTCCAGATCGCACACCTTGCTCACCGCCGTGCCCACCACCCCGGGGAACGTCCCGTAGCCGCCCGCCACGTTGGACCCGATGACCTGGCCGTGCTTGTTGGCGTGGGTGCCCAGCGCGATGTGCCGGGTGCGGCCCGCCACCAGGTCGAGCACCTCGACGCAGTCGCCGCCCGCCCAGATGTTGTCGTGCCCGACGACCCGCATCGACAGATCGGTGAGCAGGCCGCCGTGCGGGCCCACCGGGAGGCCGACGGCGTGGGCCAGCGTCGTCTCCGGCGCCACCCCGATGCCGAGCACCACCACGTCCGCCGGATAGGTCGTGCCGCCCGCGACGACCGCGTCGGCCCGGCCGTCCGGCCCGGTGCGGATCCCGGTCACCTCGGCGCCGTTGACCGTGGTGATGCCCAGGCCGTCCATCGCCTCGTGCACCAGCCGCCCCATGTCGGGGTCCAGCGTCGCCATCGGCTGCTCGCCCCGGTTCAGGACGGTCACCTCGAAGCCGTGCCTCAACATCGCCTCGGCCATCTCGACCCCGATGTAGCCCGCCCCGACGACGACCGCCCGGCGACGCCCCTGCGGCACCCGGTCCAACGACTCCAGCAGCGCCTGCCCGTCGTCCAGCGTCTGCACCCCGTGCACCCCGGGCGCGTCGATGCCGGGCAGCGCCGGACGCACCGGACGGGCCCCCGTCGCGATCACCAGCTTGTCGAAGCCCGTCCAGTACGTCTCGTCGGTCTCCAGGTCCAGCGCCCGCACCCGCTGCCCGGCCACGTCGATCTCCGTGATCTCGGTGCGCATCCGCAGGTCGATGTCGCGGGCCCGGTGCTCCTGCGGGGTACGGGCGATGAGGTCGTCGCGTTCGGTCACGTCGCCGCCGACCCAGTACGGGATGCCGCAGGCGGAGTACGAGGAGAAGTGGCCCCGTTCGAAGGCGACGATCCCCAGCTCGTCGGGACCCTTGAGCCTGCGGGCCTGGGACGCGGCGGACATGCCCGCCGCGTCACCACCGATGACCACCAGTCGCTCCGTCGCCATTCCCGGTCCCTTCGACACCGATCCGAAGGGACCCACGCTACGACGCCGGGGGCCTCGGCGAGGAATGCGGCGGCACGGGCGTCCGCGCCGCCCGGCGCCCGCGCAGCCGGCGCAGCAGCAGCCGCCCCGCCACCACCAGCACCACGATCGTGACCAGGAACGGAGCCGTGGCACCCAGCACCACGGAACCCCACCGCAGCACCGTGAGGAACGCGTCCCAGCCGTTGTCGAGCGCGTCCAGGAAGCCGGGCGGATCGTCGTCGTTCGTCTCCGGCGCCGTCACCGGCTCGGAGAGGTCGAGGGTGATCGTCGCCAGCGAGGTGCGGTCCTTCAGCGACGCCTGCTGGGCGAGCAGCGACTCCAACGCCGCCTGACGGCTGCTCAGTTCGCTTTCCAGTGTGACCACGTCGGAGAGGGCGTCGGCCCGGTCCATCAGCTTGCGCACCCGCGCAACGCTCGCCCGCTGGGACGCGATCCGGCTCTCCACGTCGACCACCTGGTCGGTGACGTCCTTCGCGGACGAGGTGCGCGACAGCAGCTTCCCGGTGCCCGCGAGGTCCTTCAGGACCGTCTCGTACGCGTCCTGCGGAACGCGCAGCACGATGTGCGACGTCTCGCGCGTCGCATCGACCCGTTCGGTCCTCTCGTCGGCCACCAGGCCGCCGGCCTCGGCCACCGCCGCGCGGGCGGCCGCGGCGGCCTTCGGCACGTCCCGCACCTCGACGGAGAGCGTGGCGGTGCGGATGACGTGGACGCCGGCGGGCAGGCCGCCGGTCTTCCGCCCGTCCGCCGACGAACCGCCCGCGCCCTGCCCCACCTGCCCGGCCGAAGCGCCCGAGGCGGCCCGCTCGCGCGGCGCGGCGGCCTTCCCGCTGTCGGCGGAACGCGTCCCGCCCGCGTCGCCGGCGCCGCAGCCGCTCAGTGCGAGGAGGCCGGCCAGGAGCCCGGAGGCCAGGGCGGTGCGCGTACGGCGCCGGGTGCGGCGCGGATGTCTGGCTGTCTGCATGAGTGTCCCCCCGGGACGGGTCGCCGACGTTGCCGGTTCGACGTGCGGGCCCGTCCGCGGGTTGCCCGATCCCGGTTTCGAAGCGGTCACGTTCGGGCCTCGAACCGGGGGCTGAGAGCCTGTCGGGCGACCTTCGACCGGAGAGTGGACACGGCATGGTGCGTGCGGTTCCGGGGCGTCGGAGGGGGCCCCTCCGGCCCTCAAGACCTGTGAGGGAGTGCGTGCCGGGGCGTGGCCGCCCGGTCAGAGGTCACCCGACGGGCTCTGAGAGAGTGGGGGTATGGAGCGTTCACTCAATCCCGCGCACACGGACACGGGCCATGTCGTCGTCATAGGTGGTGGTATCGCCGGTCTCGCCGCCGCCCACCGGCTGCTCGGGGCCGGGCTGCGGGTCACCCTCCTGGAGGCCACCGACCGGCTCGGCGGCAAGCTGATGACCGGTGAGATCGCCGGGACACAGGTCGATCTGGGCGCCGAGTCGATGCTCGCCACGCGCCCGGAGGCGGTGGAGCTGGCACGTGCGGTCGGGCTCGGCGACCGGCTCCGGCCGCCCGCCACGACCGCCGCGTCGGTGTGGACGCGCGACGCCCTGCGGCCCATGCCCAAGGGCCATGTGATGGGTGTGCCGGGCGATCCGGCGGCGCTCGGCGACGTGATCTCCCCGGAGGGCCTCGCCCGTGTCGCCGAGGAACGCGATCTCACCCCGACCGCCGTCGGCGACGACGTCGCGGTCGGCGCGTACGTGGCGGACCGGCTGGGCCGCGAGGTCGTCGACCGGCTCGTGGAACCGCTGCTCGGCGGCGTGTACGCGGGCGACGCCTACCGGATCTCGATGCGGGCCGCCGTACCGCAGCTGTTCGAGGTGGTGCGGGAGGGCGGTTCGCTCCTCGACGGCGTCCGGCGCATCCAGGAACGGGCCGCGGCACGGCCGAGGACCGGCCCGGTCTTCCAGGGCATCGAGGGCGGCATCGGCACGCTCCCGGGGGCGGTCGCCGAGGCGGTGCGCGCGGCCGGAGGGGAGATCCTCACCGGAATCCCCGTCCTCGGTCTGACCCGTACCGGAACCGGCTGGGAGGTGCGTACCGACGGCCGGGTGATCGCCGCCGACGGCGTCGTGCTGGCCGCCCCCGCCTGGTCCGCCTCCACCCTGCTCGCCGCCGAGTCCCCGGCCGCCTCCGCCGAACTCGCCGGGGTCGAGTACGCGTCGATGGCGCTCGTCACCATGGCGTTCCGCCGTTCCGACGTGGCCGGCACCGCGGCCCTCGACGGACGTTCCGGCTTCCTCGTGCCGCCGGTGGACGGGCGCACCATCAAGGCGTCCACCTTCTCCACCCGCAAGTGGTCGTGGGTCGCCGAGGCCGCTCCCGACCTCTTCGTCCTGCGTACCTCCGTCGGCCGGTACGGCGAGGAGGACCACCTGCACCGCGAGGACTCCGAACTGGTGGGTGTGTCGCTGCGCGATCTCGCGGCGGCCACCGGACTGGCAGCGGAGCCCGTGGACACCGAGGTCACCCGGTGGATCGGGGGACTGCCCCAGTACCCCGTGGGGCACCTGGCCCGGGTCGCCCGGATCCGGGAGGAGGTCGCCAAGCTGCCCGGTCTGCGGGTCTGCGGAGCGGTCTACGACGGGGTCGGCATCCCGGCGTGCGTGGCGAGCGCCCACCGCGCCGCCGACGAGATCGCCGCCGGTCTCGCTGGCGGCTCCGGAGAAGAGATCATCGCCACGCCGACCCCGGTTCAGGGCACAGGGAGCGAGGCGGGACAATAGCCGTATGAGTGCGCCTGAGAAGATTCCCAACGCCGGTAAGAAGGCCAAGGACCTCAACGAGGTCATCCGCTACACGCTGTGGTCCGTCTTCAAGCTTCGTGATGTGCTCCCCGTCGACCGCTCCGGTTACGCCGACGAGGTCCAGGAGCTGTTCGACCAGCTCGCGGCCAAGGACGTCACCGTCCGTGGCACCTACGACCTGTCCGGTCTGCGGGCCGACGCCGACATCATGATCTGGTGGCACGCCGAGACCTCGGACGAGCTCCAGGAGGCGTACAACCTCTTCCGGCGCACCGAGCTGGGCCGGGCGCTGGAGCCGGTCTGGTCGAACATGGCGCTGCACCGCCCCGCCGAGTTCAACAAGTCGCACATCCCGGCGTTCCTGGCCGACGAGACGCCGCGCAACTACGTCAGCGTCTACCCCTTCGTGCGCTCCTACGACTGGTACCTGCTGCCGGACGAGGACCGCCGCCGGATGCTCGCGGACCACGGCAAGATGGCCCGCGGCTACCCCGACGTCCGGGCCAACACCGTCGCCTCCTTCTCGCTCGGCGACTACGAGTGGGTCCTCGCCTTCGAGGCGGACGAACTGCACCGCATCGTCGACCTCATGCGTCACCTGCGGGGCTCCGAGGCGCGGATGCACGTCCGCGAGGAGATCCCGTTCTTCACCGGACGCAGGAAGTCGGTCGCAGACCTGGTGGCCGGGCTCGCGTAGCGAACGGGCTCCGACCACCCCAGCCCGGAAGATCAGACGGCGGGCACCGGCGCGTCACGCGTCGCCCGTCGTTCCAGCGACACCGGGTTCGGTTCCGGGTCCGCCGCGGGTTCGGCCCGCGGCGCCCCCGGGGCCCGAGGGACGAGTGGATCGTCCCGCCCGCCGGTCCGTCCCGCCCCGCCCTGCCGGGCGCGGGTGTGCGGCACGTACGGGGGCACGCTGGGCCCGGCCTCGAAAGAAGCCGGGCCCAGCGCCGTATCCGGCGGGAGGAACCCCCCTTTGCTGCTCCGCGCCCGTCGCGCTCAGAGCCTGTCGGGTGACCTTCGACCGGGAAGCGGACGCGGCTTGGTGCGTGTGATTCCAAGGCGCCGGGTTGTTCGCGCAGGGGAGCTACGTGGGCATTTCGGCAACGCCGGAAGCGTGCGTACCACGGCGTGGCCACCCGGTCGGAGGTCACCCCCGCTCCTCGGGGGAGTCGGGGCTCACCCGCCGACGAGGGCCGCGCGGGCGGCGCGCAGCAGCAGCGTGGTGCGGCCGGGCGGACGCCCGCCCGCCCGGTCCTTCCACCATCGGGTGAGGCGGCGCCGGGCCGCCCGGTCGGCCGGCCGACCGGTGCTCAGCAGTTCCTCGGCGAAGTCGAGCGCGTCCCGTCGGTACCCCCCGGACATGGGACGGCGTCCGGCGTACGCGAGGAACGCCTCCCGGTAGCCGGAGCCCAGGATCTCCGGCAGTTCCGGCGCCACCTTGGCGACCACCCCCGCCCGTTTGGAGGCCAGGGCGCGGCTCTGGACGCCGAGTCGGCGCTCGTCGAAGCCGGGCGGGGCGGGAGCGCCCGCGACGAGGGCACGGAGCAGCGCCGTCTGCGCCACCGCGACCCGGTCGCGCACGGAGTCCGGGGGCGCGGGAGCGAAGGGGTGCGCGGGAGCCGAAGAGGCAGTAGGAGCCGACGGGGATGCCGGAGCCGAAGGGCGCGCGTCTGTCGGCGCGGACGGGTTCGCGGCCGTGCGGGACACGCCCTTCCCGGCGTGTGCGCCGGGGCCCGCGACGGGGCGCGACGTGAGGTCTCCGGCGTACGCGGGCGCGTCGGTGCCCCGGACGGCCGCCCGGTCCAGCGTGGCGCGGATCGCGGCCAGTTCGCCCGCCAGTTCCCCGGCCGGCGGGAAGTCGTCGTCGCGCTCCAGAAGAACGCCCGGCGGTTCGACCCGGGAGCGGAGTTCGGCCAGCACGTCGAGCACCGGCCGGGTGACCGGATGGGCATGGGTGTCGTGCCAGACGCCGTCCTTCTCGACGCCGCCCGCCACATGCACGTACGCGATGGCCTCCACCGGCAGTTCGTCGAGCGCGGCGGCGGGATCCTCCCCGCGGTTGACATGGTTGGTGTGCAGGTTGGCGACATCGATCAGCAGCCGGACCCCGGTGCGCTCCACCAGCTCCGCCAGGAACTGCCCCTCCGTCAGCTCCTCGTCCGGCCAGGAGAGCAGGGCCGCGATGTTCTCCAGCGCCAGGGGCACCGGCAACGAGTCCTGCGCGATCCGCACGTTCTCGCACAGCACGTCCAGCGCGTCCCAGGTGCGGGGCATGGGCAGCAGGTGGCCCGCCTCCAGCGTCGGCGAAGCGGTGCGCTGCCCACCGGCCCGTACGAACGCGATGTGCTCGGTGACCAGCGGCGCGGCGAGCAGTTCGGCGCGGGCCGCGAGGTCCGCCAGCCGGCCGGGGTCGGGGCGCTCGGCCCCGCCGAGGCCCAGCGAGACGCCGTGCGGGACGACGGTGACCCCGCGTTCCCTCAGCCGCAGCAGCGAATCGGGCAGATGACCGGTGCAGATGTTCTCCGCGACCGTCTCCACCCAGTCGATGCCCGGCAGCGCCTCGACGACGTCCGCGATCTCCGGCCGCCAGCCGATACCGGTCCCCAGTCTCATGCCACCCCTCCTTCTTCTCCTCCGTGCAGGGGTGATGGCCCCGGCGGGCGGTGGCGAATCCGAAGAGGGGGACGTTCAGAGCTTGATCTGAGGTTCCCGGCGCTCCGAGGCGTCCGTCGAGGCCGCCGTCGCTCCGTCCCGTTCCCGGTGACCGGCACCGGGAACGGGACGGAACGACTCACGGCCCCTGACGGGCGCGGTTCAGTGGTCCAGCGGTCCAGCGGCACAGGGCCGCGTCCACGACATCCTCGACATGCCTCATGGGTCAGAACTCACGGCCGCCGCAGGGCGGCAGGGATCCGACACGGTGGTGACCCTCGACCGCGACGGTCTTCCCGGGGGCGATCTCGGTGAATCCGGCGTCATGCACCAGCGGAAGGTCGCTCGCCGCGAGTTCCCGCCAGCGGTTCGCGTCCGCGGTGGCGACGGAGAGCGGGAAGCCCGCCTCGCGCCACGCCTTGCGCTCCGTCTCCGACAATTCCCACCAGGCGAGCTGCGCGCCGTGCCCGACCTGTGCCATCGCCTTGCCCGCCGTCATGCCCAGCTCCGGGTTCATCCACAGCACCGGCCCCTGCGGACCGGGTGCGGCCGGGGGCTCCGGGTCGTCCAGGTCCGTTCCCGACACCTGGAGCCTCGCCAGTTCCCTGGGCCAGCCGTCCAGAGGCACCGGAGGGAAGACCCGTACCTCGGCACTCTCGCCCGTGACCGTGATGCCGGGCAGTTCGCAGGCCCTGCGCCACTCGGCGCCGCGGGCCCGCCGTACCACCTTGCGGATCCGGGCGTCCTCCCAGTCCCGGATCACGCGGGCCCATTCGCCCTCGCCCACCGAGCGCTCGTCGGAGAGCATCAGGAGCACTGCGCGGGCGGCGGTCCGCAGGGCGTCGGTACGGGCCGGGGGCGCCGCCCTCTCGATGCGCACGACCAGCGGCAGGACGTACTGCGGTGCCTCGTCGCGGTTCGTCCGTCCGGACTCGAACGGGCTGTCCGCCGCCGCGGAACCGGACGCCGGTACGGCCGGGTCCGGGTCCATGGCCGGGGACGCGGGGGTGTTGTCGTCGCTCACTCGTACCAGTGTGCCAGCAGCCCCGGACGCTCTTGTTGTGGGAACGGGCGGCTCCGGGTGAGGATGCACCGCATGAAGAGCGATCTCTTTTCCAGCGAATACCTGGCGCAGCAGGCCACGGCCCCCGGGATGACCCTGCAGAACGCCAAGTCCATCAAGTACGCGGTCAACGGTGAGATGCACGCCCGTCAGGGTTCGATGATCGCCTTCCGCGGCAACCTGGAGTTCGAGCGCAAGGGCCAGGGCATCGGCGGCATGCTCAAGCGCGCCGTCACCGGCGAGGGGCTGCCGCTGATGGCCGTCCGGGGCCAGGGCGAGGCGTGGTTCGCGCACGAGGCCGCCAACTGCTTCATCGTGGACATCGAGCAGGGCGACGCCCTCACCGTCAACGGCCGCAACGTCCTGTGCTTCGACCCCACGCTCGCCTACGAGATCAAGACCGTGAAGGGCGCGGGGATGGTCGGCGGCGGCATCTTCAACAGCGTCTTCACCGGCTACGGCAAGCTCGGCCTCATGTGCGAGGGCCACCCCATCGTGATACCCGTCACGGCCCAGCAGCCGGTGTTCGTCGACACGGACGCGGTGGTCGGCTGGAGCGCCCACCTCACCACCTCGCTGCACCGCTCGCAGAGCTTCGGGTCGATGGTGCGCGGCGGATCCGGCGAGGCCGTCCAACTGCGGCTGGACGGCGAGGGCTTCGTGATCGTACGGCCCAGCGAGCTCAAGCAGGAGAAGGCGTCGGCCAACTGAGACTGGACAAAGTGGGGCGCCGCTACGGACTGAGGGGGCCGTGGGTGCTGCGTGGGGTCGACCTCGCTCTGCCCATGGGCCGTCTGGTCCGGATCGAGGGGGCCAACGGCACCGGCAAGTCGACGTTGCTGCGCCTGCTCGCCGGGATCGACGCGCCGACGGAGGGCCGGATCCACGGCCGCAGGCCGCGTACGGCGTACGTCCCCGAGCGCTTCCCCGCAGCGCTCCCGTTCACCGCGACCGGATATCTCGTGCACCTGGGCCGGATCCACGGGCTGCGGACCGCCGAGGCGACGGACCGGGCCGCGGCATGGCTCGACCGGTTCGGAGCGGCCCGCCACGCCCGTACGCCGCTCGCGGAGCTCTCGAAGGGAACCAGCCAGAAGGTCGCCGTCGCCCAGGCGCTGCTCGCCGAACCGGAGTTGCTGGTCCTGGACGAGGCATGGACCGGTCTGGACGCCGAGGCTCGTGACGAACTGGACCGGGCCGTTACCGAGCGGGTCGAGGCCGGTTCCACCGTGGTCTTCGTCGACCACGACCCGCGTCGGCTCGCGGGGGCCGTCGACGCCGTGTTCCGGGTCGAGGGACACAGGCTCCTCGCCGTTCCCACGACAGGGTGCGCGGGAGGGACGGGGCCGGGGGCGCGCGCCGTGGTGACCGGGTCCCGGGTCCGGATCGAGGCGGCGTGCCCACCGGGTGCCGCACTCCCGGCGGCGCTGCCGGGAGCGCCCGAGCGCGAGCCCGCACCCGACGGAGGCGTACGGTTCACCGTCGACGCGGCGCACTCCGACGCCCTGCTGCGCGCCCTGCTCACCGCCCGTCCGCCCTGGCACATCCGGCGACTGACCGGCCACCTCGAACCGGACGCGCCGGGGGACACCGCGACCGTATCCGCGGACGGGACCCCGGCGATGGACGGCGCCGCGCCGACGGGTGGGGACGGGCCCGCCCCCGGCGCCGCGCCGACCGCATCGAAGGACGCGCCGCCGCCCACCGGCTCCGTCTCCGAGGCGTCATGACCGCCCTTCTCCGCTACCGGGCCGCATTGCTGGTCCGCTCCCAGCGCTGGCTCGCTCCGGTGCTGCTCTACGCCGCCTTCCTCGCCGTCGGCGTGCGGTGGGGGCAGCCGGTGCTCGACTCGCTGGGGTACGCCGCGGCCGGGCTCCTGCCGGTCACCGCGTGGTTCGTGCAGGTCTGTACGACTCCGGAACCGCCCGCCGCGCGTGCCGTCGTCGCCGCGGCGACGGGCTCGCCGCGCTCACATCTCGCCTCGTTCCTCGTGGCGCTGGGGTGCGCCGGGCCGCTGGGCGCGGCGGCCGTCCTGGCCGTGCTGCTGATCAGCGATCCGGCGAACACCGACCACTCCGTCCCGGTGCCGCTCCTGCCCGCCGCGGCAGCCGGACTGCTCGCCGTCGGCTGCTGCGTGCTGCTGGGGGCGGCGGTCGGTGCGCTGTGCACCCGGCCGGTGCTGCGCGGGCGCGGCTGGTCCGTCGCCGCCACCGTGCTCGCCGCGCTGCTGGCCCTGGTGACCACAGGCTCGCCCGCGAACAGCACGGTGACCGGTCTGGTCACCGGCTCGCGGACGGGAACGGTGCACCTGCCGCTCGTGCCGCTCCTGGCCTCCGCCGTCCTTGCCGCTGCGGTCGCCGTGTTCACCGGTCGGCTCACCGCGCTGCGTGGCTGAGTGCGGGACGTGGGGTATGGGAGGCGAGAGGTGGCAGGCCCGGCGCACGGCGTGCCCGGGCCGACGGCCGACGAAGGCTACGACCGGCCGGGCCTCAGCCCACTCGGGCCTCGGTCCGCCCGGGCCTCCAGCACGTCCACGAGGCCCGTCCATCCGCGCCCGGTACGGGCACGCCCGCCGTACCGGCGCACGGATGTGTCACGGCGTCAGCGCCACGGCCCCGTCACCGCGAACGTCGTCCCCGGGGTGTAGCAGTTGACGTACATCGTCCTGCCGTCCGGGGCGAACGTGACCCCGGCGAACTCGCCCCACTCCGGTTTCTGCGGCGTTCCGATGTTCTGCCGTCCCCGCGCCATCGCGTACACCTCGCCGCCCCGTGTCAGGCCGAACACGTGCTGCGCGCCGTCGCCGTCCTCGCACACCATCAGCCCGCCGTCCGGGGCCAGGCAGATGTTGTCGGGCGACTCGCCGGGCAGCTGGACGTCCGTGCCGGACCCGAACACGACGACCAGCGTGAGTCGGCGCCGCCCCGGCTCGTACCGCCACACCTGACCGTGGTGGTCCGCCGCCGAGCCCTCCGCGCCGCGTGCGTAACTGGAGACGAAGTAGACCGAGGAACCGCCCCAGTAGCAGCCCTCCAGCTTCTGTGCGTGCGTGATGCCCCGCGGCCCGAAGTCCTGGAAACGGATGGGGGTTTCGGCCGCCGGCGGGTCCGGTACGGGCACCCATTCCACGCGGTCGAAGCTCGCGCCGGTCTGCTGGACGGCGGACAGGTCGGGGACGCCCGGCACCCGCATGGCCTCCAGTCGGCCGCCGGCCCGCAGCGATCCCGTCCCGCCGAGCGGCTTGCGCGGCAGGAAGCGGTAGAAGAGCCCGAACGGTCGCTCGAAAGCGTCCTCGGTCTCGTACACGATCCCGTTCGCCGGATCGATGGCGACCGCCTCGTGCTGGAAGCGGCCCATCGCGGTGAGCGGCACCGCCCCGGAGCGGCGCGGATCGGCGCCGTCCACCTCGAAGATGAAGCCGTGGTCCTTGGTGTAGCCGTTGGTGCCGGCCTTGTCCTCGGTCTCCTCGCAGGTCAGCCAGGTGTTCCAAGGGGTACGTCCGCCCGCGCAGTTCACCGCCGTACCGGCGATGGCGACGCGTTCGTCCAGGACGTTGTTGCGGCCGTCCAGCTCCAGGGTGGTGCAGCCGCCCTTGCCCATCGGGTCGTAGGTGAGCCCTTCGACGGCCGGGACCCGGAACGCCGCGTCGGCGCGGTTCTCGTGGTTGCGTACGAGACGGACATGACCGTGCCGGCCCGCGAAGGCGGCCATGCCGTCGTGGTGGCTGGGGACCGGGCCCTCGCCGGAGCGGAGCGGGTCGCCCTCCCGGGACAGCACCCGGTGGCGGAAGCCCTTCGGGAGGTCGAGAAGACCATCGGGGTCCGGAACCAACGGCCCGTAGCCGCTGCCGCCGGAATGTCCTGCGTGGCCGCCGCGGCGATCGAGGTCCCGGGCGGTGGCGGTCCCGGCGAAGAGTTCCGAGAAGGCCCCGGCGAAGGCGATCGAGGCGGCGACCGCGCCGCTGCCGGCCAGGACCTGCCGCCGGGTGGTGAGGGTCCGTGACGCCGCGGACGACAAGTCCCGTGACGGCGCTGACGCCGTGCTCTGCGACGCCGCGGATGCCGTGCTCTGCGACGCCGCGGATGCCGTGCTCCGTGATGCTGCGGATGCCGTGCTCTGTGACGATTCCGTGTCCCGTGACGATGACATGTCCCGCGATGCCGCGGATGACCTGTCCCGTGACGACGACGTGTCGTGTGACGCTGCGGATGACATGAGGCGACTCCCTGCTGGCGGACAGGAGAAGTGACCCGCATGTGTGTACCACGCGCATCGGCGCGCGGGAACCACGCGGGTCACCGTGCCTCGTGCGTGTCACGCGCCCCCGGGGCGGCCGACCACCCGGGCCCGACGGCCCGTGCGCGGGGTCAGGCCAGGGACGCGGTGAGGGTGATCGTCGTGCCCGTGAGCGCCTGGCTCACCGGGCAGTTCGCCTTGGCGTCCTCGGCGGCCTCGGCGAAGCCCGCCTCGTCGAGGCCCGGCACCTCGCCCTGGACGGTGAGGTGGATGCCGGTGATGCCGGTGCCGGGCTGGAAGGTGACCTCGGCACGGGTGTTCAGCCGGGTCGGCGGGGTGCCGGCCTTCGCCAGCCCGTTGGACAGCGCCATCGAGAAGCAGCTGGAGTGCGCCGCCGCGATGAGTTCCTCGGGGCTGGTCTTCCCGTTCGCCTGCTCCGCGCGGGACGGCCACGAGACGTCGTGGTCGCCGATGCCGGAGGAGTCGAACGTGACGACCCCCTTGCCGTGGAGTAGATCGCCTTCCCAGACCGTGTGCGCCTGGCGCGTGGTAGCCATGGTGGATCCCTTCGAACGGTGTGCGCGGTGGATACGGGATGCCTCCGGTGCGCCCGTGCGGTACGCCTCGGAACCCGTGCGGTACCCCGGGGAAATGGGGCAGCACACACCTGAACCTACTGCGCCACGAGACCCTTCGCGTCGCGTGCCAGCGCCGTGAGCCGGGAGATCGCCCGGAAGTACTTCTTCCGGTACCCGCCGTTCAGCATCTCGTCGCTGAACAGCTTGTCGAAGGGCACCCCGGAGGCGAGCACCGGCACCTCGCGGTCGTACAGCCGGTCGGCCAGGACGACCAGCCGCAGCGCGGTCGCCTGGTCGGGCACCGCCTGCACCTCGGTGAGACAGACCGCCCGCAGGTCGTCCGTCAGCGCGCCGTAGCGGCTCGGGTGGACTCGGGCGAGATGCGCGAGCAGTGACGGGAAGTCGTCGAGGCTGGCACCCTCGGTGGCGTACGCGGCCCGGGTGACCTGTTCATCGGTGAACGGTGCCGGGGCCTCGGGCAGTCCGCGGTGCCGGTAGTCCTCGCCGTCGATCCGCAGCGGGCGGAAGTGCGCGGACAGGCCCTGGATCTCCCGGAGGAAGTCGGCGGCGGCGAACCGGCCCTCACCGAGCTTGCCGGGCAGCGTGTTGGAGGTCGCCGCGAGCGCGACACCCTCCTCGACCAGCCTGCTGAGCAGCGACGACACCAGCACCGTGTCGCCCGGGTCGTCCAGTTCGAACTCGTCGATGCACAGCAGCCGGTGCCCGCTCAGCGTCTTCACGGTCTGCTGGAAGCCCAGCGCGCCGACCAGGTTCGTCAGCTCGACGAAGGTGCCGAACGCCTTCAGTGCGGGCGCGGCGGGCGTGGCGTGCCAGAGGGAGGCCAGCAGATGGGTCTTGCCGACGCCGTAACCGCCGTCGAGATAGACGCCGAGGGGCGCGGTCGGCGCCGCAGCCTTTCGCGCGAACCACCTGCGCTTCGCGGAACCGCTGGCGTGCGCCCCGCCGAGCCCGGACGCGAAGCCGCTCAGCACGTCGACCGCCTCGCGCTGGCTCGGCTGCTTCGGGTCCGGTACGTACGTATCGAAACGGACGGCGTCGAAGCGCGGCGGCGGCACCATCTCGGCGACCAGCCGGTCGGCGGGGACGTGCGGCTCGCGGGCACACAGGGACAGCGGGGCCGTTTCGGCTATGGGGCTCTGCCCCGGCACGGCGGTGGAGGACGACACAACCCCCCACTCTACGGGCCGTGGAAGACTGCCGGACATGCGACGCCTGTTCCCTGTGACCGACCTGACAGCGACCGACGACGAGGGGGAGTGGAGCCTGGACGACCTGGCCGACGCCTACGCCTACCCCGACACGGACGGCCCCTGGCTGCGCGCCAACATGGTCTCGACGCTCGACGGCGCCGCCCAGCACGACGGGCGTTCGCAGCCGATCTCCTGCGAGAGCGACATGCGGATCTTCGGCACCCTGCGCGCCCTGGCCGACGTGGTCGTGGCGGGCGCGGAGACGGTGCGGCAGGAGGGGTACCGGCCCGCCAGGGCCCGAGAGGCGTTCGCCGCCCGCCGGGCCGCGGCGGGGCAGGGGCCCGCCCCGGCGATCGCGGTGGTGAGCGGCGGTCTGGACCTGGACTTCTCGTTGCCGCTCTTCGTCTCGCCGCTCGTCCCGACCCTGGTGCTCACCGGTGCCGGGGCCCCTCCCGGCCGGATGGCCGCGGCGCGCGACGCCGGCGCCGAGGTGGTGATCGCGGGGGAGGGCTCCCGGGTGGACCCCGCGAGGGCCGTGCGGGAGCTGGCGGATCGCGGTCTGCGGCGGCTGCTGACCGAGGGCGGTCCCAGGCTGCTGGGCCAGTTCGTGGCGGCGGGGGTGCTGGACGAGCTCTGTCTGACCGTCTCCCCGATGCTGACCGCCGGGGATGCGCAGCGGATCGCGGGCGGTCCGTCGATGGCCGTGCCGGAACGATTCGCCTTGGCGTCGGTCCTGGAGGAGGACGGGTTCCTGTTCACCCGGTACCGTCGGGGCCGGCACGAGGACCGTCGGGGCTGACACACGGCGGAACTCGTCGTTCCGTTTAACTTCCGGTGGGCACAATTACTCTCGCAGTCCCCGTGTGAGCACGGGGAAGGATGGTTTCAGCAGAGACCGGCGACGGTTACTGAAGCAGAAGGGCACCCGTGGTGTTCACCAGCGTTTTGATGATCGAGAAGGCCCTCACCTCCGAGGACGTCGATTTCGTCACCACCTTGCACGGTGACGAGTCGACCTCCTTCGTCGTGCTCATACAGCCGCGCGGTGACCAGGCCGACGTCCTGTTGCGGGCCATCGACGACCTGGCGATGGGCGAGCTGAAGGAAGCCGCCCGGGAGATCGAGGAGCCGGAGGGCAAGGACGCCCGGCAGTCCGCCGAACTGGCACTCGAAGTGTCGCTGGAAGCCCTGCGGCAGGCGGGATCCGAGGCGGTCGGGCAGGTGGTCGAGGACCACCCGCTGGACAAGCTGAAGTCCGTGGTGGAGGAGGCGGAGGCGGACGAGGTCATCGTGCTGACCGCGCCGCACTACGTGGAGGAGTTCTTCCACCGGGACTGGGCCTCGCGCGCCCGTCACAAGGTCGGCGTACCGGTGCTCAAGCTCTTCGCGCACAGCGAATAGGCTTGGCCCGCGGTCCGGAGTGGAGTGGCACCGGTCCGCGACCGAGAACGCACCCAGTACCCGGAGGACTCGCACATGACACCCGGTATCCCCGCCGCCATGGAACGGCCGCACTTCATCGGCATCGGCGGCGCCGGGATGTCGGGCATCGCGAAGATCCTCACCCAGCGCGGCGCGAAGGTCGCGGGCAGTGACGCCAAGGAGTCCGGCACGGCCGAGGCGCTCCGGGCGCTGGGGGCGACCGTCCACATCGGGCACGCCGCCGGGAACCTGGCGGACGACGCCTCGTGCGTGGTCGTCTCCAGCGCCATCCGCCCCGACAACCCGGAGCTGGTGCGCGCCGCCGAACTGTCCGTCCCGGTCGTGCACCGCTCCGACGCGCTGGCCTCCCTCATGGGCGGGCTGCGCGCCATCGCGGTGGCCGGCACGCACGGCAAGACGACCACCACCTCCATGCTGGCCGTCGCCCTGTCCGAGCTGAACCTCGCCCCCTCGTACGCCATCGGCGGCGACCTCGCCGGCCCCGGTACCAACGCCGCGCACGGCGAGGGCGAGATCTTCGTCGCCGAGGCGGACGAGAGCGACCGCAGCTTCCAGAAGTACGACCCCGAGGTCGCGATCGTCCTCAACGTCGAACTGGACCACCACGCGAACTACGCCTCGATGGACGAGATCTACGAGTCCTTCGAGGCGTTCACCGACAAGATCGTCCCCGGCGGCACGCTGGTGATCTCCGCCGACCAGCCCGGCGCCGTCGAGCTGGCCGGACGCGTACGCGACCGCTCCGGACTGAACGTCGTCACCTACGGCGAGGCCGAGTCCGCCGACGTACGCGTCCACAGGATCACCCCGCGCGGGCTGACCAGCGAGGTCACGCTCCTCCTGAACGGGAAGTACCTCACCTTCGCCGTCTCCGTGCCCGGCCGCCACTACGCGCTCAACGCGGTCGCGGCCCTCGCCGCCGGTGTCGCCCTGGGCATTCCGGCCCACAACCTCGCCTCCGCGCTCGGCAAGTACACCGGGGTCAAGCGTCGCCTCCAGCTCAAGGGCGAGGCCGCGGGCGTGCAGGTGATCGACTCGTACGCACACCACCCCACCGAGATGACCGCGGACCTCGAAGCGATGCGCGGCGCCGCGTCCGACGCCCGCCTGCTGGTCGTCTTCCAGCCCCACCTGTTCTCCCGCACCCAGGAGCTGGGCACCGAGATGGGCCGGGCCCTCGCCCTGGCCGATGTCTCCGTGGTCCTGGACATCTACCCGGCCCGCGAGGACCCGATCCCCGGCATCACCAGCGACCTGATCATCGACGCGGCCCGGGAGGCGGGCGCCGACGTCACCGCCGTCCACGACAAGGCCGCGGTCCCGGGCGCCGTCGCGGGAATGGCGAAGCCCGGCGACCTCGTTCTCACCATGGGCGCGGGCGACGTCACGGACCTCGGCCCGCGGATCCTGGACCACCTGTCGAGCTGAGGGAGCGACGTGTCGTACGACATCGAGAAGCCGGACGAGCAGTGGCGGGCGGAACTGACCCCCGCCGAGTACGCGGTCCTGCGCCAGGCCGGCACCGAACCCGCCTTCGTCGGTGAATACACCGACACCAAGGCCACGGGCGTCTACTCCTGCCGCGCCTGCGGCGCGGAGCTGTTCCGCTCCGACACCAAGTTCGAGTCGCACTGCGGCTGGCCCTCGTTCTACGACCCCAAGGACACGGAAGCGGTCGAACTGGTCGAGGACCGCAGCCACGGCATGGTCCGCACCGAGGTCCGCTGCGCCCGCTGCGGATCGCACCTCGGCCACGTCTTCGAGGGCGAGGGTTACCCGACCCCGACGGACCAGCGCTACTGCATCAACTCGATCTCGTTGCGCCTGACGCCCGAGGCATGACGCGTGAAGCCTGAGACATGACGTCCGGAGCCCGCTGCGGGCCCCGGACAGCGGCCTGTACGCCCGGCGCGGGCGTGCGGGCCGCTGTCGTAATGACGGTCCGTCAGGAAGCGGCGCTCCCCGGCCCGCGAAGTCCCCGCCGTTCCCGAAAGTCGAGTCCGGCATGCCGGACGTTCCGGCCAAGTGCAGGGTTTGCGCCCATGGCAGGACGTCAATGGTGCATGGCTCGTTCGTTCGATAGCGTGGCGTGAAACAGTCTTTTGATCATGCACCACGGGGGTTTCACACCATGTCGTTCGAGGACGAGTGGCGGGCGGAGAAGGCCGCTGTCGCCATGCGGCTGAACCAGGCGGGCAGCGGCGGCGGTGGCGGCGGTGGGTCGACGTCCGGGAAGGGGTCGGCGGACTACGTCGTCGTGGACGACGAGTTGGGGGACATCGGTCACGCCGCCTACGGGCTCTTCAACGGCCTCGAATCGGGTGGCAAGCACGCGCAGGCGGCGAGCGAGACCGCCGGCACGAGCCTCAAGGGCGACGGCTTCGACTCCGGCGCGGCGTTCGCCGAAGTGACCAAGACCTGGGAGACGCAGGTGAAGACCCTCCTCCAGGCATGTGCGCACATCTCCAACCACCTCGACTACACGAAGTCCTCGAACAAGGCACAGGACGAGTGGATCGCGGCAGACTTGCGCCCCGCCGGCTTCGTCGGCCCGGTCGCCCCCGGCTCCGTGCCCGCGTCCCAGATCGACAAGTACTTCCGGTAAGGAGCCGCCACCATGCCCACCTTCGAGCAGCTCCTCAACGCCAAGCTCGCCCCGCTCGACACCGCTGCCACCCAGTGGACCGAGATGATCACGAAGCTGACGGAGCTTCAGACCGATGCGAAGGCCATGAAGTCCAAGGCCGACAAGGCGACTTGGAAGGGCGAGAACGCCACCGTCACCAAGGAGTTCGTCACCAAGTCGGCCAAGGAGTTCAGCGACGCCGTCATCGAGGCCACGTCCGTGCGTGACCTCATCAAGGACGCCCACGCCCTCCTCAAGACCGCCCAGAGGGACCTCAAGGACGCCTACGAGAACCCGCCGCCGGGTATCACCATCTACCCCGACGGCGTACTGAGTCACCGCGTCCATCCCGACCGCCGGTCCGCCGACAACACCGACCCCATCGCCACCGAGGCACAGTTCGACGCGCTGCGCGGCAAGCTCGAAGGCATCCTGAAGCGCGCCAACGAGGCCGACGAGCTCTGCGCCTGGGGCCTGCGGGCGCTGATCAAGTACCACCCCAACGACTTCGGCAGCGCCAGCCTCAGCGGTGTCGCCGATGCGAAGAAGATGCGCGCCGAGGAGAAGCAGCAGACGGAGGACGGCCGTGAGGCCGCCAAGCTCTATGCCCGTTGGGAGACCCTCGGCGACAAGGAACGCGAGCGACTGCTGAAGCTCGCCGAGGACGGCAAGGACTCGCCGGCGTTCGCTGCCGCGCTCATGCAGAACCTCAGCTACCACGGCCGGGACCAGCAGGAGGCGGTACTGCTGCTCGCCGGCAGCCTGGACGACAGCGGCAATGGCCAGGTCTCCGCCACCGAAGCCCGCCTCTACAAGGCCCTGTCGGGCAGCCTTGCCACTGCCACCGGCCCCGACTCCCCGATCGGCACGCCCGGCGGAACCCCCTCGGCCTGGACCAAACAGCTCATCACCATGGCCCGCGACGGCAACGGCCTGCCCGACCGGCACCCCGGCGCGCTCAAGGGCGGTATCTCGGGCTGGAACGCCCTCACCCACCTGATGGCGGCCGACGCCGGAGACCGGACGTACGACCCGGATGCAGAGGCGGCAGCCGCCCGCGAGGAAGGGGACAAGCACAAGAGGACGTCGCCTTGGGACAAGGACAAGGGCGACCCGGTCTACAGCGAAGCTTTCCTGACCGAGGTTGCGGACTCCATCCGTGATTGGGAGACCCACGACAAGAACGCTTACAGCGACGACTACATGAAGTCCTGGGTGGGCACGCAGTCGGACCCGATGAAGGGCCTGCTGAACGCGATGAGCCGCAACCCTTCCGCCTCCACCCACTACTTCGACCCGAACACCACGGACAATCTGAAGTACTTCATGGACGACCGGCACTGGCCGGGCGCGGATGTCGAGAGCAAGATGGAAGACCCCAAGACCCAGTACACCTCGGCCCGCGCCGAGTTCGGCGCCGCGCTGGAGGCGGCGGCGACCGGCCGGGCACCGGGCACCCCCTTGAACCCTGTCGGCACCCATCACGACGGTGCGCAGGCCGCGATCTTCGAGCGGATGGTGAACGAGTACGCCGAGGTGACGAAGACAGACAAGAGTGCTGTTCCCGTCCCGCTGCGCATGGCCATGGGCGACATGATCGGCGACTACGCCTCCGACGTGCACCAGATCTTTGGCAAGGACATGGACGGACACACCCAGTTCAGCGACCTCAGTATCGACCGGGGTGCCCTCACCCGGGTCATCCGGTCCTCTGCCGAAGACCCCAACGCCTTCGGCGTCATTCATGCGTCGCAGACCGCGGTCATCGCCGAGGGGATGGAGCGTTTCTCGGCGGACGCCTACCGCAACAGGGGCGAGGAGAGCGACGAACTGGAGGCATGGCTCAAGCAGTCCGGTCAGGTACTGGGCCACCTCGACACCGCGCGCGCCGACGTCATCTACGACCTCGGCCAGGCGGAGAAGGACACGATCGCCTGGAACAAGATGATGAATTATCACGTCTATGGAGCGCCGCTGACCCCCATCCCGGTCGTCGGTGACATCGCCCAGCGCGCGGTCGATGCCGGCACGGCCGCATACATGAACGACCTGACCTCCAAGGTCGATGCCGAAACCCGAAAGGATCTGATCAACCACTTCAACGACGGCGAGCGCGAGTTGAAAGCCATGATGAAAAAAACGGCGTTGGGTAGGGGACTTGCGCTGGAGGAGCTGGACAAGAGTCCGGGCGTGTACGAGGACGTCCTTCAGACGGCAGCCCAGCAGGGGTACCACGGGGGTATCACTGACGCCAATCTGAAGATGAAGGGACAAGCCGGGTGAAGGAGAGGAACCGAACCCGGCGTTGTCGACCGTCTGCTTCGTCGGGCGCGAGATGGACAACGGCACGACTCCTCGGGTTCGGTGCACCCTCGATGCGCGGCCCGTCGACACCCTGAACGAGCCCATGAAGGGCGCCACCCGGCTCGCTGACGGCGGGTCCGGGTGGCTGGCCTGCGGCCCAGCAGTGGTACCAGAGCGGCATCAAGGACGCCGACATGAAGATGGGCGAGCGGTGATGAACCGAAAGTACCTGGTGCTTCCGGCTGTGCTCGTGGTCGCGGCGGTCGTCGTGACCGTCGGCCGGCTGTGGCCCAGTCCGCTGAAGGACCTCCGGGCGAAGAACCTGTGCCTGGGGATGCTCACGGAGGAGACGGCGGGCCTGCTCTACGACGGCGAGGGCGGCAAGCTGGTCGTGGACGAGTTCCGGCCCGGCAAGGGCGACAAGGACGAAGGGGCGGCGGACCCGGTGTTCTCGACCACCTGCTTCGTCGGACGCGAGACGGGTAAGGGCAACAATTTTCGCGGCCAGTACTCCCTCGATGTCCAGCCCACCAACACCCCGAACGAACCCTTGAAGGGCGCCGGCCCGTTCACCGACGGCGGGTCCGGGTGGGTGAGCCCCCGGCAGAGCGAGGTCCAGCTTCCCGCCTCGTGCCCGAAGAAGATGAGAACGACCGCCGAGCACGTCACCGTCATCCTGAAGGTCGCGCCCGGAGTCGTCGTGGCGGAGGACTGGGACGACGCCGCCCTGATCGAAGCCTCCCGCCCGATCGTCCAGGAGGCCGTCACCAACCTGGCCAAGCAGTACGAGTGCGGCTGACCGGTCACAGCAGCCGACCGGTCGCGGCGGAGGTCCGGTTGCGGGCGGAGTGCCGCCGCGACCACCGCTACGACCTCCGCACCCGCGCCGCCAGCCGGCTGCCGAGGCGTCGCCCGAAGCCGCTCGGGCGGTTCCATGCGCGGAACGCCTCGGCGGTGCGGCTGCTGCCGAGACGTTCCGCGGCCTGCTCCACCGCCGCCAGGTCACCGGCCGACAGGGCACGGACCACCGGCCTCAGCACCTCCTCCAGCAGCGCCGTCCGGGTCTCGGTCCAGGCGGTGCCCGCGTGCGGGTGGGAGCTCCATACGGTGAAGCAGTCCGCCACATACGCAGGGTCGGTGCACAGGCGGGTGAGGACCGGCGTCCCGCGGGCGGCTCGGCCGTAGGCGGTGATGAGGTCGGCGTCGCCGCTGTGGACGAACGCGTAGAGCTCGGTCTCGGGCCGGTCCGGGGCGAGCAGCCGTTCGGCCAGGGCGTTCAACGCCTTGTCGAGGACGCCGGGTTCGACCGGTTCGGCCCCGGCGCGCAGCTCGCGGGCCCCTTCCGCCCAGCCGGGCTCCGCCGCACCCGACCGCAGGTCCCGTGCGAACTCCAGGAGCAGCAGGGATCCCCGTGCCCGCGCGTCGATGTCCTGCGGGAAGCCGCGCAGCAGGTCATGGGCCAGTTCGGAGGCCTCTTCGTCATCGGCGGAGGCGCCGAGAGCGGCGGCGACGAGGACGGGCCAGGTGCCGGCCGTGCGGTGTGCGTCGGAGGTGGTCGCGGCCAGCAACTGCCGTGCCTCGGGCGCGGTGGGCGTGTCGGCGCCCCAGACCAGCCCCACTCCGGTCCGCAGCACCAGCGGTTCGGTGAACGGCGACAGGCCCCCGGCGCGGAGCACCGCGTGCAGTGCCCGCATCCGGTCGTCACCGGCGCCCGTCCTGGCGTCCGGCGCGGCGGCGCACATCCGCAGATGCGGCAGCGCCTGTGCCCCGGTGAACGGCAGGGCGACATCGAGCAGCAGCCGTTCCGCCGCCGCAGGGGCGTGCGGGGCGAGCCCGTCCAATTCGCCCAGCAGCGCGGTGCGGACGTCGAACTGCTCGTCCAGGAAGCCCAGCAGCGCCCGTGCGTAGTCGCCCGCCCCCTCGTCCAGCAGCGAGCGTGCCATGCGGTGCACGACATCGGGGAGCAGATCCGCGCAGTCCACCTCCAGCAGCCGTACGATCCGCAGCAACTGCACCGTGCGGCCGACACCTCGGCCGGGTGCGCCGTCCATGTATGGCGTGCCGTCAGCCAGTTCCGTACGTAGATCGCCACCCAGGGCCGTGACGAGCGCGGCGGCGACACGTTCCCCGTCCGGTCCGGCGAAGGCGGTCCGCGCGGGTGGTTCCGAGGTGGTGTCGCCGCCACGTACCGCCTCGGTCACCAGCAGGGCGCCGAGGGACGCCGTGACGGCCGACGGGGAACGGCCGTCCAGTGCCGTCAACAGCCGTGAAACGCACGAAAGTTCGTGAGCCGTATGGTCGATGCCGGGAGCGGTCAGCGCCTCGGTCAGCAGACGGGTGCGGTTCTCGTCGAGCGCGTACGGCCGGTCGGCGGCCCAGTCGGCCGCCGCCGCGCGCCCATCGGCCCCGAGGGGGATGCCCGCGCAGAGCGCCGTCACGGCAAGCGGTCCGGCGGAGAACGGTGCGCCCGGCAACTCGGCCGCATCCCGGAACAGTTCGGGGGAGCGGTTCCGCCAGATCCGAGCACAGGTCTCGGCCCAGACGTCGTCCACGGCCTCCTCCGGGCGCGCCCCGGCGCAGGTGTGCACCCGTAGCGCGGGGGCAACGGCTGCGTCCTGGCCCAATGGGTCCGAAGATGCGTCCGGGCTCGGCGCGTCCGGGCTCGGTGTGTCCTGACCCGGTGCGTCCTGTGGCAGCACGCCGACGACCTGGTGCGGGGAGTGGGCGGGGCGGCGCGTATAGGTCGTGAACGTGAGACGGTGTGCGTGTTCCGAGGGGAGTACGGCCCCGGCGAGGGCGAGCCACCGTGCGACGTCGGCGCTCTGTCGTTCCACCAGAACCACCCGTGCCGACGACGGCTCCTCGCACACCCGGCGCAGATCGGCGAAGACCGCCGCCAGCCAGGGGCTTCGGGAGACCGCGAAGTCGTTCAGCGCCCCCGCTCCAAAGACCGAGGAGGCCGGAAGGGCGGATATCCGGCCGAGCGCTCCGCCGTCCGGCGGGGTGGTGGCCCAGTTCGGCGACCGCCATGCGGTGATCGGCAGGGCGTCGCCCGGTAGCCGCGTACCGGCCGGGAGATGCACCGCGTGCGTGTGGAAGCCGACGGTCCCCTGCCCGGCGACGGCGACCGTACGGCTCAGCAGATGACCACCGTCGGACAGCGCGCTGAAGCCGAACGCCTCGGGAAACGAGCGGATTTCTTCGGTCGTCGGGTGGTGCGATGCCCCTGCCGGCGGTTCGTAGCCGAGGAGCTGCTCGGCGTCGGCCAGCACCTGCGTGGGCAGTCCGGCGCTGACCGCCGTGAACCGTGCGCCGCCCCCGGCACCACCCGCGCAGGCAGCAGAGGCAGAGGTGTAGTGCAACTGCGCGAGGCTCATGCGTCGGCCCTCTTCGTCCATGCCGCGACCTCCCCGTGCCTGACAGCACACCCGCTCCGTCGGCGCTGCCGAGGGCGGGCCGTACGGGTCGCGGGGGCGACCCCGGCGGGGAGCGGGTCCGCGATCGCGGGAGCGACGCTATCAAGGACGCAACTCCCTTACGCACCCCGCTGGATGGACGCACACGCGACCGGAGGCGGACACCGTCGCGAGTCCTGGCGTTCATGCCCGGGTCATGCGGAGCTGGGTGCGAGGCAAAGGCGCGTTCAGTGCTCCTTCATCACCCGAATGGCCTACGTACCCAGGTCGTCTCCGGTCGTTGAGCGTCATCGGATCGAACGATCCCCCTGGGGCACCGCGATCCGGGCCCGAGGGTCGCCTTCCGTATAGGAGTTACTCGAATGAACCTCAAGTCTCTCTCCCTGGTGGCCGCCGTTCTCGCCCTGTCCGGTCCGGCCGGTGCCGCGACGGCGAACGCGGTGCCCGGCACGGTCTCCGGCGACGGCGGCAACCGCGTCGGCACCCTGCGGGCCAACGGTGACGCCTACGCGAAGGAGGGCGGCCTCGGCGCGTCATGGGTCCTGGAGCACGACAACGTCAAGCAGATCACGCTGTCCGGAAGCCGCATCGGTGTGCTCACGGGCGCCGGTACCGCCTGGGTGAAGGAGGGCGGTCTGAGTGCCAACTGGGTGCGGGAGGCCGACGACGTCAAGCAGATCGCACTGTCGGGCAACCGCATCGGTGTCCTGAAGGACAACGGCGAGGCATACGTGAAGGAGGGCGGTCTCAGCGCGAGTTGGGTCAAGGAGGCCGACAAGGTCAAGGAGCTGGAGCTGTCCGGCAACCGCATCGGCATCGTCAAGGGCAACGGTGAGGCGCATGTGAAGGAGGGCGGCCTCAGCGCGAACTGGGTCAAGGAGGCCGACAACGTCATCGGCATCGACCTGGCGGGCAACCGTATCGGTGTCCTCAACGCCGACGGAGCCGCCTGGGCGAAGGAGGGCGGTCTGAGTGCCAACTGGGTGCGGGAGGCCGACGACGTCATCCAGCTCGAACTGTCCGGCAATCGCATCGGTGTCCTGAAGGACAACGGCGACGCGTACGTGAAGGAGGGCGGACTGAGCGCCAACTGGGTTCACGAGTACACCCACGCCGTCCAGATCGCCCTGTCCGGCAAGCGCATCGGCGTCCTCAAGGGTGACGGCGCGGCCCGGGTCAAGGAAGGCGGCCTCAGCGCGTCGTGGGTCAAGGAGGCGGACAACGTCACCGAACTCGCCCTGTCGTGACGTGCGGGTCCGACGACTGACCTCGGGACCTCCGACCTTGTGACTCCCGACCTCGTGACTCCGGGCCTCGTGACACCGGACCTCTGAGCCCCGACCGCTGTCCCGACAACTGTCGCGTCGCGCAGCGGAGTCGATCCGGTGCGCGGCGCGGTGCCGTTCAGGCCCCGCGCCGTCGGTTCAGGCGCTCTGTTGCCCTTCGTTATGGCCGAACCACTTGTTCTCCGGAGTCTCCAGCAGTTGCATGGGGCCGTTCGGCCCCGAGTGGCTCTCCCGTACCTGCGGCATGCCATCGAGCCCGCCGTGGCAGACGCTCCGCCTTCGGCGTGGCCCGGCATGCCCCTGCGCGTCCCGGCGGCGCGCCCTTCCGGAGCATGGGGTGGCGCCGGGATGCGTCGGTGGTGGCCTCAGGGAAGTTGAGCAGTGATCACGGCCACCGTGCAGAGCAGCGCGCCGAAGACGAGCGTGGGAACGGCGAAGGAGAGCACGCGCAACCAGGTGTGCGAGCCGCGGGCCACGGGGAGCCGTTGCCAGGCACGGACGGAGGCTGCTGCCGCGAGCACCAGCAGTCCGACGCCGATCGGCCAGACGACGGTGGGGACATGACCCCATTCGCCGATGCGCAGGGAGAGCAGGGACAGGGCGGCTCCGGTGACCAGCAGCGAGATCACCTTGAGCCGGTCCAGCGGCCGGGAGAAGCGGCTGCGGCGCGGCCGGACGACACCCACGAGGACCAGTGCGGGGGCGCCCGCAGCGAGCAGGAGCGTCAGCGCGATGAACGCCGGATGCGGCGACTGCGGTTCGTCGAACTCCGGTGCGGCTATGCCCAGCAGCGAGAATCCGATCTTCTCGACCGGTGTGCGGGTGGAGTTCGCGAGAACGACGACGGCGCGCCCGTCGCCGGTCTTGGCGACAAAGGTGCGGGAGCCGTTGGTCAGGCCGTTGTGCCAGCTGACGGAGGTGCCCGCAGCCTTCCAGATCTGCCAGCCCAGCCCTATCCGGCCGTCGTGCTTCGCGTAGTCAGGGACGTCCGCCAGAGGCGTGTGGGTACGGGTCAGAGCCGTGGGTGCGGACGGGCTCCGGCCGGCGGTGAGGAACTTGACGAGGTCGGCGCTGGTGGTCCAGGTGCCCGTACCCACCGCTGCCCAGGGGAGGTTGGTGAAGGGGACTGTGGGAACGCCTGCGGTGCTGTGCGGCAGCGCCGCGCCGCGCGGGGTGCCGGCGGTGTCGCGGATGGTGGTGTCGCGCATGCCGAGCGGGTCCAGGACGTGAGCGCGCAACGCCGTGCCGTAGTCGCGCCCGTCGACCTCGGCCAGGGTTTCGGCGAGGACGGCGTACCCGAGGTTGGAATACGCGAAGGAGGGACTCTCACCGGGACCGACGCCTGTCAGCGTGGCGAGGGTGCGCATGGGGTCGCTGAGCGCCGCGTAGCCGTTGCCCCCGAGGAGATGAATGGCCATGGCGGGGACGAAGGCCGGGTCCTGCGGAGGTATGGACGGCAGTCCGGACGTGTGCGTGGCCAGCTGCCGGATGGTGATCGCACCGACGGCGGGGTCCGCGAAACGGACATCGGGCCACAGCTCGGCGAGCGTGTCCTTGAGTGTGATCTTCTTCGCCTCCAGCAGTTCGGCGAGCAGCGTGGCGGTCAGCACCTTCTGCACCGACCCCGTCTCGAAGACGGTGTCGGGCGTGACGGGTGTGGAGCCGTCGGTGGTGCCCAGGGCCGCCCGGGTCGTCCTTCCTCTTTCGACGAGGGCGACGGACAGGCCCACCGAACCGCCCGCGCTCTGACCGTCCGGGAGCAGCTCGGCGACACGGCCGGCGAGAGCGGCGTCACCGGTGGTGCGGGACGTGACCCCGGCGCTGCCGGGCGAGGCCAGGAAGGCGACGACCAGGGCGAGTGACGCAGCGGCGAACGCCCACCACATGCTCCTCGGGCGTCCTGGGCTTCTCGTGCCTCTCCTGTTTCTCGTGATTCGTATGCTTCTCGGGCTTCGCGTGCTTGTCGGACGGCCGTCGTGGCCGTTGCGGAACGCGGACATGGGACTTCCTCTCAGGCCGCATCGGACGGCCCCGGCTGGGGAATTCCACGTTCGCCCAGGTCACAGCGGCGCCGCGTCGGCCGTCCGGCCCGTAATCGGCACCCCGGAAATAGCCATTCGGCCACCGTGCCGGGCCCACTTCCCGACGTACAGTGCGGAACATGCACAACCAGCCAGCTGCCCGGTTCCGGCCGGGCGGCACGATCAAACTGCCCACCCCTCGGGTCCTGCTGTTCGGCTCGGCGGCGGCCCTGCTCCTGTTCGCCCTCCTCGTCGATGTCGACAGGCTGCACGGCCTGAGCCCTGGGGGTGCAGGCCTGGGCCCCGGAGGCATCGACGGTGCGCTGTTCCTGGGGTCGGGCGCGATCGCCGCCGCGCTGGTGGTGTGGGCGCTGCGCCCGGGGACCTCGCCCGGGGCGACCGCCGCCGCGGCGACCGGGTCGCTCGTCGCCTCCCTCGCGGCCTCCGCCGGTTGTCGGCTGCTGTCGACGGGACACCAGCCGATCGGTGTCACGGAAGCGGCGGCCACCGCCCTGATCGTCCCGGTTGTCGCGTACCGCTGCCGCTCATGGCTCGTCGCGGGCGTCTCGGTCCTCACGTTCGTCGCGATGCTCGCCTCTTCGCAACGCGCGGGACACCCGCTGGACCCGGACAACGCGCTCCTCGTCCTCGCCCTCCTCAGCCCGGGTTTCGCCCTGCGCTGGCGTGACGAGCGGCGTGCCTGGCACATCGAGCGCGCGCTGCGGCAGGAACGCAACGCACTCGCCCGTGATCTGCACGACGTCGTCGCCCACCAGGTCACCGGCATCGTGGTCCAGGCACAAGCCCTCCAGCACCTCGCCACCCGCGACCCCGACACCCTCTCCACCGCTCTCGCCGACATCGAGGACGCCGGAGTGAACGCGCTCACCGCCATGCGCCGCCTGGTCTCCGCCCTGCGTGACGGGGAACACCCGAGCGCCGAGACGGACCCTCCCACCGCGGCCCTGCTCGCCCTGGAGCGCCCTGCCGTCGGGGACCGACCCGCCGTCTCCGTGGTCCTCGACGCCGGGGTGGACCTCGACCGGGCTCCCGGCGAGATCGCCGCCGCAGTGGTGCGCATGGCCCAGGAATCGGTCACCAACGCGGAGCGCCACGCCTGCGGAGTCGGCCGCGTCACGGTACGGGTGAGCACCGACGAGGGAAGCATCCGACTCGACGTCCGCGACGACGGACAGGTGGCCCACCGGGCCCACGCAGGTGAGGACTACGGCCTGATCGGTAACACCGGCACCAGAACCGGCACCGGCACCGGCACCGGCAGTGGGCATGGTCCGGCCGGCACCAGGACCGGTACCGGCGGCGGGTACGGATCGATCGGCACCCGCGGCGGTGGGTACGGACTGATGGGCAGCGGCGGAGGTGGGTACGGTCTGATCGGCATGGCCGAGCGGGCCAAGCTCCTCGCCGGGACCTTCCACGCGGGACCCGCACCGGACGGTTCCGGCTGGCAGGTCAGCGCAGCCCTTCCCACCGGCGCCGACGCGCGGAGGAAGAGGTGACCATTCGTGTACTCGTCGCCGACGACCAGCGCATGGTCCGTTCGGGCTTCCGCTACATCCTGGACGCCGAGCCCGACATCGAGGTCGTGGCCGAGGCGGGGGACGGTCACGAAGCACTCCGCCTCGCCGAGCGGCACCGGCCGGACGTGTGCCTGCTGGACATCCAGATGCCCGGCATCACCGGTCTGGAGGTCACCCGCCGCCTGGCCGCACCGGACGTGGCTGATCCGCTTCGGGTCGTCGTGGTGACCACCTTCGACCTCGACGAGTACGTCTACGAGGCGCTGTACGGAGGTGCCGTCGGCTTCCTCCTGAAGGACGCCGGTCCGACGACGCTCATTGAAGCCGTGCGCGCCGCCGCCCGCGGCGACGCGATGATCTCCCCCCAGATCACCGTCCGCCTCCTGAAGCACTTCACCGCGGCCGGTCGTCCGACCCGGCAGTCGGGCAAGCAGGACCATCCGCTCACCAGCCGTGAACTGGAAACCGTACGGGCCGCCGCGCGCGGCCTGACCAACGCCGAGATCGCTCAGACCCTGTACGTGTCGCTCGGCACGGTGAAGAAACACCTGGCCGCCGCCCAGCTCAAGCTCGACGTCCGCAATCGCGTCGAACTCGCTGCCTGGGCCCACCGCCAGGGACTCGTCCGTGACACGGACGACCCCTCCCCCTTCGCCCGGTGATGGTTCTCCCGGGTGGTCGTGGGGGCGGGACGGTCCGGGGCGGGTAGGCAGGAGAGCGGTGGACCGGCCGTCCCTTCCCGCGCCCGTCCCGTACCCGACCCCTTCGAGGAGCCGCCGTGAAATTCGGGGTATCGACCTTCATCACCGACCAGGGCATCAGCCCCACCTCGCTCGGGACCGCCCTTGAGGAGCGCTCGTTCGATTCGTTGTTCATCGCCGAACACAGCCACATCCCGGCGAAACGCGAGACGCCCTATCCCGGCGGGGGAGAACTGCCGGACATCTACTACCGGACCCTCGACCCCTTCGTCGCCCTCACCGCCGCCGGGGTGGTGACCGAAAGGCTGCTCCTGGGTACCGGCATCGCACTGATCCCGCAGCGCGACCCGATCATCACGGCCAAGGAAGTGGCCTCGCTCGACCTGGTCTCCGGCGGCCG
Source organism: Streptomyces sp. CB01580 (assembly GCF_001905795.1). Lineage (GTDB taxonomy): Bacteria > Actinomycetota > Actinomycetes > Streptomycetales > Streptomycetaceae > Streptomyces. Next base: position 177,478 of record NZ_LIXJ01000008.1, read on the forward strand.
GGTGATCCTCGGCGTCGGTATCGGCTGGAACCGCGAGGAGATGAGGAACCACGGCACCGATCCCACCACCCGCGGTCGGCTCACCGATGAGCGGCTGCATGCCATGCGGGACCTGTGGACCGAGGAACAGGCCGAATTCCACGGTGAGTTCGTGAACTTCGACCCGGTCTTCTGCTGGCCCAAGCCCGTACAGCGCCCTCATCCGCCGATCTACGTCGGTGGCGGCGAGGGTGCGTTCCGTCGGGTGGCGCGGTTCGGAGACGCCTGGCTGGCCCTCGGCGAGTCGCCCGAGAAGCTCGGTCCGCAGATCGAGCGGCTGCGGGACCTCGCCGACCGGGAGGTGCCGGTGGCGGTCTACGGCGTGCCCGACGACCCCGAGCAGGTCGAGGGATACGGCCGTCTGGGGGTCGAGCGGCTGTTGTTCTACGTGCCGACGATGCCCGAACGGGAGACTCTGGAGCATCTGGACCGGCTGACCGGGCTCGTCGCGCGGTACAGCTGAGGAACGGGGGCTGCGCTCACGCGGCGCACGCGCTGTCCCGCGTTGCGTGCGCTGTCCGTACATGCCGGCGCGCTGTCCGCACAGGCAGTGCGTGCTGTGTTCGGGTGCCGTGTGCGCCGGGCCCGCGTGTCGTCCGTGCTGTGCCCAGGCGCCGCGTGTGCCCTGATGCTCTGACTGCTTCGCGTGCGTGCTGTGATCGCTGGAAGGGGTGCGATGCCCGCTCTGACGAGCGTCGAGGCGCGGGAGCTGTTCGCCGCGGCGCGTGTCGCCCGCCTGGCGACGGCCGACGCGTCGGCCCGCCCGCATCTGGTGCCGGTGGTGTTCGCCCTGGACGGCGATGTGCTGGTGCTGGCCGTGGACCACAAGCCGAAGCGGACGACGCGGTTGAAACGCCTGGCGAACATCGCGGTCAATCCGCCGGTCTGCCTCCTCGTCGACCACTACGAGGACGACTGGGAACGCCTGTGGTGGGTCCGGGTCGACGGGGAGGCCCGTGTGCTGCCGCCGTCGGACCGGTCCGACGAGGCGGCCCGGCGCGTCGGAGCGCTCGTGGCGAAGTACTCCCCATACACGGACCGGCCACCGGAGGGACCCGTCATCGAGGTCGCGGTCATGCGCTGGAGCGGTTGGCGCGCGGCGTGACAGGGCAGCACCCGACAGCCGCCCCTTCACCGCACCCTCCTATCGCCCCCGCGCGTCGAGGCTGCTCACCGTGCACGCCGTCACCGCACCCGCGCGTCGAGGGCGCTCATCGGACGATGTTCGTTCGCGGTGGACAGCGCCGGGCGGTCAGGGCATCAGTGGCTGTCGAGTCAGCGGCGTGCCGCGGTGCTGGGCGGCGGCTCTCCCGGTTCGTCCATCGCACGCCCCCGGCCGGGGGCGTGCGGCGAGGAGGTCAGGACCGGGGGCGTGCGGCGAGGAGGTCAGGACCGGGTCGCGCCCTCCCGTACCGACACCGTCACGTGCTGGACGCGCATCGGGTGGCCCGGTTCGGTGTGCGGGCCCAACGTGGCGCCGTCGGTGGACGGGAGCATCCCGCCCATGGCGACGTTCAGGACCAGGAACATGCCCTGCTGCACGGCCCTGTCCCAAGTACGCTCATACATAAGGGACTTCGCGACACGGTGGTACGCACGCCCGTCCACGTACCAGCGCACCTCCTCGGCGTCGGGTGTCGTCCGGTCGACCTCGACCGCGTACGTGTGAAAGGCGCCACGGCAGCCGGGACACGGCTGTGGCTGCGAGGTGAGGCCCACGGGCTCCTCGCACGGACCGCCCTCCAGGACGCCGCAGTGCATGGTGCCGAACACGGTGTTGCGGCCGTTGACGGACTCCATGATGTCGAGTTCCCCGACGCCCGGCCATCCGGTGTAGCCGTCGCGCAGCTTCGCGCCCAGGGTCCAGAAGGCGGGCCAGTACCCGGCCGCCGCGCGGCCGGTGACGTCCGGCAGCGCGATCGACGCCTCGATCCGCAGCGCACCGCCGGGCGGCGCGGTGAAGTCCGCCCGCCTGGACTCGATACGGCCCGAATACCACCTGCCGTTCCTGAGCGTCGGGACGATCTCCAGCGAACCCTTCCCGTCCAGGCGGACGTTGTCCGTCGAGTCGGTCATGGTCTCGACCTCGCCGGTGCCCCACTGCGGGGCGGGGCAGCCGGGGTAGCAGGTACCGAGGTCGTACGTCCAGTTCTCGGCGGACGGGCGGCTGCCCGCGGGCCCGTCGAAGTCGTCGTGCATGATCCGCCGCCAGCCGGTGCCCCCGGTGCCCCCGGCGCCTCCGGGGAATCCGTCACGTCCGTCGGTCCCCGTGGCGGGCGAGGCGGCGGGCAGGACGCCGATGTCCGTGAGGAGCCGTTCGAGCCGGGGCGTCAGGACCACCGCGGCGACGTTCGTCAGATGGGCGTCGTCCCGGTACAGCAGGATCCGGTCCCGTACGGCGGGGCAGGTCGCTCCCCTCCCCGGGCACAGGACCGGGTTCACCGAGACGCCCCGCACCCCCGGCGTCCGCCCGTCCGCGATGCTTTGCGCCAGCGGGTCGGGCCACCGGGCGGTGTCGCGGTCGAACGCGCAGGCCGAGGGGTCCGTGGGGTGTCCGGACACGCACGCGGGGATGTCCGTGCCGGGAACCGGGGTGTCCTCCAGGTACACGATCGGGGCGCCGAGCGCGCGCAGCTTCCTCAACGTCTTCTCCCAGCCCCGGGCGAGGAGTTGTCGGTCGTCGGTGTAGCGGTTGAGGGAGGCGATCACGATGAGGCGGGGCTTCGGGCCCTGTCCCAGCCGGTCCAGGGCATCCGCCCGCCAGTTGTCGCACTCGCGATAGGTGCGTCCCAACTGTGGGTTGACCACGCTCAGTTCGGGCAGCGGGCAGCCCTGTTTCACCAACTCCTGAAGGGTCCAGCCGCGTTCGGCCGCCAGGGCGAGCATCGGGGAGAACCACTGCCCGGCATGCGAATCACCGAGCAGCACGATCCGGTCCTCGCTGTCCGCGGCGCCGAACAGGCACGGAGGGCTGCTCGTCACCGCGGGCGCCACCTCGCACGCCCCGTCCGGCGGAAAGTCCTTGCGCGCCTGGAGGGGGCTGGGCACCACGGGCCCGTCCCGGAACGGGGTACCGTTCCGCGCCAGCAGGTGCGGTCCCTCGGCCGCACCCGGCGGCAGGCCCTTCACGTCCACCGGGGCGGCCGGGCCGAGCAGGCGCAGTGCCGTCGTCCCCGTCACCAGGGCCAGGGCGACCGGGAGAACGACCGCGGCGACACCCACCGACAGTCCGCGCCGGGGAAGTTCGGTCACCGTCCTGTTGCGGCGCAACGGACGCTCGACCCAGCGCATGGTGGCCAGCGCGGGCAGTACGGACGCCAGGGTCAGCGCGACCTTGGCGGGCCAGCCCAGTGTCCCCAGCTGTGCCTCGGCGATCACGAGCACGGGCCAGTGCCACAGGTAGAGGGTGTACGAGAGCCGCCCGAGCGCCCGGGGCCCCGGGCCCGCCAGCAACCGGCCGATACCGTAGGCGATTTGGACATCGGGGCCGGAATTCCCGGGCCGGCGGCCGGGTGTGCCGGCCAGGATGATCGCCGCCGTCGCGAGCGTCGGGACGAGGGCCGCACATCCGGGGTACGGCGTCGACGCGTCGTATGCCGTCATGCACCACACCAGGGCCGCCGCCCCGCCCCAGCCGCTCAGCAGGCGCATCGGGCGCGGGCCGCGCAGCAGATGCCAGGGAAGCAGCGCCAGCAGCGCGCCGACCCCGAACTGCCAGACGCGTGACGGGGTACCGAGGTAGGCCATCGGCGCGGAGTCGCCCGTCCAGTGCAGCGCGAGAGCGAACGAGGCGAGCGTGAGCGGCACGGTCACGGCCGTCGCCAGGGACCGCACGGCCCGGCCCCTGCGCGCCGCCCTCGTGGCGGCGTACACGCACACGGCGAACAGGGGCGCCCAGACGAGACAGAACTGTTCCTCCACCGCCAGCGACCAGAAATGCAACAGCGGGCTCTGGGCCTGACCGGCGGCGAGATAGTCGGTCTTCTGGTGTACGAAACGCCAGTTGGCGAGGGACAGCGCCGCCGCCACGACATCGTGCTCCAGGTCGGTGCGGCGCAGCGGGACGGTGAGCCAGGCGCCGGCGAGCGCGACCGCGGCGAGGACCACAGCGGCGGACGGGAGCAGCCGGCGGGCCCGGCGGGAGAAGAACTCGCCCAGCCGGATACGCCCGTTGGTGACGGCCTCACGCACCAGCAGTCCGGTGATCAGGTATCCGGAGATGACGAAGAAGACGTCGACGCCGACGAATCCGCCGGCCAGCCCGGGTACGGCGGCGTGGAAGAGCAGGACACCGAGCACCGCGATCGCGCGCAGGCCCTCGATGTCGGGGCGGAAGCCGGTCGGGTGTGCGTCGGGACGGGAGGCGTCGTGGTGGGGAACGTGCGGGCCCGGGGGACCGGAGCCGTCCGAGGGCGGTCCGGGAGGTGCGGTGCTCCCACGGTGGACGTCGGCGGGAGTCACGAGGGTGGACATCGGTGTGGCGGGCCTTTCAACTCAGCCAGGGGAGCATCGGGTCGACCCAGCCGGACGCGAGCAGGGCGACGAGCAGAAGGGCCGAGGTCGCGGCCAGTGCTTCCGGCCAGCGCCGGGGCAGTACGGGGCGCGCGCGGCGTACGCGGGGTGCGCAATCCATAGGTTCTGCGGTCGCCCACGGGTCCGGCAGCGGGCGGGGCGCCTCTCGGGCCGGGCGGCGCAGCTCGGCCAACAGGTCCCTGATCAGGGGAAGGTTGATCTGGCACTGCACCAACAGGTGGAGCACAAGCCCCCAGTTGGGCTCCCAGCCGTTGCGTGCGACGGCGAGGACGATTCCGACGGCGGCCGCTCCGGTCGAACAGCAGAGCCAGGCCAGCGAGACGAACACGACCCGGTGGGCCATCGCCCCCTTCGCCCCGCCCGAGACCCCGGTGGGTACCCAGGCGGCACTGCGCCCGCGCAGGGTGTGCAGGAACGCGGCCCCGGCGGCGACGCTCGTGAGGACATTGGCGCGGATCACCTCCACCCGCCAGCGGGTCCGGCTGATGCGCGGCAGCAGCACATGCCAGAGCCAGAGCGGGGCCAGCAGCGGCAGCACGTGCCAGGGCCGGATGTCGTCCGGATACCCGAACAGCATCACCAGCGGCGGAAGGGGAGCGGCGAAGGTGTTCACCGCGGTGGTCAGGTAGCCGACGATGCCTTCGTAGAAGCACAGTCGCATCCGCCAGGGCGCCCCCATGCGTTTGAGGACGGGAGTGCCCAGCAGGTGCAGATTCCCCATCGCCCAGCGGTACTGCTGGTTGACGAACGAGGCCAGGTTGTCCGGCGAGGTGCCCTTCGCCACCAACACCGGTACGTACAGGGTGCAGAACCCGTGCTCGTGGAGCGCGAGCCCGGTGTACAGGTCCTCGCTGTGGTCGAGTCGCGCGAAACCACCGGCCAGATCGATGGCGCTGCGCCGGTAGACCGCGTTGCTGCCGCAGCAGATGGCGGCGTCGCTGGCGTCCCGGGAGGGCTGGATCCAGCGGAAGAACCACTCCTGGGCCGAACCTGCCGCGCGTTGGATCCAGCCCATCGACTCGTCGGTGTCGAAGCACTGCGGACTCTGCACGATGCCCACGCCGGGGTCGGCGAGGTACGGCACCAGATGGCGCAGGAAGTCGGGGCGCGGCGCGAAGTCGGCGTCCAGGATGGCGATGTACTCCGCGTTGCTCAGGGTGAGCGCGTGGTTGAGGTTGCCGGCCTTCTTGAGGTGCCCCCGGTCGGGGCGCACGACGTAGCGGTAGCCGTACGCGGCGGCCAGTTCGCCGACCTCGGCGCGGTCGGCGTCGTCCAGCACCCAGACGGTCAGCGCCCCGGGCCAGTCGACCGAGGCGACGGCCCGGTAGGCGTTCTCCAGCACGGCGAGCGGTTCCCCGCAGGTGGGCAAGTAGAGGTCCACCGTGGGGAGTTCGTAGGGCTTCCAGGCGTGGACGAGCACCTCGTGCGAACGCCTGCTCAGTCTGCGCCGGCGCAGGCTGTTGACCGAGGAGAGTACGAGCGCGACGACGTTGAGGGCGAGCACCGCGAGGAACGCCCACAGGGCCGGGGCGCGCAGGGAGAAGGTGAGCATGGTCGCCGCGGTGAGCACGAAGGCGAGCGAGGTGGCGATGAGCACCCAGCGGCGTTGTGGCCCGAAGTACCAGTAGAGCTCGTGGTCGGACGGAGGCTGAGGTAAGTGATGAGTCGTCATAAATCCCCCATGGCTGTGCATGTGGCGGCATCGGGTGACCGTTGAGAGCGCTCACCCTATCGTCAAAGGTATGGACCATTTATCAAGGGCGTGTTAATTGAGCCGCCTGACCGGGGCGCCCCTTGATTGGTCCAGACCTATTCGATCACCCGTGCTCACGTCGTGGGGAATCAGCAGGTCGCGGCGCGGTGAACAGTCGTCCAACTCCTGCTGCGCGAGGGCCGGTGCGCGGTGCCTTCGGCGCGGGGGCGTCGCGCGCCTCCTTCGGGGAGGTCCTCACAACTCGCTTGTGAATCAAGTGTCTTGATGTGGCAACAATCCCGGCCTGAGCCCTTCGGGTCGGACGCATGGCCGTAGCATCGACGCGGCGCCGGGGGGACGGTGCCGGGGGAGACGATTCCGGGGAACGGAGGTGTCCTGTCGTGTCATGGTCCGGGTCCGGGGCGAAGCCCGGGTACGGAGTCCGGGTGGCGGCCCCGCTGCTGGTCCTGCTGGCGGCGTGCTCCGGTGGCGGGGAGGGTGTCGACGGAGCAGTGACGAGCGCCCGGCCGGCCGATGGCGCCGCAGCGTCCCCGGCCGGCGATGCGGGAACGGCCGGTGGCGCGGGAGAGTCTCCGGACATCGACGCGGACCCTGCCCGGCTGCCGGCCACGCGTGGGGCGGCGCTCGACCTCGTCCGGCGTGTCATCGCGGGCCCCGAGAGCTTCGGGCCCGGAGTCGTGCCGCGCAGCCCGTACGAGAGCGGGCCCGACACTTGGCCCGTGCTCGGGGCCGACTGCGTCTGGCGCCAGGAGAAGCCGAAGCCCAGCGTCCTCGCCACCCTCACCCGCTCCTTCGAGGTGCCCGCGGCCCGGGGGCGGGGGCCGCTGCGGCTGGCGGCGGTCGTGACCGTGCACCGGACACGGGAGGACGCGCGGTGGGAGATGGCCGAGTCGGTCGAGGAGACGATGCGTTGCCCCACGCAGCAGCTGCGGCAGGGCGAACAGATCGGCTCCATGGTCGCGGGCCCGTTGGCGAGGGGGGAGGCCACCCAGACCACCTCCGAGGACGCGCTGATGGAGATCGGCGAGTACCGGAGCGCCGCGCTCGGCGGTCCCTATCCGTATCTGTGGGCCCAGGCGCAGATTCTGCAATTCACCGTGGCCGTGACGGGCAAGGGGGCCAAGGGGTGGTCCGCGAACGACATCGAGGGCTTCGTGTCCCCGGCCCTGGTCGCCATGGGGCTCCGGCTCGAGTCCGCCGTGAAGAAGCAGAGTTGAGGAGGGCGGACGGCTGATGGACGCGTTGAGGGCCTCGGATCCGTCACGGATCGGCGGGCACCGGCTGCTGGGGCGACTGGGCGCGGGCGGGATGGGGGTGGTCTACCTCGGCCGCGCGGACTCCGGGGCGCTCGCCGCGATCAAGGTGATCCTGCCCGAGTACGCCGAGGACGGCGACTTCCGGGCCCGCTTCCGCCGCGAGGTGGAGGCCGCCCGCCGGGTGGACAGCCCCTGGGTGGTGGCGGTCACGGATGCCGACACCGGGGGTGAACGCCCCTGGCTGGCCACGGAGTTCGTGGCGGGCCCCGCACTGTCGGAGGCGGTGGCCCGGTGCGGACCGCTGCCCGCGCGGAGCGTCCGGGTGCTCGGACGGCTGCTCTCCCGCGCGCTGGCCTCCGTGCACGCGGCCGGACTCGTCCACCGCGACGTCAAACCGGGCAACGTCCTGCTGACGACCGACGGACCGCGCCTGATCGACTTCGGCATCGCGCGTGCCGTCGACGCCACGGCGCTGACCGCGACGGACCTCGTGGTGGGCACCCCCGGCTTCCTCTCGCCGGAGCAGGCCACCAGGAGCGGCACGGCCGCCGGACCCGCGAGCGACGTGTTCTCGCTGGGATGCCTCCTGGCGTACGCGGCGACCGGGCGGCCCCCGTTCGGCAGCGGCGCCGTCGAGGCCCTGCTCTACCGCACCGTCCACGACGAACCCGACCTCGACGGGATGGACGACCCGGAACTGCGTTCCCTGCTGGGCGAGTTGCTGGCCAAGGAGCCCGCAGCGAGGCCCGATGCCGCCCGGCTCGACGAACTGATCGTCGAGGACGCGCCCGACGGCTCCATCGACTGGCTGCCCGAGGACGTCGTACGGCTGATCGCCGTCCGGTCCACCGCGATGCTCGCCCTGCCCGACATCGACGCCACGGTGGCCGACGAACCCACGACGGCCGCCGCCGCGCCCGCGCCGGGGCGACGGGGCCTCCTCCTGCTGGCGGGCGCCGGAGCCGTCGTCGCGGCGGGCGGCGGCGCGTTCGCCGTCCGGGAGTGGCTGGGCGGCGGTTCGCACGATTCCGGTGCGGCCGGCACGGGCGGACCGACCTGGACCATCGGCGTACAGGCGGATCTGTCCGGCCCCAGGAGCGCCGACGGACGGGCGCAGGAGCGAGGCGTGCGCCTTGCCGTGGAACGGTTCAACTCCCATGGGAACGAACCGTTCACGCTTCGGGTGAAGGCGCTCGACGACCGGGGGGAGGTGAGCCGGGCCGTGCGGGTCGCCGAGCGGTTCGCCCGCGACCGCGACGTGCTCGCCGTCATCGGCCCGACCGGCGACCCCGCCACCGACGCCGTGCTCGGCGCGTACGACGAGGCGATGCTGCCCGTCATCACCGTTTCGTCGCTGCTGCTCGCCTACACCGCCAGGAACCAGAAGTCCTTCTTCCAGGCCGCCCCGTTCGACGCCGTGCTGTCCGTGCCGATCATCAGGCGGCTGCTGCTCAGGCCCGATGTCGAACGGCTCGGGGTGCTGCTCGACCGGACCGGTGGCCAGGCCGCCTACCAGGTGGGCTACGCCACCCAGATGAACGCCGGTGTGCTCACCACCGGGACGGCGTATCCGAGAGTGGTGCCGGCCGGAACACGGGACTTCGCGTCGGTCGTCGCGGACATGCTCGCGCACGCCAGTGACGCCTTCTTCTACGCGGGTGACGCGGCCGGAGCCGCCCGCATGGCCCGCGCCCTCGCCGCCACGTCCTTCAAGGGGCCGCGGATGGCCATGCACACGGCCATGAACGCCGCGTTCCTGAAGGACGGCGGGGACGCCGCCGAATCCTGGGAGTTCACCGCCCCCTGCATCGCCGCGACGGCACCCGAGGCCAAGAAGTTCGCCGCCATGCACCGGAGACGGTTCGGGTCCGCCCCGGCCCGCTGGGCCGCCGAGGCGTACGACGCGGCCGGGCTCGTGATCGCCGCGCTCACCGCTCTCCTCGCCCCCACCGCCACGGCCACCACTGCCACCGCCGGTCCCACCCCCCGCGCCGGGGAGGCCCGGCGCCCCACGCGGGCCGCACTCGTGGAGAAGATCGCCGCGTCCACGTACGAAGGAGTGTCGCGGACCTACGCCTTCGACGAGGACCACCGCCTCAAGAGCTCGGACGCCTACCTCTACACGGTGCGGAACGGCGGCTACCACTATCTCGGCCGGGCGCCGAGGACCGAGGCCTGAGCCGATATGCGGCCCCTCACCCAAGACGACCCCCGCACCATCGGCGAGCACTGCACCCTGGCACGGCTCGGCGCGGGTGGCATGGGGGTGGTCTATCTGGCCCGTTCGCCCGGCGGAGCACTCGCCGCCGTGAAGGTGATCCGCGCCGAACACGCCGCCGACCCCGGCTTCCGCACCAGGTTCCGGCGCGAGACCGAGGCCGCCCGGAGGGTCACCGGACCGTGGGTGGTGCCGGTGACCGGAGCGGACCCCGAGGCCCGTGAGCCCTGGCTGGCCACCGCGTTCGTGCCGGGCCCCTCGCTGGCCGAGGCCGTCGCCACCGAGGGCCCGCTGCCCGAGACGACCGTCCGCCTGCTCGGCGCCCGACTCGCCGGCGCACTCGCCGCCGTGCACGACGCCGGGCTCGTCCACCGCGACGTCAAGCCCGGCAATGTGCTCCTCGCGCTGGACGGCCCCCGGCTCATCGACTTCGGTATCGCACGCCATGAGGGCGCCACCGCTCTCACCGCGACCGACGCCGTCATCGGCACGCCCGGCTACCTCGCCCCCGAACAGGCTTCGGCGGGGCCGCTCGGCCCGGCCTGCGACCTCTTCTCGCTGGGCTGCGTCCTCGTGTACGCGGCGACCGGGCGGCGGCCGTTCGGGCAGGGCAACGCCGCGGCGATGCTGTTTCGCACGGTGCACGAGGAACCGGACCTGAACGGTCTGCCGCCCGGACTGCTGCCCCTCGTCGCGAGCTGTCTGGCCAAGAACCCGGCGGACCGGCCGACGGCACGCCAGGTGGAGCAGCAGCTCACCGCCGCCACGGACCACACCGTTCCTACGGGTACCGCTGGTCCCACCCGAGCCGCCGATGACGCGCACACGGCCGCGCGTTCCTGGGCGCCGGCCGGGCTGTCCGCCCTGATCGCCGAACGCGCCACCGCCGCCCTCGCCCTTCCCACCCCCGAACCGCCCACGGTCGTGACGGACACCGATCCGGGGCCGCCGCGCCCGGCGCGGCGACGCGTCCTCACCGCCGCGGCCGCTGCCGCCCTCCTCCTGGCGGGCGGTGGAACCGCGGTCCGGATGATGGGCCGACAACGGGACGAGGAAACCACCACCCGCACACTTCCCACGTACACGGTCGGTCTGCACGCGGACCTGACCGGCCCGGGCAGAGCGGTCGGCGTGGCGCACGAGCGCGGCGTCCGGATCGCCGTCGCCGACCACAACTCCCGCGCCGCCGCCGGTTTCCGGCTCTCCCTGCGCACCGAGGACGACGGCGGGGACGCGACCCGCGCCCTTCGCGTGGCCGACCGGCTGGCAGCCGATCCGAAGGTGCTCGCGGTCATCGGCCCCACCGGGAACATCGCCGAGAACGCCGTCATCAGCCGCTACGAGAAGGCACGCCTCGCCCAGGTCGTCGTCGCGGCAGGGTCCACCACCGCGGAATCGTCGGTCACCAAGACCCTGTGCGTGACACGGCACTTCGACTCCGTCCTGCCGAACGCCCTGACCCGCTACGTGACCGTCCGCTCGATGAAACGGCTGGTCGTCGTCGAGGACCGCGCCGACCCACAGGCCGGCTGGTCGATCGCGAACCACTTCCGGGACACCCGGTTCCGGGAGACCGAGGTGACCGTGCGCCCGGTCGCGGCGGACTCCGCCTCCTTCGCCCCGGCCGCCCGCGCGGCGGTCGCGGCGGGAGCGGACGCCGTCGTCTACGCCGGGTCGTCACCCGTTCGGGGTGCCCGCTGCGCCCTCGCCCTGGCCGACGCCGGATTCACCGGGACCGGCATGTCCGTCGGACCGGTCCTGGCGCCCGCCTTCCGCCGGGACGCGGGGAGGGCGGCCGAGGGGTGGGTGTTCGCGGAGGCGTACACCGACCCGCCCGGGCTCCCCACCGCGAAGGCGTTCACCGCCGCGTACCGGAGACGGTTCGGGACCGCCCCGGCCCGCTGGGCCGCCGAGGCGTACGACGCGGTGGGGCTGATCGCCCGGGCGGTCCGGTCCACGAGCGCGGAGGACGCGGAACGCGGCGGCGTCGTGCAGCGGCTGTTCCTCACCCGCCATCCGGGCATCACCCGGACGCTGTCCTTCCGGCCCAACCGTGAGGTGGAGTACGAGACGGGGATGTTCCTCTACCGGATCGAGGGCGGGCAGGCGCGCTTTCTGGGGCCGTACGAAGACGTGTGAGGCGTACGAGGCGCACGGGCCGGGGCAGGGGACCGCCGGGCGCACCCGGCCGCCGGGGAGCGGACGGCTCCGTTCCCGACCGCGGGGCGCGGGCATGAAGCGGAACTGCGGGCGCGCTTAAGAAATCCTCGATGGACCCCGGGCGCGGGGTGCGGCAGATTTTGCCCGGGACGGCGCAGGATGGTGCGCGGCAGCCGACCGACGCGCTGCCATGCCGTCCCTCATCTTCGTCCCCGGGCCCGCGGATTCCCCCACGAATGCGCCGGTCCGGGGCACTCGACGTCGTACAGCGCAGGGAGCCACCGCCGTGAAGGCACTCGTGAAGCAGAAGGCCGAGCCCGGACTCTGGCTGATGGACGTGCCGGAGCCGGAGATCGGTCCCTCGGACGTACTGATCAAGGTGCTCCGCACCGGCATCTGCGGCACCGACCTGCACATCCGGAACTACGACGGCTGGGCCCAGCAGGCCGTCAGCACGCCGCTCGTCCTCGGGCACGAGTTCGTCGGCGAGGTCGCGGAGACCGGCGCCGACGTCGCCGACATCAAGATCGGTGACCTGGTCAGCGGCGAGGGCCACCTGGTGTGCGGGAAGTGCCGCAACTGCCTGGCCGGACGGCGTCACCTGTGTCGCTCCACCGTCGGGCTCGGCGTGGGACGGGACGGGGCGTTCGCGGAGTACGTCGCCCTGCCCGCGTCCAACGTCTGGGTGCACCGGGTCCCCGTGGACCTGGACGTGGCCGCGATCTTCGACCCGTTCGGCAACGCCGTGCACACCGCGCTGTCGTTCCCGCTGGTCGGGGAGGACGTGCTGATCACCGGCGCCGGGCCCATCGGCATCATGGCCGCCGCCGTCGCCAGGCACGCGGGCGCCCGCAACGTCGTCATCACCGACGTCAGCGAGGCCCGTCTGGAGCTGGCGCGGAAGGTCGGCGTCAGCCTCGCCCTGAACGTCGCCGAGGAGACCATCGCCGACGGGCAGCGACGGCTCGGCCTGCGCGAGGGCTTCGACATCGGTCTGGAGATGTCCGGGCGGCCCGAGGCGATGCGCGACATGATCGCGAACATGACGCACGGCGGCCGGATCGCCGTGCTCGGACTGCCGTCCGAGGAGTTCCCCGTCGACTGGGCCCACGTCGTCACGTCCATGATCACCATCAAGGGGATCTACGGCCGTGAGATGTTCGAGACCTGGTACGCCATGTCCGTGCTGCTGGAGGGCGGCCTCGACCTCGCCCCCGTGATCACCGGCCGGTACGGGTACCGGGACTTCGAGGCGGCCTTCGACGACGCGGCGAGCGGCCGTGGCGGCAAGGTCATCCTCGACTGGACCTCCTGACCCGCCACCGCCGTCCTCGAAGCCACCGACCGCCCGCCGAAGCTCAGGGCCCGCCCGCCGGACCCCGGGGACCGACAGCCGAAACCCGGGGGCCGGCCGCTGAGATTCAGGGCCCGCCCGCCCGAAGCCGCGCCCGACCGTCCGACACCCGACGCTCAACACCCCACGCCCGTACACGGCGAACCCTCGCGACCAGCTGGGAGACACCCCTCATGTTCGACTCCGTACGCGACGACCTGCGCACCACCCTCGACGAGATCCAGGCCGCCGGACTGCACAAGCCCGAGCGCGTGATCGGCACCCCGCAGTCCGCGAGCGTCGCCGTCACCGGGGGCGGCCGCCCCGGCGAGGTGCTCAACTTCTGTGCCAACAACTACCTCGGCCTCGCCGACCACCCCGACGTCGTCGCCGCCGCCCACGAGGCCCTGGACCGCTGGGGCTACGGCATGGCCTCGGTCCGCTTCATCTGCGGCACCCAGGAGGTCCACAAGGAGCTGGAGCGACGGCTCTCGACGTTCCTCGGCCAGGAGGACACGATCCTCTACTCCTCCTGCTTCGACGCCAACGGCGGTGTCTTCGAGACCCTCCTCGGCCCGGAGGACGCGGTCATCTCCGACGCCCTCAACCACGCCTCCATCATCGACGGCATCCGGCTGTCCAAGGCCCGGCGCTTCCGCTACGCCAACCGAGACATGGCCGACCTGGAGACCCAGCTCAAGGAGGCGTCCGGGGCCCGCCGCCGCCTCGTCGTCACCGACGGCGTCTTCTCCATGGACGGGTACGTCGCCCCGCTGCGCGAGATCTGCGACCTGGCCGAGCGCCACGACGCCATGGTCATGGTCGACGACTCGCACGCCGTCGGTTTCGTCGGCCCCGGCGGCCGGGGCACCCCCGAGCTGCACGACGTGATGGACCGCGTCGACATCATCACCGGCACCCTCGGCAAGGCCCTCGGCGGCGCGTCCGGCGGCTACGTCGCGGCCCGCGCCGAGATCGTCGCCCTGCTGCGCCAGCGCTCGCGCCCGTACCTCTTCTCCAACTCCCTCGCCCCGGTCATCGCGGCGGCCTCGCTCAAGGTCCTCGACCTGCTGGAGGGCGCCGACGACCTGCGTGGACGGCTCACCGCCAACACCAAGCTCTTCCGTACCCGGATGACCGAGGAGGGCTTCGACGTCCTGCCCGGCGACCACGCCATCGCTCCCGTCATGATCGGGGACGCGGCGAAGGCGGGCCGGATGGCGGAACTGCTCCTGGAGCGCGGGGTGTACGTGATCGGGTTCTCGTACCCGGTCGTCCCGCAGGGCGCGGCCCGCATCCGGGTCCAGCTCTCCGCCGCCCACTCCACCGAGGACGTGAACCGGGCCGTGGACGCCTTCGTCGACGCCCGCGCCGCACTGGGGGAATAGCCCCCGCTCTCCCGGTGTGTCGGGAGTACCTTCGTGACCTGGGACAATGGGTCACATGATCGATGCACGGCGGCTGCGTATCCTCCGTGCGGTGGCGGACCACCGCACGGTGACCGCAGCCGCCGCCGCGCTGTACCTCACCCCCTCCGCGGTCTCCCAGCAACTCGCCGCACTGGAACAGGAGACCGGCCATCGGCTCGTCGAACGCGGCGCGCGCGGTGCCCGGCTCACGGCCGCCGGGGAGATCCTGCTGACCCACACCAACGCGGTGCTGGCCCAGCTGGAACGGGCCGAGGCGGAGCTTGCCGCCTACGGCGCCGGGGACGCCGGAACGGTCACCGTCGCCGCGTTCGCCACCGGCATCGGCCTGGTCCTCGCCCCCGCGATCGCCGAACTCGCCGGCACCGCGCCCGGCATCCGGGTCCGCGCCCAGGATGCCGAGGGCGACGCGAGCGTGCCGATGGTGCTGGACCGGCAGGTGGACGTGGCGGTCGCCGTCGAGTACCGGGGCGCGCCGGGCGAGGACGACCGGCGGCTGACCCGGGTCCCGCTGTACTCGGAGCCGTTCGACGCGGTGCTGCCGGTGGCGCACCCGCTGGCCGGGGAGGACCGGGTGGCGATCGCCGACCTGGAGAAGGACCGGTGGGTCGGCCCGTACCCCGGCAACCCGTGCCACGACGTGGTGGTCCTTTCCTGCGAGTTCGCCGGGTTCCAGCCGAGGATGGAGCACTCCTCCGACGATTTTCGCGCCGTCGTCGCACTGGTCGGCGCGGGCGCCGGGGTGGCGCTGGTGCCCCGCTCGGCGCTGCGCGGCATGGAGCTGACGCGCGTGGTGGTACGGCCCGTACGGGGCAGCGCGCCGACCCGCCGGGTCTTCGCCGCGGTACGGCACGGGGCGGAGGGCCACCCGCTGATCGCGCCGGTGCTCGCCGCCCTGGCCGCGGCGGCGCGGCGCGAGGCCGCCCTTTCGCTGTCCGCGTCGCCGTGACGTGAACGGCCGGGGCGCGTCCCGGAATCCGTCCTGTCCCGCCGGGCCGGGCGTCGGCCCGGGAGTATCAACGGGTCACGTAGAAGAGGGAGAGCCCGAAGAACACCGCCAGCGCGACGGACGCCTGCAGCGTCCAGGGGCCGGATGCCTCTTCGTAGGGAATGTCGGGATCACTCAGTATGGTGCGCAGCGCCTTGCGATGCCCCAGAATCCCGACCGGAACGGCGAGGACCAGTCCGCAGTACACGGGGAGTATCTCCGTGAAGGCGTCACCGGACTCGGCGCAGTACGCCGCGACCGCCGCGAAGATCGCCGGCGGGCCGAGCGAGACGAATATCTTGTGATTCCTGGTGGGCATGGCGGGAAGCATGACGCCGAACCAGACCGCCACGCAGATCGCCGAGAAGAGCCACCACAGCGGCGAATTCTGCAACGCCATCTTTCGTTCCTCACTGGCAGACGGGGCGTTGAGGTGGTCCCTCACCGCCCCTGCCCGTTACTGGCTACGTGCTATGACCCGTTACTGGCCCGTAGGCCCTGGCATTGTACGAGGCGCTTGTTCCGGCGAAGACCGGTGACGGAGGTCGGTGCCACCACCGTGGGCATCGAGCGGGACGGCGGGAGCATCAGCAAGGGCGATGCGGGTGGTCCCACGCTGCGCGAGAAGGACGGCGATGTCGAACTCGTCGCCGTGCACAGTGCGTCGTGGCAGGCAGGCTGCCTGGGTTCCGACGCGACCCGCGGCGGCGCCGTGGAGACGCGCCTTGACGACATCGGCGACCGGGTTCAGCAGGTGCGTGGCACTGGACCGGCAGCGTCGTCCGACCGGTTCGGGGCAACGAGTGACCGGCTGCCCGGTCCCGAACGTGCGCCGTTCGGGACCGGGCAGCCGCACGGAGTCAGCCGGACCGGCCCCCGAGGACGCCGCGTCCCCCCGACGCGCCCGGGCGGATCGTGCCGAGTCCGGCCGCCACCACGACGGCCAGCGCCAGCACCCCGTACCGGGCCGGGGACAGATACGGCAACGAGCCGGTCGTCGACAGCGCGAACGCCGCCAGCGGCACCGCCGCGACCAGGGTGCCGATCACCAGACCGGCCACCGCCACCAGCGCCGTCTCCAGGACCAGCATCCGCCGCACCTGACGGCGGCCCGCGCCGACCAGGTGCAGCAGGCGGAATTCCGGGGTGCGGCCCACCGAGATCAGGGACAGTGTGCCGACCACCGCCAGCAGGGCGAAGCCGCCGATCACCCCGACCCCGATGATCACCAGGGCGTCGTCCTGCTCCGATGCCGGCGGGTCGATCCGTACGTCGTCCGGCGTCGCGGCACGGACCCGGGCACCCGGGTACGGGGCGAGCGCACGCCGCACCGCGTCGGCCGAGGCGGGCGAGCCGTCCGTGCGCACCAGGACGCTCCGGTCGAGCGGCGCCGTGGTGTGCGCGGCCAGCGCCTCGCGCGGCAGCATGAACTCGCCGAGCCCCAGGGACCGTTCGTAGACCGCGACCACGCGGGGCGCGACCCGCGTGCCGTCGCCGAGGCGGAGCTCCACCGTGTCGCCGATGCCCGCGTCCAGGTCGGCCGCCCGGTCCTCGCCGACCGCGATAGTGCCCCGGCCGACGAGGTCCGCGAGATCACCGGCCGTGACGTGCGGATCGAGCGCACCGGTCAGCCGATCCGCCGTCACGCCCAGCACGGGCAACCGCTCCAGGCGCGGTTCGCCCAGCTCGCGGTGGGCCAGCACGACCGCGGAGCGCAGCACCCCCGTCGCCGCCACCACCCCGGGAACCTCCCGCACCGCACGGGCGGCGTCGGCCGGAAGACCCGCCGGGCCCGTCACCACGAGGTCGGCCCGCAGCGCGGCGGCGGCCTGCCGGCCGGCGGCCCGCTCCAGCGTCGAGGCCGCCGACAACTGCACGCAGACGAACGCGACGAGCAGCACGATCGGGGTGATCGCCGCACCCAGCCGCCGGTGGTGCGCGGCGGCGGACCGGGCGGCAAGGAAGCCGGAGACCCCGCCCACCACCCGCACCGGCGCCCCCAGCACCCGCAGCGCCACCCGGGCGATCCGCGGTCCGAGCAGCGCCACCGCGATGATCAGCGAGGTCGCCGCGCCCGACGCGGCCACCGCGGCGGCCTGCCCGCCCTGCGCGGTCGCCGCACCGGCCGATCCGATCCCCGCGACGGCCAGCACCACCCCGGCGACCGTGCGCACCCGGCCCGGTTCGCTCGACTCGGGCGCACCCGCGGCGCCCAGGGCCGCCGCGGGCCGCAGTCCGGTGACGGACCGGGCCGCGAGCAACGACACCGGACGGGCCGGGAGGACGACGAGCACCGCGGCCACGGCGCCCGCCACCGGCGGCAGCCACAGCGGCACGGGCAGCGGCAACGGCTCCGTGGCCAGCAACGACCGCAGGTACAGCCCCAGCGGCACGGTCCCGATCGCGCCGAGCACCGCCGCCGCACCGGCCACCCGGCCCACCTCGCGCCCGACGGCCGACCTGAGCTGGCGCGGTGTCGCCCCGACCGCCCGCAGCAGAGCCAGTTCGCCGGACCGCTGGTGGACCGCCTGGGAGATCGTGGTGGCGATCACCAGCAGCGCCACCATCAGGACCGTTCCGGCGACGGAGGCGAGCAGCTCAAGCAGCTCGCCCCGGGTGCCGAGAGCGTCGACGTGTTCGGCCCGCCCGCGCTCCGCACCGGTGAGGACCACGACCGCGCGGTCGCCGCGGGCCCGGTCGGGCAACGCGGCCTCCAGCGAGGCCCGCAGCTCGCCGGCCGTCACCCCCCGTTCGGCGACGACGCCGATGGCGTCGACGGTGCCGGGGTGTCCGGCCAGGTCCGTCAGCCGGCGCTCGGTGAAGAACACCGCGGGGCCGTCACCCCGGTGCGCGGACGCGGCGACACCGCTGACGGTGTAGGGCCGGGGTGTCCCGTCGGCCCGCACGGTGATCCGGCTGCCGGGGCGGAGGGCGGCCGCGGCGGCGAGGGCGTCGTCGACGACCACCTCGCCCGGGGCGCCCGGCGCGTGACCGCCGGTCAGCCGGTACGGGGTGAGGACCGCGGCCTGCCAGGACCGGCCGACGGCCCCGGCCGCGCCCCGTCCGGTACCGTCGCCGGGGGCGCCGCCCACGGTCACCGGGACCGAGTCGTCCGCGACGGCCTTCGCGACCCTCTCGGCACCGGCCGCCCGTGCCACCGCCGAGCGGTCGAGCCTGACGCGTTCCGGCAGATGGGCCTCGGCGGTCTTCGGCTCGCTGCCCCACGGTTTCGCCGTGTAGGTGACCCGTTGGTCCCCGACCACCACCGCGTCCGCCCCGGCGTACCGTGCCACCGGGGGCGCGGCCAGCAGCAGCGAACCGAGGACGAGGGCGAACGAACCGATCAGCGCGACCGCGGCCGCCGTCGCGGCGAACACCGCGGCCCAGGCCCGCCGATGGGCCCTCAGCGAGCGCCGGGCGAGAAAGGCCGAAGCCCGCCGCACCCCAAAACGCACGTCCGGGCCGGGCCCGCGGGGCGTGACGCCCGTACCCGTGTCCGCCTCCGTGCGGGTGTACGTGCTCATCGCAGCCGGCCGCCGTCCATCGTCAGTACGGTGTCCGCCCAGCTCGCCGCCGCCGGCTCATGGGTGACCATGACGACCGTGCGGCCGTCGGCCCGGACCGCGTCCCGCAGCAGCCCGAGCACCAGGCCCGCCGACTCCGGGTCCAAGGAGGCCGTCGGCTCGTCCGCGAAGATCACCTCGGGTGCGGTCACCAGCGCCCGTGCCACCGCGACCCGCTGCTGCTGACCGCCCGAGAGCGTCGCGGGGACCTGCCCGCCCCGGCCCGCCAGGCCGACCCGGGCCAGCAGATCACGGCCGCGGGCGAGCACCCGCTCGTCCGTCGGACCGGCGCCCGCCAGCACCAGCGGCAGCACCACGTTCTCCTCGATGGTCAGCGAGGGCACCAGGTTCAGGGCGTGCGACTGGAACACGAACCCGATCCGGTCCCGGCGCAGCCGGGTCAGCGCGGCCTCGGACAACGAGCCGAGATCGGTCCCCCCGACCCGTACCGTCCCCGAGCTCGGGCGGTCCAGGCCCGCCGCGCACTGCAGGAACGTGCTCTTCCCCGACCCCGAGGGCCCCACCACCGCGGTGAAGCTCCCGGCCGGGACCGCGCAGCTCACCGCGTCGAGCGCGAGCGTCCCCCGGCCGCCCCGCGGCCCATGGCGCCGGGTCACCGACTCCAGGGCGAGCGCGGTCGCCCGCACCCCCGTGACCGTTGTGACCGTGTCCACCCTCGAACCCACCGTTCCTCTCCCATTCCTTGGCTGACCTGCGTAAACGCTAGGTGCGCCGGGATCGAGGAGCGAGGGCGCGCACACCCGGACCGGGGTTCAGCCAGGTACACCGGGGGCCGGGGGGAGACCACCACTCCGGCGACGGGTAACGCCCCGTAACGTGGTGCGGCATGAGCACCACCCCCACCCCACTGACGATCGCCGTCCGGCGCTCCTGGGACGCCTCGCGCCACCTGCTCATCGGCATGGGGACGGCCATGGTCTGCTACGTGGGCACCTTCCTGGTGGTGGCCGTCCTGCTGTTCGCGGCGGTGCTCATCGGGTTGCCCGCCCTGCCCGAGGCCGTGAAGCCGCTGCGGCTGCTGGTGGAGTTCGAGCGCCGCAGGGCGGCCGAACGGCTCGGCGTCCCCCACGCCCCGGCGCCCCGGCCCGCCCCGGACGGCGGTGAACTCTCCGAACGGGTGCGCCGTGTCCTCACCGATCCGATGGTCTGGCGGGGGGCGCGCTGGATGCCGTTCCACGCGCTCGCGGGGAACGGCCTCGGATGTCTCGCGATGGTGCTGTGGCCGGTCGGGCTCTTCGTCGACGGGGTCGTGCTGCCGGTCCAGCACCTGCTGGACCGGCGGAGGGCCGACGAGTACGGCACGCCGCCTCCGGTGCGGCATGGTTGGGCCCTGCGCTGGCACGGTGTCCTCGCCGACCTGGCGGCGAGCTGGACCCGGTCCCTGCTCACACCCTCGCCGTCCGCCGCCCTCGCCGGCCGGATCGATCAGCTGACCGAGAGCCGGGCCGGGGCGGTCGAGGCGCACGGCGCCGAACTGCGCCGCATCGAACGGGACCTGCACGACGGAGCCCAGGCCAGGATCGTCGCCCTGTCGATGCGCATCGGCCTCGCCAAACAGCTCCTCGACCGCGACCCGGACGCCGCGCGCCGGCGCCTCGACGAGGCCCAGGACGGGGCGGAGGAGGCGCTGGCGGAGCTGCGGCACGTGGTGCGCGGCATCCACCCGCCGGTCCTGACGGACCGCGGACTCGCGGGCGCGGTACGGGCGTTGGCCGCCGACGTCGGCGTGCCCGTCAGCACGGACGTGGACGGTGTGGACGACGGACGACGGCTTCCGGCCGCGATCGAGGCAGCCGCGTACTTCGTGGTCGCCGAGGCTTTCACCAACATCGGAAAGCACAGCGGCGCCACGGCCGCGACCGTGCGGATCGACCGGCCCCCCGGCATCCTGCGCGTGGTCGTCGGCGACGATGGTCGTGGCGGCGCGGACGAAGGCGCCGGCAGCGGGCTGGTCGGCATCAGACGGCGGATCGCCGCCCTCGACGGCACCACCCGCATCAGCAGCCCCACCGGGGGGCCTACGGAGATCGAAGTGGAGCTGCCGTGCGGATCGTGATCGCGGAGGACAACGCGCTGCTGCGGGAGGGCCTGATCCTGCTGCTCACCAGCTCGGGCCACGAGGTGGTGGCGGCCGCGGCGGCCGGGCCCGAGGTGCTGCCCGCCCTGCTGGAGCACCGCCCGGACGCCGCCGTGCTCGACGTGAGGCTCCCGCCCACCTTCCGGGACGAGGGCCTGCGTGCCGCGCTCGCCGCCCGCGACCGGCTGCCCGACCTGCCGATCCTGGTCCTGTCGCAGTACGTCGAGGAGACGTACGCCGCCGAACTGCTCGCCCGGGGCGCCCAGGGCATCGGCTACCTGCTGAAGGACCGGGTGGGCCGCGTCGACCAGTTCCTCCAGGCGCTCGAACGGGTCGCGGGCGGGGGCACGGCGCTGGATCCCGAGGTGGTGACGCAGCTGCTGACCCGCAAGTCGTCGGCCGAACCCCTGCAGAACCTCACCCCGCGCGAGCGCCAGGTGCTGGAACTCATGGCACAGGGCAAGGCGAACGGCACCATCGCCGACGAACTGGTGGTGACCGAGCGCGCCGTGAGCAAGCACATCGGGTCGATCTTCCTCAAGCTCGGTCTGGAACCGGACGACGGCACGGTGCACCGGCGGGTGCTCGCGGTGCTGGCGTACCTGGAGGGCAAGGGCGCGCGCTGACCGCGGTCCGGGACCGGACCGCGCCGCACGGGGCTGTGTGGGCGCCCGCTACCGGCCGGCGGGCGCGGTCCGCCGTTCGCGGGTCGCGCGTGCCGTGGGCACCACGACGGGGGCGCCGTCGCCGGGCGCGTCCATGATGTCCGCCTCGACCCCGTACAGCTCCCGGACGAGGGCGGCGTCCACCACGTCACGGGCCGCGCCCCGGGCGACGATCCGGCCCCCGTTCATGGCCACCAGGATGTCCGCGTACCGGGCGGCGCCCGCCAGGTCGTGCAGCACCATCACGACCGTGCGGCCGGCCGCCGCCACCTCCCTGACCAGTTCGAGGACCTCGACCGCGTGCCCCAGGTCGAGTGCGCTGGTCGGCTCGTCGAGCAGCACGATCGGCGTCTGCTGGGCGAGCACCATCGCGAGCCAGCAGCGCTGGCGCTGGCCGCCGGACAGCTGGTCGATGCGGCGGTCGGCCAGCCCGGTGGTGCCGGTGGCGGACAGGGCCTCGCGCACGGCTCGTTCGTCCTCGCGGGACCACTGCCGGAACAGGCCCTGGTGGGGGTGGCGTCCGTACCGGACGAGACCGGCGACGGTCACCGCCTCCGGAGCCTGCGGGGACTGCGGCAGCAGGGCGATGCGGTGTGCGGCGGCGCGCTGGCTCAGCTGCCAGACGTCAAAGTCGCCCGCCCGGACGGTGCCCGACTCCGGGCGGTGGAGGCGGGCGATCGACCGCAGCAGGGTGGACTTGCCGCAGCCGTTGGGGCCGACGATCGCGACGACCTTGCCGGCGGGCACGGACAGGTCGACCCCGTTCACGACGGTGTGGCCGGGGTACCCGGCGGTGAGCGCCTCGATCATCAGGTCCATGCCGCCCGCCGCGGGGCCCGTGGCGGGCGGTGTGCGGGGCGGGACCGTCGTCGTGGTGGCGTCTGTCATGCCGGTCATGCCTTTCCTCGGGGCTGTCCGGGCCGGAACCGGCGGTCGGGGCCGCCCTCCCGCACAATCAGCATAGGTAAGCCTAGCCTAATCACCGTTCGGTCTCCCGGAGGCTGCGGTGCACGGCCCGGCCCCGTCCCGTCCGTCAAGCCCGGCGGGCCGCACCGAACTCGGCCGCCGCGCGCCCCGTATGCGCATGCCGTGCGCGACGCGCGCACCTCGCCGCAGGGGTACCGCTCCGCGCGTTCCTGCGGGGTGCCGCTCGCGTCGACCCGGTGGGTACGGGCAGGATGCCGTACGCCGTGTCATGTCTCGTCTTGACGTCCCGCGCTCAGGAGGCCCGTATGCCCAGCCCGAACCAGCCCGTGCCCTTCACCGCCGACGACTACCGGGCACGGATGGCGCGCGCGGCCGACGCCGCCGCCGAGGCGGGGCTCGCGGGGGTGCTGGTCGCCCCCGGCCCCGACCTCGTCCACCTCACCGGCTACCAGCCCGTGAGCACCGAACGCCTCACGCTCCTCGTCCTCACGCCCGGTCAGGACCCCGTCCTCGTCGTCCCGACCCTGGAGGCCCCCGATGCGGCGGAGGCCGTCGGCGGACCGGCCCTCACCCTGCGGGACTGGACCGACGGCAAGGACCCGTACGCCGTCGCCGCCCCGCTCCTGTCGGACCAGGGGCGGTACGGGATCAGCGACAACGCCTGGGCCATGCATCTGCTCGGACTGCGGCACGCGCTCCCGGACACCTCGTACGTCTCCCTCACCGAGGCCCTGCCGATGCTCCGCGCGGTCAAGGACGCCCCCGAACTGGAGCGTCTCGCGGCCGCCGGGGCCGCCGCCGACGCCACGTACGAGGAGATCCTCAAGGTGCGGTTCTCGGGGCGCAAGGAGACCGACATCGCCGCCGAACTGTCCGACCTGCTCAAGCGGTTCGGGCACTCCCAGGTCGACTTCACCGTCGTCGGCTCCGGCCCGAACGGCGCCAACCCGCACCACGAGGCGGGCGACCGCACCATCGAGCAGGGCGACATGGTGGTGCTCGACTTCGGTGGTCTGAAGCACGGTTACGGCTCCGACACCTCCCGCACGGTTCATGTCGGCGAACCCACCGCCGAGGAGCAGCGGGTCCACGACATCGTGCGGCAGGCGCAGGAGGCGGGCTGCGCCGCGGTCCGGCCCGGGGCCGCCTGCCAGGAGGTCGACCGGGCGGCCCGCGCCGTCATCACCGAGTTCGGCTACGGCGAGCGCTTCATCCACCGCACCGGCCACGGCATCGGCGTCACCACCCACGAGCCGCCGTACATGATCGAGGGCGAGGAACGGCCGCTGGTGCCCGGGATGTGCTTCTCGGTGGAGCCGGGCATCTATCTGCCGGGCCGGTTCGGCGTACGGATCGAGGACATCGTGACCGTGACCGAGGACGGCGGCCGACGCCTCAACAACACGGCGCGCGAACTGGCGATCGTCGAGTAGCCGGGCCGTTTTGGGCAGGCCCTCCGCCGCGGTCGGGCGCCCAGCGTGGTGGAGGGCAGGTGCCCCCGGCGCGCTCCGACGGCCGTGTCGGTCGTTTTGCGGCTCGCGCCCGCGCAACCGGTGCGGCATGTCGCTGAGCGGGCCTCATGGGTGCCGGGCTCGACCGCCGTCATGCCGCGCTTGTACGTGCCGGCCGGCCGCCCCGGTGCGGGCTCCACGGCCGGGAAATCGCTGCTTCATGAGATCCTCCCGTCTCGTTCCCGGCAGGGGTGCAGGAGTTGAAGTGCGCTTCAGAGCGAGGAAGCCGACCTCGCACCAGGAGCGGGTCGGGTCGTGTCCCGGTCGTCGGCCAGCAGCACGCACGACTCCGGCGGCAGGTGCAGCAGCCCGTCGCTCCCCGGCGCCTCGACGGGCTCCCACGCCGCCACCACCCGGCCGAAGCCGCCCCTGCGCCGTCCGTCGCCCAGCGGGATCGTGGCAGGCCTCCCGTCGAGGTTGACGGCGATGCGCAGATCGCCCCGCCGGTAGGCCAGCCAGCGCGCGTGCTCGTCGAAGGCGGTGCGCACCGACGCCAGATCGGGGTCGGCGAGGTCGGGCAGCGTGCGGCGCAGCGCGATCAGTCGGCGGTACCAGGCCAGCAGGCGGGCGTGCGGCTCCCGGTCCGGTTCGCTCCAGTCCAGGCAGGAGCGGTCACGGGTGGCCGGGTCCTGCGGGTCGGGGACGTCGTCGGTGGCCCAGCCGTGCGACGCGAACTCGCGTCGCCTGCCGGTGCGGACCGCCTCGGCCAGCGCCGGATCCGTGTGGTCGGTGAAGTACTGCCAGGGGGAGCGGGCGCCCCATTCCTCGCCCATGAACAGCATCGGGGTGAAGGGGCCGGTCAGCACGAGCGCGGCGGCGCAGGCCAGCAGGCCGGGGGAGAGCGTGGCGGTGAGCCGGTCGCCCCGTGCCCGGTTGCCGATCTGGTCGTGGGTCTGGGCGGAGCCGATGAAACGGTGGGCCGGGGTGCGGGCGATGTCGACCGGGCGGCCGTGGGTCCGGCCGCGGAAGACGGAGTACGTACCGTTGTGGAAGAACCCGCTGGTCACCGTCTTGGCGACGGCGGCCAACGGGGCGGCGGCGAAGTCCGCGTAGTACCCCTGGGACTCGCCGGTCAGCGCGGTGTGCAGGGCGTGGTGGAAGTCGTCGTTCCACTGGGCGTGCAGTCCGATGCCGCCGGCCTCGCGCGGTGTGGTCGTCCGCGGATCGCAGCGGTCGGACTCGGCGATCAGCGGCAGCGGGCGGCCCAGCTCGGCGGAGAGCTCGTCGGCCGCCGCGGACAGCTCCTCCAGAAAGGTCAGCGCCCGGGAGTCGGCCAGCGCGTGGACCGCGTCCAGTCGCAGCCCGTCGAGCCGGTAGTCCCGCAGCCAGGCGAGCGCGCTGCCCAGCAGATAGGCCCGCACCTCGTCCGAGCCGGGTGCGTCGAGGTTGACCGCCGCGCCCCACGGGGTCCGGTGGGTGTCGGTGAAGTACGGGCCGAAGGCCGGGAGGTGGTTGCCCGACGGGCCGAGGTGGTTGTGCACCACGTCCAGGACCACCGCGAGCCCCAGACCGTGCGCCGTGTCGACGAAGCGCTTGAGGCCCGACGGGCCGCCGTACGGCTCGTGCACGGCCCAGGGCGCCACCCCGTCGTACCCCCAGCCGCGGGTGCCGGGGAAGGGGCACACCGGCATCAGCGACACATGGGTGACGCCCAGTGCGGTGAGATGGCCGAGCCGGGCCGCCGCGGCGTCGAAGGTGCCCTCCGGCGTGAACGTACCGATGTGCAGTTCGTACAGGACGGCGCCCGGCAGCCCCCGCCCCGCCCATGCGTTGCGCCAGGCGTACGCCGAGTGGTCGACGACGGCGCTCGGCCCGTCCGGCCCGTCGGGCTGGCGGCGCGAACGGGGGTCGGGCAGTACGCGTACCCGATCGGCCTCGCCCCCGCCACCGCTTCGGTCCCCGCCCCCGCCTCGTTCCCCGTCCCCGTCTCCGTCCCCGTCCTCGTTCCGTTCCCCGTGCGCGCCGCCGTCCTCGTTCCCGCCCCCGGCCAGGACGAATCCGTAACGGTCCCCGTCCGATGCCTCGGCCTCCACCGTCCACCAGCCGGCCCGCTCGGCGTCGCGCGCCATCGCCCGTCGCGCGCCCGCCAGCCACAGGCCGACCGTGTCCGCGTCCGGTGCCCATACCTCGAACAGCATGCAACGCTCCTCGTCTTCTCGCGCACCCGTGCCCCGTCGTCGGCAGCAGCCGCGACGGCTGGCTCACGACACTGGATCGAGCCCGTTACTGGCGATTAAGGTCTGGTCCTGATCATTGCCCTGCCCGCTTTCGCTCAATACGCACTCCCTCTTACGGCTGTGGAGGCCGAGATGAACGTGCCGCGGTCGAATGTGCCGATGCCGAACTCTTCGCCGCCCCCATCCTCACCGGCCGCTACCCCGACGAGAGCTTCGCCGCGCTGATGCCCGGCCCCGTCGCGGACGACCTCGCGACCATCTCCACCCCGCTCGACTGGTACGGCGTCGACTACTACAACCCCACCCTCGTCGGTGCCCCCGACGCACAGGCCCTCGATTCCTTCTCCGGCTTCGAGATGCCCGCCGAACTCCCCTTCGGCATCCGGGAGATAGAGGGTTACGAGAAGACCGACTTCGGCTGGCCCGTCGCCCCCGACGGACTGCGCGAAACCCTCGTGCAGCTGCACGCCCGCTTCGGCGACCGCCTCCCGCCGCTGTACATCACCGAGAACGGCTGCGCCGTCGACGAACCCGCCCGCGACACCCGCCGGATCGCCTACCTCGAAGGACATCTGAAGGCCCTGCACACCGCGATCGGCGCGGGCGTCGACGTCCGCGGCTACTTCACCTGGTCGCTGACCGACAACGTCGAGTGGATCGAGGGGGCCGGCAAGCGCTTCGGACTGGTGCACATCGACTACGAGACGCTGCGCCGCACCCCCAAGGACTCCTACGCCTGGTACCGCGACCTGATCCACGCCCAGAAGAACGGACACGCTGCGGCCGGGCGCGCCTGACGGCGTCCCGCGCCCGGGTCCCTCACGGCCGTCCTTCCACGGCCGCCCGGGCCTTACGAACGGCCCCGTGCGTGATCAATACTTCGCGCCATGGTCGCTTCGTGGTGGTCCCGGGCCCGACTGGGGATCTTCGTGCACTGGACGCCCGCCTCCGTGCCGGGCTGGGCCCCGCCGTACGTCCCCCCGGACGAACTCCCGGCGGAGGGCCGACGCGCCCCGCTCGCCTGGACGGCGTACGCCGAGTGGTACGAGAACGCGCTCCGCTTTCCCGGCAGCCCCGTCTCCGCCCACCACCGGGCCACCTACGGCACCCGCCCCTACACCGCCTTCGGCGGCGACTTCAACGACGCGCTGGACTCCTGGGACCCGGCCGCCTGGGCCCGCGGGTTCCGGGCCGCCGGTGCCCGCTACGCCGTCCTCGTCACCAAGCACCACGACGGGTTCTGCCTCTGGCCCTCCGAGGTCGCCAACCCGCACCGCACCGGCTGGCACACCGTGCGCGACGTGGTCGGGGAGTTCGCCGAGGCCGTACGGGCGGAGGGGATGCGCTTCGGCGTCCACTACTCCGGAGGACTCGACTGGACCTTCGACGACCGCCCCATCGGCACCGCCGCGGACACCGTCTCCGCGGTCCCCCGCGGCGGCTACCCCGCCTACGCGGACGCGCAGGTGCGCGAACTGATCCGCCGCTACCACCCCGACATCCTCTGGAACGACATCGCCTGGCCCGCCTCCCGGGCCGACGTCCAGCGGCTCATCGCGTACTACCGGTTCACCGTCCCGCACGGCGTCGTCAACGACCGGCTGTACCCGTACACACCGATGTGGCGCGCGCTGCGGCTGCCGGGGGTCGGGGCCCTGTACGACCGCCGCGAGCGCCGCACCGTCGCCCGGGGCGAGGGGTTCGTCCCCCGCAAGCCCCCGTACTACGACTTCCGCACGCCCGAGTTCGCCCGCTGCACCGGCCCCGACCCGTACGAGATCACCCGCGGCATCGACCACAGCTTCGGCTACAACCGCAACTCCCCGCCCGAGGCGTTCCTCGGCCGGGACGCGCTGGAGGCGCTCGTCCGCGAGACGGCGGCGGAGGGCGGCAACGTGCTGCTCAACGTGGGGCCGCGCGGCGAGGACGCGACGATCCCCGCCGAACAGCGCCTGCGTCTGGAGTGGCTGGCGGAACTCGCCCGCCGGGACGGTCAGTCCCAGACCATGTCGAAGGACCGCCCGAAGTTCGCATAGCCGAGGCGGGCGAAGGACGCGGCCATCGGGGCGTTGCCGAGATCGGTCGCGGCCCGGATCCGGTCCACTCCGTCCTGCGAGGCCAGCAACCGGGTCCCCTCGGCGAGGATGCCGTCCACGTACCCGTGGCCGCGCCGGGCGGGAAGGACGCCGATGTACGCGATGATCGGGTTGTAGTCGTTGCGCGCCGGGATCACGAACCCGACCGGATCGCCGTCCGGCAGTTCGGCGATCCGCCACCACTCGCGCGGGGTGGCGTACAGGGCCAGCTCCTCGTCGTAGTGCTTCTCGGCCGCCTCCCGGGCGCTGAGCCCGGACGCCAGATCGGCCCGGCCGTGGGCGTCCAGGGTGCCCTCCATCACCGCCGTCATCAGCGCGAGCAGATCCTCACGACCCTCCACCGGGCGGAACCGCAGCCGTCCGTCGTCCGGCGGCACCGGCGTACCGGCGCGCCACTCCAGGCGCAGCCGCTCCACCAGCATCCGCGCCCCGGAACGCTCCATCACCCGGATCCGCGCCTCGACGCTCTCACGGGTGGCCGGGTCCTCGCGCCAGTCCGGCGGTACGAAACGGCCGTACTCGGGGCGCGGCGCGCCGGCCGGTACGACCGCCGCCGTCGCCGTCTCCAGCAGCCGCAGGCCCGCCTCCTCGCGTTCGGGCCGTGGCAGGGTGTCGTCCAGGTCGAAGACGTCGAGGAGCAGAGGGGCGTCCCCGTCCCGGCTCCACCAGGCGATCCGGGCCACCACGCGCTCGCCGCGCAGCGCCACCCACATCCACCCGGGACGTCGGCGCCCGCTCTCCAGGTCCTCGGTGAGCTCGTCGTCGAGGAGGTAGGACAGCCGGAGAAAGAGCCCGAGTTCGTCCGGGCCGGTCAGCGGACGGATGGTCAGTTCCTGCGACGTCGCTTCCGGTGAAGCTGGGGGCACGAGGTCTCCTCGGCGGTTGTGGAAGGCCGCCCGGGGACCACGGGCGGCGCGAGGCGGGAGACGGTAGCAACCGCTCCCCGGCCCCGCTCCCGGTTTTCGCGGCGCCGCGAAAGCCGGACGGGAGCGTGCCCGTGCGGGCCGGGGTTCTTCTGGACACCCCGGGGCGGTCGGGCCGACAATTGGGCGCGTGACGTCCTCCTTCGAGTCCCACACGTACTCCGCGCGGCCGTCGGACGCCCAGCGCGACCGTGTGATCGGCGTACTCAGAGACGGCGCCGCACAGGGCAAGCTGTCGCACGACACGTTCATGCGCCGCATGGAACTGGCTCTCGTCGCCCGGAGCCCGGAGGAACTGTCCGCCCTCACCGCCGACCTGGCGGGGAGCGAGGGCCGCTGGTCGCGGCGGCTGCTGAAGGTCGTGGGCGGGGTGTCCGGCTTCCCCGGCCGGGTGCGCCGGGTCTGGCGGACCGAACGGCTGCCGAGGCTGCTGCTTCCCGTCCCCGGTCCGTACCCCCTGCTGATCGGCCGCGATCCCGGCAGCGGACTGCGGCTCAACCACGAGTCCGTCTCCCGGCTCCACGCCGAACTCACCACGCGGGACGGCCGCTGGATGCTCCGCGACCTCGGCTCGACCAACGGCACGTGCGTCAACGGGCAGCGCGTCGTCGGTGTGGTACGGGTCCGCGAGGGGGACCAGGTGAGCTTCGGGGGAATGAGCTTCCGGCTCACCGCGCCCGCCCTCGAACCTCCCGCCTGACGGCGCCCCCCGCCGCCCGACGCGCGCCGGACCCGACCGGCCGGGTCCCCGGTCGTGGCGGTGGTTTCGAGGGGCGGTCCCCTCTCCCGGGCCCACAGGGGCTCGTGGGCCCGGCCGGAACCGGCGCGCGGGACAAGGGAACGGCCACGGGTTCCGCCGGACCGCCCTCAGCCGGTCCCGGTCCGGGCGAGCAGCGCCACCGGCCGTTCGGCGAACAGCTCGGCGACCGCGACCGAGGGCCCGGTGAACTTCCGGCCCGGAGCCAGCAGATCGGTCCACGGCCCGTCGTCCGGGAGCACCAGATCCGTGCCGTGCCAGCCGCCCGACTCCGCCAGCCGCAGCGACAGCCGGGTCACCGCCGTGACCACCTCGTCCGAGCGGCAGAACGCCAGACAGTGCGCGGCCGCCGGACCGCGCGCGCTCAGCGGGACGTACGTACCGGACTCCCCGAACACCCCGGGCCGCTCGCGCCGCAGCCGCAGCACCACCGACGTGAGTTCCGCCTTCTCCTCGCAGGGGCCGTCCTCGGGCGGGAGGCGGAAGGGCCGCCGGTTGTCCGGGTCGACCAGCGCCACGTACTCGCGTTCCGTGCCCTGGTACAGATCCGGCACCCCCGGCATCGTCAGATGCACCAGCGCCGCGCCGAGCACATTGGCCCGCGCGTACGGGGCGAGCGTGGCCGTGAACCGGTCCAACGTCTCGCGCACCCGACCGCCGTCCGCCGCCGGTCCGGCCGCGACGAAGTCCGTCACCGCCCGCTCGTACCCCGGATCGCGCTCGGTCCACGTGGTGGACAGCCCCGCCTCGCGCACCGCCTTCAGCAGCGCCGGTTCCAGCCGTCCCGCCGCCTCCCCGGCCGGCAGCCGCGCGCAGCCCGCGGCCGTCTGCCACGCCTGCCAGGCGAACTGCTCGTCGGGCGCGGTCGCGGGGGTCGTCCGCGCCAGCTCCACCACCAGCCAGGACCACTGCTCCGGGCACTCCGTCAGCACCGCGACGCGAGCCCGCACATCGGCGCTCCGCTTGGTGTCGTGCGTGGTCAGGACCGTGCCCGTGGCGGGCCGGTCCCGGGCCAGCCGGGCGCAGAACGCGTGGAACTCGTCCGGCGTCACGGCCGGCCGCCCGGGGTCACCGCCCACCTCGTTCGCCGAGACCAGCGGGACGTACCGGTAGAACGCCGTGTCCTCGACCGACTTGGCGCGCAGCGCCGACGCGGTCTGCGCGAACCGGGCGCAGAACGCGGCCCGGTCGGGCCCCCCGCCCAGCCGTCCCAGCGCCAGGTCCCGCACCACGTCCACCGCCGACGCCTCCTCCGGTACGGCGAACGCCGCCTTCGCGTCGCGCACGACCACGTCCGGCAGCGTCTCCGGGGGCGTCCCGGGTTCCACATCCGGGGGAGCCCCCGGGACCACCGCGGAGCCCGCCCCGGGGCACGGACCGCCCGCCGTCACGTACGCGCGGTAGACCGGCATGCGCACCAGCAGCTCGCGAACGGCGGCGTGCAGGGCCCACGGCGCATGGTCGCGCAGCGCGGGGTCCTCGGCGCAGACGCGTGCGGCGAGCCTGGTGAGCAGGCCGGTCTCGGCGGCCAGCTCGTGCGTCACGACCTCGTGCGCGGCGCGCCGGACGGTCGCCTTCCACGACCCGCCGCGGTCCATGGCCGGTCCCGCGTGCTCCCGGTAACGCCCGATCAGCTCCGCGGCCCCCATCGGGTCGACGAAGAGGCCGTCGATCCGGTGCAGCGCGTCGTACCCGGTCGTGCCCGCGACGGGCCAGTCGGCGGGGAGCGGCTCGTCACCGGTGAGGATCTTCTCCACGACCGTCCACCGCCCGTCGGCCGCGTCCGCGAGTCGCTCCAGATACGCCCCGGGATCGGCGAGCCCGTCCGGGTGGTCGACGCGCAGCCCGTCGATCACCCCGTCCCGGACCAGTTCGAGGATCTTGCCGTGGGTGGCGTCGAAGATCTCCGGGTCCTCGACGCGTACCCCGATGAGGCCGGAGATGGTGAAGAACCGGCGGTAGTTCAGTTCGGTACGGGCCAGCCGCCACCAGCAGAGCCGGTAGTGCTGGGCGTCCAGCAGCTCCGGCAGCGGCAGGTGCGCGGTGCCGGCCCGGAGCGGGAACTCCTGCTCGCCGTGGCGGAGCACCTCCCCGTCGACCCGGAACGCGTCCAGCTCGTCGCCGATCCGCCCGCCGAGCACCGGCAGCAGCACCCTGCCGCCGCCCGCCTCCCAGTCGATGTCGAACCAGCGCGCGTACGGTGACGCGGCGCCCTCGCGCAGCACTTCCCACAGCGGGCGGTTGAGGCGCGGCACGGCCGCCATGTGGTTCGGCACGATGTCCACGACCAGCCCGAGGCCGTGCTCCCGGGCCGTACGGGCCAGCCGCCGCAGCCCCTCCTCGCCGCCGAGCTCGGCGCGCACCCGCCCGTGGTCGACCACGTCGTAGCCGTGCCGGGAGCCCGGCACGGCCTCCAGGACCGGGGAGAGATGCAGATGCGAGACCCCGAGCGCGGCGAGGTAGGGCACGGCGTCCTCTGCGGCCGGGAACGGGAAGTCGGGCTGGAGCTGGAGCCGATAGGTGGAGGTGGGCGTCATGCGCCGTTACGTACCCGGCCCGCGCGCCCCTGTGTCACGGAACGCCGCAAAGGGCCCGACCGGCGGTGTCGCGGCCCGCCCCGCGACGCGCCGGGGCGTGCACGCCTGGAACCCGCGCCCGATGCCCGCGCCGGGCGTGCACGCCGCGTGCGGACACCGCTCACGCCCCGCGCCGCGCGTACGCCGGACATCCTCGCGCCCCACGTCCCCGCGTCCCGCCGCGCACGTACGCGCGGGCGTGCGAGACGTCCGCACCGGACAGTCGTGCGCGGCGCCTACGCCGGGCGCTGGAGCACCGCCATGCTCCGCCCGACCAGCGTCACCCGTTCGCCCGCCGACACCTTCGGCCCGCAGCCCGGCAGGACCCCGGCCGGGCGCGCCGTGTCGACGACCACCATCCACTGCCGCCCGTGATGCACCGGCACGCGGAACTCCAGGGTCTCGGCGCTCGCGTTGAACATCAGCAGGAACGAGTCGTCGGAGATCCGCTCGCCGCGCGGCCCCGGCTCCGAGATCGCGTGGCCGTTGAGGAAGACCGTCAGCGCCTTGGCGTGCGCCGCCTGCCAGTCCCGCTGCGTCATCTCCCGGCCCCCGGGCGTGAACCACGCGATGTCCGACAGCTCGTCGTGCGTGCCCTCGACCGGACGGCCGTGGAAGAACCGGCGGCGGCGGAAGACCGGATGGTCGCGGCGGAGCCAGACCATCGCCCGGGTGAACTCCAGCAGGCTGCTGCCCAGACCGTCCGCCTCGCCCGCACCGTCCTCCCCCTCGCCGTCCTCCGCCCCGGACCCGCCGTCCATGACGCCGCCCTGCGGTCCGCTCCGCGCGGCGTCGGCCGGGTCCGGCCAGTGCACCCACGACAACTCGTTGTCCTGGCAGTACGCGTTGTTGTTGCCGCGCTGGGTGCGCCCGAACTCGTCGCCGTGGCTCAGCATCGGCACGCCCTGGGACACCATCAGCGTGGCGACGAAGTTCCGCATCTGCCGCATCCGGAGCTCCAGGACCTCCGGATCCTCCGTCTCGCCCTCCGCCCCGCAGTTCCAGGACCGGTTGTAGCTCTCGCCGTCCCGGTTGCCCTCGCCGTTTGCCTCGTTGTGCTTGTCGTTGTACGCGACCAGGTCGTGCAGCGTGAACCCGTCGTGGCAGGTGGCGAAGTTGATCGAGGCGAGCGGGCGCCTCCCGTCGTCCTGGTACAGGTCGGAGGAGCCCGTCAGCCGTCCGGCGAACTCGGCGAGCGTCCGCGGTTCGCCCCGCCACAGGTCCCGCACGGTGTCCCGGTACTTGCCGTTCCACTCGGTCCACAGCGGCGGGAAGTTGCCGACCTGGTAGCCGCCCTCGCCCACGTCCCACGGCTCGGCGATCAGTTTCACCTGGCTGACCACCGGATCCTGCTGCACCAGGTCGAAGAACGACGACAGCCGGTCCACCTCGTGGAACTGCCGGGCCAGCGTGGCCGCCAGATCGAACCGGAAGCCGTCGACGTGCATCTCCGTGACCCAGTACCGCAGCGAGTCCATGATCAGCTGGAGCACGTGCGGCGACCGCATCAACAGGGAGTTCCCCGTCCCCGTGGTGTCCATGTAGTACCGCTGGTCGTCCGCGAGCCGGTAGTACGAGGCGTTGTCCAGGCCCCGGAAGGAGAGCGTCGGCCCCAGGTGGTTGCCCTCGGCGGTGTGGTTGTAGACCACGTCGAGGATCACCTCGATGCCCGCCTGGTGCAGTGCCCGCACCGCCTGCTTGAACTCCAGCACCTGCTCGCCGCGGTCGCCCCAGGACGCGTAGTCGTTGTGCGGGGCGAAGAACCCGATCGTGTTGTAGCCCCAGTAGTTGGCCAGCCCCGCGTCCACCAACCGGTGGTCCTGGACGAACTGGTGAACGGGCATCAGTTCGATCGCGGTGACGCCGAGTTCGGTCAGGTGGGCGATCACCTCCGGATGGGCCAGTCCCGCGTACGTCCCGCGCAGCTCCTTCGGGAGCCCCGGATGGAGCATCGTCAGGCCCTTCACATGGGCCTCGTAGATCACCGTGCGGTGGTAGTCGGTACGCGGCCGCCGGTCGTCGCCCCAGTCGAAGTACGGGTTTACCACGACCGAGGTCATGGTGTGCGGCGCCGAGTCGAGGTCGTTGCGCGCGTCGGGCCGGCCGAACGGATAGCCGTACACCGCCTCGCCCCACCGGACCTGCCCGGCCACGGCCCTGGCGTACGGATCGAGCAGCAGCTTCGCCGAATTGCAGCGGACCCCGCGCTCGGGCTCGTACGGGCCGTGCACCCTGAAGCCGTACCGCTGTCCGGGCATCACCCCGGGCAGATAGGCGTGACGGACGAAGGCGTCGGTCTCCCTGAGCTCCACCGCCGTCTCGGAACCGTCGTCGTGCAGCAGGCACAACTCGATTCGATGGGCGGCCTCCGAGAAGACCGCGAAGTTGGTCCCGGCGCCGTCGTACGTGGCTCCGAGGGGATACGCCTGTCCCGGCCAGACCTGCATAGCTTCGACTCTTCCACTTCTGATCCGGGTGCCTGGTGGTTATGGGTCGTTCGAGCACGGTCTCTCATAAATATTCCGTATCTTCTCGATCTTCCCGAATCTTCCCCGAAATGGGGGCGGCTTCCTAGGACGTCGCGCGGGCCGGTCAACATCGGTCCGCTCCGTGTCGCCCCCAGGGCCGGAATCCCGGGCCCCGAAATCGCTCCGGCCCCGGAACGAAGCCTCGGGCAGAGGGTCCAATCGCTATGAATCCGCTCACTACGGCGGATCTCGCCCCGGGGAACGCGCTTTCCCCGTTGGGGAGTTGATGAAAGCGGCCTGTGCATCCGGCTGCACCGGATCGTGCTCGCGGAGTACCCTTCCTTGATCGTTGGTGGGGGAGTGGAAGGCGGTGCACGGGTGAGCTCGGAAGGCTTCGAGCTGCCCCCGGGTGACACAGGTCACGAGGGGGAATCCGCCGATGCCCCACCAGGGGCGGTCTCGCTTGCCCGGCCCGTGGAGATCGGTGCGGAACTGGACTGGGGGGCGGACGCCTGGAGCGAGGTGCGCACCCGAGCCCAGCGGGCCGGACGCGCCTACATCTGGCTGAACCTCGTGGAGCAACGACTGCGGGCCGTGGTCGCAGCGGTGCTCCGGCCCATCTACGAGCCGGTCCACGGCGAGGAGTGGGTGGTGGCCGCCGCCGGGCCCGCCGGGCAGGAGTGGGTGCAGCGTGCCGTCGCCGTGCGCGAGGTCTCCCGACGCAAGGGCTATCTGCTCGATCCGGCCGACGACAACGTGCTCAGCTTTCTCACCCTGCCCCAGCTGCGGGAGCTGCTGGTCCAGCACTGGCCGTGCTTCGAGCCCTACTTCGACGACCGCCGCGAGGTCGAACTGGCGCTCGACGAGCTGGAGGTCGCGCGCAACGTGGTCTCCCGCAACCGCGCGCTGAACGAGGCGGTCCTCGCCCAGGCCGAGCGCGCCTCCGCCCGGCTCCTGGAGATCCTGGGCGGCGGCGCGGCGGTCCCGTCGGCCGACCGGCTCCCGGTCGACGCCGTCGAGGAGCTGGTCGGCGACCGGTACGCGGACGTGGTGTCGGTCCATCCCGACCGGGTGCGGCTCCAGCGCCAGCTGCCCGCCGAGGACCTGTTCGGCGGCTCACGGCGCCTCGACGCGATCGGCATCGGACTCAACCTGCTGGTGCAGAACTTCTCCGGCCGCAGGCTGATCCGGCTGGCCGAGTCCGGCTGCCGGGTCCGGCTGCTGTTCATCAACCCGGCGAGCAGCGCGGTCAAGCGGCGCGAGCGGGAACTGGGCCTCAAGAAGGGTGAACTGAGCCGGTCCGTGGAGATGAACATCCTCCACATGCGCCGCGTCCGTTCCAAGCTCCGCGACCCCGGAGCATTCGAGATCCACGTCTTCGACGAGACACCGCGCTTCACGGCCTACCTCGTGGACGGAGACGGGACGGACGCGGTCGGGGTGGTGCAGCCGTATCTGCGGCGCGCACGCGGCATGGAGTCGCCCGTGCTGGTGCTGCGGGGCGGCGGGCGCGCGGTGGTGCGGGCAGGCCAGGACAGCGAGCACGGCCTGTTCGAGACGTACCGCGAGGAGTTCGAGTCCGTGTGGACGGACTCCCGTCCCGTCTCCTGAGGGGCCGTGAGCCCGTTGTCAGTGGTGCGTGCGAGGGTGGTCACCACATGGGGGAGGAACACGAAGGAGGTACCCGATGAGCTGGCACCGGGAGGCGCTGGTCGGCTTCGACCTGGAGACGACGGGCACGGACCCGCTGGAGGCCCGGATCGTGACGGCCGCGGTCGTGGGCGTCGAGACCGGGGACGGGGAGCCGGTGCGGCAGCGCACCTGGCTGGCGGATCCGGGCATCCGGATCCCCGCGCAGGCGTCGGCGATCCACGGCATCAGCAGCGAGCGGGCGGCGGCCGAGGGACGGCCGGTGCGCGAGGTGGCCGACGAGATCGCCGACACGCTCACCGGCCACTGGCGCCGGGGCGTCCCCGTCGTCGCGTACAACGCGGCCTTCGACCTGACGCTGCTGACGGCCGAGCTGCACCGGCACGGGCTGCCGTCCCTGAGCGACAGGCTCGACGGCGCCGGGATCGGACCGGTCGTCGACCCGTACACCATCGACCGGGCCGTCGACCGCTACCGGAAGGGTAAGCGGACCCTCGAAGCGGTCTGCGTCGAGTACGGGGTGGTGCACGGCGGCGCCCATGACGCGGCGGCGGACGCGCTCGCCGCGGTCCGGGTGGCGTACGCGATAGCCGAGCGGCACGGCTCGGTGGCCGGGCTCGCCGCCACCGAACTGCACGAGCGCCAGGTGGAGTGGTACGCGCGATGGGCGGCCGACTTCCAGGAGTTCCTGCGCCGCAAGGGAACCGCGGACGCGGTGGTGGACGGCCACTGGCCGTTGCGGGAGCCCGCCCGGGTGGCCGGCTGAGGCGGGATCGTGCCCCGGCCCACCGGGCTCACCGGGCGGCCTCCGCTCCGCCGGGGTCGCACGACGGCCGTCGGCCTCGTCGGGAAGCCCGGGACGGGGCCTCAGAACGGATACCACCGTACGGTCGTGTCCCCGTCGCGCAGCGACGCCACCCTGCGGCGGAACTCCACGAGCGCCTTGGGGTTCGTCGGCGCGTGCTGGGACACCCACGCGCAGCTCGCCGTTTCCCGGGCGCCGCGCAGTACCGCGCAGCCGTCCCACTCGCGGACGTCCCAGCCGTACGCGGCGGTGAAGGCGTCGTACGCCTCGGTGGGCAGACCGTACCGGTCCCGGGACAGCGCGAGCACCACCAGATCGTGCTCCCGCAGGTCCGCCGAGAAGGTCTCCAGATCGACCAGTACCGGCCCGTCCGGGCCGACGTGCACGTTGCGGGGGAGGGCGTCGCCATGGATCGGACCGGGGGACAGACGCGGGATCAGCGTCGCCGCGGCCGCGGCGAAGCCGTCACGGCGCTCACGCAGATAGTCGGCGTCGGCCGGGTCGATCGCGTCGCCCGCGAGCCGTAGCCAGCGCTCGACGCCGCCCAGCAGTTCCCGGGGCGGAAGCGCGAACCCGTCCGGGGCGGGCAGGGCGTGGACCAGCCTGAGCAGCCCCGCCAGATCGCGCGGCTCGGCGGGGCGCACGGCCGTCGGCAGCCGGTGCCAGAACGTCACCGGATGACCCTCCACCAGCCGCACCCCGGGCTCCGCCGCCCGTACGGCGGGGACGCCGGAGGCGGCCAGCCACCGTGCCACCGCCACTTCGCGCTCGGCCCGGTCCCGCAGCTCCGGGCTGCGCACGGCGTCCCGGCCGACCTTGACCACCAGATCGTCCACGGCGAACACCGCGTTCTCGCCCAGCGCGAGCAGCTCCGCGCCGCCGGACAGTCCGGCAGCGACCAATACCTCACGCGCACGCATTTCGTCCATGAATCTGATTTTCGCACTCAAGGTCGGCCGGGTTGACGAACCGACGGCCCGTCAGCACGATGACGAGGATCACCTGAGCGTTCAGAGCGGTAAGAATCCGATCAAATAACGCAAGGGGTCCCATTCGTGACATCAGCCAGCACAGCCGTGCGAACGGGGCGAAAAAGCCCGCGTAGGTGGACCGTACGGGCGTCGGCCCCGACCGCCCGGAGCCCGTGCCCGGTCGGCCGGCGGCGGCCCGGGTGCCTGGTTCCTCGTCCTTCCCGCGCTGATCCCGATCCTGGTCCTCAGCGTCGGACCGCTCCTCCACGGCGTCGCGCCGGCCTTCACCGATGCCCAGTCCGGCCGTACCCGTGCCACCCAGTGGGTGGGCACGCTGAACTTCCAGGACCTGCTGCACGACACCCTCTTCTGGGAGTCGTTCCGGATCGGTCTGCTGTGGGCGGTCGGTGTCACGGTCCCGCGTCGCGATGGTCTGACGGTGAGTCCGGAGCAGACCGTGGCGGAGGTTCCGCTCGCCGGACCGATGGGGCCTTCGGGGTGCGGCTCGTACGGGGCCGAGGGCCGGGGTGCCGCGCCGTCGGGCCCCGGGCCCCGGGCCCGGCGCGGTACGGGGCCCGAGCCGGGCTCGTGTGAGCCCGGGGTCGGCCGCGGGCCGGGACGGCGCCGACGGTCGGGGGCGTAAACAAGCCGAGTCCTCGTCGGCGCGCGCGGCCCGGTGCGGTCCGCCTTCCCTCGTGCGAAGCGTACGGGCCGTCCTGGCGAGGGCGTCGGAGCCGTGCGAATGGTCCATCTTGGGGTGCCCGCGCCCGACTTGGGCACGCCTGGCCGAATTCCTATTACAAAACTTTGTTGTGTAAGTCACAGCCGCAAGAAGGTCTTGATCTGAGCGCGTCAATCGGCCAGGGTTTCGAGCCAACCCCCGGAGATCTTCCGGCCGGAGGTCAATCCCCCCACAAAGAATGACGAGGAGACCCCTCTTCATGGCTATTCACAAGCGCGCACGCCGGATCAAGCTCACCGCCGCGATAACCGCCGTGGCGGCGGCTGCCGGAGTCACCCTGCTGAACACGCCCGTCGCCGGAGCCGCGTCCGCTCCCGCGATGGGCGTCGTCTACGGCGCCGACGCGGCGGACGCCGTCCAGGGCAGCTACATCGTGATGCTGGACCACAAGGCCGACAAGTCGAAGCTGGCCAAGAAGTACGGCGGCAAGCTCGACCGGAACTTCACGTCCGCCGTCAACGGCTTCTCCGCCAGCGGCCTCTCGCTCACCGAGGCCAAGCGACTCGCGGCCGACCCGGCCGTCTCCAAGGTGGTCCAGAACAAGAAGTTCCACATCGACGCCACGCAGGAGAACCCGCCGTCCTGGGGGCTGGACCGGATCGACCAGACCGAGACGGCCGGCGACGACGCGTACACCTACCCGGACAGCGCGGGCGAGGGCGTCACGGCCTACGTCATCGACACCGGTGTCCGCACCACGCACAGCGAGTTCGAGGGCCGGGCCACCTCCGGCTACGACGCGGTGGACGACGACGACAGCGCGGACGACGGCAACGGCCACGGCACGCACGTGGCCGGGACCATCGCCGGTGCCAGCTACGGTGTCGCCAAGAAGGCGAAGATCGTGGCCGTCCGGGTCCTCGACGACTCCGGCTCCGGCACCACCGAGCAGGTCGTCGCGGGCATCGACTGGGTCACCGCCAACCACGAGGGCCCCTCCGTCGCCAACATGAGCCTCGGCGGCGGCGCGGACGAGGCGCTCGACGCCGCGGTCCAGAAGGCCATCGCCTCCGGGGTCACGTTCGCCGTGGCCGCGGGGAACGACTCCTCCGACGCGAGCCAGACCT
Organism: Streptomyces sp. CB01580; assembly: GCF_001905795.1. GTDB lineage: Bacteria > Actinomycetota > Actinomycetes > Streptomycetales > Streptomycetaceae > Streptomyces. Next base: position 218,142 of record NZ_LIXJ01000008.1, read on the forward strand.
CGCCGGCGCGCGTCCCCGAGGCGATCACCGTCGCCTCGTCCACGGTGGACGACGAGCAGTCGTACTTCTCCAACTACGGCTCGATCGTGGACATCTACGCACCCGGTTCGGACATCACCTCGTCCTGGAACGACAGCGACGACGCCTCCAACACCATCTCCGGCACCTCCATGGCGACCCCGCACGTCGTCGGTGCCGCCGCCATCTACCTCTCCGGACACCCGGACGCCACCCCGGACGAGGTCGCCACGGCGCTGACCGAGGGCGCCACCCCCGACGCGATCTCCAACGCGACCGAGGGCACGCCCAACAAGCTGCTCAAGATCGTCGAGTAGTCGCCCCCCGGGCGTGACCGGTGTCCGGACACCGGTCACGCCCGGGGCCCCACGGCCGCCGTGCCCTCCCCCACGGGGCGCGGCGGCCGCTCCGCGCGGGCGCGTCGTCCTATGGTGTGACCATGACGATGTACGCGGCGCTGTTGCGCGGGATCAATGTGGGCGGCCACAAGAGGGTGCCGATGGCCGAACTCCGCACGCTGCTCACCGAACTGGGCCACGGAGACGTCCGTACCCATCTGCAGAGCGGCAACGCCGTCTTCAGCAGCCCGTCGGACGACGAGAACCTGCTCGCCGCCGAGCTGGAACGGGCCATCGAGAAGCGGTTCGGGTTCGCCGTCCCCTGTCTGGTCCGCGACGGCGCCTACCTCGCGGCGGTCGCCGCGGCCTGTCCCTTCCCGGCCGCCGAGCTGGAGGGCAGGCAGTTGCACGTCACCTACTTCGGGCAGCCCGTGGACGCGGCGCGCTTCGAACGGATCGAGGCGGCGGACCACCTCCCCGAGGAGTTCCGGCTCGGGGACCGTGCGCTGTACCTCTACGCACCCGACGGGCTGGGCCGGTCCAGGCTCGCCGACGCGCTGTCCCGCCCCTCCCTCGCCCCGGGCATCACCGCCACCTCCCGCAACTGGAACACCGTGCTCAAGCTGGTGGAGTTGACGGCGGCCGGGGAGACCACGCACCAGGGAGCCGGCGCATGACCGGGACGCCACCCGGCGTGGCCGCGGCGGTGGAGGGCGAGCTGCGCCTCCTCGACCCGGCGGTACGCGCCTGCGCCGACGTCCTCGCCCAGGTGCTGCACCCGGACTACCGCGAGATCGACTCCACCGGCCGGGTCTGGGACCGCGACGCGATAATCGCCTCGCTCACCGGTCGGGGCGCCCCGCGCCCCGGCCCCCTCACCGCGTCGCGGATGCGCGGGGTCCAGCTGGACGGCGGGCTGGTCCACCTCACCTACGACACCGAACGCAAGGGGCACCTCGCCCACCGCAGTTCGCTGTGGCTGTTCACCGGGACGGGCTGGGCGCTCTACTTCCACCAGGCCACACCGTTCGCCGCGACGGCAGCGGACATCGTTCCCCGCGCCGACGACTGAGCCCGCGCGGCGGCACGTCACGGGCTGCGAGCCGCGGCGAACGGACCCCTGCGCGGGCGATGGCCGCGCTCGTCGGTGGGCGGTCACGGTCGTCGGTGGACGGACGCGGACAGGCGTGGACGGTCGCGCGGTCGGGGGCGGACCCGCTCGTTCAGCGGCGTGCGGCCCGGTGGGCCCGCGCCGTCCACCGGCCGTCCGTACGGGAGATCCGCACCGGATGTCCGAAGCAGTCGCTGACCAGGTCGGTGGTCAGCACCTCGTCCGCGTCGCCCGACGCCACACAGCGTCCGCCGCGCAGCAGCATCGCGTGCGTGGTGGACGCCGGCAGCTCCTCCAGATGGTGTGTGACCAGGACGGTGGCCAGCTCCGGATGCTCCTCGCGCAGCGCGTCCAGACTGTCCAGCAACTGCTCGCGGGACGCGAGATCCAGGCCCGTGGCCGGCTCGTCGAGCAGCAGCAGGCGCGGCTCGGGCATCAGCGCGCGGGCGATGAGCGTACGGCCCCGCTCGCCCTGCGAGAGCGCGGGCCAGCGCGACTCCGTCTTCCCGCCCATGCCGAGGGTCTCCAACAGGGTCCCGGCCCGGTTTCGCTGCTCCCGGGTCGGGGACCAGCGAGGCACCGGCTCGATCGAGTTGGTCAGACCGGTCAGCACCACCTCGCGCACCGACAGCGGGGAACGCAGCGGATGCCGCGGATCGACATGCCCGAGCATCGACCTCAGCTCCCGCAGATCGACCCGGCCCAGGGTGCGTCCGAGCACCTCGACGGTGCCCCGGGTGGGGTGGTTGACCGCGCCGAGCAGACCGAGCAGCGTGCTCTTGCCGGCCCCGTTGGCGCCGAGCAGGGCCCAGTGCTCACCACTGCGCACGGTCACGGACACCGAGTCGAGCAGGACGTTGCCGTCCCGTACCAACGAGACCGCCTCGGCCCGGATCACCGGGGCGGCCGCGCCGCGAGCGGGTGCCCCGGCCGGGGCGGGAACGGGGGTGGTGGTCTGCGTGGTCACCTACGAGCACTCCTTCATGCGGGGCGGGTCCTTCGGGCGGGCACGAGCCCTTCCAGACGGCTCATGTCCTCGGCGGACAGCCGGACCTCCCGAGCCCCCATGTTCTCCGCGAGATGGACGGGCGAACCGGTGCCGGGGGTGGGGCACAGGACGGGGGAGCGGTGCAGCAGCCAGGCGAGGGCGATCTGCCCGCGCGTGGCGCCGTGCCGATCGGCGGCACCGGTGAGTGCGGCGCCCGCCTCGCCGGTCAACGCCCCGTCGGCCAGCGGGAACCAGGGCAGAAACGCCAGGCCGTGGGCCTCGCACACCCTCAGTACCGCGTCCGACGAGCGGTCGAGGAGATTGAACCGGTTCTGCACCGAGGCGATCCCGGTCAGGGAGAGGGCCTGCTCCAGCTGGTCGGCGGTGAGGGTGTCCAGACCGATATGGCGGATCTTACCCTCCTGCCTCAGCTCATCCAGTGCGCCCAACTGGTCGGCCATGGGCACCTCGGGGTCCAGCCGGTGCAGCTGGTAGAGACCGATCCGTTCCGTCCGCAGGCGTCGAAGGCTCGCCTCGCACATCGCCCGCAGCCGCTCGGGGCGGCCGTCGACGTGCCAGGCGCGGTCGCTGGTGCGCACCACACCGCCCTTGGTCGCGACCACCAGTTCGTCCGGGTACGGGTGCAGGGCCTCGGCGACCAGTTCCTCGGCCAGACCGGGGCCGTAGTTGTCGGCGGTGTCGACCAGCGTGACCCCCTGTTCGACGGCCGCCCGCAGCACCGCCACCGCCTCCCGCCGCTCCCCGCGCGGTCCCCAGTAGCCGGGACCGGTCAGCTGGGCGGTGCCGTAGCCGAGGCGGCGCACGGGCGACCCGCCGCCCAGCAGGAACACGTCGTCGAGGGGGTGTGACACGGGAGACATGCGCAAAGGCTAACGGCGACGGTGCGCCGTGCCGTGAGGCCCCGGCCTCGGACGGCCGCCGTCGGCCGGGGAATGGGCGGCCGGGGTGGGTAACCACTCAGCGAGAGAGCGGGAGGCGCTGTGCAGTGTCCCAGATGCGGCAAGCAGATGAGCCGTAACGTCGGTGGCTGGTGGACCTGTTGGAGCTGCGGCAACACCCAGCCCGGATACGGGGCGCCCTCGGCGTCCCGGCCGGTCGTGGGCGCAGGCGTGTCGATGTATCGCGTGCTCATATGAGACCGGCTCCGGCACCGGTTCTGGGACCCGCTGCGGGACCGGCGAGATCCCTGCCGTCTACATCGATCTCCCGCTTCCCGCCGTCCGGGGCCGCCCAGGTGCCCTATGGTGGTGCGGTGTCGACAGGAAACACCGTGGTCGCGCGCAACATGCGCTTCCTCAGAGAGCAGCGCGGGTTGTCGCTGGCCGAACTCGCCCGCCAGGCCGGGCTGGCCAAGCAGACGCTCTCCAAGGTCGAGCTGGGCACAGGAAATCCCACGGTGGAGACGCTGTTCGCGGTCGCGGCCGCCCTCGGCGTGCCGGTGACGCGACTGGTGGCCGAACGCGAGCAGGTCATGACGGTGCGTCGGGGCCGGGACGCGTCCTGGCAGGAGCGGTCCGGCTACGAGGTCCGCAGCCTCGACCATGTCTACGGCTCGGGTGTCATCGAGAACTACGTGCTGCGGATCCGGGGCGAGGGGCACTCGCAGCCCCACCCGGTGGGCACGCTCGAGCATCTCTACGTCATCAGCGGCCGGGTCAGGGTGGGCCCGGAGGACAGCCCGGTGGAGCTGTCCGCCGGTGACTTCGTACGTTTCCCCGGCGACCGCCCGCATCTGTACGCGTCCCTCGACGGGGAGAGCGTGGTGCACATCGTGGTGAGCGTGCCGCGGGTCCAGCCGGGCACCGGCGGGGTGCACGGCGGTGTGCGCCGCGAGAACGGCGTGGCCACCGAGGACTGACCCCCGACGGGCGAGCGACGCCGTCGGCGCCCCGGCGGCACGTCGTCGCGCGACGGTGCCGGGGTCCGGGCGGGGCGGCGCGGTTCAGGCGGCCGCGGGCTCCGCCGACGCAGGGCGGCGACGACCGCGCGGGCGGGCCGCGGCGCCCAGCTCCCTGGCCGCCTCGAAGGCGACCCGGCGCAGCTCCGGCGCGACCCGGGCGGGTTCGAAGCGGTGCAGTGCGCCGGAGACCGAGATCGCGGCGACCGGGCGGCCGGCCGCGCCCATGACCGGCACCGCCACGCACGTGACGCCCGGCAGGATCTCCTCGCGCTCGTACGCGATTCCCTCGCGCCGGACCCGGTCCAGTTCGGCCCGGAACTCCGCCGGATCGGTCACCGAGTGCTCCGTCGGCGCGGGCAGCCCCTGGGCGATGGCCAGCTCCGCCGCGTCGTGGTCGAAGGCGAGCAGCGCCTTGCCGACCGCGGTGCAGGACGCGGGCAGCCGCGAACCGATCCGGGTGGGCGTACGGGCCCGGCGGTGGCCGTGCAGCTTGTTGACGTACATGACGTCCGTGCGGTGCAGCACCGCCAGGTGCACGGTCTCGTGGGTGAGGACGTACAGCTCGGTGAGGAAGGGGAGCAGCCGTTCCTGGAGCATCAGCGGCGTCGGCCCGTAGGCCCGGCGCCCGATGTCGAACAGCTGGGGGCCGAGCCGGTAGCTGCTCCCGACGCGCTCGACGACGGCGTTGCGCTGGAGGATGCCCAGCAGCCGGAACGCGGTGGACTTGGTGAGCCGGGTACGGCGGGCGAGTTCGCTGACGCCGACCTCGCGGTCCTCCTCGGCCAGCGACATCAGCAGGGTCAACGCCTTGTCCACGGCGGTCTGCTGATCCTGCGAGGGGCCGGTGCCGGACGCGCTCCCGGCATCGGTGGTCGAGATGGGGTCGAGCATGTCCGCCTCCGCAACACTCCGGCGACCACTTCAATGGACGCATGTCCACTTTAGATGACTGTCTCGGCGTCGTGAAGAGCAAAGGCTCCGCAAAATGGAGAAAGTGGTGCCTCGCATGTCATATCCGAGGGGCCGGGTGACCGGGGGGACACGTACCGTGTCCGGGCGGCGTACGCGGCGCCTCACCCGCAGAACCGGGCCGGACGGGCGTCGCGCGCACCGTCGTCCGGCCCGTGTCCGGCGCGCGGTCCCGGTCAGGGGCGGACGATCACCTTCCCCGTGACCTCACCGTCGATCATGGCGCGGAAGCCGTCGTGGATGGCGGTCAGCGGGATCTCCCGGTCGATCCGGGGCCGCACCCCGGCACTCTCCATGAACCGCAGCAGCGACACGAACTCCTGGCGCGTTCCTCCGGTGGAGCCCAGCACCCTCTGCTGGAGGTAGAAGACCCGGTTCAGGTCGGCCGGCGGGTTGGCCCCGCTGGTCGCGCCGGCCACCACCACCGTGCCGCCGGCCCGCAGCGAGCGCAGCGAGTGGGACCAGGTGGCCTCGCCGACCGTCTCCACGACCACGTCGACCTTCTCCGGAAGCCGTTCCCCGGTGGGCAGCGCCACATGGGCCCCCATCTCCAGGGCCGCTTCCCGCTTGGCCTCCGACCGGCTGGTCGCGTACACCCGGGCTCCGGCCGCCCGCGCCAGCGTGATGGCCGCCGAGGCCACACCGCCCCCCGCGCCCTGCACCAGCACCCGGTCGCCGGGACGTGTCCGGGCCTGGGTGAACAGCATCCGGTACGCCGTCAGCCAGGCCACCGGCAGACAGGCGGCCTCCGCGAAGGACAGCGCGGCAGGCTTGGGGATCAGATTCCGCCGCGGTACGCACAGGAACTCGGCGAACGCCCCGTCGTGCCGCTCCGACAGCAGCGCCCGGCCGGGGTCCAGGGTCTCGTCGCCGCCCCCGGCCTGCGGGTCGCCGATCACCGGATGGACGACGACCTCGTTCCCGTCCTCGTCGTACCCGGCCGCGTCACAGCCCAGCACCATGGGCAGCCGGTCCGCCGGGTGGCCGACCCCGCGCAGCGTCCAGATGTCGTGGTGGTTCAGCGCGGCCGCGACCACGCGGACCACTGCCCAGCCGGGCGGGGCCACCGGGACGGCGACCTCGCGCAGCTCCAGCCCGCCGAGCGGATCGGCGGGGTCCTGGCGTACGGCGACGGCGGCGAGCATCGGTCCTCCTGGGGGCGGGGCGTCATCGGGATCGGCGCACGGGCACCTGCCGGCGCACCGCGCGAACCTCCGACCCTTCCCGGACCGGGCGTCCGGCGGCCAGCGGCCGTGCCGGAAAGCGGCACGAACGTCCGGCGGGCCCGCCGGAACCGGCCCGACCCGGCGGACACGCAGGGCGCGGGCGCGGCCGGTGACCCGGCGCCGGGCGGGCGGGACCCGGACGCGTTCCACAGGGCGGCACAACGCGTGGCAGCGCCGCCCGGGACGTCGTCTGCTGGGTGCTGCCCGTACGGACCGATCAGCCCGTCCGGCCCCCGCCCGTACCCCCTGACCAGACCTGAAGGGACGGCCCGTCATGCAACTCAGCGGACTGGGATACTTCGGACTCCGCACCCGGCACGTCGACCGATGGCGCGCCTTCGCCGAGGACGTGCTCGGACTGTCGGCACGGACCACCGAGGACGGGCTGCGGCTGCGCGCGGACGACCGGGCCTGGCGCATCGCCCTGCACGAGGCCGACACCGAGGAATTCGGCTACGTCGGCTGGGAGGTGCCCGGCCCCGCCGAACTGGCCGCCGCCGCGGCGGAGCTGGCCGCCGCCGGTGTCGAAGTGACGCACGCCGACGAGCGGTTGCTGCGCGAGCGCGATGTGCTCGGTCTCTTCCACGTCGAGGACCCCGACGGCGTCCGGGTCGAGATCTTCCACGGCGCCCGTACCGCCGTCACGCCGTTCGTCTCGCCGACCGGCGCCCGCTTCGTCACCGGCGAACAGGGCTTGGGCCACGTGGTGTTCTCGGTGCGCGACTACGCCGCGACGCTCCGGTTCTACACGGAACTGCTCGGCTTCCGGATCTCCGACTTCTGCGACCTCGGCCGCAAGCGCATCGCGTTCCTGCACACCAATCCGCGCCACCACTCGCTCGCCTTCGCCGGGCTCGTCATCGAGCCCGAGCGCAAGCCGCGCAAGGACGTCGACCCGGGCGAGCTGTTCCACTTCATGCTGGAGGTCGACGACCTCGACACCGTCGGCCACGCCTACGACCGCTGCCTCGAAGGCGCCGCGCCCGTCGCGCTCACCCTCGGCCGGCACAGCAACGACAAGATGCTCTCCTTCTACGCGATCACACCCTCCGGCTTCGAGATCGAGTACGGCCACGGGGCGATCACCGTCTTCGACCCGTGGACCGCGACCCGTGTCGACGGCACCAGCCTGTGGGGCCACCACCGACCGCCCGCCCCCGCCGTGCCCCCGGCCCCGTCCGCGGCCGGCCCGGAAGGAGCCACGGCATGAGCGCCCTGAACCGCGCCCCGGCCCCCTCCGTCGACGTCAGCGGGTACTTCGACATCGACCAGGGCCTCGTCGACCGCGGGATCTTCAGCGACAGCGGGCTCTATCAGCAGGAACTGCGCCGTGTCTTCGCGCCCAGCTGGCTGTTCCTCGCCCACGAGTCCCAGTTCGCCAAGCCCGGTGACTTCTTCAGCACGTACATGGGCGAGGACCCGGTCATCGTGACCATGGGCAAGGACCGGCGCATCCGGGCCTTCCTCAACGCCTGCCGGCACCGCGGCATGCGGATCTGCCGCGCCGACGCCGGAGCCACCAAGGCGTTCACCTGCAACTACCACGGGTGGTCCTTCGACACCTCCGGCAAGCTGATCAACGTCCCCAACCGTGAGGGCTATCCGGCCGATTTCGACGAGAGCCGCTGGGGCCTGATCGAGGTCGCCCAGCTGGACACGTACAAGGGCCTGATCTTCGCGACCTGGAACCCGGACGCCCCCGCGCTGGTCGAGGCGCTCGGCGGCATGACCTGGTACATGGACGCCATGCTCGACCGCGACCCGGAGGGCACCGAGGTCGTCGGCGGGGTCCACAAGTGGGTGCTGGAGGGCAACTGGAAGCTCGCCGCCGAGCAGTTCTCGTCCGACTGGTACCACGTCAACATCTCGCACGCCTCCGCCCTGATGGTCATGTCACCCACCGGCAAGGGGCCCAAGACCGAGATCGTGCAGACGCCGGGCCGCCAGTACACCGACCCGAACGGGCACGGCGCCGGCTTCCCGACCCACCCCAAGAGCCGTTTCGACGACCAGGTGGTGCACGAGTACTACGACTACGACCGGCTGCGCGAACGCCTCGGCAAGGAGCGCGTCGAGGGTCCGATGACGACCGGACACGCCAACGTCTTCCCCAACTTCTCCTACCTCCCCGTGAACGGAAGCATCCGCGTCTGGCACCCCAAGGGCCCGGACCGGATGGAGGTCTGGGCATGGACGATCGTCGACAAGTCGATGCCCGACGAGGTGAAGAACGCCCAGCGGCTCTACAACCTCCGCACGTTCGGACCCACCGGCATCTTCGAGCAGGACGACGGCGAGAACTGGAGCGAGGTCCAGGCCACCGCGCACGGCTTCGTGGCCGGCGGCATGGCACTCAACTACCAGATGGGCATCGGGACGGGAGCCGAGGACGGCGTCCACCCCGGTACCACCGGACACCTGTACTCCGACGGGGCCGCCCGTGGCTTCTACACCCGCTGGCGCGACCTGATGAACACCCCGGCCTGGCACGAGAAGGCGGCTGAAGAACGATGAACACCACCGGCAACGTGGTCCGGGTCGCCGACGTCGGCGACATCGAGGAGGGCGAGGCCCTCCAGGTGCCCGCCGAGCGGACCGGCCACCGCGACGCCATCGCCGTCTTCCACGACGGTGGCGCATACTACGCGCTCGACGACACCTGCTCGCACGGCCAGGCGTCGCTCGCCGACGGCTGGATCGAGGACGGCGAGGTCGAATGCCCCCTGCACAGCGCCCGCTTCTGCCTCAGGTCGGGCGAGCCGCAGTGCATGCCCGCCACCATCGCCGCCCGGACCCACAAGGTCGAGGTACGAGAGGGCGGGATCTGGCTGCACCCCGGTCAGGAGCCCACGGCATGAAGAGGATCGCCCTGGTGGGCGCGGGCATCTCCGCCGTCTCCACCTGCGACGCGCTGCGCTCCGGCGGATACGACGGCGAGATCGTGCTGCTGAGCGACGAGGAGGGCGTGCCCTACGACCGTCCGCCGCTCAGCAAGGACGTCCTGCTCGGCAGGGCCACCGTCCGCGACGACGTGGCGCTGCGACCGGCCGACTGGTACGAGAAGCAGCGCATCGACCTGCGGCCCGCGACCGCCGTGACCGCGCTGCGCCCCGACGAGGGCGTACTGGAGCTGGCCGACGGCACCGAGTTGACGGCCGACCGGATCGTCCTCGCCACCGGCGGCACCGCCCGCACCCTGCCGGTGCCGGGCGCCGACGACCCCGCCGTGCACACCCTGCGCACATGGGCCGAGGCCGAACTCCTGCGCTCCCGGCTGACCCCGGGGGCCCGGATCGCCGTCGTGGGGGCCGGTCTGATCGGCGCCGAGACCGCGGCGGTCGCCGCCGGACTGGGCTGCCGGGTCACCCTCGTCGACCCGGTGCCCGTGCCGCTGACCGCCGTCGTCGGGCCCGACATCGCCCGTGCGCTGCACGACCGGCACCGGGCCGCGGGCGTCGACGTCGTCACGGGCGGCGTGGAGCGCATCGACCGGGCGCCCGGCGCCGACGAGGTCACCGTCACCGTCGGCGGCCACGCCTCGCCGATCACCGCCGACACGGTCGTCGTCGGCATCGGGATCCGGCCGGACACCGCGCTCGCCGAGGCCGCCGGGCTCACCGTCGACAACGGCATCGTCGTGGACGCCGCCCAGCGCACCTCGCACCCGAGGGTCCACGCGGTCGGGGACGTCGCCCGCCGCGCCGACCATCCGGTGCGCCACGAGCACTGGGACGCCGCGCAGCGCTCCGGCCAGGCCGCGGCCGCCGGACTGCTGGGGACGGACGCGCCCGGCGAACCGGCCTCCTGGTTCTGGTCCGACCGGTACGGCAGCCGCCTGGAGGCGGTCGGCTCGATGGCCGACGCCGAGGAGACCGTACGCCGCCCGGAGACCGGGTCCGCCGCGTTCACCGTGTTCGGGCTGCGCGCGGGACGGGTGGTCGCCGCCGCGGCGATCGACCGGCCCAAGGACATCAAGGCCGCCCAGCGGCTGATCGCCCGCGCCGTCGCCGTCACCCCGCAACGGCTCGCCGACGAGTCCGTCGAGCTGCGCGCCCTGCTGCGCGGCTGACCGGCCACGCCCGCCCCTTGTCGTTCCCCGCCGTCCGGCAGCCGGCCGAGGTCCACCGCCCGGCCCGTGCCGCGGACCGGCACACCCGCTCCCCGCGCCCGCCGCCGTGCGATGGGATAGCCGACGCAGCGCGGCCTTCTAGGAGGATCCATGAGCATCCACACCCAGGACTCCGCCGCCCACACCCGAGGTGCGGCGCTGGACGACATGCTGCTCCACTTCGAGGTGCAGCGTTTCTACACGCTGGAAGCCCAACTCCTCGACCAGCACCGCTACGCCGACTGGCTGGAGCTGCTCGCCGAGGACCTGCACTACTGGGCGCCGGTACGGACCAACCGGCTGCGGCGCCAGCAGTCGCTCGCCGACGGCGCCCCGGGCGAGGTCGCCGTCTTCGACGAGACCAGGGCGAGCCTCGCCTGGCGCATCCGGCGGTTCGACTCCGGCATGGCCTGGGCCGAGGACCCGCCGTCGCGCACCCGGCACCTGATCACCAACGTCGCCGTGCGCGTCGGTGACGAACCGGGCACGTACGTCGCCGAGTCCGACTTCCTGGTCTACCGCAACCGGCTGGAGCGCGAGGTCGACGTGTACGCGGGCGGCCGTACGGACCTGCTGCGCCGCGGGGAGGACGGCAGGCTGCTGATCGCCCGACGCCACATACTCCTCGACCAGAACGTGCTGCTCGCCAAGAACATCAGCACATTCCTCTGACCGCGCGCCCCCTCCTGCCGCACACCGGGCCCGTTCTCCGACCGCCGCCCGCCGTGCGACGCCCGGCACGCGCGTGGCGACCGCCCTTCCCGCACCCGCGGCAACGACCGCCCGCCGTTCCTGCCCCGTACCGACCGGCAAGCCCACCCCCGCCGGCCCCGCATCCCCGTGGAGTTCCCGTGACGTCCGTCCGCACCCCCGACGCCGTAGAGCCCGAGATCACCGAGCACACCGTCCAGACGTCCCTGGGCACGATCTCGGTCGGTGAGGCCGGGCAGGGCCCCGTCCTGGTCATGCTGCACGGCGGCGGCCCGGGCGCCACCGGTCTCGCCAACTACCGGCAGAACCTCCCCGCGCTCGCCCCGCACCACCGGATCCTCCTGCCCGACCAGCCGGGCTTCGGCGGCAGCTACCGGCCGTCCGAGGCGGATCTGGACGCCCGCTCCATCACCGAGATCACCGTGGACGCGCTTCTCCAGGCCCTCGACGCCCTCGGCGTCGAACGGTTCCACCTGCTGGGCAACAGCCTCGGCGGCGCGGCCGCGATCGCCACCGCCCTCGCGGCGCCCGAGCGGGTCGAGAAGCTGGTCCTGATGGCGCCCGGCGGCGGCTGGCTGCCGTTCGGCCCGACTCCCACCGAGGGCCAGAAGGCGATGTTCCGCTACTACAACGGCGAGGGCCCGACCGTGAAGAAGATGCGGGACTTCATCCGCGTCATGACGGCCGAGCCCAAGCGCTGGGAGGACACGGTCCAGGCCCGGTACGAGGCCTCCCTCGACGCGAGCCACATCGAGTTCTACCACCGCTACAACGCGGCCTTCGGCAAGCGGCACGGCATGGACCCGCTCTGGCGCGACGTGCACCGGATCAAGGCTCCGACGCTGCTGCTCTGGGGACGTGACGACCGCACCATCACCCTCGACGGCGCCCAGCTCATGCTCAAGCAGATCCGCGACGTCCAGCTGCACGTGTTCGGAGGCTGCGGCCACTGGGTGCAGCTGGAGCGGCAGGCCGAGTTCGAGCGGCTCGTCAACGACTTCCTCCAGGAGCGCTGAGCCATGACCACCCCGGCACACCCCGCCACCACGGAACCGTCCGCCGGCTGGCTCGACGGCGACGTCGCCCTGATCACCGGTGGCGCCGGCGGCCTCGGGCGCGCCGTCGCGCTGCGGTACCTCGCCGAGGGCGCCGGTGTCGCGGTGCTCGACCGGGACGCCGAGCAGCTGGAGGTACTGGTCGAGGCCGCGGGCGAACACGCCGACCGGGTGCTCGCCGTCACCGGTGACGTACGCTCGACGCAGGACCTGCACGCGGCGGTCGCCGCCACCGTCGAGCGGTTCGGGAAGCTCGACGTCCTGGTTCCCAACGCCGGGATCTGGGACTACCACCGCAGTCTCACGCGGCTCACGGGCGAGGAGCTGGCGGAGGCGTTCGACGAGGTCTTCGCCGTCAACGTCAAGGGCTATCTGCTCGCCGTGGAGGCGGCCTGGCGCGAGCTGGTAGCGACCCGGGGCAGCATCGTCATGACTCTCTCCAACTCCTCCTTCCACACCAACGGCGGCGGCCCCGTCTACACGGCGAGCAAGCACGCCTGCCTCGGCCTGGTCCGGGAGTTCGCCTACGAACTCGCCCCCAGGGTCCGGGTCAACGGTGTCGCCTGCGGCGGCATGCGCACGCAGCTGCGGGGCCCGGAGAGCCTCGGTCTCGACGAGCGCAGGATCGAGGACTCGTTCGCCCGCGCCGAGGCGGCGGGCGAACGCCCGAACGTGCCGCTGTACGAGGCGAGCGTGGAGCCGGAGGACTTCACCGGGACGTACGTCCTTTTGGCTTCCCGCCGCAACAGCGGCAACATCACCGGGGCCGTGGTCCCCGTGGACGGCGGCATCGCCGTACGCGGCTTCCGCACCGCGGCCGGCGGCGCCGGTCTCTGACCGGTCGCCCCCGTTTCCCCGACCGCCTCAGCCCCACCGACACAGCTCTCCCCTCCACCGCCACAGCCGACAGTCACCGAAGGAGCCGCTCGGGTCATGGTCGACATCAGTCCTGCTGCCGCCGTGCAGCGCAGAGCGCGGTACGACTCAGCCGCACCCGCTCTCGTCTACGAGGGCCGGACCATCACGGCCGGCACCCTCGCCGCGACCACGGGCAGGCTCGCCGCCGGGCTCGCCGCCCTCGGCGTGCGGCGCGGCGACCGCGTGGCGTTCCTGGGTCTCAACAGCGCGACGCTGCTGGAGACCCTGCTGGCAGCCACCCATATCGGCGCGGTGTTCGTGCCGGTCAACCACCGGCTGGCCGCCGACGAGGTACGGCACATCCTCGCCGACTCGGGAACACACACGCTGATCGCCGAGGAGAGCCACCGGTCCCTGGCGGAGTCGATCCTCTCCGAGGTCCCGGTCCGCCGGCCGGTCCTCGTCGACACCGATCCGGCCTGCCCCGCGGCCCCCGCCCCGCCCGCGGTGTGGACCCCGCTGTCCGAGGTGCTCTCCACCGACACGACGCCGCAGCCCGCGGTCCCGGTGCGGGACGACGACCTGGCCGCGCTGATGTACACGTCGGGGACCACCGGTCGGCCCAAGGGGGTCATGCTCACCCACGGCAATCTGTGGTGGAACGCGGTGAACGTCGACACCATGGTCGACACCCGGCCCGACGACGTGAACCTGGCCGTGGCCCCGCTCTTCCACATCGGCGGGCTCAACGCCCTCACGCTGCGCACGCTGACCCGCGGCGGTGTCGTCGTCGTACGCCGCCACTTCGAGCCCGAGCAGTGCCTGGCCGACCTGGTGGCGCACCGGGTCACCAGCGTCTTCGCGGTCCCGGCGATGTTCGCGGCGCTGAGCCGCGCAGCGGGGTTCAAGGAGGCCGATCTGTCCGCGCTGCGCGCGGTGATCGTGGCGGGCGCCGCCGTGCCGCCCCAGCTCATCCGGGACTACGCGGAGTCGCACGGTGTGCTGCTGCAGCAGGCCTGGGGCCTGACCGAGACGGCGCCGTTCGCCACGTATCTGCCCGCCGCGCGCACCCTGGAGAAGACCGGGTCCGCCGGTCTGCCCATGCCGTACACCGATGTCTGCCTGATGGTCCCGGGCCGGAGCACCGTCATCGAGGAGCCGCATGTGCGCGGCGAGATCTGCGTGCGCGGCCCGAACGTCGTGGCCGGCTACTGGAACAACCACCGGGCGACCCGGGAGGCGTTCGACGACGCGGGCTGGTTCCACAGCGGCGATGTCGGATACCGCGACGAGGACGGCCACTACTACGTCGTCGACCGGCTCAAGGACATGATCATCAGCGGTGGCGAGAACGTCTATCCCGCCGAGGTCGAGCGGGTGCTGAGCGCCTTCCCCGGAGTCCACGAGGTGGCGGTCGTCGGCATCCCCCACCCGAAGTGGGGCGAGACCGTCGTCGCCGTCCTCACCTGCGATCCGGGGGTCGAACCGACCCTCCAGGAGGTGCGCGACTTCGGTTCCGGCCGGCTCGCCCGCTACAAGCTGCCCACCCGCCTGGTCCTCGCCCCCGAACTGCCGCGCAACGCGAGCGGCAAGCTGATCAAGAGCCGGGTACGGGACATCGTGACCGACACCGGGCCGACCACCGGCTGACCGCCCCGACCGGCCCGACCGGCCCGGCCGCTCTCCGTCGGGCCGTCGGGCCGTCGGGCCGCCCGTCCTCCCGGGCCGACGGCCGTCCCCACCGGGCGGCGCGAACCCTCCGGCCGAGGGCCGGGCGGCCGTTCCCCGGCCCCGTCCGCCGCACGCTCCGGTCCCCGGACCGATCGCAGTCCCCGTCCCACCGCCTGCCGGGATCCCCCCTCACGAAGGGTTGCCGCCCATGACGCTCACCACCGTCGGCCACCACCCGCTGCCCGTGCCGGCCCTCCCCGGCCACGTCTGCGGATGGACCCTGCGCCCTGCCGGGTCCGCTCCCGCCACCGGGGCCACCGTCCCGTTCGGCACGGATCCGGCGGGCGCCGTCCGCACCTGCACGGCGAACAGCGGCCACGACGGCGGACCGGTCGTCCGCGTGACGATCCACCGGGTGCTGCACCATCCGCTGCGCGGCTGCTACCCGGTCGGCGCGCACGACCTGCTGCTGGAGCTCGACATCACGGAGCCGCGGAACCCGGCGACCGGCGACGGCCGGGACACCGCGGGGCTGCTCCGCTCCCTGGTCGCGGCCCTCTTCGCGGCCGATCCGTCCTGCCGCCGCATCACGGCGGCCCCGCCCGTCGAGGACACCGCCGCCCGGGAGCGTTACGCCGCCGGTGGCTTCCGCCCGGTGGCCGAGGCCGATGTGCGCGAAGGAACCGTGGTGCTGATGGTGGTCGAGCCAACGCAGGTCACCACGATCGACACGGCCCTCTCCGCCATGCCGCACTGACCTGCCGCGCAGGCCGTGAAACGTGCGCGCCGGGGGCGGCGGCCCGCAGGCCGTCCGTCCGACGGCCGGACGGCGTGGGGGTGCGTGCGGATGCCGTCCGATCGGGCCGACGGTGCCCGGTCGCGGGGCCGCCCGATCGGACCGAGCACGTCCGGTCGCGGGGCGGTCCGGTCGGACCGGGAGCGTCCGGGCGCGGAGACCGTCCCGGAACGGGTTACGCGCTGAGCGTGCCCGTCCGCGCGAACCCGGCCACGTGCCCGACCGGCGCCGCCGCTCGCGCGGCCGGTGCGCGGGCCTCGTCGTAGCGGTGCAGCAGCAGGCTGGCCAACTCCTGCGCCGGGCCCAGGACGTCGGCCAGCACGTCCGCGCCGGTCGCGCCCGCCGCTATCCGGTCGGGGAGCCGGCCGGGGGCGACGACGTACGGGGCCACCGCCACCCGCCGCACCCCCTCGGCCCGCAGGGCCCGCACCGCGTCCTCGGTGCGGGGGAACCCTGCGGCAGATGTGGCGGAGGCGAACGCAGGCCGCACGGCGCACCAACCGGTGTGCCGCAGCTCCCGCGCGATTTCAGCGATCACTGCGATCGCCTCCGGGTCGGTGGAGCCCGCCGAGGCCAGGACGAGCCCGGTCGAGGCGCGGTCGCCGGGGCGGACCCCGGCTTCGCGCAGCCGACGTTCCAGCGCCGCGTTCAGCAGCGGCGACGGGCCGAGCACCTCGGCCTGACGGACGCGCAGCCGGGGCAGCCGGGTCCGGGCCTCGTGCAGCACCGTGGGGATGTCGGACTTGGCGTGGAAGGCCCGGGTCAGCAGCAGCGGCAGCGCGACGACGTCGACGGTGTCACCGGCGTCCTGCGCCGCCAGGCGTTCCAACACCCTGGGTACGGACGGGGCGTTGAAGTCCAGGAAGCCGGTCTCCACACGCAGCCCCGGCCGCAGCGACCGCACCCGCGCGGTGAGCGCGTGCACGGTCGCCCCGTGCCGCGGGTCGCGGCTGCCGTGGGCGATGACGAGGAGTACCGGGGCGGACATGGCGCGGCTCAGTTCTTGACGAGGAGACCGCGGCCGCGCAGCACCCGCCGCTCCAGCGGACTGAAGATCAGCAGGTCGATCGCGATGCCGACGAACAGGATCAGGATGATGGCGAGGAAGATGCCGGGCATGTCCGCGTTGTTGCGGCCGTTCTCCAGCAACTGCCCGAGCCCCAGGCCCAGATCGGGCGAGGAGGCGATGATCTCGGCGGCCATCAGCGAGCGCCAGGAGAACGCCCAGCCCTGCTTGAGACCGGCGAGGTAACCCGGAAGCGCCGCGGGCAGCACGATGTGCCGGGTCCCGCGCAGTCCCGTCGCGCCCAGCGTGCGGCCCGCCCTGAGGAACAGCGGCGGCACCTGGTCGACACCCGACACCAGGCCGTTGGCGACCGAGGGCACCGCGCCCAGCAGGATCACCGCGTACATCATCCGGTCGTTCAGGCCGAGCCAGATCACGGCGGGCGCCACCCAGGCGACCGACGGCAGGGACTGCAGCCCGGACAGGATCGGGCCGATCGCCGCCCGCACGGGCTTGACCCGGGCCACCAGCAGGCCCAGCGGCGTACCGATCGCCACGGCCAGCAGGAAGCCGAGCAGACCGCGCGAGACGCTGGTCCAGATGACGTCCAGGAGCGTTCCCTGGAGCCACATGTCGGTCGCGCTCCGCCAGACCGCTGCCGGTGAGGGAAGCTTGTAGTCGTCGGTGACCCGGGCCCGGACGAGGAGCTGCCAGACGACGAGCACCAGGGCCACGGCCAGCAGCGGCGGCAGGACCTTGCGCAGCAGCACCTCGCGCACGGGCGTGCGGCGCTCCTGCACGGCGTCCAGGGCGTCGAGTCCGGCCTCCAGGCCCGCCAGGTCGTCGGGCTTGGTGTCAGTGCTGGCCATGGCGGCGGATCTCCCCACGCAGTTGTTCGGTGATCTCGACGGACAGTTCCGCGACCGCGTTGTCCTCGATGCGGCGCGGCTGCTCGATGCCGACGGTCCACTCGCGGGCGATCCGGCCGGGGCGGGAGGACAGCAGGACGACCCGCTGGGCGAGCCGCACCGCCTCGCGCACGTTGTGGGTGACGAAGAGGACCGAGACGTTCGTCTCCCGCCAGATCCGGGTCAGTTCGTCGTGCAGGACGTCCCTGGTGATGGCGTCGAGCGCGGCGAACGGCTCGTCCATCAGCAGCAGTTGACTGTCCTGGGCGAGGGCGCGGGCCATCGCCACGCGCTGTCGCATGCCGCCCGAGAGCTCGTGCACGCGCTTCTTGTACGCCCCGCCGAGCCGGACGAGTCCGAGCAGCCGCTCCGCCTCCGACCGCCGCTCCGACTTGGGCACGCCGCGCAGCCGCAGCGCGAGTTCGACGTTGCGGCCTGCGGTCAGCCACGGGAACAGGGCGTGCTCCTGGAACATCAGGGCCGGCCGCCCGCCGGGGGTCTCGATGGACCCGGTCGTCGGGCGGTCGAGCCCGGCCACCAGGTTGAGCAGCGTCGACTTTCCGCACCCGGAGGCCCCCAGGAGGGTGACGAACTCGCCGGGCGCCACATCGAGCGAGATGTCGTCCAGGACGAGTTGCGGTCCCTCGGGTCCGCCGAAGGACTTGGACACGTGCGAGATGCGGGCGGCGTGCCCGACCGCGGTACGGTCCTCGGCCCTGGTGAGCGTGGTCGCCATGGTCGTCACCTCCTGGGGATCTGAATCCGGGTCCCGGGGGTGGGACCCGGGTTCGGGTTCGGTTTCGGGCGGGGCTACTTGACGCCGAGACCGGCGTCGGAGACCTCGGGCCTGCCCGCGGCCTTCAGGACCTTGTTCAGCGGCTCCAGGTCGTAGATGCCGTTCAGGTCGGGCTTCTCCAGCAGCCCGGCCTTCACCGCGTGCTCCGCCTGCGCGTCGAGCGTGGCGGCCAGCGGGTCGTCGGTGATCTGGATGGACTTCCACGCCGGGTCGAGGATCTCGGCGGGCAGCGGCTTGCCGGTCAGCTTCTCCAGCGCGGCGTTCGCGGACGCCTTCGCCCTGTCCGGGTCGGCGTTGATCCACTCGTTGGTCTTCACCGAGCCGCGCAGCACCGCCTCGACGACGTCCGGGTGCTCGGTGAGAAACTTCTGCGACACGATGATGTTGGTGATCACGAACTTGTCGTCCGGCCACAGCGACGACTCGTCGAGCAGCTCCTTCGCGCCCTCGGCGACGAGCTTGGACGCGGTGGGCTCGGGGACCCAGGCGCCGTCGATGGAACCGGACTTGAAGGCGTCCGGGGTCACCTTGTTGTCCGTGCGGACCACGGACACGTCGCCCTTGCCGCTCTGGGCGTCGACCTTCCAGCCCTTCTCGGAGATCCAGTTGAGGAAGGCCACGTCCTGGGTGTTGCCGAGCTGCGGGGTGGCGATCTTCCTGCCCTTGAGGTCGTCCAGGGTCCTGATCTTCTTCGGGTCGACGACCAGTTTGACCCCGCCGGAGGCCGAACCGCCGATGATCCGCAGGGACTTGCCCCTGGACTTGGTATATCCGTTGATGGACGGCGAGGGGCCGATGAAGCCGATGTCGATCGATCCGGCGTTCAGCGCCTCGATCTCGGACGGGCCCGCGTTGAACTGCGAGGTCTTGAGCGCGGTGCCGCCCAGTTCCTTCTGGAACAGGCCCTCCTGGTCGCCCACCAGGGCGGTGGCGTGCGTGAGGTTGGGGAAGTAGCCGATCCGTACGGTGTCCACGGAGAGCTTCTTCGCGCCGGCGGCGAAGGCCGGTTTCTTCGTGTCGTCGGCCTTCGCCGCGGAGCCGTAGCCGCAGCCGGTGAGCGCGACGGCGAGCAGCGGCAGGGCGGTGACAGCGGCCAGTCGGTGGCGCGCGGAGGTGCGGAGGGCAGGCACGGGAGGCGTTCCTCTCGTCGGCCCGGCGCTCACGTCCCTCGGAATCCAGGGGGACGCGGCCGGGAGTCGGCGGGTCTTCGTCTGAGCCGGCTGAACCGGATGAATCGGCCGTACGCGCGGACGAACCGGTTGTGCGCGCGGTGCGCGCGCGGGCACGGCCGGTGCGCGCGGGGGCGTGAGCGGTGGGCGTACGTCATCGGGCGCATCGCGCACACCGCTCGCACCGCGCACATCGTGCGACCCCGCCCTGACCACTGCCGAGGGCGCCGCTGCCGACGCGGCCGCCCTCCTTCGCGAACGTGGCGTAGACGTCCGCGAACACGGAGCGGACGTCACCGGACACGGTGCGGACGTCGATGCCCATCAGAAGTCCCATTCGGCGTCGTCGGCGGCGTCCTCGGCCCCGGCGCCGGACGCGGCGGCGAACGAGGCGCCCGCCATCCCGGCCGTCAGCGTCGTGCCGTCCGCCGGGTCGATCAGCAGGAAGGAGCCGGTGCGCCGGGAGTGCGCGTACGCGTCGAGGGCGAGCGGCTCCGCCGTGCGGATCACGACCCGGCCGATGTCGTTGGCGACGAGGCGACCCGGCGCCGGGTGCTGGGAGAGGTCGTCCAGGGCCAGGCGGGAGGGGATGTCCTTGACGATCGCCTTCACCGTGCGGGTGGTGTGCTTGAGCAGCACCCGCTGTCCGACGGCGAGCGGCCGGTCGGCGACGTGGCAGACGGTCGCCTCGACGTCCTGGGTCACCGCGGGAGCGTCGGCCGACGGGGCGATCAGGTCGCCGCGCGAGATGTCGATGTCGTCGGCCAGGCGCAGCGTCACGGACTGCGGAGCCCAGGCGATGTCCACGCTCTCGCCGAGCGCGTCGATGGCGCTGACGGTCGACGTACGGCCCGAGGGCAGCACGGTCACGGCCTCGCCGACACGGAACGCGCCCGCCGCTATCTGGCCCGCGTAACCCCGGTAGTCGGGGTGCTCGGCGGTCTGCGGCCGGATGACGTACTGCACCGGGAAGCGGGCGTGGCAGGCCGTGAGGTCATGGCTGACCGGCACCGTCTCCAGGTGCTCCAGCACGGTCGGCCCGCCGTACCAGTCCATGTGCGCGGACGGCTCCACCACGTTGTCACCGGCCAGCGCGGAGATCGGGATCGCGGTGATCTCCGGCACGCCCAGCGACGCGGCGTAGGCGGTGAACTCCTCGGCGATCGCGGCGAACACCGGCTCCGCGTAGTCGACCAGGTCCATCTTGTTCACGGCCAGTACCACGTGCGGCACCCGCAGCAGCGCGGCGACCGCGGCGTGGCGGCGGGTCTGCTCGACGACCCCGTTGCGGGCGTCGACCAGGACGACGGCCAGTTCGGCCGTCGAGGCGCCCGTCACCATGTTCCGGGTGTACTGCACATGCCCCGGGGTGTCGGCCAGGATGAACCGGCGGCGCGGCGTCGCGAAGTAGCGGTACGCCACGTCGATGGTGATGCCCTGCTCGCGCTCGGCCCGCAGCCCGTCGGTCAGCAGCGCCAGGTCGGGGGCCTGCTGGCCGCGGTTGCGGGAGGCGTGCTCGACGGCCTCCAACTGGTCGGCCAGGACCGACTTGGAGTCGTGCAGCAGACGTCCGACGAGGGTGGACTTGCCGTCGTCGACGGACCCGGCGGTGGCGAACCGCAGCAGGGTGGTGGCCGACAACTGGTCGCTGGTGATGGTCATCTAGAAGTACCCCTCGCGCTTGCGGTCTTCCATCGCGGCCTCGGACAGCTTGTCGTCGGCGCGCGTCGCGCCCCGTTCGGTGAGCCGGGAGGCGGCGATCTCGGCGATCACGGCGTCGAGCGTGACGGCGTCGGAGTCGACCGCGCCGGTGCACGACATGTCGCCGACCGTGCGGTAGCGGACCTGACGGGTCTCGACCCGCTCGCCCTCCTTGGGCCCGCCCCAGTCGCCCGCGGTCAGCCACATCCCGGACCGGCTGAAGACCTCGCGCTCGTGCGCGAAGTAGATCTCCGGCAGCTCGATGCCCTCCCGGGCGATGTACTGCCAGACGTCCAGCTCGGTCCAGTTGGAGAGGGGGAAGACCCGGACGTGCTCGCCGGGGGCGTGCCGGCCGTTGTACAGCTGCCACAGCTCGGGGCGCTGGCGGCGCGGGTCCCACTGGGAGAACTCGTCGCGCAGCGAGAACACCCGCTCCTTCGCGCGCGCCTTCTCCTCGTCGCGGCGCCCGCCGCCGAACACCGCGTCGAAACGGTTCTGCTGGATGGCCTCGGTCAGTGGCACCGTCTGGAGCGGGTTGCGGGTGCCGTCCGGGCGCTCGCGCAGCTTCCCGGCGTCGATGTACTCCTGCACCGAGGCGACGTGCAGCCGCAGCCCGTGCCGGGCCACGGTGCGGTCGCGGTACTCCAGCACCTCGGGGAAGTTGTGCCCGGTGTCGACGTGCAGCAGCGCGAACGGCACCGGCGCGGGCGCGAACGCCTTGAGCGCCAGGTGCAGCATCACGATGGAGTCCTTGCCGCCGGAGAACAGGACCACCGGCCGCTCGAACTCGCCCGCCACCTCACGGAAGATGTGCACCGCCTCCGACTCCAGGGAGTCCAGGTGGCTGAGCGCGTACGGGCTGTCGGTGCCCTCCGACACGTTCGCGACGGCTCTCATGCCGCACCCCTCTCGCTCAGCAGCGCGTACAGCCGCGCCGCGGACTCCTGCACGGTCTGCCGGTGCGACTCGATCCGCAGGTCCGGGGACTCGGGCTCCTCGTACGGGTCGTCGACCCCCGTCAGCCCGCTGATCTCGCCCGCCGCCTGCTTGGCGTAGAGGCCCTTCACATCGCGCTGCGAGCAGACCTCGACCGGCGTCGCGACGTGCACCTCCAGGTACGGGGTGCCCTCCGCCTGGTGCCGCTTTCGCACCGCGTCCCGGCTGTCCGCGTACGGGGCGATGACCGGGACCAGTACCTTCACCCCGTTGGCCGCCAGCAGCTCCGCGACGAAGCCGATCCGCTGCACGTTGGTGTGGCGGTCCTCGCGGGAGAAGCCGAGACCGGCGGAGAGGAATTCCCGGATCTCGTCCCCGTCGAGGACCTCCACACGGTGGCCCTCGCCACGCAGCCGCCCGGCGAGCTCGTACGCGATGGTGGTCTTGCCCGCGCTCGGCAGACCGGTGAGCCAGATGGTGGCTCCCGTCTCCGTCACGCTCATCGAAGTCTCCCGATCAGTCGTCATCAGTCGTTCCTCGGCCGGCCGTCCCGCAGCCGTCGTCCGTCGCCCCTCGGCGGGTCCTTCGCCGCCCGTCATCAGCCGTGCAGCCCGCACTCGGTCTTGCCCCGGCCGGACCAGCGCCCGGCTCGGGCGTCCTCGCCCGCCAGCACCCTGCGCGTGCAGGGCGCGCAGCCGACGGAGGCGTAGCCGTCCATCAGCAACGGGTTGGTGAGGACGCCGTGCTCCGCCACGTACGCGTCGACGTCGTCCTGCGTCCAGCGGGCGATCGGGGAGATCTTGACCTTCCGCCGCCTCTCGTCCCAGCCGACCACCGGGGTGTTCGCCCGGGTGGGGGACTCGTCGCGGCGCAGCCCGGTCGCCCAGGCCGTGTATTCGCTCAGGCCCTCCTGGAGGGGCTGGACCTTGCGCAGCCGGCAGCACAGGTCGGGGTCGCGGTCGTGCAGCCCCGGCCCGTACTCGGCGTCCTGCTCGGCCACCGTGCGGCGCGGGGTGAGCGTGATGACGTTGACGTCCATCACCGCCTCGACCGCGTCGCGGGTGCCGATGGTCTCGGGGAAGTGGTAGCCCGTGTCGAGGAACACCACGTCGACGCCGGGACGGACGCGCGAGGCGAGGTGGGCGACGACCGCGTCCTCCATCGAGGAGGTGACGCAGAACCTCTCGCCGAAGGTGTCGGCGGCCCACTTCAGGATCTCCGGCGCGGAGGCGTCCTCCAGCTCCCGGCCCGCCCGCTCGGCCAGGAGCCTGAGGCCCCCGGTCCCGGGGTCACCGTTCCCGGCGTCGCGGGCGTCGGCGAAGTCTCCGTCCTCAACACCCGCACTCGGCTGACTAAGCGTCATATCGCCTCTCCTTCACCGTCGTTGCGCTGAAGACCCCGGGTCAGCAGGCCCAGGAACCTGAGCTGGAACGCGCGGTTGCAGGAGGCGCATTCCCAGGCGCCGTGCCCGGTCCCGTGCGGGCGCAGGTCCTCGTCGCCGCAGTACGGGCAGTGGAACGGCGCGGCACGTCCGCTCATGACAGCGACTCCGCGCTCGCCCGCGCCGCCCAGGCGGCGAACCGCTCGCCTTCCTCGCGCTCCTCCCGGAAACGGACGAGCACGCGCTCGACGTAGTCGGGCAGTTCGTCCGAAGTGACCTTCAGGCCGCGGACCTTGCGGCCGAACCCGGCCTCCAGGCCGAGGGCGCCGCCGAGGTGCACCTGGTAGCCCTCCACCTGGTTGCCGTCGGCGTCCAGCACCAGCTGGCCCTTGAGACCGATGTCCGCGGTCTGGATGCGGGCGCAGGCGTTGGGGCAGCCGTTGATGTTGATGGTGAGCGGTTCGTCGAAGTCCGGGAGCCTGCGCTCCAGTTCGTCGATCAGCGAGGCGCCGCGCGCCTTCGTCTCGACGATCGCCAGCTTGCAGAACTCGATGCCGGTGCAGGCCATCGTGCCGCGCCGGAACGGTGACGGCTTCACCTGGAAGTCCAGCGCCTCCAGCCCGGCGACCAGCGAGTCCACCCGGTCCTCGGCCACGTCGAGGACGAGCATCTTCTGCTCGACGGTGGTGCGCAACCGGTCCGAACCATGGGCGGCGGCCAGGTCCGCGACCTTGGCCAGGGTGGAACCGTCCACGCGGCCGACCCGGGGGGCGAAGCCGACGTAGAAGCGGCCGTCCCGCTGCCGGTGCACCCCGACGTGGTCGCGCCAGCGGCTGCTGGGCTGCTCGGGTGCGGGCCCGTCGATCAGCGGACGCTTCAGGTACTCGTCCTCCAGCACCTGGCGGAACTTCGTGGGGCCCCAGTCGGCCATCAGGAACTTCAGCCGGGCGCGGTTGCGCAGCCGCCGGTAGCCGTAGTCGCGGAAGATGCCGACGACCCCGGCCCAGACGTCGGCGACCTCGTCGAGCGGCACCCAGGCGCCCAGCCGTTCGGCGAGCCGGGGGCTGGTGGAGAGCCCGCCGCCGACCCACACGTCGAAGCCCGGACCGTGCTCGGGATGGACCACACCGACGAACGCGATGTCGTTGATCTCGTGCACCACGTCCTGCACCGGCGAACCGGAGATCGCGGTCTTGAACTTGCGCGGCAGGTTGGAGAATTCCTTGTTGCCGATGTAGCGGTCGTGGATCTCGTCGACCGCCGGGGTGCCGTCGATGATCTCGTCGTCGGCGATGCCCGCCACGGGGGACCCGATGATCACGCGGGGGCAGTCGCCGCACGCCTCGGTGGTGGAGAGCCCCACGGCCTCCAGCTTCTCCCAGATCGCGGGGACGTCCTCGATGCGGATCCAGTGCAGCTGGACGTTCTGCCGGTCGGTGATGTCCGCGGTGCCGCGGGCGTATTCCTGCGAGATCTCACCGATCACTCGCAGCTGTGCGGTGGTCAGCCGGCCGCCGTCGATCCTGACCCGCAGCATGAAGTACCGGTCGTCCAGCTCCTCCGGCTCCAGGATCGCCGTCTTGCCGCCGTCGATCCCGGGCTTGCGCTGGGTGTACAGACCCCACCAACGCATGCGCCCGCGCAGGTCGTTGGGGTCGATCGAGTCGAATCCGCGCTTGGCGTAGATCGTCTCAATGCGTGTCCGCACATTGAGACCGTCGTCTTCCTTCTTGAACTGCTCGTTGCCGTTGAGCGGCGTGTGGTGCCCCACGGCCCACTGACCCTCGCCACGGTGGCGTCCGGCCTTGCGGCGGGCCGTGGTGGTCGCGGGCTGATCCGGGGTGGCGGCCATGACAGTACGTCCTTCGGGACTGCAGGAGGGCGGCTCTGAACCGCACACTCGCATCGAGGCGCGGCGGTGCGCGGGGAATCACAGAGGAGAAGAGAAAAGGGGAGAACAGGGAGAACAGGGAGAACGCGGAGGTGCTGGGACTCTCAGCTCGCCGGACAGATGGCGCTGGACATGCGGCCGAGGTCGACGTGGCGTCGACTCACCAAGGCGATTCCAGTTCCGGGCATGATGGCAGCCTGGCACGCCTTTCTCGGGCCAGTCCACTACCGTCCATGATGCGGACGTGAAAGTCCTGCGATACGAGACGGCGTGCCCCCGGTGCGGTAGTGCACGCGAGGTGTTAGGGCCGTGATGGACCCGATCGCCCACCCGCGCGGGCACCGTGCCGTCGTGCCACCGCCCCGCCGCCGATTCCGTCGTCGCCCGCCGTCCGTTACCGCTGCGCGCCCGGCCACGGACCGGGGGTGTCCACCACGGGCTCCCGCTCCACCTTCGTGTCGAACAGCCGGAATCCCCGCCGCAGATAGTTGTCCATGGCGTGCGGACCGTCCTTGGAACACGTGTGCAGCCACACCCGCTTCGTCGGCGTCCGCTCCGGCCAGCGCTCCGCGAGGTCCCAGGCGCGGGCGACCCCGTACGAGAGCAGGTGACCGCCGATGCGGCGCCCCCGGAAGGCGGGTATCAGCCCGAAGTACATGATCTCGACCACGCCGTCGTCCTGCGGGTCCAGTTCGATGTATCCGGCGGGGGTGCCGTTCTCGTACGCCACCCAGGTCTCCGCCCCGGGACGCTCCAGGGCCTGCTGCCACTGCGCGTACGTCATCGGGAGCCGGTCCGTCCACCGGATGTCGCCGCCGACCGCCGTGTACAGGAACCGGCTGAACTCGGGCAGCGGCACCTCGGACCGCACGATCCGCACATCGCCCTCGGGGAGCGCGGCGGGGCGCAGGTCGTCCGGGGAGGTCTGCTCCAGGGACCAGATGGTCACCTCGTCGGTGGCGGGGGAGACACCGGAGTCTGCGGGGCCGTCGGTGGCGGCGGGGCGTGCGGGGTTGTTCATGGCTGCCAGGGAACCATGCCGGACGCCTCGCGCCCAAGCCGGTCCCGCCCGTCCCTGCCCGGGCCGCACGCCCGCCCCCGCTCACGTCGTACGGTGCGCCCCCGGGCCCTACGCCCCCGGCCCCGGCCGTGACACCCGCCCCGGCCCGGAACCCGGACCGTGCGCACGGCCCGGCACCACTCACGCCGTGCGGGCCCTGACCACCACCGGCGCCGTCGAGCGCGGCAGCAGATCGGCCGGCTGTTCCGGATGGATCACCTCCACCTCGACCCCCTCGCCGAAGCGGTACGGGCGGTGCGCCAGGACCTCCACGAGATGGCGGCGGATCCGGGAGATCTCCGCCCGTACCGTCACCGTCCGGGTCGCGTCGCCGAAGATGTCCTCCGCCAGTTCGGAGGCCGTACGGCCCTCGCGGTGCAATGCCAGCGCGTACAGCAGCTCCGCGTGGCGCGGCGACAGCCGCTGCGTCCAGGTGTCCACCGCGCCCACCACGCTGACCGAGAGCCCGTGCGGCCGGCTCAGGTCCAGCACCACCCGTCGGCGCGGCCCGTCCCCCGGTCCTTCCGTCGCCCGCACCAGCCAGCCCCCGGGCAGCGGCTCCGCCTCGCACATGCCGAGCGACGGCAGCCAGATCCGGCCCGGCCGCATCGACTTGGGCAGCGGCAGCCGCTCCACCGGAGGCATCCCGGTCACCGCCGCCAGCCACCCGTGGGTGTCCACCGCCACGGCCCGGCCGCCCAGTCGGCACAGCAACGGCGCCGCCACCGAACGCAGCCGGTCGATCGCCCGCAGATGCCGGTTCCTGAGCTCGCTCTCCGCCAGCCTGGCCACCGAACCGACCAGGGCCAGCGAGGTCGGATGGAAGGTGGACGCCGGGCCGCTCATGTCGACGATCCCCATCAGCCGGCCGTCCCTCGGATCGCGGACCGGGGCCGCCGCGCACGTCCACTTGTGCAGACGGCGCACGAAGTGTTCCGAGGAATGGACCTGGACCGGCGCGCGCGAGACGAGCGCCGTACCGATCGCGTTCGTCCCCGTGCTCTCCTCCGCCCAGGCGGCGCCCTCCGCCAGACAGATGCTGTCCGCCCGGCGCAGCACGCCCGGGTTGCCCCGGCGCCACAGCACCCGGCCCTCCACGTCGGTGACCACCACGATCTGCTGGGCGGCGTCCGCGAGCGACACCAGGCTCTCGTTCAGCAGCGGCATCACCTCGTTCAGCGCCGACGTCCGGCGCCGGCGCTCGACCTCGTCCGTTTCCAGCAGCACGCTCTCCGTGGACTGGTCCGGATCCAGGCCGCTGCGCAGCACCCGGTCCCACGAGGCGCCGATCTCGGCGCGGAGCGCGGTCGGCGGGCCCTCGCCCCCCGACTTCCTCTCCCCGGAACGGCGGATCCGGCGCGGGGGCTGGGCCGGCCGCGGGACGGCAGGTCGCCTCACCTCGGCAGCGCTTGTCTCCACTCTCATTCCCCCAGTCGCCAGAGCGGCCCGATGGCCCGCCGGCCCATCCTGCCCCGACAGGGGGCCCGATAGCGCGCACTCCACACAATGGTTGCAACCCTTTGCAACTCTGGCGAGGGGGTGCGGGTCCGTACGAGAGTGACGGAACACCGTGCGGCGGCGCCTGTGCACCGCCGGTCGGTGTGCACAGCATGGGGGGTGGTGCCGTGTCGGCGCAGCACCACCCCCCGTCGCTGCGCCCGCACGCGCCACCTCCCACGTACGCGTGAACCGGGCACCCGACTCGCGCGTTTCACCCCCGTCGCCGGGGCACCCGCGCACGGCCCCGCGGCCCCGCCCGGGACGGCTACCGATCGACCGGACGGGCCCGTTCCACCACCGCCGCCAGATCGAGACTGTGCGGCAGCGTCCCGAAGGCCGAGCCCCGGTCCCCGCCCAGCCGTGACGCGCAGTACGCGTCGGCGACCTCCGGCGGCGCCCAGCGCACCAGCAGCGAACCCTGGAGCACCGTCGCCATCCGCTCCACCAGCCGACGGGCCCGGGCCTCGATCCCCTCCAGGTCGGCCAGCTCCGTCAGCATGCCCTTGATCGCCCTGTCCAGCCGGTGATCCGCGCCGCGCGCCCGGCCGACCTCCTGGAGGAAGGCGTTCAGCGCCGACGGCTCGCGCCGCAGCGCCCGCAGCACATCGAGCGCCTGAACGTTCCCCGAGCCCTCCCAGATCGAGTTGAGCGGCGCCTCCCGCAGCAGCCGCGGCATCCCGGACTCCTCCACGTACCCGTTGCCGCCCAGGCACTCCAGCGCCTCGGCCACCATCGGCGTGCACTGCTTCGTCACCCAGTACTTCGCCGCGGGCACGGCGATCCGCAGGAACGCCCGTTCGCCCTCGGTGTCCGCGTCGTACGCCGCGGCCAGCCGCACGGCCAGCACCGTCGCCGCCTCCGACTCCAGCGCCAGATCGGCCAGCACGTTGCGCATCAGCGGCTTCTCGATCAGCGGCCCGCCGAACACGCCGCGGTACGTGCAGTGGTGGATCGCCTGCGCCGCCGCCTGCCGCATCAGAGCCGCCGAACCGGTCACGCAGTCCAGCCGGGTCGCCGCCACCATCTCCATGATGGTCCGCAGCCCGCGGCCCTCCTCGCCGACCCGGCGCGCCCACGTGCCGTCGAACTCGACCTCGGCCGACGCGTTCGACCGGTTGCCCAGCTTGTCCTTCAGTCGCTGGATCGCGAAGGGGTTGCGGGTGCCGTCCGGCAGCACCCGGGGCAGCAGGAAGCAGGTCGGGCCGCCCGGTGCCTGCGCCAGCACCAGGAAGGCGTCGGACATCGGCGCCGAGCAGAACCACTTGTGTCCGGTGAGCAGGTACTCGCCCGCCGCCGACAGCGGCTGCGCCCGGGTCGTGCTGGAGCGCACGTCCGTGCCGCCCTGCTTCTCCGTCATGCCCATCCCGAAGAGCACCCCTGCCTTCTCCCCGGGCGGCCGCAGCCCCTCCTCGTACACCGTCGACGTCAGCAGCGGCTCCCACTCCCGGGCCAGTGCCGGATCGGTGCGCAGCGCGGGAACCGCCGCGTGCGTCATCGACAGGGGACAGCCGTGGCCCGCCTCGGCCTGCGTCCACACCAGGAAGCCGGCCGCCCGCCGCACATGACCGCCGGGCCTGCCCCACGCGTCGGTCAGACCGGCGCCGACCGCGTGCCCCAGCAGCCGGTGCCAGGCCGGGTGGAACTCGACCTCGTCGATGCGGTTCCCGTACCGGTCGTGGGAACGCAGCACCGGCGGATTCCCGTCCGCCTGCGCGCCCCACGCCTGCGCCTGCGCGGAACCGGCGGCCCTGCCCAGCTCACCGAGTTCGGTCAGGGCCGCGGCGGACGGCTCGGCCGGCAGATGACGCCGTACCGCCTCGGAAAGCGCGAGATCCGCCGCGAAGACGTCATAGCCGACCAGCGGCGGTACCTGGTTGGTCACGGTGTGGGTGGTGGGTGCCATGCCGATACGGTAAAGACGTGCAGGCAGCGAATGAAACACCCGAACGGCCGGCGGGGCGGCTCCACCGGGTCCGAGCCCTCTACCGCAACGTGTCCAAGCGGAAGCTGGCCTGGCACTTGCTCAAGGACACCGTCAACTCGTGCATGGAGTACCGCATCCTGGGACTCGCGGCGGAGGCGGCGTTCTTCACCCTGCTGTCCCTGCCCCCGCTGCTCCTCGGGCTGATCGGACTGCTCGGCTACGTCGACGAGTGGACCAGCACCACGACGGTCGCCTCGATCGAGCGCAACATCCTCAACGCCGCGCACACGGTGCTCAGCGAGCGGGGCGTGAACGAGTTCGCCAAGCCGCTGCTGTCGGACGTCACCACCGGTGCCCGGCCCGACGTCATCTCGATCGGCTTCGCGATCGCGCTCTGGTCGGGCTCCCGCGCGGTCAACGTCTTCATCGACACGATCACGGTGATGTACGGGCTCGACGGCCAGCGCGGCATCGTCAAGACCCGGCTGCTCGCCTTCCTGCTCTATGTGATCGCGCTGCTGCTGGGAGCCGTCGTGCTGCCGCTGCTCGTGGTGGGCCCGGACCGGGTCGTGGAGCTGGTGCCGTGGGGCACCGAACTCATAAGCATCCTGTACTGGCCCCTGGTGGTCCTGCTGTCGATCGCCTTCCTGACGACGCTCTACCACGTGTCCGTGCCGGTCCGTTCGCCGTGGAAGGAGGACGTGCCGGGAGCGCTGGTGGCGTTCGTGATGTGGGTGCTCGGCAGCTTCCTGCTGCGGATCTACCTCACCAGCGCGGTCGAGGGCCCCACGATCTACGGATCGCTGGCGGCGCCGATCGCGGTCCTGCTGTGGATCGGCGTCTCCGCGTTCGCGGTGCTGGTCGGGGCGGCGGTCAACGCCGCCATCGACCGGGTGTGGCCCTCGCTGGCGACGGCCGCAGCACGCGCGGCCAACGACCGGGTCCGGGCGGCCCAGGCGGCCGAACTGGTCGCGCGGGCGCGGGCGGAGGGCAGCGGCGAGGGGGACGACGGCGAGGACGACGACTGCGCCTACATGCCGTCCGAGTTCCCGGAACGCTGGTCGCGGTTTTTGCCGCCGGAGGACGTGAAGTCGCGGCTGCAGCCGGGCCGCGACAAGGACCCGGACAAACCGGCCGGACCGCCCGAGGACTGAGGCGGCCCGGGAGCGGCGCGGGAGAAGCCGCGTGGAGGGGACGGTCGTACGAGGAGAGGACGTTGTACGAGGAACGGGCGTCGAGGTTCGACGGCGCGACCCTCTGGACCCTGCGCGTGCCGGAGGGCTCCGCGCATCCGGTGCTGCCCGACGGATGCATGGACCTGCTCTGGATCGGCGGCCGGCTGCTCGTCGCGGGCCCCGACACCCATGCCCACGTGCCGGACGGTGTGAAGGGCGGCCGGTACGCCGGAATCCGTTTCGCTCCCGGTACGGCCCCCGCCCTGCTCGGCGTACCGGCGCACGAACTGCGCGACCGCCGGGTCGGCCTCGCGGATCTCTGGCCGAGCGCGCTGGTCCGCGACCTCACCGAACGCGTTGCCGAAGCCCTCGATCCGGCCGCCGCGCTGGAGGCGATCGCCCTGCGCCGGGCCGCGGACACCGCGCCTCCGGACCCCCTCATGCGATCCGTCGCCGCGCACCTGGGCGAGGGCCGGTCCGTCGCGGACACCGCGCGGTCGGCCGGCCTGGGCGCCCGCCGACTGCACCGCCGTTCGCTCGCGGCCTTCGGCTACGGACCCAAGACGCTCGCACGGATCCTGCGGCTGCGGCGCGCCCTCGCCCTCGTCCGCTCCGGAACCCCGTACGCCGAGGCTGCGGTCATGGCGGGCTGCACCGACCAGGCCCACCTCGCGCGGGAGATGCGGGACCTGACCGGCACCACCCTGACCGCGCATCTGAGGGCCGGCCCGTAGTCCCCGGCGGCGACCGACGACAGCCGCGGCACCTCGTCGCGTTCGTCGGAAAACCCGCATACGTCCCGCATACGTCCCGAGTGCGGGCGCCCTTTCGCCCTGCGACGCACCACATCCGACGCCGCGTGCCGATCCACCACGGACGACGGGACGGCCCTCGGCCCGGGCGTGACGGGACCGGCGCTCCCGCGCCCACCCCCGGCCTCAGTCGCGGTCGGCGAACAACGACACCGCGCAGCCGTCCGGGTCGAGGACCATCGCGTACCGCTGCCCCCACACCGCGTCCCACGGCTTCAGATGCCCCCGGTACCCGGCACCCGTCAGGTCCTCGTACACCGCGTCCACCTCCGCCGCGCCGTCGCAGCGGAAGGCGAGCCCGAGACGCTCACCGCCGCTCGGCGCCGTCCAACCGGGGTCGAACGACCGGACGACGTCCTCGGTGTCCCACAGCAGGCGCTGCCCGCCCGGCAGTGCCACCTCGACATGGGGTGCGGAATCCGCGTCGGCGGGGATGTCGAGCCCGAGCCTGCGGTAGAAGGCGAGCGAAGCGGCCAGATCCGCGGTGATGATGCCGATCGTGTCCATGTGTGGAGTCATGCCCCGACCGTAGGCCCGGCACCGCGCCGGGTCTTGTACGAAACGGACACGTCCGGGCCGCCGGCACCGGCCCGGACGGTAAGGGCGGGGAGCCACCGGGTCGAGCGCCGGGGCGCCCCCGCCCGCCGCCGCGCGGCTACGGGGCGTCCGTGCCGTTCGCGCGGTCCGCACCGTCCACGCAGTCGTCGGGCGACGTCCCCGGATCCGTCAGCGCGAGACCGAGCAGGGCGCGCTCGGTCACCCAGCGGCTCGGGCGGTGGCGCGGGTCGCCCGTCGTGCGGTGCAGCGCCCGGTGCAGTTCCAGCATCCGGGCGGCGCCGATCCGGTCGCCCCAGGCCAGCGGGCCGACCGGGTAGCCGAGCCCGGCCGTGACGGCCAGGTCGATGTCGGCGGGGGAGGCGATGGAGCGTTCCGCGATCGACGACGCCACCGACACGATCGACGCCAGCAGCCGCTGTGCCACCGAACCCGCCGTGTCCCGCACCACCGAGACCGCGTACGCGTCGCCGTCGCGCGCCCGGCCCAGTACCGCGCGGGCGTCGCGCGCGGCGGCCGGATCCGCCGCCGGGGTCACGGCCAGCACCCGGCGCCGCCCGGCCGCGGGCAACGGGTCGACCCCGAAGGAACGGCTCGCGGGCAGCCCGTGCTCGGCGACGGCCGAGGCCACCGACGTACCCCAGACCGGAACCAGCACGATCGCCCCGGACGTGGGTTCGGCGCCCGTCTCCACGACGGCGCCCGCGGCCGTCAGGGCCTCGCGCAGTGCCGCCGCGTCGCCCTCCCCGGGACCGGAGCCGTGGACGAACACGGGACGGTCCGCGTCGCCCGTGACGGGAGGCTCCGGGGCTTGGGCGGGGGCGTCGGGGCCGTACGCGAACCAGCCGCGCCCGGTCTTGCGGCCGTGCAGCCCGGCGGCCACCCGGTTCGGAGTGAGGTAGGAGGGGCGGAGCCGGTCCGCGTACCGGAACCCCTGCCAGATGGAGTCGATCACCGCGGCCGTCACGTCCAGACCGGTGAGATCCATCAGCTCGAAGGGGCCCATGCGCAGACCGAGCACGTCACGGGCGATCCGGTCGATGTCGGCCGGCTGCGCGACCGACTCCTCCAGCAGCGCGAGGGCCTCCGTCACCAGGCCGCGACCGGCGTGATTGACGAGGAAGCCGGGGGTGTCGGCGACGGTGACGGCGCGGTGCCCGCAGCCCTCGACGAACGCGGTGAGGGCGGGCGGGATCTCCGGGCGGGTGGCAGCGCCCGGCACGATCTCGACGATCCGCATCAGCGGCACCGGATTGAAGAAGTGCAGCCCGGCCAGCCTGGTCGGGTCCTTCAGCGTGGCGGCGATGCGGGTGACCGACAGGGACGAGGTGTTGGTCGCGAAGACCGCCGTCGCGGGCAGCACCTGTTCGAGCCGGCCGAAGACCTCCGTCTTGGTGCCGAGATCCTCCCGCACGGCCTCGACGACCAGCTCGACGTCGGGGCCCGGTGCCCATGGGTCGTCGAGCGGGACCAGCCGCTCCAGGGCGGCCGCGGACTCCTCGGCGGACGACCGGCCCTTCTCCACGGCCCGTTCGAGCATGGACCGTACGAAGTCCACCGCGGCCGTCACCGCTTCCGTCCGCGCGTCGCACAACTCGACGGTGTGTCCGGCGGTCGCCGCCCACTGGGCGATGCCGCGGCCCATGGCCCCGGCGCCGACGATCCTGATACGCATGGCGGTTGAGGTCCTCTCGGGGTGACAGGTGATCCGACCCAGCGACGATAGACGCGATCGCGGCGCGCGGTCCGGTTCCCGGGCGATCCCATGACGCCGACCTGCCACCGGTTTCCGGCGGGGCAGGGGCTATTGATCACCGTTGCCCGCGAAATTAGAGTCGCGTCGGGACTACCGTCCGGTGATCCGGGACCAAGGGCCCCGACCGTCGGGAAGGGCGCCCGCCCACCCGCCGCACGACCTCACCACCGAAAGGTCACGCCGTGCCCGACCAGCAGCCCGACGTCGTCATCTGCGAACCGCTGCGCACCCCCATCGGCCGCTTCGGGGGAGCGTTCGCCCGGCAGACCCCGGCGGCCCTCGCCGCACGCGTCGTCACGGAGGTCCTCGCCCGCACCGGCATCGATCCCGGGGCGGTCGACGAGGTGATCCTGGGGCACGCCTATCCCTCCGCCGAGGCCCCCGCCATCGGCCGGGTCGTCGCTCTCGACGCCGGACTGCCCGAGACCGTCACGGGCATCCAGATCGACCGCCGTTGCGGCTCCGGGCTCCAGGCCGTTCTCGACGCGGCCATGCAGATCCGGGCCGGCTTCAGCGAGGTCGTCGTCGCGGGCGGCGTCGACGTGATGAGCGCCGCCCCCTACTACACGCACGAGGGCCGCTGGGGCATCAAGGGCCCCGGCCTCCAGTTCCACGACGCGCTGGCCCGGGGCAGGGTCACCGCAGGGGGCCTCCATCACCCCGTCCCGGGCGGCATGATCGAGACCGCCGAGAACCTGCGCCGCGCCTACGGCATCGGCCGCGCCGACCAGGACGCCCTCGCCCTGCGCTCGCAGCAGCGGGCCGCCCGGGCGGCGGCGGAGGGACGGTACGACGCCGAGATCGTCCCCGTGACCGTACGGACCCGCAAGGGCGAGACGGTCGTCACCGTCGACGAGCACCCCCGCCCCGACACCACCGCCGAACAACTCGCCGCGCTGCGCCCGGTCATGGCCGGGTCCGACCCCGACGCGACCGTGACCGCGGGCAACGCCAGCGGCCAGAACGACGCGGCCGCCGCCTGCCTGGTGACCAGCGCAGCCACCGCCGAACGGCTCGGTCTGAACCCGCTGGTCCGACTCGTCTCCTTCGCCCGCGCCGGGGTGCCCGCCGCGACCATGGGCCTGGGCCCCGTCCCCGCGACCCGCGCCGCCCTCGACCGCGCCCGGCTGACGCTCGACGACCTCGACCTGATCGAGATCAACGAGGCGTTCGCCGCCCAGGTGCTCGCCTGCACCCACGAACTGGGGCTCGGCGAAACCGATCACGAGCAGCGCGTCAACGTCAACGGCTCCGGCATCTCGCTCGGCCATCCGGTCGGCGCGACCGGCGCCCGCATCCTCGCCACCCTGGCCCGTGAGATGCACCGCCGTGAGGCCCGCTACGGCCTGGAGACGATGTGCATCGGCGGCGGCCAGGGCCTCGCCGCGGTCTTCGAACGCGTCCGGCCCTGACACGCGGGGGCTCAGCGCGTCGTGTGCGCGCCGGGGTTGTCGGTACGCCGCTGTCCCTCGGCACCGCTCCGGAGTTCGAAGGACAGGCCGGCGCATGCCGAGGCGAGAGCGCGCTCGGCCCCCGACACGAGGTCGGCGACGATGTCGGCGGCCGGTTCGACGGCGGTGACGAGGTCCAGTCCCTCACCGGCCCAGACCGGAACGGCGTCGAGATCGCCGCGCGCGACCGCGTCGCGGAACGCCTGACGGACGGCGGTGTCCCGGCTCAGTTCCTCCTCACGGCCGCGCCACCGCTCCAGGAACGCGTTGCGCAGGGTGCGGGCGGTGTAGGGGTGTGGCCACTCGGCATCGCGCGCGATGTCCAGCACCCTGCTCCGTTCCGTGTCGCCGCCCCGGGCGTCGATGAGGGCCTGGACGACCCCCGGCGGCACCAGGGCCTCGGAACCGACCTGGAAACGGGTGCCCACCAGGGCACCCGCCGCCCCGAGCGTCAGCGCGGCGGCCACCCCGCGCCCGTCGACGATGCCGCCCGCGGCGAGCACCGGGACCGGCGCGACCAGATCCACCACCGCGGGGACGAACGGCAGGGTGCCGCGCGTTCCACCGTGCCCGCCCGCCTCACCGCCCTGGGCGACGATCACGTCGGCCCCGGTGTCGCGCGCCCGTCGAGCCTCCTCCAGATCGGTGACCTGCACGATCAGCGCGACGCCCGCCTCACGGACCTGCGGGGCGAAGCGGCCGGGATCGCCGAAGGACAGCATCACCGCGTCCGGTCCGTGCTCCAGGACCCGGGCCACGGTCTCCGGCCCGACGGCCCACGTCCACAGGCCGACACCCCAGGGCCCTGTGGACCGTTCGGTGACGATCGCGAGTTCGCGTGCCAGCCAGTCCGGCTCGCCCCGGCCACCACCGACCAGCCCCAGCCCGCCGCTGTTCGACACCGCCGCCGCCAGGGCACCGCCCGCCGAGCCGCCCATGGGGGCGAGCGCGATGGGGTGCCGCAGCGCAAGGGCCCGGGTGAACGCCGTGGAGAAGGACATGTGACGCATCATCGTCCATCCGGGGCCGTCCCGTAAGCCTTCACGTCACCGCCGCGTCGAACGGGAGGCGGTGCTCAACGGACCGGGGTCAGCCCGGCGGCACGCAGACGCCGGGCGACCAGGGCGACCGACTCGGCATTCAGCGGGATCTGCGGGAACGCGGTGTCGGCGCACTCGATGACGCCCAGCAGACGGAGCGCCGCCTTGAACGAGCCGAGCGCCGACGAACTGCGGCCCATCTCCGCCTCGGGACCGGCATCGACCATGGCGAACAACTCCACGAGCCGCTCCTGCTCCTTCGCGGCGAGCGCCCAGTTCCCGGCCCGCGCGGCGTTGTACAGCCGGACGTACCCGGCCGGGTCGACATTGCCGATGCCCGGTACGACGCCGTCCGCACCGGCCAACAGCGCTGCGTCGACGGTGAGTTCGGAACCGGTGAGCACACTGAACCGCGGCGCCGGGCCCTTCTCGCGGCCGTCCCGTCCGCCCAGCCCGACGAGCAGCCGGCGCAGTGCGCCCTCGTCGCCGCTGCTGTCCTTGAGCCCGGCGAGCGTGCCGTCCTCGGCCAGTTCGCGTACCAGGGCGACGGGCAGCTTGCTGTGCACCGCGACCGGGATGTCGTACGCGAACAGTGGCAGATCGACCGCCGCGCGCAGCCGCCGGAAGTGCCCGGCGACCTCCTCGGGATGGGTCCGGGTGTAGAAGGGCGCGGTGGCGACCAGGGCGTCCGCGCCGAGTCCGGCGGCGGTCCCGGCGTGGTCGATCACGCGTGCCGTGGTCGTGTCGATGACGCCCGCCAGCACCGGGACCCGGCCCGCGACCGCCTCGACCACCGTCCGCAGCGTCGTGGCCCGCTGCTCGTCGGTGAGGTACGCGACCTCACCGGTGGAACCGAGCGCGAACACCCCGTGCACCCCGCCGTCGAGGAGACGCTCGACGAGCCGGGCGAGGGACGCGGTGTCGACCTCCCCCCGGGAGTCGAGCGGAGTGCAGACCGGCGGGACGACGCCCCGCAACGGTGTGGTCAGGGACATGGCGGTGACTCCCACTCGGTCGAGGCGCCGACCCGTGGCCCGGTTCGGTCGCACGGGAACGAGAAGACATGAGACGTAAGATGTCCTATGTCTCGCTCACCATAGGCAGAAGCTCCGGCGACCGGTCAAGTGCCGTTCGAGGAACGGAAGATCGTGTCGGACCGGCCGCCGTCACGGCCGATGCATGCGGCCGTACAGAGAGCTCGCGGTGCCGTTCAACGCGGCACGGCTCCACGCCTCCACGTCGGCGGGCCCCATCCCCGCCCAGTCGGGCGTGTGCCCGCCCGGGAACCCCGGCGTGACCCAGGCGGTCCGCAGCAGTTCCAGCGGCTTCGGACGGTCGCGCAGCGCGGTCAGCGGGATCGTGCCCCGCCACACCAGATGTCCGGCGGGCACGGGCCGTACGTCGAGCGCGACCAGCGCCCGGGTGACGGAACGGTGCCCGTCCGCGCCGACCACGACGTCGCACTTCCGCTGCCCGTCGCCGGTGCGGAACAGGGTTCGGCCGGAGGCGGACCGCCCGACGGACACGACGGGCACTCCCCGGTGGTACGCGCCCTCCCCGACCTTCGCGCGCAACGCCCGTCACAACAGCCCCCAGTTGCACGCCGTCACCGCGGCCTGCTGGCGGGCCGGTTCGCGCGAGGACCGCCCTCCCGGCGCCCGGGCGATCCAGACGCGGTCGGCATGTCCGTGCCCAGACAGCCACCCGTCACCAGCTCCCGGTGCAGCGAC
This sequence comes from Streptomyces sp. CB01580, assembly GCF_001905795.1. Classification (GTDB taxonomy): domain Bacteria; phylum Actinomycetota; class Actinomycetes; order Streptomycetales; family Streptomycetaceae; genus Streptomyces. Next base: position 256,703 of record NZ_LIXJ01000008.1, read on the forward strand.
GGCGGGACGACGATGCCGAACCCCCGGTCCTGCAGCGCGCCGCCGCTTCTCTCGTGGACGGTGACGTCCGCCCCGGCCGGACCCCGGCGCTCGCCATGGCGCAGCCGGCGATGCTGCCTCCGACCACTCCGACGCGTAAGTTCGCCCCGATGCGTGAATCCGTCACTGTCATCCGTGCTCCCGCATGTTGACACCCCGACAGGCATCGAGCCGCCTCCGTCGTCGCACCCGGAACGTGGCCGGGGCCCGTGTCCGCACGGCTGTTGTGCCGATGGTTCAGCGCCGGGCCGGGCCGTTCCCGTCCCGGCGGCCCCGGGACCGGGCGTCCCGCTCGCGCTCCCGGTCGTGCCGGGCGCGCGCCTCGGAGATCCGGCGCCTGACCGGCGCGTAGTGCTCGCTCAGCGCCCGCGCGAAGCCGGGTACGTCCTCGGCCCGCGCGGCGTCCACGATGCTCTGGTGCGAGGCGATCGTGGCCGTCTCGTCGGCGTGGGTGAAGCCGTCCAGATGCGGTGCGACGATCGCGTACACGTCCCAGAAGGCCATCGAGAGCTGGCCGACCAGTTCGTTGCCCAGCGGCGCCACGAGCAGGGCGTGGAACGCCCGGTCCGCCTCGACGAAGCCGTGTCCCTCCTGCGCGCCGGTCGCTCGCATGGTGGCCACCAGGCCGTCCAGCGCGTCGAGTTGGTCGTCGGAGAGCAGCGCGACGATCCGCTCGGCCATTCCGCGCTCGAAGAGTTCCCGCACGTCGACCAGGTCGGCCAGCACCCGGAAGTCGTCGCCGGGGGAGAGCAGCCCGCGGAACGCCAGGCTCTCCACGAGGGCGGACAGGCTCAGCCTGCCCACATAGGTGCCGTGTCCGTGCCGCACCTCCACGATGTCCAGCGCGGCGAGGATCTTGACCGCCTCGCGGACGCTGGAACGGCTGGCGCCGAGCGCCTCGCACAGGGCCGGCTCGGGAGGCAGCGGATCCCCGGGGCGCAGCCGCTCCTCGAGGATGTGACGCTTGATGCCCTCGACGACTTCCTGCCGGAGCGACCGCCGACCGGACCTCGCGCCGGACATGCGTGGAACCCCCACCTCTCGACCCTCTGCCTCTCGGCCCTCCCGCTCGTCGGGCCGGGGCCCCACGCTACCAAGGCATCAGACATCCGATGTTCCGTGGCGACGGGCATGCGGAAGGTCCGTCGGTGCAGCCCCGGCTGCACCGACGGACCCGTCCGTCACCTGCCTGTCGGCAGTCGGTTGCGCGCGTCAGCCCTTCGAGGCGCGGGTGCGGCGCACCAGCAGGGCGCCACCGAGTACCAGCGCGGCGCTCGCACCGCCGGCCAGACCCAGGTTGGTGTCAGCACCGGTGTGTGCCAGCTGCGGCTTGTGGTGGTGCTGCCAGTGCGGCTTCTCGTGGTTCGACTCGTGCTGCCAGTGCGGCTTCTCGTGGTTCGACTCGTGCTGCCAGTGCGGCTTCTGGTGGTCTGACTCGTGCTGCCAGTGCGGCTTCTGGTGGTTCGACTCGTGCTGCCAGTGCGGCTTCTGGTGGT
>NZ_LIXJ01000008.1:258395-261603 GCF_001905795.1 Streptomyces sp. CB01580
CGGGTCGACGGGCTGCTTGGGCGGGTCGACGGGCGACGGCTCGGACGGGTCGACGGGCTGCTTGGGCGGGTCGACGGGCGACGGCTCGGACGGGTCGACGGGCGACGGCGCCGCGTTCCCCGACTCGTTCCCACACTCATTGCCGACCGCGGGGTTGAGCGCGCCGACGACGTCGACCGTGTTGCCGCACGCGTTGACCGGAACGTCCACCGGAACCTCGACGAGGTTGCCGGAGACCACACCGGCGGACTCGGCCGCGACGCCCTCGGCGCTCGCGCCCTGGGCGGCCGTGCCGCTTTCCTGGCCGCCCTCGTTCGCGCACTCCTGGCCGAATGCCGAGTTCAGCAGACCGATCACATTGGCCGTGTTGCCGCAGAGGTTGACGGGAGCGTGTACCGGCGCCTGCACAGCATTGCCCGAACCGATGCCCGGTGAGCCGACGGCGGCGCCTTCGACGGAGGCGTCCGCGAACGCGTACCCGCCGGTGGCGGCCAGGATGCCTGACGCCGCCGCCATGACGAGCACGCTTTTACTCAAGGCTTTTCGCATTGATTGCCCTTTCCTAGGACACGTCGCGCGAGCGCGGGGGCTCGCGGCTCGTTCATCAGGCGGTGCGGTATTCGCCGGGGACGACACCCCGGACGACCTCAATGCGTGGGCCTGTCGGTGGTGGTCACGGCGGATCGGCGAGAACGCGTCGCGGCGTTCCTCACGGTTCTTCAGTTGAATCCACCTCCTGCCGGGCGCACACCAGGGCCGCACGCCTGGTGACACGCATAACGAGGAGGAAATGTCTAGGAAACTCGTATTTCGTGGAATTTTTGTGACCACTCGAACGGATTACATGAACGGGTCCCCGTTCGGCGTACGTTGCTGTGTGATTGCGCCCGCTCAACCCGGAATATGGAAAGGGAAGTTGAGGCTCCGACGGAATGCAGGGGCGGTGAAGTGATTCTGCGGTAGTCCTTGCTTGCTTTCGCACTGCTGTCCGTGCGGCTTCGGCGTTCGGGTGAACGGAGAGAACCAACAGCCCGTTCGCGAGTTGGGCAGGAAGCTCCGGTACGGGGCATCCGTTACGAGAAGGGTTAATCGTGATCAAGAAGGTTCTGGCCACGGGCGCCGTGGCCGCCTCCATCCTCGGTCTGGGTGCGACGCAGGCCATGGCGGTCGGTGACGACGGCGGTACGACCTCGGTCAACGGCAACGGAGCCTCGCAGTCGTTCGGCAACGCTGAGACCCACGGTGACGGAAGCCCGCAGTTCGACCTGGTCCAGGGCAGCCTGAACAAGCTGTGCGTCGGCCTGCCGCTGAAGGCCAACCCCGGCTCGCTCGTCGGCGGGATCCCGGTCACGGCCCAGGATGTCAACGTGCTGTCCTCGCCGCAGAACCAGCAGTGCACCGACAGCTCGACGCAGGCCAAGGGCGACGAGCCGCTGTCGCACATCCTGAGCAACATCCCGGTGCTCTCCGGTAACGGCGTCGGCAACAGCTGATCCGGCCGACCGCAGTGACAGGCCCGGGCCGTCGGCGTTCCTCCTCGGCACGGTCCGGGCCAGCTGCTGCCCGCCCTGTCGCCGCCCCGCCGGGGCGCTCCGACGGGAGGGCGCACGGAACGGCCCGACCGGCACCCTGTGCTGCCGACGGATCGGCAGCGCATCGGTGCTCAGTCTTTCGGGCGATTCTCGAGATTCTTCCGTTTCAAGAGTTTCGCCCGCGGTCCTGCATCGTTACGAATCGCAGCGGCGGAGTCACGAGTGATCAGGACCGCACTCGTGCGGCACGAAGGGCGTGGCCGCATCGGACTTCGCCGAAGAAAGGGACAGAAGTGAAGCACACCAAGGTCGCCGCCATTGCAGCCGGAACCCTGATGGCGATGGGTGCCGCCGCACCCGCATTCGCCGACGCCGGTACCACCGGCCGCACCGCCCTCTCCCCGGGCGTGGTCTCGGGCGATGTCATCCAGGCTCCGATCCACATTCCGGTCCACGTCTGCGGCGACACCGTCAATGGGGTCGGTCTTCTCAACACCGCCTTCCATAACGTTTGCATCAACGGCTGATCCCTGGCCGGCCGGGGCGAACGCCCATGACGGAAAGGCCCAGGAACGCATTCGATCGCGTTCCGGGGCCTTTTCCTTTCCATTTCCGGTGGGCGCGCGATGTGCCGCCAAGAAATCGCTTCCCCTCCAGTTGCCCGGTCGCGATCGCGTCGTTACTCAGAGGGAAAGCGGTGGAAGTCACAGCCAAAGAGGCTGGCACGGTCGCGGGTGTGCGACCGGTGGGACGCCGCTGCAGAAGGGAATCCCGAAAGTGAAGTACGCGAAGTCCGCTGCGTTCGTCGCCGGTTCCGTGGTCGCTCTGGGAACGGCTGCTCCTGCCTTCGCCGTCACCAACACCACGACCCCCGACTTCAGCCTCACCGGCGGCGTCAACCAGGTGATGGCCAGCGCGCCGCAGGCCTCCGACCCGCTCATCGACACGGTCGGGGGAGCCGCGGAGAAGATGCACAAGCAGGGCACCGTCACCAAGCTGACCGACCAGGCCACCGGTGCGGCCAAGGGCGCGGTCCCGCTGCTCGGGGGCCTCCCGGTCGGCGGCTGATCCGGCGCGGCGGCCCGAATTCCCACATTCGCGGATTCCGTTCACCTCCGCGCCGTGAGCACGGCGAACAAGCGTGCGGAGAATCATCGTTCGAGTGAATCGCCACAACCATCCTCGTCACCTTGAGTTGATCAGGGCGCTCCGGACAGGCGAGCAGCAGAATATCCAGAAGGGCTTTTTCATGATCAAGAAGATGATGGCCTCGGCGGCCGTCGCCGCTTCCATCGCCGGCATCTCCGCCGCGATGGCCCCGCAGGCCATGGCCGTCGGGAACGACGCCGGCACGACGTCGGTCAACGGCAACGGTGCCGTCCAGTCGTACGGGAACTCCGCCACCCACGGCGACTGGAGCCCGCAGTTCGCGCTCATCCAGGGCTCGCTCAACAAGCCCTGCATCGCCCTGCCGGCCAAGGCCAACGCCGGTTCGCTCCTCGGTGTCGTCCCGGTCTCCGTCCAGGACGTCAACGTGCTGTCCTCGCCGCAGAACCAGCAGTGCACGGAGAACTCGACGCAGGCCAAGGGCGACGAGGCGCTGTCGCACATCCTGAGCAACATCCCGATCCTGTCCGGCAACGGCGCCGACAACAACTAGGGTCTGTGTGATGTCG
>NZ_LIXJ01000080.1 GCF_001905795.1 Streptomyces sp. CB01580
GTGGGCGTGGAATTCGGCATGAGAGGAGGCGGGTGGTGACGATTCCCCTGGTGGTCGGTGTCGACGGATCCAAGGCGGGCCTGGAAGCGGTCGACTGGGCCGTCATCGAGGCGATCCGCCAGGATGTGCCGCTCCACATCCTGCACGCGGCAGCCGATGAACACGCAGCGTCCGACGTGATCGCAGCCGCCTCCGCACGGGCCAGGGAGGACGCTCCGGGAGTGCGGTTGTCCAGCGAGGTCTCGTACGAGGATGCGGCGTCCGCCCTGATCGACGTCGGGCGCAACGCCTTCGCACTGGTACTTGGCTCCAGGGGCATCGGCGACCTCGCCGGTTTGCTCCTGGGCTCGGTCGGCCTCGCCGTGGCCGCACGAGCCGTCTGCCCGGTCGTCGTTGTCCGCGGCACCGCGGAGCATCGGGACGGCCGGTTCGGGAGCATCGTCGTCGGCGTCAAGAACGAGGAGAGCAGCATCACGGCCCTGCGGTTCGCATTCCGCGAGGCCCAGGTGCGGAACTGTCGGCTGGTGGCGATGCACGCCTGGAGCGCACCGCCCAGTGCGTGCACGACGCCTCAGGCCCCGTCGTGGCCCCTGGAGGCCCACCTACGGCCGCCGGCGCAAGTGCTCGACGACACTCTGCGCTTGGTGGGCACGCGGTACCGCAACGCCCCGGTCTGTCGACAGCTGGTCGAGAAACCTGCTCGACAGGCGCTGCTGGAAGCCGCCTCAGAAGTGGACCTTTTGATCGTCGGCGCCCACCCGCGACTGGTGCATCGGGGCTTGCAACTCGGCCTGGTCAACCATGCCCTCCTGCATCACGCACCGTGTCCCATCGCTGTCGTTCCCCAGTTGTGACCGCTACGACACGGGTCGCCCACGTGAACGTCCGGCCGCTGGGGGCCGGACGTCGGCCCCCTCAGGGGCCTTCGGCCCCGCGACCGAAGTGCGCCATCGCTCGACGGTCGTACGGAAGTGGGTGAACGGACCGGCCGGCTGCTGTCGGCGACCGGCCATGAGCACACGGGGGTTCGGCGCATGCGCTGCACGCAAGCGCGTGGCCTTCCGCGTGTCGCCCCGCGCCCGTCGTCATTCGGCCCTCCCGGCGGGTCGCTCGGATCCTGTGGCCGGGGCGGTGCCGAGGTGTGATGAACCAGGTCCGGGCCGAGGATGGACGGCATGGGGTGCGCATGAAGCATTTCTCCGTAGCGGGGCCGGCAGCCGCCGTTTCCGCACGGCTGGAGCCGGCTCTTCTCGCCGTCACGGCAGCGGCCCTGGCGGCCGGCGCCGGGGCCTGGATCACCGGTGCGGGCAGCCTCGCGGACCTGTTCTGGGGTCTGGGGACCGTGTTCGCCGTCGTCCCGGCGGTGGCGTGGGTCGTGGCTGCGTTGCGGCGGGGTCATGCGGGCGTGGATCTGATCGCTGTTCTGGCTCTCGGCGGCACCCTGGCCGTGCGCGAGTACCTGGCCGGTGCGTTGATCGCCCTGATGCTGGCCACCGGCCGCACTCTCGAAGCCGCCGCTCGACGGCGCGCCTCCCATGACGTGCGGGCGCTTCTGGAACGTGCGCCGCGCACGGCCCGGCGCCTTACCGACGTCGGGGTGCGCACGGTGCCGCTGGCCGAGGTGGGGGCCGGTGATCTGCTCGTGGTGGGCCCGGGGGAGGTAGTGCCCGTCGACGGCCGCGTGGAGAGCGCCGTCGCCGTGTTGGACGAGTCAGTGCTCACAGGGGAGTCGTTGCAGGTCGAGCGGGCGAACGGCGAAGCGGTGCGCAGCGGTGTGGTCAACGCGGGCGGCGCCTTCGACCTGCGGGCCACTGCCACTGAGCAGGACAGCACCTATGCCGGGATCGTGAGGCTGGCGCGGCAGGCCGGCGCGGAATCCGCTCCGGTGGTTCGCCTGGCCGACCGGTACGCGGCGTGGTTCCTCCCCCTGTCGCTCGCGGTGGCGGGCCTGGCCTGGCTCCTGAGCGGTTCCCCGGTACGCGCGGTCGCGGTCCTGGTGGTCGCCACCCCGTGCCCGCTGCTGCTGGCCGCGCCGGTGGCGATCGTCTCCGGGCTGTCCCGCGCGTCCCGTCTCGGCGTGGTGATTCGTGACGGCGGCGCGCTGGAGAACCTCGGCCGAGCCCGCACCCTGCTGCTGGACAAGACCGGCACGCTTACGGGCGGCCGTCCGCGCGTCCTCGACGTCACCGCCGCACCGGCGTGGAAACCGGCGCAGGTGCTGCGCGTGGCGGCGTCGGTCGACCAGTACTCGCCGCACGTGCTGGCCCGCGCCATCGTCGACGGGGCTCGGGAACGAGGGCTGGACCTGTCGGTGCCGTCGGACGTCACCGAAGAGCCCGGCCGGGGAGCCGCAGGCGTCGTGGACGGCCATCGGGTGTCCGTCGGCCGGATCGGCGCCTCGGATGCCATGCCGTCCTGGGCGCGGGCGGCGGACAACCGTGCGCTGCTCGACGGTGCGGCCGTCGCCTGGCTGACCG
>NZ_LIXJ01000081.1 GCF_001905795.1 Streptomyces sp. CB01580
CGAATCGTGGAATTGCACCGTCTACTCCGGGGTCTCCGTATGGGGTGCGGCAAGCGTATGCGCACAGGTGGGAGAACGGGCGGGGGAACGGGCGGGAGAACGGACGGAGTGATTGAGCGACGGCCGCCGCGGGGCAATGAGATGTACGTACGGCGGTACGGCGACGAGAGGTGGACCGGACTGTGTCGAGAGCACGAGTGGCACGGCGGATCGCGGCGGGCGCGGCCTACGGAGGCGGCAGCATCGGGCTGCTCGGTGCGGCGACGGTAGGTGTCCTGCTGGCGGAGGTCCAGCTGGCGAAACGGCATGTGGGCGGCGGCATCGCACCGGTTCCGCCGAGCGCGGACGGACGGTACGGAGCGGCGTTCGCCGGTCCTGCCGAACCGCTGCGGCTGGGGTTGCTGGGCGACTCCACGGCCGCCGGACAGGGGGTGCGCCGGACCGGTCAGACGCCGGGGGCACTGCTCGCCTCGGGGCTCGCGGCGGTGTCCGAGCGGCCGGTGGACCTGCGCAACGTGGCGCAGCCGGGTGCCCGCTCGGACGATCTGGAGCGGCAGGTCTCGTCGCTGCTGGCCGATCCGTGCGCCGTGCCCGACGTCTGCGTGATCATGATCGGCGCGAACGACGTGACGCACCGCATCCCCGCCACGCAGTCGGTGCGCTGCCTGACCACGGCGGTGCGCAGACTGCGTACGGCGGGCGCGGAGGTGGTGGTCGGCACGTGCCCGGATCTCGGCACGATCGAGCCGGTCTACCAGCCGCTGCGCTGGCTGGCCCGCCGGGTGAGCCGGCAGCTGGCGGCGGCCCAGACGATCGGCGCGGTGGAACAGGGCGGGCGCACGGTGTCGCTGGGCGACCTGCTGGGGCCGGAGTTCGAGGCGAACCCCCGGGAGCTGTTCGGCCCGGACAACTACCACCCGTCGGCGGAGGGGTACGCCACAGCGGCGATGGCGGTGCTGCCGACGCTCTGCGCGGCGCTGGGTCTGTGGCCGGACTCCGACCGGCTGGACGGGGACCGGCGCGAGGACATGCTGCCGGTGGCGAAGGCGGCCTCCCAGGCGGCCAAGGAGGCCGGTACCGAGGTCACCGGGGCCCGGGCTCCATGGGCCCTGCTCAAGCACCGCAGGCGGCGGCGCCTGCCCACCGCGACGGAGCCCCACCCGCGCCCGGGAACGAGCGGGGAGACGGCACTGCAAAGGGCGGCCCCCACGGAGGAGGAGGCCGAGGCGCACGGGAAGCCGCGAAAGGAGAAGGAACGGAGAAGGTCGTCGCGGGACCTCCGTGCCCATTGACGGCGGCCCGCAGCACGGCGGACCGGCCCGAGCGAGTCGGCGACCGACCGGGCGCGACGGCTCGACGGCCGGCCGGACGGCCCGGGGCGGCGACCGACCGAACGACTCGGGTCGGCAACCGGCCGGGGCCGTACGACGGGGTCGGGTGCGGCCGGACAGGACGGCCCGGCGGCCTGTCGGACGGGCGACGGGAAACGACCGGGCCCCGGACTGAGCGAGCGCTTAGAAAAGAGGTCGGCGTCACATGCGCTGCCCGATGACCCAGCATCTACGTACAGGTAACTTCCAAGTCAGCACCTGCCCGAACCCGCCTTCCAGCCCTCATGGAGCCGCGTGATGCCCGAAGCCGTGATCGTCTCTGCCGTCCGTTCCCCCATCGGCCGGGCCTTCAAGGGTTCGCTGAAGGACCTGCGCGCGGACGACCTGACCGCCACGATCATCCGGACCGCGCTGGACCGGGTTCCCGAGCTGGATCCGAAGGACATCGACGACCTGATGCTCGGCTGCGGCCTCCCCGGCGGCGAGCAGGGCAACAACCTGGGCCGGATCGTCGCCGTGCAGATGGGCATGGACCACCTCCCCGGCTGCACGATCACCCGGTACTGCTCGTCTTCC
>NZ_LIXJ01000082.1 GCF_001905795.1 Streptomyces sp. CB01580
TCCTCGACCGCGGCGAGCACCGCGCAGCCGGGCTCGGACAGGTGGGCGCAGTCGTGGAACCGGCAGTGCTCGGCCAGTTCCTCGATCTCGGAGAAGACCTGACCGACGCCGGTCTCCGCGTCCCAGAGCCCGACCCCGCGCAGCCCCGGGGTGTCGATGAGCACGCCCCCGAAGGGCAGCACCAGCAGATTGCGGGTCGTGGTGGTGTGGCGGCCCTTGCCGTCGACCTCGCGCGCGGCCTGCACCTCCATCACGTCACGGCCGAGCAGGGTGTTGGCGAGGGTCGACTTGCCCGCGCCGGAGACCCCGAGCAGCACGCTCGTGCCACCCGACACGATCGCGGAGAACACGTCCAGTCCCTCGCCCGTGGCGGAGCTGACGGGAAGCACCTGCACACCGGGCGCGACGGCCTCGACGTCCTGGACGAGGTGCGACAGCGTCGTGGTGTCCGGCACCAGATCGGCCTTGGTCAGCACCACGACCGGTTCGGCGGCACCGTCCGCGGCGTCCGCCCCGTCGCGGAGCAGCGCCGCGCCGTCGGTGCTGGACATCGCGAGCGCGAGGAAGCGCTCCACCCGTCCCAGGTCGAGTTCCGTGGCGAGCGAGACACAGATGGCGATGTGGTCCACGTTGGTGGCGAGGACCTGTCCCTCGGAGCGCTGCGACGTCGTCGAGCGGACGAAGGCCGTACGCCGTGGCAGCAGCGCCCGTACGAACCGCGGATCCCCCTCGGGGTCGACGGCGGCCCAGTCGCCGGTGCAGACGATGCGCATGGGATCACGCGGGACGACGAACGCGGTGTCGGCCCTCAGCGTCCCCCGCGGGGTGACGACGTCGCACTGCCCGCGGTCGACCCGCACCACACGCCCGGGCAGCAGCCCCTGCGCGGCGTACGGGGCGAACGCGGCAGCCCAGCCGTCGTCCCAGCCGTACGCGGACAGCGGATGCGCGGCGGACGCGTCCTGGAAGTGAACGGAAGAGGCGGAAGAGAAGGAGGAAGAACCAGAGAACTGGGAGGACAAGGGAAACCCTTCGAAGGGTGGCCCCGGCAACGCGCACACAGGCGCGCGGAGTTGTCGAACGAAGAGGTCAGCCGGCGACCACGGGGGCGGGAACGATGCTTCTGCGGTGGGCAACGCCCATCTCGGCGACAGTCATCAATGTCCTCACCTCCTGGTTCACGCACGGGAACGGCACCGGCGGCAGTCATCCGCCCGGCGACGCCGCACACGATAGCCCGCGACCACGAGGCGCCGTCAACACGTTTTTCCACCCCCGTCGCGTCCACCCGGAGCCAAGACGCGACCCTGACGGCATTCGTCGGAGATATTCTCTGATATCCCTCGATCAGGTGATACGCATGCACATGGGCTGCTCATCGGCCGTTATGGTGCCGAGCATGACCTCACCCCAGACGGCCACCGACACGTTCACACAAGCCCAGTTGGGCACGATCTCGCTGATCGGGTGGAGCGGCGAACACCCCGACGGAGGCCCCGACGTCGCCTTCCTTCTCGTCTACTCGCTGGGCGACGGCGCGGAAGGCCCGGCCACCGGCGAGACCGCCATGCGCGCGTCCCTGGAGCGCAGCGGACTGCCGGTGGGCACCGGCCCGGTGTACGCGGCCGAGACCCCGGGGCTTCCGGTCAAGCTGCTCGTCCACGCCGGCCAGGCGGTCCTGACGCTCCCCCACTTCACCGCCCAGTACCCCGCCCCGGCCGAGTGGCTGACCGCCGCCGAGCACCGCGGCGAGGTGAACATCATGTTCGCCACCCGCCCGTGGCCCGAGGGCGCGCCGGGCCGACCGGTCGGCGAGGACCTGCTGCGCGCCTTCGCGGGAGACCCGAACGTCATCATGACCTCGGCCCACTGCGTCCTTCCGGTACGGAGCCTCGGCTGAACAACCCCCGTACGCGAGATGCCCACCGCCCCCGTGGTGCGGTGGGCATCGTCACGAACGGAGCCCGGGCTCGGCCCCGGC
>NZ_LIXJ01000009.1 GCF_001905795.1 Streptomyces sp. CB01580
GACATCGATGTGGTGCCGGGGACGATGAAGGGCCACCGGATCCGTCGCCGCCCATCGTCAACGGGGAAGAGCAAAAGCCGAACGGGCACGCCCCCACCGGGAGGTCGCCAACGGGGCTTGCGGCCCCCCCCCGGCACGCCCTCCCCGACCGTCGCCGTCCGGCCGTTCGGCCGCATCACGCCCCGGCCGCATGCCAGGCTGGGGGGATGTCCTCCGAGTCCACCACCCCCGACGGCCGGCACACTCCGGCCGAACCGACGCCGCTCGCGGGCGGTGAGGTCTTCCGAAGCGCGGATGCCGGGACGGTGCTGGACTTCTGGCGCTACGCGATGCCCGATCTGCGGACCAACACGACCCGGGGCCTGCTCGCGGAGTTCCTGGTCCACCGCGCGGTCGGCGCCGAGCAGCGCAACGCGGAATGGGAGAGCTTCGACGTCCTGGCACCGGACGGGCTGAAGATCGAGGTCAAGACCAGTGCCTACCTCCAGGTGTGGGAGCAGCACCGACTGTCGGAGATCCGTTTCTCCCGGCTGCGCGGGCGGACCTGGACGCCCGAGGACGGCGATGCCGCGGAGCAGTCCTACAACGCGGACGTCTACGTCTTCGCACTCCACACCGCGCGTACCCACGCCGCGTACGACCCGCTCGACGTCGGCCAGTGGTGCTTCCACGTCGCCTCCCGGGCGCTCGTGGAGGCCACGGGGCAGGCCAGTCTGGGCCTGGCCTCCGTACGGAGGCTCTGCGGCGAACCCGTCGGCTACGGGGAGCTCGCGGAGCGGATCAGGGCCTGTGCCCTTCGGCCGCTCCCGTTGCCCGGTGCCACCGCCGAGTCCGTCGACGCCGTCGAAGCCGCCCCTGTGGATGCGTGACGGGCGGCGCGTGGCAGGTGACGGGTGGCGGCATCGGCCCGGTGCGATGTCCGAATACCGCCGGTCGCGGTGCGGCCGGGGACGCAGACTGATGAGTGCCGGACGATGATCCTGTCGCCTCCGGCACGACAGGCGCGGAGAGGACGAGCCATGACCATGTACGCGACGGTCGACAGCCCGCTGGGTGAACTGCTGCTGGTCGGCGAGGAGACCGCCGACGCGGCCGGAGGGGTCGCGCTCGCCTCGCTCTCCCTGCCCGGCCAGAAGGGCGCCGCGGTCGTCCGGGACGACTGGGTACGCGCGCCGGACGCCTTCGAGGGAATCGCCGCACAGCTGCGGGAGTACTTCGCGGGGCGGCTGACCCGTTTCGACATCGTGTACGCCGACGGCGCGGGCACGGACTTCCAGCGCCGGGTGTGGGCCGCGCTCGACACTCTCCCGTACGGGGAGACCGTGTCGTACGGGCAGGTCGCCGAGCGCGTGGGAGCGTCCGGGGCGGGTGTGCGGGCCGTGGGCACGGCGATCGGCCGCAACCCGCTGCTGGTCGTACGGCCGTGCCATCGGGTGATCGGCGCGGACGGGGCCCTGCGCGGCTACGCGGGCGGCGTGGAGCGCAAGGAACGGCTGTTGAGGCTGGAAGGCGCCCTGGTGGTGCGCTGACATGTCCGGGCTCTTTCCCAGGCCGCGGGCCGTCGTGGCGCCGGGGGCCGTGCACGTGCCGGAGTGGCTGTCGCCCGCGCGTCGGCGGGAGCTGGTGGCCGCCTGCCGGGAGTGGGCGCGAGGGCCGGTGCCGCTGCGGCACACGGTGCTGCCGGGCGGCGGTGTGATGTCGGTGCGGACGGTCTGCCTGGGCTGGCACTGGCAGCCGTACCACTACTCGCGCACGGCCGACGACGTGAACGGCGCGCGGGTCGCCGCGTTCCCCGACCGGCTCGCGGAGCTGGGCCGGGAGGCGCTGGTGGCGGCGTACGGGGACGAGAGCCCCGCGCGGGCGTACGCGCCGGACGCAGCCCTCGTCAACTTCTACGACGGCGCGGCACGGATGGGCATGCACCAGGACAAGGAGGAACGGTCCGGTGCCCCGGTGGTGTCGCTCAGCATCGGCGCCACCTGCGTCTTCCGCTTCGGCAACACGGAGAACAGGGGAAAGCCCTACACGGACGTGGAGTTGGCCTCCGGCGACCTGTTCGTCTTCGGCGGCCCGTCGCGCTTCGCTTTCCACGGCGTACCGAGAATCGTCCCTGGGACGGCCGATCCCGCGTCGGGGCTGGGCCATGGCCGGCTCAACCTGACCCTGCGCGAGACGGGACTCGACCCTCTCGCCCCTTCCGGATAGTCCGGGTGGTCCGCAGGGCCCGAGGAGCGGACGGCCCACGGGTCGGACGGTCCGAGGAGCGTCAGGGGCGAGTGGCTCTCCCGGCGTCGGCGGACACGGCGCCGACGGCCACGGGGCGTATGCGGGCGCCGAAGTCGGGCCACGGCTCCATGTCGGCTTCCTCGTCCTCCGCCTCCTCGCAGTGCCACGCGGTGCCGTCCAGCCAGGCGTGGAGCCACTGGGCGAGATCGGGCTTGTCCACGTACCAGGCGAGCTCCGGCACACCGGCGTTCGGCTCGAAGAGCAGGACCGTGGTGCGCTCGCTGCGGCAGTCCACGCAGGAGTACATCCCACAGCCCAGACTGCATATCGGCAGCACGCCCTCCGGCCACGGCCACTCCCCCTCCTCCGCGTCGTCCCGGCGCAGCGCGAGGTATTGCGCGACGGCGGACTCCTCCCCGTCGGGCGTCCGGTCGCCGATCAGCGGCAGGAAGCCGTACGCAGGCCCGAAGCCGCCGTTGGCCGTCCGGGTGTAGAGCGCGGTCAGCAGCGGCGGCAGGGGGAAGCCCAGGGCGGCCTCGGCCCGCTCGACGCCCTCGGCGGACAGGGGCGCCGGAAGGGGGTACGCCGCCCAGCGCGGCCCGGTGCGCGCGGTCTTCTCCACGGTCGCCAGCAACTGCTCGATGTCCATCATGCGTTCATGGTGAGTGACGGCACTGACAATCGGCCGGAGCGGTGGTCCGGGCCGTCGGCCGAGACCGGCGGCGAACGGCGCTGCCGGGCGAAACACGTGGAAGGCTGGGAGACATGAAGCTGCTGCAACTGATCCTGAACGTCCTGTGGGTGGTGTTCTGCGGGTTCTGGATGGCCCTCGGATATCTGGTGGCCGCGATCATCTGCTTCGTGCTGATCGTGACGATCCCGTTCGGCATCGCGTCCCTGAGGATCGCGGGCTACGTCCTGTGGCCGTTCGGGCGGACCACCGTGGAACGGCCCGACGCGGGGGCGCCCTCGTGCGTCGGCAACGTCATCTGGCTGGTCTTCGCCGGGTGGTGGCTGGCGCTCGGGCACCTGCTGACCAGCATCCCGCTGTTCGTGTCGATCATCGGCATCCCGTTCGGCTGGGCGAACCTGAAGCTGATCCCGATCTCCCTCATGCCGCTGGGGCGCGAGGTGGTCCCGACCGACGAGAGGTTCGGGGCGCGGTAGCGGACCGCACGGAAACAGAAGCGACGGGAATGGAACGGAGGCGGTTCGCGCGGAGCGCCTCGTGCGTCCCGGTGCCGGTGCGCGGGACCGACGGCGTCACGGGCGGCGGCCCGCCATCTGTTCCAGCCGGGCGATGCGCTCCGCCATCGGCGGGTGCGTCGAGAACAGCTTGGACATGCCCTGACCGGGGCGGAAGGGGTTCGCGATCATCATGTGGCTCGCGGTCTCGATCCTCGGCTCGGGAGGCAGCGGGAGCTGCTTCGTCCCCGCGTCGAGCTTCCGCAGGGCACCGGCGAGGGCCAGCGGGTCGCCGGTGAGCTGGGCACCCGAGGCGTCCGCCTCGTACTCGCGGGAGCGGCTCACGGCCAGCTGGATGACGGAGGCGGCGAGCGGGCCGAGGATCATGATCAGCAGCATGCCGAGAATGCCGGGACCCTCGTCGTCGTCGGACCGGCCCACCGGGACCAGCCAGGCGAAGTTGACCAGGAACATGACGACGGAGGCGAGTGCCCCGGCGACTGACGAGATCAGGATGTCGCGGTTGTAGACGTGGCTCAGCTCGTGCCCGAGGACGCCGCGCAGCTCTCTCTCGTCGAGGATCTGGAGGATGCCCTCGGTGCAGCAGACCGCCGCGTTGCGCGGGTTTCGGCCGGTGGCGAAGGCGTTGGGGGCCTGGGTCGGGGAGATGTAGAGCCGGGGCATGGGCTGCCGGGCGGCCGTCGAGAGCTCGCGGACCATGCGGTACAGCCCCGGCGCCTCGAACTCGCTCACGGGTCGGGCGCGCATGGCCTTCAGCGCCAGCTTGTCGCTGTTCCAGTACGCGTAGGCGTTGGTGCCGACGGCCACGAGGAGCGCGACGATCAGGCCCGTACGTCCGAAGAAGCTTCCGATGACGATGATGAGCGCGGAGAGACCGCCGAGAAGTACTGCGGTCTTCAGCCCGTTGTGCCGGCGGTGCACGGTACGCCCTCCAAGTGGTGCGGCAGGGGAACCCTTTGCTCGGTGGTCTCCACTTCCCCAGTGGAGCCTCCCGTACGGGTCAACGCCAGGCGAGGTGAGCTAGTTCCCTTGTGCGTGCCGCCGCGGGGCGGGGCCGGGACGGGACACGCGGTCCGGGCGGGCGCTGCGCCGTACGGGTGGCGGGGCCGTGTGCGCCTCGTCACCCGTGTCCGTACCGTGCCGTACCGCGCTCCCGGGCGGGGTCCGTGCCGTGTCCGGGAGCCGTGTCCGGGCGGGTCAGCGCTGGGCGGGGAACCCGGCGACCGCGAGGGCCTCGGGGTCCGGCTCGATCTCGCTGGTGCAGTGGGCGCAGCGGGAGGCGATGGCCGGGATCTCGGTGTAGCAGCGCGGGCAGTCGCGGACGGCGGCCTTGATGTCGACCTTCTCGTCGGCCTTGGAGAAACGGTTCTGGACCTTCGCCATGGGCACGACGACGCCGAAGTAGAGCACCGCGGCGGTGATCAGGAAGGCGATGGCGGCGGCCAGGAACTTCCCGTACGGGAAGACCGTGCCCTCGATCGCGAACTCCGCGGAGCTGAAGTCGCCGACCGAGCCGGTGGCGAGGCCGATCAGCGGGGTGATGAACGCGGTGCTGAATCCGGTGACGACGGCGGTGAACGCGGATCCGACGGCCAGACCGATGGCCATCGAGATGATGTTTCCGCGCAGGATGAAGTCCTTGAACCCGTTCAGCACTGCTTTTGCTCCCTCTGGGACCTGGGTGTGTTGTCGCGATGTGCGGCCCTAGACCTTGCCCTGTGCGGACCGTCCCGGGCAAACCGATCTCGGGTGTGTCAGAAGAGACCGACGGCGGCGAATTCCAGGATGGTCTGCGGGGCTCCGGAGAGCACGATGCCCACGACGGCGGTGAGGGCGATCGCGAGGGTGACGGGGACCGGGACATGGTGCCCGGTGGAGGCGGGTGCGGCCGGGCTCACGGCCGGTGTCCCGCCGGCGGGCCGGTCCGCAGCCTCGTCCGCTGCCCGCTCCGGGGCGCGGAAGATCACCGCCGTCCACCGCAGGTAGTAGTACAACGCGATCACCACGTTGACGGCCATGACGACCGCGAGCCAGCCGAGTCCCGCGTCGACGGCGGCGGAGAAGACCGTGACCTTGGCGAAGAGGCCGATGATGCCGGGCGGCAGACCGGCCAGGCACAGCAGGAAGAAGGCCAGCGCGAGGGCGGCGAGGGGGCGGTCGGCGTAGAGGCCGCGGTAGTCGGAGAGCCGGTTTCCGGGGTGGGTACGCGCGACGAGCGCGGCGACCGCGAACGCGCCGAGGTTCACGACGGCGTACATGAGGGCGTACGCGACGGTGGAACCGACGTGCCGGTCGCTGGCGTACGCGGCGGCGGCGATCGGCACCAGGAGGTAGCCGGCCTGGCCGACGGACGACCAGGCGAGCAGGCGTACGGCGCTGCGGGCGCGGTCGGCGTTCTGGCGCAGGGCCGCGACATTGCCGATGGTCATGGTGAGGGCGGCGAGGACGGCGAGGGCCGGTCCCCAGACGTCCGCGTACGCCGGGAAGCCGATCACCGTGACGAGGATGAGGCCGGAGAAGCCGGCCGCCTTGCCGACGACCGAGAGGTACGCGGCGACCGGCAGGGGGGCGCCGACGTAGGTGTCGGGGACCCAGAAGTGGAAGGGCACGGCGGCCGTCTTGAAGGCGAAGCCGACGAGGGTGAGGACGACGCCCGTCTCGGCGAGGGTGCCGAGCTGTCCGGGGACGTCGTCGAGCCGGGTGGCTAGTTCCGTGAGATGGAGGGTGCCGGTGGCCGCGTACACGAAGCTGACGCCGAGGAGCATGACGGCGGTGGCGACGACGGAGGACAGGAAGAACTTCAGCGCGGCCTCGGAGGACCGGCGGTCGCCGCGCTTGAGGCCGACGAGGGCGAAGGCGGGCAGCGAGGCGACTTCGAGGGCGATGACGAGGGTGGCGAGGTCGCGGGCGGCGGGCAGCAGCACGGCGCCGGCCGCGGAGGACAGCAGCAGGAACCAGAACTCGCCGGCCGGGAGCCTGCGGGTGTCGTCGAGCGAGAGCAGGGCGGTGAGCAGGGCGCCGACGAGGACGAGGGCCTGGATGACGAGGGCGAAGTGGTCGGCGGTGTAGCTGCAGGCCCCGGTGGCGCCGGTACCGGTGGCGGCCGGGGTGAGGCAGAAGGTGGAGCGGTCGCCGTCCCGCAGCGGGACGAGGAGGGCGAGGGCTGCGACGAGTCCGGCGAGGGTGATCAGGCCGAGGACCGGCTTGCGTTCCCTGGGCAGGAAGAGGTCGGCGACCAGGACCACCAGGGCGGCGGCCGCGACGACGACGGGGGGCGCGATCGCGAGCCAGTCGACGGACTGGACGAGGCTGGTGGTGCTGTCGGCGGCCGTGGTGACGAGACCGGTGCCGCCGTGGGGCGCGGCGGCGGCGAGGCCGGGCGCGGTGGTGACGGCGGCCAGGGCTGCGGCTGTGGTCACGACTTGCCTCCTGCGAGGAGCTTCTGCACGGCCGGGTCGGTGAGGCCGAGGAGGACGGCGGGCCACAGGCCGGCGAGGACGGTGAGGGCGACGAGCGGGGTCCAGGTGGCGAACTCGTACGCCTGGACGTCGGTGAGTCGCGGTTCCTCCCGCTTCGCACCGGTGTCGCCCATGCAGACGCGGCGTACGACGATCAGCATGTACGCGGCGGTGAGCAGGGTGCCGAACGCGGCGATCGCCATGAAGGTGAGGAAGGCGGGGCGGCTGAGTCCGTCGGCGGGGTCGAAGGAGCCGAACAGGGCGAGCATCTCGCCCCAGAACCCGGCGAGGCCGGGCAGGCCGAGGGAGGCGATCGCGGCGAAGGCGAGGAGACCGCCGAGGCGCGGCGCCCGGCCGTAGAGCGCGGCTCCGGTCGCGCCGGAGAGGGTGTCGAGGTCGGCGGTGCCGCAACGGTCCTTGACGGCACCGACGAGGAAGAACAGCAGGCCGGTGATGAGGCCGTGGGCGATGTTGGCGAAGAGCGCGCCGTTGACGCCGGTGGGGGTCATGCTCGCGATGCCGAGGAGCACGAAGCCCATGTGTCCGACGGAGGAGTACGCGATCAGCCGCTTGAGGTCGCCCTTGGATCCGGGGCGGGCCAGCGCCAGGCAGGCGAGTGATCCGTAGACGATGCCGACCACCGCGAAGGCGGCGAGGTAGGGCGCGAAGGTGTGCATGCCGTCGGGGGCTGCGGGGAGCAGGATGCGGACGAATCCGTACGTGCCCATCTTCAGCAGGACGCCCGCGAGCAGCACCGAGCCGACGGTCGGGGCGGCGGTGTGGGCGTCGGGGAGCCAGCTGTGCAGCGGCCACATCGGGGTCTTCACGGCGAGCCCGATCCCGATCGCCAGAACGGCGATGACCTGCACGGACGTGGTGAGCCCACGGCCGTTGTCAGTGGCGAGTGCCACCATGTCGAAGGTGCCGCTCTTCAGCCCGATGAGGAGCAGGCCCAGCAGCATGATCACCGAGCCGAGGAGGGTGTAGAGGATGAACTTCCAGGCGGCGGGCTGCCTGCCCGCACCGCCCCAGCGGGCGATCAGGAAGTACATGGGGATGAGCACCATCTCGAACGCCAGGAAGAACAGCACCAGGTCGAGGACGGCGAAGGTCGCGAGGGTGCCGGATTCCAGGGCGAGGACGAGAGCGACGAACGCCTTCGGGGAGGGGCCCTCGGGCAGCTTGAAGTAGCTGTACAGCGCACAGAGGAAGGTCAGCAGCGCGGTCAGTACGAGGAGGGGGAGCGAGATGCCGTCGATGCCCAGGTGGATGCGGACGTGGAGCGCCGGGATCCAGCTGATGTCGGTCGTGGCCTGCATCTTCGACGGATGGTCGTGGTCGAAGCCCGCGGCGAGGAGGAGTGTGGCGGCGAGGACCGCCCCGGTGACGGTCACGCCGTGGCGGAGCACGGCCTGGTCGGGGCCGGTGCCCTTCAGTCCGGGCGGGGCGGGCAGCAGAGCGGCCACGGCGCCGACGAGCGGGGCGAGGACGACGAACGCGAGAAGGAACTGCATCACGGATTCACTGATATCGATCACGGCTCACGACCCGGCGTTGACGTTGGCGAAGACGACGGCGGCGATCGCCAGGACCAGGGAACCGGCGAGCAGTGCGCTGAGGTAGGTCTGCACGTTGCCGGTCTGGGCGCGGCGTACGGCGGCGCCGAGCCAGCGCGCTCCGGTGCCGGAGCCGCGTACGTAGGTGTCGACGACCTCGCGGTCCAGGAACCGGACCAGGCCGGCGGCGGCCCGCACGGGGCGGACGAACAGGGCCGTGTAGAGGGCGTCGAGGTGGAAGCCGGTGGCGGCGTGGCGGTGGATCGGGCCGAGCAGGAAGCGGCCCGGGTCGGCCGGGTCGGGGGCGTCCCCGGCGGTGCCGTAGGCGGCGGTGTGCGCGGTCAGCGCCTCGGCCTCGACGAGGGCGGGTTCGGCGTCGGGGTGGGGGGCGACGGTGCCGACGGCGGTACGGGCGGCGAGTGCCGAGGTGTGGCGCCAGGCGCCGTAGATGACGAGGCCGCCGACGAGTCCGATGCCCGTGGAGAGGACGGCGGTGGTGAGGGAGGGGGTGAGGTCGTGGCCGTCGAACCAGTCGCCGATCGCGCCGACGGTCAGCCCGAAGGCGATGGTCGGGACGGCGAGGACCCACAGGACGGTGGTCATCGCGACGGGCTGGCGGCCGTGGTCGGGGGCCTCGGCGCCGCGGCCCCGGAAGGCGAGGAGCCAGAGGCGGGTGGCGTACGCGGCGGTGAGGGCCGCGGTGAGCAGTCCGGCGACGAGGACGGTCCAGCCGGCGGCGGACGGGGCGACGTGCCGGTCCCCGAGCGCGGTGTGCTCGGCGGCGACGAGGACGGCTTCCTTGGAGAAGAAGCCGGAGAACGGCGGGATGGCGGCGAGCGCGAGAAGGGCGACGGTCATCGTCCAGTAGGCGTCGGGGATGCGCTTCGCCAGGCCGCCCATGCGGGACATGGCGGCCAGTGAGTTGGTCCCGGCGGCGTGGATGACGACGCCCGCCGCGAGGAAGAGGACGGCCTTGAACGCGCCGTGCGAGAGGAGGTGGAAGACGGCGGCGCCGCGGTCGCCGACGGCCAGGGCACCGGCCATGTAGCCGAGCTGTCCGATCGTCGAGTAGGCGAGGACGCGTTTGATGTCGTCCTGGGCGAGGGCGGCGAGGGCGGAGCCGGTCATCGTGACCGCGGCCATCACGGCGAGGACGACGAGGGCCGCGCCGGACTGGGCGAAGACGGGAAGGAGCCGGGCCACGAAGTAGATGCCGGCGGCGACCATCGTCGCGGCGTGGATCAGCGCGGAGACGGGGGTGGGGCCGGCCATCGCATCGGGCAGCCAGGTGTGGAGGGGGAACTGCGCGGACTTTCCGGCGACGCCCGCGAGGAGCAGCAGGGCGATGAGGGTGGGGTGGTCGAGGCCGCCGTTCGCGACGGCGCCCAGGATGCGGGTGATGCGGAACGAGCCGGTGTCGGCGGCGAGCGCGAACAGCCCGATCAGGAAGGGGACGTCGCCGAGCTTGGTGACCAGGAATGCCTTGAGGGAGGCGGCGCGGGCCTCGGGCGTCTCCCAGTAGTGGCCGACGAGGAAGTACGAGCAGATGCCCATGATCTCCCAGCCGACCAGGAGCACCATCAGGTCGCCGGAGTAGACGACGAGGAGCATCGCGGAGGTGAAGAGGGAGACGAGGGCGGTGTACGAGGGGTAGCGGGGGTCGTCGCGCAGGTAGGCGGTCGAGTAGATCTGCACGCAGGTCGCGACGAGCCCGACCAGGACGGCGACGAGGACCGCGAAGCCGTCGAGGTGCAGGGCGAGGTCGATCGGCACGGACCCGGTGGGGGTGAGCCGGGTCGCCGCGTCGACGGCCGGCCCGCCGGCCTGACGCGAGGCGACGACGACGGCGAGCAGGAAGGCGGTGAGGGTGGGCAGTACGGCGAGGGGGCGTACGAAGCCGGGCGCGATGCGTCCGGTGAGCAGACCGCCCGCGGCGCCCAGGAACGGAAGGAGGGGGACGAGGACGGCGAGGGTCGTGGTGGTCACGGAGTGGCCTCTGCCTTCTGTGCCTTCCCTGCCGGAGCAGCGGCCTGGTCTGCGGTGTCGTGGTTCCCGTCGGTGCCGGGGGGCGGCTCGTCGGGGAGCGTCTCGGCGGCGTCGGTCTCGGCGGTGTCGCGGAGACGGTCGATGTCCGAGGTGCCCCGGTTGCGGTACACGGCGAGGACGATGGCCAGGCCGATGCCGATCTCCGCCGCCGCTACGGCGATGGTGAAGAGAGTGAGGGCCTGTCCGGCGTGCAGGGTGTCGCGGAGCCAGACGTCGAAGGCGACCAGGTTGAGGTTGACCGCGTTGAGCATCAGCTCGACGGACATCAGGACCAGGATCGCGTTGCGGCGGGCGAGCACCCCGTACAGCCCGGTGCAGAAGAGGAGGACGGCGAGCACGGCGGGGTAGGCGAGGTGCATCAGCTCTGCTCCTTGCCGTGCTTGCGGGACAGGACGACGGCGCCGACGAGGGCGGCGAGCAGCAGGACGGAGAGCGCCTCGAACGGCAGCACCCAGTGCCGGAAGAGGGACGAACCGGTCACTTCCGTGGAGCCGCCGACGGGTCCTTCGAGGTCGATCCAGGTGGTGCGGAAGGCGTCGACGACGATCCAGACGAGCGTGCCCGCGGCGGCCGCCGCTACGCCGAGGGCCACCCGGCGGTTGCCGGAGTCGGCGTCCGGGGAGCGGCCGATGGGCGCCTTGGTGAGCATCAGCCCGAAGAGGAGGAGGACGACCACGGAACCGACGTAGATCAGTACCTGCACCCAGGCGATGAACTCGGCGGTGAGCAGGAGGTACTCGACGGCGAGTCCGCCGAGGGCCACGACGAGCCAGAGGGCGGCGTGCACCAGCTGCCTGGTCGTGACGGTGACGAGGGCGGCGCCGAGGGTGGCGATGCCGACGAGCACGAAAGCGATCTCGACGCCGGTCGGGGAGAGGAAGCCGGAGGGTGCGGAGGGGACGGAAGGGAGGGACTGGGCGGCCCCGGCGGCGGACTGGGCCGCGATGGCTGCGAGTGTCACGCCTCCCCCTCTTCTTCCTTCTGTTCCTGCTGTCCCTGCTGGTCCGTCCGGTCCTTCTGTTCCTGCTGGCTTCTGTTCCTGTCCGTCCGGTCCTTGTGGGCCCTCTGGTCCTCGGTGGCCTGCCGCGTCCCGGCGGTCCGTCGGGGCTCGGTGGCCTGCTGGGCCTCCTGCGCCTCCTTGGCGCGCTGGGCCTGGAGCTTCTCCGCCGTCTTGCGGGCGGCGGCGATCTCCTTCGGCTCCTCGGCGGCCGGGTCGAGCGCGGGCGGTTCGGGCACCGTCCACATCCACTCGCGGAGCTTGTCGCGCTCGTGGGTGAGTTCGAGGATGTCCGTCTCGGCGTACTCGAACTCCGGCGACCAGAAGAGGGCGTCGAAGGGGCACACCTCGATGCAGATGCCGCAGTACATGCAGAGCGAGAAGTCGATCGCGAAGCGGTCGAGGACGTTGCGGCTGCGCTCGCGTCCGCCGGGGGCGGCGGCCGGCACCGTCTCCTTGTGCGAGTCGATGTAGATGCACCAGTCCGGGCACTCGCGGGCGCAGAGCATGCAGACCGTGCAGTTCTCCTCGAACAGCGCGATCACGCCACGGGACCGGGGCGGCAGTTCGGGCTGGACGTCCGGGTACTGCGCGGTGACGTTCTTCCGCGTCATCGTCCGCAGGGTGACGGCCAGGCCCTTGGCCAGGCCGGAGCCGGGAACGGCCATCAGTTCATCGCCACCTTCACGATGCCGGTGAGCGCGATCTGCGCGAGAGCGAGCGGGATGAGCGTGGTCCAGGCGAGCTTCTGGAGCTGGTCCTCGCGGAGCCGGGGGTAGCTCACCCGCAGCCAGATGACGACGAAGGCGAGGACCGCGGTCTTGGCGAGCGTCCAGAACCAGCCGAGCCCGTCGGCGCCGAACGGACCGTGCCAGCCACCGAGGAAGAGCACGGTGGTCAGCCCGGACAGTACGACGATGCCCGCGTATTCGGCGAGCAGGAACAGCGCGAAGCGCAGCCCGGTGTACTCGGTGTACGCACCGAAGATGATCTCCGAGTCGGCGATCGGCATGTCGAAGGGCGGGCGCTGGAGCTCGGCGAGTCCGGCCACGAAGAAGACCAGCGCGCCGGTGATCTGCCAGGGCAGCCACCACCACTCGAAGGCGTCGAGGATGCCGGGGAGGGAGACGGTCCCGGCGGCCATCGCGACGGAGGCGGCGGCGAGCAGCATCGGCAGTTCGTACGCGAGCAGCTGGGCGGCCGTGCGCAGTCCGCCGAGGAGGGAGAACTTGTTGGCCGAGGCCCAGCCGGCCATCAGCGAGCCGAGCACGCCGACGCCCATCACGGCGAGCACGAAGAAGATGCCCGCGTCGACGACCTGCCCGACCGCGCCCTCGCCGGGGCCGATCGGGAGGGCGACGAGGACGAGGAGGTACGGGAGCAGCGCGACGGCCGGTGCGAGTTGGAAGACGCGGCGGTCGGCATCGGCCGGTACGACATCCTCCTTCTGCGCGAACTTCACGCCGTCCGCGACGAGCTGGGCCCAGCCGTGGAAGCCGCCCGCGTACATGGGTCCGAGCCGGCCCTGCATATGGGCCATCACCTTGTGCTCGGTCTGCCCCACGACGAGCGGGAGGACCATGAACGCGACGAAGACGATGACGAGACGGAGGGCGACGTCGAGTACGTCGTTCACGCGGTATCGCCTCCGTCGGGACGGTCGGGGGTTTCGGGGCTTTCAGGGCTTTCGGGCGCGGTGCCGGGGGGTTCGGGCGATGCGGCGGTGTCGGGCGATGCGGCGGAGTCCGGCGACGTGGCGGAGTCCGGTCCCGGGGTGCTTCCGGGGGCGGACTCCGGGGTGGTTCCGGGGGCGTCGAAGGCGGGGCGGGCGTGGTGCCAGGGCGCGTCGCCGCCTCCGGCCCCCGGCTTCGGGGCGGCCGGGCCGGTCGGGGCTGCCGGGGCGGTGGGAGCCGGTGTCGGCCCGGTCGGCGCGGTGGGAGCCGGTGTCGGCTCGGTCGGCGCGGTGGGAGCCGGTGTCGGCTCGGTCGGCGCCGGGCCGGTCGTCGGCTTCGGGGCCGTGTCCCGGGCGGGCGCCGCGGGCGGCGCGGTCGTGCCCGGCTCGGCGGCGGCCGGCCGTTGGCTGGCGGAACCCTGGGACGCGCTGCGCGTACGGCGCGGGCGCGCGGGCGGCACGGCCTCGGCGGCCCCGGCCGACGACGCCCCCGCCGTCGGCCGACCGGCCGAGCCCTCGCTCGCGCTGCGGGTACGCCGTACGGGGCGGTCGCCCGCCGCGCGCGCGGTGCGGGCGGCGCGGGACGGAGCGGGCGGGAGCTGGCCCTTCAGCGGGCCCCACTCGTTCGGGTCGGGGACGCCCGGCGGCAGCATCGTGCGCCGCTTCGGGCCGCCGTGCTCCGACTCGCCCGGCTCCTTCGCGCCCGGCCACGCCTTGGCGACGCGGGCGGCCAGGACGAAGTCCTTGCGCAGCGGGTGGCCCTCGAACCCCTCGGGCAGCAGCAGCGGCACCAGATGGGGGTGGCCCTCGAAGCCGATGCCGAACATCTCGTGCGTCTCGCGCTCGTGCCAGGCGGCGCCCGCGTAGACGTGGACGGCCGTGGGGAGCGACGCGGCGTCGTGCGGAACGG
Organism: Streptomyces sp. CB01580; assembly: GCF_001905795.1. GTDB lineage: Bacteria > Actinomycetota > Actinomycetes > Streptomycetales > Streptomycetaceae > Streptomyces. The sequence continues at coordinate 14,072 of NZ_LIXJ01000009.1, forward strand.
TCGTACGGACGAGGAGCCGCCGGACCACGCCCGGTGTCAGGGCCGCGACATGGGCGCACACCCGGAAACCGGTGCCCGGCTCGTCGACCGCGCTCAGCCAGTCGAAGTAGCTGCAGCCCAGCCGGTCGCGGGCCGTTTCCAGGGCGGTGGTCCAGGAACCGGCGGGCACGTCGACGGTCAGCAGGTCGTACGCCAGCTCGGCCGTCGCACCCTCGCCGAAGAGTTCGGCGGCGGCGTCCGGCAACCGGTCGTAGGCGGTGGGGTCGTACGCGTCCCGCCCGGGGGCCACACGCTCCTCGTCGGCCCTTCGGTTCTCGGGGGCGCGGCCCTCGTGGTCGCGGTTCTCCGCTCCTCCGGTCACTTCCGCTCCTCCCCCGGTACCGGTGGGGCGGTGACCAGGCCGCTGCGCAGCGCGGCGGTGGAGGGACGGCCTCCGCCCGTTGCGTACCGCTCGCCCAGCGACTCGCGGGCGATCTTCTCCTGGAGCTTGAGGATGCCCTGGAGCAGTGCCTCGGGCCGGGGCGGGCAGCCGGGGACGTAGACGTCGACCGGAATGATCTGGTCGACCCCCTTCGTCACGGAGTACGAGTCCCAGTACGGGCCGCCGCAGTTGGAGCAGGCGCCGAAGGAGATGACGTACTTCGGCTCGGGCATCTGCTCGTACAGCCGCTTCACGGCCGGGGCCATCTTGTCCGTCACCGTGCCGGAGACGATCATGAGGTCGGCCTGGCGGGGGCCCGGGGCGAACGGGATCACACCGAGCCGGATGAAGTCGTGCCGGGCCATGGAGGCGGCGATGAACTCGATGGCGCAGCAGGCGAGCCCGAAGTTGAAGACCCAGAGGCTGTAGCGGCGGCCCCAGTTCAGGACCACCTTCATCGGCTCGGGCGCGAGCCGGGACAGGACGCCGAGCCGCTTGGGCTCCGGCAGGAACACAGGAACGGGCCGCGGTTCGGTCCCCGCCCCGTCGTCGGTCGGCACGACGCCCGACCCGTCGGCCGGTGCGGCACCCGTCCCGGGCGCCGATTCCGTTCCCGGTTCCGTTCCCGGACCCGCTCCGTACTGGTGCTCGGGGGGCGGAGGGCTCGTCACGTCCATTCGAGGACGCCCTTCTTCCATGCGTAGAGCAGTCCTACGGCCAGGAAGCCGAGGAAGATGAACATCTCCACCAGGGTCGTCGCCCCGTATCCGGGAGCGGCGAACACGGTCGCCCAGGGAAACAGGAAGATCGAGTCGACGGCGAAGATCACGTACAGGAAGGCGTACACGTAATAACGGACCTGCGTATGCGCCCATCCTTCACCCACCGGGTCCACGCCGCACTCGTACGTCAGGAGCTTTTCCGGGGTGGGCACCACGGGGCGCAGCAGCCGCCCGGCACCGAATGCGACGGCGACGAACAGCACGCCGATCACGGCGAGCATTCCGACCACCGCGTAGCCGTGGAAGTAGTCCGACGCGAGAACGGTCGGTTCCGGCAGATCCGCCACGTCCGTCCCTCGCTCCCTCGATCGATCCGTTCGGCGATGCTGTATGCGGTCGCGCAGTTTGTACGCACGGGAGTCTAGGCCCTGTTAAAGGGAGGGTAAGCAGCCGCGTCGGACAACGGGTGGGGTTATCCCTACTTCACGCCACCCATGAACCCCATGGCATGCGCGGCCCCCGCCCGGCAGGCTGGGGGCATGACCATGAGCCCCCTGGTGCCCGCCGACGACGTTCCGCCGCCCGCCCGCTTCGCCCTCGACCGGTGGACGTGGAAGGAGATCGCGCACCTCCTGGCGAACCTCCCCATGGCCGTGGCCGGATTTGTTTACGCGGTGTTCATGATCGGGGTCGGTGTCGGGTTCTCGGTCACGGTGGTCGGGCTGCCGCTGCTCGCCGCCGGTCTGCACGGGGCGCGACTGATCGGCAGGGCCGAGCGGGCCCGGGCACGGGCGATGCTCGGGGTGCACGTCGACGAGCCCAGCCCGGTGGTGCTGACCCGCACGGAACAGGGGTTCTTCCCGTGGCTGTGGTCGAGCCTCAAGGATCCGGTGGGCTGGCGGGCGGTGCTGTACTCCTTCATCCGGCTGCCGTGGGGAGTGCTCACCTTCGGTGTGACGTGTGTGAGCTTCTTCCTGCTGTGGCCGGTGCTCCCCTTCATCACGCGGTTCCTCACCAACGTGGACCGGATGATGGCTCGCGGGCTGCTGTCGCCCTCGGACGAGCTGGAGCGGCGGATCGAGGAGCTGGAGTCGGACCGGGGGGTGGTCGTGGACACCGCCGCCGCCGACCTGCGCCGCATCGAACGCGACCTCCACGACGGCGCACAGGCCCGACTCGTCGCCCTCGCCATGGACCTCGGCCTCGCCAAGGAAAAACTCACCCACGACCCCCAGGCCGCCGCCCGCATGGTCGACGAAGCCCACGGCGAAGTGAAAACCGCCCTCCAGGAACTCCGCGACCTCGCCCGAGGCATCCACCCCGCCGTCCTCACCGACCGCGGACTCGACGCCGCACTCTCCTCCATCGCCTCCCGCTGCACCGTCCCCGTCACGGTCTCGGTGGATCTGCCCGCGCGCCCGGCGGCGGCGATCGAGGGCATCGCCTATTTCACGGTCTCGGAGCTGCTGCAGAACGTCAGCAAGCACAGCGGGGCGCGAACGGCGTCGGTCGAGGTGTGGCGGGCCGGGAAGCGGCTCATGCTCCAGGTCACCGACGACGGCCGCGGCGGGGCGCGGCTGGACGGCGGTACGGGCATGGCCGGGCTGGCCGAACGGCTGGGCGCCGTCGACGGGCTGTTCGTCCTCGACTCGCCGCCGGGCGGCCCCACGACGGTCACCGCCGAGCTGCCCTGGCGGGACCGTGAAGAGGAGGGACGGGGCCGGGGTGGCCAGGGCCGGGAACAGGGCCGGGGTGGCGCGGCAGCGTCCGCCGAGCGCGCCTGAACGCGCTTGAACACACCTGAATGCACTTGAACACACCTGAATGCGTCTGAACCCGGGTGAATGCGCCGTGCGCTCACGGCGCGCTCACGGCGCGCCCATGGTCAAAAGCGGTGCGGAGGACCGGTCACCACGGGGGCCGGTCCTCCGCGCCGTCATGGTCGACATCGCTCGGGGGTGGGGAAAACCCCCGTCCGAAGAGGGATACCGCCCTCATGGTGGGCGCGCCCTCGGCCCAGCACTCTTGGACTACGGCCACGAGAACGACCACAGCCACGAGAACCTCGGCCACAAGCGCCTGTACCGCCGGCCCGCCACCCCGGCAGACCGCCGAATACACCACCCCAGCAGGCCCCCGGCCCCAGACCGCAGACCGCAGACCGCCGCGCAGAACGAGAAGAAACGGACACCATCCATGGCCACGGCATACGGACCTGACTCCCGGGACCACCAGCGGTCCGGAGCCGGCTTCGGGGACCACGCCCCGGTGCGGCACTTCCTGCCCCCAGTGCTGCGCGCGCCCTTCGAGGGCAGAACCCTGCGGGAGCTCGGCCATCTGTCGCTGAGCCTGCTGATCAGCCCGGTCCTGTTCGCCTTCGCGGTCGGTTTCACGGCTGCGGGAATCGGGACGCTGATCACCTTCGTCGGGGTGCCGATCCTCGCCGGCGCGCTGGCCATGTGCCGGGGCTTCGGCGCGTTCGAGCGGGTCCGGGCGCGCGGGCTGCTGCACCTGGACGTCGCGGACCCGGAGCCGGTGCGCGGCAGGACCGGCAGCCTGATGTCCTGGATGGGCGCGGTCCTCAAGAGCGGGGCGTCCTGGCGCCACCTGCTCTACATGCTGCTGCACCTCCCGTGGGCGATATTCGCCGGTACCGTCTCGCTGACGTTCTGGGTGACCGGGTGGGCCGTCTTCACCTACCCGCTGTGGCAGTGGGTGTTCCCGACGTACGCGGGCACCGGCGGCATCCAGCTGTACGGCGACGACCACCACCAGATCTACCTCGACTCCCCGTTCGAGCTGGCCGCGACGAGTGTGTGCGGTCTGGTCCTCGTCCTGTTCACGCCGTGGCTCATCCGCGGTCTGGCGAGTGTGGACCGGCTGATGGTGGCGGGGCTGCTCGGCCCGTCCCGGCTGGCCACCCGCGTCAGCGAGCTGGAGTCGGACCGGGGGGTGGTCGTGGACACCGCCGCCGCCGACCTGCGCCGCATCGAACGCGACCTCCACGACGGCGCACAGGCCCGACTCGTCGCCCTCGCCATGGACCTCGGCCTCGCCAAGGAAAAACTCACCCACGACCCCCAGGCCGCCGCCCGCATGGTCGACGAAGCCCACGGCGAAGTGAAAACCGCCCTCCAGGAACTCCGCGACCTCGCCCGAGGCATCCACCCCGCCGTCCTCACCGACCGCGGACTCGACGCCGCACTCTCCTCCATCGCCTCCCGCTGCACCGTCCCCGTCACCGTGGAGGTCGACCTGGCGTCCCGGCCCGCCCAGGCCATCGAGGGCATCGCCTACTTCACCGTGTCGGAACTGCTGCAGAACATCAGCAAGCACAGTGGCGCCCGCTCCGCCTCCGTCGACGTGTGGCGGGCCGGGAACCGCCTGATGCTCCAGGTCACCGACGACGGCCGCGGCGGCGCCGATCCGTCCTCGGGCAGCGGGCTCGCCGGTCTGGCCGAACGGCTGGACGCGGTGGACGGGGTGCTCGCCGTGGACTCCCCCACGGGCGGTCCGACGCGGATCACGGCCGAGCTGCCCTGGCGTGGCTGAATCCGTTCGTAGCGGTCCGCGCGCACCGACGCCCTGGGGGCGACAGCGGCCTGCGTGCGGAGGCCCGTGGCGCACATCCCCCGCGCCACGGGTCTCCGCGCGCCGTGCCCCCGCGCACGCCCTCCGTATCCCGTCGTAATCCCGTCGCACGCCCCTCCGTGTCCCGTGCTCCCGCAGCACGGCCTTCGCATCCCCTGCTCCCCGCCGCCGCGCAGGCTCGAAATCAAGCCTGTGCGGCGGCCGGGCACACGAATCCGCGAATACGGCGAATACTGGGATGCTGAACGCCGTACGGACCGGCCCGCGAACGGCGCGGGACCGGCAGGCGGTACGGAACCGGCAGACGATGTGCGGGACCGGCGAAGAAGGCGCGGGACCGGCGGCGACGTGCGGGACCGGCGATCAGTGGGGGAACAGGAAGTCATGGTGGAGGACAGGGTGCGGGTGGTCATCGCCGAGGATTCGGTGCTGCTGCGCGAAGGGCTCACCCGGCTGCTGACCGATCTCGGGCACGAGGTCGTCGCGGGTGTGGGCGACGCCGAGGCGTTGATCAGGACGGTGCGCGATCTCGCCGGTCAGGACGCGCTGCCCGACGTGGTGGTCGCCGACGTACGGATGCCGCCGACCCACACGGACGAGGGCGTCCGGGCGGCCGTGCGGCTGCGCAAGGAGTACCCGGGAATCGGGGTCCTGGTCCTTTCGCAGTATGTCGAGGAGCGGTACGCGACCGAGTTGCTGGCCGGTTCCAGCCGAGGTGTCGGTTATCTGCTCAAGGACCGTGTCGCGGAGGTCCGCGAGTTCGTGGACGCGGTGGTCCGGGTGGCGCGGGGCGGCACGGCGCTGGACCCGGAGGTGGTGGCGCAGTTGCTGGGCCGGAGCCGGAAGCAGGACGTCCTGGCCGGGCTGACGCCGCGCGAGCGGGAGGTGCTCGGTCTGATGGCCGAGGGACGGACGAACTCCGCGGTGGCCAGGCAGCTGGTGGTGAGCGACGGGGCCGTGGAGAAGCACGTCAGCAACATCTTCCTGAAGCTGGGTCTGTCCCCCAGTGAGGGGGATCACCGCCGGGTGCTGGCCGTGCTGACCTATCTGAACTCCTGATGGGCTGACACTCTGTCAGGTATTCGTCGCATCGGGGTGGAGTTCACCGCCCCCGGGCAGGAATCCCGCCGGCGGGTCCTACAACCAAAGAATGAACGCACAGCGTCTTCGTCGAACGATTTGGGGGGTTCGCGAAACATGACAAAACGGCACGGAATCGCGTCTCATGACCATGTCCACCATGTGACCGGTCCAGGGAAGGCGACCCTTACCGTCGTAGGGTGGGCACCGGGACCGTCGGCGGGCCGGCCGGTCCCGAGCCGCCGCGAGGGAGGTCCAGTTCAGTGACCAGCCAGGTCAGTAGCCCAGCCGGACAGGCCGACGAGGCCGACGAGGCACTCGCCGGGGAGCAGCGTGCCCTCGGCGCCGGTCACGCGAGCTCCGGGGACAAGGAAGTCCGTCGCCTTGATCGTGTGATCATCCGGTTCGCGGGTGACTCGGGTGACGGTATGCAGCTCACGGGCGACCGTTTCACGTCGGAGACGGCATCGTTCGGGAACGACCTGTCGACGCTGCCGAACTTCCCCGCCGAGATCCGGGCTCCTGCCGGGACCCTGCCGGGCGTCTCGTCGTTCCAGCTCCACTTCGCGGACCACGACATCCTCACCCCCGGCGACGCCCCGAACGTCCTCGTCGCGATGAACCCGGCCGCGCTGAAGGCGAACATCGCCGACGTGCCGCGCGGCGCCGAGATCATCGTGAACACCGACGAGTTCACCAAGCGCCCCATGGCGAAGGTCGGCTACGACAGCAACCCCCTGGAGGACGGCTCGCTGGACGGCTACAGCGTCCACCCGGTGCCGCTGACCACGCTCACCATCGAGGCGCTCAAGGAGTTCGGGCTCTCCCGCAAGGAGGCCGAACGCTCCAAGAACATGTTCGCCCTGGGGCTGCTCTCCTGGATGTACCACCGGCCCACCGAGAACACCGAAGCCTTCCTGCGGGCCAAGTTCGCGAAGAAGCCGCAGATCGCGGAGGCGAACGTGGCCGCGTTCCGGGCGGGGTGGAACTTCGGTGAGACGACCGAGGACTTCGCCGTGTCCTACGAGGTCGCGCCCGCCACCCGCGCGTTCCCGGCGGGTACGTACCGCAACATCTCGGGGAACCTGGCCCTGTCCTACGGGCTGATCGCCGCCTCCCGGCAGGCCGACCTGCCGCTCTACCTGGGCTCCTACCCGATCACCCCCGCCTCCGACATCCTGCACGAACTCAGCAAGCACAAGAACTTCGGCGTGCGCACCTTCCAGGCCGAGGACGAGATCGCGGGCATCGGCGCCGCCCTCGGTGCCGCGTTCGGCGGCTCCCTCGCCGTGACCACCACCTCCGGCCCCGGTGTGGCACTGAAGTCGGAGACGATCGGCCTCGCCGTCTCCCTGGAGCTGCCGCTGGTGATCGTGGACATCCAGCGCGGTGGCCCGTCGACCGGTCTGCCGACCAAGACCGAGCAGGCCGACCTCCTCCAGGCGATGTACGGCCGCAACGGTGAGGCGCCGGTGCCGGTCGTGGCCCCGCGGACCCCGGCGGACTGTTTCGACGCCGCCCTGGACGCCGCGCGGATCGCGTTGACGTACCGCACCCCCGTCTTCCTCCTCTCCGACGGCTACCTCGCCAACGGGTCCGAACCGTGGAAGATCCCCGAGCCCGACGAGCTGCCCGACCTGCGGGTCCAGTTCGCCGCCGGCCCCAACCACACCCTGGCCGATGGCACCGAGGTCTTCTGGCCCTACAAACGCGACGAGCAGACCCTGGCCCGGCCCTGGGCGGTGCCCGGCACCCCCGGTCTCGAACACCGCATCGGCGGCATCGAGAAGCAGGACGGCACCGGCAACATCTCCTACGACCCCGCCAACCACGACCACATGGTCCGCACCCGCCAGGCGAAGATCGACAACATCGCCGTCCCCGACGCAGAGGTCGACGACCCGGACGGCGCGCGCACCCTGGTCCTGGGCTGGGGCTCCACCTACGGCCCCATCACCGCCGCCGTCCGCCGCCTGCGCACCGAGGGCCACCCCATCGCCCGGGCCCACCTGCGCCACCTCAACCCCTTCCCCGCCAACCTCGGTGAGGTCCTGGCCCGCTACGAGAAGGTGGTCGTGCCGGAGATGAACCTCGGCCAGCTCGCCACCCTCATCCGGGCCAAGTACCTCGTCGACGCCCGCAGCCACACCCAGGTCAACGGAATGCCGTTCAAGGCCGAACAGCTCGCGACGGCCCTCAAGGAGGCCATCGATGCCTGACACCAACCAACTCCTCCAACTGGTGCCCAAGGCCGAGGCCAAGCAGTCCATGAAGGACTTCAAGTCCGACCAGGAAGTGCGCTGGTGCCCCGGCTGCGGCGACTACGCCGTCCTCGCCGCCGTCCAGGGCTTCATGCCCGAGCTCGGCCTCGCCAAGGAGAACATCGTCTTCGTCTCCGGCATCGGCTGCTCCTCCCGCTTCCCGTACTACATGAACACCTACGGGATGCACTCCATCCACGGCCGCGCCCCCGCCATCGCCACCGGGCTCGCCACCTCCCGCCGCGACCTGTCCGTCTGGGTCGTCACCGGCGACGGCGACGCCCTCTCCATCGGCGGCAACCACCTCATCCACGCCCTGCGCCGCAATGTCAACCTCAAGATCCTCCTGTTCAACAACCGGATCTACGGGCTGACCAAGGGCCAGTACTCCCCCACCTCCGAGACCGGAAAGATCACCAAGTCGACGCCGATGGGCTCCCTCGACGCCCCCTTCAACCCGGTGTCCCTGGCCCTGGGCGCGGAGGCGTCGTTCGTCGCCCGCACCATCGACTCGGACCGCAAGCACCTCACGAGCGTGCTGCGCGCCGCGGCCGACCACCCCGGCACCGCGCTCGTGGAGATCTACCAGAACTGCAACATCTTCAACGACGGTGCCTTCGAAGCCCTCAAGGACAAGGACCGCGCCCAGGACGCCGTGATCCGCCTCGAACACGGCCAGCCCATCCTCTTCGGCGCCGACGACTCCAAGGGCGTCGTCCGCGACCCCGCCACCGGGGATCTGGAGGTCGTCGAGGTGACGGACGGCAACCGGGACCGCGTCCTGGTCCACGACGCGCATGCCGCGTCCCCGACCACCGCCTTCGCGCTCTCCCGGCTGGCCGACGCCGACACCCTGCACCAGACCCCCATCGGGGTGCTGCGCAGCGTCGAGCGGCCGGTCTACGACACACAGATGGCCGAACAGCTCGACGCCGCCGTCGAGCGGAACGGCAAGGGCGACCTCTCCGCACTCCTCGCGGGCAACGACACCTGGACCGTCGTCGGCTGACCGCCGGTCACGAGCGTCCGCGATCGCCGGACGGGCTGAAATTCCGGCCCGTCCGGCGTTTGCGTACCGGTGGACCGCCGTCCGGGCCCCCACCATGTGGCCATGACCTCGGACCGTCCGGCCTACGACCGTCGTCCCACGTTCGACCGTCCCGCGTACCGCATCAAGCGGCGTCTGCTCGGCCGACCGCTCACCACCGAGCGCATCGGCGAGGAGAAGCTGAACAACCGGACGGCGCTCGGGGTGCTCGCCTCCGACTGCATCAGTTCGTCCGCGTACGGCTCCGAGGAGATGCTCCGGGTCCTCGTGCCCGTCGTCGGCGCGGCCGCGTTCACCCTGCTCATGCCGGTGACCGGCGCGATCCTGTTCGTTCTGGTGCTGCTGACGCTCTGTTACAGCGATGTCGTGATGATCTACACCCGTGCGGGTGGTTCGTACGTCGTCGCGCGGGAGAACTTCGGGCCGGACGTGGCGCAGATCGCCGCCGTGGCCCTGCTCGTCGACTACATCGTCACCGTCGCCGTGCAGGTCTCGGCCGGCACCAACGCCCTGATCTCGCTCGCCCATCTGGTCGGCAACGGCTTCACCGGCCTGAACCACCTCCAACTGCCGGTGTCCGTCGCCGTGATCGTGATCCTGGCGTACGGAAACCTGCGCGGGGTCCGGGAGGCGGGCCGGGCCTTCGCGCTGCCCGCCTATCTCTTCATGGCGGCGGTAGGTCTGATCCTGCTGGTCGGAACGGTGCGCGGGCTCACGGGCGGACTGCCGCACGCCGATCTGCGCGCCGAGGGCGTGGTGCCGGTCGGTACCCCGGGCGACGGCTGGCTGTACGGGACCTCGCTCTTCATCGTGCTGCGCTCGTTCGCCAACGGGGGTTCGTCGCTGACCGGGCTGGAGGCGATCTCCAACGGCATCTCCACCTTCCGCGAACCGCAGGGCCGCAACGCCCGCCGCACCCTGATCGCCATGAGCCTGATCCTGGGCGTCCTCGTGCTGGGGGTGTCCACGATGGCGCACTTCACCCATGCCGTGCCGTACGTGGACGGCACGCCGACCGTCATCGCGCAGGAGGCCCATCTGGCGTTCGGCGACGGACCGCTGGGCACGGCCGGGCTGGTCTTCGTGCAGCTGGCGACCGCGCTGGTGCTGTACACCGGCGCCAACACCCCGTTCACCGGCTTCCCGTACCTCGCCAGTTTCGTCGCCAAGGACCGGTTCCTGCCCCGGCAGCTGACCCGGCGCGGGCACCGGCTGGCGTTCTCCAACGGCATCATCTCGCTGGCCGTGGTCTCGCTCGCGCTGTTGCTGGTCACCGGCGCCAGCGTGGACCGGCTGGTGGCGCTGTACGCGATCGGCGTGTTCACCGCGTTCACCATGGCCGGGTCCGGACTCACCGCGCACCACCTGCGCCGTCGCGAGCCGTACCGGCGGCTGAAGATCGCCGTCAACGCCATGGCCGCAGGCGTTTCGGCCGCGGTGGTGCTGATCTTCGCGATCACCAAGTTCACCGAGGGCGCCTGGCTGGTCGTGATCGTCTTCCCGCTGGGGGTGTGGGCGCTGATGCGGATCAACCGCGAGTACCGGCGCGAGGCGGCCGCGTTGCAGAACTTCCCGCCCCCGGGCATCGGCCGGGGGCGGTACCGCCGCCATCTGGTCCTGGTCCTCGTCGAGTCGCTGGACCTGGCGACGCTGAAGGCGCTGCGGTACGCCCGTGAGCTGCGCCCGGACGAGATCCGGGCGGTGCATTTCGCGATCGACGAGGCGTACGGCCGGCGGCTGGCCACCCGGTGGGGCGCGACGTCCGCCACCTCCGTGCCGCTGGAGCTGGTGGCGTGCCCGGACCGGCGGCTGCGGCACGCGATGCTGCAGCTCGCCTCCCGCACCACGGAGGACGGGCAGACCTGGCTGACGGTGCTGGTGCCCCGGCGGACGTACCGCAACGTACTGGGCAAGCTGCTGCACCGGGGCACGGGCGAGCAGATGGCGAAGGCCCTGGCGCGGCTGCCGCACGTGGCGGTGACGATCCTGCCGTTCGATGTGTCGTGGGCGCTGCGGCAGTTGGAGGAGGGGCGCGCATCGCGGCCGGACTGACGAACGACGACCGCGCGGAGCGGCCGGGGCGCGGGGAGAAAGCGGCGAGCCCGTTCGCCCCCGGGGCCGCTACCCCTCGTGGGCCTTCCGCCGGTCGTACGTCTCGCGCGCCGACTGCACCGCGTCCAGGCTGCGTTCCGTCCAGCGGGCCAGCGCCCACACCTGCCCGGCGGCCTCCCGGCCCAGCAGGGTGAGCGAGTAGTCCACCCGGGGCGGGATCACCGGCTTCGCGTCCCGGTGCACGAAGCCGTCGCGCTCCAGCGTCTGGAGGGTCTGGGCCAGCATCTTCTCGCTGACCCCGCCGACCTGGCGGCGCAGCTCGCTGAAGCGGTACGAACGCTCCAGCAGGGCGGCGAGCACCAGCACCCCCCAGCGGCTGGTGACGTGTTCGAGCACCAGCCGGGAGGGGCACATCGGCCGGTTCACATCGGGTCTGCGGTCCTCGGGCCTGGAGTCCACGGCGCTCACACTCATGTCAGTACCTTACTTCAAAGTGGGCACTTTCCATTAGTTAGTACCCCTCTTAGGGTGAGCCGAAGAGTCCGGACGCAGAAAGGCCCGGACGTCGGGGAGCACGGACCGGGACCAGCGCCGCCGAAGGCTCCGAAAGCGCGGAAGCACCGAAAGCAGAAAGCAGAGAATCCTCATGAGCATCGTTGTCACCGGAGCCACCGGAGAGCTCGGCCGCCTCGTCGTCGACCGGCTGCTCACCACCGTCCCCGCCGGCGAGATCGCCGCCGTCGTCCGGAACGAGGAGAAGGCGGCCCCGCTCGCCGCCCTCGGCGTCGGGATCCGGGTCGCCGACTACGACCGCCCCGAGACCCTGAAGGACGCGTTCCGGGCCGGTGACCGCGTCCTGCTCATCTCCGGCAGCGAGGTCGGCAGGCGCGTGCCGCAGCACACCGCCGTGATCGGGGCGGCCAAGGCGGCGGGGGTGGCCCAGCTCGCGTACACCGGCATCCTGGGCGGCCCCGACGCCGACTTCGAGCTGGCCGCCGAGCACAAGGTCACCGAGCGCCTGATCCTCGACTCCGGGCTGCCGTACACCTTCCTGCGCAACGGCTGGTACACCGAGAACTACACCGCCCACCTCGGGCCCGTCCTGGAGCACGGTGCGGTCGTGGCCAACGCGGGCGACGGGCGGGTCGCCTCCGCCGCCCGCGCCGACTACGCCGCCGCCGCGGCGGCGGTCCTCACCGGCGAGGGCCACATCGGCGCGGCGTACGAGCTGAGCGGCGACGTCGCCTGGTCGTTCGCCGAGTACGCGGAGCAGGTCGCGAAGGCCACCGGCAAGGAGATCGTGTACCGGCACGTCCCGGCCGCCACGCACCAGGAGATCCTGGTCGGCGCCGGTGTCCCCGAGCCCTTCGCGGCGATCCTCGTCGACGTCGACGCCGCGATCGGGCGCGGGCTGCTCGCCGGTGCGGGCGGCGACCTGGCCCGGCTGATCGGCCGCCCGACGACGCCTCTCGCCGAGACGATCGCCGCGGCGGTCGCAGGGACGGACAGCACGGCGGTCGCCGCGGCGGTCGCCGGGCCCGGGGCGTAACCCCACCCACCGGGCAGAGACCCCTGTGTCATGGCCGTATCGTCATACGGTCATGACACAGGGCGTCCGGCGGCGATACCGTCGTGCGGTCGGTGCAGCGCCCGACCCAGACATGCCGGGAGGAGCCGTGAGGTCGGTGGGGTCCATAGGGTCCGCGGGGTCCACGAAGGGAACGAACGAACAACGGGCCGGACTGCTGTCCGGCGTCGGCGCCTACGGACTGTGGGGCATCGTCCCGCTGTTCTGGCCGCTGCTGAAGCCCGCGGGCGCGATCGAGATCCTCGCCCACCGCATGGTCTGGTCCCTCGGGGTCGTCGGCATCGCGCTGCTGGTGCTGCGCCGCTGGTCCTGGATCGGCGCGCTGGTACGCCGGCCGCGGAAGCTCGGCCTGATCACGGTCGCGGCGGCCGTGATCACGGTCAACTGGGGCCTCTACATCTGGGCCGTGAACAACGGCCATGTCGTCGAGGCGTCGCTGGGCTACTTCATCAACCCTCTGGTCACCATCGCCATGGGCGTCCTGCTGCTCGGCGAACGACTGCGCCCGGCACAGTGGGTGGCGGTCGCCACCGGGGTCGCGGCGGTGCTGGTGCTGGCGATCGGCTACGGGCGGCCGCCGTGGATCTCGTTGACGCTGGCGTTCTCCTTCGCGACGTACGGCCTGGTGAAGAAGAAGGTCGCCATGGGCGGGCTGGAATCGCTCGCCGCCGAGACCGCCGTGCTGTTCCTGCCCGCCCTCGGCTATCTGCTCTGGCTGGGCGCGCGCGGCGAGTCGACGTTCGGCTCCGAGGGGCCCGGCCACGCGGCGCTGCTGGCCGCGACCGGTGTCGTCACGGCCACACCGCTCGTCCTGTTCGGGGCGGCGGCGATCCGCGTGCCGCTGTCCACGCTGGGCCTGTTGCAGTACCTGGCGCCGGTGTTCCAGTTCGTGCTGGGCATCCTGTACTTCCACGAGGAGATGCCGCCGGAGCGATGGGCCGGGTTCGCCCTGGTCTGGCTGGCCCTCACCCTGCTGACATGGGACGCCCTCCGGACGGCGCGGCGGACGAGGGCCGAGGCGGCCCGGACCCTGGCGGCGCGGACGGCGGCACAGCCCTCCCCCTCGGTACCGCCGTCGGCCGGGGACCCCGCCCCGCCCTCCGCCACGACCCCGGCACCATGACCGTGACCGGGTGACACAAAGGTTACTCGGTCGCTTTTTTAACTCGGTTACGTTTTGCTGGGCACCACCCACGAAACCCCTGACCGAGGAGCCCGCATGTCCCCAGCCGCACCCGTCACCCAGGTACTGATCGTCGGTTCGGGCCCGACCGGCCTGATCCTCGCCTGCGATCTGGCCCGTCGCTCCGTCGACGTACGGATCATCGACAGGTCGCCGGACTTCCCGCGCAGTTCACGGGCGAAGGGCCCCAACCCCCGCTCCCTGGAGGTGCTGGCGGACCTGGGGGTGGTGGACCGGGTGCTGGCGGCCGGTTCGGCGCCGCTGCCGATGCGCAAGTACCGGAACGGGCTGCCGGTCGCCGACGCCGACCCGTACGGGGCGTCGCGTCCGGCGCCCGACACCCCGTACGACCGTCCGCGGCTCATCGCCCAGTGGCGGCTGGAGGAGATCCTCCGTGACCGCCTCGCGGAGTACGGCGTCCGCGTGGAACTCGGTTCGGAGGCGGTCGGGCTGACCCGGCACGCCGACTCGGTGACCGTCGGGCTCGCCAACGGCCGGAGCATCGGGGCGCGTTACGTGGTGGGCTGCGACGGCGGCCACAGCCCGGTGCGCAAGATGCTGGGCGTCACGTTCGAGGGGAGGACGGCCGAGGACCGGATGATGGTCTGCGGGGACGTCACGGTGGACGGTCTGGACCGCGGCATCTGGCACCAGTGGTTCGACGAGGACGGCGCCGTGATGCTGTGCCCGATCCCGGGCACGCGATCGGGCTGGTGGTTCCAGGCGGGTCCGGAGCGGGACGCGGCGGGCGCCCCCGTACCGCCCTCGCTGGAGAGCTTCCGCCGGCTCCTCACCAAGCACACCGGGCTGCCGGGCGACCGCATGTCGCGGGCGGAGCTGCTGTCCACGTACCGGGTCAACGAGCGCATGGCCGACCGCTACCGGGTGGGCCTGGTGCTGCTGGCCGGGGACGCCGCACACGTGTATTCCGTCGCGGGCGGGCTAGGCATGAACACCGGGATCCAGGACGCGTTCAACCTGGGCTGGAAGCTCGCCCTGGTCGTCGCCGGGCGGGCGGCCCCCGGTCTGCTGGACACGTACGAGGAGGAGCGGCTGCCGGTGGCGGCGTGGACGCTGGGCCTGACGGCCGAGCAGTTGCGGACCGTGCTCGACGCGGTCAAGGAGCCGGGCGGCGGTCTGGACACGGTGGTCACCGCGAAGACCATGGGGCTGGGGCCGGACGGCGGCTACCCCTGGAGTCCGCTGTCCCGCGACACCCGCCGCACCGCGCACTCCCCCGTGGACCCGGCCACCGGACCGGCCACCGGCCCACGGGCGGGCGACCGGGCCCCGGACGCCCCCTGCCTCGACAGCACGACGGGTGCGCCGACGCGCCTCTTCGAGGTTTTCGCGGGGCCGCACTTCACCCTGCTGGGCTTCGGTCCCGGTACGGCGCAGGCGCTGCGCGCGGCGGAGGCGGACCACGGCGACCTGCTGCGGGCGACCGGGGTGGACGCGGGAGCAGGGCACGGCCTGAACGACGTGGCGGGCCACGCCCGTTCGGCGTACGGCGTCGAACGCGACACCCTCGTCCTGGTGCGCCCGGACAACCACATAGGGCTGATCGCGCCCGCGGAGGACGGCCGGGCCGTCGGCGACTACCTGGACCGCGTCGTCGGCGCCGGACCGGACGCCTGAACCGCCGGGGCGGGCCTACTGCATTCCGCACAGTGTTCCGTACGGCATTCAGGCGGGGTTTGACGGCGTCACGGTGAGGCATCGCTGAACTACCAACCGTTTATATTCTTCTGACATGCCATGAGCCGATCCACGCGCATGTCCGGGGCCGTCCGCGTGCTCCTGCGTACCGTCGTCGCGACCGTGTCCACGCTGTCGTTCCTCGTCGGCCAAGCCTCGCCCACGGCGCACGCGGCCGACGCCGCGGAGCGCGCCCGGCCGTCCGGCCACGAACCGGGCGGTCCGGGTCCCCGCTTCCAGGACGGCCGCTCGCACCACGCCCGGACGCCGGGGAACCGGACGGCCTCCCCGGCGCCCGCGCTCGTCGCCGACCCCGCGCATCCCCGCTTCGCCGCCGCGTACGCCGACGGCCCGATGAGCACCGGCGTGCTCGCGGCGGACGACGGGGAGGCCCCGCGAGGCTCCGGGGTCCCGAGCATCCCGACGTCCGTGGCCGGGGACGGGGGCCACCTGGTGCCGAGCGCCTCGGGAGCCGGTCACCCCGGGCTCTCCCACGCGGGTCTCGCGTTCACCACGGCCGGTCTCCTGGCCGTCGCCTGGGCCGTCGGGGGTGGCGGCCTCCGCACGGTGCGGCGCGGCGACCGGGGCTGAGCGGCGCCCGACGGGGGCGGGGGCGTGAAAGCGGTCGGCGGCCGTCCGGTCGGTCCGGGGGCCGGGCGCGAGCACCGGGCGCACCACGCCCGCTCCCCCAAGGGCTGTCCCCGTACGACCCGAGCGCCCCCATACAATCCGACGATGCTCAATCTTCGCGCCCGCACCGTGGTCTTCGACATCGATGGCACGCTCTGCTTCGACGGACGGACGATCGACGACCGGATACTCTCGGCGATCGACGCGTGCGAACGCGTCGGCCACCACGTGGTCTTCGCGTCCGCCCGCCCCGTTCGCGATCTGCTGCCCGTACTCGACGGAGCGTTCCCGTCCGCCACGCTGATCGGCGGGAACGGGAGCCTCGTCTCGGTCGACGGCCGGGTGCGGGCCCGGGCCGCGTTCGATCCCACCGGGCTCGGCGCGCTGCTGGAGGCGGTCGAGCGGTACAAGGGCACCTATCTCGCCGACGGCCCCTGGGACTACGCCTACACCGGGCCCGCGGACCACCCGATCCGCAGCCGTGTCGACCAGGGCGACCTGGCGAGCAGGGTGGACCTCGCAGAGCTTCCCGAGGTCGTGAAGTTCCTTGTCGTCGGCGCGTCGGACATGGCGGAACTCGCCGAGGCCGGCCGCGGGCTCGGACTGACGGTCAATCATCACCTCGACGAGGCGATCGTCGACATCGGCCCCGGGTCGACGACGAAGTGGGAAGCCCTGACCTCGCTGGGGATCGACGAGTACGTGGCGTTCGGCAACGACATCAACGACCTCGATCTCCTGCGGAACGCGGAGCGAGCGGTACGGGTCGGCGCGCACCCGAGCCTGGACGACGTCGCTCATGTGACCGTCCCGGCCGACCCGGAGGCGGTCGCGGCCGAGATCTCCCTGCTGGCACGGACCTCCCCGACCGACGCCCGGTGAGCCGCACGCGGGTCGCCCGGTGAGCCGCACCTCGGCGTGAGCCGCATTCGTTCGGCGTGATCCGTGCCGCTCGGTCGGCGAGCCGTGCCGGCCGGGCACGGCGCCGACGCGGCCCCTCAGCCGGTGGCGGCGTGCCGGGCGCGGTGGGCGCGTACCTTGTGGAGGTTTCCGCAGCGTTCCATCGCGCACCAGCGCCGTCGGCCCGGGCGCGAGGTGTCGACGAAGACCAATGCGCACCGGTCCGATCCGCATTCGCGCACGCGGTCGGCGTACGGCCCGGTGAACAGCTCCACGGCGTCCCGCGCCACCGTCGACAGCAGGGCTGTTCCGGTCGCGCCCGGGGCCCACGCGAAGGCACCGGACACGGCGTCGACACGAGGGACGAGCGGCGCTTCGGCCGCCGCCGCGTTGACCGTGCCCAGCGCGCCCGGGTCGAGCGGACGGCCGTGCGCGCGGGCGGACGCCAGCTCCCACAGAGCGGCGCGCAGCACGTGGGCCCGGCGCAGTTCCTCCGGGCCCACCTCCGGCGACAGCCCGCCCGGCAGCCGGCATTCGCCCGCCCAGCGCACCAGGTCGGCAGGGGTGCGCAGCACCTCGTACGCCGCGTACCGCGCGCACCCGCCGGTGGGCAGCAGCTCCAGGCACAGGGCGCCGGGATCGAAGCGGTAGGGACGGCCCTCCGGCGTATGGAGAACCAGTCCCGGGGGCTCCTTCGCGGCCTCGGTCACGGTCATGTAACCAGGATAAGCGGTTTCCGCGGGCGGACGGTGTCACCGGTACCGGCTCCCGGGGCGGGCGGGGCCTGCGGCCGGGCCCCGCCGCCCGCCTCGTCCCTGCCCCCGGCCCCGCCTCGCCCCCGGCCCCGGCTCAGTCCGCCGCCGCGTCCTGCGGGTACCAGCGCAGCTCGACCGTGTTGCCGTCCGGATCGCGGACGTACACCGACTGCGCCGTGCCCCGGGCGCCGGAGCGGCTGACCGGGCCCTCCAGCACGGTGAAGGTGCCCGAGTCGATGACCTGCTGCCAGTCCAGCGGCTCGACGACCAGACAGATGTGGTCGACGTTCGACTCGGAGCGCGGCCGCTCCAGCAGATCGATGATCATCGTGGGGCTGACCCGCACCGACGGGAACGGGAACTCACCGGCCCTCCACTCGTCCACCCTCATCGGCTCCAGGCCGAGCGGGCCGCAGTAGAACTCCAGCGCCCGCTCGACGTCCCGCACATTGAGCACCAGATGATCGAAGTCCTTGACTCTTACTCGCACGGCACAACCTCTCGACTCAGCCATTGACATGTGGTTCGGACGGTTCGGTGGGTTCGGTCCGGGCCGGTCCGGCCGCAGGAGCCTCGGGGTCCGCGGGGGCCGGGGCGGGCGGAGGCCAGGGGACCTCGGCCAGCAGGGGCAGGAGCCGCTCCTCCTCGTCGTCCAGATGCGCGTTCAGCTCCACGGACATCCTCTCCAGCTCCGCGCGGAAGCGTGCGGGATCCGCGATGCCGATGCCCGCGAGCAGCGCGACCAGCTCGTCCTGAATGCGCGCGATCGACCGGTGCTCCTCGGCGAGCCGGGCGAACGTGTCGGCCAGGTGCGGGTGGTGGCGGGCGATCCCTGGGAACAGGTGCGCGTCCTCACTGGTGTGGTGGAACCGCAGCGACTGGCAGAACGCCAGGCACCGCTGCCGGATCTGGAGGCCCAGGCCCAAGGACGGCGGTTCACCGGGGCCCTGGTGGGCCGCCCGCGCGGCGAAGTGCGCGTCGGCCTCCGCCCTGACCTGGCGCAACTGGCCCCGCAGCCAGGTGTGCACCTCCATGAGCTTGTCGGCGAGGCTGACGGTCTCCGCGCGTGCCTCCCAGCCCTCGGGTTCGGCGCGCTCCAGGGCAACGACCGGCAGGATCCGGGTGGTACGGGCCTGGTATCCGGCGTACCCGGGCGCCGCGCGCACCACGTGCGCGAACAACGCGTCGCGCCGCGCCCCCTCGGCGGGGACCGCGAGGGCCTCGAACGTACGCGTGCCGAGCTCGACGCGTACCACCGGGTGTGCGAGCAGGTTGTGGTACCAGGCGGGGTGCGACGGGGCCCCCAGGGCGGAGCCGACGACCAACGGCGTGTCGCCGTGACGGACGTAGCCGAGCGGGGTCGTGGTCTCCTTCCCCGACCTCGCGCCGGTGGTCGTCAGCAGGAGCAGGTCGGCGCCCTCGAAGGGGCCACCGACCCTTCCCCCGTTGGCGCGGAACTCGTCGATGACGGACTGGTCGAAAGATGTGGGCATGCGTGTGCTGCCTCTCCGGAAGATGGGGACGGGGCCGCGGCACGGCGGCCCCGGGAACGACTGGACGTGACGTGATGCGCGTGCGGCTCACATCGCGGCGGGAAGACCCCGGAGGGCAGGGAGCGCCCAGGGAGCATGGAGAGCCCGCAGGGCACAAGAAGGCCCGGAGGGCGGAGAACGCCGCGCGGCGGCCGCGCCGCGTCAGAAGGAGGGCACGGAGTACGAACTACTCATGACGCAACCCTTGGATGAAGGGTGTTCGCCCGATCGTCGGCCGGCCCACTGCTCTTTGGCCGACGTCACGCGACACCGGTTTCATTACACGCAGCCCGCCGTCGCCTGTCAACGCGGCATGTGACACCACGGGCGGGCGCGTCGGAGAACGGAGTCCGGACCATGTCCACCCCACCCCCCGCCCATGCCCTCGTCGCCACGGACCTGGACGGCACCCTGCTGCGCCGCGACGACACCGTGAGCCCCCGCACCCGCGCCGCGCTCGCCCTGGCGGCCCGCGCCGGGGCCCGGCACCTCGTGGTCACCGGACGGCCCGTGCCCGGCGTACGGAGGCTCCTCGCCGGGCTGGACTACCGGGGCCCGGTGGTCTGCGGGCAGGGGACCCAGCTGTACGACGCCGGGACGGGGCGGATGATACGCACGGTCACACTGGACCGAACGGCCGCCGACGCCGCGCTGGGAAAGATCGAGGCCCAGGTGGGGCCGGTGTTCGCGGCGGTGGACCAGGACG
The DNA here is from genome assembly GCF_001905795.1 of Streptomyces sp. CB01580. Taxonomy (GTDB): domain Bacteria; phylum Actinomycetota; class Actinomycetes; order Streptomycetales; family Streptomycetaceae; genus Streptomyces. The sequence continues at coordinate 34,239 of NZ_LIXJ01000009.1, forward strand.
GCACCGACGGGCGGACGCTGATCGAACCGGGCTACGTGCTGCCGCATCCGTCCCTGCCCGCCCAACGCACCAGCCAGCGCGCCGAGTTGTGGTCCGCGCCCGTCATCAAGGTGCTCGTCCGGCATCCGCGGCTCACCGACGACGAGCTCGCCGGCGCGGCCCGCTCCGCCGTCGGCACTCTCGCCTCCGTCACCCACTCCGGGCCCGGCACGGTCGAACTCCAGCCGTACGGGGTCGACAAGGGAAGCGGCCTCTCACTGGCCGCGCAGTTCCTGGGCGTGGACGCCCGCAGCGCGATCGCCTTCGGGGACATGCCCAACGACCTGCCGATGTTCCGCGCGGCCGGTCACGGCGTCGCCATGGCCGACGCCCACCCGGACCTGCGGGCAGCGGCGGACGAGGTGACGTCGTCGAACGAGGACGACGGGGTCGCCGAGGTGCTTGAGCGGGTGTTCGGCCGGACCTGAACGGGCCGCGCGGCCCGACCGCGGGAACCGGCCCACGGTCCCGCGCCGCCTCCCGCCCCGCCCCTCAGCCGACGCCCTCCGGTACCCCGAACCCGTCCGGTGCCCGCGCCCCCAACGCCCGCAGCACCTGCGTGACCAGGGCCGCGATCGTCTCCTCGTCCGGCACCGGCTTGCGCAGCACGTGGCGGTAGTACACCGGCCCGTACAGCATCTCCACCGCCAGCGGCAGATCGGCGTCGGCCGGGATCTGCCCCTGCGCCTGGGCGCGGCGCAGGCGGGCGACCGCCTCCTCGAAGCGGGGGTCGACCAGCTTCGCCCTGACCGTCTCCGCCAGGCCGTCGTCGTGATGGACCTCGGACAGTATCCCGGCGTACGCGGGGCCGAAGGGCGGCGTGGACAGCAGCCGCACCGCTCCCATCAGGTTGTCCCGCAGGTCGGCGGCGATGTCCCCGGTGTCGATGAACGGCGTGGTGCCGACCAGGGCGTCGGTGAACGCCTCCAGGATCACCGCGCTCTTCGCGGGCCACCAGCGGTAGATCGTCTTCTTGCTGACACCCGCTCTCGCCGCGATCGCCTCGATGGTGACCCGGCCGTACCCCTTCTCCGTGCACAGTTCGAGCGCGGCTTCCAGGATCGCCCGTCGTGATCTCTCGCTGCGGCGCAGTGAACTCGGCGATGTGATCATTCGGTGAGCATAGGTGCGTTCGTACCCACCCTTGTTGACAGTCCGTCGCCACAAGTCGAACAATGCTGAGGCGGAAACGGAACGTGCCGTGTCGCAACGTTCCCGCTGTTCGCACCGTTCGCACCGTTCGCGCCGCGACGAGCCGATCGGGGGACGGCTCGCCCGGCCGACGGTGCGAGGCGGTGTTCCGCGTCCCATGACTCGCACTCGACGCACCATGCGTCAGGACGTGATGTCCTTCGTCGTGAAACGGGCCCAGGCCGCCGAGCCGAACACCATCGCGTACAAGCCCTGAAGCCCCAGGTTCTTGACCAACTCGTCCCAGTAGACGGGTGCGCGCAGCAGGTCGGCGTACGACATCCAGTAGTGCGGGAAGAGATACGGGTGGACGCCGCTCAACTGCGGGATCGTGTCGACGATCTGCACGGTGATCAGCAGGCCCACGGTCGCGGCCATGGCCGCGATCCCGCTTCCGGTGAGGGTCGACACGAACACCCCGAGCGCCGCGAAACCGATCAGCGAGGCCGCGACCGCCAGCGCGATCAGCCCCGCCCTCAGCAGCCCCTCGCCGAAGCCGATCCGGGTCCCCGAGATGGTGGTGACATCGCCGACGGGGAAGAGCAGGGCGCCCGTGGCGAGTGCCGAGAGCGCCACGACCAGGGTCGCTACCAGGCAGAACGTGAGGACGGAGGCGTATTTCGTCAGCAGCAGGCGACTCCGGCCCGCCGGGGCGACCAGCAGATAGCGCAGCGTGCCCGCGCCCGCCTCCCCGGCGACCGAGTCACCCGCGACGACCCCGACGGCCATCGGCAGGAAGACCGGGAGCGTCACGGCGAGGGCGGCGAAGACCAGGAAGAGGCCGTTGTTGGTGACCTGGGAGAGGAACGCGGGCCCTCCCGCGCCGTCGCCCGGCCCGGGCGAGGAACCGTGGCCGGTCTCGATCCGCACCGCGATCCCGATCAGCACGGGAACGGCGGCCAGCACCCCGAGCAGGGCCAGGGTGCGCCATCGGCGGAAGGTGATGGTCAGTTCGGAACGCAGGAGTCCGAGCGTCCACAGCCGCCCGCGCGCCCCGGTGGTCCCGCCCGCCCCGGTCATCCCGGTGGTCCCGGTGGTCCCACCGGCTCCGGTGGTCTTCCCGACCCCGGCGGCCTCGCCCGCTTTGGCGCGTACGGTTCCTGCTTCAGCCCGCGACATCGAATCCCTCTCCGGTGAGTGCGACGAAGGCGTCCTCCAGCGACGCCCGTTCGACGCCGAACGACCGCACGCGCACACCGGCACGCACCAGCGCCGCGTTGAGGTCCGCGAGTTCGACGTCCCCCGGTGGCGCGTCGGCGCTCACCCGCTCGCCGTCGACGGTGATGCCGGTGAGGTCCCGTACCTTCAGGACGCGGGCGGCCTCGTCCGGGTCGGGGGTCGTGACGGCCAGTCGGCCCCGGGCGTCCGCCGCCAGCTCCGCGACCGGGCCCTGCGTGACCAGCCGCCCGCCGGCCATCACCGCGGCATGCGTGCAGACCTGCTCGATCTCGTCGAGGAGGTGGGAGGAGAGGAAGACCGTGGTGCCGTCCGCCGCCAGTTCCCTGACCAGGGTGCGGATCTCGCGCATGCCCTGCGGGTCGAGGCCGTTGGTCGGCTCGTCGAGGACGAGCAGACGGCGCGGCCGGAGCAGGGCGGCCGCGAGACCGAGGCGCTGTTTCATGCCGAGCGAGTACGCCCTGGCCTTCTTCCCCGCCGCCGGGGCCAGACCGACCCGGTCCAGGGCCTGTCCGACCCGGGCCCTGCGGGTGCGCGGATCGGCGGTCGGGTCGGCGGAGTCGTAACGCAGCAGATTGTCCCGGCCGCTCAGGAAGCCGTACGGCGCGGGCCCCTCGATCAGCGCCCCGACCTGCGGAAGCACCGTACGGGCCGCGCCCGGCATGGCCCGGCCGAGCACCTGGGCCGTGCCGGAAGTCGGCTCGATCAGGCCCATCAGCATCCGGATCGTCGTGGTCTTGCCGGAGCCGTTCGGGCCGAGGAAGCCGAAGACGCTGCCCGCGGGGACGGCGAGGTCGAGGCCGTCGACGGCGGGCCTGCCGCCGCCGTAGCGCTTGGTGAGGCCCCGTGTCTCGATGACCGGGCCCGGCTCGGGCGTGTTTCCGGGCCGTGTCATGCGTGCTCCCCTCGGTCGGGCCGACCGGGACCGGCGGACCGGGACCGGACGGCCCCGGCTGTGCGCGCGGGCCCGTGCGGACGGGTCCGGACGTGCGGACGGACCGCCCCGCCGTACGGAGCGTACGACGGGGCGGGGGAACGGCGACGGGGGCGGCGTGCCGCGCCCCGCGGCGTCAGGAGGCGCCGTTGGCCGCCTCGACCAGGGCGGCCGGCGTGACCGCGCCGACGTACACCTTGCCGTTGTCGGTCATCAGCGCGTTGACCAGGCGGGTCTTGAAGACCGTGCCCGAGCCGAACTTGCCGGAGACCTTGTCGCCCAGCGCGTCCAGGAACTGCTGCGCCTCGGGCGGCATGTCGTCGCCCGACGCCTTCGAGGGAAGCCCGGTGCCGCCGGGAACGGTGATCTCGGCGATCGCGTTCCAGCCCTCACCGATGACCTTCGGCTCCTCGAACCCCTCGGCGCCCTCGATCCCGTCGGTGCCCTCGGCACCGGCACCGGGTACGCCGACGCCCGGGAGGAGGCCGAGGCCCTGGGGCCCGTCGGCCTTCCGCTGCGCCTTCGCGTCGTCCGCCTCGGTCACCTCGGCGCCCTTGGGCGGGGTGAACGTGAACGAGGAGGCGGCCGGCTTCGCGAAGTCGACCTGGGTGAACCCGGCGTCGACGATGGCCTTGCCACCGCCGCTCGGCAGCAGGGTGAACTTGAGCGGCACGCCGTTCTTCGCGTCGACCGCGACCGTGACCGAGCCGACCGTGGAACCGCTCTGCTTCGGCTTGACGACCAGCTTGTACGCGTCCCGCCCGGCGACCCGTGCCGTGCCGTCGACCGTCACCGATGTGGTGGGGCCGGCCGCCTTCAGGACCTCTTCGGCGAGCGTCTTCGGCGTGGTCGGCACGGTGGAACCGGGAGCCGGGGCCCGACGCCCGTGCTCGCCCGCAGCGCCGTGCCCGTCCGCCGCGCCGCGCTTCTCCCCGGCGTGGTACGCCTGGTTGCTGCCGCTGTCGTACGCCCAGACCTCGTCGCCGTTGCGGATCAGGCTGTACTCCGCCGCGTTCTCCAGGATGGAGACCCGCTGCCGGTCGGGGCCGTCGGCGGCGATCCGCAGGGTGTGCGTGCCGGACGCCAGCTCCGTCAGCTTCTCCTGCGGGTCGGCGCTCGAACCGCCCTTGCCGCCGGGCGCGCCGCCCTGGGCGAAGGAGCCGGCCAGGCCGCCGAGCGAGGGAAGGCCGAGGTCCGTGCTGATCCGGACCGTGCCGGAGAGCTGCTGGGTGTCCGAAGCGGCGATCTTCTCGATGAGCTGCTGTGCGGTGATCTCCGGCAGATCGGGGTCACCCGTGCTCGCGAGTGCCGGGACCAGCCCGATCGTCGCGGCCGCCACCCCCGCCACAGCGAACGGGACGATGTAGCGTGCCGCCTTGCGGCGGACCGTGGTGTCCGCCGCCCCGCCCTCGGTCGCCGCGTTGTCGTTCGGTGCCATGTATGCCCTACCTCCGTGGTCGGCGGCTTCCGTCCGGATGCCCGCGTCCACTCCGCGCCGCCATTCTCACCCGATTCGTTCAGGAGTGGATGTACTCCATCCGACCAAATCGGCGGCGCGAAGGCGTCAGCCCGGGGGAGCAACTCCGCCTACCTCTTCGGTATGACAGGGCTCGCACCGACCCCACCCGACCCGTAGGGGCAGGCATATGACCAAGGACATACGCGCCCGCGGGCGCGCGGTGCGCCACGGCGCCCGGCACGGGGAAGGCCATGCCCCGGCGCCCGGTGCGCGCCCCGTACGGGCCGTGCCCCGGCGCGCCGTGCATCACCCGTCGCGCGCCCTGTCACATCCCGGCTTTCAGCCGGCGCGGTGCACCACCGCTTCGCACATCTCCGCCAGCGCGGCCTTCGCATAGCAGTCGGGCAGCGGGGACAGCGTCCGGCGTGCCTCCTCCGCGTACCGGACGGTGTCCCGCCGGGCCTGCTCCAGCGCCGGATGGGCGCGCAGCCTGCGCAGCACCTCGGCGTGTCGGGCGTCGTCGCCCAGGTCGCCGTCGAGGAGTTCGACCAGCTCCAGGTCCTCCGGCCTGCCCTCGGCCTCCGCCCGGGCCCGCAGATGGAGCACCGGCAGGGTGGGAATGCCCTCGCGCAGGTCGGTTCCGGGGGTCTTGCCGGACTCGTGGGAGTCGGAGGCGATGTCGAGCACGTCGTCGGCGAGCTGGAAGGCCACGCCGAGCCGCTCCCCGTACTGGGTGAGGATGTCGACGGCCGAATCGTCCGCCCTGGCCATCAGCGCGCCGAACCGGCAGGCCACGGCGATCAGCGAGCCGGTCTTGCCGCGCATCACGTCCAGGTAGTGCTCCACCGGGTCGCGGCCGTCCGGGCCCGCGGTCTCCAGGATCTGGCCGGTGACCAGCCGCTCGAACGCCTCCGCCTGGATGCGCACGGCCTCCGGTCCGAGGTCGGCCAGTATGTGCGACGCACGGGCGAAGAGGAAGTCGCCGGTCAGCACGGCCACCGAATTGCCCCAGCGGCTGTTGGCGCTGTCGACGCCGCGCCGCACGTCCGCCTCGTCCATCACGTCGTCGTGGTAGAGCGTCGCGAGGTGGGTCAGCTCCACGACGACGGCGGCGGGCACCACGCCCGGCGCGTCCGGGTCTCCGAACTGGGCGGCGAGCATCGCCAGCAGTGGCCGGAAACGCTTGCCCCCGGCGCGTACGAGATGCTGCGCGGCCTCCGTGATGAAGGGCACACCGCTCTTGGTGGCATCGAGCAGCCCGGACTCGACAGCAGCCAAACCGGCCTGGACATCGGCCTCAAGAGCGTGGTCCCGCACGCTCAGTCCGAACGGCCCGACGACGGTCACGAGGGGATCTCCTGTCTGCTGACGATCACACGGAATGTCGATGTGTCGCTGCCATCACTCAACTCAGCGTATCCGGTCCCCTTTGGATCAACGTGGGCGGCTTCCCGCCACCGCCGGTATGTTCGGGATCAGCTCATACGATCAGGAGTACTCCCTTTGTCTCGCACGACAACCGATACCGAACCGACTCAGTCCGCGCCCAGCGGCGACCATGCCTTTTTCGGCCAGCCACGGGGGCTGATGACGCTCTCCGGCCTGGAGGTCTGGGAGCGATTCTCGTTCCTGGGCATGCAGGCGATTCTGGTCCTGTACTTCGCGGACACCGTCGCCCGGGGCGGCATGGGCATGGAGGCGGGCACGGCGGCGTCCGTCTCGGCCGCCTACGGCACCCTGGTCTACCTGGTCTCCGTGGCCGGCGGCTGGCTGGCCGACCGGATCCTCGGCTCGTACCGGGCCGTGCTGTACGGCGGGATCCTCATCGCCTGCGGGCATTACGCCATGGCGGTGCCCTCCGACGCCATGACCTGGACCGGCCTCGGTCTGATCAGCGCCGGGACGGGTCTGCTCAAGCCCAATGTGGCGTCCATGGTCGGCAAGCTGTATCGCACCGACGACGAGCGCCGTGACGCCGGGTTCGCCCTGTACTACATGGGCATCAACATCGGCGCGTTCCTGGGCCCGCTGGTCACCGGCTGGCTCGGCGACCACGCGAGCTGGCACTGGGGCTTCTCCGCCGCCGCCGTCGGCATGACGCTCGGCCTGATCCAGTACGTGCTGGGCCGACGTCACCTGATCGGCCGAAAGCACGGCGCCGAATTCGCGCTGGCGCCGCCGGCCATGCGGCGCGCCGTACGGCTGATCGCGGCCGGCGCGGTCGTCGTCGCCGTCCTCGCCACCGCGCTGTCCCTGGCGGGATGGCTCACCATGGGCCGGTTCGTCGACGTGCTCACCCTCGTCTCGGTGATCGCCCCGGTCGTGTACTTCGTGGTGATGTTCCGCAGCCCGCGGGTCACCGCCGAGGAGCGCGGCAGGCTGCGCCCGTACGTGGTGCTGTTCCTGGCCTCCGTCGCCTTCAACTTCATCCTCTTCCAGGCGTACTCGACGATGATGCTGCTCGCGTCGACCAACGCGCGCACCGAGATCCTGGGCTTCCACTTCCCGGCCGGCTGGTACGCCTCCGCGCTCGGCGCCTTCGAGGTCGCGCTCGCCCCGGTGGTCGCTACCGTCTGGGCCCGGATGGGGTCGCGTCAGCCGCACGCCTCCAACAAGATCGCGATAGGCGTGATCCTCGGCGGGCTGTCGTTCCTGGTGATGGTGCTGCCGACGTCCGGCCACTCCGGCGACACGTACCGGATGGCCGCCTGGTGGATCGTCGGCTCGTACCTGCTGCTCGGGCTCGGCGACATCCTGCTGGAGACCTCCGGCATGTCGGCGACCACGAAACTCGCGCCCAAGGCGTTCTCCGGTCAGACGATGGCGCTCTGGTTCCTCTCGCTGGCCCTCGCCAACGGCATCCAGGCCCAGGTCGTGAAGTTGTACGGCGAGGTCTCCACCCCCGCCTACTTCGGTGTCAACGGCGCGATCGCGGTGGTGGCCGGGGTGGCCGTCATCGCCGCCGCCCCCTGGCTCAGGCGCACCATGCACCCCGTCCGCTGACCACCACACGCGCCCCGTGCGCCGACGCACAGACCACGCGCACCCCCGTCCACCGACGCGCCACGCGCCCCGTCGACCGAGGTACCGCCATGCACATCCGCACCACGTTCCCGTACGACACCACCCATGAGGACGTCCATGTCCCGCTGCCGGACGGCACCCGGCTCTACGCCCGGATCTGGCGGCCGGTCACCGACGAGCCGGTCCCCGCGCTCCTCGAGTACCTGCCGTACCGGCTGAGCGACTGGACGGCCCCGCGCGACTGGCAGCGCCACCCCTGGTACGCGGGCCACGGCTACGCCTCCGTCCGGGTGGACGTGCGCGGCCACGGCAACAGCGAGGGGATGCCGGGCGACGAGTACGACTCGACGGAGCTGGCCGACGGCGTCGCCGTCGTCCACTGGCTGGCCCAGCAGGAGTGGTGCTCCGGCCGGGTCGGCATGTTCGGCATCTCCTGGGGCGGGTTCAACTCGCTCCAGATCGCCGCCCTGGCCCCCGAGCCGCTGAAGGCGGTCGTCACCGTCTGCTCGACCGACGACCGCTACGACAACGACGTGCACTACATGGGCGGCTCGGTCCTCGGCGTCGACATGCACGCCTGGGCGGCGACCATGCTGGCCTTCGTCTGCCGGCCCCCGGACCCGGCGCAGGTCGGCGAGGGCTGGAAGGACATGTGGCTGAAGCGGCTGGAGGGCGTCGAGCCGTTCATCCACACCTGGCTGGCGCACCAGACCCGCGACGACTACTGGAAGCACGGCAGCGTCTGCGAGGACTACTCCGCGATCCAGGCCCCCGTCCTCGCGGTGGGCGGCTGGCACGACCCGTACCGCGACACCGTCCTGCGGCTCGTGGAACACCTGCCGCAGGGCCGGGTGCGCGGGCTGATCGGCCCCTGGTCGCACCAGTACCCGGACCGGGGGCTGCCGCCCGGACCGGCGATCGGCTTCCTCCAGGAGACGCTGCGCTGGTGGGACCAGCATCTCAAGGGCGAGGACACCGGTGTCATGGCCGAGCCGCTGCTGCGGTCCTGGATCAGCGAGTCGCACCGGCCCGCCACCACGTACGAGACGCTGCCCGGCCGCTGGGTCGGGGACGGCGTCTGGCCGTCCCCGAACGTGTCGACCGTCGCCTACGCCCTCCGGGGCGGCCCGCAGATCGTCGACTCGCCGCAGCGCACCGGGCTGGACGCGGGACGGTTCTTCCCGTTCGGCAACGACGCCGACCTGCCGCCGGACCAGCGCGACGAGGACGCCGCGTCGGTGTGCTTCGAGTTCCCGGTCGAGGACGCCCCGATCGAGATCCTGGGCCGGCCGCGGGTGAGGCTGCGCCTGCGCATGGACGCGCCGCGCGGGCAGGCGATCGCCCGGCTCTGCGACGTGGCGCCGGACGGCTCGTCCACGCTGGTCACCCGCGGCGCGCTGAACCTCTCCGCCCGGCAGGGCCGCGACCGCGCGGTGGAGTGGCCGGCCGGGGCGACCGAGGACGTGGGCTTCGAGCTGAACGGCATCGGGCACACCTTCCCGCCCGGCCACCGGATCAGGCTCGCGGTCTCCTCCACGTACTGGCCGTGGATCTGGCCGCAGCCGGGGTCGGTGGGCTTCACCCTGGACGCCGACGGCAGCTTCCTCGAACTGCCGGTGCGCCGGCACACCGAGGACCCGGAGATCCGGTTCGAGGAACCGGAACAGTCCCCGCCGCTGGGCGTCGTCCAGCCGGTGCAGCTGGACGGGCGGCAGCGTCCCGAGCGCCTGGTGGTGCGCGACGTCGCCACGGGCGAGTGGCGGCTGGAGGTCGACCCGCGCTACGGCGGCACCCGCGTCTACCCGGACGGCCTGGAGTTCACCGAGGACGCCCTGGAGACGTACACGATCCAGGAGGACGACCCGCTCTCGGCGCGCACCCGTTCCGACTGGTCGATCCGGCTGCACCGGCCCGAGATGGCCTGGGACGTGCGGATCGAGACCCGCTCCGAGATCAGCGCGGACGCCACCGACTTCATCACGTCCGACGAGGTGGTGTGCCGGGACGGCGGCGAGGTCGTCTTCCACCGCACCTGGGAGAAGCGGATCCCGCGCACGGCCGGCTGAGCGCACGGGCCCCGCCGAGTACACGAGCCCTGCCGAGCGCGCGGGCCCGGCGCCGCCGACGAGAGCTTCCGCCGAGCCCCGTACCCCCGGGGCACGGCGGAACTTTCCGGTCCTCGCGGACAGTTGGGACACCCTCGGGACACTCCCACGGGCGGCGGCACCGACGTAACGTGTCCCCCAAGCGACCTGGAAAGCGAGGCGGCAACACATGCCCGAGCAGAGCAGCCCGCTCGATCTGGCCGAGGGCGACCCCTTCGGCCCGCACAACCTTCCGTACGGTGTGTTCTCCACCCCCGGCCACCCCGAGGACCGCCGGGTCGGCGTCCGCATCGGCGACCACGTGCTGGACGCCGGGGCCGCCGCACACGCGCTCGGCTCCCCCTACGCGCGGCTCCTCGCCCAGCCGGACCTGACCGCGCTGCTGGCCGCGGGCCGCACCGCCTGGCGGGACGTCCGGCGGGCCCTGACCGCGTGGGTGACGGTCCCGGCGCACCGCCCGGACATCGAACCGCTGCTGCACCCCGTCGAGTCCGTCACGCTGCACCTCCCCTACCGGGTCGCGGACTACGTCGACTTCTACGCGAGCGAGCACCACGCCACCAACGTCGGGAAGATCTTCCGGCCGAACGGCGACCCGCTGACGCCCAACTGGAAGCACCTCCCGATCGGTTACCACGGCCGGTCGGGCACCGTCGTGGTCTCCGGAACGGACGTGGTGCGCCCGTCCGGCCAGCGCAAGGCGCCCACCGACGCGGCCCCGGTCTTCGGTCCGTCCGTCAAGCTGGACATCGAGGCCGAGGTCGGGTTCGTCGTCGGCGTCGGCTCCGAGCACGGCCGCCCGGTCCCGCTCGGCGACTTCCGCGAGCACGTCTTCGGGCTCTCGCTGCTCAACGACTGGTCGGCGCGGGACATCCAGGCGTGGGAGTACGTGCCGCTCGGCCCGTTCCTCGGCAAGTCCTTCGCCACGTCCGTGTCGGCGTGGGTGACCCCGCTGGAGGCCCTGGAGGCGGCCTGGACCGCGCCCCCCGCCCGGGACTTCCCGCTCCTGCCCTATCTGCAGGACGGCGGCGAGGAGCAGGACGGCGGGCTGGACCTGCGGATCTCCGTCGCGATCAACGGGCAGACCGTCTCCGAGCCGCCGTTCGCCACCATGTACTGGACCCCGGCCCAGATGCTGGCCCAGATGACGGTGAACGGCGCGTCGCTGCGCACCGGCGACCTGTACGGCTCCGGCACGGTCAGCGGCGCCGAGCCCGGCCTGCGCGGCTCGCTCCTGGAGCTGACCTGGAACGGCCGCGACCCGCTGGACCTCCCCGACGGCAAGCGGACGTTCCTGGAGGACGGCGACACGGTCACGATGACGGCCTGGGCCCCGGGACCGGACGGCACCCGGGTGGGCCTCGGCGAGGTGACGGGGCGGATCGTTCCGTCCGCGTGACGTACGCATTGACGGCCGTGACCCTCGCGAGGGTCACGGCCGTCGATGTCTCCCGACGGGTTCATTCGTTCGCGCGGTCCCGAATGGGTTTCTGGTCGATACGCTGGACAGACCCGCGAGACTCCGCGCATGGGAGCACTGATGAGCGTCGAACCCGGGGCCAACGAGCCGAGGTGGGCGGTTCCGCCCGTGGGCGGCTGGACCGCCGATGACCTGGACACACTCCCGAATCTGCCTCCGCACACGGAGCTGATCGACGGGAGCCTCGTTTTCGTGAGTCCGCAGACCGTATTCCACGAGCGCGCGATCGACTACCTCAAGTGGCAGCTGCAATCGCTCGCGCCGCTCGACCTGGAAGTCTTTCGCGAATTCACCATCGACGTCGACTGGCAGAACCGGCCCGAACCCGATGTGGTCGTCGTGCGGGCGGACGCGGTCGAGAGTCTGCGGCAGACACGGTTCCCTGCAGAGGCGGTGCTGCTGGCGGTCGAGGTCGTGTCCGACGAGTCCCTGACCCGGGACCGGGAGACCAAGCCTGTGAAGTACTCGCGGGCGAGGATCCCTCACTACTGGCGAGTGGAAAACCACGACGGCAGGGTGGTGGTCTACGTCTTCGAGTTGGAGCCGTCGACCGGGACCTACACATCCACCGGCATCTTCCACGACCGGATGAAGGTCTCCGTCCCCTTCCCGGTCGATCTCGACCTCACCGCGATCACCGCGCGCCGCCGGGCGGCGGCCCCGGAGTAGCCCCGCCGCCGCCGCCCCGCCCGGCTCACTCGTACTCGGGCGGCGGCTCCTCGTCCCAGTCGAATCCCGGGTCGTCGTGCGCGGCCGAAGCGGCCGGGGTCGAAGCGGCCCGCGCGGGAGCGGCCGGAGCCGGGACCGGGGCGGGCGCGGCCGGGCCGGACCCCGTCGCGGGTCCCGGGTCCGCCGTCGGACCGGCCTGCGAAAACGCGTCCTGCCGCGGCCCCGCCGCCGCGTCCGGCGCGCCCGCCGCGTCCGGCGCGCCCGTGAACTCCGCCAGCACCTCCAGCACCCCCTCCCCGTACGTCGCCAGCTTCTTCTCGCCCAGGCCGCTGATGCCGCCGAGCGCGGCCACCGAGTCCGGCCGCACCGTCGCGATCTCGCGCAGCGTCGCGTCGTGGAAGATGACGTACGCCGGGACGCCCTGCTCCTTCGCCCGGCCCCCGCGCCAGGCCCGCAGCGCCTCGAAGACGGGGACGGCCTCCGGCGCCAGCTCGGCGGCGGCCTGCGAGGACTTCGCCTTGCGTTCGCCCTTCGCGGAGCCGGAACGCGAGGCGGGCTTCGCCGCCTCCTTGCGCAGCGGCACCTGGCGCTGCCCCCCGAGGACCGCGCCGCTCTCCTCCGTCAGCACCAGCGTGCCGTACTCGCCTTCGACCGCGATCAGGCCCTGGGCGAGCAACTGCCGTACGACTCCACGCCATTCGGCCTCGGACAGCTCACCGCCGATGCCGAAGACCGAGAGCTGGTCGTGGTCGAACTGGATGATCTTCGCGGTCTTGCGGCCGAGCAGGATGTCGGTGATCTGGCCCGCGCCGAACTTCTGCCCACGCTCCCGCTTCAGCCGTACCACCGTCGACAGCAGCTTCTGCGCGGCCACCGTGCCGTCCCAGGTCTCCGGCGGGGTGAGGCAGGTGTCGCAGTTGCCGCAGGCTGCGGCGCCGGGCTCCTGGCCGAAGTACCGCAGCAGTTGGCCGCGGCGGCACCGGGCCGTCTCGCACAGGGCCAGCATCGCGTCGAGGTGGGAGGCGGCGCGGCGGCGGAACGCCTCGTCGCCCTCGCCGCCCTGGATGAGCTTGCGCTGCTGGACGACGTCCTGGAGCCCGTAGGCCATCCACGCCGTGGACGGCAGCCCGTCACGGCCCGCGCGGCCGGTCTCCTGGTAGTAGCCCTCGACCGACTTCGGCAGGTCGAGGTGGGCGACGAAACGGACGTCCGGCTTGTCGATGCCCATGCCGAAGGCGATGGTCGCGACGACGACCAGGCCCTCCTCGCGCAGGAACCGGGACTGGTGCGCGGCGCGCGTGCCCGCGTCCAGACCCGCGTGGTACGGGACGGCCTCGATGCCGTTGCGGCACAGGTACTCGGCGGTCTTCTCGGTCGCGTTGCGCGACAGGCAGTAGACGATGCCCGCGTCCCCTGCGTGCTCCTCCTTGAGGAAGGACAGCAGCTGCTTCTTCGGATCGGCCTTGGACACGATCCGGTACTGGATGTTGGGCCGGTCGAAACTGGCGACGAAGTGCTTGGCGTCGGGCATGCCCAGGCGCCGGATGATCTCCTCGTGCGTGGCGTTCGTCGCGGTGGCCGTCAGGGCGATCCGCGGGACGCCGGGCCAGCGCTCCCCGAGGACCGAGAGGGCCAGGTAGTCGGGGCGGAAGTCGTGGCCCCACTGGGCGACGCAGTGCGCCTCGTCGATCGCGAAGACGGAGATCTCGCCCCGCGCGAGCAGGCCCAGCGTGGAGTCCAGCCGGAGACGCTCGGGGGCCAGGTAGAGCACGTCCAGCTCGCCCGCGAGGAACTGCGCCTCCATCGAGCGGCGCTCGTCGAAGTCCTGCGTGGAGTTGATGAAACCGGCCCGCACGCCCAGCGCCCGCAAGGCGTCGACCTGGTCCTGCATCAGGGCGATCAGCGGGGAGACGACCACGCCCGTACCCGACCTGACCAGGGCCGGGATCTGGTAGCACAGGGACTTCCCGCCACCGGTCGGCATGAGGACGACGGCGTCGCCGCCCGCCACCACGTGGTCCACGACGGCTTCCTGCTCGCCGCGGAACGCCTCGTACCCGAACACGCGGTGCAGGGTCCGCCGTGCTTCGCTCTCGGTCACATCCATGGTCCCGCCCGTCGTGCTCATCCGCCTGGCCCCGGTGCCGCACGTGCCGTGCCGCCACCGCTCCCTGCCACGATAGGCGCCGCGTACGACAACGCCGGACGGGCTTGACTTCTCGAGCCCGTCCGGCGCCGTCCCGGCCGGGGGTGCCGGCCGTGCGCGTGTGCGCTACCTCACGAAGACCCCCGCCTGGCTCGCCAGGTCCAGGAAGTACTGCGGGGCCAGGCCCAGCGCCAGCGTGACCGCGACGCCGACCGCGATCGTCGTCATCGTCAGCGGGGACGGGACGGCGACCGTCGGGCCGTCCGCCTTCGGCTCGCTGAAGAACATCAGCACGATGACCCGGATGTAGAAGAACGCGGCGATCGCCGACGAGATCACACCGACCACGACCAGCCCGCCCGCGCCTCCGTCCGCCGCCGCCTTGAAGACGGCGAACTTCCCGGAGAACCCGGAGGTGAGCGGGATACCGGCGAAGGCCAGCAGGAACACCGCGAAGACCGCCGCGACCAGCGGGGAGCGGCGTCCGAGCCCCGCCCACTTCGACAGGTGCGTCGCCTCGCCGCCCGCGTCGCGCACCAGGGTGACGACGGCGAACGCGCCGACCGTCACGAAGGAGTACGCGCCCAGGTAGAAGAGGACCGACGAGACGCCGTCCGGGGTGGCCGCGATGACACCGGCGAGGATGAACCCGGCGTGCGCGATCGACGAGTAGGCGAGCAGCCGCTTGATGTCGGTCTGAGTGATGGCGACGATCGCACCGCCCAGCATCGTGACGATCGCGACGGCCCACATGACCGGCCGCCAGTCCCAGGTGAGGCCCGGCAGCACCACGTACAGCAGACGCAGCAGCGCGCCGAACGCGGCGACCTTCGTGGCCGCGGCCATGAACCCGGTGACCGGGGTCGGTGCGCCCTGGTAGACGTCCGGGGTCCACATGTGGAACGGGACGGCGCCGACCTTGAAGAGCAGACCGGTCAGGATCAGCGCCCCGCCGATCAGCAGCAGCGCGTCGTTGCCCATGGTGGCGGCGAGCGCCGGGTCGACCTTCGTGACGGAGCCCTCGACCACGTGCGCGATCTCGGCGTACGAGACGGAGCCCGCGTACCCGTAGAGCAGGGCGATCCCGAACAGCAGGAAGGCCGACGAGAAGGCACCGAGCAGGAAGTACTTCACCGCCGCCTCCTGCGACATCAGCCGCTTGCGGCGGGCGACGGCGCACAGCAGGTAGAGCGGGAGGGAGAAGACCTCCAGGGCCACGAACAGCGTCAGCAGGTCGTTGGCCGCCGGGAAGACCAGCATGCCCGCCACCGAGAAGAGGACCAGCGGGAAGACCTCGGTGGTGGTGAACCCGGCCCGGACCGCGGCCTTCTCGCTGTCGCTGCCGGGGACCGACGCGGCCTGCGCGGCGAAGGAGTCCACCCTTCCCCAAGCTCTCAGCTTCGTTCGAGCAGGGGATACCCCATCGCCGTGCGAGGCGGGGTCGAGCCGGCGCTCCGCGAAGGTGAAGACGGCGACCAGCGCGGTCAGCAGGATGGTGCCCTGCAGGAACAGCGTCGGGCCGTCGATCGCGATGGCGCCCATCGCCACGACGCCCGCCTTCGTCGTGCCGTGTCCCCCGGCCGCGAGGCCGATGATCGCGGCGAAGGAGGCGGCGAGGGCGACGACGGTCAGGAAGACCTGTGTGTAGTAGCGGGACCGGCGCGGCACGAACGCCTCGACGAGCACGCCGACGACGGCCGCGCCGATCACGATCAGGACCGGCATGAGCTGGGTGTACTCGATGACGGGTGCCTGGAACTTCTCGCCCGGGGCGGCCGACGTCACCCCGCCCGCCGTCGCCCACAGGCTGTGGACAGCTGTTGCGCTCACTTGGCGGCCTCCACCTCAGGCTGGGGGTCCTTCTTCTGGACGTCCGACATGGTGTGCTGCACCGCCGGGTTGACGATCTCGGTCAGCGGCTTCGGGTAGACCCCCAGAAACAGCAGCAGCGCGATCAGCGGCAGGACCACCGCCATCTCGCGGACCTTGAGGTCCGCCATGCCCTTGACCTCCGCCTTCACCGGGCCGGTCATCGTCCGCTGGTAGAGGACGAGGACGTAGAGCGCGGCGAGCACGATGCCGGTCGTGGCGATGACGCCCGCCGCCGGGTACACGCTGAACGTGCCGACCAGGACCAGGAACTCGCTGACGAACGGGGCGAGCCCGGGCAGCGACAGGGTGGCCAGACCGCCGATCAGGAACGTGCCGGCCAGGACGGGCGCCACCTTCTGCACCCCGCCGTAGTCGGCGATGAGCCGCGAACCGCGCCGGGTGATCAGGAAGCCCGCCACCAGCATCAGCGCGGCGGTCGAGATCCCGTGGTTGACCATGTAGAGCGTGGCGCCGGACTGGCCCTGGCTGGTCATCGCGAAGATGCCCAGGACGATGAAGCCGAAGTGCGAGATCGACGCGTAGGCGATCAGCCGCTTGATGTCGCGCTGGCCGACGGCGAGCAACGCCCCGTACACGATGCTGACCAGGGCCAGGACGACGATCACCGGCGTCGCCCACTTGCTGGCCTCCGGGAAGAGCTGGAGGCAGAAGCGGAGCATCGCGAACGTGCCGACCTTGTCGACGACCGCGGTGATCAGGACGGCGACCGGGGCGGTCGCCTCGCCCATCGCGTTGGGCAGCCAGGTGTGCAGCGGCCACAGCGGGGCCTTCACCGCGAAGGCGAAGAAGAACCCGAGGAACAGCCAGCGCTCCGTGCTCGTCGCCATGGAGAACGAGCCGTTGGCACGGGCCTCGGCGATCTCGGAGAGCGAGAACGTCCCCGCGACCACATAGAGCCCGATCACCGCGGCCAGCATGATCAGCCCGCCGACCAGGTTGTAGAGGAGGAACTTCACCGCCGCGTACGAGCGCTGCGCCGCCGCGTTCTCGTCGCTGCCCGTGTGCGCCCGGTCCCCGAAGCCGCCGATGAGGAAGTACATCGGGATGAGCATGGCCTCGAAGAGGACGTAGAAGAGGAAGACGTCGGTGGCCTCGAAGGAGAGGATCACCATCGCCTCGACCATCAGGATCAGGGCGAAGAAGCCCTGGGTGGGGCGCCAGCGCGAGGACTTCGTCACCAGGGGGTCGGCGTCGTGCCAGCCCGCCAGGACGATGAACGGGATGAGCAGGGCGGTGAGCGCGATGAGCGCCACCCCGATACCGTCCACGCCCAGTTCGTACCGGACGCCGAAGTCCTTGATCCAGGCGTGCGATTCGGTGAGCTGGTAGCGGTCGCCGCCGGGCTCGAACCGGGCGAGCGCGACGCCCGCCAGGACGAGCGTGGCCAGCGAGAACACCAGCGCCGTCCATTTGGCGGCGGTGCGCCGGGCGGCCGGGACGGCGGCGGTGGCGATCGCGCCGATCGCCGGGAGCGCCGCCGTCGCTGTCAGGAGGGGAAAGGACATGGTGATCAGACCGCCCTCATCAGCAGGGTCGCGGCGATGAGGATCGCCGTACCGCCGAACATCGAGACCGCGTAGGAGCGGGCGTAGCCGTTCTGCAGCTTGCGCAGCCGGCCGGAGAGCCCGCCCATCGTGGCGGCCGTGCCGTTGACCACGCCGTCGACCAGGGTGTGGTCGACGTACACCAGGGAGCGGGTGAGGTGCTCGCCGCCGCGGACCAGGACCACGTGGTTGAAGTCGTCCTGGAGCAGGTCGCGGCGGGCCGCCCGGGTGAGCAGCGAGCCGCGCGGGGCAGTGACCGGGACCGGCTTGCGCCCGTACATCGCCCAGGCGATGGCGACGCCGACGGCGAGCACCACCATGGTGGCCGCCGTGACGGTCGTGGCACTGACCGGCGCATGTCCGTGGCTGTGGCCGGTGACCGGCTCCAGCCACTTCAGGAAGCGGTCGCCGACGGAGAACAGGCCGCCCGCGAAGACCGACCCGAAGGCCAGGACGATCATGGGGATGGTCATCGACCTCGGGGACTCGTGCGGGCGCGGCTCGTTTCCGTCCGCGTCCGGCTGCCAGCGCTTCTCGCCGAAGAAGGTCAGCAGCATCACGCGCGTCATGTAGAACGCGGTGATCGCGGCGCCCAGCAGGGCGACCGAGCCGAGGATCCAGCCCTCGGCGCCGCCCTTCGCGAAGGCCGCCTCGATGATCTTGTCCTTGGAGAAGAAGCCGGAAAGTCCCGGGAAGCCGATGATCGCCAGATAGCCGAGGCCGAAGGTGACGAAGGTGACCGGCATGTGCTTGCGCAGGCCGCCGTACTTGCGCATGTCGACCTCGTCGTTCATGCCGTGCATGACGGAACCGGCGCCGAGGAAGAGCCCGGCCTTGAAGAAGCCGTGCGTCACCAGGTGCATGATCGCGAAGACGTAGCCGATCGGGCCGAGGCCCGCGGCGAGCACCATGTAGCCGATCTGCGACATCGTCGAACCGGCGAGGGCCTTCTTGATGTCGTCCTTGGCGCAACCGACGATCGCACCGAACAGGAGCGTGACCGCGCCGACGATCACCACGACCAGTTGCGCGTCGGGCGCGGCGTCGAAGATCGCGGCCGAGCGGACGATGAGGTAGACGCCCGCGGTCACCATGGTCGCGGCGTGGATGAGCGCGGAGACCGGGGTCGGGCCCTCCATCGCGTCGCCGAGCCAGGACTGGAGCGGCACCTGGGCCGACTTGCCGCAGGCGGCGAGCAGCAGCATCAGGCCGATCGCCGTCAGCTTGCCCTCACCGGTCTCCCCCGTCGCCGCCAGGACGGGGCCGAACGCGAACGTGCCGAAGGTGGTGAACATCAGCATGATCGCGATCGACAGGCCCATGTCGCCGACCCGGTTGACCAGGAACGCCTTCTTGGCGGCGGTGGCCGCGCTGGGCTTGTGCTGCCAGAAGCCGATCAGCAGGTACGACGCCAGGCCGACGCCTTCCCAGCCGGCGTACAGCAGCAGGTAGTTGTCGGCGAGGACCAGCAACAGCATCGCCGCGAGGAACAGGTTCAGATAGGCGAAGAAGCGGCGCCGGCGCTCGTCGTGCGCCATGTAGCCGACCGAGTAGAGGTGGATCAGGGTGCCGACGCCGGTGATCAGCAGCACGAAGGTCATCGACAGCTGGTCGAGCTGGAAGGCCACGTCGGCCCGGAAGCCCTCGACCGGGATCCAGCTGAACAGCTTCTGGTGCAGGGCCCGTTCGTCGGCGGCCCGCCCCAGCATGTCGGTGAAGAGCACCGCGCCGATGACGAAGGACACGGCGGCGAGCAGGGTGCCGATCCAGTGTCCGGAGCGGTCGAGTCGTCGGCCGCCGCAGAGCAGGACCGCCGCTCCGAGCAGAGGCGCCGCGACGAGCAGCGCAATCAGGTTCTCCACGATTCAACGTCCCCTTACAGCTTCATCAGGCCGGCGTCGTCGACCGAGGCCGAGTGGCGGGAACGGAACACCGACACGATGATCGCGAGCCCCACCACGACCTCGGCGGCGGCGACGACCATCGTGAAGAACGCGATGATCTGGCCGTCGAGGTTGCCGTGCATCCGGGAGAAGGTCACCAGCGCGAGGTTGCAGGCGTTGAGCATCAGCTCCACGCACATGAACAGCACGATCGCGTTCCGCCGGATCAGCACCCCGGCCGCGCCGATGGTGAACAACAGGGCGGCGAGATAGAGGTAGTTGACCGGATTCACTTGGCGACCTCCTCTGTTTCGTTGTCGCTGCCGTCGTTGTTCCGGCCGCGCGACCCGCCGCCGCGGCCCTCGTCCTCGCGCCCCTCGCCCCCGCGGCCGAGCCGCTCCTCGGAGCGCTGCTCCAGCGCCCTGAGCTGTTCCAGGGACTCGCCCGACACGTCGCGGATCTGGCCGCGCTCGCGCAGGGTCCGCATGACGGTGAGCTCGGCCGGGGTGCCGTCCGGGAGCAGACCCGGGATGTCCACGGCGTTGTGCCGGGCGTAGACGCCGGGGGCGGGCAGCGGCGGCAACTGCTCCCCGCCGCGCACCCTGGCCTCGGACAACTCCCGCTGGGTACGGGCGCGTTCGGTGCGCTCCCGGTGGGTGAGCACCATCGCGCCGACCGTCGCCGTGATCAGCAGGGCGCCGGTGATCTCGAAGGCGAAGACGTACTTGGTGAAGATGAGGGCGGCCAGCCCCTCGACGTTCCCGCCGTGTGCGGAGTTGGCCGCGCCGAGCCCGTTGAAGCTGTTCAGCGAGGCGTTGCCGATGCCCGCGATCAGCAGGACGCCGAAGCCGATCCCGCAGGCCGCGGCCAGCCAGCGCTGTCCCTTGATGGTCTCCTTCAGCGAGTCGGCGGCCGTGACACCGACGAGCATGACGACGAAGAGGAACAGCATCATGATCGCGCCGGTGTAGACGACGATCTGGACGATGCCGAGGAAGTAGGCGCCGTTGGCGAGATAGAACACCGCCAGGACGATCATGGTCCCGGCGAGGCTCAGCGCGCTGTGCACGGCTTTTTTCATCAGTACGGTGGACAGCGCGCCGATCACGGCGACGATGCCCAGCAGCCAGAACTGGACGGCCTCACCGGTCGAGGTCTGCGAGGCCGCCGCGGCCAGGAGCATCATGCGTCCACCTCCCGCGCCGAGCCGTCGTTCCCACGGCCGTCGCTCGTCCCGGACGCCTCGTCGATGGGCTTCTCGCCCTTGGAGACGGCGGCCTGACGCACCGTGCCGGGCGCGGCCTCGGTGACCAGGCCCCGGTAGTAGTCCTGCTCGTCCATCCCCGGGTAGATCGCGTGCGGGGTGTCGACCATGCCCTCCTCCAGGCCTGCGAGCAGTTCGTCCTTGGTGTAGATGAGGCTCGCGCGGGAGGTGTTGGCGAGCTCGAACTCGTTGGTCATCGTGAGCGCCCGGGTCGGGCACGCCTCGATGCACAGCCCGCACAGGATGCAGCGCGCGTAGTTGATCTGGTAGACGCGGCCGTATCGCTCGCCCGGGGAGTAGCGCTCCTCGTCCGTGTTGTCCGCGCCCTCCACGTAGATGGCGTCCGCCGGGCAGGCCCAGGCGCACAGCTCGCAGCCGATGCACTTCTCCAGGCCGTCCGGGTGACGGTTGAGCTGATGCCGGCCGTGGAAGCGCGGCGCCGTCACCTTCCGTGTCTCCGGATACTGCTCCGTCAGCCGCTTCTTGAACATGGCCTTGAAGGTCACGCCGAAGCCGGCGACGGGGTTCTGGAACTTCTCCCCCGAGGGCTCCTTCGACTCAGACACCGTCAGCCTCCTTTCCGTCACTCGAATCTCCGTCACTCTCAGTATCCGATCCACCACTGACAACGAGCTGCCGTTCGCCCCGCGGCCTGCGGCGCGGCACCGGCGGCAGGGTCTGTCCGGGCAGCGGCGGCACCGGGAATCCGCCCGCCATCGGGTCGAACTCGGGCTCCGGCCCGGCCTTCGCCGCCTCGGCCCGGCCCTTCTTGTCGCGGAAGACGTCCGCGACGAAGGAGAGCAGCAGGACCGCGATCACGGCCCCGGCCACGTACAGCACGATCCGCGTGAAGTCGTAGCCGTCGTTGCGCAGTGCCCGCACGGTGGCGACCAGCATCAGCCAGACCACGGACACCGGGATCAGGACCTTCCAGCCGAGCTTCATCAGCTGGTCGTAGCGGACCCGGGGCAGCGTGCCGCGCAGCCAGATGAAGAAGAACAGCAGCAGCTGGACCTTGAGGACGAACCAGAGCATCGGCCACCAGCCGTGGTTCGCGCCCTCCCAGAAGGTGCTGATGGGCCACGGGGCCCGCCAGCCGCCGAGGAACAGGGTGGTGGAGACCGCGGAGACGGTCACCATGTTCACGTACTCGGCGAGCATGAACATCGCGAACTTGATCGACGAGTACTCGGTGTTGAACCCGCCGACCAGGTCGCCCTCGGACTCCGGCATGTCGAACGGCGCCCGGTTGGTCTCGCCGACCATCGTGACGATGTAGACGAGGAACGACACCGGCAGCAGCAGGATGAACCAGCGATCCTGCTGCGCCTCCACGATCTTCGAGGTCGACATCGACCCGGAGTAGAGGAAGACCGAGGCGAACGCGGCGCCCATCGCGATCTCGTAACTGATCATCTGGGCGCAGGAACGCAGCCCGCCGAGGAGCGGGTACGTCGAACCGGAGGACCAGCCCGCCAGCACGATGCCGTAGATCCCGACCGAGGCGACCGCGAGGATGTAGAGCATCGCGATCGGCAGGTCGGTGAGCTGCATCGCCGTGCGCTGCCCGAAGATCGAGACCTCGTTGCCGGGCGGGCCGAAGGGGATCACGGCGATCGCCATGAACGCCGGGATGGCGGCGACGATCGGCGCGAGCACGTACACGATCTTGTCGGCGCGCTTGACGACGACGTCTTCCTTCAGCATCAGCTTCACGCCGTCGGCGAGCGACTGGAGCATGCCCCAGGGCCCGTTCCGGTTGGGGCCGATGCGCAGTTGCATCCAGGCGACGACCTTGCGCTCCCACACGATGGAGAACAGCACGGTCACCATCAGGAACGCGAAGCAGAACACCGCCTTGACGACGACCAGCCACCATGGGTCGGTGCCGAACATCGACAGGTTCTCGGCGGCGAGCACCGGTTCGTGCGGTGCCGCGGCCAGTTGAGCGAAGGCAGTCACGCCCCCACCTCCGGTGTGGTGTCGTCGGTGCCCGGTGCGGCGGGGCCGATCCGGACCAGGCCGCCGGGCCGGGCGCCGGTGTCGGCCGGGACGCCCCGCCCTACGGAGTTCAGCGGCACCCAGACCACCCGGTCCGGCATGTCGGTGATCTTCAACGGGAGTTCGACGCGGCCCGCCGGGCCACTCACGGCCAGCAGGTCGCCGTCCTCGACACCCGTCTCGGCTGCGGTGGCGGCGGAGAGCCGGGCGACCGAGGCGTGCCGGGTGCCGGCCAGCGCGTCGTCGCCCTCCTGGAGTCGGCCCAGGTCGAGCAGCATCCGGTGGCCCGCCAGGACCGCCTCGCCGTCGCCGGGCCGGGGCAGCGGCCGGGTCGGCTCGTCCGGGTCCTCGGCGTGCGCACCGCTCCAGCCGCCGAGCCGGTCCAGCTCGCGGCGTACGGACCTCAGGTCCGGCAGCGCGAGCGGGGCGCCCATCGCGTCGGCCAGCATGTGCAGCACCCGGGCGTCGGTCGGCGGGAGCGTCCGCGTCATCTGCTCGGGCTTCAGCGCCGCCTCGAACGGCCGGGCCCTGCCCTCCCAGTTGAGGAAGGTCCCGGCCTTCTCGGCGACCGCGGCGACCGGCAGGACCACGTCGGCCCGCTCGGTGACCTCGCTCGGCCGCAGCTCCAGCGAGACCAGGAAGCCGACCCCGTCCAGGGCCTCCAGGGCCCGCGCCGGGTCCGGCAGATCGGCCGGCTCGACCCCGGCGACGAGCAGCGCGCCCAGCTCGCCGGTGGCCGCGGCCTGAAGGATCTGGCCGGTGTCGCGGCCGAAGCCGGAGGGCAGTTCGGCGACGCCCCACACGGCCGCCACCTCGTCCCGGGCGCGCGGGTCGGTCGCGGGGCGCCCGCCGGGCAGCAGCGACGGCAGCAGGCCCGCCTCGATCGCGCCGCGCTCACCGGCCCGGCGCGGGATCCACACCAGCTTCGCCCCGGTCGCCGTCGCGGCCCGCACCGCGGCGGTCAGCCCGCCCGGCACGGCGGCCAGCCGCTCGCCGACCACGATCACGGCCCCGTCGCCGCGCAGCGCCTCGGCCGCCGCGGCCCCGTCGCCGTCGAGCCCGACGCCGCCCGCGAGGGCGTCCAGCCACTCGGTCTCGGTGCCGGGCGCGGCCGGCAGCAGCGTGCCGCCCGCCTTCGTGAGGCCGCGGGTGGCGTGCGAGGCGATGGCCCAGGTGCGCAGGCCGTGCTTGCGCATCGCCTTGCGCAGCCGCAGGAAGACGCCGGGCGACTCCTCCTCCGCCTCGAAGCCGACGAGCAGCACCGCCGGGGCCTTCTCCAGCGAGGCGTAGGTGACGCCCGTGCTTCCCGGTTCCAGGTCCCGGCCGCGTCCGGCGACGCGGGCGGCCAGGAAGTCGGCCTCCTCGCCGCTGTGCGCGCGGGCCCGGAAGTCGACGTCATTGGTGTCGAGGACGACCCGGGCGAACTTGCCGTACGCGTACGCGTCCTCGACGGTCAGCCGGCCGCCGGTCAGGACGCCCGCCCGGCCGCGCGCGGCGGCGAGCCCGGTGGCCGCGGCGGCCAGGGCCTCGGGCCAGCTCGCCGGTTCCAGCACCCCGTCGGCGCTGCGCACCAGCGGGGTGGTGAGCCGGTCGCGCTGCTGCGCGTAGCGGAAGGCGAAGCGGCCCTTGTCGCAGATCCACTCCTCGTTGACCTCGGGGTCGTCGGCGGCGAGCCGCCGCATGACCTTGCCGCGCCGGTGGTCGGTGCGGGTGGCGCAGCCGCCCGCGCAGTGTTCGCACACCGACGGCGACGACACCAGGTCGAAGGGGCGGGAACGGAACCGGTACGCGGCCGAGGTCAGCGCCCCGACCGGGCAGATCTGGATGGTGTTCCCGGAGAAGTACGACTCGAACGGGTCGCCCTCCCCCGTGCCGACCTGCTGGAGCGCGCCACGTTCGATCAGCTCGATCATGGGGTCGCCCGCCACCTGGTTGGAGAACCGGGTGCAGCGGGCGCAGAGCACGCACCGCTCACGGTCCAGCAGCACCTGGGTGGAGATCGGGACGGGCTTCTCGTACGTCCGCTTCTTCCCGTCGAAGCGGGATTCGGCGTCGCCGTGCGACATCGCCTGGTTCTGCAGCGGGCACTCGCCGCCCTTGTCGCAGACCGGGCAGTCCAGCGGGTGGTTGATGAGCAGCAGCTCCATCACACCCTTCTGCGCCTTCTCCGCGACGGGCGAGGTGAGCTGGGTGCGCACCACCATGCCGTCGGTGCAGGTGATGGTGCAGGACGCCATCGGCTTGCGCTGGCCCTCGACCTCGACGATGCACTGCCGGCAGGCGCCGGCCGGGTCGAGGAGCGGGTGGTCGCAGAAGCGCGGGATCTCGATGCCGAGGAGTTCGGCGGCGCGGATGACCAGGGTGCCCTTGGGCACGCTGATCTCGATGCCGTCGATCGTCAGTGTGACGAGGTCCTCGGGCGGGACGGCCGCCTCGCCGCCCCCGGTGGGCGCGCTCGTGGTGACGGTCATGCGTTCACCCCCTGGTGAGCGGTCTTGTCGTCGGCCCAGGCGGTCGACCTGGCGGGATCGAAGGGGCAGCCCCTGCCCGTGATGTGCTGCTCGTACTCCTCGCGGAAGTACTTCAGCGAGGAGAAGATCGGCGAGGCGGCGCCGTCGCCGAGGGCGCAGAAGGACTTGCCGTTGATGTTGTCGGCGATGTCGTTCAGCTTGTCGAGGTCGTCCGCCCGGCCCTTGCCCGCTTCGATGTCGCGGAGCAACTGGACGAGCCAGTACGTCCCTTCGCGGCAGGGCGTGCACTTGCCGCAGGACTCGTGGGCGTAGAACTCGGTCCAGCGGGTGACGGCCCGCACCACGCAGGTCGTCTCGTCGAAGCACTGGAGCGCCTTGGTGCCGAGCATGGACCCGGCGGCGCCGACGCCCTCGTAGTCGAGCGGTACGTCGAGGTGTTCGTCGGTGAACATCGGGGTGGAGGACCCGCCGGGGGTCCAGAACTTCAGCCGGTGCCCGGGACGCATGCCGCCGCTCATGTCGAGCAGCTGGCGCAGCGTGATGCCGAGCGGAGCCTCGTACTGGCCGGGGCTCGCGACGTGTCCGCTGAGCGAGTACAGCGTGAAGCCCGGGGACTTCTCGGTCCCCATGGCCGTGAACCAGTCCTTGCCGTTGTTCAGGATCGCGGGAACCGAGGCGATGGACTCGACGTTGTTCACCACGGTGGGGCAGGCGTACAGACCGGCGACCGCGGGGAAGGGGGGTCGCAGCCGGGGCTGGCCGCGCCGTCCTTCGAGCGAGTCGAGCAGGGCGGTCTCCTCGCCGCAGATGTACGCGCCCGCGCCCGCGTGGACGGTGAGTTCCAGGTCGAGCCCGGGGCCGAGGGCGTCCTTGCCGAGGTATCCCGCCGCGTACGCCTCGCGCACGGCCTCGTGCAACCGCCGCAGTACGGGGACGACCTCACCGCGCAGGTAGATGAAGGCGTGCGCGGAACGGATCGCGTAGCAGGCGATCACGATGCCCTCGATGAGGGCGTGCGGGTTGGCGAAGAGGAGCGGGATGTCCTTGCAGGTGCCGGGTTCCGACTCGTCGGCGTTGACGACGAGGTAGTGCGGTTTGCCGTCGCCCTGCGGGATGAACTGCCACTTCATGCCGGTGGGGAAACCGGCCCCGCCGCGCCCGCGCAGCCCGGATTCCTTCACGTACGCGATGAGGTCGTCCGGGGGCATGGCGAGGGCCTTGCGCAGCCCTTCGTAGCCGCCGTGGCGCCGGTAGGTCTCCAGGGTCCAGGAGCGCGGTTCGTCCCAGAAGGCGGAGAGGACGGGGGCGAGCAGCTTCTCGGGGTCTCCCCCGCCGCCGCTGCCGTTGTCGCTGAGCTGGGTGGCCAACGTCATCACGCTCCCTCCTCGGCCGTGGGGCCTGCCGGGTGGTCCGGATCGGAGGCCGAGGTCGGCTGCGGTGCGTCCTGGGAACCGAGGTGCTCGGACGGCGACGGGTCGTGCGGCTGGTCACCGCGCGGGCTCTCGCCGCGGGGGGCGACGACGCGCGGGTGCGGTTCCTCGCCCCGGGCGAGCCGGAGCCCGGCGAGCGAGGCGGGCCCGGCGCCGCCGGACGCCTCGACGGCGCCGGGGCGCTCGTCGGGGAAGCCGGCCAGGATCCGGGCGGTCTCCTTGTACGTGCACAGGGGCGCGCCCCGGGTGGGTTCTGCACCGCGTCCGGCGATGAGGTCGTCGACCAGGCGGGTCGCGCTCTCGGGCGTCTGGTTGTCGAAGAACTCCCAGTTGACCATCACCACGGGGGCGAAGTCGCAGGCGGCGTTGCACTCGATGTGTTCGAGGGTGATCTTGCCGTCCTCGGTGGTCTCGCCGTTGCCGACGCCGAGGTGCTCCCCCAGCCGCTCGAAGATCGCGTCGCCGCCCATCACCGCGCACAGGGTGTTGGTGCAGACGCCGACCTGGTAGTCGCCGCTCGGCCCGCGCCGGTACATGGTGTAGAAGGTGGCGACGGCGGTGACCTCGGCGGTGGTCAGGCCGAGCATCTCGGCGCAGAACGCCATGCCGGTGCGGGAGACGTGGCCCTCCTCCGACTGCACGAGGTGCAGCAGCGGCAGCAGTGCGGACCGGCTGCCGGGGTAGCGGGCGATCACCTCCTTCGCGTCCGCCTCGAGCCTGGCGCGCACCTCGTCCGGGTAGGCGGGTGCGGGGAGCTGCGGCATCCCCAGACTGACTTCCTGGCGTGCTTCGGTCACCGGTCGACGCCTCCCATCACGGGGTCGATGGACGCGACGGCGACGATGACGTCGGCGACCTGGCCGCCCTCGCACATCGCCGCCATGGCCTGGAGGTTGGTGAAGGACGGGTCGCGGAAGTGGACCCTGTAGGGGCGGGTGCCGCCGTCCGATACGACGTGCACGCCGAGTTCGCCCTTGGGTGATTCGACGGCGGTGTACGTCTGACCGGCGGGGACGCGGAAGCCCTCGGTCACCAGCTTGAAGTGGTGGATCAGGGCCTCCATGGAGGTGCCCATGATCTTCTTGATGTGGTCGAGCGAGTTGCCGAGCCCGTCGGGGCCGAGCGCGAGCTGTGCGGGCCAGGCGATCTTCTTGTCGGCGACCATGACCGGTCCGGGTTCGAGCCGGTCGATGCACTGCTCGACGATCCGCAGCGACTGACGCATCTCCTCCAGGCGGATGAGGAAGCGGCCGTAGGCGTCGCAGCTGTCGGCGGTGGGGACGTCGAACTCGTACGTCTCGTATCCGCAGTACGGGTCCGTCCTGCGCAGGTCGTGCGGGAGTCCGGCGGAGCGCAGGATCGGGCCGGTGGCGCCGAGTGCCATGCAGCCGGTCAGGTCGAGGTAGCCGACGTCCTGCATGCGGGCCTTGAAGATGGGGTTGCCGGTGGCGAGCTTGTCGTACTCCGGCAGGTTCCTCTTCATGGTCTTCACGAACTCGCGGAGCTGGTCGATCGCCCCGGGCGGCAGGTCCTGGGCGAGTCCGCCGGGCCGGATGAACGCGTGGTTCATGCGCAGGCCGGTGATCAGCTCGAAGAGGTCGAGGACGAGCTCGCGGTCGCGGAACCCGTAGATCATGATCGTGGTGGCGCCGAGCTCCATGCCGCCGGTGGCGATGCACACCAGGTGCGAGGAGATCCGGTTGAGCTCCATCAGCAGCACGCGCAGGACGGTGGCCCGGTCGGGGATCTGGTCCTCGATGCCGAGGAGCTTCTCGACGCCGAGGCAGTACGCCGCCTCGTTGAAGAACGGCGTCAGGTAGTCCATGCGCGTCACGAACGTGGTGCCCTGGGTCCAGCTCCGGAATTCGAGGTTCTTCTCGATGCCGGTGTGGAGGTAGCCGATGCCGCAGCGGGCCTCGGTGACGGTCTCGCCGTCGATCTCCAGGATCAGCCGCAGCACCCCGTGCGTGGACGGGTGCTGGGGGCCCATGTTGACGATGATGCGTTCGTCGTCGGACTTGACCGCCGACTCGGCGATCTCGTCCCAGTCGCCGCCGGTGACCGTGTACACGGTCCCCTCGGTCGTGGCACGGGAGTCCGACAGGGGCGTCCCGGGAGGCGTTGCGTGGGGAGTAGACATCAGGAGTACGACCTCCGCTGGTCCGGAGCCGGGATCTGGGCGCCCTTGTACTCGACGGCGATGCCGCCGAGCGGGTAGTCCTTGCGCTGCGGGAAGCCCTGCCAGTCGTCCGGCATCATGATCCGGGTGAGGGCGGGGTGCCCGTCGAAGACGAGCCCGAAGAAGTCGTACGTCTCGCGCTCGTGCCAGTCGTTGGTCGGGTAGACCGCGACGAGCGACGGGATGTGCGGGTCGCTGTCCGGGGCCGACACCTCCAGGCGGATCAGCCGGCCGTGGGTGATCGAGCGCAGGTGGTAGACGGCGTGCAGCTCGCGGCCCTTGTCGCCGAGGAAGTGGACGCCGCTCACGCCGGTGCACAGCTCGAAGCGGAGCGCCGGGTCGTCGCGCAGCGTGCGGGCCACCCGGACGAGGTGTTCGCGGGCGATGTGGAAGGTGAGTTCGCCGCGGTCGACGACGGTCTTCTCGATGGCGTTGGCGGGCAGCAGGTCCTGCTCCTCCAGGGCCCCTTCGAGTTCGTCGGCCACCTCGTCGAACCAGCCGCCGTAGGGGCGGGACGAGGCGCCGGGCAGCGCCACGGTGCGGACGAGGCCGCCGTAGCCGGAGGTGTCGCCGCCGTTGTTCGCGCCGAACATGCCCCTGCGTACGCCGATGACCTCGCCGCTCTCGTCGCGAGGTGCGGGCAGGCCGTCCGCGCCGCCGCGCTCGTGGCCGTGGTTCTCGCTCATCGCAGCAGCCCCTTCATCTCGATCAGGGGAAGGGCCTTGAGCGCCGCGTCCTCCGCCTCGCGGGCGGCCTCCTCCGCGTTGACCCCGAGCTTGGTGTTCTGGATCTTCTGGTGGAGCTTGAGGATCGCGTCCACCAGCATCTCGGGCCGCGGCGGGCAACCGGGCAAATAGATGTCAACCGGCACAATATGATCAACGCCCTGAACAATGGCGTAGTTATTGAACATTCCGCCCGATGAGGCGCAAACCCCCATGGAGATCACCCACTTGGGGTTGGGCATCTGGTCGTAGACCTGCCGCAGGACGGGCGCCATCTTCTGGCTGACCCGTCCCGCCACGATCATCAGATCCGCCTGGCGCGGAGATCCGCGGAAGACCTCCATCCCGAAACGGGCCAGGTCGTAACGCCCCGCGCCGGTCGTCATCATCTCGATGGCGCAGCAGGCGAGACCGAACGTGGCGGGGAAGACGGAGGACTTCCGCACCCATCCCGCGGCCTGTTCGACGGTGGTCAGCATGAAGCCGCTGGGCAGCTTCTCTTCGAGTCCCATGGTGTGCCCCTCAGCCCCTCAGTCCCATTCCAGGCCGCCGCGACGCCATACGTACGCATAGGCGACGAAGACGGTGAGCACGAAGAGCAGCATCTCCACGAGCCCGAAGATCCCCAGCGCGTCGAAGGTGACCGCCCAGGGATAGAGGAAGACGATCTCGATGTCGAAGACGATGAAGAGCATCGCCGTCAGGTAGTACTTGATGGGGAAGCGGCCGCCGCCGGCCGGAGTGGGGGTGGGTTCGATCCCGCACTCGTACGCTTCGAGCTTCGCCCGGTTGTATCGCCTGGGGCCGATAAGCGTGGCCATGACCACGGAGAAGATCGCAAACCCTGCCCCGAGGGCGCCGAGCACGAGGATGGGCGCGTAGGCATTCACGCTCCTCGCTCCTTCCAGTCGTCCTTGACCGTTGGACCGCATCGGGCGTTTCCGGCTCGCCACCCCATCAAGATCGTGCACATGTGAGGCAGTTCACAAGCCCGACTGCCCCGCATCTTATGCCCGCCGTCCTGTGATCTGCGACACGGGGCAGTAGACGGAGTTTGTGATCTCCACCACCAGGCGAACGATCATGAAGCCGGATGAGGGGCGATCTTTTCACTCAAAGCGGCAGTGCCGTTACGAGATGTGACATCTGGTGCTGTCATCGCTGGTCAAAGCGTTGTTCCTTTAACAATGGAACGCCTCTGCACGCAAATTGGCAATGGACAGCGATGCATGATATGGGCATCCATCCCACTCCGGACTCACCCGCGCGAGGGGGGCCGTGTGGAGCGAAGTGGACGTGTGCACGCATTCACGATCTTCCGGACGCGGGACGCACGATGCCCGTGAGTCGACGGAGTGCTCGCGGGAGATCCCGCGCGACCGCACCCACGGACCACCCGCACACCCCTCGACCGGCGGCACCCCGAAGCCTCCGCACACCCCTCCGCACCGCCCCGCCGCGCGGGTGGTTCGCACGACCGTCCGCGCGGCCACCCGCACGGATCGCCCACATGGATCGCGCACACCCCGCACGCGGAGATCAGGATGTGACCTGCACCACTCGCCCATCACCCCAAGGAAAGCGGGCTTGGCCAACAGTACGAGTGGATGGTAAGTGGCGGGCATTTCGGACGAATTGGCGAAAGTCCGTGATCACAGCGGTGATCGGGTGCGCCCGATTTGCCCGTTACGGCGTCAATAAGGCTCACCGGAAAGCGGATTCAGAGATTCCGAACGTAACTGTGTCGCAACACACGTTTCTTGATGGGAGCCCCGACGCCCTGATAGCGCTAGTACTCATGTCCCACACCGCTCACATACCCAGCCACCGGAAGCCCCGCCGCAGCGCACCGAAGACGGCGCTGCGCGCCGGAGTTGCCGGTGGCGTCCTCAGCACCATCGCGGTCGCGGGCGCGGCCGGTCCGGCCCAGGCCGAGCCGGTGGCCCGGACGATCGAGATGCCCACCATCACCGACGGCCTCTCCACCGCCGTCGCCGCCTCCGCCCAGGCGACCGAGCAGGTCGCCCAGGACCTTCGGACGCAGGCCCAGCAGGACGAGGCCGCGGCCTCCGCCGCGAAGGCCGCCAAGAAGGCCAAGGCCGAGGCGGTCCGCAAGGCCGAGGCCAAGAAGAAGGCGGAAGCCGCCGCCAAGGCGAAGGCCGAGGCCGCACTGCGCGCCTCGCGCACCCAGGCCCGTACGACGCTCAGCGCGCCCACCGGCGGTTCCCCCGCGAGCACGGCCGTCGCCACCTCGTCCTCCTCTTCCTCTTCCTCTTCCTCGTCGAGCGCGACCGGTTCCGCCGCGTCCGTCGTCTCCTTCGTGAAGGCCCAGGTCGGCGACGCGTACGTGTCCGGTGGCACCGGCCCCAACTCGTGGGACTGCTCCGGCCTCGTCCAGGCCGCGTTCCGCACGGTGGGCGTCGACCTGCCGCGCATCTCGCAGGCCCAGTCCACCGCCGGCACCCAGGTCTCCCTGAGCAACCTTCAGCCGGGCGACATCCTGTACTGGGGCGGCGCGGGCAGCGCGTACCACGTCGCGGTGTACGTGGGCGGCGGCGAGTTCGTCGGCGCGCAGAACTCCAGCACCGGCGTGGTGCAGCGCTCCCTTTCGTACGACCCGCCGTCCGGCGCGGTCCGCGTTCTCTGATTCACAAGCGCGATACGCGCGAAGGGCCGTCGCTCCCCTCCTTGCCCGGGGGCGACGGCCCTTCGCCATGAGCGGGCCGGCCCCTCCCCCGCCCCCGGCCCGGCCGTGACCGCCCTGGGCGCCACGGGTGGGCAGGCGTCGGTGGGGAAGACCCCACCACGGCACCCGGTGCTGACCCCCGGAAGGATTCGGGTGCCCTCTTTACTGTGTGTATCCGCCGCTGATCACACAATAATTGAATGCAGCCGACGCGAGCTCATTCATCAAGTCACGGTCGCGACTCGTTCATAGACATCATCCGAGCGCTGTGCGTGCTTGCTGTCATTTCCCAGCACTGGCTGATGCCGGTCCTTTCCTATGAGAATGGGCATTTGAGCACAGGGAATGCCCTCGCCAGTCCTGGATGGTGGACCCTCACCTGGCTGACGCAGGTCATGCCCATGGTGTTCTTCGCCGGCGGAGCCGCCAATTTCTTCTCGTTCCGAGCCGTGGACTCGGTGCGCGACTGGCTCCGGAGCAGGATCGCCCGCCTCCTGGCGCCGGTCGTCCCCTTGGCCGCCGTATGGCTGCTGTTGCCCCATGTGCTAATAAGCGAAGGTGTGCCTGCTCAACCGGTGCTGATAGCCGGCAAGATCGCCGGTCAGCTGCTCTGGTTCCTCGCCGTCTACCTGCTTGTCATCGCAGCCACTCCGGTCATGTTCAAGCTGTATCACCGGTATGGATGGCGCGTGATCGGAATTCTCGCCGTCTGTTCCCTGACCGTCGACGTATTGCGCTTCGAGGTCAGCCCTGCGATCGGCTATTTGAATGCCTTGTTCGTCTGGCTGGCGGCCCATCAATTCGGCTTCCACTATGCCGACGGCGGCCTGCGCACGTGGACCGATTGGAAATCGTCGGGTCTGGCCGTCGTCGGCTTCGGACTCACCGCGACCGCTGTTCTCCTTGGGCCCTACCCGGCGTCCATGATCGGAATGCCCGGCGCCCCCGTCTCCAACATGAGCCCTCCGACCGCGGTGATGCTGTCGCTGACGATCGGCCAGCTCGGACTGTGGCTGACGCTCAAGCCCGTGATGACGCGACTCGCTGAACGGCCGTTCGCCGTCACCGTCCTGCGGTGGTGCGGGGCCCGCTTCATGACCCTGTATCTCTGGCACATGCCAGCGCTCGTGGTCACCGCGGGAATCTGGGTCGTCGGGCTCGGCTTCGCATCACCGACACCCGGCAGCCCGATGTGGTTCGCCGTGGCTCCGGTGTGGGTCGGCGTCGCGGGGATCTTCCTGGGATGCTTCACCGGACTCTTCGGCCGGTTCGAGATCCGCCGCAGGTCCGGCAGGACGCCGCGTACGAGTCTGCGCAGGGTCGTTCTTGCGGCCGTGCTTTCCTCCTGCGGGCTCCTCGGGCTCGCGGCTCAGGGGTTCATGTCCCCCGGAAACCCGCTGGGGCCGGTGCTCTGGGTACTGATGGTGCTGTCAGGGCTGTTCCTCGTACGGGAGAAGAACATGCCGGGAGCCGTCGACGTGCAATGGTCCCGCACGGTACCCGCCCAGGCGGGTGTCCACCGTGACGGCGCCCGGGCTCTCACGGCACATGCAGGGGGCGAGGGCCTCACGCCCTGAGCGCGACCGGCTCCGCCGCCGTCCGCCGCCTCCTACGTCGAGGCCCGGCGCACCGTCGGCGCCCGGGTCCGCCCGAGCCGCCTTCGAGCCGGGGCGGCGTCCTGTGCCGGGATCGGGACCCCGCCCGCGACCCCGATCCCGGCAGGGCGGAAATGCCTATGATCAGCGACATGCTCAGCTTCGCCCCCGCTCTGGTGTTTCTCTCCGCCTTTGCGATCAGTGTGCGCCAGGACCGCAGAATGTTCCGCAATGCCGTGCTCCTGGGGCTGACCGTCATCAGCGCCGGGGCCGGTCTGCTGCTGAGCCGGCCGGAGCACGCCGGGGCGCTGCTGGTGCTGTACCTCGTCCTTCCCGCGTTCGCCAGCCTCGTCCTGTCGGCGTTCCTGATCGCGAACGGCCTGACGATGGTGCGCAAGGAAGGGCGCAGCCCCGCCAACCTCCTCTCTCTGCTGACCGGGCTGGCGATCATCGCCCTGTACTTCGTGCTGACCGTCCTGGGCCGCAATCCCTCGGCCCTCGCTTCACTCGTTCTGGCGATCCTGCTCATGCTGTGCGCCTACGTCTCCTTCCTCTTCGTCTGCTTTCTCGGCTATGCCTTCCTCTACGGCCGGATCGTCGTGCGCGGGGACGTGGATTTCGTGGTGATGCTGGGGTCGGGGCTGCTCGGCGGTGAGCGGGTCTCCCCGTTGCTGGCCTCGCGCCTGCGCGAGGGGCTGCGGATCCACGATCGGCAGGTGGCACGCGGCGGACGGGCGCCCCGGCTGCTCACGTCCGGCGGCCAGGGACCGGACGAGAAGATGCCGGAGGCCACGGCCATGGCCGGATGGCTGGTGGGGAACGGCGCGCCCGCGGCCCACGTGCTCACCGAGGAGCGCTCCCGCGACACGGAGGAGAACCTCCGTTTCAGCCGCGTGATCATGGAGGCGGAGAAGCCGGACTACACCTGTGTGGTGGTCACCAACAACTTTCACGCGTTCCGCGCCGCGATGACCGCCCGCCGGGAGGGAGTGCGCGGACAGGTGCTGGGCTCCCCCACCGCCCGGTACTTCTGGCCGAGCGCCACCATCCGCGAGTTCGTGGCCGTGCTCTGGGAGAACCGGACCGTCAATCTCGCCATGGCCGCCCTGATGGCCGGACTGGGCCTGCTGCTCACCCTTCCGCAGTGGTGGTCCTGACCGCTCGCTCCTCCAACTCTCCTGAAAGAGCACGGACTTCGCACCACGACGGCTGCCGGGCGGCATCGACGCGAGACCCCTGAGACACATGAGTCCCTCGGAGCAGGATTGCCGTCAGCGCCTCACAACGACCGGGTGGACCGGACCGTCCGCACCGCGCGAGACTGTGCGCGATCAGAGGAAGGTGACATGCCACCGAGGGACAATCCCACCGCACGACAGGTGCGCCTGGGCCGCGAGTTGAGAAAGCTGCGCGAGCAGGCCGGCATGACCGCGCGCGAGGCCGCCGGGCTGATCTCCACCGACCAGGCGAAGATCAGCCATATCGAGGCGGGCCGCATCGGCGTGAGCGAGGAACGGATCCGCCGCCTGGCGAGCTTCTACTCGTGCGACGACTCCGCGTTGATCGACGCGCTGTGCGCCATCGCGCGCGAGCACCGGGGACAGTTCTGGTGGGACGAGTACCGCGGCGTGCTGGCGCCCGGCTTCCTGAACATCGCGGAACTGGAGCATCACGCCCGTTACATGCGCTGCCTCCAGCCCGTGATGGCACCCGGGCTGCTCCAGACCCCGGAGTACGCGCGGGCGCTCTTCGGGGGTGTCCTTCCCAAGCTGCCCGAGGACGAGGTCGAGGCGCGGGTAGAGCACCGGATGCGCAGACAGACCGTGCTCGACCGCGAGGCGCCGCCGAAGTTCGACGTCGTCATCCACGAGGCCGGACTGCGCATGCGGATAGGCGGCCGCAAGGTGGCGCGCGCCCAGTTGGAACGCCTCCTGGAGGCGGCGGACCGGCCGGCGGTGACCCTGCGTGTGATCCCGTTCGCCAGCGAGCAGTTCGTCGAGGCGACGCAGACCGTGCTGTACGCGGGCGGCGTGACACCTCAGCTGGACACCGTCCACATCGATGCCCCGTTCGGCGGGGGCCAGCTGGACGCCGTGGCCGATCTGAACCGGTATCGCGTGCAGCTCGACTTCGCGGAGCAGGCCGGTCTCGACCCCGAGGAGTCGCGCAGCTTCATTCACCACCTCGCTCGCGACCTGTGATAATCCGCGCCATGGACACTCAGATCAGCTGGCAGAAGTCGTCGTTCTCCGGCGGCGGCGGAGAGCAGTGCGTCGAGGTCGCACGGCACGCCGGGGAGATCCTGTTGCGCGAGAGCGACGACCCGCGCGTGGTCACCCGGACGAGCCGCAACGAGTTCGCCGCGCTCGTCCAGGGCGTCAAGGCGGGCGAGTTCGACCACTTCGTCCGTTAGTACGCCGCGCCGTCACATGCGAGAGCCCTTGCCCCTTTCCCCTCCGG
The DNA here is from genome assembly GCF_001905795.1 of Streptomyces sp. CB01580. Taxonomy (GTDB): domain Bacteria; phylum Actinomycetota; class Actinomycetes; order Streptomycetales; family Streptomycetaceae; genus Streptomyces. The sequence continues at coordinate 70,593 of NZ_LIXJ01000009.1, forward strand.
GCAGGGGCTCTCGCACGTGACGGACACCTGCACACAGGGGCAGGGTTGCGCCCTGCGTACGTACGACGACAACACGGTCACCGCGCGTCGCCGCCCGTCGGAACCGACCGCCCCACCGGACCCGGCGAACCCGCCGGCTCGCCCGCACCGGCCGTCCGGCCGCCGCCCGCGGAGGCTCGGCATCCGGCCATCCCCGCCCGGCACCCCGCGCTTCCGGAATACGCATGGGTTAGGCTCGGCGGGGCGCAGCGAGGGGCCTCGACCGGGATCCGGAGCCAGGAGCCAGGATCCAGTGCCGCCACGCATCGGACTCGCCGATCGGCCCGTCCCAACCCTGAGCAGCAGCCCCGGAGAAGCGGAACCGGAAGAAGCTGTTCAGGAATCGGCCCGACGTGGCCGGGATGTGAGGCCGCCCGTGCGGGACTACTTGCTCATGCTGTTCATCACGGCGGCGGTGACCCATCTTCTGACCGGCCCGGTGCGGAAGTTCGCCATCGCGATCGGCGCGATGCCGGAGATCCGGGCGCGCGACGTCCACCGCGAGCCCACTCCGCGCCTCGGTGGGATCGCCATGTTCGGCGGGCTGCTGACCGGTTATCTGGTGGGCTCCCATCTGCCGTACATGGAGGAGATCTTCACCCAGAGCTCGACGCCCCGGGCGCTGCTGTCCGGTGCCACGATCATCTGGCTGCTGGGCGTCCTGGACGACAAGTGGGAGCTGGACTCGCTGGTCAAGCTCGGCGGGCAGGTGCTCGCCGCCGGGGTGATGGTGTTCCAGGGTCTGACGATCCTCTGGCTCCCGGTGCCGGGCACCGACGGGTTCTACCTCGCCGACTGGCAGGGCACGCTGCTGACCGTGGGGCTGATCCTGGTCACCATCAACGCGGTCAACTTCGTCGACGGACTCGACGGGCTGTCCGCCGGCACGGTCGGCATCGCGGCGACGGCGTTCTTCCTGTACGCGTACCGGCTCTGGTACGGCTACGGCATCGAGTCGGCCGCCTCCACCACCCTGATCTCCGCGATCCTCGCGGGCATGTGCCTCGGGTTCCTGGTCCACAACTCGCACCCGGCGCGCATCTTCATGGGCGACTCGGGCTCCATGCTGCTCGGACTGCTGATCGCGGGGTGCGCGGTCTCGGTCACGGGCGAGGTCGACCCGAGCCTCCTCAACCAGTCGGTCGACGGCACGGCCGGGTCGGCCGCGATGGTGCCGGTCTACATTCCGCTGCTGCTGCCGCTGTCCGTGATCGCGCTGCCCATCGCCGACCTCGTGCTCGCGGTCGTCCGGCGCACATGGAACGGGAAGTCGCCGTTCGCCGCCGACAAGGGCCACCTCCACCACCGGCTGCTCCAGCTCGGCCACTCGCACCGGCGGGCCGTGCTGCTGATGTACTTCTGGTCGGCGCTGTTCTCGTTCGGAATCGTGGCGTTCTCCGCCCGGGGCGCCAAGTCGTGGATCCTGTACGGCGTCACATGCGTCTGCGCGCTGGGGCTCGTCCTGCTGCTCCAGCCCCGTTACGAGACCGCCCTCGCCCGCCGGCTGGGCTCGCTCACGCCGCGCTGGTACCGGAAGGGCCGGACGCACCTGGCCCCCAAGGACTCCGACGCCGAACGGCACACGGAGACGGACGCCGAACGGCCGCTGCCGCAGGCGGAGGACGACCGCGTGAAGGCGGGGGCGGGCGTCGGCAGCGGCCTCGGGTGATGAAGGCGAGCACCGCGCCCGCGGCGCCGCAGACCACCCCGGTCAGGGCCTGACCGGGGTTCCGGGCCTCGCCGCGCGCGGCCGGCCGACCCTAAAGGCTGCCCGCTCGGAGCACGGCCGTGGCCGGCCCGGACCGGGACGGGGAAGGCCGGGACGACGGAAGGAAAGGACCGGGGAAGGCCGGTCCCGCGGCGGATCAGGCCCTCGGGGCCACCTTGGAGAGGCCGTTGATGATCCGGTCCATGGCGTCGCCGCCCGTCGGGTCGGTCAGGTTGGCGAGCATCTTCAGCGTGAACTTCATCAGCAGCGGGTGCGTAAGACCGCGCTGGGTGGCGACCTTCATCACCTTCGGGTTGCCGATCAGCTTCACGAAGGCGCGGCCCAGCGTGTAGTAGCCGCCGTAGGTCTCCTTGAGCACCTTCGGGTAGTTGGTGAGGGCCAGTTCGCGCTGGGCCGGGGTGGCGCGGGCATGCGCCTGGACGATGACGTCGGCGGCGATCTGGCCCGACTCCATGGCGTACGCGATGCCCTCGCCGTTGAACGGGTTGACCATGCCGCCCGCGTCGCCGACGAGCAGCAGGCCGCGGGTGTAGTGCGGCTGGCGGTTGAACGCCATCGGCAGGGCGGCGCCGCGGATCGGGTCCGTCATGTTCTCCGGGGTGAAGCCCCAGTCCTCCGGCATCGAGGCGCACCACGCCTTGAGGACCTCGCGCCAGTCCAGCTCCTTGAACGCGGACGAGGAGTTGAGGATGCCGAGACCGACATTGGACGTGCCGTCGCCCATGCCGAAGATCCAGCCGTAGCCGGGCAGCAGCCGGTCCTGCGGACCGCGCCGGTCCCACAGCTCCAGCCAGGACTCCAGGTAGTCGTCGTCGTGCCGGGGCGAGGTGAAGTACGTGCGCACGGCGACGCCCATCGGGCGGTCCTCGCGGCGGTGCAGGCCCATGGCGAGCGACAGCCGGGAGGAGTTGCCGTCGGCGGTGACGACGAGCGGGGCGTGGAAGGTGACCGGGGTCTTCTCCTCGCCGAGCTTGGCGTGGACGCCGGTGATGCGGCCGGTGCGGTCGTCGATGACCGGGGCGCCGACGTTGCAGCGCTCGTGCAGCCGCGCGCCCGCCTTCTGCGCCTGCCGGGCCAGCTGCTCGTCGAAGTCGTCGCGCTTGCGGACCAGTCCGTAGTTCGGGTAGGAGGCGAGCTCCGGCCAGTCGAGCTGGAGGCGCATGCCGCCGCCGATGATGCGCAGGCCCTTGTTGCGCAGCCAGCCGGCCTCTTCGGAGATGTCGATGCCCATGGCGGCGAGCTGCTTGGTGGCGCGCGGGGTGAGGCCGTCGCCGCAGACCTTCTCGCGGGGGAAGGCCGTCTTCTCCAGCAGCAGGACGTCCAGCCCGGCCTTGGCGAGGTAGTACGCGGTGGTGGAACCGGCCGGGCCTGCCCCGACGACGATCACGTCCGCGCTGTGCTCGGAGAGGGGCTCGGTCACGGTCGGATCTCCCGGAGGCTCGAAAGCGCGTGCCGCGCGGCACCTGTCCCATGCAGTCTATGGGGGTCCCCCGCCCGGCTCCCGGAGGGCTCCTCGATCGGGGCCGGGACCGGCTTCGAAGGGGCGGGCCGAACCACCGGTCCCGAGGGCCCGGTTCCGGGGGGCCGAGCGGAACGCTCCGTTCCGAAGGGCCGGTTCGGAGGGGCCGTACGGAGGGGCCGTACGGAGGGGCCGCGCGGAACGCGCCCTTCCGAAGGCCCGGCTCCGGAGGACCGGGAGGACTACGCGCGCACGCCCCGGTGCAGGGCCACCACGCCGCCGGTGAGGTTGCGCCAGGCGACCTTCGACCAGCCGGCCCGCTGGAGCTTCGCCGCGAGCCCCGGCTGGTCGGGCCAGGCGCGGATGGACTCGGCGAGGTACACGTACGCGCCCGGGTTGGACGACACCGCGCGCGCGACCGGCGGCAGCGCCCGCATCAGGTACTCGGTGTACACCGTGCGGAACGGCGTCCACGTCGGCTTCGAGAACTCGCAGATGACCACCCGGCCGCCCGGCTTCGTCACCCGGTACAGCTCGCGCAGCGCCGCGTCCGTGTCCTGGACGTTGCGCAGCCCGAAGGAGATCGTCACCGCGTCGAAGGTCTCGTCGCGGAACGGGAGCTTCGTGGCGTCGCCCGCGGTGAACGGCATCCACGAGTGGCGGCGCTTCCCCTCCCGCAGCATGCCGAGGGAGAAGTCGCAGGGCACCACATACGCGCCGGTCGCGGCGAACGGCAGCGAGGACGTCGCCGTGCCCGCCGCCAGGTCCAGGATCTTCTCCGCGGGCCGGGCGTGCACCGCCTTCGCGACCTCCTTGCGCCAGAGCCGGGCCTGGCCGAGGGACAGCACGTCGTTGGTGAGGTCGTAGTTGGCCGCCACGTCGTCGAACATCGTGGCGACTTCGTGCGGCTGCTTGTCCAGGGAAGCTCGGATCACCCGTCCATTCAAGCAGCCCGGTCCGCGGCACCTCGCGCCGGTCGCGTCCGGGGCGCGTCTCCTCGCCGGGCGGCCCGGAGCACCCCACCTGGTAGGCAAGTCGCGACTTGCCTATGGTGGTGGTCATGGCGGACGACGTCTTCAAGGCACTGGCCGACCCGACCCGTCGGCGCATCCTCGACGAGTTGACGGAACGGGACGGTCAGACCCTGTTCGAGATATGCACGCGACTGGTGACCAAGCACGGTCTGGGCCTGTCCCGCCAGGCGATCAGCCAGCATCTGGCCGTGCTCGAATCGGCGGGTCTGGTCCTCTCCCGGCGCCAGGGCCGCTACAAGTTCCATGATCTGAACACCGAGCCCCTCGATCGGATCGCGACCCGATGGCTCAGGCCCGACCCACCGGAGAACACCCCATGAGAATCCATCTGACCAGCGTCTTCGTCGACGACCAGGCCAAGGCCCTGCACTTCTACACCGACGTCCTGGGCTTCGTGAAGAAGCACGACGTCCCGGTGGGCGAGGCCCGGTGGCTGACCGTGGTCTCGCCGGAGGATCCCGGCGGGACCGAGCTGCTGCTCGAACCCTCCGGCCATCCCGCCGTGCGGCCGTACAAGGACGCGCTGGTCCAGGACGGCATCCCGGCCACCTCCTTCGCCGTGGACGACGTACGGGCGGAGTTCGACCGGCTGCGCGCGCTCGGGGTGCACTTCACCCAGGAGCCGCTGGAGATGGGTCGGATCACCACCGCGGTCTTCGACGACACCTGCGGCAACCTGATCCAGATCGTGCACAGCGCATAGGGCGCCCACCGCGCCGGTCGCGCCGTGCCTGTACCGGGTCGCGCCGGTCCCGCTCGCGATGTGGCGGAATAAACCGATCGTGTCCACCGGCACTCATGACGGATGAGGAGCACGGAGCAACCGCGAGCGGGGGGAGGCCGGATGTCCGCACCAGGCGCGCGCCGCCCGAAGCGGTCGAGAGGGCGCGGGACAGGTCTGATCGTGGTCGCCGTCCCGACAGCGCTGCTCTGCGTCGCCGCCGTGGCGGGGATACGAGCGATCAACGACAGCGACGGCAAGGGCGGTTCGGCGTCCGCGCCCGTGCGTCGGGCGGGCACCGGCGCGTTCACGGTCGCCCGCGCGAAGGCCACGGACATCGGCGCGGACGGCAGCGAGCGTGACGGCGGCCACGGCGCCGGCACGGCGAACGACGGCACGGACGAGGGCCGGGGCGGGAAGGGGAGCGGGAGCAACGCCTACCAGGTCGAGGTGGAGGACGGTACGGGCGTCGACCCCGACGGGGCCGCCGCCGAGGTCGCCCGCGTCCTGGCCGCCCCGCGCGGCTGGTCGCACCACGGCGAGCGCGCCTTCCGCCAGGTCGCCGAAGCCCCGGCGGGACTGGTCATCCGCATCGCGACGCCCAAGACCACCGACGCCATCTGCGCGAAGGGCGGTCTGGACACCCACGGCGAGGTCAACTGCCGGGTCGGCACCGATGTCGTGGTCAACCTGAAGCGCTGGCAGCACGGGTCGCCCGAGTTCCACGGGCCGCTCGCCGACTACCGGGCCCTCATCATCAACCACGAGGTCGGCCACTGGCTGGGCCACGGCCACGAGACCTGTCCGGGCAGGGGCCGCCCGGCCCCCGCGATGATGCAGCAGATCCACGGGCTGAAGGGCTGCGTCTCCAACGCCTGGCCGTACGACGCGAAGGGGCGCTACCTGAGCGGCCCGGCCGTGCCGTGACCGACCCGGCCCGGTGGCGCAACCGCCTGTCCTCTCCCGCGTCTCCCGCCCGCTTCTCCCGTTCCTCCCGCGCGACGTGACCCGTCCGCGTCAGCCGCGGCGGAAGACCAGGCGCCCGCCGAGCACCGTCGCCACGCAGCTCCCGGCACCCTCCGTGCGCAGGTGCGCCAAGTCCCGTACGGCGAACACCGCCAGGTCGGCGGGGCCGCCGACGGCCAGAGACGCGGCGAACGCCTCGGCCGGATCCGGTACCGAGGCCAGCGGGTCGAGGCCGGTCGGTTCCGGCACGGCGGACAACGGGTCGACGGCGACCTGCCCCGCCGGGCGGGCCGGGGCGTGGACACGCAGCCCCGAGCGGGCGACGGCGGTACGCACGGCGGGGCGGGCGAACGGCCCCCGGACGGCCGTCGTGCCGTGCCGCAGCATCCGCTGCAGCCCGCGCCGGGCGCTCGCGCCCCAGCGGACCTCGTCCATGCCCAGCGCGGTGAGCGCGGCGCCGGTGAGGGGTTCGGTGCCCAGTTCGTCCGCCTCGCGCGGGTCCGGGTGGTAGGCGGCCTCCAGCAGGGCCGGTGCCCCCGCGTTCAGCAGCCCCGGGGTGATCAGTCCGGACCACCGCCGCACCCGGGCCGCGGGGCGGTCCGCGACCAGCTCCTCGTACGGGCCGATCGCGACGACCACGGCACCGTCCACGGCCACGGAGTCCGCCCCGGCCGGGGCCGACCCGGCGCCGTGCACCGCGTCGGCGGTGTGCACCGTCAACACGTGGGTCCCCGGTCTCAGTTGGCGTCCAGGAGCTTCAGCTCGGGGTGCGCCGTGCCCCCCTCGATCGCGATGGACGAGATGTGCGAGACGACGCGGTCGTCGACCGGGTCGTTCGCCGGGTCGTCGTGGACGACGAGGTGCTCGTAGGTGGTGGAGCGCTGCGCGGGCACCCGGTCGGCCTTGCGGATCAGGTCGATGATCTCCAGGCGGTTGGAGCGGTGCTTGGCACCGGCCGAGGAGACGACGTTCTCCTCCAGCATGATCGAGCCGAGGTCGTCGGCGCCGTAGTGCAGCGACAGCTGGCCGACCTCCTTGCCGGTGGTCAGCCAGGAGCCCTGGATGTGCGCGACGTTGTCGAGGAAGACGCGGGCGATGGCGATCATCCGCAGGTACTCGAAGAGCGTCGCCTGCGTCCGCCCCTTCAGGTGGTTGTTCTCCGGCTGGTACGTGTACGGGATGAAGGCGCGGAAGCCGCCCGTACGGTCCTGCACGTCACGGATCATCCGCAGGTGCTCGATGCGCTCGGCGTTGGTCTCGCCGGTGCCCATCAGCATGGTGGAGGTGGACTCGACACCGAGGCCGTGTGCGATCTCCATGATCTCCAGCCAGCGCTCGCCGGACTCCTTGAGCGGGGCGATCGCCTTGCGCGGGCGGGCGGGCAGCAGTTCGGCGCCCGCGCCCGCGAAGGAGTCGAGGCCGGCCGCGTGGATCCGCTGGACGGCCTCCTCGACGGACACCTTGGAGATCCGGGCCATGTGCTCGACCTCGGAGGCGCCCAGCGAGTGGATGACCAGCTGCGGGAACGCCTCCTTGATCGCGGAGAAGTGCTTCTCGTAGTACTCGACGCCGTAGTCCGGGTGGTGCCCGCCCTGGAACATGATCTGCGTGCCGCCCAGTTCGACGGTCTCCGCGCAGCGGCGCAGGATGTCGTCGAGGTCGCGGGTCCAGCCCTTGGCCGTGTCCTTGGGCGCCGCGTAGAAGGCGCAGAACCGGCAGGCCGTGACGCACACGTTGGTGTAGTTGATGTTGCGCTCGATGATGTACGTCGCAATGTGCTCCGTACCGGCGTAACGGCGGCGGCGCGCGGCGTCGGCGGCGGCCCCCAGCGCATGCAGCGGCGCCGACCGGTAGAGGTCGAGGGCCTCCTCCGGAGTGATCCGGCCGCCTTCGGCGGCGCGGTCGAGGATGGGCTGGAGAGCGGCCTTCTCGGTCACCGAGCTGTCACCTTTCGGCGGGTTTTCAACGGGTCCACGGACCGGTTCAGCGTACGCCAGCGCCCGTCGGCGTCAGCCGCCGGACCGGGTGAGCGTGCCGTACGGCAGCCCGGCGCCCCTCTCCTCGGACCGGAAGCGCAGGGTGCCGTCCGCGTTCCGCGTGAAGTGCACGTCGGTCTCGGTGGAGGTGCAGAAGGCGCGGTCGCCGGGGCGGTCCGGGTCGGAGCGTTCGTGGAGGACCAGTTCCTCGTCGGTGCCGGAGGTGAGGGCGGCGACGCTGTTGCAGCGGACGGTCAGCCCGAGGGCGGTGACCTCGGTGGTCATGCGGACCACGTCCGTGCCCTTTCGGCCCTCGGTGAACACGGCGGTGAGCGTGCCGTGCGGCTGTCCGGTGGTCTTCTCGGTGAGCGGGCCGCTCCAGGTGCCGACGAACGCCTTCGGCACCTCGGTGACCTGTTCCACACCGCCCTGGCCCGGGTCCGTGTCGGACGCCGGGGGGTTCGAGGGCCGGGTGGAGGGGGTGGCGCCCACGCCGTGGTCGGCGGTGTCCCGGCCGCCCCCGCCCGGCATCAGGTCGAAGAGGAACGCGCCGCCGACGGTGACCGCGGCCAGCACGCCCGCCACGGCGAGGGCCACGGTGCAGCTGAGCCGTCGGCCGCGGTGGCCGTCGGACCGCGACGGACCGGATTCCGCGCCGACGGTGACGGAGAACCGGGGATCCGGCGACCGCTGCCCCGGCAGCCCCGGGGCCCCGGGCGTGTCCGGCCGCGCGGGGCCGCGCGCCGCGGAGCCGTCCGCGGCGGTCGCGGTCCAGAAGGGCGGCCGGGTCGGTTCGTACGCATCCGGGGCGGGCGACGGAGACGGGAACGAGGACGAGGACGCGGGCGAAGACGGCTCGCCAGGTGGGCCGTACACGCCTCCCGCGCCCGTCGAGCCGCGCCCGTCGTACGCACCTCCCGCGCCTTGTGGGCCGGGCCCGCCCCACGCGCCGCGCCCGCTCTCCGGGGTGTCCGCGGCATTCGCGGCATTCGCGGCGTCCGAGCCCCAGGACGCCGCGCTGAACGGCACCGGACCCGACTGCGCCGGGGCGTCCTGCGGCTCCAGGTCCAGCAGCGCCACCGCCGCCCGGCTCACCTGGCGCACCAGCGGACCGGGCAGCCAGCCCCCCGTCACCAGCCCCGCGGCCCCGCCCGGCGCCAGCCGACGGGCCAGTTCCATGGGGGTCGGCCGGTCCTCCGGGTACTTCTCCAGGCACCCGGCGACGACCTCCCTCAGCTCGCCCTCCAGCTCCCCCAGCTCGGGCTCCTCGTGCACGACCTTGTAGAGCAGTACGGCGGAGGAGTCGCCCAGGAAGGGGGCGCTGCCGGTCGCCGCGTAGGCGAGCACCGCGCCGAGCGAGAAGACGTCGACCGCCCCCGAGATGTCCTCCATGCCCCTGATCTGTTCCGGCGCCATGTAGCCGGGCGAGCCGACGGAGACCCCGGTGGAGGTGAGGGAGGAGGTGGCGCCGACGGCGTGGGCGATCCCGAAGTCGATCAGCCGGGGGCCGTCGAGGGCGAGGAGCACGTTGGACGGCTTCACGTCGCGGTGGACGAGCCCCAGTCCGTGGACCGCGGCCAGCGCCTCCGCGAGCCCGGCACCCAGGGTCCGCACCGCGTGCTCGGGCAGCGGCCCGTGCTCGACGATCGCGGTGGACAGCGGCGGGCCGGCCACATAGCCGGTGGCGACCCACGGGATGGGAGCGTCCGGGTCGGCGTCCAGCACCGGCGCCGTCCACTGCGCGCCGATGCGCCGGGCCGCGTCCACCTCCCGCCGGAAGCGGGCCCGGAACTGTTCGTCGAGGGCGAAGTGGGGATGCACGACCTTGACCGCGACGGTGCGGCCCCCCGCGCTGCGCCCCAGATACACCCGGCCCATGCCGCCCGCACCGAGCCTGCCGAGCAATCGGTAGGCACCGATGGTCAGCGGTTCGCCGGCTTCCAGCGGCTGCATATACGTGACTCCCCCCGTGTACGGCCGGATCTCCGGTCGAAGCCTAGGCGGCGAAGGTCATCGGTTCCCAGAGGAAACCATCCGCCGATTTCGCCCCCAAGGGAACGAAGAACGGCTTTCGACACAACAAAAGGCGTGAATACGTCGTTCACGCGAGCGATTCCGACGTAGAACCGTGACCGTGTCCGGACAGCTTCCGGGAATCGGCCGGGAATCGGCTATTCGCCGCGTATTAACCCGAACCGATAGCCGGCGAGGAGAAGGCGCGGAGAAGAACGGGAGAGGCCGACGAGAACGGCGGAGGCATTTTTCCGCCCCGAAAGTTCGAGATTCATCCACTTTCTCGAACCCATTCCCGGCCGTCGCGCACGACATCCGTCCGCGGCGCCGCCCGGGCCCCTTCCCCGCGCCCCCTTCCCGTCCGGTCAGCCGCCGAGCAGTTCGACCTTCACATCGGCCGGGAACCCGGTCGTGGGGCCGACCCGGCGCGCGAACTCCGCCACACCCGCGAGCTGCTCGGGGCCGAAGCGGAAGTCCAGGGTCGTGAAGTACCGCTCCAGCGTCCTCGCGTCGAACGCCTCCCAGCGCGACGCCTGCTCCGCGACCTTGGTGACCTCCTCCAGGGAGACGTCCCGCGAGGCCAGGAACGCCTCGTGCACCTTGTGCACCTGGTCGGGCTCGGCGGCGACGAAGTCCTTGCGGGCCGCCCAGACCGCGAAGACGAACGGCAGTCCGGTCCAGTCCTTCCACATCTGCCCCAGGTCGTGGACCTGGAGGCCGAGACGGGGGGCGTCGTGCAGGTTGGCCCGGAGCGCGGCGTCGCCGATCAGGACGGCGGCGTCCGCCTCCTGCATCATCACGCCGAGGTCCGGCGGGCAGGTGTAGTAGTCCGGGCTGACCCCGTACCGTTCGGCGAGCAGCAGCCGGGCCAGCCGCACGGAGGTCCGCGAGGTCGAACCGAGTGCCACCCGGGCCCGGTCCAGCTGCTCCAGCGGCACCTGCGACACGATCACGCACGACATGACGGGTCCGTCGCAGCCCACCGCGATGTCGGGGAAGGCGACCAGGTCGTCGGCGTTGCGCAGGAACTCGACCAGCGTGACCGGGCCGATGTCCAGATCGCCCCGGACCAACTGCTCGCTGAGCTTCTCGGGGGTGTCCTTCGACAGCTCCAGGTCGAGCAGGGTCCCGGTCCTGGCCAGGCCCCAGTAGAGGGGGAGGCAGTTCAGGAACTGGATGTGACCGACGCGCGGCCGACTGCGACGGTCGTCGCGCACGGCGGTTGAAACGGTTGAATTGTCCACGTCGCGAGGCTAGACCCGGGGCGCCGCCCGAGGGGCACCGGGTGCGCGCGGCACGGCCCGGTCCCCGCGCCGACGCGCCGGAACCACCCGGAAAGCACCCCGGAAGCGCTCCGGAGCCCCCTTCGCCCCTCTTGAAGTCGCTGCCTCGGCCCGCCCCCGGAAGTCGCCCCTCGAAGTTGCCTCCGAAGACGCTCCCGAGACGCCTCGGGGACGCCTGCGCGTCACCCTCCCGGACGCGTACTTCATCAGCTCATCCGCACAGCAATGAAACATCCGAGTGAAGTGATCTTTCCCTCTACCCTTCCGTACACGCTGCGTGCTAGGCTCGACGCAAGTTGCAGTTTGGTTTCCCTTGCAGTACAGAGCCTGCGGAGCATGTGACCCGCAGGCTTTTGTAGTTTTCAGACTTCTTTGCAGGTTCTGGAGCAGGGCAACCCTTTGGCCCAAGGAGGGCTTATGGCTACCGGAACCGTCAAGTGGTTCAACGCTGAAAAGGGCTTCGGCTTCATCGCCCAGGACGGCGGCGGCCCGGATGTCTTCGTCCACTACTCCGCGATCAACGCGTCCGGGTTCCGCTCCCTCGAGGAGAACCAGGTCGTGAACTTCGACGTCACCCAGGGTCCGAAGGGCCCGCAGGCTGAGAACGTCACCCCGGCCTAGTTGCCCGGGTCGGCCGATCGCGGCCGACTAGCAGTACCCAAGGAGCTCTGTTCCCCGTCTCGCCGGGGAGCAGGGCTCCTGCCTTTTCGCGCCGGAATCCTCCGCCGCGCGACAAACCCGCCCCGTGAAACGGACCCACCTCCTGAACGGACTCGTCCTCGCGGCGAATCCCACCGGCCGGTGTCCCACCCGGGCGGCGAACCGCACTTGACCTTGACACCGTGTGAAGCCCTGCACTGGGAGACGTCATGTTCACCATCGGAGACTTCGCCAGGTACGGGCAGGTGTCGGCCCGGATGCTGCGCCACTACGACGCCATCGGGCTCCTGCGCCCCGACCGGACCGATCCCGCCACCGGGTACCGCTTCTACACCGCCGCCCAGCTCGCCCGTCTCAACCGCGTCATCGCCCTGAAGGATCTCGGCTTCACGCTCCAGCAGGTGCGCGCCGTCCTCGACGAGCGGGTGAGCACGGAGGAGCTGCGCGGAATGCTGCGACTGCGGCGGGCGGAGCTGGAGGAAGCCATGGCGGCGACGGCGGCACGGCTGGCACGGGTCGAGGCGAGGCTCCGGTCGATCGAGAGCGAGGGACGCATGTCCGCGGACGATGTGGTGGTACGGAGGGTGCCCGCGGTGCGGGTGGCCGAGTTGACCGGTGTCGCGGCGGGCTACGGGCCGGAGGACATCTCTCCGGTGATCGGGCCGCTGTACGACCGGCTCTTCCCGCTGCTGGCGGCGGCGGGCGTCAGCCCGAGCGGCCCCGGGATCGCGCACTACGAGGCCGCTCCGGACGGCGGCGGTGCGGTCGTCGTGCACGCGGGGGTGACGGTCTCCGCCCCGCCGGGGCCGATCGGCGACACCGGGATCACGGTGGTGGAACTGCCCCCGGTCGAGGCGGCCACCGTGGTCCACCGCGGATCGATGGACGACGTGCTGTCCACGGCACAGGCCCTGGCGCGCTGGATCGACGCCAACGGCTACCGGTCGGCGGGGTACGCCCGCGAGGTCAACCTGGAGTGCCCCGATGACCGGGACGCGTGGGTGACCGAACTCCAGGAGCCGATCGCGAGGGCCTGACGCGCGGCAGGGCCGGCCGTGCCGGCGGCCCCAGGGCCTGGCGCACTCGGGTGCGGCCCCGCGTCGGCCCGGTACGCCTCGGGGGCCGGGCCCGCTTCAGGCCCCGTGGCGGCGGGGCAGCGGGGCGGCGGGGCAGCGGGGCGGCGGCACAAGTGACGCCTCGCGCCCCGACGCCTCGCGTCCAGGACGCCCCTGCCCCGGACGCGGCGCTCCGACCGCCCACGCTCCGGACACTCGCGCTCCGGACACTCACGCCCCGGATGCCACGCCCTCCTCGCACCCCGGCCGCCCTCGGCCGCCTTCTGTGCCTCTCCGGCACTCTCCGCGTACCGCCGCCGCTCTCCCGCCCGCTATCGCCCTCCCGGCCCGGCCCACAACCCCTCGTCCGTCAGCCCCAGCAGCTCGATCGCGTTGCGGCGGACGATCCGTTCCACCACGTCGGCGGCCAGATGCCCCATCTGCGCCTCGCCGACCTCGCGGGACCTGGGCCAGGTGGAGTCGGAGTGCGGGTAGTCCGTCTCGTACAGCACGTTCCCGACGCCGATCGAGTCCAGGTTCCTGAGCCCGAAGGCGTCGTCGAAGAAGCAGCCGTAGACGTGGTCCGCGAACAGCTCCGACGGCGGGCGGCGGACCTTGTCGGCGACGCCGCCCCAGGCCCGGTTCTCCTCCCAGACCACGTCGGCGCGTTCCAGGATGTACGGGATCCAGCCGATCTGCCCCTCCGCGTACATGATCCGGAGGTTGGGGAACCGCTCGAACTTGCCGCTCATCAGCCAGTCGACCATCGAGAAGCAGCAGTTGGCGAAGGTGATGGTGGAGCCGACGGCGGGCGGGGCGTCGGCCGAGGTGGACGGCATCCGCGAGGACGAGCCGATGTGCATCGCGATCACCGTCCCCGTCTCGTCACAGGCGCGCAGGAACGGGTCCCACTCATCCGTGTGAATGGACGGCAGCCCGAGATGCGGGGGTATCTCGGAGAACGCCACCGCGCGCACCCCGCGTGCCGCGTTGCGCCGGACCTCGTCCGCGGCCAGCTCCGCGTCCCAGAGCGGGATCAGTGTGAGCGGGACGAGCCGGCCGCGCGCCTCGGGCCCGCACCACTCCTCCACCATCCAGTCGTTGTACGCGCGCACGCCGAGCAGCCCCAGCTCCCGATCCTTCGCTTCGGTGAAGGTCTGGCCGCAGAAGCGGGGAAATGTGGGGAAACAGAGGGCGGACTGGACGTGGTTGGCGTCCATGTCGGCGAGCCGGTCCGGCACCGAGAACGAGCCCGGACGCATCTGCTCGTACGTGATGATCTCCAGCTTGATCTCGTCCCGGTCGTAGCCGACCGCGGTGTCCAGCCGGGTGAGCGGCCGGTGCAGGTCCTCGTACACCCACCAGTCGCCGATCGGCCCGTCGTCCCCCTCGGCACCCATCACAGGCGCGAACTTTCCACCCATGAAGGTCATTTCTTTGAGCGGCGCGCGGACGATCCGGGGAGCACGGTCGAGGTACTTGGACGGGAGCCGGTCCCGCCAGACATGAGGGGGCTCCACCGTGTGGTCGTCCACCGAGATGATCTTCGGGAAGGTCTCCATGCACACCACGGTAGCGTCGATCTGACGAACCGTCAGCTACCTGGACCGGTCCCCGTTCTGCGATCGTTGTCGAGGGCTTGTGCAGAGCGTCACCCACTGCTGACGTCCCCGCCCGCGACAAGGCAGACTGTTGAGCGCGATACCAGCGGTACGCGGCAATCCGGATGCGTCCCGGACCGGAACACGGGACGGCGGGCGGTCCGGGACGGCACAGCGGCACGATCGGCAGGACCGGCAAGGCGAGCAGGACAAGGAGGCGGCAATGGAGCGTGACAACGGACCGCGAGCGCGGGTTCCGGAGCAACGTGCTCCGCGCCAGCGGTCCGCCGCCGACGACGGCGGTCTGCGCTTCTCCGTCCTCGGGCCGGTACGGGCGTGGCGGGGCGGCGAGGCCCTGCCGTCCGGTTCCCCGCAACAGCGCGCCCTGCTGACCGCCCTGCTGCTGCGGGGCGGCCGTACGGCCACCGCCGCCGAACTCATCGACGCCATCTGGGGCGAGGATCCGCCCTCGCAGGCGCTCGCCGCCGTACGCACGTACGCCTCCCGGCTCCGCAAGGTCCTCGACCAGCAGACGCTCGTCAGCGACGCCGGCGGATACGCGATCCGCACCACTCACGACGCCGTCGACCTGACCGTGGCCCAGGAACTGGCGGCCGGGGCGGAGAAGGCCCGCGCCGGCGGCGACCGCGCCCAGGCCCGTGCCCTGCTCGACAAGGCGCTCGGCCTGTGGGACGGCGAGGCACTGGCCTCCGTGCCCGGCCCGTACGCCGAGAACCAGCGCACCCGCCTGGAGGAATGGCGGCTCCAGCTCACCGAGGCCCGGCTGGACCTGGACCTGGACCTCGGCTGCCACGCGGAGGCAGTCTCCGAACTGACCGCGCTCACGGCCGCGCACCCGCTGCGCGAGCGGCTGCGCGAACTCCTCATGGTCGCCCTGTACCGCAGCGGCCGTCAGGCGGAGGCGCTCGCGGTGTACGCGGACACCCGCCGACTGCTCGCCGACGAACTGGGCGTCGACCCGCGCCCCGAACTCTCCCAGCTCCAGCAGCGCATCCTGCGGGCCGACGAGGAACTGGCACGCCCGGCCGACGAACCGGCCCCGGTCCACGTGCCGGTGCGCCCCGCGCAGCTCCCGGCCACCGTGCCGGACTTCACCGGCCGCGCCGCCTTCGTCCGGGAGCTGGGCGAGCGGCTGGCGACCGCCGAGGGCTCCGTCATGGCCGTCTCCGCGCTGGCCGGCATCGGCGGCGTCGGCAAGACCACCCTCGCCGTGCACGTCGCCCACCAGGCGCGCCAGCACTTCCCGGACGGCCAGCTGTACGTGGACCTCCAGGGCGCGGGCGCCCGCGCGGCCGAACCGGAGACGGTCCTCGGCGCGTTCCTGCGCGCCCTGGGCACGGCGGAGTCGGCGATCCCCGACTCGCTCGACGAACGCGCCGCCCTCTACCGCTCGACGCTCGACGGGCGCCGCATCCTGGTCCTGCTCGACAACGCCCACGACGCGGCCCAGATCCGCCCCCTGCTCCCCGGCACGCCCGGCTGCGCCGCCCTGGTCACCAGCCGCGTCCGGCTCGTCGACCTGGCCGGCGCCCATCTGATCGACCTGGACGTGATGTCCCCGGAGGAGGCGCTCCAGCTCTTCACCCGCATCGTCGGCGCGGA
This sequence comes from Streptomyces sp. CB01580, assembly GCF_001905795.1. Taxonomy (GTDB): domain Bacteria; phylum Actinomycetota; class Actinomycetes; order Streptomycetales; family Streptomycetaceae; genus Streptomyces. Next base: position 86,752 of record NZ_LIXJ01000009.1, read on the forward strand.
CCGCGTCGACGGGGAGCGCGAGGCCGCCCTCGACGTGGTCGCCGCCTGCGGCTTCCTCCCCCTGGCCATCCGCATCGCCGCCTCCCGCCTCGCCGCCCGCCGCACCTGGACGGTCTCCGCCCTGGCGGCCCGGCTCGCCGACGAACGCCGCCGCCTGGACGAACTCCAGGCCGGGGACCTCGCGGTGAAGGCCACCTTCGAACTCGGCTACGGCCAGCTCGAACCCGCCCAGGCCCGCGCCTTCCGCCTGCTGGGTCTGGCCGACGGCCCCGACATCTCCCTGGCCGCCGCCGCCGCGCTGCTCAACCTGGGCACGCACGTCGCGGAGGACATGCTGGAGTCCCTCGTCGACACCAGCCTCCTGGAGTCCGCCGCCCCGGGCCGCTACCGCTACCACGACCTGGTGCGCCTCTACGCCCGCTCCTGCGCGGAACGGGACGAACAGCCCCCGGAGGAGCGCGAGGCGGCACTGTCGCGCCTGCTGGACTTCTACCTGGCGACGGCGGCGGGGGTGTACGCGCTGGAGCGGCCGGGGGACCGGACCGTGGATCACCTGGAGCCCACCCAGTACCCGGGGCTCACGTTCAACGAGCATCCTCAGGCGCTCGACTGGCTGTACTCCGAAGCGGACTGCCTGCTCGCATGCGTGCTCCAGTCCCTCGGCGAGCGAACCCGGCGGCGAGCGATCGACCTGTTGATGGCCGTCAAGGACCTCGCGGAATCAGGAGCCAACGCCCGTAGGTACGAAAGCGCGGTCACCGCGCTCCGCGACGCCGCCATCGCCGCGGGCGACCCCCGGACGGAGGGCCGCGCACGCATCACGCTCACTCAGGTCTACAGCAACGCGGGCCTGTTCGAACAGGCCGATACAGAAGCGCATCACGCCATGGCGCTCGCCGTGGCGGCCCAGGACCCGTGGATCAGCGGAAACGCCCCCAACGAGCGCGGAATCCTCGCGATCTACCGCAATCACCACGCGGAGGGAGAGGCATACCTCCAGGAGGCCATCGCGGCCTTTCGCGCGGACGGCAACAGGCCCGGGGAGGCAAGTGCGCTGTGCAATCTCTCCAGAATTCATCTGGCCCTGTCCCGTACCGTCAGCGCCGTTGATCTTGCTGAACAAGGAATCGAAATCTACGATCAGTTGGGTTTCGCGCTGCGTCTCGCCAACGGGCGCTATGCCCTCGGCCTCGCGCTCACCCAGGCCCGTCGGCTGCCCGAGGCACTCGACCAGTTGACACAGGCACTCGGCATATTCCACGAGAACCGCCAGCCTCTGTGGGAAGGTGTCACCCACTTCAGGCTCGCGGAGCTGCACCTCGCCGCCCGGCGTTACGCGCTGTCAGCAGCCCATGCCGAACAGGCGATAGCCCTGCGGGGCATCGGCGGCGAGTGGCGACGCGGCACCGTGCTCACGGTTCTGGGCCAGGCGCTGAAGCACATGGGCCAGGCGGACCGGGCCAGAGCCTGTTGGAACGAGGCCCTGGCCATCTACGAGCGTCTGGGCGCCGACGAGGCGGCGGAGGTCCGCAACCTCCTGGAACCCCTCACTGCTGCGTGAGAGCCCTTCCGCCCCGGCGTTCATCGTTCGTTTATCGGCTGACGACACTCTTACACCCGTCGACCCGTCGCGTCGGGGGGCAGACGGATCGACAAATGGCCGCCCCACTAGGGTGAACGGCCCAACGATGCCCGTCCGGCGATCCACGGGGGAATCACCGGACGGGCGTCCCCGACCTTTTGCCTCGAACGAATCACGGGAGTTGACCACGATGAGCGACGTCAAGAAGCCTGCCACCAAGCCGCTGGACAGCCACGCGTCCGGCGAGGAGCTCACGGTGCAGGACAGCCACGCGTCCGGGGGGAAGCTCACCGTTCAGGACAGCCACGCGTCCGGCGGAAAGCTCACGGTGCAGGACAGCCACGCGTCCGGCGGAAAGCTCACCGTTCAGGACAGCCACGCCTCCGGCGAGAAGATCACCACGCTCGACAGCCACGCCTCGGCTCCCAAGCCCAACTAGTGCTGTGACCGGGAAGGTTCACCGGGTGGCTCGCGGCGTCCGGTGCGGTGCATCGCAAGGCGGAGCATCGTCCGCGTACTGGACGTACGCGGGTGATGCGACAACACCGCGAGGTGCCGTGCCGGGCATCGCGAGCCGGTGAACCTTCCCGGTCACAGCACTAGTCGTCACCGGCACGGGGGAACGGCCGCGGCGGCGCGGAGGGGGAGCCGTCGCGGCCGTGGCGCGTCCACGGGCGTGAGGCCCAAAAGAGGGGCACGAACCCGACGGTTCGTGCCCCTCTCCGTGTCCCGCGCGGCCCTCCAGCCCCCGGGGCCGGTGCACCCGCCCCGCACAGCTTGCCCATGGCGTCCTCGTCCGAGGTGAAGACCACCACCGGCCCGCCCGACGCCCCGCGATCACCGCGAGTGCCGCGTCGACGGCGTGCTTGCGGCCGTGCGGCCCGGTGGCGCCCAGCAGGCGGATCGCCTCGTCGGCGACGCCCCTCGTGACCGGCTCGGCAACCTGTCCCCCACCCGTCAGCCCCGCAGCTCGTCCGCCCGCCCCCGCAGCTCCCCCTTCAGGACCTTGCCGCTCGCGTTGCGCGGCAGGGCGGGGACGAACTCCACCGACCTGGGGACCTTGTAGTTCGCCATCTCGCGGCGCGACCAGGCGACCAGGTCGTCGGCCGTGGCGGTGGCTCCCGGCCTGCGGACCACGTATGCCCTCCCGACCTCGCCCAGGCGGGGGTCCGGGACGCCGATGACGGCCACGTCGGCGACGTCCGGGTGCAGACCGAGGATCTGCTCTATCTCGGCGGGGTACGCGTTGAAGCCGCCGACGATGAACATGTCCTTGATCCGGTCGGTGATCCGGAGGTTGCCGTGGTCGTCGAGGACACCCACGTCGCCGGTGTGCAGCCAGCCGTCCGGGGTGATCGTCGCCGCCGTGGTCCCCGGGTCCTCGAAGTAGCCCGCCATCACGTTGAAGCCGCGCACCAGGACCTCGCCGGGCGCGCCCGGCTCGGCCAGGACGCGGATCTCCGTGCCCGGGATCGCCCGTCCCGACGTCGAGGCGATCGTCTCCGGCGGGTCGCCCCGGCGGCACATCGTGACGATGCCGCTCGCCTCGGAGAGGCCGTACGCCGTGAGGACCGTCGCCACGCCCAACTCGGTGCGCAGGCGCTCCACCAGCCGCAGCGGCACCACCGCCGCGCCCGTCACCACCAGGCGGAGGGCGGAGAGGTCGTGGGTGCCCCGGGCCGGATGGTCGAGCAGGGACTGGTGCAGGGTGGGCGGACCGGGCAGCACCGAGACGCGTTCGGCGGCCACGTTGGCCAGGACCGTGTTCACGTTGAACACCGGCTGCGGCACCATCGTCGCACCGCGCATCAGGCAGGCGAGCACCCCCGCCTTGTAGCCGAAGGTGTGGAAGAAGGGGTTCACGATCAGATAGCGGTCGCCCTCGCGCAGGCCGGCCAGCTCGCTCCAGATCGCGTAGCAGCGCAGGGTCTGGGCGTGGGTGATGACGGCGCCCTTGGGCCGGCCGGTGGTGCCCGAGGTGTAGATGATGTCGGAGGGGTCGGTGGGGGCGATCGCGTCGGCGCGGGCCCGGACCGCCGCGGCACCGACCCCTTCCCCCGCCGCCAGGAAGTCCTTCCAGGTGAGGTAGTCGTCGGGGGCGCTGTCCGCCAGCACCACCACCCGCTCCAGGTGCGGGAGCGGTACATCGGCCCGGCGCAGCGACGCCACGTACGAGGTGCCGAGGAAGGTGCCGGTGACGAAGAGGATTCTCGCCCGGCTGCGACGCAGGACGTACGCCGCCTCCGTGCCCTTGAAGCGCGTGTTGAGGGGGACGAGGACCGCTCCGGCGGTGACGGCGCCGAGCGCGGAGACGATCCAGTCCAGGGTGTTCGGGGCCCACACCGCGACCCGGTCCCCCGGCTCGACGCCCGCGGCCATGCACGCGGCGGCGGCCCGTTCGACGCGTTCGCCGAGTTCGGCGTACGAGACCCGGGTCCGGCCCTCGACGACCGCCTCCCGGTCCCCGTACCGCCGCGCCGCCGCGCGCACCAGTCCCGGGACACTGCCCCATTCCTCGTCGCCGCGCATCGCCCGCCCTCCTGACGCAGTAGTCGATCGACCCGGTAGCCGATCGACGCGGTAGCCGATCGCGGTGCCAGTCGACCACCAGTAGCTGACTATCCGTCAGATTAGCTGTAGCCTCTGCCGCTGTCAGCGGTCAGGACGGTCTCGGAGGTGACGGTGACGGCGCTCAAGGACAGGACGGCGATAGCCGGCATAGGTCAGACACGGTTCGCGAGGCAACTGCCGGAGTCCGAGAAGACGTTGGCCTGCCGGGCCATCGTCGCGGCGCTCGACGACGCCGGGATCGACGCATCGGAGGTGGACGCCTTCGCCTCGTACACGATGGAGGAGACCGACGAGGTCGAAATCGCCAAGGCGATCGGCGCGGGCGACGTGACCTTCTTCAGCAAGGTGGGCTTCGGGGGCGGGGGTTCCTGCGCCACGGTCGCGCATCTGGCCGCCGCGGTGGCGACCGGGCAGGCGAGCGTCGGGGTGGCCTGGCGGTCGCGGAAGCGGGGCTCGGGCCCCCGCCCGTGGAAGAACACCACCGCGCAACTGCCCACGCCCGCCCAATGGACCCGGCCGTACGGGCTGTTGCGACCGGCCGACGAGATCGGGATGCTGGCCCGGCGCTACATGCACGAGTACGGGGCGACCCGCGACCACCTCTTCAACGTGGCCCTCGCCTGCCGCAACCGCGCCAACCAGAACCCGGACGCGGTGATGTACGAGCGCCCGCTGACCCGCGACATGTATATGACCTCGCGCTGGATCAGCGAGCCGCTCTGCCTCTTCGACAACTGCCTGGAGACGGACGGGGCACTGGCCTGCGTCATCGTCTCCGCGGAGCGGGCCAGGGACTGCCGGCACCGGCCCGTCTACATCCACTCCGTCGCGCAGGGCCTGCCCGCGCAGCACCACGGGATGGTCAACTACTGGAACGACGACCCGCTCTCGGGCCCGGCGTGGACGGCCGCCCGGCAGCTGTGGAAACAGGCCGACCTCGGCCCGCAGGACGTGGACGTCGCGCAGATCTACGACGCCTTCACCCCGCTCGTCCCCTTGTCGCTGGAGGGCTATGGCTTCTGCGGGCGCGGCGAGGGTGCCGCGTTCACCGAGGGCGGGGCACTGGAGAGCGGCGGGCGGCTGCCCCTCAACACCGGGGGCGGCGGGCTCAGCGAGGCGTACGTGCACGGCTTCAACCTGATCAACGAGGGCGTGAAGCAGCTGCGCGGCACCTCCACCGCCCAGGTCCCGGACGCCGGGACGTGCCTGGTCACCGCGGGCGAGGGCGTGCCCACGTCCGCCGTACTGCTGAGGAACTGAGGAACCGAGGAACCGAGGGAATGGGAAACCGAGAAATCGGGGAACCGGGGAATCGAAGAATTGGAGAGCCGACATGGATGACGCTCTGCTGACACCCGTCGTGGACGACGACGGCGCCCCCTTCTGGGAATACGCGGCCCGCGGCGAACTCCGGGTCCAGGCGTGTGCCGCCCCGGAGTGCGGGAAGCTCCGTTTCCCGCCCCGGCCGTGCTGCCCGCACTGCCGGTCCTTCGAGAGCGAGTGGCGGGCGACGAGCGGGCGCGGCCGGATCTGGTCGTACGTGCTGCCGCACCCGCCGCTGCTGCCCGCGTACGCCGCGCAGGCGCCGTACAACGCCGTCGTGGTCGAACTGGCCGACGCGCCCGCGATCCGGCTGGTCGGGAACGTGGTGAGCGGTCCCGGAGCCCCGCTGGACTCGGTCGATCCGGGGCGGCTGCGCATCGGGGCGCCGGTGCGGGCGGTGTTCTGTCCGGACGCCTCCGGAACCACCCTGGTGCGCTGGCTGCTGGAGCGGTGAGGGGACGGCGGCGATGACCCTGCGCACGGAGAAGGACGAGGAGACCGGCGTCGCGCTCGTCACCCTGGACCGGCCGGAGAAACTGAACGCGATCGACCTGACGACGGCCGCCGAACTGGCCGCCGCCTGGCGGGCGTTCCGGTACGACGACGGGGTGCGCGCGGTCGTCCTCACCGGCGCGGGCGGCCGGGCGTTCTGCACGGGGATCGACCGGTCGGCACACGTCCCGCAGCCCTCGTCCCCGTACGCGATCGACGATCCGCTGCTCACGATCGGGCCGAAGGCGAACGATCTGTGGAAGCCGGTGATCGCGGCCGTGGAGGGGATGGCCTGCGGCGGGGCGTTCTATCTGCTGGGCGAGGCGGAGTTCGTCGTGGCGTCGCAGGAGGCGACGTTCTTCGACCCGCACACCACGTACGGCATGGTCAGCGCGTACGAGGCGATCGCCATGGCGCAGCGGATGCCGTTCGGGGAGGTGGCCCGGATGTCCCTGATGGGGACGGCGGAACGGGTCACGGCCCGGCGGGCGTACGAGACCGGACTGGTCAGCGAGGTGACGGCGCCGGGCGACGCGGTGGCGGCGGCACTGAGCGCCGCGGGGGTGATCGCCTCGTACCCGACGGAGGCGGTGCAGGGGACGGTACGGGCGGTGTGGTCCGCGAAGGAGGCGGCCAGGACGCAGGCCATGGCCCACGCCCCGCACCTGATCGCGCTCGGGAACCTGCCGCCGGAGCGGCAGTCCGAGCTCTTCCGGGGGCGGGGCGTGGGCGGGAAGGACGGCGGATTCCGGCCGCGGTGAGAGCGTCGGCCCGGTGGCTCCGTGGTCCGGGATCCCGCTGGCCCGGTGGCCCGGTGGCCGGACGTCCGGTGACCTGTGGGCGGGTGCCGGACGGTCCGGTGGCTCCGTGGTCCGGTGGCCGGACGGCTCAGTAGGTCAGTTCCGCCTCGACGCGGCACTTCTTGACCCTGGAGACCTTGCGCGGGTCGTCCATGCGCACGGACACGGTCCTGGCGTCCCCACCCTCGGCCTTCACCCGCGCCTCACCGGTGTCGACGGTGTTGCCCATCGCGTCGAGGAAGGTCACGTCGACCTCGTAGGTGTGCGGACCGGCGGCGTTCGCCGTGAGCCTGACCGTGGCGGTGGTGACGGCCTTGCGCTTGCCCTTGCGGGGCTGGGCACACCGGAACACGTACGCGTCCGCCGCGTCCGAGGCGGACGGCGACGGGGCCGTGCCGCCGGAGGAGCTGCTCGACGATCCGTGGTCGTCGTTGTCGTAGTCGCTGTGGCGGTAGTCGTTGTTGCTCTTCTTGGAGCTGGAGCAGCCGCCACCGCTGCTGCTCGATCCGCCGCTCCTGCTCTTGCTCTTGCCGGAGTGGCCCCGGCCGGTGGCGAAGCCGGTGAGCGCGAGCACCACCACGAGTAGTACCGCCGAGAGTCTGATGTGCCGCCGCATCATCGATGCAGCCCCCCTTAGTCGTCGTCCTGTGTCGTCGTCCGTTGACGTCCCGGATGGCGCCATCCACATCCCGGACGGCCCATGCCGTCCCGGGCGGCACCCGTGCGGTTGCCCGCTCCGAGTTGTTGTGCATCGAACAACCGCGTCACGTTAGCGCACGGTGGCGAGGCCCGTGGGGCGGGCGTAGCGTCGAGGCCGGGAGTGGTGCCGATCCGTGACACGGACCTGTGACGCCGGCACGCGACACCGGTTCGCAGGGCCGGCCCCCTACCGGCCCGCGGCACCGGACCGCGCGTGCGCAGGCAGGAGGCCGACGATGATCCGCAATGTCCCAGGTTCGGTTCTCGCCCTCGCCGGTGCGGCCGTCACCGTGCTGAGCCCCTACCGCCACTGGTACGACGGACGCCTCGGGCGTCAGTACCGAATCCTGGACCCGTTCACCGGAATCACCTCCGCCCGACCGGGCCTGCTGAGCTCGATCCTTCTGTTCTTCCTCTTCACGGCCCTGCTGACGCTGATCGGCGTGGTGCTGCGTTCGCGGTCGCTGGTGGCGGTGGCAGGTGTGCTGGTGCTCGGGTTCACCGTGCTGTGGATGGTGCGCCAGGGGCAGGTGCTGGGCAGTCTGGGGATCGCGAGCAACGGTTCCGGGCTGCGGTGGGGCGCGGCCGGCGCGGCGGCGGGCGGGGTGCTGACCCTGCTGGGCGCGGCCCTGATGCCGGGGCGGCGGCACGGTGGTGAGCGGCGCGAAGGCGGATGGCGGCCCGGCCGGCAGCACCCCGTGCGCGAGGGGGACGCCCGGCCGTACGCGGCGCCCGGTTCGGAGCACCCGGACACCTGGCCGCCGACGCAGGAGCCGGGGCCGTCCGTGCAGACGAGCACGCTCCCGGAGCCCGAGCCGCACCCGTACACCGGGCCGGAACGGCACGAGCGGCCGGGACCGGGGCCGCGCCCGGAGCCGGACGAAGGGCCCGGGTACACCGGGCCGGACGAGGGCCCCGGGCACAGGGACCGGCCGGACGACGGTCCCGGGCGCCCGGGGTCGGGGGCCGGGGAGCCGTGACCCGGTGGCGTCGTGACGCCATGACGCCGTAACCCCGTGACGCCCTGACGCCGTAGCCCCCGTGGCGCCCTGCCCCGATGCCGCCGTGAACCCGTGAGAGCGAGACCGCTGTGCTACGTGCGGGCGCGGTTGCCCGTGCCCGTCTACGTGCGGGCGCGGTTACCCGTGCCCGTTCCCTTCAGCGCGTCCAGCGCGTACACGCAGCGGTCCTTGCTGCACGCGTACACGACACCGCCCCGCGCCACCGGGGAACCGGTGATCTCGCCTCCCGTCGCCAGCTTCCAGCGGAGCTGTCCGCCCGCCGCGTCCAGGGTGTAGAGGACGTGGTCGGCGGAGCCGAAGTGCACCCGGCCGTCGGCGACCACGGGCGCGCCCACCACCTCTCCGCCCGCCGCGAACCGCCACTTCGGGGTGCCGGTGACCGCGTCGAGCGTGTACAGCGCGCTGCCACTGCCGACATGGACGTTCCCCGCCGTCACCAGGACCGGCTCGGCCGACTGCCGGGACTCCGTGGCGATCCGCCAGCGGTCCTTGCCGGTCGAGGCGTCGAGCGCGTACACCGTGCCGAGGTAGTCCGCGAGGTACACGCCGCCTCCGGTGACGGCGGGGCCGGGCGCGAACGCGGGCGGGGAGAGGAACACCGCGGGCGACTCGAAGTGCCAGCGGACGTGGCCGGACACGAGATCGACGGCCAGCACCCGGGCACCGGCGCTGATGTACACGAAACCGTCCGACGCCGGGGTCACCCGGACCGGCACACCGCCGCAGGAGGCCGCGTCACCGATGGGGTAGGCCCAGCGCTCGATGCCGGTGCGCGCGTCGACGGCGCGCAGCCGGGCGTCCTGCCAGAGGAAGACCATGCCGTCGTGGAGCGCGGGCCCCGCGTCCTGCGACTCGAAGTCGGTCTGTACGCCCACGGCCTCCCACAGCTTCTCGCCCGTGGACGCCTCCCACGCCTGGACGCCGCCGCCCCGGGTGCCGGTGACGACGGTGCCGCGCTCGGCCTTCAGGGAGTACACCCAGGCGTCGGTCTGCAGCCGCCACCGCTCGGCGCCGGTCGTGGCGTCCAGGGCGTACAGCGACGGCCCGTCGGAGGCGTGGATCCTGCCGCCCTCGACGGCCATCGCCCAGGCCACGTCCCGGGTCTTGAACTGGCGCCGCCCGTTGCCGATGTCCAGGGCGTGCACCTCGAACGAGGTGACGTAGAGGAGGTCCCCGACGACGACGGGGGTGCCCCAGACGTCGTTCGACATCCGGAAGCGCCAGGGCCGCCAGCGCTCGGGGCCCGGGGGCGGCGCGTCGGGGGCGTGCGTCGGCGCGGGCAGCGGGGCGGGCGGGGCGCCTCCGTTCACCCCGGCGGCGCCGGTGGCGGCCGCACCGTTCACCCCTGTGGGCGGGCGCACCCAGCCGGTCGCGGGACCGGCGTCCGGGGCGGCCGTGGCGGCGGCCCGCACGTCCTGGGCACGCGGACCGGGGCCGATCGGCACCTGCGTGCCGGGCAGCCGGACCGGACCGCCGCCGTCGGGCAGCCGGGCCGGGGCGGCGGGGTGCGGATCCGCGTCGCCGCCGTGCCACGCGGGGTGCGGATCGGCGGCCGGTGGCTGCTGGGGCGGCGGAGGCACCGGGGCCGGAGCGGGCGCGGGCCCGGGCGCAGGTGCCGGTGGCGCGGATGCGGGCGCGTGGGAAGCGGGCTTGCGACCGCCCCGGCGTTGCTCGATCAGCGCGGTGGCGGCGGACGGGAGCCAGGCCGAGGCCGTACCGCTGTCGTCACCGCCGGAGGCGAAGAGGTGCGGGGCGAGCTGGGCCTGGAGGTCGGCGGGGCTGGGGCGCAGGGAGGAGTCCATCTGCATGCAGGACTCGATCAGCGGACGCAGCTCCTCCGGCAGCCCCTCCAGATCGGGGCCCTCGCGCAGCAGCATGAAGACCGTCTCCACGGGGTTGCCCCCGTGGAACGGCGCGTGGCCGGTGGCGGCGAAGACCAGGGTCGAGCCGAGCGAGAAGATGTCGCTGGCGCCGGTCACGCTGCGCGAGTCCCTGGCCTGCTCGGGCGACATGTACGCGGGGGTGCCGACGGCGACGTTCGTCATGGTCAGCCGGGTGTTGGAGACGCCCGACGCGATCCCGAAGTCGATCACCCGGGGACCGTCCTCGACGACGAGCACGTTCGACGGCTTCATGTCGCGGTGAACGAGCCCGGCGCCGTGGATCGACTGGAGCGCCTCGGCGATCCCGGCGGCCAGCCAGCGCACCGCCTGCGCCGGCATGGGACCGCACTCGTTCACGATCTCTTCGAGCGAGGGAGCGGGCACATAGGCGGTGGCGAGCCACGGCACGGCGGCCCGCGGGTCGGCGTCCACGACCGCGGCCGTGTAGAAGCCGCTGACGGCCCGGGCGGCCTCCACCTCGCGCGTGAAGCGGACCCGGAACAGCTGGTCCTCGGCGAGCTCCGTACGCACCGTCTTGATCGCCACCCGCCGGCCCGAAGCCGAGCGTGCGAGATAGACCAGCCCCATGCCGCCGGCCCCGAGCCGTCCCAGCACCTCGAACGGGCCGATCCGCCTCGGGTCGTGCTGCGTCAGCTGCTCCACCACTTGCCCTGCCACCTCCCCGTACGGACCTCCGGAAACGGAAGCCCGCGAAAACCCGCCTTGTGCGGCGTCTCACCACTGGGCACCACCGGGCGGTGCGCACCCCGATTGTTCCTGGCTGAGCCCCCGGTTGCGAACCCGGGGGCGGACCGGGGTGTCACAGGTCACTCCGTCCGCTTCCCGGACACAACGGGCTGAAGCACGGCGAACACGGCGCCCTGATCGTCCTGGAGCACCGCCATCCGTCCGTACGGGATGTCGAAGGGCGGCTCGGTGATACGACCGCCGAGGCGTACGGCGTGACCTGCGGTGGAGTTGCAGTCCTCGACCGCGAAGCAGACGAGGAAGTAACTGGGCAGTTCGGCGGGGAAGGCGTCGGTGATGACGCTGCGGCCACCGATCGCGGTGGCGGGCCCCGGTTCGGTGCCCGCCGGGGACCACATACGGAAATCGGGACCGGAGGCGGCGGATCCGTGCTCGGTCGCATCGGGTTCGGCGGACCCGGGCTCGGCGGATCCCCGCTCGGTCGTATCGGGTTCGGCGGATCCTGGCTCGGCGGTTCCGTTTCCGGTCGCTCCGGGCTCGGCGGATCCGGAGCCGCCCGCGCCGGAGGGACCGGAGGCGTCGGAGGTGCCGGGAACATCGGAGTCGGAGGCGTCGGAGCCGGAGTCACCGGAATCGGAGGCGTCGGCACCGGAGGCGCCGAGATCGGTGCCCTGGAAGCCGAAGACCTCCTCGTAGAAGGCGTCGACGCGGTCCCGCTGCCGGGTGTGGACCTCGGTCCAGCAGAACGAGACGGGTTCGTTCTGCTTCTCGAAGCCCTCGCGCTCACCGGCCTGCCACAGACCGAACACCGCCCCACCGGGGTCGGCCGCCTGGGCGACCACCCCCGCACGGCCGGCCCATACGGGATCGGTGATCACCGTGCCGCCCGCCTCCCTGATCCGGGCGACGGACGCGGCGGCGTCGTCGGTCGCGAAGTAGATCCCCCAGGCGGTGGGCATGCGGCCGTCCTGCTTGGCGACGAGTGCGGCGACCAGCCTGCCGCCGCTGTACGCGTCCGCGTACGGGCCCTCGCCGGGCCGGAAGGTCCAGCCGAACAGCTCGCCGTAGAAGCGCTTGCCCGCTTCGAGGTCGGGAAGCTGCACATCCACCCAGCACGGCGCGGATCGCGCGAATGCGGCCATGGCCCGGTCCTTCCGTGTTCACGCCGTTGCCCCGACCGCTCTCGACCACCCGGCCGTTCGCGGTCGCGTTCGGCCGTCCGCGATGGTTCACGGTTCACATCGGTGACGCTCGTCACAGCAAACGTAACCGCGAGTGGCGCATGCCGCGCCCCGGGTGACCACACCGGGCTCACCCTTCGAAGGAAAGTTCGATATCTATGGCGTCACAGAAAGTTATCCACCGAAGTTATCCACAGGCTGTTGATAGGACTTGTCTGCCTGTGGGGTCCATGCGTCACTTTTCAGCCACTCCCCCCGGCGCACCTGCGGGGCTCCCCATTTGCAGTCGGCCGAATCGCGCTCGGATCACCCCTCGGTAAGCTGACGGCATGACAGGACAAGTACGCACCGTCGATGGCCGCGTGGCCGGTCGACGCGGACAGGCGACGCGGCAGAAGCTGCTCGACTGCCTCAGCGAGATGCTCAGTTCCTCGCCGTACCGGGACGTCAAGGTCATCGACGTGGCCCGTAGGGCGGGGACTTCACCCGCGACCTTCTACCAGTACTTCCCCGACGTCGAGGGCGCCGTCCTCGAAATCGCCGAGGAAATGGCCAAAGAGGGCGCCGGATTGACCGAATTGGTCGCCGGTCGCTCCTGGGTCGGCAAGGCCGGCTGGCAGACCGCCGAAGAGCTCGTCGAGGGGTTCCTCGACTTCTGGCGACATCATGACGCGATCCTGCGCGTGGTCGACCTCGGAGCGGCCGAGGGCGACAAACGCTTCTACAAGATCCGCATGAAGATCCTCAATTCGGTGACCAACTCCCTCACGGAGGCGGTGAAGGACCTCCAGGCCCGCGGCAAGGTCGACAAGGACGTCAGCGCCGCCGCGATGGCCGGCTCGATCGTCGCGATGCTGGCCTCGGTCGCCTCCCACCAGAAGGGCTTCACGACCTGGGGCGTGAAGCAGGCCGAACTCAAGCCGAACCTCGCACTGTTGGTGCATCTGGGCATCACCGGAAGGAAACCGACGAGGTAGTCCCGCGCAGGGTCCCCCTCACTTCCCCCACTGGGTACCGTCCGGCCGATCCGGGCGCCCCAGGTCCTGTCTCGCCGACGGCGGACCACATTGTGGTCCGCCGTCGGCGTATCCGGCTCCCCGGGTGCCCCGCTGCGCATCACCGGTTCGTCGCGCGCCCCACGGCTCCGCCGGACGGCCGGCCCCGCCGGTTCGCTCCGTCAGCCCGTCGCGTCACCCGACTGTTCCAGTCTGAAGAGCCGGATCTCCCGCTCGATCCGCGCCTGGTAGGACGCGTACGGGGGCCAGAACCTCAGCGCCGCCCGCCACGCCGCCTCCCGCTCCGCCCCCTTCAGCAGTCTGGCGCGGACGGGGATGTCGCGCCCGTTCCAGTTGACGACGGCCTTGTCGGGACCGGCCAGCAGGTTCGCGGTCCAGGCCGGATGCCCCGGGCGGCCGAAGTTGCTGCCGACCAGGATCCAGCTCCGGGGTGTCCCGTCCCCCGGCACGGCCGCCCCGCCCTCCGGCATGCAGGCCAGCGGAGTGGTCCTGGGACGCCCGCTCCTCGCGCCCGGCACCGTGAGCACCAGCCCCGGCAGCATCCGGGCGCTGAGCAGCACCCTGCCGCGCGTGAGCCGGTGCACCGCCCGGTCCATGGCCGGGATGACGTGCGGGGCGATCCTCGCGAAGGCGCGGGTGGCGGAGACCTTCTGGATCAGCCGGAAACCGAACGCCATCAGACGGCCACCCTCCCGGCCGCCCGTGCGCCGTCGGGATGTTCGTCGCCGGGGCGCGCGCCGCCGGGAGGCGCGAACAGCCCGGCCAGCTCCGCCGCGTGGGCGCGGAGCCCGTGGACGGGCCCGAAGAGCAGTTCGTCCGCGGCGGCCCGCTTGAAGTACAGGTGGGCGTCGTGCTCCCAGGTGAACCCGATCCCGCCGTGCAGTTGCACGGTCTCGGCCGCGGTGGTCCGCAGGGCCTCCAGTGCCTGGGCGAGGGCGAGGCCCCCGGCGGCGGCCGGGTCCCGGGCCGCGTAGTACGCCGCGGAACGAGCGGCCCGTACCCGTACGTACAGGTCCGCGAGACGGTGCTTCACGGCCTGGAAGGAGCCGATCGCCCGGCCGAACTGTTCGCGCGTCCCGACGTACTCGACGGTCCGCTCCAGCGCGCTCGTCGCCGCCCCCACCGCCTCCGCCGCGAGCAGGGCGGCGACCGGGGGGCCGACGGAGGCGAGTGCGCCGGTCACGTCCGCGGTGCGGTCCGCTCCCAGGAGCTCGGCACCGGCGTCCCGCAGTTCGACGCGGGCCAGCGGGCGGGTCTCGTCCAGGGCGGTGCGACGGACCCGGACGACACCGGCCGCCCCGTCCGGGCGGACCAGGAAGAGGAGCGTACGGCTGCGCGGGAAGCCCCCGGCGTGGGCGGCGACCACGAGGATTCCCGCGCTGTGCCCGTCGAGGACCCGCGTGGCCTCCCCGTAAAGCCGCCAGCCCGCCCCGTCGGCGGCCGGTACGGCCTGGATGCCGCCCGCCCTGCCGCCACCCGCCCAGGCGCCACCGGTCGGGTCGTCGGTGAGGCCGAGCGCGGCGGGGAGCGAGTCGCCGGGGACGGCGAGGGTCGCGGTCAGTCCGCCCGTGGCGAGGCGCGGCAGCAGGGCGGCGCGCTGGGCCCCGGTACCGAGTGCGGCGATCAGGGGCGCGGCCAGGGCGGCGGTGGCGATCAGCGGCGACGGCAGCAGGACCCGCCCGGTCTCCTCACAGGCGACGGCGAGTTCGGTGAGGCCGCAGCCGACACCCCCGTACTCCTCCGGGAGGGCGAGTCCGGGCAGCCCGAGGTCCCGGGCGAGGCGGTGCCACAGGGCCGTGTCGTATCCGTCGGCGGTGCGTACGGCGCTCCGGATTCCGTCCGATCCGGCGTGCTCGGCGAGCAGTTCCCGCAGGGTGCGGCGGATCGCGTCCTGCTCCGCGGTGAAGGCGGCGTCCATCGTCGGGCTCCTTCCCCTCGGCGGCCCCGGCCGCCGATCTGACGGTGCGTCATGTTAGGGGCGATCCACCGAGATGCCCAGAGCCGCGCAACCGGGGCGGTCACGCGACCGACGGGGCCGCCCGCATCGCCGACGGGGCGGCCCGGCCGACCGGCCCGCGCGGCACACACCCGGCCGATCGTGGAGCGGCCCGGCCGACCGGCCCGCGCGACGACGGCGTACACGACGGTCCGCCCGAAGCGAATCTGATGTACCGTCAGATTCATGTCTGCCTCCCACCGCAAGGTCGCCGTCGTCGGCATATCGCTCGCGGACTGCGGACGCGTCGACGACGCCACGCCGTACGCCCTGCACGCCCAGGCCGCGCGTCGGGCACTGGCCGATTCGGGCCTGGACCGGTCCGTGGTCGACGGTTTCGCCTCCGCCGGGCTCGGCGCGCTCGCCCCGGTCGAGGTCGCCGAGTACCTGGGGCTGAAGCCCAGATGGGTGGATTCCACCGCGGTGGGCGGCTCGACCTGGGAGGTGATGGCGGCCCACGCGGCGGACGCCGTCGCCGCGGGTCACGCCGATGCCGTCCTGCTGGTGTACGGGTCGACGGCCCGGGCGGACATCAGGGCGGGGCGCCGGACCTCCAACCTCTCCTTCGGGGCGCGCGGTCCGCTCCAGTTCGAGGTGCCGTACGGGCACTCGCTGATCGCGAAGTACGCGATGGCCGCCCGCCGCCACATGCACGAGTACGGGACGACCCTGGAACAGCTCGCCGAGGTGGCGGTCCAGGCCCGGGCGAACGCCGCGGCCAACCCGGACGCGATGTTCCGTGACCCGATCACCGTGGACGACGTGCTGTCGGGGCCGATGATCGCGGACCCGTTCACCAAGCTGCACTGCTGCATCCGCAGCGACGGCGGCTGCGCGGTGCTGCTGGCAGCCGAGGACCACGTACCGGACACGGCGAAGGACCCCGTGTGGGTCCTCGGCACGGGCGAGCACGTCTCGCACTCCGCCATGTCCGAGTGGGACGACTTCACGGTCTCCCCGGCGGCGGTCTCGGGCCGGCTGGCGTTCGAGCGGGCCGGGGTGCGGCCGTCGGACATCGATCTCGCGGAGATCTACGACGCGTTCACCTACATGACGCTGGTGACGCTGGAGGACCTGGGATTCTGCGCGAAGGGCGAGGGCGGCGCGTTCGTGGAGAAGGGCCGGACCGGCCTGACCGGCGAGCTGCCGGTCAACACGGACGGCGGCGGGCTGTCCGCCTGCCACCCCGGGATGCGTGGGCTGTTCCTGCTGGTGGAGGCGGTACGGCAGCTGCGCGGGGAGGCGGGCGCGCGCCAGGTGCGCAGGAGGGGCGGCCGACTGCCGGAACTGGCGGTGGCGTCGGGGACGGGCGGCTGGTTCTGTTCGTCGGGGACCGTGGTACTGGGGCGGGGCTGAAGCGGCCGACGCATGAGGCCCGGGCGAAGACACGGACGGGCCGGAAGCCGGAAGCACGGACGGAGGGACGGAGAGACGGAGAGACGGAGAGACGCAAGGACGGGAACACAGGAAGGGACCGGACAGGAACACGGGACGGGAACACGGGACGGGACCGCACGGGAACACGGCGAGCGGCCATGCGCTGCAATGGGGGCCATGAGTGACGTACAGAAGTCCGACGCGCGGCAGAGCTTCCTCGACCTGCTGCACGCCCAGCGCGTCTGGGACATCGACCTCCCGGCCTTCGCCCCGGACGCCGCCCCCGCCGCCCCGCTCCCCCTCTTCCACACGTGGTTCGCCGAGGCCGTGGCGGCCGGGCAGACCGAGCCGCACACGATGTCGCTGGCCACCGTCGACGCCGAGGGGCGGCCCGACGTGCGGACGGTGATGCTGCACGACGCGGACGAGCGCGGCTGGCACTTCGCCACCCACCGCACCAGCGCGAAGGGCCACCAGCTCACTGCCCACCCGCACGCCGCTCTCGGCTTCTACTGGCCCGCCCAGGGTCGGCAGGTACGGGTACGGGGGCCGGTCACCGCCTGCTCGCCCGCCGAGAGCCGGGCCGATCTGCGCGCCCGCTCGACCGGGGCGCTGGCGTCGGCGCTGGTCGGACGGCAGAGCGAGGTGCTGGGCTCGTACGACGATCTGAACCGCGCCTCCGACCTGGCCTGGGAGCGGGCCCGGGCGGAGCCGGACGCGGAGGTCGTGAGCTGGACGCGGTACGTGGTCGAGCCCCGGGCGGTCGAGTTCTTCCAGGGGGACGCCGAGCGACGGCACGTACGGCTGCGCTACGTCAGGCGGGAGAACGCCTGGGACCGGGAACTGCTCTGGCCCTGACCACGTACGGCCCACCCCCGCCGACCCACCACGGACGGCCCACCGCAGACGGCCCACCACGGACGGCCCACCACGGACGGCCCACCGCAGACGGCCCACCACGGACGGCCCACCGCAGACGGCCCACCACGGACGGCCCACCACGACCGCGCGGAAGGACCTGCCCGCACGGAAGTCCCTGCCCGCGCGGGCAGTGGTGCCCGCGTGGACACCGTGCGGGGACGCGACCCATTCGATGTCGCGTCCCCGCACGCTCACGGACCCACGGGTCGCACCCGGTGACCGGAGTGGTGTCAGGTGATGGTGATCGCCTGCACCGGGCAGGCGCGGGCGGCCTCCTTGACCGTGGGCCCTTCGAGGGCGTCCTCGTAGTCGGGCAGCAGTTCGCTGAACCCGTCGTCGTCCTGCGTGAACACCTTCGGTGCGTTGAGCGCGCACTGTCCCGCGCCGATGCACCGCTCCTTGTCGATGTCGATCCGCATCTCGTCACACCTTTCCGATCCGGCCGGTCGGGGCACTCCGGCCCCGGTCACCGGATCACCACGTCACGGGAGATTCGAGATCACCACGTCACGGGCAGTTCGAGCAGCCCTTGAATGGTGTCGCCCGGCTTGAACGGGACCTCGTCCGCGGGCACCGCCAGACTCAGCCCCGGAAGGCGCCGCAACAGCTCGCGCAGCGCGATCTCCAGTTCGGCCCGCGCCAGGTTCTGCCCCAGGCACTGGTGGACCCCGAACCCGAACGCGACGTGGTTGCGCGCGTTCCGGCCGACGTCCAGTTCGTCCGGCGCGGGGTAGACGTTCTCGTCGCGGTTGATCACCGAGGTGGACAGGATGATGCCGTCGCCCTCCCTGATGGTCACGCCGCCCACCTCGATGTCCGCCACGGCCACCCGCGCCATCCCGTCGGCGATGGACAGGAAGCGCAGCAGTTCCTCGACCGCGGAGGTCATCAGGTCGTCCGACTCGCGCATCCGGGCCAGCTGGTCGGGATGCTGGAGCAGGGTGAACGTACCGAGCGAGATCATGTTGGCGGTCGTCTCGTGGCCGGCCACGAGCAGGATCTCGGACAGCCGGACCAGTTGTTCGTGGTCCACGGCCCCGGTCTCCAGCTGCTTCGCGATGAGCTCGTCCAGCAGCCCCTCGCCCGGGGCGGTGCGCTTCTGCTCGATCAGCACACGGAAGTAGTCGTCGAGCGCCTCCCTCGCGGCCTCCACGTCGGCCGCCGCGGGACCGCGCAGCAGCTTGCGCGACTGCGCCTCGAAGAACTCGTGGTCGGAGTAGGGCACGCCGAGGAGCGAGCAGATGACCATGGAGGGCACGGGCAGTGCGAAGTCGCTGATCAGGTCGGTCGGCGGCCCCTGCTCGATCATCTGGTCGAGGAGCCGGTCCACGATCTGCTGGATATGCGGCCGCAGGGCCTCCGTCCGCTTGACCGTGAAGCTCGGGATCAGCATCCGGCGCTGGACGTTGTGTTCCGGGTCGTCGACGCCGATCAGTTCGACACGGCGCAGGGACGACTTGGCCACCCGTTCGGCGAAGATCGGGAACGAGGGGTTCTCCCGGTCGGACGACACTCTCGGGTCCACCAGGAGTGAGCGCGCCTCGGCGTGTCCCGTCACCATCCACACCGTGCGTCCATCGAACAGACGAACAGGGAAGACGGGCTGGTCACCGTGGTGCGCGCCGCGGTATTCGGTCGGGGGGTGATAGGGGCAGGTGCGGTTCTGCGGGAACGGGATGGTCTCGGCAACTGCCATGGCAGACCTCGCAGGGGTGGAGGGAGTCCTACCGATCTCTGCCCACTAGATGCCCGAGGCATCTAATGGGTCCAGGTGATGTTCGGCCAAATATCCTCCGGCGGTCCCTCGGGCCCTCCCTGATCCATTTTCTCTCCGTCGGCCACTCTCCCGCCGCCGGACCGAGCGCGCACGTCGAGCCCCTCCCCGGCCCCCGTCTCCCGCACGTGCCCCGCTCTCGCACCTCCTCCCCCTCCCGCCCGTCCCCGCTCTCGCCTTGTCCCCGCTTTTCGGGTGAAAGGGGCAAGATGGAAGTCGACAGGGCGACTGGAGGCGACTATGAGCCGGACCCGTTCCCGTTACGCCCCGGACAGTGGGCTGACCACCCGCATGGTCAGCACCATGTTCCTGATCGGACTGCTGTACGTGGTCCTGGTCGGCGTACTGCTCGCCGTGCTGCGCGGCGCCTGGCCGATCATCCTGATCCTGGTCGGCGGCATGTTCATCGCGCAGTTCTGGTTCAGTGACCGCATCGCGGCGTTCAGCATGGGTGCCCGCGAGGTGACGCCGGAGGAGGCGCCCGAGCTGCACGGCGCCATCGACCGGATCTGCGCCCTTGCCGACATGCCGAAGCCGCGCGTGGCCATCGCGCAGAGCGACGTACCGAACGCCTTCGCCACGGGCCGCAGCGAGAAGACGGCCCTGGTCTGCGCCACCACCGGACTCCTGCGCAGGCTGGAGCCGCCGGAGCTGGAGGGTGTGCTCGCGCACGAGATGTCGCATGTGGCCCACCGCGACGTGGCCGTGATGACGATCGCCTCGTTCCTCGGCGTGCTGGCCGGGATCATCACCCGTGTCGCCCTGTGGGGCGGCCTCTCCCGCAGCAGCCGGAGCAACGATCCCATCGGCATCGTGGTTCTGCTGATCCCGCTGATCAGCGCGGTCGTGTACGTGCTGAGCTTCCTGCTCACCCGACTGCTCTCGCGCTACCGCGAGCTGTCCGCCGACCGGGCCGCCGCCCTGCTGACCGGCCGCCCCTCGGCCCTCGCCTCCGCCCTCACGAAGGTGAGCGGCCAGATGGCCCGCATCCCGACCGAGGACCTGCGCAAGGCGGAGCCGTACAACGCCTTCTACTTCGTCCCCGCGTTCTCGTCCAAGGAGAGCCTGAGCCGGCTGCTCTCCTCCCACCCGACCCTGGAACAGCGCCTCGACCAGCTGGCCCGCATCTCCGCCGACCTCGCCCGCCCGTGAGCCGGGCCCCCGCTCACCCGCGAGCCGGCCCCGCCCCGTCCACGACCCGCCAAGGACCAGAACCCCCGTAAGGAACGTTCATGGGTCTTCTCGACGCCATCCTGGGCCGCAGCAAACCGGTCCGCCCCGACCTCGATCAGCTCTTCGCCGTCCCCTCCGCCGCCCTCACCCTCCAGGCGGGCGCCGGGTTCACGCCCACCGGCCTCGGCTCGGTCTGCTTCGCCGGCGTCGAGGGCGGCTCCTTCGCCCGCGTACAGCAGGACGTGCGCGAACTCCTCGACGCCGACACCGACCGCGGCGGCGTCCCGGTGGAGTTCAGCCAGGACGCGTACGGCTACACCTGGCTGCTCGCCCGCCAGTCCCCGGACGACGTGGCGTCCCTGGTCAACGATCTGCACGCGGTCAACACCCTGCTCCAGGACGGCGGCTTCGGCCCGCAGCTGCTCTGCTCGCTGATCGGCTTCCGCGACGACCACGATCGCCCGCTGGCCCTGGTCTACCTGTACAAACGCGGCACGTTCTACCCGTTCGCGCCCGCGCCCGGCGGCGTCGAGAAGCGTGACAACCAGCTGGAGCTGCAGATCAGGGCGGTACTCGGGGACGACCTGCGGATGGAGAAGGACCTGGCGCGGTGGTTCCCGGTGTGGGGGGCGCCGGGCCTGTGAGGGAGACCTGGGGAGCTGCGGGGCGCGTGGCGAGCCGTTGAGGGATCGCCGGGTACGGGCGTGAACGCGACAGGCGCCTCACAACGCGCCCGTCCGTATCATCACTGCCATGACTGCTGAGCCCTCGCGTTCCGTCAAACCCCTGCGCGCTTCCGATGCCGACCGCGAGGCGGTGGTCGAACGGTTGCGGGAGGCGGCGGCCGAGGGACGCATCGACCTCGACGAACTGGACACCCGTCTCGGACTGGCCCTGTCCGCCAAGACCTGCGCGGAACTGGTACCCCTCACCGAGGACCTGGTGCCCGTCGCGGTGGCCGCGGGTGAGCCGCTGGTCCTCGACGGAGGCATGCACGGGGCGTCCCGCTCGGGACGCTGGAAGGTGCCCCCGGCGATACGCGCCCGGGCCGGCGCCGGCGGCGTCAGGATCGACTTCACCCTCGCCGACTGCCGGTGGCGTGAGATCGAACTGGACGTGCACGGGGGCATGGGGGGCGTGAAGATCGTCGTCCCGCAGGGCTGGGCCGTACAGGCCGACGAGCTGTCCCTCGGCCTCGGCGGACTGAAGGACAGGACCACGGGCGAGCGGGTTCCCGGTGCGCCGCTGCTCCGGCTGACGGGATCGTGCGGCATGGGGGGCGTGACCGTTCGCCACCCCAACTTCCGGGAACGCCGCAAGCTGCGCGACGCCGGGACGCGTTGAGACACCGGCACGCCGGGCATCGCATCGCGGCTCAGGGCCGGAAGACCGCAACGGCCTCCCGGCCCGGCTCCCGCCGGAACGTGACCCGCAGCGGCATACCGATCACCAGGTCCGGCTCCGCGCAGTCCACGATCTCCGTCATCATCCGCGGTCCCTCGGCCAGGTCGACCACGGCAGCGGTGTACGGGACCCGGGCGCCGAACGGCGGCAGGTCGTTGCGATGGACGACCGACCACGTGTACAGCGTGGCGTCCCCGCTGGCTCCCTCCCACACGACGTCCTCGCTCCAGCAGTACGGGCAGAACTCGCGCGGGTAGTGGTGGGCACGCCCACAGGCACCGCAGCGGCGCAGCAGCAGCCGCCCGCGGGCGGCGGCGTCCCAGTAGGGGCGGGTGAAGGCATCGGGTTCGGGAAGGTCGAAGCGCGGGGCGGGGCCGGTGGCGGTCACAGGAAGAGTCCGATCGCGTGGTCGAGGGACCAGGTCTGCCAGGACATCGCGAACAGCGCCACGAGCGAGATGAGCGCCATCATCGCGTTCTGTCCCTGCTCGGCCCAGTCGTGGATCATCAGCACCAGGTAGAGAAGGTTGAGGAGCAGCCCGCCGACGAGGGCGACGGGGGTGAGGAATCCGGCGACCAGACCCAGCCCGAGGGCGAGTTCGGCGTACACGACGACGTAGGCCATCGCCCTGGGGCGGGGGGCGACGATCCGCCGGAAGCCGGTGCGTACGGCACCCCACCGGTGTTTCGCCGCCACGTCGGCGGCCCAGGCGATGCCCGTACCGCGTTCGAACCAGCCCTTCTTGTCCTTGTGCCGCCAGCTCTCCAGCCACCACAGCCCGAGGCCCACCCGGAGAACGGCCAGCCACTCGGCTCCGCCGAGCCAGATCGTCTGCATGAGCCCTCCCACCCAAGGAATCTGACGGTACGTCAGTTCACCTGATGTCGGCGGCGGGCACAAGACGCAGGCCCCCACGAGCGATCGATTCCCGTGATCGATTCGGCCTGTGACCGATTCGCAATCGATTCCGGGCTTGACCGAGACCCATCAATCAACTTCGCGATTACGCTCCAGAACCATGTCGCACACCGCCCCCGCCGCGGCTGGTTCCGCCCCGGCCCTCAACGACCGCACCGAGGACCGGCCCGTGTACGTCATCGGCGGTGGTCCGGGCGGTCTGGCCGCCGCCGCGGCCCTGCGCGAACGCGGTGTGCGGGCGGTGGTGCTGGAGAAGTCCGGCGACGTCGGGGCGTCCTGGCGCGGCCACTACGACCGGCTGCGCCTGCACACCACCCGCCGCCGGTCCGCGCTGCCGGGCCTGGCGATGCCGCGCCGCTTCGGGCGCTGGGTGGCCCGGGACGACATGGTGCGCTACCTGGAGAAGTACGCCGAGCACCACGCGTTGGAGGTGGTGACGGGCGTCGAGGTCTCCCGCGTCGACCGGGCCCCGGACGGCTCCGACTGGCAGCTGGCCGCGAGCGGCGGACGGATGCTGACCGGACGCGCGGTCGTGGTCGCCACCGGCTTCAACCACACCCCGAGCGTCCCCGACTGGCCGGGGTGCGACACCTTCACCGGCGCGTTCGCGCACGCCTCCGAGTACCGCGGCGCCGCACCCTACGCGGGTCGGGACGTCCTCGTCGTCGGCATCGGCAACACGGGCGCCGAGATCGCCGTGGACCTGGTGGAGGGCGGGGCGTCACGGGTGCGGATCGCGGTGCGCACGGCGCCGCACATCGTGCGCCGCTCGACGCTCGGCTGGCCCTCCCAGGCGACGGCCGTCCTGGTGCGCAGGCTGCCGGTGTGGCTGGTGGACCCGGCCGCGCGCCTGATGAGCCGACTGGCGGTGCCCGACCTCGGCGCGTACGGGCTGCCGCGTCCGGACACCGGGCTGTACTCACGGGTCCGGGAGGGCGCCATTCCGGTGCAGGACGTGGGGCTGATAGCCGCGGTGAAGCGCGGCCGGGTGGTGCCGGTGGCGGCCGTCGAGTCGTTCGACGGGGACGCGGTGGTACTGGCCGACGGGAACCGGATCACCCCGGACGCGGTGATCGCGGCGACCGGCTACCGGCGGTCCCTGGAGGGGTTGGTCGGCCACCTCGGCGTGCTGGACGCCCGGGGCCGCCCGGTGGTGCGCGGCGGCCGTACGCCCAAGCAGGCTCCCGGCCTGTACTTCACCGGGTTCACCAACCCGATCAGCGGCATGCTGCGCGAAATGGCCCTGGACGCCCGGAAGATAGCCAGGAAGGTGGCCAGAAGAATCGCCAGGGGGACGGCACGCCGGGCCCGCTGACCGGCCTGCGCACCGGCGTTCCGCACATGCGCGCGGCGCGAGGTGCGCGGGACACGACGGGACCCGCGCGTGTGCGCGGGGCGCGAGGGGGCCTTCGGACACGCGCGGGGCGCGACCGGACGGACCCGGCCGCGCCCCGCACTCCGCCTGCTATCCCGCGGGGGTGGCGTCCGAGGTGGCGTTCACCACGAGCCGGGCGGTGTTGTTCCCGGCGTCCGGGTCGAACGGGAACGGCGTGCTGCCGAAGCTCGGCCGGAGAACGACCTGGCCGGTGGCGTCGGGCACGACCCGGTCGATGCGCAGCTTGAACGGGAAGGCGTGCGTCGTGTCCGGCAGCGTCCAGTACGGCAGGTCGCACACGTAGCGCGGGGCGCCGGTCCGGCCCGGCAGGGAGCCGTTGCCGTCCAGGGTGCGCGCAATGCACTCCTCGGGCGCGGAGGTGACGGTGACGCCCTCGGGGACGGTGAAGTCGACCAGGGCGACGGGGTCGCCGGAGCCGAGATTGCCGAGCCAGGCCGGACCGTTGTTGCGGAATCCGAGTTCGGCGGTCACGGTCTCACCGGCGACACCCGCGACGCGGGCACCCCGCGCCTCGAAGTCGGCGGTGTTCACCGCGCCGAGGGAGGCGATGGTGTAGTTGTCCTCCTCCGCCAGGTCGGTGGCCCCGTTGCCGGGCTCGACGCTGATGTCGAGGCGCTCGTCGTACGCGTGCGGGGCCAGGGCCACCCGCATCGGCTCGGGCAGCGCGAAGGACTCCCCCGGTTCGAGGACCTCGTCGAACGTACAGGTGGCCTCGGTCATCGGGGCGTAGTCGTCACCGCCGATGGTCCGGTAGGTGCACTCCGGGTACCGGGTGACGAGATCGAGCCCGTACGAGGCGACCAGCCTGGCGGTGAAGCCCTCGGAACGGTCGTCGCCCTTGTTGGTGAGCGTGAACGGCACGGTGTGCGTGCTGCCCGGCTGGGCGCCCTTCACCGGGGCGACGTTCCCGAGGGACAGGTCCGGCCCGCCGGCGACGGTGAGCGTGGTCTCGAACGAGTCGAGCGGGGCCTCCAGGCTGCCGGTGGGCCCGCCGGTGGCGACAGCCGCGTAGGTGATCCGGCCGTGCGCCCCGGCCGCCGCGCCTTCGGCGGCCCGCACCGTGAGGTGGACCTGCGGGCCGTAGGCGTCGCCGATGATCGGAACCTCGGGGACACCGCACACGGCGGTCGTCCCGCTCGGGGTGCAGTTGTCGGGCCAGGTCACCTCGGCCACTCCGGCGATGCCGGAGATGTCGACCGTGAGCCGGCCGTCCGTGACGGCGAAGTTGTCGTTGTCGTGGGAGAGCCCGATGTTCAGCGAACGGCTCTGCGGCTCGCCGTCGGAACCACCACCGAGCGGCAGGGTCTGTTCGATGGGCGCGTTGATCCACAACTGGTCGGTCTGGCCGGTCGGCTCGTCGGCGGACGCGGGTACCGCGGCTCCGACGGCGAGCAGTCCGGCGGTCAGCAGGCCGGTGGCCGCTGCGGCGGCGGTACGGGCCCCGAGGCGCGTGGTGCGCCGGGCGACGTCAGATCTCATTCTCTCTCCCAAAGGTGGGCCGTGGAAGGCGAGTTCGGCCGATGAAAACCGGCCTGCACATTGGACGTTCAAGATCACACAGAGGTTGTACGCCGCGTCCGGACGCCGGAGCCGGAGCCAGAACCGGAAGACCGAGCCGGCCAGAACCGCCTCGGACCGAACGGGATCACCCCGGACCGCCCCGGATCGGCCCCGACCGGCCCTCACGGACCGGAGGGTCCGCACGCCGTCCCCACTCCACGCGCGCACCGCCCGCACGCATTGCCCGCACACACGCATCGCCCGCATGCATCGCCTGCACACACGCATCGCCTGCACGTATTGCCTGCACACCCATTCCTGACGAGCCGTCAGTTCAGTAACCTGACAGAGTGTCAGCTATTGGCTGACCGTAAACAGGCACCCGACGGACTTCGAGCAGAAGCGGGCGGAAACGATGCTTGGATCGACTCACGGCACCCTCACCACCGACTTCCGCGCCCGGGTGGTGGCCTGCGGCGAGGAACCGCACGCCACCGTCCGCTGCATGGCGACCGCCGCCGCGGAGGGCGATCTCGATGTCAGCGGCCGACCGCTGCACGCGCCCGTGCCGGACCTGGACCGGTTCTTCCGGCCCGAGTCCGTGGCGGTCGTCGGCGCCTCCGACGCCGAGGGACGCCCCAACACGGGGATCACCCGACAGCTGATCGCCTGGGCCGAACGGGTCGGCGCCCGGCTGCATCCCGTCCACCCCACCCGCAGGACCGTGTTCGGACGGCCCTGCTTCCCGTCCGTCGCGGATCTGCCGGAGCAGGTCGACCTGGCCGTGCTGCTGGTCGGCGATCCGCTCCCGGTGATCGAAGAACTCGCCCGGTCCAAGGTGAGGTTCGCGGTCGCCTTCGCCTCCGGGTTCGCCGAGACCGGCGAAGAGGGAGCCGCCGCCCAGGCACGGTTGGCCGAGGCGGTGGAGCGGTCCGGGCTGCGGCTGCTCGGGCCGAACACCAACCTCAACGCCTTCGAGAAGTTCCGGGACGACCTGGACGGACCGGCGATCGCCCTGATCACCCAGTCGGGTCACCAGGGACGCCCCGTGTACACCCTTCAGGAGCTGGGGGTGCGGCTCTCGCACTGGGCCCCCACGGGCAACGAGGCGGATCTGGAGACCGCCGACTTCATCTCGTACTTCTCACAGCGCCCTGAGGTCGGGGCCATCGCCTGCTACGTGGAGGGGCTCAAGGACGGGCGCTCCTTTCTGCTGGCCGCGGACCGGGCCGCACGGGCCGGGGTGCCGGTGGTGGCGGTCAAGGTGGGGCGTACGGAGACGGGGGCCAGGACGGCCGCCTCGCACACCGGCAAACTGACCGGCGCGGACGAGGTGGTGGACGCGGCGATGCGGCAGTTCGGCGTGATCCGGGTGGACGGGCTCGACGAGCTCCAGGACACGGCCGCTCTGCTGGCCCGGGCCCGCAAGCCGCTGGCCGACGGAGTCGTCGTGTATTCGATCTCCGGCGGCACGGGCGCGCACTTCTCGGACCTGGCGACCGGGGCGGGACTGAACCTGCCCACGCTCTCCGAGGAGAGGCAGCGCGAGCTGCACCAGTGGATCCCCGGCTATCTGAACGTCGCGAACCCGGTCGACAACGGCGGGCACCCGGTCGGCGACTGGCGGGGCCGGAAGATCATCGACGCGATCCTCGCCGACCCGGACGTAGGGGTCCTGATCTGTCCGATCACCGGCCCCTTCCCGCCGATGAGCGACAAACTCGCGCAGGACCTGGTGGACGCGGCGGAGGCCACGGACAAGCTGGTCTGCGTGGTGTGGGGCTCGCCCGTCGGCACCGAGGACGCGTACCGCACGACGCTGCTCGGGTCCTCCCGCGTCGCCACGTTCCGTACGTTCCGCAACTGCGTCACCGCCGTGAAGGCGTATCTGGACCACCACCGGTTCACCACCCGCTACCGCTCCCCCTTCGACGAGGCGCCGCGCACGCCGTCGCCGTCCTTCCGCAAGGCACAGGGACTGCTGCGCGCGGGCAACCAGCTGAGCGAGCACGCGGCGAAGCAGCTGCTGCGGGCGTACGGGATCCGGGTGCCGCGCGAGCAGCTGGTGACCAGCGCGGCGGCGGCCGTCCGAGCAGCGGGGCTGGTCGGCTACCCGGTCGTCATGAAGGCGTCGGGGGCCCGGCTCGCCCACAAGACGGAACTGGGCCTCGTCAAGGTCGGGCTGACCTCGGCCAGCCAGGTGCGCGACGCGTACCGCGAGCTGACCGACATCGCGCGCTACGAGGACATCGACCTGGACGGCATCCTGGTCTGCCAGATGATCGAGCGGGGCGTCGAGATGATGGTCGGCGTCACGCAGGACCCGCTGTTCGGACCGACGGTCACGGTCGGGCTGGGCGGCGTGCTCGTCGAGGTGCTGCACGACGCGGCCGTACGGGTGCCACCGTTCGGCGAGGATCAGGCCAGGTCGATGCTCGGCGAACTGCGCGGCCGGGCCCTGCTGGAAGCGGTGCGCGGCGGCCCGCCGGCGGACGTGGACGCGCTCGTGGAGGTCGTGCTGCGGGTGCAGCGGATGGCGCTGGAACTGGGTGACGACCTC
Organism: Streptomyces sp. CB01580; assembly: GCF_001905795.1. Classification (GTDB taxonomy): domain Bacteria; phylum Actinomycetota; class Actinomycetes; order Streptomycetales; family Streptomycetaceae; genus Streptomyces. The sequence continues at coordinate 115,048 of NZ_LIXJ01000009.1, forward strand.
GCCGAACTGGACATCAACCCGCTGATGGTGCTGGGGCGGGGCCAGGGCGCGGTGGCACTGGACGCGCTGGCCGTCTGCCGCTGACGGGTCGCGGGACCGAAACCCTCGTCGGGCCGCCCGAACCGACTGCGCGCGTCGGCCCCACAGGACACCTCGGTCCCGCCGAACCGCCCCGCAGCCCGACCGAACCGCCCCGGCCCGCCGCAACCACCCGGACCACCGTTCCGACCCGGGCCGCCGCGCACGACCCCACCACCTGCCAAGGAGCTGCCTCATGCCGTCCTCCCCCGAAGACACCGCCGAGCACACCGAACGCGATCAGCGCACCGATCGCACCGAGCACGCCGAGCACGCCGAACGAACCGGTCCGACCTCGCCGGCCGACCCGCTCGATTCATTGGTACTCCACACCACTGACAACGGCGTCTCGTGGATCACGCTCAACCGCCCCGAGGCGATGAACGCCGTCACCTGGGACCAGCGGGAACGCGTCATCGCCCTGCTCGCCGACGCCTCCGCCGACCCGGCGGTCCGGGCGGTCGTCCTCACGGCCACCGGCCGCGGCTTCTGCGCGGGTGCCGACCTGCGCGGCTCCCCGGCGACGGGCTCCTCCGCCCCGGGCACCCGCGCGCCCGGCGACCGGATTCCGGGGGACGTGGCACGGACGATCAGGCTCGGTGCGCAACGCCTGATCGCCGCGGTCCTGGACTGCGAGAAGCCGGTGATCGCGGCGGTCAACGGCACGGCGGCGGGCATCGGCGCCCATCTCGCGTTCGCCTGCGATCTGGTACTGGCCGCCGAGTCGGCGAAGTTCATCGAGGTGTTCGTACGCCGCGGGCTCGTACCGGACGGCGGTGGCGCGTATCTGCTGCCGCGCCTGATCGGACCGCAACGAGCAAAGGAGCTGATGTTCTTCGGCGATTCACTCCCGGCGACGGACGCCGAACGCCTGGGCCTGGTCAACCGGGTCGTACCGGACGAGGAGCTGGCGGCTACGGCCCGCGCCTGGGCCGAACGGCTGGCCGAGGGCCCGACCCGGTCCATCGCCCTCACGAAACAGCTGGTGAACGCCTCGCTGGAGTCCGACCGGGCGACGGCCTTCGCGGCGGAGGCCATGGCACAGGAGATCAACATGACCACGCACGACGCCAACGAGGGCGTGGCCGGCTTCATGGAACGGCGGGCGCCGAAGTACCGGGGGCGGTGAGGCCCCCGGGGTCCGGCGCCGATCCTGCGGCTTACTACTCTCCGGCGAAGATGTCCTCAACGATGGAGGCGTTCGGAGCCCGCAGCAGCCAACGGCTCAGCGTCTCGACGTCCCCGCAGCCCAGGATCCGCACACGGGCCTCGTCCGAGACCTCCACACCGGCCTGCCCCAGCAGAAGCAGGACACTCCGCGCGATACCTTCAGCGCGGCCCTCGTCCCGGATCTCTTCCGAGAGGGCGGACTTGTAGAACGAAAGATCCACGGCCACCAGGTTCCTCCACTGTTGTGCGGCCGGACGATTGCCCAGGCCCTGTGCGGTGAGTTCGACGATGGGGTCAGCGATGGTTTCCGGCACATCCCGCAGAGCGGTCGACAGCGCTTTCAGTATGACATTGATGTCCGGATCGCCTGCATGTGTGATCGCCGCCAGCGTGGCCAGTACCAGGTCTTTTCGAACCTCGGTCACGTCCTTGATCACCGGCATGTTGTGCGGCCCCGCGACAAGGGGGCGCAGGGTGAGTACGGGCGCCTGCGGGTACCCGACGGAGTACGGCTGAGCGGCCCATTCGGCGGTGGCCCGGTCCTGGCAGACGACCAGCAGCATGGGCGGCAGTTTGTACTTGGCCTGCAAGTAGGACAGGTAGTACATCCAGCTCACCGGCTTCTCCGGGTCCTTCTTCCCCTGAGCCTCGATCGCCAGGAGGTACGACTCGTCGTCGTCCTCCATGTCGATCCGCAGCAGGGTGTCCACCCGGCGTTCGAGTGGCCGGTTCTCGGTGAGGTCCGTGGGCATGACTGTGGCCGAGGCCGGGGAGCCGATCGAGATCCCCAGCACCTCGGAGACACGGGAGAAGAGCCCGGGATACTCCTGAAAGATGCGGTGCATCGCCTCGTGGGACGAGCTGACCATACGGATTCCTTGGAGTTGCTTGAAACGATCGAAGAGCGTGGCCCGGTGGAGGCGCACAGGTCACCGACGACTTGCGTCTATGTATTGGGCGGAGAGAAAAGGTGAGTGACGGCCCGTCTGGAGGTGCGTCGCGGACGGTCCCGAGCCGCAGGCGCCCGGAAGACGGTGTTGCGGCCCTTTTGAGGACGTCGCGCCTCTGAGGGTGTTCGCTTGGCGAGCATATGCCCGACAACCAGGCTTATTTCCAGCTCAGTTGGCTTGGGTCATCCAAGTGTGTGACGGGACGGCGAGAGCGTGATCGCACGGATATTCGTTCAGACATCCCTCGGTGCCCCGAGGGCCAGGCCGGCAGATTCCTTGTGGGGAGACCGGTCCTGCTCCCAGCCCTGACCCCGGTCACGGCGCGGGGTCGAGGTCGAGTTCAGCCCAGACGGTCTTGCAGGGCACGGGCCCGGGGCTGACGCCCCAACGGTCCGCCAGCGCCTCGACGATCAGCAGCCCGCGCCCGGACTCGCGGCCGGCGTCCGGTACCAGCGTGTGCCCCGGCTCGGGCGGCAGGCACTCGCCACGTGCGTCGCTCACCTCGACGCGCAGCACCGCGCCACCGCCGTACAGGGCGAGCCCTAGCCGGAAGTCCCTCCCCTGAACCCGACCGTGGGCCATGGCGTTGGCCGCCAGCTCGGCCACGATCTGGGCTGCGGCCTCCGCCCGCGACGTGACTCCCCACTCGTCCAACTGCGCCGTGGCGAGCAGTCGGGCCAGCCGAGCACCTCGGCGGGTGGACGAGAGCAGTACGGCGAACGCACGGACAGCGCCGCCGTGTTGAGGGAGGGTGATTTCTTGTTTCACATCACTCAGCCTCGCCGCACCGCTCTACGCTGAACAGTGATCAGGCGAATGCGTACGGTAACTGTCCGCCGCTTGTCCGGAGCTGTCGGGGCTGTCCGGAGTGGACGTACGGACAGACACGGTCGTCGCGATAACGACGACACGAGGCCATGGTGGAGGTGGCGCGAATGCGGGTGGATGCGGACGGTACGGAACGGTCCGGGACCGATACGGACGAGCCCGGTTGGGAGGTCGATCCCGACGACGAGTCCGGCGCGGCGGTCGTCGCCACGGTGGGGCGGCAGCTGAAGCTGCGCCGAGAAGCCGCGGGGATGCGGGCGGCCGAATTCGGCCTCGCGATCGGGTACGGCGAGGACCAGGTCTACAAGGTCGAGGCGGGCAAACGGATTCCGCGCCCGGAGTATCTGGACAAGGCCGACAGGACCCTGAGCGCGGGCGGGCTGATCTCCGCCATGAAGGCGGACGTGGCGGAGGTCCGGTACCCGAAGAAGATCCGGGATCTGGCTCGGATGGAGGCGCGGGCGGTGGAGCTGCTGTCGTATGGCAGCCATAACCTGCACGGGCTGCTCCAGACCGAGGAGTGTGCCCGGGCACTTCTGATGACGAGGCGTCCCGCCTATTCTCAGGACGAGTTGGAGCGCCTGCTGGCCGCCCGGATGGCCCGACGTTCCATCTTCGACCGCTCGCCCGCACCCGAGCTGAGCTTTGTCCAGGAAGAGTCGACGCTCAGGCGACCCATCGGGGGCAAGATGGTCCAGCGCAGGCAGTTGGAACACCTCTTGGAGGTGGGGCAGTTGCGCAACGTAGAGATTCAGGTGATGCCGACCACCTGCTGGAATCACCCTGGGACGAGCGGCCGGATCCGGGTGCTGAAGTTCGGGGACGGCACCGCAGTTGGACGTGCCGATGACGAGTTCGGGGGGCGTCCCATCTCCAGCCCGAAGCAGCTACGGATCCTGGAACTGCGCTATGGCATCATCCGAGCAGAGGCTCTCAGCGCGCGGGAGTCGCTGACTTTCATCAAGCGAATGCTGGAGGAAACATGATCCGGAATGCCTCTACCGGGAACGGCTCCGAGCTGACGTGGTTCAAGAGCAGCTACAGCGACAGCAGCAACGGTCACGACTGCGTCGAGGTCGCCACCACTCCTCACACCGTCCACGTTCGTGACTCCAAGAACGTCCCGGGCCCGCTGTTCACCGTCGCTCCCGGCGCCTGGAGCGACTTCGTGACGTACGCCGCCAAGCACTGATCTGCGCGGCACCCGCGCCTCGCCCTCCCACCGGGGGGCGAGGCGGATCACCAAACCGACCTGTACCAACGAGTGCTGGAGGAAAAGTGATCCAGAACGCCTCTGCTGGGAATGCCTCCGAGCCGACATGGTTCAAGAGCAGCTACAGCGACAGCAGCAACCCCAATGACTGCGTCGAGGTCGCCACTACCCCCCACACCGTCCACGTCCGTGACTCCAAAAATGCGAACGGCCCCCACCTCTCCCTCGCCCCCACCACCTGGTCGGACTTCCTGGTGTACGCCACCAGCTGACCAGTCGGGCGGCGAGTGGTCAGCGGGCCATCAGTACGTGGTCAGCGCGTACCAGTCCGGTGAATCCGGGTCCCCGTACTCATAGTTGAGCTCGATCCGATCCGGGGTACCGCCGACCCGCCACCCGCCGGTTGCGTCGTAGTCCGGACAGCCACCGATGTGGAGCCGCACGCGCTGCCCCCAGGTCGTGGAGTCACCGGCTTCGTAGCTCCATGTGCCCCGCCCCGAGCAACGGTGCTTCGCGGGGGCCGACTTCGCCGGGTCCGGCCACGCCTCCTCGGGGTCGGTCAGCGCGTCGGCGTGTGCCGTGCCGTCGGCGGCCAGGCGCAACGTGCCGCCCCCGCCGTCGGTCCATGTTCCGGCCAGTTGGGCGGCGTCGACCTTCGGCGGGCGGTACTCCGTGACCAGTCCGGTGCCGTACAGCCCCGCGCCGACTCCGTACACGGCCACGACGGCCACCACGCACCAGCCGAGCACGCCCCGCAACCGACGGCGCCGCAGCACGACCTCGCGGGCCACGAGTGCGGTGACCGTCAGTAGCGCCGCGCCCGCCGGCCAGCACAGGAGCAGTGGGCCCGGGGCCAGGTGCAGGGCGATACCGGCTACGGCGGTGCCCACCGCGGCCGGGACCAGCGCGGCCACCGGGACCCACCACCACACCTCGCGGCCGGTGAACCGGACGCTCGCCCAACGCGCCGCCGCAACGGTCGGAAGCACCACCAGCAGGCTCGCCACCAGGAAGAACGGGGCGCCGCAGAGCAGGAACGGCATCATCAGCAGCACGATCGCGGGGTCGTCCGGCGGGGCGGGTGCCGGGAAGGCGAGCTCCACGAAACCCGCGATCTCCACGGCCACCATGACCATCACGAGCTGGGCGATCACGCTCGCCCCGATCGGCCGACCGCTCCACATCGTCCATGCCGTAGCGGCCTGCCTCGTGCCTCCCGCGATACGCGTCGACACGCGTTCCCCCTCCCCGGGCGCCCGTGCCGCCGTACTCGCCCCCCGGCCACTCCCCAGGCGGGACGGAACCGGCTCCGGGCGCGGCTTGAAGCTTCTCCGAAGCGTCTCCGGAACGAGAGTAGTCCTGCCGTCCCGCCCGGATTCGTCGCCCCGACTCTTCCGATCTGACGGCTCGTCAGTTTCAATGGCAGTGTGATGGGACACGCAGGAATGGCCGCCACCGCCGTCCGGTACCTCAGGTCCGTCGGCGCCCCCACCAGTACCGGGCCGGCGCCGGTCGATCCGCTGCCGCGCCCGGATCTGCGGGCTGTCACGGAGGACGAACGGGCCCCCGTCGACCCGGCGGAATTCCGCCGGGTGCTGGGTCACTTCGCCAGCGGGGTCACCCTCGTCACCGCGCACGACCCGGGCGACGGCGACGGCGCCCCGGGGAGTGCCGCGGGCTTCGCGTGCCAGTCGTTCGCGTCGCTCTCCCTCGACCCGCCGCTGGTCGCGTTCATGGTGGCCCGTACGTCGACGACCTGGCCGCGCATCGCCCGCGCCGGGGCCTTCTGCGTCAACGTGCTCGGGGCGAGTCAGGAGGCGTTGTGCCGGAGCTTCGCGGTGAGCGGGGCCGACAAGTTCGCGGGGGTGGCGTACGAGGCGGCCCCGGTGACCGGTTCGCCGCTGCTGGACGGCGTACCGGCCTGGATCGACTGCCGCATCCACGCCGTCCACACCGGGGGCGACCATCTGATCGTGGTGGGCCGGGTGGAGGCCCTGGGTGCCTCGGGAACACCGAACTCAGCGGACGCGGACGGTCCGCTGTTGTTCCACCGGGGGCGGTTCGGGCGGTTCGAGTCGTTCAGCCGGTGACCGGTTCTCCGGCCGCTCGTAGGCGTGCCTACAGGCTCAGGCAAGAGCGGGATCGCCGAGGTCGAGGGTCAGGCAGTTCCCCCAGTCGTTGGTGAAGACGGCGGTCGATCCCTCGTGGCGCACCCCCACGAAGGGGTTGGAGTTCCACATCATGGCCACCCACCGCAGGGAGTGGTCGCTGCCGAGACGGGCGAGGTACCCGACGTTTCCCATCCCGCTCCCGCCGCCGCACATCCATCCCGTTCCGTCCGGCAGCGGGCTCTCGAAGTGGGGGTCCACCTCGGTGGTGCCGCTCTCCTCGATGAGCCGGGCCACGTCGACCGGCCCTCCGAGGCGGAAGGGGATCGGTTGGCCGGCGTCCGGGTGGTAGGCCCCGGGCCCCTCCACATGCACCTCCAGGCCGGTGTCGTCCGGCCGGTACAGCGCGTCGCCGTACGGCATCTCTCCGGCCGCCCACAGCCGCACGACCATTCCCACAGCCCCACCTCGCCGATGTCGTGGTCCCGTGCGCACGGCAAGGAGTCCGTTGCGACCCCCGACGGCGCGTCGAGTGCCCGAGCCTGGTGCTCCGGCCACCTGCCGATCATCCCTCGTACGGTTCAGCCGGCGACCGCGCCCCCACCCGCCCCCGACGGCTCGCGGCGGCGCCGGATGACCAGGGCCATCAGGGCCGCCATCGCGCACAGCGCCCCCGACGCGTACCAGACCACGTCGTACGAGCCGAACACGTCGCGCGCCACGCCGCCCAGGAACGCCACCACCGCCGCGCCCACCTGGTGGGAGGCGAGGACCCAGCCGAAGACGATGGCGCTGTCCTCCCCGTACTGCTCGCGGCACAGGGCGAGCGTCGGCGGGACGGTGGCGACCCAGTCCAGACCGTAGAAGACGATGAAGAAGATCATGGGCGGGTGCACCTCCGGCGCCATCAGCATCGGCAGGAAGAGCAGCGAGACGCCGCGCAGCGCGTAGTAGACGGCGAGGAGGCGGCGGGCGTCGAAGCGGTCGGTGAGCCAGCCGGAGAAGACCGTGCCGATGACGTCGAAGACCCCGATGACGGCGAGCAGCGAGGCCGCGGCGGTGATGGGCATGCCGTGGTCGTGGGCCGAGGGCACGAAGTGCGTGCGGATCAGGCCGTTGGTCGAGGCCCCGCAGATCGCGAACGTACCGGCGAGCAGCCAGAACGGGCCGGTGCGCGCCGCGTCGAACAGCACGCGCAGCGTTCGCCGCGCCGCCCCGCGCGCGGGCGCGGGCTTGGGTGTGTACGCGCCGCCGTACGGGGCGAGGCCCGCGTCGGCCGGATGGTCGTGCAGCAGGAGCCAGACGAACGGGACGACGACCAGGGCGGCGAGCGCCACGGTCACCGAGGCGGGGCGCCAGCCGTGCTCGGCGACGATCCAGGCGCACAGCGGCAGGAAGATCAGCTGACCGGAGGCGCCCGCCGCGGTGAGGATGCCGGTGACCAGGCCGCGCCGGGCGACGAACCACCGGTTGGTGACGGTCGCGGAGAACGCCAGCGCCATCGAGCCGGTGCCGAGGCCGACGAGCAGCCCCCAGTAGATCATCAGTTGCCAGGAGGCGGTCATCCAGACGCTGGCCAGTGCCCCGGCCGCCACCGCGCCGAGCGCGACGACGACCACCCTGCGGATGCCGAAACGGTCCATCATCGCGGCGGCGAACGGTGCCGTGAGCCCGTACAGCGCCATGTCGATGGAGACGGCGAGCCCGATCTCCCCGCGCGACCAGCCGAACTCCGTGTGGAGCGGGTCGATGAGGAGACCGGGGAGGGAGTTGAAGGCGGCTCCGCCGATGATCGTCACGAAGGTGACGGCGGCGACGATCCAGGCGCGATGGACACGGCGGACGCGGCGAGCGCGTGAGCGAGTGGTGGGGTCGGCGCCTGGCGGGGAAGGACGCCCGGTGGTCGTGGGGTCGGGCTCGCGGCCGTCGCCCCCGGCCTCGGTGGTGCTGTCGGTCGTCTGGGTCACATTCGTCAGGATCGGGGCCGCCTCCCGGGCCGGGCCACTGGCCGGAGGGACATCGTTCGAAAGGATCGGGCCATGCCGCGCTCCACACCGGCCGCATGCCTCTCCCGCCGGACTCCGCTCCGCCCACCCATCAGCCGCCGCCTCGTGAACGCTCCGGGGCCGCTGCCGCTCCCGGCGCCAGCGGAACCCGGCGGGCCCACCCGTGCGTAGGATCACTGGGCCGTGGCTTCGAACTGCCGTCCGCCACACCCTCGAAGGCGCATGCGTCAGTTCCGCCGAGGCTCGTCAGTCATGCCCACAGGGGAAGGGAACCGTCATGCACTGGGCCGTCCGCCAGGACTTCGACCGCCGCTCCGGGACGCTCATCGGCTGGGGCCTGGGTCTGCTGGCCGTCGCGACCGGGCTGTTGATCTGGCTGGGCTATCTGCTGCTGGCCCCCTACACCGTGCACAGCCGTACGGGCACCCTGGAATGCGATTCCCCGGTCGCGGACTCCTCCTTCCAGAACACCTCATCGCGGTGCGGTCCCGAGCGCGACTGGCCCGAACTGATGCTCATCTTCGCGCTGTCCGTGCCTCCGGCCGTCGCGGGTACGGCGCTCTGTGTCAGCGGCAGCACCCGCAGGCAGACCACCGCGCACATTTTCGAGGTCATCGAGATGCAGAAGTCCGAGGAGCGCCTCCGTGCCAAGCAGGACGCGCAGGGTCGATAGAAGAAACGGGGCGGGCGGAACGCACGGATCAGGCCGAGCGGGCGGAACGCGCCGAGCGCGCAAGGCGATCGACCGACGCCGCCACGGCCCAGGCGGCCCCGGCGCCGACCGCGTACCAGACCAGATCCGGCGCGTTGAAGGTGGATCCGAGCACCAGACGTGCCACCGCGCTGCGCCGGGAGAGGTCCGCGGGAAGCCCGGTCAGTTGCAGCAGTTCGACCGCCCAGCTCACCGCGAGCCCGATGCCGGCCGCGGCGAGGGGCCGGGTGCGGGGCGCGCCCACGAGTACCAAGGTGCAGATCAGGACGGTGTAGAGCGCGTCCCCGGCGTACTTGGCGATGTCGCCCTCGGCCACCGCCCCGACCCCGAGCCCGGCGGCGACGGTCAGCACCGCCGCGCCCGCCGCCATCACCCGCGACACCATCGACATCGTCCGTACCGCCCCCATCCGATCCGCTCCATCCTCGCCCGATCCGCTCGGGCCGCCGAATCGGCCGGGTCGGCAGCCGGGCCGAGGGACGAACCGGACGGCACACTCGCGGACACCTCGGACACCTCGGACGTCTCAGACGCCTCGGACGCCTCGGACACCGAAGGCACCTCGGCGGGAGCGCTCGGACGACCCGCGGCAGGCTTGAACGGATGACCCGCGGCGGGAATGCGCGGGCGACCCGCCGACTTTGCCTTCACGGGAGTGACATGCATCAACTTGTGGTCTATACCAGCTAGAGTCGAAGGGAGTCCGTCCATGCCGCACCGAGTCGTCGTCCTGGCCCTCGACGGGCTGCTCCCCTTCGAGCTGGGCATCCCGCAAAGGATCTTCGGTCGCTCGATCGGTTCCGAGCCGCTCGACAAGGGCCGCAAGCTCTACGAAGTCGTGACCTGTTCCGTCCGCCCGCCGGGCCCGGTCCGTACGGACGCGGACTTCACGATCACCGTCGAACGCGGCCCCGAGACCCTGGCCACGGCCGACACGGTGGTGATCCCGGCCAGTTACGAGCTGGGCCCCGTGTACACACAGGGCAGGCTCACCGACGAACTGGCCGCCGCGTTCGCGTACATCAGGCCGGGCACGCGGATGGTCTCGATCTGTACGGGCAGTTACGTGCTGGCGGCGGCCGGATACCTGGACGGGCGGCCGGCCACCACCCACTGGTCCTCCGCCGACCACTTCCAGCGGCTGTTCCCGGACGTCCGGGTCGACCCGGACGTCCTGTTCATCGACGACGGGGACGTTCTGACCTCCGCCGGGGTCGCCGCCGGGATCGACCTGTGCCTGCACATCGTGCGCCGCGACCACGGCACCGCCGTCGCCAACGACGTCGCCCGCCGTACCGTCGTACCACCGCACCGGGACGGCGGGCAGGCGCAGTACATCCAACGGCCCGTGCCGGAGGCGCGGCTGGCGACCACCACCACCGCCCGCGCCTGGGCACTCGGCCGGCTGGAGCACCCGATCCAGCTCCGCGACATGGCGCGGCAGGAGTCGATGAGCGTGCGGACGTTCACCCGCCGCTTCCGGGAGGAGGTCGGGGTCAGCCCCGTGCAGTGGCTGACCCGTCAACGGGTCGAGCGCGCACGACAGTTGCTGGAGTCGACGGATCTGTCGATCGACCAGGTGGCGCGCGACGCGGGCTTCGGCACGGCCACCTCGCTGCGACAGCACCTCCAGGCGGTACTGGGGGTCTCCCCCAGCGCGTACCGGCGCACGTTCCGGGACCGGGCCGCACGGGACTGACGGGACTGACGGGACTGACGGGACCGGCAGAACCGGACCGGACCCAGGCCCGACAGGACCCGGACCCGGAACCGGGCCGCGCGGGACGGAGCCGAGGTCCGCCTCGTCCGGGCCACCGGGTTCAGAAGACCAGCACCCCCCGGGCCACCCGGCCGTGGTGCGCGTCGTCCGCCGCCTTGGCGAAGTCCTCCACCGGGTAGGTCTCGGTGACGAGTTCGTCCAGCAGCAGCCTGCCCTCCCGGTACAGCTCGGCGTACAGCGCGATGTCCCGCTGCGGGCGCGAGGATCCGTAGCGGCATCCCAGGATCGACTTGTCCAGGTACATCGACGAGACGAGGAACGACGCCTCCGCCGTCGCCGCCGGAACCCCCAGCAGGACCGCCTGCCCATGCCGGTCCAGCAGGTCGATCGCGGTGCGGATCAGTTCCGTACGGCCCACGCATTCGAAGGCGTGGTCGGCGCCGTGCGGCAGGATCTCCCGTACGCCGTCGGGCGACGCCGAGGTCAGGAAGTGCGTGGCGCCGAAGCGCCGGGCCACCGCCTCCTTCGCCGGGTTGGCGTCGATCGCGACGATCGTCAGGGCGCCCGCGATCCGGGCCCCCTGGATCACGTTGAGCCCGATGCCGCCGGTGCCGATCACCACCACCGTGTCGCCGCGGTCGACCTTCGCCCGGTTGAGCACGGCCCCGACCCCGGTCAGCACCCCGCAGCCGATCAGGGCCGCCGAGGTGAACGGCAGATCGGCCGGGATCTTCACGGCCTGCACGGCCTTGACCAGGGTCCGTTCCGCGAAGGCCGAGTTGGAGGCGAACTGGTACAGCGACTCGCCCCGCCGGGAGAACGGCCGCCCCGGCATACCGATCGCCTTGCGGCACATCGTCGGCCGGCCCCGGTCGCACTGCGCGCACGCCCCGCAGTTGGCCAGCGTCGACAGGGCCACGTGGTCGCCGGGCGCCACGTGGCCGACGCCCGCGCCGACCGCCTCGACCACGCCCGCGCCCTCGTGCCCCAGCACCACCGGCGACGGGAACGGGATCGTCCCGTCGACCACCGACAGGTCGCTGTGGCACAGCCCGGCCGCGGCCACCGCCACCAGCACCTCGCCCGGCCCCGGCTCCCGTATCTCCAGATCGTCGACGACCTCGGTGCGACTGCCGTCGAAGACGACGCCTCTCATCCCGACTCCCTCGGTAGGCCGAGCACCCGCTCGGCGATGATGTTCCGCTGGATCTCGTCCGAGCCGCCGTAGATGGTGTCGGACCGGGTGAACAGGAACAGCCGCTGCGTCTCGTCGAGTTCGTACGGGACGTCCGGCGTCCAGTCGTACGGGCCGACGGCCCCGGCCGCGCCCCTGATCCGTACGGCGAGTTCGCCCAGGCGCTGATGCCAGCCGCCCCACAGCAGCTTCGCCACGCTGGGCGCGCCGGGGTCGCCGACGGCTCCCAGGGTGCACAGGGCGTTCCAGCGCATGACCTTGAGCTCCGCCCACTGCCGGACGAGGCTGTCGCGCAGCACCGGGTCGGTGACGGCTCCGGTGGTCACGGCGCCCCGCACCACCCGTTCGAGCTCGGCGGCGAATCCGATCTGCTGGACGAGCGTGGAGACGCCGCGCTCCAGGGCCAGCAGTCCCATGGCGACGGTCCAGCCGTTGCCCTCGCCGCCGACGCACTCCTCGGCGTGCGCCCCGTCGAAGAAGACCTCGTTGAACTCGCTGGTGCCCGACATCTGGCGGATCGGCCGCACCTCGATCCGGCCCGGCTGGTCCATCGGCACGAGCAGGAACGACAGGCCGTGATGGCGCCGGGAGCCGGGCTCCGTGCGGGCCAGCACGAAGCACCAGTCGGCCTCCCGGGCGAGCGACGTCCAGATCTTCTGCCCGGTCACGCGGTGGCCGCCGCGTGCGGGGTCGGGGACGGCGCTGGTCCGTATCCCGGCGAGGTCGGATCCGGCGCCGGGCTCGCTGTAGCCCTGGCACCACAGCTCCTCGCCGCGCGCGACGGCGGGCAGGAAGCGCCGCCGCTGCTCGGGGGTGCCGTGGGCGATCAACGTCGGGGCCAGGAGGTTCTCACCGATGTGGCCGACCCGGGCGGGTGCGGCGGCGCGGGCGTACTCCTCCGCCCAGACGACCTGCTGGGTCAGGCTCGCCCGCCGGTTCCCGTACCCGCCGCCGTCCCTGCGGCCGTCCCCGTCTTCGTCGCCTTCGCCGTCGGGCCAGCCGAGGCCGATCCAGCCGCCGCGCCCGAGTTCGCCTTCCCAGGCACGGCGGACACCGACGCTCTCGTGCTCGCTGCCCGGCCCACCGGTGCCGGCCGCCGCCGCGTACGCGTCGACGAGGTGTTCGTCCAGCCAGGCGCGGGCCTCCGCGCGGAAGGCGGTGTCGTCCGGGCCGAGGGTGAAGTCCACGTTGCCTCCTGCGTACGGGTACGGAGCGAGGGGGCCGCCCGGCGCCCCGCGCACCGGGGCCGGACGGCGCTTCGGTGGGATCCGCGTCGGTACGGTCCGCACCGGGGAACGCCCGCGGAAGCGGGGTCCCGCGGGACGTCCTGGAAGGTCCCCGTCAGGCGTTCGGCCGGGCCTTGGCAGCCGCCGCCGCTGCCATCTCCTCCAGCTGCGCGAGCATGGGCATGGGGTCGGTGCCCACCGTCCCCGGCAGGAAGTCGGCGATCCGTTCCGGGGTCCACGGGCCCTCCGCGTACCCGGCGCGCAGCTCCCTCGGCTGTGCCCAGACCGCGATCTTCGGCCCGGCGACGGTGTACACCTGGCCGGTGATCCGCTCCTTGCGGGCCCGGTCGCTGAGCAGGTAGACGACGAGCGCCGCCACGTCCTCCGGCTCGCCGATCTCCTTGAGCTCCATGGGCACGTTGGCGGACATCCGGGTGCGGGCGACCGGGGCGACGGCGTTCGCCGTGACGCCGTACTTGTGCAGACCGAGGGCCGCGCTCCGTACCAGCGAGATGATCCCGCCCTTCGCGGCGCTGTAGTTGGCCTGGGCGACGCTGCCCTGGTGGTTGCCGCTGGTGAATCCGATGAGCGTGCCGCCGCCGTCCTGCTTGCGCATGACCGCCGACGCGGCCCTGAAGACGGTGAAGGTGCCCTTGAGATGGGTGGCGACGACCGGGTCCCACTCCTCCTCGGACATGTTGAACAGCATCCGTTCGCGCAGGATGCCGGCCACGCACACGACCCCGTCGATCCGGCCGTACCGCGCGAGCGCCGTGTCCACGATCCGCTGCCCGCCCGCCATCGTGGAGATGTCGTCGGCGACGGCCACCGCCTGCCCGCCCGCCGCCTCGATCTCCTTGACGACGGACTCGGCCACCTCGCTGCTCGGCTCGCCGCCGTCGACGGAGACGCCGTAGTCGTTGACGACGACCCGGGCGCCCTCGGCCGCCGCCGCGATCGCGACCGCCCGTCCGATGCCGCGACCGGCACCCGTCACGGCCACCACTTTGCCTGCCAAGAAGTTCCCCATGCCCGGCCCCTTCCCGCGATTTCTGACGGACCGTTAGATTTTATGGGCCATCAGGTCCGCGAACACAAGCCCTGGGGAGGCGCCGTGTCACTGCCGGAGGAGTTCCACGACATCGCCAAGCGCGTGAACAACTGGGGCCGTTGGGGCGCCGACGACGAGATCGGGACGCTCAACCTGATCACCGACTCCGTCGTACGGGACGCCGCCGCCACGGTCCGCTCCGGGAGACGCGTCCCGCTCGCGCTCCCCCTCCAACAGGACGGCGTGCAGAGCGGTCTGGTCCCCGGGAGGATCAACCCGCTGCACACCATGGTCCAGATCAACCAGGAGCTCTTCGGCCCCGGCACCGTCGCCACCAGCGACGACTCGGCCGTGCTGAGCCTCCAGACGGCCACCCACTGGGACGCCCTCACCCACGTCTCGCACTCCGGGAGGATCTACAACGGCCGCCCGGCCGACACGATCACCGCGCACGAGGGTGCGCGGTTCAGCGGCATCGACAAGGTGCCGCACCTCGTCTCGCGCGGAATCCTCCTCGACGTGGCCCGCGCGCACGGCGTGGACCGGCTGCCCGGCGACCACGCCGTCACTCCCGAGGACCTGGACGCGGCGGAGGACCTGGCCGGGGTCCGGGTCCGTTCCGGCGACATCGTCCTCGTACGGACGGGGCAGGTGCGGGTCTATCTGGCGGGTGACAGGCCCGCGTACGCCTACCCCTCCCCCGGCCTCTCGATACGCACACCCGAGTGGTTCCGCGCGCGCGACGTGGCGGCGGTCGCCAACGACACCCTGACCTTCGAGATCTTCCCGCCCGAGATCGAGGACCTGTGGCTGGGCGTGCACGCGCTGGACCTGGTCGAGATGGGCATGCTCCAGGGCCAGAACTGGAACCTGGAGACACTGTCCACGGCCTGTGCGCAGGAGAAGCGCTACGCCTTCCTGCTGTCGGCGATGCCCGAACCGTTCGTCGGCGCCACCGGCACCCCGGTCGCCCCGGTCGCCGTGCTGTGACCCGGGCCCCTCGGGCCCCGGACCCGGCGCGGCCCGAAAGGCTCCGCTCGGCCCCAACCGCCCCTCGGGGCCACTGCTTTAACCTTTATGCACGTCGTGTGACAGCGCGCGGGGACTCGTACGCCTTGCGGTCCGCGCTCCCCGTGCCGCCGACGCCGCCCACGCACGAGGAACCGCCCGCGCAGGGCGTACCGCCCACGCACGACGTGCCATGGACCGCGCGTGTGTGTGCGCCGGGCGCCGCGTGGGTGTCCTTCGCCCCCGAGGGGGTCCGGAGCGCCTGGCCGCCCGGGTGCAGGGGGACGACCTGGACCAGCGGGGGTTCCCGGTCGACCTCGCACCAGATGCGCTTGCCCGCGCCCTCCGGCTGCCAGCCCCAGCGGTCGGCGAGGCCGTCGACCAGTTCCAGTCCGCGGCCACCGGTGTCCTCGCCCAGCGCGTGGCGCTGCTGCGGCGGGCGGCAACTGGCGTCGGCCACCTCGACCCGTACCGTCCCGGAGCCGGCCCCGCTCGCGCAGCCGAACAGCATGCGCAGCACGGCCGGGCAGCCCGTATGGACCACCGCGTTCGTGACGAGCTCCGAGATCAGCAGGATGAGGGTCTCGGCCAGCGGCTCGTCACCCCTCATCCCCGACCCGATCAGTCTCGACCGCGCCCATCTGCGTGCCCGCCCGACCTCTGCGGGATCCGGACCGACCTCCAGCTGAACCTGAAGCACCTGCACCGCTCACACCATCCGAACCGGCGGACACATCGCCTCGCGCCTCCTCGGGGTCACGGAACGTGATTCCCGTACGCGACAGCATGGTTGACGTACAGTCACCGCAACAAGCGCTTCGGGCATATTCCAGCGCGAAGGAGTACGCGTGGTACATACTGTGCGACGCACATTGCGGGGAGTCGAACAGAAGCGCGTGGAGGTCTCGGGAATCTCCCGGGCGGGACCGGTGTCACCACCCGGAATGCGGGCCGACCGCCCCCTCCGGTCCGGAGCCGCCACGCGGGCAACTCCCGGATCGTCCGGTACACCCGGCCCCAGAACCTCTCGCACCCCACGGAGAGTACCCGAGGTGACCGCCGACTCCGCCCCGTGACGAATCCACCCGCGGGCACGGGCCTCGCTCCCGAGGCGGCCGAATGCACCGCGTGACTCCGTACCGTGAGGCCCCGGGGCCCCTCCGTCACCTCTCCGCCAACCGCGTTCGCACATATCTGCGGGCGGGAATTCTTCACGGAACCCGACCGACTCGAGCACGGATTCGAACCGCCCGACACGAGTCCCGACCGGACCGGACACGGATCCGAGACAGTTTCAGCACAAGTCCGAAGCCGGCGTCGGCGACGCACCCCCGCGCCGGCCCCGTTGCGGAACCCCGGCGCCGGTCTCAGCGCGGTATCCCGGCGCCTCCACGCAGATCCGACGCGAGTCGTTCCTCGGCCGCCGCCGCCCCGATCCACCGGCCGGAGCGCAGCCAGGCCCGCTTGAGGTGCAGGTGGACGTCCGCCTCCCAGGTGAAGCCCATGCCGCCGTGCACCTGGAGGCAGTCGCGGGCGTTGCGGACCGCCGCCTCGTCGGCGAGCAGCTTGGCGCCGGCGATCTCGACGGGGTCCGCGGTCACGGCCGCCGCGTAGACGGCGCAGCGCGCCAACTCGGCCCGGACCAGCATGTCGGCGCACAGGTGTTTGACCGCCTGGAACGATCCGATCGGGGCGCCGAACTGCTCGCGTCCACCGGCGTGTTGAACAGCCATCTCGGTCGTGCGGGCGGCGCTGCCGAGCTGTTCGGCGGCGGCGAGCAGAGCGCCCTCGTCACGCCACCGGGCCGTCCGGCCGGACAACAGCTCACCGGACAGCCGCTCGTGGGACGCTCCGGCGGGGGCGGTGATCCGCCACAGCGGGGTGAACGGGTCGATCGACCGTACGGGCTCGGCGGCCCCGCCCACGAGGCCCCGCAGTTCCCCGCCCGTCACGGCGTACGCCCGCTCCGGGCCCGACTCCGACGCCCGCTCCGGCGCCCGCGCCCCCACGTCCTCCGGGCCGAGCACCAGCAGCGCGTCCGCGTCCCCCAGGTGTTCCACCGGCCGGCCCGGCTCCAGCACGGCGACCACCGCCGTCCCCTCCGCCGCGCCCTTCACGGCCCCCGCCGCGAGGTGCGTGGCGATCAGCGGCCCCGGCAACAGCGCCCGCCCGGCCTCCTCGAAGAGGAGGACCGCCTCGGGCAGCCCGAGCCCGGCGCCGCCCTCCGCCTCCGGCAGCCGCAGTGCGAAGAACCCCGCCTCGCCGAGCTCCCGCCACAGCCCGCGGTCCACCGCTGTGCCCGCGTCGAGGGCCGCCCGCATCCGGTCCCTGCCGAAGCGCCCGGCGAGGATGTCCCCTGTCCCCGAGCGCAGGGCCCGCTGGTCGTCCGAGAGCTGGAAGTCCATGGCCGGTTCAGCGCCCCTTCGGCAGGCCGAGTATCCGCTCGGCGACGATGTTCCGCTGGATCTGCGAGGTGCCCGCGGCGATCGTGTACGAGAGCGAGGAGAGCCGGTCCAGGACCCATTCCCGGTCCAGATCGGCGGCGTCCGCGCCGAGCACCTCGGCGGCCGTCTCGTACAGCTCCTGGCGGGCGTGCGAGTAACGCAGTTTGAAGACCGAGCCCCCGGTGCCGGGTACGCCGCCCGTGCCGGACGCGCCCTTGCCGCGCCCGCCGGGGCCCGGCCCCG
The DNA here is from genome assembly GCF_001905795.1 of Streptomyces sp. CB01580. Classification (GTDB taxonomy): domain Bacteria; phylum Actinomycetota; class Actinomycetes; order Streptomycetales; family Streptomycetaceae; genus Streptomyces. The sequence goes on from NZ_LIXJ01000009.1 coordinate 133,000, forward strand.
ACGCCTCGCTCACGTTCCACTGGGTGAGCCGCCACAGCGCCCGGAACTCGGCGTTCAGCCTGCCCAGTCGTCGGCGCAGCACCGGGTCGTCCCAGCGTCCGTCGGCCTGTGCTCGGGCGGCCAGGGCGGCCAGGGTGCGGCGGCAGGCGACGACCTCTCCGACGAAGGCCGTGCCGCGTTCGAAGGAGAGCGTGACCATGGTGACCCGCCAGCCGTCGTTCTCCGCGCCGACCCGGTGGGAGACCGGCACGCGCACCTCGTCGAGGAACATCTCCGCGAACTCGGTGGACCCGGCGAGGGTGCGCAGCGGGCGGACGGTGACGCCCGGGGTGTCCATCCTCATGGCGAGCCAGGTGATGCCCCGGTGCCGGGGGGCCGCGGGGTCGGTGCGCACCAGCAGTTCGCACCAGTCGGCGACCTCCGCGTGCGAGGTCCAGATCTTGCTGCCGCTCACCACGTAGTGGTCGCCGTCGCGCATCGCCCGGGTCCGCAGCGCGGCGAGGTCCGATCCGGCGTCGGGCTCGCTGAACCCCTGGCACCAGATCTCGTCGCCGCGCAGTACGGGGGGCAGCCAGCGCGCCCGCTGTTCGGCGGTTCCCTCGGCGGCGACGGTGGGCCCGGCGTGCAACAGTCCGACGAAGTTGGCGCCGACGTACGGGGCGCCGGCCTTCTCCGTCTCCTCCAGGAAGATCAGGTGCTGGGTCGGGGTGGCACCCTGCCCGCCCGCGTCGACGGGCCAGTGCAGGCCTGCGTAGCCGGCGTCGTACAGCATCCGCTGCCAGGCGGTGTCGTACGCGCGCCGCCCCGGCCAGTCGTCGGGGGCGGGCTTCGCGGGCAGCGCGGGCAGTACGGTGGCCAGCCACGCGCGCAGCCGCGCCCGGAACTCCTCCTCCGCCTCCGTGTACGCGAGATCCATCGCGCGCCTACGCTCCCTGACCGGTACGGCCGTTCGGGGCCGGGCGGCGGTCGAGGTCGAGGCCGAGCATCCGGATCGCGTTTCCACGCATCAGTTTGTAGACCGTCTCGTCGTCCAGCCCCTTGACGTGGTCGAGCGCGACCTCCTTGGTGTGCGGGAACGTCGAGTCGACGTGCGGGTAGTCGGTCTCGAAGGTGGCGTTGTCCCGTCCGACGACGTCGAGCGAGGCGACCCCGTGCTTGTCCCGGAAGAAGCAGCAGAAGATCTGCCGGTAGTAGTACGTGGACGGCGGCTCGGGGATCAGGTCGCGCACCCCGCCCCAGGCCCGGTGCTCCTCCCAGACGTCGTCGGCGCGTTCCAGGGCGTACGGGATCCAGCCCATCTGGCCCTCGCTGTAGGCGAGTTTCAGCTGCGGGAAGCGCACCAGGACCCCGCTGAACAGGAAGTCCATCATCGAGGCCATGGCGTTGTTGAAGGAGAGGCTGGCCTGGACGGCGGGCGGGGCGTCCGGGGAGGCGGCGGGCATCTGCGAGCTGGACCCGATGTGCATGTTGACGACCGTGCCGGTCTCCTGGCACGCGGCGAAGAACGGGTCCCAGTAGCCGGTGTGGATCGACGGCAGGCCGAGATGGGTGGGGATCTCGGAGAACGTCACCGCGCGCACCCCGCGCGCCGCGTTCCGGTGGATCTCCGCGACCGCCAGGTCGATGTCCCAGAGCGGGATGATGCAGAGCGGGACGAGCCGTCCGCCGCTGTCGCCGCACCACTCCTCGACCATCCAGTCGTTGTAGGCGCGGACACAGGCGAGCGCTACTTCCCTGTCCCGCGCCTCGGCGAAGGTCTGGCCGCAGAAGCGCGGGAAGGTGGGGAAGCACAGGCTCGCCTCGACGTGGTTGAGGTCCATGTCCTTGAGGCGCTCGGCGGGGTCCCAGCAGCCGGGCCGCATCTCGGCCCGGGTGATGCCCTCCAGCGTCATGTCGTCGCGGTCGAAGCCGACGGCGGCGATGTTCCGCTTGTACGGGAACTTCAGGTCCTCGTAGATCCACCAGTCCGTGGGCGGCCCGTCCGGGTCCATCGTGATGACGTACTTGCCGCCGACGTAGGCCAGTTCCCCGATGCCCGCGGTGAGCGGCTGCGGGCCGCGCTCGCGGTACTTGGCGGGCAGCCAGGTGGAGAAGAGGTGCGGCGGCTCGATCACGTGGTCGTCGACGCTGACGATCCGAGGCAGTTCCGTCATGGTGTCCCCTTCTCCTTCACGGTGTCCCCTGTCCGTCCCCTGCGGGCGCTTCGCGTCCCCGACGGGGTCTCCTCCGGTCCCCCGCGGCCCCGTTCCGTCCCCGGTGGACGCTTATTCATTTCTGATGACCCGTCAGATCCAGCTCCGGACTCAGGCTAGCCCCGCACCCCTGGACCGACAAGGCGCGGCGCTCTACGCTCTCCGCACGATCTGACTATCCGTCAGCTTTTGAGGGGTTCGCCGTGGACGAGACCGCACACGCGCTGGGCACGTCGGGCACTTTCTGGGAGCTCGTCGAGCGACGGGCCGCCCTGACGCCGGACCGCCCGTTCCTGATCCAGGACGACCGCACGCTGACCTTCGGGGAGCTGCGGGCCCGCGGCGAACGGGTCGCGGCCGGGCTCTGGGGGATGGGGGTGCGCCCCGGGAGCGTGGTCGTCTGGCAGCTGCCGACCCGGATCGAGACGGTGTTGCTGTCGTTCGCGCTGACCCGGATCGGGGCCGTGCAGTCGCCCGTCATCCCGTTCCACCGGGACCGCGAGACGGGGTTCGCGCTGCGCGAGTCGAAGGCCGGCTTCTTCGCCGTACCGGGCACCTGGCGCGGCTTCGACCACACGGCGATGGCGCACCGGCTGGCCGCGGCAAGGACCTCGACGCCGGAAGCGGTCACGGCGGAGCCGGCCGCGGCGGCGGCACCGGCGGCCGGGCCCGTACCACTGGTCTTCGAGGTGTACGCGTCGCTGCCGGACGGCGATCCGGCCGTACTGCCCCCGCCGCCCGCCGACGGGACCGCGGTCCGCTGGATCTACTGGACCTCGGGCACCACCTCCGACCCGAAGGGGGTCCTGCACACCGACCGCAGCCTGATCGCGGGCGGCTCCTGCCTGGCCCACGCGCTGCGTCTGTCGGCCGACGACATCGGCTCGATCGCGTTCCCGTTCGCCCATGTCGGCGGGCCCGACTACGCGGTGATGCTGCTGCTCTACGGGTTCCCGGCGGTGCTCTTCGAGCACTTCGCGATGCCGGACGCGCTGGCGGAGTACCGGCGCCACGGAGTGACGGTCGCGGGCGGTTCCACGGCGTTCTACTCGATGTTCCTGGCCGAGCAGCGCAGGACCCCGGACCGCGGGCCGGTCCCCACCCTGCGGCTGCTGGCGGGCGGCGGGGCGCCGAAGCCTCCGGAGCTGTACCACGCGGTGGTGCGGGAGATGGGCGTCCAGCTGACCCATGGGTACGGCATGACCGAGGTCCCCATGATCACGATGGGCGCCCCCGACGACACGGCGGAACACCTCGCCGGGACGGAGGGGCGCCCGCCCGCGGGCATGGAGATCCGGATCACGGACGAGTCCGGCATGCCGTTGCCGCACGGTACGGACGGCGAGGTGCGGTTGCGCGGGGAGGCCGTCTGCAAGGGATATCTGGACCCTGCGGCGACGGCCGCCGCCTTCGACGCCGACGGGTTCCTGATCACCGGGGACATCGGCCACGTCGAGCCGAGCGGGCACCTGGTGCTCACCGGGCGGCTGAAGGACATCATCATCCGCAAGGGCGAGAACGTCTCCGCCAAGGAGCTGGAGGACCTGCTGCACGGACACCCGGAGGTCGGGGACGTGGCGGTGATCGGGCTCCCGGACGCGGAGCGCGGCGAGCGGGTCTGCGCGGTCGTGGAGCAGCCCGCGGGCGCCGCCCCGCTGACCCTGCCGGACATCACCGGCTACCTGCGGGAACGGGGACTCTCCGTGTACAAGCTGCCGGAACAGCTGGAGGTGGTCGCGGAGCTGCCGCGCAACGAGACCCTGCGGAAGGTGCTGAAGTACCGGCTGCGGGAGCGGTTCTCCTGACGGCGAGCGGTTCTCCTGTCGGCGGGAACCGGCGCCCCGGTTCCCGCCGGTCCTCAGACCGGGAGCGGCCGGGCCCCGTCGTCGACGGCTGCGCGCCGGTCGGGGTAGACGTCGAAGAGACGGCGTACACCGAGCGCGCAGATGACCCGGTTGACGTGCGAGCCCTCCTCCGCGCCCCGCGCCGGGAGGATCAGCCGCAGCCGGCCCCCGCACGAGCGCATCAGGCGGCGGGCCGCGATCAGTACGCCGACGCCGCTGGAATCGCAGAACTGGACCTCGGAGAGGTCGAGCACCACGTCGTGGCGGCCCTCGGCGACCGCCTCGTGGACGGACTGGCGCATCGCAGGCGACGACACCAGATCCAGCTCGCCGCGCATGCGCAGCACGGTCCAGTCGCCGTGCACGGTCTCGGCCACTTTCAGTGTCACGCGACGGGGCCTCTCGTTCCGTGTCTTCCGACGTTGTTCCGTAACGTCGACTTCTTGACTGCTTCCGGCTGTTCCCGACCGAATCAACCGACGTTCCGGAGGTTTCCGTTCCTTCTCGCGGGTGCCCCCGCCGCAGGCCCATGAAACACCGACTCGCGCGAGAGGGCATAGTCGTGTTCGAACCGAAATGATTGGTTCGAGTACGATTTCGCCACCGCGGTGAGACGGCGCCTTCTTTACCACGTCCGGCCTCTCCGGGGGCGCACTTGCCACAAAGGGTCGTCCGTGGTCGGCGCCGCCGACTACATTCGGTGTGACGAGGGGAACAGGGCTGGGGGTCGCATGGCGAGAAACGCACCACCCCGCTGGGACCGCAAGATGCAGCAGCGGCTGGCGCGCGGTGAGGCGGCCGCCCTCGGCGAGCTCTACGACCGGTTCGCCTCTCTCGTGCACAGCCAGGCCCACCGGATGCTCGACGACGAGGCGGCCGCGGACCAGGTGACCCGCGAGGTCTTCGGTTACGTGTGGGAGAACCCGGACGCCTACGACCCGAAGCAGGGCTCGATGCGCTCCTGGGTGGCCCGTCTCGCGCACCGGCACTCCGTACGGCGGCTGCGCGAGACGTACCGCCCCGCCGAGGACGCGGACGGGCGGACCGGCGCCGAGCTGGAGGAGCGGGTGCGCCGGGCCACGGCCTCGGCCCGCGCCGACTACATCGTGACGTCCATGCCCGCCCCGTTGCGCGCCGCGCTGGAGCTCGCCTACGTCCAGCGCAGGGACTACCGGCAGGCCGCCGCCGACCTCGGGGTCACCGAGGACGAGGCCCGTCGCCGGCTGCGGCTCGGGCTGCAGCTGCTGTCCACCGCCCACACCCACCCGCTGGAGGGTGCGTCCCCGCCCGGATACGGACGGGCGCTGTGACCACCGACGGCAACGCGCAGGGACGCGACGACGAGAGCGAGGGACGCGACGAGGAGGTACGGGGCGCACCGCGCATACCGGGACCGCGGGCGGCCGCCGACGACTTCGACCTCGGCTCCCTGCCGCTGCCGCCGCTCGCCCCGGCGTCCCCGCCCGAGGAGCGGCACCGGACGCCGGACGAGCGACCGTGGGCACCCGACGAACCGCGGCCGACGACACCGGAACGGGAATCCGCCGTGGCACCATCCGGCCCGCAGAACCCGCGATCGAACCCGCAGAGCCCGCCGGGCTCGCCGAATCCACAGGGCCCGCCGTTGTCGCAGAAGCCGATGGGGCCGCCGGCTCCGCTGCTGCCCCATCGCGTCCTCAAAGCGCTGCTCGGCGCCTGGGCGCTGGCCGCGTGCTCGGCGGAGGAGACCGAGGCCGTCGAGGCCCATCTGACCGAGTGCGCCACCTGCGCGGACGAGGCGTTGCGGCTGCGCGACGCGGTCGGCCTGTTGCAGACCGACCGCGGTCTGGATCTCGATCCGGCGCTGCGTTCCCGGGTGATCGACTCCTGCCTGACCCGTCGCCCGGCCGCCATCCCGGTACCGGACTGGGCCGCTCCGTACGAGGCGGAGACCGCCCGGCTCGACGCGCTGCTGCACGACATCGGCGACTCCGAGTGGCACGCCCCGGTGCGGCTGAAGTGGTTCGAGGACGAGGAGCAGGCCCGTCGCAGGACGACGGTCGCGGGCGTCGTCGGCCATCTCATGACCGTCGACGGGCTGGTCGGCACGGCCCTCGGTCTGGACGTGCCGCTCGGCGACGGCACCATCGGCCGGGCCGAGGACTGGCCGCTGTCGCCCACCGCCCGCACGGAGCGGTACTGGTCCGCGACCCGTCTGCCGCCCACCCGCTCGGTCCACGACCCGTGGCGGGCGCAGAGCCACACCCTCATCCGCACGGTGTCGTTCGCGGGCCGCCGGGTCTCCGAGCTCTCCGTCCCGTACGGCGACTTCGCGCTGCCGATGCACGACGCGCTGCTGGAGCGCGCCTTCGAATGCTGGGTGCACGGCGGTGACATCGCGGACGCGGTGGACTACCCGTACGAGTCGCCGTCCGCCCCGCATCTGAACCGGATCGTCGACCTGGCGGCCCGGGTGCTGCCCGCTGCGCTGGCCGAACGCCGCAGGACGGGACTGGCCGGGCCCGTAAGCCATCTGGTGACGGCGGGTTCGCCGGGCCGTTCGCTGCATCTGGAGATCGAGGGCTCGGGCGGCGGCAACTGGTACATCCCGCTGGACTCCCCCGCCGCCTCCGGTTCGCCCGCGCACACGGTGGCGCAGATCGCGCTGGACAGCGTCGAGTTCTGCCAGCTGATCGCCGGGCGGGTGCCTCCGGTGGACGCGGCGGCCGGTCAGCAGGGCGACCGCGAGGCGATTCGCGATGTCCTGTTCACCGCGGCCTCGCTGAGCCGCCTCTGAGAACTCCCGACGAACTGATCTCCGCGGTGGTCGGGTCGTCCGGGGAGCGGTGATCCGGGAGGGGCAGGGCGGCTCGGCCGAAGCCGTGGGACATCGGCGGCGAGTTGTGGGCGGCGACCGGGCCGCCGCTGCCGAACGTGGAACGTCGCACCCGGCAGCCGGGGCGCAAGCGGCATCCGGACCGGCTGGTTGCCGTCTCGGCCTCGCCTGCCACGAGGCCCGTCGGGCCGGTGGTGCGAGCCCGGCCCTCTCGAACCGGCCCCCGTCCGGGGGCTGTTAACCTGCGGCGATCCATTCTTCCCTCACCGGACTTCTACCAGTCCCTCACCGACGAGAGGTTGTGCATGCGCGCAGGCAGATCCGGCTTCGCGGTCGTGGTCGCGGGAACGCTCGCCCTGGGAGCGTTCACCGCGCCGTCCGCGCAGGCGGCGGACACCGGTGTCAAGGTGTCGAACCTGGTCCTGAACAAGGGCAGGCCCATCATCGTGGGTACGTCCGGAGAGGTCAGGCCCACCTTCACGTACCGCGTGTCGTGGCCGTCCGGCCTCAAGCAGTCCGACGTGAGCACCCACCTGTACCTGTACCACGGCACCACCGCCGCCAAGGCCTCGGAGCGCGGGGGCATCTACATGGCCCTCACCGCCTGTGGGTCCGGCTCCGTGGCCGCCGACTGCAAGGGCGAGCTGTACATCGACCCGCGGTACACCCTCGACGCGAACAACGACGCCACGACCTGGAAGAGCGCCGTCTGGGTACGCATCTGGAACGCGAAGGGCGGGCTCAGGAAAGAGGAGTATCTGCCCCTCTCCGCCACCGTGCGGGTCAAGCGCGCGGCGAAGGTGACCGTCGACGCCTCGCCCGAGCCCGTCGCCAAGGGCGGCAGGCTCACCGTCACCGGCAAGATCACCCGCGCGGACTGGGCGAAGCACAAGTACACCGGCTTCGGCGGCAAGGCGGCCAAACTCCAGTTCCGCAAGGCCGGTACCAGCACGTACAAGACGGTCAAGATCGTGAAGGCGAACTCGACCGGCGCCCTGAAGACCACGGTCACCGCCTCCGCCGACGGCTACTGGCGCTGGACCTTCGGCGAGACGGACACGACCGGCGGCGCGACCGCGGCCGGCGACTACGTCGACGTCAAGTGACGCTCTCCGTTCCGCGGAGCAGGCCGACCGGGTAGCCCCGGGACGGCCTGCTCCGGATTCCCGGAGCGCCGGGTGGGACGGTCCTGGCCGCCGAACCGGTCGGCCGGGCCGTCCGACCCGGTGCGCGACACCCCGCCCGCGCCCTGGACGAGCGGGGACGGGGACGGGGGCGCGCGGCGTGCGGCGTGCGGCCCTCAGCGTGCGGCGCGCGCTACGCGAAGATCACCGTGCGGTGGCCGTTGAGCAGGATGCGCCGCTCCGCGTGCCACTTCACCGCCCGTGCGAGCGCCCGGCACTCCACGTCGCGGCCGAGGGCGACCAGTTGGTCCGGGGTGACGTCGTGGCGCACCCGCTCGACCTCCTGCTCGATGATCGGCCCCTCGTCGAGATCGGCCGTCACGTAGTGCGCCGTCGCACCGATCAGCTTCACGCCGCGTGCGTGCGCCTGGTGGTACGGCTTCGCGCCCTTGAAGCTCGGCAGGAAGGAGTGGTGGATGTTGATGATCCGGCCGCTCAGCCGCTTGCACAGGTCGTCCGAGAGGACCTGCATGTAGCGGGCGAGGACGACCAGCTCGACGTTCTCCGCCTCGACCAGCTCCAGCAGCTCGGCCTCCGCCTCCGTCTTCGTCTCCTTCGTCACCGGGATGTGCCGGAACGGGATGTCGTACGAGGCGACGAGCTCCGCGAAGTCCGTGTGGTTGGAGACGACGGCCGCGATCTCGACCGGCAGCGCCCCGATCCGGGAACGGAACAGCAGGTCGTTGAGGCAGTGGCCGAACCTGCTGACCAGCAGCACGATCCGCATCCGCTCCGAGGAACGGTGGATCTGCCAGTCCATCCGGAAGGAGTCGCCGACCGCGGCGAAACTGGCCCGCAGCTTCTCCACGGTCACCGGGCTGTCCGCCGAGAAGTGGACCCGCATGAAGAACAGACCCGTGTCGTGGTCGCCGAACTGCTGACTGTCCTCGATGTTGCAGCCCGTCATGAAGAGATAGCTCGACACGGCGTGCACGATGCCCTGCTTGTCGGGGCAGGAAAGCGTGAGGACGTACTGCTCGGGGGTGGTCTCGGCCGGTTCGGCGGGATGTGGCACGGTCATTCCCGTAGGGTGCCACATCGGACCGGGATCAGGCCGACCCGATCATGATGCGGACCCGGTCATGGTGTACACGCACCCGCACGAGGGCCGGCCGCCGCCCGGACCCGCCGTCACGCCGAGCAGCCGGCACCCCGGCCCGTCATGATGCGGACCCGGTCATGATGCGGAGCACGTCCAGGGAGCGCGGCGGGGTGTCCGGGTCCTCGCCGTCGTTGGTGGCGAGCAGCACATGGGCCTCCCTGGCGGCGACCACGGCCTCCGGCCAGCCCGGGTGCTCCAGGTACGCCGACACGGGGGCGTCCGCGCCGATCTGGTGCATGATGCGCAGCACCTGCAACACGGCGGCGTCGACGAGGGCGGCCTCGTCCGCGTCGCGGAAGATCGTGCCGACGTACTTTTCGGCGGACCAGTTGTCCAGCCACGTGTCCTCGACCAAGCGGTACACGGCGTCGGTGACGTCGCCGTACCCTTCCCGTCCGGCCAGCCAGCACTCCTGGTGGAAGACGGGGTCGGAGAGCATGTGCAGCGCCGAGCGCACGTTGCTGCGCCAGCGCCACCACGGCATGTCGTTCAGCGGCATGCCGCCCATGGTGGAGGAGCGGCGGCCGCGGCGGGAAGTGTTCTGCGAACCTTGCTGCACGGTAGTCGATCGTACGTTCCCTTTTCAGCCAACCGCACAGGCCCCCGTAATTCACCTGGATGTCACCGTGCGTTGCACTAAGCACACAGTGCCGTTACCCCGGGGGCGGAATTCTCCTTGTCCATGACCGGACGGCGACGCCCCACCTCCCCCCGCCCCCGCAGGCTCCTCATGAGCGCGGTGGCGGCCGGGGCGTTGCTGGCCACCGGCTGCGGCGCGCTCCCTGGGGCCACGGGGGGTTCCAGGGAACCCGTCACCGTGGTCACCTGGGCCCCCGCGGGAACCACGGGGCCCGACACCCTGGACATGTCCGGCATGACCGCCATGGCGGTCACGTATGGGCGCTGGGTCAACGAGAACGGCGGGCTCAACGGTCACGAGCTGCGGGTCGTCACCTGTGACGAGGCGGACACCCCGGTCGGTGCGGCCAACTGCGCCCGGCTGGCCATCGAGAAGAAGGCGGTGGCGGTCGTCGGCTCCTACAGCCGGCACGGTTCGTCGTTCATGCCACCGCTGGAGACCGCAGGCATCCCCTTCATCGGTGGTTACGGCGCTTCCGAGGAGGAGTTCAGCAGCTACGACTCCTTCCCGGTCAACGGCGGACAGTCGGCGCTCCTCGCGGGCAACGCCCGGCAGCTGGCCCGCCGCTGCGACCGGGTGTCCGTGGTGCGGCCCGACACCCTGGGCGGCGACGGCCAGGCGTGGCTCCTGAAGACCGGCCTCACCGATGCCGACCGCCCCGCCCCCGCCGACATCCGGGCGGCCGAGGCGGCCACGTCGTACGACGACGCCGCCGATCGCGCGCTCCAGGCGGCGGGCCGGAGCGGCGGCTGTGTGACGGCTGTGCTCGGGAGCCGTACGGAGACCTTCTTCGACTCCTTCCGACGGCTCGAACCCTCGTACGGGGAGGTCCGCATCTCGTCCGTCCTCGGCAGTGTCGGGCAGCAGATGATCGACAGCACCGGTGGCCGGAAGAGTCCCTTCGAGGGTGCGTACGTCACCGGCTGGTACCCGGCGCCGAGCGACTCCCGCTGGAACGAGATGCGGGCGGTGGTCCGCGAGCACGCCTTCGGCGACAACCGGATCGACCCGGACGACGCGGGCGTCCAGACCACGTGGATCGCCTACACCGCGCTGAAAGAGATCGTGAAGGCGATCGACTCCCCGCAGGTCACCGCCGGAAAGGTCGCCAGAGCGCTCGGCCACGGTCCGCGGATCGAGACCGGCGGGCTGACACCACCACTGCGCTGGCGGTTCTCGGACACGCTCGGCTCGTCCGCGTACCCCCGCATCGTCAACAGCAAGGTGACGTTCCAGGTGGTCCGCGACGGGCGGCTCGTCGAGGACAAGAAGGGCTTCGTGGACGTCGCCGAGACGCTGTCGGACGCCAGCGCCAGGGGGTGAGCGGGTGAGGAGCAGCCCCGCTCCTCACCCACCACGGGCGTAAGCCCCCCGCCGACGTACGGAATCCTGCCGTCGTCCGGGCCCCTGCCGGCATGCGGGCCGGGGCCGGCCCTTCCCGTCCCGGCCGCCTCGCCCCGGCGCGCCCCGCCGTCGGAGACCGACCGCCTTCCTCAGAGGTCGACCGCTTCCCGCCGGGTCAGTCCGTACTTGGACGCGATCACGTTCCACAGCTCCGACGCCTGCTGCTTCGCCTTGCTCGCCTCGCCGCTGCGCACGGTGGCCTGCTGCGTCTCGTACGTCGTGCGGGCCTTGCCGTGCTTGCAGACCTTCTTGCCCTGCTTGGCCTGCTCGGCCCAGGCGGCGTAGTGGTCATCGGCGGAGGCTGACGCCTGCCACGCCTTGGTGAGGGCGGCGGTCAGCCGCTCGTGGTCCGGCAGCTTGTCGACGCTCAGTTGTCCGAGCTGGGTCACCAGATCGCGGCGCTGCCCGGCCGCGTCCTTCAGGTCCGTCACGGCCTGGTCCAGGTCCTGGCAGTTCTTGGTCTTCTCGACGGCGCCGATGACCGCGGAACGGCTGTTGTTGCTGTGTGCCAGCAGCTTGTCCAGCGCCTCGGCCTGCGTCTTCACCGGATCCTCGGCCGGCTGCTGGGGGGCCTCGTTCGACGGTGAACCGGTGGCCGCCACGGGCTGCTTGTCGTCGTCGCCCTTGTTGTCGCCGCCGCTCATCAGCGCACCGGCGCCGAGCCCCACGACGGCACAGCCGGCGACGACCGCCGCGATGAGCGTGACGTGCGCGCGCTTCTTGCGCGGTGCGGCCCGCCCCTGCGGCTCGTCCGCCTGCTGGTACCCCGGTCGCGGCGCCGGGGGTGCCTGACGGGCGCCGCCGCCCGGGTGCTGCTGCGCGGGGGCGAGCCGGGGCATCTGCTGGGTGGACCCGCCCGTCCCGGCCTCGCGGAACAGGTTGTCGAACTCGGCCGGCGGCTGACGGTCACCGGGGGCTCCGGGCCTGATCCCGTACGGGGCACCGCCGGGGACCGGCGGGATGTACTGGGTCGCCTCCGCGTCGCCGCCGTGCGCGGGCTGCTGCTGTTGCTGGTACGGCTGCTGCGGCTGCGCACCGTGGGGAAGGAACTGGGTGGCCTCCGCGGGGTTCTCCGGCGGCAGCCCGCCCGGCGCCGGTCCGCCGGGCACCGGCGCGATGTACTGCGTGGCGTCCGCGTCCCCGCCCGCGTGGGGCACCACCTCGGGCGGCAGGGGCTGGGCGTACGGCTGCGGCGGCTGCTGATGCTGAGGCTGCTGTGGAATCTGAGGCGGCTGGTGGTGCTGATGATGCTGCGGGGGCTGCTGCTGCGCCGGGGGCAGCGGTTGCCTGTACGACTGCCCCTGCGGCGGCTGCCCGTACGGATCCTGCCCGTACGGATCCTGCCCCGGAGCGGCCTGCTGCGGCAGCGACGAGGCGTCCGGGTGCGCCGCCTGCGGCCCCCAGGGCTGCCCCCACGGCTGACCGCCCGCCGGGGCTCCCTGCTCGCCGGGCCCTCCTGGTATCCAGGGCTCGCCGCCACCTGCGGGCAGCACGACACCTTCGTGCGCGGGCCGTACAGCAGGGGGCTGCCGCTCGTCACCCTGTCCGCTCTGCGTCACCGGGACTCCTACATGTGGACCTACGGAATCGTCGGCTCACGCTATCGGGTGGTCCCCGCCGTCCGCCAAGCGTGTCCGGTCACTCACCGCCCCTTCACAGAAGCCGGGCACCCGGCGCCCTCACGGCACGACCGGAGAACCATGGAACAACTCGGACAACCTGGGACGACAAGGAACGGGCACAGGACGGCAGGGAACCGATGCAGGCAACCGGGGCAGGGCGGCGCAGGGAAGCGACGCGGGGCGGGCGCAGAACCGGCGGATCCGGTCAGGCCGCCTGGAGCTCCAGACGCGCCCCGAACTCCCGTACCGCCGCCTCGTCCCCGTACGGGACCAGACGCTGCTGCAGGTCGTCCAGATACTCCGCGCCCCGGCTCGAACGCACCGATGCCAGCAGCTCCATGGCCCGGGTGCCGGTGTGACACGCCTGCTCCACCTCGCGCAACTGGACCTGGGCGGTGGCCAGAAGCACGAGCCCGATGCCGCGTCGGCGCGCCCGGGACTCCGGATGACCGTCCAGGGCCTCCTTCGCCCGGCGCGCGGCGGCCTCCGCCTGACCGAGGTCGCGGTGGCAGTGCGCCAACTCGTCGGCCAGATAGGCGTGATCGAAGTGCGCGATCCAGTCCGGGTCGTCCCCGGTGTCCGGCTCGACGAGATCCATGGCCGCCGACGCCCGGCCCGCCGCGGCCTGGCAGGTGCGGGCGTCGCCGAGCAGGGCGTGGCCGCGCGCCTCCGCGGCGTGGAACATCGCCTGCGCGCGCGGGGTGACGTGCCCGCGCGCCCCCTCCTGCGCGGCCCGCGCCAGCTGCGCGATCTCCCGCGGATTGCCGAGCTGGGCGGCCAGATGACTCATCGACGCGGCCAGTACATAACCGCCGTACGCCCGGTCGCCCGCCGCCTGGGCCAGTCGCAGTGCCTGGATGTAGTAGCGCTGGGCGAGCCCCGGCTGGCCCGTGTCGACCGCCATGTATCCGCCGAGTTCGGTGAGTCGGGCGACCGCGGCGAACAGCTGCCGTCCGACGGATTCGCGGTACGCGCCCGAAAGCAGCCCGGACACCACGCTGTTCAGGTAATGCACGAGGACCGGCCGCACGTGCCCGCTGCCGAACCGGTGGTCGAGGTCGACCAGCGCGGACGTCATCGCCCCGACCGCGGCCACGTCCGACATCCCGACCCGGGCCCCGGCGGTCCGCGCCACCTGTGGGTCGGCGCCGGTGATCAGCCAGTCGCGGCTGGGTTCGACCAGGGCCGAGGAGGCGACCGTCGCACCCGAGAGGAAGTCGCGACGGCCGACGTCGCTCCGCCACAACTCACAGACCTGCTCGATCGCGCCGATGACGGTCGGGGCGAACTGGAGACCGACGCCGGACGCCAGGTTCTTGCCGTTGGCCATGCCGATCTCGTCGATCGTGACCGTACGGCCCAGTTTGCGGCCGAGCGCCTCGGCGATGATGCCCGGTGCCCTGCCGCGCGGTTGCTGCCCGCGCAGCCAACGGGCCACGGAGGTCTTGTCGTACCGCAGGTCGAGGCCGCGCTCCGCGCCGACCATGTTGACCCGGCGGGCAAGGCCGGCGTTGGAACATCCGGCTTCCTGAATGAGCGCCTGGAGCCGTTCGTTCGGCTGGCGGGCGACGAGAGGCCTGGCTGCCATGTTTCCCCCAGAGGCCGCAGAGATCGATGAGCGGATCAATGCCCGGCGATTGCACGGAAAATGCGCACATTCATCGTGTTCGTCACGTCCGTCGTCTTCCTTACTGTTCCTTGCTTTTCCTTGCCGTTCCTTGTCATTACCTGTCACTCCTGTCGCCGCACGACGGAGGCCGGCCGTTCCGACGATGCCGCGGGCGCCCCTCCGGCGTTGCCGCTGACGGTCGTCGCGGCCTCGCCCGTACATGGCTACCCGACCGCCCGGGCGCCGTCTCGCGCGCGCCCCCGCCCATGCATCCATGCGCCCCGTTCACCGGATCGGTACGCCGTGGCCGCGCCCGGTACGCCCGTAACCCCGGCCGGTGGCGGGAGTTGTGCCGATCATGGAAGAGCCCATCGGAGTGGAAGATCTCGCCGGAGTCCGGCAGCGGACCGGGACCGGGGAGCCCGACGACGGCCACGTACCCGGCAGTGTCCCCGCGTCCGGCCGTGGTCACGTGCCCGGCGGGGAACGGGAGAGCACCGGTGCCGCGCAGGCCACGCACATCCCCCTGCAAAGGGGCGGGCAACTGCTCGACGCCGCCGTGCGGTACGCGGAGGAACGGCACTGGGACGTCTGTCCCGGCACCTGGCTGGAGGCGGGGGACGGCACGGAGCGGTGCTCCTGCGGCGACACCGACTGCGCCTCGCCCGGCGCCCATCCCGCCGGGGCCGACTGGGCGGAACGCGCCACCGGCAGCGGCTCCGCGGTCCGCCGGATGTGGTCCGAGCACCCGACGGCGTCGATCCTGCTGCCCACCGGCCGTTCCTTCGACGCGCTCGACGTGCCGGAGTCCGCGGGCTTCCTCGCCCTGGCCCGGATGGAGCGGATGGAACTGCCGCTCGGCCCCGTCACCCGCACCCCCGACCGGCGGATGTTCTTCCTCGTCCTTCCGGGCGCGGCGACCAAGGCGGACGGCCTGGTAAGGGAGTTGGGCTGGCGGGCTGCCACGATCGACCTCGTCGGCCACGGCGAGGGCCGCTGCGTGACCGCTCCGCCGACCCGGGTCGGCGGACGCGGCGCGGTCCAGTGGGCCCGCCGCCCCACGTCCGCCAACCGCTGGCTGCCGGACGTGGAGGAGGCCATCGGCCCGCTCGCCTATGCCTGCGCACGAGAAGCGGCCGACGCCCGGTCGCGCCTCGCACGGGCGACGACGGACCCGAGCGCGCTTCCCGTGGGCGACAGCTAGAGCCGAGCACACGTTTCGTAGGCAAGAGCGGGCCCGCGAACACCTTTCGTAAGCTGTCCGTACAAACGGGGCGACGAAAGGCAAGGAATCATGCAGGACCGGGCACAGACCGAAAGAGAAGTCCGGCCGGGGGAAACGGGAACGGCGAGCGGAGTGCCGGTGGCACCGCCCGCCGTTCGCGTGCAGGGGCTGTGGAAGCGGTTCGGGCAGCAGACCGCGGTCGCCGGGATCGATCTCGAACTGCCCGCGGGCAAGTTCATCGGTCTGGTGGGACCGAACGGCGCGGGCAAGACCACCACACTGTCGATGATCACCGGGCTGCTCCGCCCCGACGAGGGGCGCATAGAGATCGGCGGCCACGACGTGTGGCGCGACCCGGTCGAGGTGAAGTCCAGGATCGGCGTGCTCCCGGAGGGGCTGCGCCTCTTCGAACGCCTCTCGGGGCGCGAACTCCTCGCGTACACCGGGCGACTGCGCGGGCTGCCGGGCGAGGAGGTCGACAAGCGGGCCACCCAGCTCCTCGACGTCCTCGGCCTGGCGGGCTCCCAGCACAAGCTGGTCGTCGACTACTCGACCGGCATGCGGAAGAAGATCGGGCTCGCCGCCGCGCTGCTGCACAACCCCGAAGTGCTGTTCCTGGACGAGCCGTTCGAAGGCGTCGACCCGGTGTCGGCGCAGACCATCCGCGAAGTGCTGGTGCGGTACACGCACTCGGGCGCGACCGTTGTCTTCTCCAGCCATGTGATGGAACTGGTGGAGTCCCTCTGCGACTGGGTGGCCGTCATGGCCGCGGGCCGGATCAGGGCCCAGGGCCCGCTGGCCGAGGTGCGCGGCGACGCGCCCTCCCTGCAGAACGCCTTCCTCGAACTGGTCGGCGCGGGCGCGCGGACCGCCGGTGAGTCCCTGGACTGGCTGGGCGGCGACCGATGAGCGTGCTCGACACCCCGGCGGGAGCCGCGGCCGTCCGGCCCGCCGCGACCGGGCGCACGGCGCTCGTCCCCGTCTTCGTCCAGCTCAAGCTGGCGCTGCTGCGCAACGGGCTGCGCCAGTCGGCGGGCCGGCGCGCCGCGTACATCACCTCCATCGTCTTCGCCGCGCTGTTCGCCGTGAGCCAGCTGCTCGGGCTGATCCTGCTGCGCGGGAACGCGCACGTCGACTCCGTCGTCGTGCTCACGGCCGGGGTGCTGGCGGTCGCCTGGGCGGTGATGCCGCTGTTCTTCGCCGCCGGTGACGAGACGCTCGACCCGAGCCGTCTGGTGATGCTGCCGCTGCGTCCCCGTCCGCTGATCACGGCGCTGCTGATGGCGTCGCTGATCGGGATCGGCCCGCTGTTCACGCTGTGCCTGGTGCTGGGCTCGGTCATCGCGGTGGCGCACGGGGCGGCCGGGGCGGCGTTCGCCGTGGTCGCCGCGCCGCTCGCGCTGCTGGTGTGCGTGGCCCTGGCCCGGGCCGTGGCCACGGCCAACTCCCGCCTGCTGACCTCGCGCAAGGGCCGCGACCTGGCGGTGCTCAGCGGACTGGTGATCGCGGTGGGCTTCCAGGTGGTCAACTTCGGGGCGCAGCGGCTGGGCGAGGCGGGCGGCCTGTCCGCGCTCGCCCCGGTGGCCGACGTGGTGCGCTGGCTGCCGCCTGCCTCGGCGATCGGCTCCGTGGACTCGGCGTCGCGGGGCCTCTACGGGCAGGCCGCCGCGCAGCTCCTGCTGTCCCTGGCGGCGTTCGTCCTCCTGCTGTGGCTGTGGCAGCGGAGCCTGGTGAAGCTGATGACGGCCCCCGACGGTTCTACCCTGGCCGCCGCCGCGCCGACCCGTGAGAAGGCCGGCCGAGGCGGCTTCGGGCTCGCCGCTCTGCTGCCCGCCGGACGCACCGGAACGGTGATGGAGCGCAGCCTGCGGTACATCGCCCGCGACCCGAAGACCAAGGCGTCCTGGGTCACCGCGCTGGCGGTCGGGCTGATCGTGCCGGTGGTCAACGCGTTGCAGGGCAACGGTTCGGTCTACTTCGCCTGCCTGGCCGCCGGGATGCTCGGCGTCCAGATGTACAACCAGTTCGGCCAGGACACCTCCGCGTTCTGGATGGTGGCGCTGACGATCTCCTCCCGCCGCGACGCGTACGTCGAACTGCGGGCGCGGGCGCTGGCGCTGCTGCTGATCACCCTGCCGTTCACGGCCGTGGTGACGGTGGTGACGGCGGCGATGGTCGGCGACTGGACGGCGTTCCCCGGGGCGCTGGGGCTGTCGTTCGCCCTGCTGGGCGGGATGCTGGGGACGGGCGCGGTGTCCTCGGCGCTGTTCCCGTACTCGATTCCGCAGGACGGGGCGTTCAAGAACGTCGCCCCGGGACAGGCCGGGCTCGCCTGGATCTCGATCTTCGGCGGCATGATCTCGGCCATGGTCCTGGGCGCGCCGGTGATCACGGCGACGGTCTGGCTGAGCGTCACCGACCAGCACGAGTGGCTGTGGGCGCTGCTGCCCGCGGGCGCGGTGTACGGGGCACTGATCCTCTGGGCGGGGCTGCGGATCGCCGCACCGCGCACGGCGGACCGGCTGCCGGAGATCCTGGCGGCGGTCAGCAAGGGCTAGGTGTTCTGTCCCGGGAGGTTGTGGGCGGGCCGCCCGGTTCCGTCACGGCCCGCTGCCCAGGACCGACCCGTCACGGTCCGGCCCCGGATCCGGGGCCGGACCGTCAACGGTCCTCGGATCCGTCATGGCCCGCTCAGTCCGTCATGGCCCGCTCACCGGGAGGCGAGTTCGTGGACTCGCCGTCGCCCCGGGGGCCCTCGGCGAACCGCTCCAGGAACGGCTCGACCGCCGTGCGCCAGCCCTCCGGCTGGTCGTAGTGGACGAGGTGACCGGCGTCGGCCACCTCCGCGTACTGCCCGCGCGGAAGCACGCGGACCATCTCCTGGGCCTCCGCCCGGCCGAGCACCCCGTCGATGCCCCGGAGCACCAGGGCCGGGCAGAGGACCTGGGCCAGCTCCTCCCAGTGCGCGTCGAAGACCCAGGTCGCACGGGACCGGAGCATCTGGCGGCGGGAGAAGACGGGCCGCCAGCCGTCCGCCCGCTCGGCCATCACCTCGGCGAAGAAGTCGCCGCGCGCCGGGTTGGGCCGCTCCACCCGGGGGTCGTCCTCCCCGAACCACTTCCGTACGTCGGAGAGCGTCGCGAACGGCACCGGCCAGGACGCGAACCACTCCTCCCACTCCCGCTGCGAGGCCGCGCCGAGCGCGGAGGCCCGCATGTCGCAGACGACCAGGGCCCGGACCAGGTCCGGGCGCTTCGCGGCGACCTGCCAGGCGGTGAGCGCCCCCATGGCATGCCCGACGAGGGTAACGGGGGCGAGTCCGAGCTGTTCGATCGCCGCCTCGGCGTCCGCCACGTACGCGTCCCGGGTGTACGGGCCCTCGGTCGGTTTCTCGCTGCGGCCGTGCCCCCGCTGATCGAGACCCACCGCGCGGTACCGCGCGGCGAGCCAGCGGCTGGTCG
Source organism: Streptomyces sp. CB01580 (assembly GCF_001905795.1). GTDB lineage: Bacteria > Actinomycetota > Actinomycetes > Streptomycetales > Streptomycetaceae > Streptomyces. The sequence continues at coordinate 152,098 of NZ_LIXJ01000009.1, forward strand.
ACGCCCAGTGCGCGGCCCGGCCCATCAGGCCGTGGAGCAGGAGGACGCCGGGGGGCCGCTCGCCCTCCGCGCCTCCTTTGGGCGGTTCGGCGAACTCCCAGGCCGCGAGACGTACGCCATCGGCCCCGGTCACATCGATGCGCCGCGCCATAGGTTCTGGCACCCCCTTCTCGTCCTCGATCACCGCTCGGTCCCGCTCGATCACCGTGTGGTCACGCGCACGCAGACTATCGAACCTTTATTCGAAAACGGGTTTCCGCCGACCAACACCCCTCGTTCGAGTGACTGGTCCCGAGGATTGGCGCCGATGTCGGAGGGGAGACCTTCCCCGGGAGGCGGGCCACTCGGGGATGAGGGCCCGTAGGGACCGACCCTGGGAGCTCGGGGCTCCGGGTCGAAGCAGGGGAGGGCCGGCCCCGGCGTCCGCAGGCGCCGGGGCCCTCTGCTGTTCGGGCCGGGCGAACCCGCCGAGCCGGACGGCCCAGGAGGCCGGACGGGCTGCCAGGAGGCCGGACGGGCTGGATGCGCCGGAGCGGCCGAATGTGCCGAAGAGGCAGGACGTGCCGGGCGGGCCGCATGGAATAGACAGGACGGACAGGACAGACGTGCTGGGTGGGGCGGACGTGCCAGTTCGACGGGCGCATGCGCCTGCTCCCTCCCCGGCCGCGCGGCCGAGTGCCGACACTCTCAGGCATGCCTGGAGCCACAGCCTGGCACGTGACCCGTCCAAGCGCTGCGGTCCGGACGGAAAAACAAAAAAGCGAACGCCAAAACAAAAAGACGAACGCCGGGCTCCGCTCCGGCGTCCTGTCGAGGTACGGCACCCGGTGCGGCCGAGGGGGTCCCCCGGCCGCACCGGGCACGGCTCAGCGCTTGCCCACGAACACGTGCGAGGCGATCTCGGCGTCCAGCTCCGCGGCCTCGCCGCTGCTGCCGACCAGCACCCCGCCGGGCGACTGGGTCACGCTGACCACGGAACCGGGCTGCACACCCGCCCTCCGCAGCGTGTACATCAGCTGGGCGTCCGTCTGGATCGGCTCACCGATCCGGCGCACGACCACGGTCTTGCCCTCGGCCCCCGGGTCGAGCTCGGACAGGCTCACCATGCCCTCGTCGAGGAACGGGTCGGCCTCGGCCTTCTCGCCCAGCTCCTCCAGGCCCGGGATCGGGTTCCCGTACGGGGACTCCGTGGGGTGGCGCAGCAGCTCCAGGACACGCCGCTCCACCGCCTCGCTCATCACGTGCTCCCACCGGCACGCCTCGGCGTGGACCTGCTCCCACTCCAGCCCGATGACGTCGACGAGCAGGCATTCGGCGAGCCGGTGCTTGCGCATGACGCGGGTGGCGAGGCGGCGCCCCTCACCGGTCAGCTCCAGATGGCGGTCGCCCGCCACCTGCACCAGGCCGTCGCGCTCCATCCGCGCCACCGTCTGGCTGACGGTCGGACCACTCTGGTCCAGCCGTTCCGCGATCCGGGCGCGCATGGGCACCACGCCTTCCTCTTCGAGTTCGAGGATGGTGCGGAGATACATCTCCGTGGTGTCGATCAGTCCGGACATTCGTGCCCCTCGGTGCTGTGACAGGAAAACGTCGTGCGCTGGCCCTCCACCAATTCTGACGCATACCGCTGACAACCGTGCCGAGCCGGTCGAACAGCAAGCGGTGAAGCGGCCGAGACGGTATTGACAGGCCACTGGTCCGGACCGCAACGTGATCCGCGGCACGACACCCCATGGACATCCCGTGAACACTTCTCCCCCCGCGGAAAGGGTCTCCTCGATGAGCGACAGCAAGCTGGCCGGTCAGTTCTTCGACGCCGCGATCGGCCTGCTGGAGCGCGTGCGCGACGAGGAGTCCGGGAACATCGCGGCGGCCGGTGCCGCGATCGCCGACACCGTCGCCGCGGGCGGCCGGCTCTTCGCCTTCGGCGCCGGGCACTCCTCGCTGCCCGCGCAGGACGTCGTCTACCGGGCGGGCGGGCTCGCCCTGATGAACCTGCTGGCGGTGCCCGGGACGGTCGGCGTCGACGTCGTACCGGCGACCCTCGGCTCGGCCCTGGAGCGGGTCGACGGTCTGGCGGGCGCGGTGCTCGACTCCAGCCCCGCCCGGGAGGGCGACCTCCTCGTGATCATCTCGCTCTCCGGCCGCAACGCGCTCCCGGTGGAGATGGCGATGAACGCGCGGGCCCTCGGGCTGAAGGTCATCGGTGTCACCTCGGTCGCATACGCGGAGGGCACCCGGTCCCGGCACTCCTCGGGCGGCTTCCTGCGGGACCACTGCGACATCGTGCTCGACAGCAAGATCGCCATCGGCGACGCGGAACTGACCACCGAGGGCATCGAGGCGCCGTTCGCGCCCGCGTCGACCGTGGTCACCAGCGCGATCATGCAGGCCATGATGGCCGCCGCCGCGGAGCGGCTCGTGGCGCGCGGCGTCGAGCCGCCGCTGCTGCGGTCCGGCAACGTGGACGGTGGTCACGAATGGAACGGACGCGTGATGACGGAGTACCAGGACCGCATCTTCTACCGCCACGGCTGATAGCTCCGAGGCCGATCCCCTCATGGCCGGTCCCGCCGCGGCCGACACCGTCATGACCGGTCCTGCCACGGCCGACACCGTCACGGCCGGTCCCGACGAGGCCTGCCGGACATGGCGGGACCGGCCCGTTCCGGGCCCCGGCCACCGGCCTCCGGCGCCCAGAACCCGGCTTCGGGCCCCGGCTTCCGGCTTCCGGTTCTCCCCGCCGAAATAAATGGGTTGAGCCCCGCTCCACGCCTTCCTAGGCTGCTGCCACACGTGAAAGGAGGTGTTCCGAAAAGTGATTTCTTCTCGGACTCGTGAGGTGGCTGCGGGCTGACGCCCGTTGCCGCGTTCTTCGCAGTGCAGGCCGGTCATCGGCCAATACCAAGCAGTCACCGACCCGCAGGCTCGCCGGTAAGTCCGGCCGGCTCCTCCGTGAGGAGGGACCAGAGCCTGCGGGTTTCTGCGTTTCCGCCACGGAACGCCCGTCGCGCGGCGGTCCGCTACGGGCACAGGCGCTCGACGCGCCAGCTCTCGCCCTCGCGCACGTACCTCAGCCGGTCGTGCAGCCGGTTCTCGTGGCCCTGCCAGAACTCGATCGTGGCGGGGACGACTCGGAAGCCGCCCCAGTGCGGGGGCGCGGGGACGTGTTCGCCCTCGGGGTAGCGGGCGGCCAGTTCCTCGTAGCGTGCGATCAGTTCGGTGCGGGTGCCGATCACGGTGGACTGGGCGCTCGCCCAGGCACCGAGCTGGGAGCCGTGCGGGCGGGTACGGAAGTAGGCCACGGTCTCCTCGCGGCCGACGCGGGACGCGGTGCCGGTGACGATGACCTGGCGGGCCATGGGGTGCCAGGGGAAGAGCAGCGAGACGTACGGGTTGGCGGCCAGCTCGCGGCCCTTGCGGGACTCGTAGTTGGTGAAGAAGACGAAGCCGCGCTCGTCGTACTTCTTCAGCAGCACCGTGCGGGAGGACGGCCGGCCGTCGGGCGTTGCCGTGGAGACCACCATGGCGTTGGGCTCGTACAGCAGCCCGCCGACGGCGACCTGCCGGAACCAGTGGGCGAACTGCTGCATCGGGTCGGCGGCCAGCGAGTCCTCGGTGAAGGGCTCGGAGCGGTACTGCTCGCGCATCGCGGCCGGATCGGTGATGGAATCGGAAGGTGAGTCTGCGGTGGGCACGGGGTCATCCTGCCGCAGCGGTCGCTGCCGCCCGGCAAGGAGGGGCGTCCAGCCCGGGAAGACCCGCGAGGAAGGCGTCCGGCCTTGCGAGGAGCCCTGCGAGGAGGGCAACTGTCCGTCATCGGTGTTTGGGAGAGCTGTGCCGGATGTCACGCTTCCCCGAGTCGTGGGAACCGGCCAATATCTTGGGGCGGGCCACTGTGGCCTCCGCACAGCCGTCGACCGAGGGAGCCGCCATGTCCGACTTCGTACCGGGACTAGAGGGAGTCGTCGCCTTCGAGACGGAGATCGCCGAACCGGACAAGGCCGGCGGTTCGCTTCGTTACCGCGGGGTCGACATCGAGGACCTGGTCGGTCATGTCTCGTTCGGAAACGTCTGGGGGCTGCTGGTCGACGGCGCGTTCAGTCCGGGTCTGCCGCCGGCCGAGCCGTTCCCGATCCCGGTGCACTCCGGTGACATCCGGGTCGACGTGCAGGCCGCGCTGGCGATGCTCGCCCCGGTGTGGGGGCTGCGGCCGCTGCTCGACATCGACGAGCGCACGGCGCGCGACGACCTGGCGCGGGCGGCGGTGATGGCGTTGTCGTACGTCGCACAGTCGGCGCGCGGGCAGGGTCGGCCGATGGTGCCGCAGAGCGAGATCGACAAGGCCGGTTCCGTGGTCGAACGGTTCATGATCCGCTGGCGTGGCGAGCCGGACCCCAAACACGTGAAGGCCGTGGACGCGTACTGGACATCGGCCGCCGAGCACGGCATGAACGCCTCCACGTTCACCGCGCGGGTCATCGCGTCGACCGGTGCCGATGTGGCCGCCGCGCTGTCGGGCGCGGTCGGCGCGATGTCGGGGCCGCTGCACGGCGGCGCCCCGTCCCGGGTCCTCGGCATGATCGAGGAGATCGAACGGACCGGGGACGCCACCGCGTACGTCAAGCGGGCCCTGGACCGGGGCGAGCGACTGATGGGCTTCGGTCACCGGGTCTACCGGGCGGAGGACCCCCGGGCCCGTGTCCTGCGGCGCACCGCCGAGGAACTGGGCGCGCCGCGCTTCGAGGTGGCGCGGGCGCTGGAGAAGGCCGCGTTGGAGGAGCTGCACGCGCGGCGCCCGGACCGGGTGCTGGCGACGAACGTGGAGTTCTGGGCGGCGATCGTGCTGGACTTCGCGGAGGTCCCGGCGCACATGTTCACGTCGATGTTCACGTGCGCGCGCACGGCGGGCTGGTCGGCGCACATCCTGGAACAGAAGCGGACGGGCCGGCTGGTGCGGCCCACGGCCCGGTACATCGGGCCCGGCCCGCGCGACCCCCGGTCGATCGAGGGGTACGAACAGCTCGGGGATCTGGCCAACTGAGCGTCGGCACCCGCCCCCGCGGCACGCTCCGGGACCCGGGCCCGGGCGGGACGCGGGCCCGGGCGGGGCCCGACCCCCCCCGGCCCCGGTCCTGCCCAAGGCCGGGCCCGCCCGGAGGGTCGGGCCCGCCGGGGCCGGGGCTGCCGGGGGCCGGGGGTGTCCGGGCGGGGCCGGGGTTGTCGGGCGCTCCGTCAGTCCTGGTGCCCGGTCGTCCGCTTGGCGCAGGTCCGGTCCTTCGCGGGCAGCTTTCCGGTGGCCAGGTAACGGTTGACCTGGTCGTCGACGCAGGCGTTGCCGTAGTCGCCGTAGATCCCGTGGCGGTTGGCTCCCGTGAGGGTGATCAGCTTGGAGCTCGGCAGCTCGCGATGCAGCTTGAGGGAGCTGCGGTACGTGGTGCGCGGGTCGCCGGTGGCGGCCACGATCAGCGCCGGGACGTCGTGGCGCACCTGGGTGGGCTCCTCACGGGGCCGGTCCCAGAAGGCGCACGGCGTGATGTTCTCCGTCATGGGGCCGAACCGCGGGTGGGCGGCGCGGCTGCGCTCGACGTCCCGCCAGTAGCTCTCGGGGTTCCGGGGCGCGGCCCTGTCCCCGCAGAGGATCGCGGTCTGCACGCTGCCGGTCGGCGAACTGTCGCCGGTCAGCACGTGCCGCAAGCTTTGGGTGAATGCCGGTGACGGCCGGGTGGGCTTCCCCTTCGCCGCCTCGGACAGCACGGAGACCGCCGCGGCGAGTTCGGCCCGGGAGGAGTCGCTGTCGTCCGAGAGCATCATGAAAAGGAGAAGCGGTATCTGGGAGGCGTCGACCCGGTACGTGTCGCTGCCGGTGCCGATGGTCAGCGGCCGGCGGGAGGCCGCCTCGTTGACGCGGTCGACGGTGGCGAGGACCTGGTCGCGGGTGCGGCCCAGGTGGTGGGTGGTGTCGCGGGATGCGGCCCAGCCGGCCCAGTCCGCGAGTGCCTGTTCGTTCTCGGACACCGCGTCCCGCAGCAGCCCGGGGCCGTAGTCCTGTGGGGAGATCGCCCCGTCGAGCACCATCCGGTCGTAGCGGCCGGGGAACATCTGGCTGAAGACGGTGCCCAGGTAGGTGCCGTACGAGTAGCCCAGGTAGGAGATCTTCCGCTCACCCAGCGCGCCCCGGATGACGTCCATGTCGCGTGCGGTGTTGCGGGTGGTGACATGTGGCAGCACGGACGCGTTGGTGGCCCGGCACTTGTCGGAGAGGTCCTTCTGGAAAGCGACCTGGCGGTCGAAGCCCGCCCGGTCGGGCCCGGCCGAGCGGAAGAAGATGCCGGTGGGCCAACCGCAGTCGAGCGGGGTGCTGCGGCCGACGAAGCGGGGGTCGAAGCCGATGATGTCGTAGCGTGCGCCGACGTCCTTCATCGCCTTCCGCATGAGCGGCGGGGTGTCGACGGCGGTGCCGCCGGGGCCGCCGAAGTTGAGCAGCATCGTGCCGATGCGGTGGCGGCTGTCGGTGGCCTTCAGCCGGGACATGGCCACGGTGATCGTGCGGCCGTCGGGCTTGGCGTAGTCGAGCGGCACGGTCACGTCCGCGCACTGGGCCCCGGCCTCGTCCAGCTCACGGCCCACCGTGTCGTCGGGGCCCGTGACGCAGCTGCCCCAGGCGAGGTGCTGCCGGTAGTAGCGGTCGAGGCCGGCCCCGGTGGCGGTGTTCGTCCCGCGGTCGGTCACCGGGGCAGCCGTGGCCGTGGCCAGCGCGGAGGACGCGGTGACGCAGGCGGCCAGGGCGAGGCCGACGGCGGAGGCTCGACGCACGGCCCCGGCCGGACTCGTCGAACTGGTCAAGCGATTGTTCGAGGCGTTCACTCTGTCTCCCTGAGCTGGTCGGTGCCGTTGCTGTTGGTGCTGGTGGTGCTCTCAGTGCCGTTGGTGCTGTCGGTGCCGGTGGTGCTCTCAGTGCCGTTGGTGCTGTCGGTGCTGCTCGCGTGCGGGGCACGGTCGGCGGGGCAGAGGCCGGCGTCCACGGCGGCGAGGAAGTCCGCCTCGGCCTCCTGGCTGTCGGGCACCTTGTTGAGGGCGAGGGCGATGCCGCGCCCGTCGGGACCGATCGCCCCGAGCGCGCGGTGTCCGCCGGGCACCGTCCCGCCGTGCCCCCACCACATGCCGCCGCACGTCAGCGGAGAGGCGATCAGGCCGAGGCCGTATCGGGCGCCGGGCCACAGCCGTTCGGGGTCCACGGGAACGGTGCGCTTCATCTCGGCGAGCCCGTGCGCGGACACGAGCCGCCCGCCGAACAGGCCGCGGAAGAACCGGTTCACATCGCCGGGCGTGGAGACCAGCGCCCCGCCCGCACCGCCGAGGCTCATGTTCCACTCGGTACCGTCGGCGAGCGGGGTGCCGCCCGGCCGTGCCGTTTCCGCCGGGCCGACGGCGGGGAAGTAGCTGCGCGAGTGCGGACCCCGGATACGGGTGTGGTCGCCGGGCCAGTACGTGTCGCGCAGGCCGAGCGGCTCGATGATCCGGCGGCGCACCTCCGCCTCGACACCGTGCCCGGTGACCTTCTCGACGATCAGTCCGGCGACGACGTAATTGGTGGTCGAGTAGGACCACCCGGTGGCGGGGCGCGGCATCGCCAGCGCGGTCGCGACCAGTTCCCGGGGCTCGAAGTGGCGCAGCCGCCATTCTTCGACGGGCCGCGCGACGATCGCCTCGACGTGGTCGGGGAGCCCGCTGGTGTGCTGGAGGAGCTGGCGCACGGTGATCGTGCGGCCGTCGTGGCCGTTGCCCCGGATCAGCCCCGGGAGGTGGCGCTCGACCGGGTCGTCCAGGCCGATCCGGCCCTCGTCGGCGAGCTGTACGACGACGGTGGCGGTGAAGGTCTTGGTGACGCTGCCGATCCGCAGCCGGTCCGCGGCGCGCATCGGTCGGCCGGTGTCCAGGTCCGCGACGCCGCGTTCCGCCGTCCACCGGCCGCAGTCCCGACCGATGACCTCGGCGGCCACACCGGGTATGCCGTGCCGGGTGACGAGGGTGTCCAGGGAGCGCCCGAGCGCCGTGCGCGCCGCGTCGCAGCCGTTCGGTGCGCCGGTCGCCCGGTGTGCTGCGGTGGTGCGCTGGGTCGCTCTCGCCTCGTCGGCCGCACCCGAAGCACGCGCCGTACCCGACGCGTTCGCCGCCGGGACGGCGACCGCCAGCAGGGCCGAGGCCGCCACCAGCACCGCCGCGCGGCGCGCCGTACGACCCGTTCCGGCACGGGGCCGGTTTCCGACAGGGATCCTGGTTGCTCTGCTCTGTCCGTGTCTCACACCCGTCGACGCTAGGGACGCGAGCGTCGGCACTCACTACGGCTGCCACCCCAACCGCCTTGGTGCCAGCCCCACTTGCCGGCCCCGGCGGCTACGTCGGAACGGGGCGGTCCGCCGCGCCCGGGTCAGCCCAGCGCCTCGTCCAGCAGCAGTGCCCACTGCGTCACGACCCTGCGGCGACGGGCGGTGTCGTCGGTGAGGACGTTGGCCAGGCCCAGGCCGCGCGCCATGTCGAGGAAACCCTGCACGGTCTCGCGCACTCCGGGTCTGGACTCGTCGGCGGCAAGGAGTTCGACGGCGATGCGGTGGGTCTCGCGGCCGACGCGGGCTTCGAGTTCGGTGACGCGGGGGCGGAGCTGCTCCTCGTTGGACGCGGCGGCCCAGAGCTGGAGCGCGGCACGGAACAGCGGGCCCGTGTACAGGTCGACGAGGGCGGCGACGACGGCGGTGCGGCCCTGGACGGGCAGGGCGCGCAGAGCGGCGGAGCGTTCCTCGGCAACGAATTCGACGGCCGCGGTGAACAGGTCCTCGCGGGTCGGGAAGTGGTGCTGGGCGGCACCGCGCGAGACCCCGGCGCGTTCGGCGACGACCGAGACCGTGGAGCCCGCCCAGCCGTGTTCGGCCAGGCAGGCCACCGCGGCCTCCAGGAGCCGTCGGCGGGTGGCCCGGCTGCGGTCCTGCTTGGGCGTCCTGTCGGTGGGGGGCGTCACAACACCCATGAGGGGTCCCGTCGTTCGAGGAAGGCCGTCATCCCCTCCCGTGCCTCGGCGGAGGCGAAGAGTGCCGCCGAGCGGGCGATGAGGTCTTCGGCGTACTGGTCGAAATTCTCCAGCACAGTAGCCGTGACCAGCTCCTTCGACGCGGTCAGCCCCTGTGGGGAGGCCCTGCGCAGCCCGTCGAGCACGGGGACGAGCGCCTGGTCCACGTCCGCCTCGGCGGCGAGCGTGACGAGACCGATGCGGGCCGCTTCGGCGGCGTCGAAGCGTTCGCCGGTGAGGTAGTAGCGGGCGGCGGCGCGCGGGTCGGTACGGGGCAGCAGAGGCAGCGAGATCACGGCCGGGGCGAGCCCGAGCCGGGATTCGGTGAGGGCGAACGAGGAGTCCGGTCCGGCGACGGAGATGTCGCAGGCCGCCAGCAGCCCGAGCCCGCCCGCCCGGACGTGCCCGGTGACACGGGCGACGACGGGCTTGGGCAGCGCGACGATCCGCCGCATCAGGGCGACGAACGCCGCAGGATCGGGCGGCGCGGTCAGGTCGGCGCCCGCGCAGAACGTGTTGCCGGTGTGGGTGAGCACCACGGCCCGCACGGCGTCGTCCGCGCCGCACGCCTCCAGGGCGGCGGACAGCTCGCCGACCAGCGCGGCGGAGAGCGCGTTGCGGTTGCCCGGCGAGTCGAGCGCGAGGGTGGTGATGCCCCGGTCGTGGACGGGGGCGGCGAGCGGCGTCATACGGTTCGTCTCCTTGTCCTGGGGGCCGGTTGGCCCGGGGGCACCGGTTGCCCTGGGGCGGTGCCCGGGTCCCGCCGAGGGTGACAGCAGAACACAGAACAATCAAGCGTGCTTGCATGATTTCGTTTGTGCTGAACAAGGATGCGGCATTCGATGTCGCCGCCGCCCCGATGCATCGCCGGGCAGCAACGGATGTCCTCGAACGGTCGGCGGACGCCTCTCCCGCACGCCGCGCCGGTCGACACGGTCAGCCTCCCCCTGCCCTCCGGTAGACCGTCTGGGGGCAACCCCGCGTCTCGGCACACGGAAGACGCGATGTGCGCGTCCGTCACTCCGTGCTCTCGCCCAGGGTTGTGCGCAGCCAGTCGATGGTTCCCTGCGAGAGCAGCTCATCGGCCAGTCGGTTCGCGGTCTCGGTGGTGAGCCGCCCTCGGCTGTTGTCGATCCACCGCTGAGCATTCCCGTAGCCCTGCGCCTTGTACTCAATCCCCTGGAGCAGGCACTCCAGCTTGTCGGCGTCACGGGCGCAGATCGCTTCCGGTGTCTCCTTGGCCTCGTACTCCGCGACCAGATCACGGACCTCCGAGGCCAGGACCTCGGGCATGCCCGCCGTCTGATCGGCGGTGACCTCGTGCGGATCGGCGGCGGGCGCGTACTTCTTCCCGAGGTGGTTCACATCCCCGGTCCGGCTCTCCTGCGTGTCGTGCCACACCGCCAGGTAGGCGGCTCGGGCGGGGTCGGCGCCTTCCAGCTTCGCGATGATCGTGGCGATCAACGACGTGCGCCATGAGTGCTCGGCGACGCTCTCGGGGTCACGAACCCCAGCCATCCACCAGCCGGTACGCCGCGTCTGCTTGAGCGTGCCCGCCTCGTACAGGAAGCGGCCCACCGCGGACAGGTCGTCGGTCACTGCCCTCTCCTCTCTCACGCCTCAGCGAGGCGGATCGCGTACCGGATGTCTTCCAGCTCCCGGCGCGCTCGCACCGACAACTCCCGGCCATCCAACAGCACGGGGAGGGAGGCGCGTAGCTCATTCCCGATCGGAGTTCCGGGGCGCAGCAGGCTCGGTCGGATGGCAAGCAAAGCCCACAGGGTGTGGACATTCAGGTCGAAGAAGCCATGGTTCGGGTTCATGCCTCCCACGAGATGACGCATCAGCTTGTCGCCGGGCCACGGTCCTGGATTCGCGGCGGCGATGAAGTCGTCGGACATCTGGATGTGTGGTGCCTCGCCGATCCAGTACGCCCAGTAGTTGAGGTTCGCCGCCTCGCCGGCATCGTCGTCGATGAGCGTCGTGGTGATGAAGTGCCCCATCTGGTCACGGTCGCCCTGCCTGGCGGCGACGGCGGCGACCGAGCGAGAATTGAGCCAGATCGTCAGCCAGCCGTCCGGGCGCTCGGCCCGCTGCTGTTGGGCCAGCCACTCTGAGGTGTCCGGCGCATCGTCGTATCCGGCCAGATAGAGGGCCTGGCGGCGCAGCGGAAAGCGATCCCTGCCGCGTGCATGCTCGGCGGCCTGGCGCATGCACGAGAAGAAGCGCCTGCGGTCGGCGGCGGAGAACTCCGGCCCGCGCGGTACGGGGCCCCGGCGCGGTCGCGGCGGGTCGGGCAGCGTTCGCAGCGATGCCGGGGCCACACCGTTGAGCGGCCAGCATCGCCCGGCGGATCTCCGCCGCCGGCGGAGTCGAGGTGGCCCCACCACGCGCCATGCGGCGGTACGTCTACGACACGGTCCCTTCCGTTCCCGGTCGATGGGTGCGCCTGCGCGACACGGGCGACGCGGTCACCTTGTGCGTCAAGGAGATCACCACTGACGCCGTCGACGGCACCCGCGAGACCGAGGTGAAGGTCGATGACTTCGCCGAGGCCGCCGCCCTGCTCCGCCTCGCCGGACTGACTCCGCGCAGCTACCAGGAGAACCGCCGCACTTCCTACAAGCTCGGTGCGGTCCGCCTGGAGGTGGACGAGTGGCCGCGCATCCCGCCCTATCTGGAGATCGAGGCCGACGACGAAGCGCAGGTGTGGGAAGCGGCCGCCGGCCTCGGGCTCGCCCTCGACCGCCTCACGTCGATCAACACCACAAAGGTCTACAGCTTGTACGGCATCGACCTCGAAAGCATCGTCGACCTGCGGTTCGAGTAGGTCGACGCCCGCACCCTCCGGCCGGGGCGCCCGGCCCGGCCGGACCGAGAGGGGCCCCATGCTCAGCCTGTCCGACCTCCCCGTCGAAGTACGGCCGGACCGAACCTTACGCGTGAAGATCATCGATGCGTGCGGCCTCGCCTGTTCCTTCTGCCACAACGAAGGAACGCCCGTGGTGATCGACAACGCGCACCGTCCCGCCGATCGGTTCACCGGCGCCCCAGGCCGCTCTGGACGCGTCTCCATCTACTGCTGTGACCGGGATGGTTCACCGTGATCGGAAGGCGGCTCGCGGGACGAGTGCACGCGAAACGGTCTGGTATTACTGGGGCATGCAGGAAGAGATTGCACGCTCCGCGATCGACACGTTCATCTCCGCGTTCAACGCCTCGGACGACAGGTATGTGACTTCCCTGCTCTCCCAGGCTCTGACCTCGGACGTGGTCTTCTGGGGGCCGTTGGGTCGCAGCGAAGGAATCGCGGCGGTCGAGCGGTTCGTGCTGGACATCCGGCGCCACCCGGCGGGGACCGGCACGATGGTGCGCTGCTCGGCGGTGGACATGCCTGGCGAGTGGGCCCGGTACCAGTGGGTCTTTACCACGCCGGATGGAGGTCCCCGCCTGGCGGGAACGGACGTCGTCCATCTGCGGCGGAGCCTCATCGACCAGGTCATCGTCTTTGCGGGGGAGATCGAACCGTCCGCCTCCTGAATCATCCTTCTGTCGCTGTCCTTCTCCTGAACTTGCCTCCTTCGGCGCTCGGGGGCTGCGGTTCGCGGTTGGCCAGGCTGCGGTGTTGAGGGGGCGTCCGCCCCAGCGGATGCCCTCCTCGCGCCGGACGCGGGCGCGTTCCTTGCGTTGGGCGGTGAGTACGTCGGGGTGGCGGGCGTTGGTATTGCGCCAACGCAGGTAGCGGTGCAGTGCCTGGGTTTGCGCGGGGTGGCTGCGGTGGTGGGAGTTGGCCAGGGTGAACTGCCGCAGCGGGCCGAAGTGGGCCTCGATCAAATTGGCCCAGGAAGCGTAGGTCGGCGTCGAGTCGGGCGGCGCGGATCGACTTGAGCGCGGCCAGGGTGTTGGCGGTGCCCTTGCGACGTCGGTTGACGCCCCACAGGCGGTCGTCGCCCACGGAGTAGCAGCCGTGGAAGTAGGTGACGCCGTGGGTGCGGCGGTAGGTCGCCGGCAGCCGGTTTGGCTTGCCCTGTTTCGCCCAGCAGGAGCCTGCGGTGGGCCGGATCCCCAGGGGCCCGAACTCGTCGAAGGCTAAGACCCGGTCCGGGAAGCGGTCCAGCACCTGCTCAATCCGGTCGAGCTTGGCGTCGCGATCAGGGTCGGGCGACTCCTTCCAGGTCTTGGTGCGCTGGAAGGTGATGCCGCGGCGCCGGAGCAGGCACCGTAAGGCTTCACGGCCGATGCGGATGACGCGGCCGTGCACTTTCCGCAGGTGGGCGGCGAGTTTGCGGATCGACCAGCGGGTGAAGGGTTGGCCGAGCCTGGTGGGGCGAGTGATGGCCGTCCGGATGGCGAAGTCCTCGCAGCTGGCATGTCACCGCCGTTCGCGCAGCTCGCGGCGCAGGACCTTGCCCGAGGTCGCGCGCGGGACCGCGGCGACGAACTCGACCTGCCGGACCTTCTTGTACGGGGCGACGCGCTCGGCGACGTACGCCATGACGTCGTCCGACGTCAGCCGCTCCCCCGCCTCGCCGGGGCGGCGGACCAGGTACGCCCTGGGGACCTCGTTGCCGTCGGGGTCGGGTATGCCGATCACGGCGGCGTCCGCGATCGCTTCGTGGCCGAGCAGCAGTGCTTCGAGCTCGGCGGGGGCGACCTGGTAGCCCTTGTACTTGATCAGTTCCTTCACCCGGTCGACGACGAACAACCAGCCGTCGGCGTCGACCCGCCCGATGTCGCCGGTGTGCACCCATCCCTCCGCGTCGATCATCTCGGCGGTGGCGTCGGGGCGTCCCAGGTAGCCCTTCATCACCTGCGGTCCTCGGATCAGGATCTCGCCGACGGTGCCGGGCGTGGCGTCCTCACCATCCTCACCGTTCTCGCCGCTCTCGCTGTCCTCGTAGTCGAGCGGGACGATCCGCATCTCCGTACCGGGGATCAGCCTGCCCACTGTGCCGGGCGGCGGGTTCTCGGCGGCGAGCGGGACGACATGGGTGGCGGGCGACAGTTCCGTCATGCCATACGCCTGGCGGACCGGCGGCAGGCCCAGCCGCCGCGAGCAGGCGGCGGCGAGTTCGGCGTCGAGCGGGGCGGCGGCGCTGACGACGTACTCCAGCGAGGACAGGTCGTACCGGTCGACCGCGGGGTGTTTCGCCAGGGCGAGGACGATCGGCGGGGCCACGTACAGGCCGGTGATCCGGTGCTTCTCGATCGCGGCGAGGAACTGTTCGAGGTCGAAGCGCGGCAGCACGACCACGGTGGCCCCGAGGCGCAGTGGGCCGTTCATCAGGGCGGTCAGCCCGTAGATGTGGAAGAACGGCAGGACCGCCAGGATGCGGTCGCCGGGGCCCATGGGGGCGAAGGGGCGCAGCTGCTCCAGGTTGGTGGCCATGGAGCGGTGGGTGAGCATCACCCCCTTGGGGGTGCCGGTGGTGCCGGAGGAGTACGGGAGGGCGGCGATGTCCTCGGCCGGGTCGATGGTGACACGGGGTTCGGGCTCGGTGGTGGCGAGCATGTCGAGGACGGAGGTGTGCCCGTCCGCCCGGTCGCAGACGAAGATCTCCTCGATACCGCCCGCGAGTTCGGCCGCGCGGCGGGCGGTATCGAGCAGCGGGGAGACGGTGACGATCCAGCGGGCGGAGGAGTCGCGCAGCTGCTTCGCGAGCTCCTCCGCCGTGGCCAGCGGGTGGACCGTGGTGACGGTGGCGCCCGCACGTGTGGCGCCGTGGAAGACCACGGGGTAGGCGATGGTGTTGGGGCTGTGCAGGGCCAGCACGTCCCCCTTGCGCAGCCCGGCCCCGGCGAGCGCGGCGGCGACCTTGCGGTGGAAGTCGTCGAGCTGCCGGTAGCCGAGGGCGGAGCCGTCGTCCGTACCGTCGATCAGGGCGGGTGTGTCGCCGTACGCGGCGGCCCGCCCGAGGACCGCGTCGTGCACGGGTACGTCGAGTGCCCGGACGGGCGGGAGATCGCTGTGGAACACGTGCGCCATGACGGTGGGTCCCCTTCGGAGCGGCGAAGGACGGCTGCCGGTGCGGTGCGTCCGCGCATCGGCAGCCGCGCTGACGGGTCGCGGCGCGTGGCCGCGGCACGGTGGAGGGACAGGATGGCCCGGGTCAGTACGACTTGGGGAGACCCAGGGACTGGTGGGACACGTAGTTCAGGATCATCTCCCGGCTGACGGGGGCGATCCGGGCGACGCGGGACGCCGTGACCAGGGACGCCAGGCCGTATTCACGGGCGAGTCCGTTGCCGCCGAGGGTGTGCACGGCCTGATCCACGGCCTTCACGCAGGCCTCGCCCGCCGCGTACTTGGCCATGTTGGCGGCCTCCCCGGCGCCGATGTCGTCACCGTCGTCGTACAGCCGGGCCGCCTTCTGCATCATCAGCCGGGCCAGTTCGAGTTCGATGTGGGCCTGGGCGAGGGGGTGGGCGATGGCCTGGTGGGCGCCGATGGGTTCCTTCCACACCTGCCGGGTCCTCGCGTAGTCGACGGCGCGGGCGAGCGCGTAGCGGCCCATCCCGATGCCGAACGCGGCGGTCATGATGCGTTCGGGGTTGAGGCCGGCGAACAACTGGAGCAGTCCGGCGTCCCCTCCCCCGTTCTCGGCTTCGCCCGAGTGGGAGGCACCCCCTCCCACCAGCGCGTCGGCGGGCAGCCGTACGTCGTCAAGGACGAGTTCGAACTGCTTCTCCGCAGCCTGGAGTTCCATGTCGATGGGCGAGCGGCCGAAGCCGGGGGTGTCGCGCGGGACGATGAACAGGCAGGGCTTGAGGCGCCCGGTCCTGGCGTCCTCGGTGCGGCCGACGATCAGTGTGGCGTCGGCGATGTCCACGCCCGAGACGAAGACCTTGCGTCCGGTGAGCAGCCAGTCGGCGTCCGCTCCGGAGCCGTCCCTGCGGGCGGTGGTGGTGATGCGGTGGGAGTTGGAACCGGCGTCGGGTTCGGTGATGCCGAAGGCCATGATGAGGCTGCCGTCGGCGAGGCCGGGGAGCCACTGCCGCTTCTGCTCGTCGGTGCCGAAGCGGGCGATCACCGTGCCGCAGATCGCCGGGGAGACGACCATCATCAGCAGTGGGCTGCCGGCTGTCCCCAACTCCTCCAGGACGATGGAGAGTTCGGCCATGCCACCGCCCCCGCCGCCGTACTCCTCGGGGAGGTTCACGCCGAGGTAGCCCGCCTTGGCGGCCTCGGCCCACAGTTCGCGGGGATGGGAGCCGTCGCTCACGACGGACATCATGTAGTCGCGCCCGTACCGCTT
This sequence comes from Streptomyces sp. CB01580, assembly GCF_001905795.1. Classification (GTDB taxonomy): domain Bacteria; phylum Actinomycetota; class Actinomycetes; order Streptomycetales; family Streptomycetaceae; genus Streptomyces. The sequence goes on from NZ_LIXJ01000009.1 coordinate 168,418, forward strand.
TCCGAGGGCGGCGACGGCGGCGCGCAGGTCCCGGTGTTCGTCGGTTTCGAGAACGGTGCTCATCGCTTCGGTGCCTCCTGTGTGTCGGTGCCCGGTACGTGGGTGCTCGGCGCGTGCGTGCTCGGTGCGTGCGTGCTCGGTGCGTGCGTGCTCGGTGCGTGGGTGCTCGGTGCGTGCGTGCTCGGTGCCTGGGTGCTCGGGCTCGTATCGGTGTCCGGCGTCCGGCTGCCCGGGGTGACGTCCGTGTCCCGTACGACGGCGAGCAGGGTGCCGACCTCGACCTGGAGGCCGGGGGCGGCATGGAACGCGGTGAGGATGCCGGAGGTGGGGGCGAGGATGCGGTGTTCCATCTTCATCGCCTCCAGCCAGATCAGCGGCTGCCCGGCCTCGACCGCCGCCCCGGCGGCCAGTCCCTCCGCGACGCGGACGACGGTGCCGGGCATGGGGGCGAGCAGGGAGCCGGGTTCGGTGCGGTCGGCGGGGTCGGTGAAGCGGGGCAGGGCGGTGAGGGTGTACGAGCCGCCGGTGGTGTCGACGTGCACCTTGCCGCGGTGGACGGCCCCGCCGTAGGGGCTCTCCCCGTACGCGCTGATGGTGAAGTGGCGTGCGACGCCCCCGACTTCGAGGGTGACGCGGTCCGGGCGGGCGGCGATCACGCGCTCCCCGGTCGCGGGGACCGGGCCCGTGCGGCCGGTGCGGTAGACGGCCTCGTGCTCGGAGCCGTCGGGTTCGGCGCGGTAGCGCTTGACCTGGGGCCCGGAGGGGTTGTTGCGCCAGGCTCCGAAGCGGACCGGTCCCGGTCCGGGGCCCTCCCGGCGGGCGGCCTCGTCGGCGAGGGCGGCGGCCAGGGCGGCGAGGCGGAGTTCCGCCGGGTCGGGCGGCGCGGTGAGGGTCGTGAGGTTGCGGTCGTAGAAGCCGGTGTCGAGGCGGGCCGCGCGGAAGTCGGGGTGACGCAGGGACCGTACGAGCAGGTCGCGGTTGGTGACCGGCCCGTGCACACGGGCGCGTTCCAGGGCGCGGGCGAGAAGGCGTACGGCCTGGTCGCGGGTGGGGGCGTGGGCGATGACCTTGGCGAGCATCGCGTCGTAGTGCACGCCGATCGTGTCGCCCCCGGTGTACCCGGCGTCCAGGCGGAGTCCGGGCTCGTCGGGTATCTCCAGCGCGAGCAGTGCGCCGGTCTGCGGCTGCCAGTCGCGGGCGGGGTCCTCGGCGTAGAGCCGGGCCTCGACGGCGTGCCCGTGCGGCTCGGGGGGTGCGGCGTCGGGCAGGGGCCCGCCTTCCGCGACGCGCAGTTGCAGGGCGACGAGGTCGACGCCGAACACGGCTTCCGTCACGGGGTGTTCGACCTGGAGGCGGGTGTTCATCTCCAGGAAGTACGGTCTGCCGTCGGGGGCGAGGAGGAACTCGACGGTGCCCGCACCCCGGTAGCCCACCGCCCGCGCGGCGGCCGTGGCGGCCTCGTGCAGCCGGGCCCGCAGCGCGTCGTCGAGACCGGGCGCGGGAGCCTCCTCGACGACCTTCTGGTGGCGTCGCTGGAGCGAGCAGTCCCGGGTGCCGAGCGCCCAGACCCCGTCGTGCCCGTCGGCCATGATCTGTACCTCGACGTGCCGGCCGCGCTCCACGTACGGCTCCGCGAAGACCTCCCCGTCCCCGAACGCCGCCTCGGCCTCGGCCGCCGCCGCCTTCAACTCACCCGGCAGCTCACCGAGTTCGCGGACGATCCGCATTCCACGACCGCCGCCGCCCGCCGCCGCCTTCAGCAGCAGCGGCAGATCGGCCCCGGTGGCGCGTTCCGGGTCGACGGGGGCGAGCAGCGGCACTCCCGCCCCGGCCATCAGCTCCTTGGCCCGGGTCTTGGAGGCCATCAGCTCGATGGCCTCGGGCGGCGGCCCCACCCATACGAGTCCGGCGTCCCGCACGGACCGCGCGAAACCGGCGTTCTCGGAGAGGAAGCCGTAGCCGGGGTGGACGGCGTCGGCGCCCGCCGCGAGGGCGGCGCGTACGACCAGGTCACCGCGCAGATAGGTGTCGGCCGGGACCGCGCCCGGCAGCCGTACGGCGGTGTCCGCCTCCCGTACGTGCAGCGCGTCGACGTCCGCGTCGGAATACACGGCGACGGTGGCGATGCCGAGCGCCCGGCAGGTGCGGAAGATCCGGCAGGCGATCTCGCCCCGGTTGGCGACGAGCAGCGTCGAGATCGGCGCGGAAATCGGCACGGGGACCGGCTCGGAGATCGGCACGGGGACCGGCCCGGCGGAGGTCGACGTGGAGGTCGTCGGGGACGTCGCGGACGTCGACGTGGACTTCTTCGTGGTCATCCCTGGCCTCACATCCGGAAGACGCCGAAGCCGCCGCGGGCGCCTTCGACCGGGGCGGTGTGGATCGCGGACAGGCACATCCCGAGGACGGTCCTGGTGTCGCGTGGGTCGATGACCCCGTCGTCGTACAGCCGCCCGGACAGGAACAGGGGCAGCGACTCCGACTCGATCTGCTGCTCCACCATGGCCCGCAGCCCGGCGTCGGCCTCCTCGTCGTACGGCCGCCCCTTCGCGGCGGCGGAGGCGCGGGCGACGATCGAGAGCACCCCGGCGAGCTGCTGCGGCCCCATGACGGCGGACTTGCTGCTGGGCCAGGAGAACAGGAAGCGCGGGTCGTAGGCGCGCCCGCACATGCCGTAGTGCCCGGCCCCGTACGAGGCGCCCATCAGCACGGACAGGTGCGGCACCTTCGAGTTCGACACCGCGTTGATCATCATGGCGCCGTGCTTGATGATGCCGCCCTGTTCGTACTCCTTGCCGACCATGTAGCCGGTGGTGTTGTGCAGGAACAGCAGGGGGATGTCGCGCTGGTTGGCCAACTGGATGAACTGGGCCGCCTTCTGGGACTCCTCGCTGAACAGCACGCCCCGCGCGTTGGCGAGGATGCCGACCGGGTAGCCGTGGAGCGCGGCCCATCCGGTCACCAGGCTGGTCCCGTACAGCGGTTTGAACGCGTCGAAGTCGGAGCCGTCGACGATCCGGGCGATGACCTCGTGCGGGTCGAAGGGCACCTTCAGGTCGCCGGGCACGATGCCGATCAGCTCGTCCTCGTCGTACTTCGGCGGCTCGACCGGTCCCGGATCGGCGTGCGCCTTGCGCCAGTTGAGACGGGCGACGACGCGACGGGCCAGGCGCAGCGCGTCCGGCTCGTCGACGGCGAAGTGATCGGCGAGCCCCGAGACACGGGCGTGCATCTCGGCGCCGCCGAGCGATTCGTCGTCGCTCTCCTCGCCGGTCGCCATCTTCACCAGGGGCGGACCGCCGAGGAACACCTTGGAACGGTCCTTGATCATGACGGTGTGGTCGGACATGCCGGGGACATACGCACCGCCCGCCGTCGAGTTGCCGAAGACCACGGCCACGGTGGGGATGCCGGCCGCCGACAGCCGGGTGAGGTCCCGGAACAGCGCGCCGCCCGGGATGAAGATCTCCTTCTGCGAGGGCAGATCGGCCCCGCCCGACTCGACGAGACTGACGCAGGGCAGCCGGTTGGCGAAGGCGATCTCGTTGGCCCGCAGTGCCTTCTTCAGCGTCCACGGGTTGGAGGCGCCGCCGCGCACGGTCGGGTCGTTGGCGGTGATCAGGCACTCGACGCCCTCCACCACACCGATGCCGGTGATGAGCGAGGCACCCACCGTGTAGTCGCTCCCCCAGGCGGCGAGCGGCGACAGCTCCAGGAACGGGGTGTCCGGGTCGATCAGCAGCTCGATCCGCTCGCGTGCGGTCGACTTGCCGCGTTTCCTGTGCCGTTCGACGTACTTCTCACCGCCTCCCGCCCGCGCCTTGGCGTGCTCGGCGGCCAGTTCGTCGAGTTTGGCGAGCATGGCCGCGCGGTTCGCGGCGTATTCGGGGCTCGCGGTGTCGAGCCCGGTGGGCAGGACGGTCATACGGTCACCTCCGGAGCGTGGGCGGCCTCCAACAGCGCCACGGGCACAGGGAGATGCCTGGACCGCAGCCACTCCCCCACCGCCTTGGCCTGTGGATCGAACCGGTGCTGCGCGGCAACGCCCTCGCCGAGCAGTCCGCGCACGACGAAGTTCAGCGCGCGGAGGTTGGGCAGGACATGCCGTGCGACATCCAACTCGGCGCATTCCGGCAGCAGTTCCTTGAACCGTTCGACGGTCAGTTCGTGCGCCAGCCACCGCCAGGCGTCGTCACCGCGCACCCAGACCCCGACGTTGGCGTCGCCGCCCTTGTCCCCGCTGCGGGCGCCCGCGATCCGGCCGAGGGGGGCGTCACGGGTGGGGCCGGGAGGCAACGGCGCGGGCAGCGGGGGCGGTTCGGCGTCCCGGAGGGGCCGGGTGCGCACGGGCGGTTCCTGGTGCTCGCGGCGCCCGTCGGGGAGGACGGCGATGTGCGGGACCTCGTCGGCCGGTACATGGCGCGCCTCGAAGACACCGTACGGGCTGCCCTTCCCGGGAGGTGCGGTGACGTGGAAGCCGGGATAGCCGGCAAGGGCGAGTTCGACCGCGGCCCCGGAGACCGCGCGCCCGACGGCCTCCGGGTCCTGGTCGCGGACGACGAGCCGGAGCAGGGCGCTCGCGGTCTCCTCGGTGGCGGCGTCGGCCCGGTCGGTGCGCGCCAACTCCCAGCGCACGTCCTTCGGTTCGGTACGGGAGCGGGCCAGCGCGTCCGCGAACTGGTCCCGCACGAGCTGCGCCTTGGCCTCGATGTCGAGTCCGGTGAGCACGAAGACCACCTCGTTGCGCCAGCCTCCGAGCCGGTTGAGCCCGACCTTGAGGGTGGGCGGCGGCACCTCGCCCCGCACCCCGGACAGCCGCACCCGGTCGGGCCCGTCCTGCGCGAGCCGTACGGTGTCGAGCCGGGCGGTGACGTCCGGCCCGGCATAGCGGGCGCCACCGGTCTCGTACAGGAGTTGCGCGGTGACGGTGCCGATGTCGACGACGCCTCCCGTGCCGTCGTGCTTGGTGATGACGCAGGTGCCGTCGGCGTGGATCTCGGCGACGGGGAAGCCGGGGCGGAGGAGGGGGTGTGCCCGGCCGCGCCCTCGTCCGCGATCGCGGCCTTGTTCGTGGCCGCGCTCGCGGTCGCGGCGCGGCTCGTCGTCGCGGCCCGGCTCGCAGCCGGGGCGTGACCCGTCGTCGCGGGTCGGCTCGCGGTCGCGGAGGAAGTCGCGGAAGAAGGCGTAGTTCCCGCCGGTGGCCTGGGTGCCGCACTCCAGTACGTGCCCGGCGACGACGGCCCCGGCGAGTGCGTCGAGGTCGTCCGGTCCCCAGCCGAAGTGGGCGGCGGCGGGACCGGTGACGAGTGCGGCGTCGGTGACCCGCCCGGTGACGACGACATCGGCCCCGGCTCGCAGGCAGGCGGCGATCCCGGCACCGCCGAGGTACGCGTTGGCCGTGAGGTACCCGTCGGGGACGGGCAGGCTGTCCCCCTCCACATGGGCGACCCGCACCGGAACCCCGATCTTCTCCGCCAACACCCTTATTTCGTGGGCAAGTCCGGCCGGGTTGAGCCCTCCGGCGTTGGTGACGATCTTCACCCCGCGTTCGTGGGCGAGCCCGAGTCCTTCTTCGAGCTGGCGCAGAAAGGTGGTGGCGTATCCGCGCGCGGGGTCCTTGAGACGGCCGCGGCCGAGGATGAGCATGGTCAGCTCGGCGAGGTAGTCGCCGGTGAGGACGTCGAGGGGCCCGCCGGTGAGCATCTCGCGCAGGGCGTCGAACCGGTCGCCGTAGAACCCGGAGGCGTTGCCGATCCGGAGGGGCGCGGTCACTTGCCACCTCCCTGGGGTGCGCGGCCCGCTCCGGCAGGCCCGGCGAACGCCTGGGCGATGTCGAGCCACCGGTCGGCATCGGGTCCGTAGGCCCGGACGGCGAGGTCGTCGCGGTGGGCGCGCTGGGTGACGAGGAGGCAGAAGTCGAGCAGCGGCCCGGTGACGCGTTGCGCGACACCCTCGGGTCCGTGCGCGATCACCTCCCCGTCAGGTGCGGTGAGTTCGACCCGGAACTCCTCCTCGGGCGCCTCGATCCCGCGCACCTCATGGGCGTAGTCCCTGGCCCGCACCCCGATCCGGGCGACGTGTCGCAGCCGGGCGGTGGGGGTTCGGGTGACCCCGAGCGCGTCGGCGATGTCCTGGCCGTGCGCCCAGGTCTCCATGATCCGGGCGGTCGCCATGGAGGCGACGCTCATCGGCGGTCCGTACCAGGGGATACGAGTTCCGGCGGGTACGTTCCGCAACGCCGCGTCGAGCCGCGTGCGCCCGTCCCGCCACCGCGCGAGCAGCGCGTCCGGGGCGAGCACGGCCAGTTCCCCGGCGCCCTGGTCGACAAAGGACTCGGGCTGCCGCTCCGCCTTGGCCACCTCCCCGGCGAAGGCGTCGGCGTCGGTCGCGGCCAGCAGCGCGACCCCGTCGGTCCAGGTGAGATGGGCGATCTGGTGCGCGATGCTCCAGCCGGGGGCGGGTGTCGGGGCGGCCCATTGCCCGGCGCTCAACTCCCGTACGAGTGCGTCGAGTTCCTGGCTCTCATCACGCAGATCGTCGATCACGACTGCGACATCGGGCACGGTGCGCTCCCCTCGGGGCAAGGCGGTGTGCCCAGGATCATGGCAGCGGCCCCATAAACAAGCAAGCATGCTTGCATGATTTCTTCGCCCCGGCACCGGACGAGGCGGACATCGCTGAGGACGATGAACTACCGCCGACCATGGCCCCCGTCCGCTGAAGTTGCCGTCACTACTGCCGTCAGGGGCCCGGCGGAGGGCACTGGCGCCGTTTTCCGTTCCGCCGGTCAGCGCCGGGTATATCGGGCCACCGTGTACGCGGTTGGGCCGATAAGCCCCCTCCCTGAGCCGTCGAGCATGTCCAGGATCTCGAAGCCGGCACCCTCCGCGTAGCGCTCCAGCTCGCGGGGGAACAGGACGCGTCTGCGGATCTCGTCTCGGGCCTCGTCGCCAGAGGGGAGCACCCAGTGCCGGTGCATGGTGTTGATCTGGGTTCGCAGGTGCCACTCATGTCGGATGGTGACCGTCGCGGGTCCCCTCGGGGTGTCCACCGTGGCGACGGTCGGTTCGGTCCGGGTGATCGGGGCGACAGGGGAGCACAGCACGAGCAGCGCGCTCGGCCCGGCGTGGGCCGCGAAGGTGGCGAAGACCTGGCTGATCTCCTCGTTGTCGTGTACGTAGGCGAGGCTGTTGCCCATGCAGGTCACCACGTCCATGCGCTTGCCGAGTCGCATGGTGCGCATGTCGTCGGCACGGATGTCGAGCCCTGGCCGGGCCAGGTGGGCGTAGTCGACCATGCCGGGCTGGAGGTCCACACCAATGCACTCGAAGCGCTTGGACAGGTTCTCCAGGTCCCGGCCGGTACCGCATCCGAAGTCGATCAGGGTCCGGGCGTTCGGCCTGTGCAATTCGATCAGGGTCTGGCACATTCCGGCGCTCGTACTGTCGGACTGGACCACGTCGTACAGGGCCGGGTCGCGGTACAGGAGGTTTGTGGCTTCCACGTGCTCGGCTTCCGTGCGGGGGCTGGTCACATGAGGCTTCGCAGTCCGACCTCCAGGGCGAGTGCATCGCAGAGCAGATCGGGAACGACCGGGGCGGCGTCGGCGTCCCTCCGCGCCTGGGCGAGAGCCTTGCCGTCAACGTAGCTGAGGTCCACCAGGACTGATTCCCTCAGCATGTCGTCCAGGACGGGCAAGCCGTAGGAGCGCAGGCCCTTTTCCAGGACGGCGAGGAAGTTCTCCGGCTCGGTCGGCGCGGCCACGCATTCCGGTAGCCCGGTCCGCCTGATCCGTTCGCGGAACAGCGCCTTGCCGCGCTTGTGCTCGTGCGGTAGCTGCTCCATGAACCGCACGATCCGCGGGTGTACCAGCGGGCTCACCGGCCAGACTCCGGCCCGGAGGAATCCGGGGCTGTGCATCCCGAACGCCATCAGGGTCGGTACGGGCAGCACCGGGATGGGCGCAAGGTGCTCGTTCACCTCGGCAAGCGCTCGGACCGCCTTGCTGCCGAGCCACGGCACAGGTTTCTGCGTCGGTAGTTCGGCCTGCGTCCTGGAGTGGTGGGCGTTGATCTCGTCCCCGCCGCTGCCAGTGAACATGATCTCGCACCGCCGAGCAGCCGCCTCCTCGCGGACGACGTCGAACGCCTCCTGGTAGAAGGCTCCCGCCGGATCGTGGGGCTTGCACAGAGCACGCACGCCTCCGGGGCAGAAGGGCGTGTGCTGCATGGCGGGGAATGCCATGTCTCGGAAGCCGCAGTACTCCACAAAGGCCCGGCGCCGCTCTCGCTGCTGCCTGCCGGTGCTTCCTCCCACCAGCAAGCCGAAGCTGTGCACCTCGGGGAAACGGGCGGCTTTCACGGCCAGGGCGACGTTCCCGGAGTCCGCGCCGCCGGACAGCTCGACGCCCACGCATCCGGTTGCTGACGGCGCCTGGCGGATCACGTCGGTCAGCAACTCGTCCAGCGCGGCAAGTGGATCAACGCCGGGCCGGAGCGTACGCGGCTCAAGCACGTGTTCGGCAGGCTCCGGATAGAGGATGCTGAGCCCCGAGGGGGTGAACGTGGCCGATGCCCGCTCGGTGAGGCGGTAAACGCCTTCGAACAGCGTTTCGGACGTGTAGCGGTGCTGCCTCGTCAGCGTTCGGGCGACGACACGCGGCACCGAGACAGGCACGCCCCTGCGCTACGACGAGTCAGCGGTGAGCCACTGGCTCAGCGGCACGGTCCCCCGCAGCGCCGTGCGCGTGTGCATCCTCGAAGCTCTCTCACGGTGCCTCGGCCGCCCTGTCACCCACTGAGGCCGGCTTACCCGTGCCCCGCGATCGCTCCCCCACGGCCGCGGATACTGTGGAAGGACTGATCGACCTGGGGAGGCACGACATGGACCCGTCCCGCCGCAGCGTCCTGGGAGCCAGTCTGTTCTCCGTGGCCTTCGCCATCCCCGGATGGCCCGACGTGATCGAGCGGGCCGAAGCCGTCCAGTCCGGCCGCGCAACCCGCATCGGCATGAACGAAGTGTACATGGTCATCGCCATGACCGAGCGCGTCTCGGAACTGGACGACCAGTTCGGCGGTCGCCACACACGCCCCATGGCAGCCTCGTTCGTGGTCAACACCGTGACCTCCTACCTGCGCGCCGACGCCCCCGAGGGCGTGCGAAAAGCGATGCTGTCCGCGGCCTCGGACCTGCTGTACCTGACCGGCTACATGGCCGTGGACGAAGGACTGCACGGCTTGGCACAGCGCTACTACGTCAAGGCGCTGGAGCTGGCGGGCGCGGCCGAGGACCACCTGACCTATTGCACCACCCTGCGCGGCATGAGCGTCCAGGCAGTCGACCTCCGCCATGGGGCGAAAGCCATGGAGCTGGCCGACCTCGCTGCCGCCGCCTCCCCGAAAGCCGGGCCCCGCATGCGGGCCTTCCTCGCGGGTCAGCAGGCACATGCCGCCGCGCAAACGGGGGATCGGACGGGCGCACTGCGATACATCCGCGAGGCTGAGGGAGCCATGGACCGCGCCGAGTCACGCGGCAAGGCGTTCGGCTCGTACGACCCTGCGGCACTGAACTACCACATCAGCCAAGTGCGTTACGAACTCGGCGACGTTTCCGGCGCCGTCGAAGCCATGCAGGAGTCGGACAAGGTGCGCTACAGCGTCTACCGCCGCGCCCGCGTACGGCACCGCGCCACCCTGGCTGAGCGCCAACTGGAGATCGGCCACCTGGAAGCGGCCTGCGCCACCTGGCACCAGGCGCTCGACGACTACCCCATGGTGCAGTCCGGCCGCGCCGACGACCGGATCAGAACCATGTTCGGCCTCCTGCGACCCCACTTGAAGAACGCCACCGCACGGGACCTTTACGACCGAGCGCGGGCGGTCGCGCCCCCGTCCTTGGCCGGCTGACCGTCCCGGCGCGGGCCTCGGCCCGGGAAGTCAGGGCCTTCGACTGGGTCGTCACCGCCGCCCGGCCCGAACGCCCCGGCTGCGGTCGACGGCGCCCACCGCCGTCGACCCCGGCGCTTCTTCGGCCGCCCCCCGCTCACCTGGCCGCGCACCGCGCCCATGCTCGCGCCGATGACGAGGGCGATGGCCAGGGCGTCCGTCGGGGCCAGCGCCTGGCCGAGGACGAGGAAGCCCGCCGTGGCCGCTATGGCCGGTTCCAGGCTCATCAGGATCGCGAAGGTGGGGGCGGGCAGGCGGCGCAGCGCCATGAGTTCGAGGGTGTACGGCAGCACGGAGCTCAGCAGGGCGACCACCACGCCCAGTCCCAGCGTGGACGGGACCAGCAGTTTCGAGCCGGACTCCAGGACGCCGAGGGGCAGGGTGAGGAGGGCGGCGACCACCATGGACAGGGCCAGACCGTCCGCCTGCGGGAAGCGGCGGCCGGTGCGGGCGCTGAAGACGATGTACGTGGCCCACATGACACCGGCGCCCAGCGCGTACGCGGCGCCCACGGGGTCGAGACGGTCGAAGCCCCCGCCGCTCAGCAGCACGACACCGCCCAGCGCGAGCCCCGCCCACACCACGTTGACCAGGCGGCGCGACGCGATCACCGAGAGGGCGAGCGGGCCCAGCACCTCCAGGGTCACGGCCGCGCCCAGCGGGATGCGGTCGGCCGCCTGGTAGAAGAGCGTGTTCATGCCGGCCATGGCCACGCCGAAGGCCAGGACGGTGCCCCAGTCGCCGCGGGAGTATCCGCGCAGCCTCGGGCGGCAGACGATCAGCATCGCGAGCGCGGCGACGCCCAGTCGCAGGGTGACCACCCCGAGCGCCCCGGCCCGGGGCATCAGCAGGACCGCCACCGAGGCACCGAACTGGACGGAGAGGCCGCCCGCGACGACCAGGGCGATCGGGGCGAGCGCCGCCGCGCGGCCCGGGGCTCGGAGGGAACCCGGCGCGCCGACGGAATCGCGTGCGCGGACGGAGCCCGGTGCCGTGTCGGCCATGGCCACCGCCTCCGGTACGGCGACGGCCGCCACCCGTTCCGTCGCCGCCGCCTCTGCCGCCGCGCTCCGGTCGTTCACGTCCACCTGCGCTGTTCCTCCCGCGTCCGAGTCCGATGTCCGGACGCCCGATGTCCGGATGCTGGACGTCCGGACGCTCGGCGTTCCGAATGCCGATGCCCGGATGCTCAGCCTCCGGATGCCCTTGAGCCCGTCGCCATCAGTGCATTCTGCTGAACCGCCCGATCGAAAATACTGCACCGGACCGAGTGGTTCCTCCCTCTTACGGTAAGTACCTCCGCGTGCCGTGTGAAATGCCGGTTGGGCTCCGGTTATGCTCCGCGCGCATGAGCCTTGGATCCAGCGACGACCCCCGTGCCGGGGCCCCTCCGGACCGCGGGCGGGACCGCGGCATCGAGATCCGTCATCTGCGCGCCTTCCTCGCCGTCGCCGACGAGGGCAACGTCACGCGCGCCGCCGCCCGGCTGCGCCTCACCCAGCCCGCGGTCTCACGGACGCTCGCCGCCCTGGAACGGCGCCTCGGCGTCCGGCTCGTCGACCGGTCCACCCACCATCTGGTCCTCACCCCCGAGGGCGTCGCCTTCCGGGACCGGGCCGTCGCCGCGGTCGCCGCGTTCGACGAGGCGCTCGGCCCCGGCGGGCCGCGCCTGAGGCCGCTGCGGGTCGGGCACGCCTGGTCCGCGTTCGGTCCGTACACCACACCGTTGCTCCGGCGCTGGCAGGAGCGGTATCCGTCGACCCCGCTCGAACTGCTGCGGATCGACGACCGCACCGCCGGGCTCACCCGGGGCGAGGTCGACGCCGCGCTGCTGCGCGGACCGGTGGCGGCGCCCGGGCTCGTCACCGAGGTGCTGTTCGAGGAGCGCCGGGTGGCCGCCGTGGCGGCGGACGGCCCGCTCGCCGCCCGCGCCGTACTCCGCCTCGCCGATCTCACGGACGGCACCGTCGTCCTCAACCCCGTCTCCGGCACCACCGGTCTCGACCTGTGGCCGCCGGACGCCCGCCCCGCCTCGACCCTCACCGTCGCCAACACCGACGACTGGCTGACCGCCATCGCGGCGGGGCGGGGCGCCGGGGTCTCCGCCGCCTCCACCGCCGAGATGCACCCGCACCCCGGCGTCGCCTACCGTCCGCTCGTCGACGCCCCGGCCCTCCCCGTCCTCCTCGCCCGGCGCGACGCCCCCGGCCACCCCGCACTGGACGACCTCGTCGCGCTCGCCCGCGAGATCGTGCGCCACCGGGGCGCCGGGGGGTGAGGTGCGGGGGTCGAGGCCGGGGCCCGGTCGGGACCCAGCCGTACGTCAGGGCCCGCGCCCGGGGCCGAGGCCGACGCCGAGGCTCAGGGACGGCGTCGAGGTCCGGCCCGGCGCCGGGCCCTGGACCCCAGCCCCTCACCCCTCCGGCGGGCTCTCCGACAGCCCGTCCGGCGGGTCCTCCGCCGGACCCTCCGGTCCTTCCCCCCGCGGCCCGTCCCGTAGGCCCTCCGCCAGCACCTCCGCCATGTGGCGTGCCCGTACCCCGCCGCCCAGTTGCGCCAGTTGCGTGCGGCAGGAGAAGCCGTCGGCCAGGATCACCGTGCCGGGCCCGGCCTCCCGCACCGAGGGGAGCAGTTGCTCCTCCGCGCACGCCACCGACACCTCCCAGTGGCCGCGCTCGAAGCCGAAGTTCCCCGCGAGACCGCAGCAGCCGCCGCTCAACTCGCCGCTCAGTCCGGCTCGTTCGCGCAGGCGGCGGTCCGCCTCGTCGCCCAGGACCGCGTGCTGGTGACAGTGGGTCTGACCGGCGACCGGACGGTCCAGGCGGGGCGGCCGCCAGTGCGGGGCGCACTCCTCCAGATACTGGGCCAACGTCCTTACGGACGACGCCAGTTCGGCCGCCCGTGGGTCGTCGGGGAGGAGTTCGGGCAGGTCGGTGCGGAGGGTGGCGGCGCAGCTCGGTTCGAGGACCACGATCGGGTCGCCCAGGACCGGGGCGATCCGGTCCAGCGTCCGGCGCATCACCGCACGCGCCCGGTCGAGCTGGCCGGTGGAGACATAGGTGAGGCCGCAGCACAGCCCGCGACCGGGCGTCAGCGCGGTGCGGCCCGCCGACTCCAGGACGCGGACGGCCGCCCGGCCCACCTCGGGCGCGAAGTGTTCGGTGAACGTGTCCGGCCACAGGAGGGCCACCCGGTCGTTGGAGAGGATCACCGCCCCCTTGCCCAGGCGTCGCCCCAGCCACTGGCTGAACGTCTCGCGTGCCAGCACCGGGATGTCACGCTCCGGAGCGATCCCGGCGAGCCGCTTGGCCGGGGCGGCCAGGGGGCGCACCCGGGCCAGGGCGTTCAGCGCGCCCGCGAACGGGGCCGCCAGGCGCAGCCACCGCGGCAGCCGGCCCATCGCGTAGTGGGCGGCCGGGCGCGGGCGACCCCGGTAGTGGTGGTGCAGGAACTCCGCCTTGTACGTGGCCATGTCGACGCCCACCGGGCAGTCGGTGCGGCAGCCCTTGCAGGCGAGGCAGAGATCGAGCGCGTCGCGCACTTCCGTCGACCGCCAGCCGTCCGTGATCACCTCGCCCGCGAGCATCTCGTGCAGCAGCCGGGCCCGGCCCCGGGTGGAATGGGCCTCCTCGCCGGTCACCCGGAACGACGGGCACATCACGCCCGTGCCCACGGGCACGGCCGTACGGCACTTGGCGACGCCCACGCACCGGCGTACCGCCGCCGTGAAGTCGCCGCCGTCGTGCGGATAGCCGAACGCGACGTCCACCGGGCGTCGCGGCAGCACGTCGAAGCGGAGGTTCTCGTCGAGCCGGGCGGGGCGGGCGAGAATTCCGGGGTTCATGCCGCCGTCCGGGTCCCAGATGTCCTTGAACCGGGCGAAGAGGTCAACCAGTTCGTCCCCGTACATGCGCGGGAGCAGTTCGGCGCGGGCCATGCCGTCGCCGTGTTCGCCGCTCAGTGAACCGCCGTGCGCGACGACCAGGTCGGCGAGGTCGGTGGAGAAGCGGCGGTAGCGGGCCACGCCCTCGGGGGTCAGCAGGTCGAAGTCGATCCGGACGTGGACGCAGCCCTCGCCGAAGTGGCCGTACGGGGTGCCGCGCAGCCCGTGCTCGGCTAGCAGGGCGCGGAACGCGCGCAGGTACGAACCGAGCCGTGCGGGCGGTACGGCGCAGTCCTCCCAGCCGGGCCATGCCTCGGTGCCGTCGGGCATGCGGGTGGCGGTGCCGGCGGCGTCCTCGCGGACGCGCCACAGGGCCCGTTGCCCGGCCGGGTCGGTGACCACCATGCCGTCCAGCGGGCCGGCGGACCGCAGGATCCGTTCGGCGTGGGCGCGGGCCTCGGCCGAAGTGGCGCCGCCGGTCTCGACGAACAGCCAGGCGCCGCCGCGCGGGAGCCCGGCCGGCGTCCGTACGAGGTCGGCGGCCATGCCCTCCACGGTCAGCGGCCCGTACGGGAGGAGGCCGGGGGCGGCCTCGGCGGCCGCGGACTCGTCGGCGTGGCCGAGGACGGCGAGCGCGCGGGCCGCCGGTGCCTCGACGAGTCGTACGGTCGCCTCCGTCACCACGCCGAGCGTGCCCTCGCTGCCGCAGAACGCGCGGGCGAGGTCGGTGCCGCGTTCGGGCAGCAGGGCATCCAGGGCGTAGCCGGAGATCCGGCGCGGGAGTCGGGGGAAACCGGTGCGCAGGAGCGCCAGGTTGGCATCGATGAACGCACGGAGTCCGTCGGGGAGTTCGGCGTCCCGACCGCGGCCCGCCTGAAGGGTGGAGCCGCCGTAGCGGGCCACGACCAGGGTGTCCACGTTGTCGGCGGTGGTGCCCCAGGCGACCGAGTGCGGCCCGCAGGCGTTGTTGCCGATCATGCCGCCGAGCGTGCAGCGACCGTGCGTGGACGGGTCGGGGCCGAAGGTCAGGCCGTACGGGGCGGCCGCCGCGCGCAGCTCGTCCAGGACCACGCCCGGCTGGACGACCGCCGTACGGGAACCGGGGTCCAGCTCGGTGATCCGCCGCATGTGACGGGTGAGGTCGAGCACGACCCCGGTGCCGGTGGCCTGTCCGGCGATGGACGTCCCGCCGCCGCGCGGCACCACGGGCACCCGGTGCTCGCGGCAGACGGCCAGCGCGGCGGCCACGTCGTCGGCGTCGCGCGGGGTGACGACACCGAGCGGTACGCGGCGGTGGTTGGAGGCGTCCATCGTCGTCAGCGCCCGCGCGGTGGGGGTGAAGTCGACCTCTCCGCGGACCGCGGCGCGCAGGGCCCGGGCGAGCGCGTCGTGCCCCACCCGCTTCGCGTCGCGTCCCGTCGGTCGTGCGTCGTGATCCGTCCGCTTCGTTTCGCGATCCGCCGGGTCGGCGTCGTTCCCTGTCGGTCGTGCGTCGCGTCCCGTCGGTTCCTGGTGTGCGGCCATCGGCCCAGGATGCCGTCGGCGGGGCGCCCGCGTGCCCCGACCGCGCACGTTTCCCGCGAATGCCTCAACGCGAGAGAGCAAGCCGAAACGAGCTGGAGCAAGCCAAAACAAGCCAGAACGAGCAGGAACAGGCTGGAACGAGACGAAATATGCCTGAAATGCTCCTGAACGCGCCGGAAACACGCCCGAACGTACCCGAACACAGCGGATTCACGGCCTGTCACGCCTCCGACGCGCAGTCGGACACGTCGCCCCATACATAAACAGAGAAGGCCACATGGCCTTCCCAAAGAGAGCGTCAATTCTCATATAGTGACCACGACTTACCTGGGAATAATCAACTCCAGTTGTCGCATGCTCTGAAGCCGTACCGAACCGTCCCGATAAGCCCTGTTCACCCCAAACACTCCGCCCGCCCGGTCCGCCCGGCCCGATCGTTCCGTCAAACCGCCCGGCCCGCCCGCCCCGTCCGCCCCAAGGACTCCACTTGAGCGCCTCATCCCGGCCGACCGCACTGGCCCTGCTGATATCACTGGCCGTCACCGGTTCCCTGTGCCTGTGGGCGGTCGTCGCCGCCCCCGACTCGGTGCGGGCTCCCCTGGCCTGGGGCACGGGCGCCGCCGCCGTACTGCTGTCCACCGCCGTGGCCGCCACGGTCCACACCCGTGCCACCGCGAACCGGCTGCGGGCGCGTCTCGCGTCGGAGACCCAGCGGTTCACCGGCGAGATCAGCAGACTGGTGTCCGCCTCCGCCGCCGAGGGCCAGCGGTTCACGGCGGAGACCGCCCGGCTCAGGGCCGCCGCCGACGCCGAGACCGCACGGATCGCCGCGCAGGCCGCCGCCGAGGTCGGACGGCTGGCTGCCGAGGTGGAACGGCTCGCCGCCCGCGCGACCCGCAGCGAGAGCGAGCGTTCCGCCGCGATCGCCGCCTGCGCCAACGCCGCGGGCCGGATGCAGGCCCTGGCCACCAGCATGCTGGCCGACCTGCGCGAGATGGAGCACCGGCACTCCGCCGAGGACGTGCTCGGCGACCTGCTCCACCTGGACCACCGCACCGCCCAGGCGGGCCGCCTCGCCGACTCCATCGCCGTGCTGACCGGCGCCCGTTCCGGACGGCGCTGGGCCAAGCCCATCGTGATGGAGTCCATCCTGCGCGGGGCCATGGGCCGGATCAGCGGCTACCAGCGGGTACGTCTCCACTCGACGAGCGATGTCGCGGTCGCCGGTCACGCCGCCGAGGGCGTCATGCACGCGCTCGCCGAACTCATCGACAACGCCGCCAACTTCTCGCCGCCCACGGCCGAGGTCCATGTGTACGTCGAGGAGGTGCCGGCCGGCATCGTCGTGACCGTCGAGGACAGCGGCCTGGTCATGAGCGATGTGCATCTGCGCCGCGCCGAGCGCGCGGTGTCCGCCACCGACCAGGACCTGACGGGGCTCTCCGGCACCCGGCTCGGCCTCGCCGTCGTGGGCCGGCTGGCCCGCAAGCACGGTCTGACCGTGTCGTTCCGGCCGTCCGCGCGCGGCGGCACCGGCGCGCTGGTGATGCTCCCGCAGGAGATCCTCACCCGGATCGCTGCCCCGGCCGCCACCCCCGCCGCGTCCCAGTCCCCCGTCCAGGCCCCGGCCCGGACCGTCTCCCCCGCACCGGCTCCGGCCCCGGCCGCCGAACCGGAGCCCACGCACGGCACGGCCGCCCCGACCGGCCCCGACGACTTCCCCCGCCCGCGGAACGCGGCGGCCCCCGCGCCCACGGCCCCCGCCGTCGCCCCGGGTCCGGCCGCCGCCCCGGCGCCCGCCACGCGCCCGGCCTCCGCCGCGTCCGAGACCACCGGCGGCCTCCCCCGGTTCGGCGAGAGCGGGCTCCCCCGGCGCCCCCGCGGCCGTACCCTCGCCGCTGCCGAGGCCCGCATCGCCGAGGCCCGCAGCCGCGCCGACGACGCCGCAGACACCGACCCCACCCGGCCCCGTGCCGCCGACCCCAAGGAACAGGCAGCCCGCTTCAGCAGCTTCCGCCAGGCTGTCCGGCCCAACACCCCGCACCCGGAAGAAGGCAACACCCGATGACCGCGACCACCGACGAGAAGCTCAACTGGCTGCTGGAGGGGCTCCTGGAGCGCACCCCCGGCGCCCGCCACGCCCTCGTCCTGTCCAGGGACGGCCTCAAACTGTGCCGTACCCCCGAGCTGACCGTCGACCAGGCCGACCAGCTGGCCGCGATCTCGGCCGGCATCCAGAGCCTCTCGCAGGGCGCGTCCGTCGAATTCGGCGACGGCACCGGCGGTGTACGGTCCGCGATGACCGAGTTCTACGGCGGTGTGCTGTTCATCGTCGAGGCCGGGGCGGGCGCCCACCTCGCGGTCGTCGCCTCCGACCAGGCGGACGTCGGCCTCGTCGGGCACAACATGAGCGAACTCGTCGAGCAGCTCGGCGAACACCTCAGCGCCCCGCCGCGCTCCTCCGTCGCGAACACGGGCTCCGCCACCGGGACTCCCGGAGCGACGGGGTCCACCTCCGTCGACGCGACCGCGACCGTATGAGCCGCCCCCGCCCCGGCAGGGACGACGCACCCGACCGGCTGTACACCCTCACCGGGGGCCGCAGCCGGTCCGACTCGGACGTGTTCGACCTGGTGACCCTGGTGGTCTCCGAGTGCGAACCGACCCCCGGCATGCAGTCGGAACACGCCACGATCCTGCGGATGTGCGCCCTGCCCACCGCCGTCGTCGAGATCGCGGCGGTCCTCGGACTGCCCGTCAGCATCGTCCGCATCCTGCTGTCCGATCTGCTGGCCACCGGCCGGATCAGCGCCCGCCACCCACGTACCGCCCGGGTCGCGGACCGGCTCCCCGACCCCGACATCCTGGAACAGGTGCTCGTTGGACTCCGCAACCTCTGACCGTGCCGCCCTGCGGGCGACCGCCGACAACGGACTGAAGATCGCCATCGTCGGCGGCTTCGGGGTGGGCAAGACCACCATGGTTCGCTCCGTCAGCGAGATCCGTCCGCTGAACACGGAAGAGACCATGACCAGCGCGGGCGAGGCCGTCGACCACCTCGACGGCGTCCACTCGAAGACGGCCACCACCGTGGCCTTCGACTTCGGCCGGATCACCCTGGACGAACGCTCCGTGCTGTACCTCTTCGGCGCCCCCGGTCAGGAACGCTTCTGGTTCCTGTGGGACCGGCTGTTCTCGGGCACGCTCGGCGCCGTCGTCCTCGTCGACACCCGCCGGCTCGCCGACTCCTGGTACGCGATCGACCGCCTGGAGCACCACGGCGCGCCGTTCATCGTCGCCTGCAACGACTTCGGCGGACCGCTCCACACCGAACAGCAGATACGGGAGGCGCTCGCCCTCTCCGACGACGTGCCCCTGGTGGAGTGCGACGCCCGCGACCGTTCGTCCAGCAAGTACGTACTGATCACGCTGGTCGAACACCTGCACGCGCTGTCGCGGCGCCGCCTCGCCGCCGAGTCCTCCGCCGACCCGTCCGCCATCCCTCCGGCGACCGCACCGGAGATGACCCCGGAGCCCACGTCGTGACCCAGCCCCCGGCGCCGTCCTCCGGCTGCCCCTTCTCCCAGGGCCGCGTACCGCTGTCCGGCCCCCGGTTCCAGACCGAACCGACTCGGCTGTACCGGGAGATGCGCCGCGACCACGGGTCGGTGGCGCCCGTCGTCCTCGACGGGGACGTCCCCGCCTGGCTGGTGCTCGGCTACCGCGAACTGCACCAGGTCACCGGCGACCCGGTGCTGTTCAGCCGCGACTCCGACCTGTGGAACCAGTGGGACCGCATCCCCGACGACTGGCCGCTGCTGCCGATGATCGGCCGCAAGCAGCCGTCGATCCTCTACACCGTCGGCCCCCGCCACACCCAGCGCGCCGCGATGATCAGCGACGCGCTGGAGGGGGTCGACCCGTTCTCGCTGAAGCGGTACGCGGAGGAGTTCGCCGACGGCCTCGTCGACCGGTTCTGCTCCACCGGCGGCACCGACATCATCGCCGACTACGCGATGCTGCTCCCGGCACTCGTCCTGGCGAAGATCTACGGCTTCGCCGACACCATCGGCGCCGCGCTCGTCGGCTCGCTCAACGACATGATCGACGGCCGGGAGCGGGCCCTGGCCGGGCAGCAGCACCTCGCCACGTCCATGTTCCAGCTGCTGGCGGACAAGCACGCCGCGCCCGGCGACGACGTCGCGACCCGGATGCTGGCCGACCCCGGTGGCTTCACCGACGAGGAGGTCGCCCAGGACCTCATGGTGATGATGGCCGCGGGACACCAGCCGACCGCCGACTGGATCGGCAACTCGCTGCGGCTGATGCTCACCGACGACCGCTTCGCCGCCTCCCTCTCGGGCGGCCGGCACAGCGTCGCCGAGGCCATGAACGAGGTGCTCTGGGAGGACACCCCGACCCAGAACGTCGCGGGCCGCTGGGCCTCGCGCGACACCCGCCTCGGCGGACGCCACATCCAGGCCGGCGACATGCTGCTGCTGGGCATCGCCGCCGCCAACTACGACCCGCAGGTACGCACCGACGGCTCCGCGCTGACCGGCGGCAACAACGCGTTCCTCTCCTTCGGCCACGGCGAGCACCGCTGCCCGTTCCCGGCCCAGGAGACCGCCGAGGTCGTCGCCCGCACCGGCATCGAGGTGCTGCTGGACCGGCTCCCCGACATCGACCTCGCCGTCCCGGCCGAACAGCTCACCCGCCGCCCGTCCCCCTGGCTGCGGGGCCTGACCACCCTGCCGGTGACGTTCACGCCCACGCCCGCCATCGGCTCCCCGACCGGCACCGCCCTGGCGGCCGCCATCGGCCCCGTCACCGCATCAGCCACCGGATCAGCCCCAGCATCAGCCACTGAAGCCGCCATCGGAGGCGCGAGATGACCCGGATCGTGCTCGACCCCTTCGTCACCGACCTCGACGGCGAGTCCGCCCGGCTGCGGGCCGCCGGTCCGCTCGCCGAGGTGGAACTGCCGGGCGAGGTGCCCTGCTTCGCCGTCACCCACCACGCCGAGGCCCGGGAACTGCTCACCGACGGCCGCCTCGTGAAGGACATCAATGTCTGGAACGCCTGGCAGCGCGGCGAGATACCCCTGGACTGGCCGCTGATCGGCCTCGCCAACCCGGGCCGCTCCATGCTCACCGTCGACGGCGCGGACCACCGCCGGCTGCGCACCCTGGTCGCCCAGGCCCTGACCGTCAAGCGGGTGGAACGGCTGCGCCCCGGCATCGAGGCACTGACCGCGGCGAGCCTGGACCGGCTGGCCGCCCTGGCCGAGGACGGGCCGGTCGACCTGAAGGCGGAGTTCGCCTACCCGCTGCCGATGAACGTGATCAGCGAACTCATGGGCGTCGACAGCGTCGACCACCCGCGGCTGAAGGGGCTGTTCGAGAAGTTCTTCTCGACGCAGACCCCGCCCGAGGAGGTCCCGCAGATGATGGCGGACCTCGGCGCGCTCTTCACGAAGATCGTCGACGGCAAGCGGGAGAACCCCGGCGACGACCTCACCAGCGCCCTGATCGCCGCGTCCGAGGACGGCGACCAGCTCACCGGCGAGGAGATCGTCAACACCCTCCAGCTGATCATCGCGGCCGGTCACGAGACCACGATCAGCCTGATCGTCAACGCCGTCGTCGCGCTCCAGACCCACCCCGAGCAGCGCGCACGGGTGCTGAAGGGCGAGGTGCCGTGGGAGAACGTGATCGAGGAGACGCTGCGCTGGTCCACGCCCACGTCCCACGTCCTGTTCCGGTTCGCCACCGAGGACGTCGAGGTGGGCGACCGGATCCTGCCGAAGGGCGAGGCGCTGATCGTCTCCTTCGGCGCGCTCGGCCGCGACGAGGGACAGCACGGGCCGACGGCCGCCGACTTCGACATCACCCGCTCCCCCAACCGCCACATCGCGTTCGGCCACGGCCCGCACGTCTGCCCGGGCGCGGCGCTCTCCCGGCTGGAGGCGGGGGTGGCGCTGCCCGCGCTGTACGAGAGGTTCCCGGACCTGGAGCTGGCCGTCCCCGCGTCCGAACTGCGCAACAAGCCGATCGTCACCCAGAACGACCTGTACGAACTGCCGGTGCGCCTGGCCTGACGCGCCCGGTGCGCGGACCCGTGCGCAGGGGTCCGCGCACCGCGGTCCACGCACCGGAAAGGAAGTCGTCCGCACGCCGGAACGGGCATCGTCCACGCGCCGGAGCGGGTGTCTCATCCGACGGACATGGTCCTCGGGGCCGTCCATGAGGTATTACGCTCCGGTTCGTGGCCGATATCCAGATTCCCGCTGACATCAAGCCCGCCGACGGACGCTTCGGCGCCGGTCCTTCCAAGGTGCGGACGGAGGCGCTCGACGCCCTGGCCGCCACGGGTACGTCCCTGCTCGGTACGTCCCACCGCCAGGCCCCGGTCAAGAACCTGGTCGGCTCGGTCCGTCAGGGCGTGCGCGACCTCTTCTCGCTCCCCGAGGGCTACGAGGTGATCCTGGGCAACGGCGGCTCCACCGCCTTCTGGGACATCGCGACGCACGGCCTGATCGAGAACAAGTCCCAGCACCTGACCTTCGGCGAGTTCTCCTCGAAGTTCGCGAAGGCCGCCAAGCTCGCCCCGTGGCTGGCCGACCCGTCCGTGGTCGCCTCCGACCCGGGCACCCACCCGGAGCCGCGGGCCGAGGAGGGCGTGGACGTGTACGCGTTCACCCACAACGAGACCTCGACCGGTGTCGCCGCGCCGATCGAGCGCGTCGCGGGCGCCGACGAGGGCGCTCTGGTCCTGGTGGACGCCACCTCCGGCGCGGGCGGCCTGCCTGTCGACATCACCGAGTCGGACGTCTACTACTTCGCCCCGCAGAAGTCCTTCGCCTCCGACGGCGGCCTGTGGATCGGCGTGTTCTCCCCGGCGGCCCTGGAGCGCGCCGCGCGCGTCCACGCGTCGGGCCGGCACATCCCGGAGTTCTTCAGCCTGCCCACGGCGATCGACAACTCCCTGAAGAACCAGACGTACAACACCCCGGCCCTGGCCACCCTCTTCCTCCTGAACGAGCAGCTGAACTGGCTGAACGGGCAGGGCGGCCTGGACTTCGCGGTCCGCCGCACGGCCACCTCGTCCCGGAACCTGTACGGCTGGGCCGAGGATTCCAAGTACGCGACGCCGTTCGTCTCCGACCCGGCCAAGCGTTCGCAGGTCATCGGCACGATCGACTTCTCGGACGAGATCGACGCCGCGGCCGTCGCCAAGGCGCTGCGCGCCAACGGGATCGTCGACACCGAGCCGTACCGCAAGCTGGGCCGCAACCAGCTGCGCGTGGCGATGTTCCCGGCGATCGACCCGGCGGACGTCCAGGCGCTGACGGCCTGCATCGACTACGTGATCGAGAAGCTGTGACGGGCACGCGTACGCGCTCGTAGTCCCTCGACCGGCAAAGGTCCCCGCGCACCCGGCGTGCGCGGGGACCTTTGCCGTTCACCCGGCCGGATGGCGGGTCGCTTTCCGGGCCCGGGCGGCCGGACCGTCCTACGATGATGGCCTCGACATCATCCCTTCAGGAGGCCCGCAATGTCTGCAGCAGCAGTCGAGCACCCCTGTGACGGTGAACCCGAGCCCCTGCTCGACACGGCCAACAGCCTCATGGAGCAGCACCCGGGTTACCGTGTCGAGATCATCGGAGGCGTCATCACCGTGGCTCCATCCCCGGACGGACCGCACGCCCGAGTGCTGACCAAAGTCATGCGCCCCTTCATCGCAGCCGGTATCGATGACGGCGAGACCGAGGTCCTCCAGGGCATCGGCCTGTGGCTCCCCAGCGGCCCCGCGGACTACGCCATCCCCGACCTGGCCGTCGTCGACGCCGATTTCGACGAGCACATGGTCGAGAACAACTGCTACGACCCGGCCGTCTTCCGTCTCGTGCTGGAGGTCACCTCCAGCAACTACAACAACGACCTGCGCAACAAGGTCGCCGCGTACGCCGAGGCCAAGGTCCCGGTGTACGTGATCATCGACCGCAAGCACGGCCGGGTGCACGTCCTCACCGAGCCCATGGGGGGCGGGTACGACAGTCACCAGGTGTACGCCCCCGGGCAGTCCGCCCCGCTCCCGGATTCGATCGGTGCCCCGGTGGCTCTCGACGTGGACGACCTCATCCGGGCCGGCCGCGCCCGCGCCTGAACTCGGCCGCGCCCGGTCCCCGTCGGGCGCGCTCAGGCGCTCGCCGCGACCAGCACCTCCCGGAGCCGGGCGATGCCCGCCGTCCACGTCTCGTCGCCCTCCCAGAGCTCGCGCATCTCCGAGTTCTCGCCGAGCACCGTGTCGAGCGCCTTCACCGCGAGCGGGCGCAGGTCCGCCGGAAACTCGGGCAGCGCCTTGTCGGGGCCGTACGCGGTGGTCACCGGCTCCCCGCCCGGGCACTGCGCACCGACCAGCGCCGCCGCCGCGACCGCTTCCGCCGCCTCGTCGCTGTCCAAGAAGTCCGTCGCGGCGACGGCGATTTCCAGGACCTTGCGGATCAGCGCCGGCCGCTCGGCCTCGGGGGCGTCGTCCAGACGCCCTGAGAAGTCCGCTGCGGAGTCGTTGTCGAAGTGACCGGTGTCCCAGGTGCCCATGGTGGTGTCCCCTCAATACGAAACAGCGTCGGCTCGGTGCGAGACGACGTCGGCCGGTGCACCCCACCGGCGAACGCCATCCTCACACCCGCCACTGACAACGGCCCTTCAGCGGGCTTCCCCGCCGGGCTCCCGGTTCCGATCCGGGTTCCGGTTTCGATCCGGGTTCCGGTCCCGGTCACGGTTCCGGTCCGGGCCGCGTTCCCAGCGCCGTTCGCCGTCGTGCCACTCCGCGGTCGGCGCCAGACCCGCCGCCGCGGCCACGGCGGCGGAGGCGGCGTGGTCCGGGTGGATGTGGGCGACGACGGTACGCACGTCCTCCGCCGCCGCCCGCGTCAGATGGGACACCAGCCCGACCGCGGCCTCCTTCGCGTACCCGCACCCCTGCCACGGCGTCCCGACCACCCAGGCGATCTCCGCCTCCGCGTCCCGGACGCGCACCGTCGCCTGCACGTATCCGGCCGACCGGTCCTCGTCCCGAACCCGCAGCACCCAGTTCCACCACCACACCCCGGGGTCGGGCGAACCGGCGGTCTGCCGTGCGTAGCGGGCTCGCAGACCGTCGGCGGACTCCGGGGCGCCCCCGGTGTACGTGTACAGGGCCGGGTCGTCCAGCACCGCCGCCATCTCGTCCGCGTGCGCGACCCGCAGCGGCAGGGCGTCGAGGCGTTCGGTGGAGAAGGGCGCGGGTTCCTGGTTCGTCATGGCGCCGGACCCTACCCGGGCCGGCCGACCCGTGCCCGGCGGGCCCCGGGCGTCGACGCCCCCACCGACCACCCGCGATCCGGCGGCGCCGCGGCACCGCGGCTCAGCGGCTCAGTCGTTGGAAGCGCCGAACCGCCAGGGGCAGGAACACCGCGGTCAGCACCAGCGGCCACACCACCGCCATCAGCGAGGCGTGTTCCTCGACCCAGGTGCCGCCGCTCGCCACCGGGTTGCCGAAGAGTTCGCGCGTCGCCGTGACCGTGGACGAGATCGGGTTCCAGGCGGCGACGGCGCCCAGCCAGCCCGGCATCAGGGACGGCGCGACGAACGCACTGGAGATCATCGTGACCGGGAACGCGATCGCGTACAGGCCGCCCGCCTACTCCGGGCCCGGGACCAGCAGCCCGAGCCATACGCCGACCCAGATCAGGCTGAACCTGAGCAGCAGGAGCAGTCCGAACGCCCCCACGGCCGAGGCCGGTCCGTCGCCCGCGCGCCAGCCGATCGCCAGCGCGGTCGCCATGAGGATCGCCAGTTCGGCGGCGGCCAGCAGATCGGCGAGACCGCGTCCGGCACAGACCGCGGACGGCGCCATCGGCATGGACCGGAACCGGTCCACCACCCCCTTCCCGACGTCCGTGTCAATCAGGCACGCACGGTCCTCGGCCCCAACGCCGTGCGCGGTCTGGAGAGGGCCCTGGCCGGTATCAGGGGCATGGGGCTGTCCGACGCCGAGCTGATCTCCACGATCATCACGGTCAACAGTTTCGTGGAGGGCATCGCCCGCGCCCGCCTCCACACCTCCGAGGTCTCGCGGGAGACCGGGCTGAGCGACGACGACTTCTGGGAGAACCAGCGCCCCTACCTGGAACGGGCCATGCGGAGCGGCGACTACCCGCTGATGGCGGCCCTCTCCGACGACGCGTTCGACTACGGGACCGACCACTTCGCGTTCGGTCTGCAACGGCTGATCGACGGTTTCGAGGTGCTCGTCGAACGACGCTCCGGGCAACGACGATCCGGGGAGTGAGCCGGGCCGCCACCCGGACGGCCGGCTCGAACCACGGCGCCGTTCCCTGAGGTCAGCCCTGCCCGCGACGCCGCTTCATGAGGAAGAAGGCGGCCACGGCGACCACCACCAGCACCCCGCTCAGGCTCATGCCCCCGGCGCCGCCGATACCGTCCCCGATGTCCCCGGCGGACGCCGACGGGTCCCCGCCCCGGGGCCCGTTCCCACCGCGGCCGGCGTCCTTCCCCAGGTCCACCCGCACCACGTCGCTGCGTTCCCCCTCCGAACCGAACATCAGCGCCGAGCCGTCCGCCGTGTACGTCACCGACTCGGCCTGCCGCTGGAACGGTGCCCGGACGGCGTGGTCGGCGCCGAGCCTGCCGTTTTGGAAGGCGTACGCGCGGGCGCTGAAGTACGAGCGCAGCACCAGTTCCCCGCCGTCCGGCGAGAACGCCCCGTCCGTCACCCACGGCACCTCGCCCACCCGCCGGAACACGTTGACAGAACCGGTGGCGAGCCGGGCCGGGCCCTCGTACAGCCCGCCGCCGTTCTCGTTCTTCGACGCGATGTAGACCCGTCCGGTCGTGGGGTGGACCATCAGCGCCTCCGCGTCGCGCGGGCCGTCCGCGTACTTCACGTCGAACTGGGTGGCGCGGACCGTGGCGTCCTTCAGCTCCTTCGGCTCGGGGAAGCGGTAGATCCAGACGTGGTCCCAGCTGCCGTTCAGGTTGTCGCCGATGTCCCCCACGTACAGGTTGCCGTCGGGTCCGAGCGAGACGGCCTCCACGTCGCGCGGCCGCCCGACGCCGCTCATGGTGATCGTCGCGACGGTCCTGCCGGTGTGGGAGTCGACGGCGTAGACGTACGGCCCGTCGTCGCTGTCGTTGTGCGTCCAGTAGACGCCCGGGTGGGCGCGGCTGGCGGCGAGACCGCTGGACTCGGTGATCCGGGGGTCCTCGATGGTGAAGCTCCGGTCGGCTCCGTCGCCGGACCCGGTGGCGGCCGCCCCGGCGGGGAGCGCCCCGGCGAACAGGAGCAGTGCGGCGGCTCCGGACACAGTCAGGTACGAACGCATGACACAAGTGTCCATCGTCACGCCGCCCCCGGACGGGCGATCACCGCCGATCGACGATGATGACACCCATGCGTTTCACGTTTGTCGGCGATTCCATGACGATCGGGCGCGCCGGCGACTTCACCTGGCGCTACCGGATGTGGCAGCACCTCACGTCCGTCCTCGGCGCCCCGTTCGCGATCGTCGGTCCGCGCGACGCGCTGTACGACACCGGGGCGGACGCCGCCGTCAGTCACGCGTACGCCGCACCGGACTTCCCCGCCGGGGCGCGCGCCCATCTGGCCGGCTGGGGCGAGGGCTGGCTGCACATGGCCCCGGTGATCGCCGACACGGTCACCGCGCACCGCACGGACGTACTGCTGGTGTCGCTGGGCCTGATCGACCTCGGGTTCTACACCGACAGCGACCAGACCGCCCTGAACGCACGGGAGTTCATCGCCGCGGCACGCACCGCGAACCCGCGCGTGAAGATGGTGCTGCTACCCGTGATACCGAACGTACGGGCCGAGTCGGACGCCCCGTTCGCCGCCGAGTGCGACCGGTTCAACGAACTCCTGGCCAAGGCCGTGGCCGACCTCGACGACCCGATGTCCCCGATCCTGCTGGCCTCGCGCCCCACGGGGTACGACATCCACCGGGACACGTACGACGGGACGCACCCCGGCCCCACCGGCGAGCACAGACTGGCGGCGGCGTTCGCCGACGCGATGCACCAGGCATGGGGACTCGGCGGCCCCTACACGCCCCGGCCGTAGGGGCCGCCCGGCCGTCGAAGTCGCCCGCTCACCGTCGGGCCCCCGCCCTTCCCGTCAGGTCTCCGGCCGCCCCGCGGGCCGGGCCCTCACATGCATCCGCTCGCCCTGCGGACCGAACAGGCTGAGGAATTCGACCGGTTCGGGCCCGGCGCTGGCCCACGCGTGCGGGGTACGCGTGTCGAACTCGGCGACCTCACCGGCCGTCAGCACCAGGTCGTGCTCGCCCAGCACCAGCCGCAGCCGTCCCGTCAGCACGTACACCCACTCGTATCCCTCGTGCACCCGCTGCTCCAGCGGTCCCGTCGCGCCGCGCCCGCCGGGCAGGATCTGCTTGTACGCGTGCAACCCGCCGAGGTGGCGGGCCAGCGGCACGAAGGTCATGCCGTCCCGGGTGATGGGGCGGAAGCGGAGGCGGGGATCGCCGGTGGGCGGGGCGCCGACGAGTTCGTCGAGCGGGACCCCGTACGCCTTCGCCAACGGCAGCAGCAGTTCGAGGGTGGGTTTGCGGCCTCCGGACTCCAGCCGAGAGAGCGTGCTGAGGGAGATGCCGGTGGTCTCGCCGAGCTGGGCCAGGGTCGTGCCGCGCTCCTGGCGCAGGGCCCTCAACCGGGGTCCGACGCCCGTCAGGACGGCCGAGATCTCGTCGTCCGCGCCCGCCTTGCGGTCGTCCGCCCGGCCGCCGTGCTCCTGATGGTTCCCGGTCCTGTGCCGCGCTCCGCGCGCCCGGTGTTCTCCGTCGTCCGCCATCCGCCCATTATTCGCCCGCCCGGTGACGGGTGACCGGCGGCCGGCGGGGCAGGCGGCCTGTCCGGTGGGCGGCTGGTCCGGCAGGCGGGGCTGCCGGGGCAGGACAGCAGGGTCAGGACGGCAGGATCATGGTCAGCGAGAGCCTGGTCAGTTCGTCGGTCAGCCATTCGGCGTCGACCTGGCGGGGGCGGCGGCCGTGGTGGGCCATGAGTTCGTCCACCGCGTGGTTCAGCACCGTGACGGTCACGGCGTGGTCGCTCGGCACCGCTTCGCCCCGGCGCACGGCGCGCTCCGCCTCGGAGGTCAGGAACTCGATCCACATCGTCCGCCAGGTGGCGAGATGGTTGTCCACCTCCCGGCTGACCCCGAGCACCTCGACGAACGCCACCCGGGCCGCGCAGGGGTCCCCGGTGACCGCCTTCACATAGGCGTCGAACAGCAGCCGGACCCTCTCCCGCGTCGGGCAGTCCTCCATCCCCTCGGCCATCAGGGCGTTCTCGGCGGCGCGCAGTCCATGGGTCGCGACCTCGTCGTAGATCGCCATCAGGAGCACCTCGCGCGAGACGAACTCCTGCTGGAAGACGTGAACGGGCACCTTCGCCTGCTCGCACAGGTCCTCGACGCTCGTGTGCGCGTACCCGTACGCGGCGAACAACTGGCGTCCGGCCCGCAGGAGTCGGTCCCGCGCGCCCTGCCCCTCCCTCTCCTGCCCGGCCGCCCCGCTCCGCTGGTTCGCCACGGCACCCACCATCGGTCCTCCTTCGTCATCCGTACCGCTGCCCCCACACTCTTCCTGTTCCGCCCCGCCGGTGGGGTCTCCGCCACGCAGTGGGGCACGCGTGGGACGGCACCTCATCAAGTCCGATCGCCCGACGAACCGTTGCAGCCACGGCATCGGCCTCCCGGCCGCGAGGGTCCGCTCGTCCGCACCGCGGCCCGCACCGCAACCGGTACGGGCGCCGCCCGCACGACACGCCCTCACGACGGTGACTCTAACGACACTCTGAGTCACACCGGAGTCCAACGGGCATATTCGGCGGGGGCGTGACGGCGCCCGGGGCGAGGGCTCCCGATATCCGGGAGGCCGCCTCCGGCACGGCGCCCGGACGCGGCACGGAGGGCCGGGGGGCACCGCCGGAAAAACACCGGCAGGCGGCGCCCGGACATGCCCTTCCACGCCCCTCCAGGCATGCGACGACGCCCGAACCGGCCGGCTCCGACCCGTGGTTCGGCCCCTCCCACCGGGGATCGCCGGACGCCGGGCAGCGGCCTTCGCCGTCTTCTTCGGCGCTGGGCTCCCGCACCGGACGGTCCTACGATTCCCCCTTCCGGGCAGGAAAGGGGAGCAGGATCCGCATGGATCGGAACATTCGCACGACGGACGATGTCCTCGCGCTTCTTGACGACTTGGTCACACCGGAGGCCGACCGGTGGACGGCCGGCGCGGCGTCCTGGTGGGACGGCTTCTACACGGACCGGACGAAGCCGGTTCCGTTCTTCGTGGCGAAGCCCGACGAGAACCTCGTCTCGTACGCGGACCGCGGTCTGGTCTCCCGGGGCCGCGCCCTGGACCTGGGGTGCGGCCCGGGGCGCAACGCGCTGTACCTCGCGTCCCTGGGCTTCCGGGTCGACGCGGTGGACCTCTCCCCGGCGGCCCTCGCGTGGGCCGGGGAGCGGGCCCGGGAGGCGGGGGCCGACATCCGGTTCCACCGCGGTGACGCCTTCGCCCTCACGGCGGCCGAGGGGACCGGGCCGACCGGTCCGTACGACCTGATCCACGACTCCGGCTGCTTCCACCATCTGCCGCCGCACCGCCGGATCAGCTATCTCGCGCTCCTGGACCGCGTGCTGGCCCCGGGCGGGCATCTCGCGCTCACCTGTTTCGCGGCCGGTGAGCGG
This sequence comes from Streptomyces sp. CB01580, assembly GCF_001905795.1. Classification (GTDB taxonomy): domain Bacteria; phylum Actinomycetota; class Actinomycetes; order Streptomycetales; family Streptomycetaceae; genus Streptomyces. The sequence continues at coordinate 198,562 of NZ_LIXJ01000009.1, forward strand.
GGCATGGGGTCCGAACTTCCGGACGCCGCCTTCTACGACGGGGCGGGGCTGCGGGGCGGGCTGGCCTACACGCCCGAGTCGTTGCGCCGGATCTTCTCCGGCCTGACGGAAATCGAGCTCCGCCGCATGAACGACGAACCGCCCGAGTCCCCGTCCTTCGGCGAGCCGTTCCTCTGGACGGCCCTGTTCCGCCGGGAGCCGACGGCCTGACGCGCGCGCCCGCGGGCGGGGCGCGGACCCACGGGCGGAGGTGCGGTCACGCGAGCTCGGCACCGTCCGTCAGGGCCTGGTTCCCGGACGGCGCCCTGCTCGCGGGTGCCCGCCCCGTCCCGGGGACCGTGGCGTGCGGCCGTACGGGGCGGTGTGCGTACGGCCGCGCTGTTCAGGCAGTTGCTGCGGGAGCGTGGTCCAGCATGTCGATGGTGGTGTCGGCCGCCTCGACGACGACCGGGTCGTGGGTGGCGACGAGGGTGACGCAGTCGTGTTCGTGTGTGGTGCGGGCGATGAGCCGGGTGAGGTCGTCGGCGCGGGTGCGGTCGACGGCGGCGGTCGGCTCGTCGACCAGGAGGAGTTCGGGCCGGGTGAGCAGGGCGCGTGCCAGGGCGACCCGCTGTCGTTCGCCGCCGGAGAGCTGGTCGGGGCGGTGGCGCAGCCGGTGCCCGAGTCCGACCTCGGCGAGCAGTTCGCGGGCCTGGGCGCGCAGGGTGCGGGGTTTGTGCCCGGCGAGGGAGGCGGCGGCGAGGAGTTGTTCCTCGGTGGTGAGGCCGGTCAGCAGGTTGCCGCTCTGGAACATGTAGCCGATGCGGGTGCGGCGCGCGTGGGCGCGTTGGCGGTCGGTGAGGGCGGCCAGGTCGGTGTCGTTGAGGAGGACCTGGCCCCGGTCCGGGCGGAGCAGGGCGCCGGCGACGGCGAGGAGGGTGGACTTGCCGGAGCCGGAGGGGCCGACGAGGGCGGTGAGGGCGCCCTGCCGGAAGGAGGCGGTCAGGCTGTCGAGGGCGGTGGTGCGGGATTCGCCGCGGCCGAGGGTGACGGTGATGTCGTCGAGGTGGAGGGTCATCGTGCGGCTCCCAGCATGGTCATCGGGTCGACGGTGGTGACGCGGCGCAGGGTGAGGGCGGAGCCTGCGAGGCCGACCAGTGCCACGGCGGCCATGGTCGTGGTGAGGGTGGCGGCGGGCAGGCTGAAGGGCACCTGCTCGCCGACGAGGAGACCGACGGCGGCGGCGAGCGCGGCCCCGACGGCGGTACCGGCGGCGACGACCACGGCGGCCTGGGCGAGGGTGTGGCCGAGGAGACGGCGTCGGGATGCGCCCATGGCGCGCAGCAGAGCGAGTTCCGGCGTGCGCTGGACGGTCCAGACGGCGAAGAAGGCGCCGACGACCAGCGGGGCGATGAGGAAGAGAAAGGTCTGGATGGAGGTCATGGTCAGGCGCTCTCCGTCGTAGCCGGGGGCGGCGGCGAGGGCGTCCTGGAGCGGGACGGTCGCGGTGTCGTGGCGGCGGTCGGCCTCGGCGAGCGCCTGTCCACCGAGGCCGGCGGGGGCTTTGAGGGCCATCGCGGTGTACTGGCCGGGGAGATCGGTGGACGTGGTGTGGGCGCCGGGGGTGGTGAAGCGGATCCGGCGCCAGGCATCGGTGGTCACGTAGGCGACCGGGACGTGGCCGTAGGAGGAACGGCCGGTGGTGCCGGTGACCTTCAGGCGGATGCCGAGCCGGTCGATGGTCAGGGTGTCGCCGATGCGGATGCCGTCGTTCACGAGCTGGCGGGAGACGACGATGCCGTTGGGGGCGGCCGCGTCCAGGCGGTGGCCCTTCTCGGCGCCGGGGTCGGTGAAGGCTCCGGGTTCGACGCCGAAGGCGGCGAGGTCGACCTCCACTTTGCGGTCGGTGGTGCCGCGGGTGATGGCAACGCCCAGCGGTGTGGCCTCGACGTCCTTCTCCTTCGTCCAGCCGGCGACGGTGCGCCGGTCGATCAGGCTCCGGGCGAACTGGTCCGACTTGGTGCCTTCGGCGAAGGCGATGTGAGTGACGGGCAGTCTGCGCAGGGCGGAGACGGTGTCGTCACCGAGGCCGGTGGTGAAGCCGGAGACGATGCCGACGAGCGCGGCGACCAGGACGACGACGCTGCCCATCAGCAGGAAGCGGCCTCTGGCCGCTTTGAGTTCCAACAGGGCGAGGAACACGGTGTTCCCTCCAAAGATAGGGACAAGGCGTCCCCAAAATAAAGGATGGCGACGCAGCGTCCCTAAGTGGGGTGGGGTTCTAGACTGAACGGATGCCCAGGATCCAGGCCGCTTCGGTCGCCGATCACCGCGCCCAGCAGCGCGCCGCCCTGCTCGACGCGGCATACGAGCTGCTCGCCGAGGGCGATGCCGCCAAGGTGACGTTCGCGGCGATCGCCCGTCGCACCGGGCTGGCCCGCAACAGCGTCTACAAGTACTTCCCCAACCGCCATGAGCTGCTGACCGAGGTGGTACGGCAGGCCGCGCCGCGCTGGACCGAGCGCATCCACGCCGCTGTCGCGGCCGCCGGCAACGCCCCCGAAAGGCGGATCGCCGCCTACGTCACGGCGCAGCTGGAGATGGTGCGCGACGGCGAGCACCGCATCGCCCGCGCCAGCGCCGACGCGCAGGACGCGGCAGCCCTGCGCGCAGGCGCCGACGCGGCGCACCACGCCCTGCTCACCCCGCTCCTGGACGCCCTGCGCGACCTCGGCGACGACACCCCGCTGCGCACTGCCCGGCTGCTGCAAGGGCTCGTGAACGCCGCGACCACGGCGCTGGAGGCAGGCGACGACTACGCCGCAGTGACGGACCGCACGGTGCGCCTGGCCGTCGCCGCCCTCGCGGGTCTCACCACCGGTCCGCTCCCCCGGTGAGCCGGGAGGCGGCTGGTCCCACCGGTCCCGCGCCTCCTCCCGCCCCGCCGCCCGTCAGCGCTTCGGGCATTCCTCCAGGGACGGCCTGTTCGGCGCCGCCGCCCGGTCCCTCAGCGGATACAGATGCTTCTGGTAGAGCCGCTCCCACGTCCCGTCCGCCATGACCTTCGCCAGGGCGGAACACACCTCGCCCTTCAGCTCCTTCTCCTCGGGCTTCATCGCGACGCCGTAGCCCTCCGCTCCCCAACTGCTCGGGAGCTGCTTGAGACGGCCCGGGTCCTTCTCGACGAATCCGGCGACGATGACGTCGTCCGTGCTCACCGCATAGACGTCCGACGCCGGATTCAGCAGGCGCTGCACGCACTCCTCGTATCCGTTCGGGCGCGAGGCCGTCAGGTTGTACTTCTCCGCCGCGAGCCAGTCCACGTACGTCGATCCCCGGGCGGTGCACACCTCCAGGTCGTCACGGATCAGATCGCTGGAGTCCTCGACCTTGTGCAGTTTCGACTTCCTGTTCACCAGGAAGCTCCGGTTCGCCACGTAGTACGGCCCGGCGAAGGCGACGCTGTACTCCGGCGGCTTCGCGTTCTTCCGCCCGTCGGTGATGCTGTACGTGGCGATGACCAGGTCCACCGTCCCGCTCTCCAGCAGGCTGCTCCGGTTCTCGGTGCTCACGGGTCTGAACTCGACGGCCTCGGGGGCGTAGCCCATGTCCCGGGCGATCGCGAGGGCCAGGTCGACCTCGTAGCCCCGGTACGTGCCGTTCGCCGTCCGCTCGCTGAGACCGGGCTGATCGGCCTTGACGCCGACCTTCAGGGTCCGGTGTGCGGTCCGGTACTTCTGCGCGGGCGCGCCCTTGCCCTCCCCACCGCGCGCGTTCGTCTCCTCGCCCCGCCGGGAGAGGTCCACGGCGTACCAGCCGGCACCGGCCAGCAGGGCGGCGCACAGCACGGCGGCCAGGGCCCTGCGCCGGGTCCGTGCCCGGCCCGTGTCCGGTCCCTGGGCCGGGGCCCGGTCCGGGGTCCGGGACCGCGCCGGGTCGGGCTCCTCCGGCGTCCGGGAACCCTCCGGGGGCGGTGTCGGCGTCCCGTGCCCCGGGGGCAGCGGGGCCGGGTCCGGCGGCGGGACGGGGTCGGGGGGCGGCGACGACGCGGTGTCCGGCCGGCGCACCGGGGAGGTGCCGGGCACGGACGCCTCCGGCGCCGGGGACTCGTGGACGACCGCCCGGAGCATCTTCTCCGCGTCCGCCGCGGAGAGCCGCTGCCGGGGGTCCTTGCGCAGCAGCTCCTCGACGACCGGGGTCAGCGGCCCGCCGTACGCCATGGGCGGCACCGGCGAGTCGCGCACGGCGATCAGGAACTCCACCAGCGACAGCCCGTCGAAGGGGGTCCTGCCCTCGACCATCTCGTACAGGGTGATGCCCAGGGCCCACAGGTCGGACGCGGGCGTCGCGGGCTGCGGCCGTCCCGACGCGTGGTCGAACAGCTCGGGTGCGAGGTACTTCACCGTCCCGACCAGCTCCCCCGACCGGGTGACCGGTACGGCCCCGTCGAAGGTCGCGATCCCGAAGTCGGCCAGGATCGCGAACTCGTCCGGTCGGAACAGGACGTTGTGCGGCTTGACGTCCCGGTGGACGACCCCCGCCTCGTGCACGGCCCGCAGCCCGCGCAGGATCTGCAGACCGATCCTGGCCGTCCGCCGCACCGTGAGCTGCTGTTCCACGCGCAGCAGATCGGCCAGCGAATGGGCGTTGAGCAGTTCCATCACGATCCAGACCTGGCTGTCGGTCTCGACCCGGTCGTGCACCGCGACCACGTTCTGGTGCTTGATCCGCGCGATGGCCTCCGCCTCGCGCCGCGCCCGCTGCATGAACTGGGCCTGCTTGTCCGTCCCCACGGAGCCGCGGTCGAGCAGGCCCTTCACCGCGACCTTGCGGTTCAGGCGGGTGTCCAGGGCCTCCCAGACCTCCCCCATCCCGCCGTGCCCGAGCCTGCGGAGCAACTGGTAACGCGCGTCGATCACTTCGAGGGGCGCGGTCACCGTCTCCGGCGGCGGCTGGGTCTCCGGGCCGTCGTACGACCAGCCGTCGGCTCCGTCGCCGTGGCGCCTGTCGGATCCGTCGCCGTGGCGTCCGTCGCCCGTGCCGCGATCCTCCGTACCGTCGCTGTGCATGCGACCCCCTGTGCGTTCCATGGATCAACCGCGCCTCAGATTAGAGGCACCGTCATATCCCCGGCTCTCCTTCGTACTTGTGAATCGGCCATGTCGGCCCGGACGTCAACGCACGGTCCAGATCCAGCCCGATGGGATGAGCCCCAGACGGCGGGCGACGGACCGCGAGGCGTGGTTGTCCGAGGAGGTGCTGTAGAACAGCACCTCCTTGTTGCGGCGTTCGCGCGCCGCCCAGGCGGCCACGACGGCGGGGGCGAGACGGCGGCCCCGGTGATCGGCGAGCGCCGCCTGCCGGGCCCGCGCCCCGACACCCGCCCCCACGGCCAGCAGCCGCGCCCGGTGCGACCACGCCCACACCGCACGCACCGCGGGGTCCTTCGCGAGGACCGGCGGATCGCCACCGGCGGGGTCGAGCCCGTGGCTCGCGTCCATTTCCGTGGTCAGCAGTCGCTCGTCGTCCCGGAACATGCCGTCCACTCTTCCCCGGTACGCACCACCGGAACAAGCCCGTGCGGCGGCCCGGGACGGGGTCGGCGGCTCCGGCAGGGGTGATCGGCCCCGCCGGTCAGCGCTCGGCGAACCGCTCCCCGCACCTGCTGCAGAACACCGGCTCCGGGTCCGCCGAGAGCCGGCCGCACGCGGGGCAGACCAGGTCCAGCATGCAGGGCGCCTCGCCGCCCTCGTCCGCGGCCGGGCGCGCGGCGTACGGCCCGGCCGGCTCCGCGACCGGCTCAGCACCCGGCTCCGCGACCGGGAACGGCGCCGAGGACCCGGCCGAGGATGTGATCGTCAGTCCGGGGCGCCGTCGGTGGACGGTCAGATACGCCAGGCCGCCCGGCCCGGCGACGAGCGCGCGGCGGGAGGTGCGGGGCAGCCAGAGGACAGTGGTCGGCGTCAGGTCCAGTTCCGCGCCCGCGACGACGGCCCGGCCGCCGCCCGCGACGACGACCAGGAGCACGTCCAGCACGTCCTCCTGATGCTCACCGACCTCCGCGCCCGCCGGGAGACGCACCAGATTGGCGTCCAGCTCCCGGCCCGGCTCGGCCAGTTGCCACAGCGCTCCGCGGTCGTCGGGCGCCGCGGCGGTCAACAGCTCGTCGAGTACGGCCAGTACCCGGGGTACGAAATTCACGGCGCTCAGGCTACGCCCCGCCCTACGATGTTCCCTTTGCCCGCCGGAGCCGAGGGAGCGACGACACCGTGGACCGCGAGCCCGATGAGAAGTACCCGCCGATCGAACCGTACGCGCACGGGATGCTCGATGTCGGCGAGGGCAACCACGTGTACTGGGAGGTGTGCGGCAACCCGGCCGGCAAACCCGCGGTCGTCGTGCACGGCGGCCCCGGTTCGGGGTGCACCGAGCAGGCCCGGCGGTGCTTCGACCCGGACCGGTATCGCGTCGTCCTCTTCGACCAGCGGGGCTGCGGCCGTTCCACGCCGCACGCGAGCGACCCCGCCACCGACATGCGGTACAACACGACCGACCGGCTGATCGCCGACATGGAGCGGCTGCGTCGGCACCTCGGGATCGACACCTGGCTGCTGCACGGCGGGTCGTGGGGTTCGACGCTGATCCTCGCGTACGCCGAGCAGCACCCGGAGCGGGTCTCCGAGATCGTGATCCCGGCGGTCACGACGACCCGCCGTTCCGAGATCGACTGGCTGTACCGGGGCGTCGGGCAGATCTTCCCGGAGGCGTGGGACCGGTTCCGGGCCGGGGTGCCGGAGGTCGAGGGGAACGCCACGCCCGACGTCCTCGCGGCCTACGCACGGCGCATGGAGAGCCCCGACCCCGGTGTACGGGAGCGGGCGACGGTCGACTGGTGTGCCTGGGAGGACGCGGTGGTCTCCCTGGAGCAGTACACCGGACCGCCCCCGTACAGCGGGCGCCCCGGCCGGGCGAGGCAGGCGCTGGTGCGGATCTGCTCGCACTACTTCTCCCACGGCGCCTGGCTGGAAGAGGGGAAGCTGATCCGGGAAGCGGGGCGGCTCACGGGGATTCCGGGCGTGCTGGTGCACGGACGGTTCGACCTGGGCGGACCGCTGACCACGGCATGGGAGCTGGCGAAGGCCTGGCCGGACGCCGAACTCACCGTCATCGACGGGGCCGGACATCTGGGCGGTACGGCGACGCGCCGGGCGGTGCTGGCGGCGCTGGACCGGTTCGCCGAGGTGAACTGACCGGCGCCGGACCGGTTCACCGGGCGGCGCCCACGACGCAGAAGGCTCCGACCGTCGCGAGACCGGCGGCACGGGTCCCTCCGGAACCGGATCACCGAACGGTATCGACCGCTCCGTACCGGTTCGCCGGGCGGTGAACGAACGCGGAATTCATCGCATCCCGGGGCGTCACGGGCGGGGGCAGGGGTCCGGCCGCCGGAACGACATGGCAAGCTGTGTCCTCGCAGCACGCGCGCGGCAGCACGCGACAGCACTCGTACCCCCCACTGGTCTCGTCATGAACCAGTGCTGTCGTCGGACACACGCTGACGCGTTCATGTCCAACACCATCCCGTGGGGTACGACTTGAGATCGAAGAAGAGAATCTGGCTCACGGCCGCCCTGGCCACCACCGCTGTGGCAGGGGTCCTGGTCTTCGAGGGGGTCACGGGCGACTCCCCCGCGGACACCGACGCCAAGTCCGGGCCGGCCGGGCCGGATGTGCACGCGACCGCGCTGAAGGTCGCCGACGACGGCACGTCGGCCACCCTCGGCAAGCGGGACACCGCCCCCTTCAGCATGCTGGGCATCACCTGGACCGACCCGGCCGCGAAGGTCACCGGCGCCGTGGAGGTGCGGACCCGGTCCGCCGCCGACGGGACCTGGACGTCCTGGCTGCCGCTCGGCACCGACGTGACCGGCCGCGCGGAGACCGGCCGGGCCGGCGTGCGCGGGGGCACCGAACCTCGCTGGGTCGGCCCGTCCAACGGTGTCGAGGCACGGATCAACACGGGCGGCAAGGTCTCCTCGAAGCTGCCCGCCGGGCTGCGGCTGGACACCGTGGACCCGGGGCGGGGCACGCTGAACGCGGAGCCCGCCGCCTTCGCCGCCGACCTGCCCGGGGCGGAGGACCCCGCGGCCACCCCGACCGCCGAACCGTCGGACCCGGTCGCGCCCGAGCCGACCGCGCCCGACACCGGCACGGAGCCGTCCGGTGAGGCGACCCCGACCACCGATCCCACGCCCGACGCCTCCGAACCGGCCGGTCGGACACCCACACCGACGGCGAGCACCAGCCCCTCGCCCTCCGCGAGTACGCCCCCGGCGCCGACGCTGCCGCCCGCCCCGCCGTCGACCGTGCCGAAGCCGCCGATCGTCTCGCGCGCCGGCTGGGGCGCCGACGAGTCGATGAGCCCGGAGGCGCCCGAGTACCTGAACGGCGTCAAGGCCGTCTTCGTCCACCACACCGCCGAGACGAACAACTACTCGTGCGCCGACTCCGCGGCCATCGTGCGCGGCCTGTACGCGTACCACGTCAAGGCCAACGGCTGGAAGGACCTCGGCTACAACTTCGTGGTCGACAAGTGCGGAACGGTCTTCGAGGGCCGCAAGGGCGGCGTCGACCGGCCGGTCTTCGGCGCGCACACCTACGGCTTCAACCGCGACACCGCCGGCATCGCCGTCATCGGCACCTACACGGATGCCGCCGCGCCCACCGCGGCCACCACCGCCGTGGCCCGGGTCGCCGCGTGGAAGCTCGGCCAGTACAAGGTCGACCCGGCGGGCACCACCACGCTCACGGCGGGGGCGACCGGCGGCAACTTCGCGGGCACCAGGTTCACCTCCGGCACGGCGTACACGTTCAACACCGTCTCCGGTCACCGCGACGGCTTCAACACCCAGTGCCCCGGCACCAAGCTGTACGGGCAGCTGCCCGCGATCCGCTCCCTCGCCGCGGGCCCCGTCACCGGGCTGACCGTCAAGTCCGTGACCGGCGCCGGGCTCTCGGGCACGACGTACTACACCAAGTCCGCCGTCACCGTCGGCTGGTCGGCGTCGACCCCGAGCGTGTTCGTCTCGAAGTACGAACTGCTGGTCGACGGCAAGTCCGTGGCCACCGCCGCGGGCACCGCCACCTCCGCCAAGGCGACGCTCGCCGTCGGCACCCACAAGGTCCAGGTCCGCGCCACCCACCAGTCCGGCAAGGTCACCACGTCCACCGCGGTCACCGTGGTCGCCGACCAGAGCGCGCCCTCCTTCACCACCAAGCCGAACCTGGCACTGCGCACCGGCACGGTGAACACCACCGCCGTCCCGCTCACCCTGAAGTGGAAGGCCACGGACACCGCCGCGCTCAAGGAGGTCCGGCTCACCGCCCCGGTCGCCAAGACCTACGGGCCGACGACGACCAGCGCCTCGCACACCGCGAAGTCCGGCGCCGCCACCGCCTGGCCCATGACCGCGTACGACTGGGCGGGCAACACCGCCACCGCGTCGGTCTCCGGCACCCCGGTCATCCTCCAGGAGAGCTCGGGGCAGAAGACCGGGACGTGGACGACGAAGTCCTCGACCAGCTACCTCGGCGGCAAGTCGTACTCCAGCTCGTCCAAGGGCGCGTCCCTGAGCTGGACGTTCACCGGCCGCTCGGCCGCCCTGGTCGTCTCCAGGGCCGCCACCTCCGGCCAGGTGTACGTCTACGTGGACGGCGTGAAGACGTCGACGGTGGATCTGAAGTCCAGCAGCACCAAGTACCGCGACGCGCTGTGGACGAAGACCTGGTCCGGCAGCGCCAAGCACACCGTCAAGATCGTCGTCGTGGGCACGTCGGGCCGCCCGGCGGTCACCACCGACGGGCTCGTCTACCTGAAGTGACCGGTGTCCGAGCCGGTCGGCAGCCGACTCAGTCGGAATCGACCGAATCGGCCGGACGCGTTCGCCCGGTGAGGGCGGACAGCCGCCCCCGTCCCGCGCCGCCGGGCCGGGGGCGGCGCCATGCCGCCCACCGGACGGCCGCGGACATCACTGGCCGACGGCGGACGCCACGGCGACAACGACGAACATCAGTACGAGCACGGCCGCCATCACGCGGTTTCTGGTCTTCGGATCCACACTCCGAGCGTAACCGCCGTGCTCAGCGGCCCAGCGGCCAGGATGCGTGCACCTCGTACCGGGGCCGCTCGCCCGGCGCCCCGCCGCCCGGCAGGTTGCTGCGAACGAGGGCGACCTCGCCGACCTCCCACGGGGTGCCCTCGAAGCCCGCCAGGGCCTCGACGAACGGGCGCAGATCGGCGTCGGTGCCCCGGCTCCGGGCCAGGGTCAGATGCGCGCTGTAGCGGCGGTGCTCGTCCATCGGGACGCCGGAACGGCGCGCGGCGGCGTCCGCGCGTTCGGCGAGGAGCCGCAGGGTGTCGATCCCACCTGCGGCGCCCGCCCACAGCGCCCGCCCGCCGAACCGCCCGGCGCCGTGGACGCGCAGCGTGAAGGGGTCGGTGCGGTGGGCGGCGCGGGCCAGGCGGGCATGGAGTTCGGGCAGCAGTTCCTCGCTCACGTTCCCGAGGAAGGCGAGCGTGAAGTGCCAGCCGTCGGTGCCGGTCCAGCGCAGGCGGCCGGCACCGGGGAGCGCGTGCAGCGGGGCGACGGCACGGCGCAGTTCCCGCAGGGCGGAGTCGGGCGGCAGAACGGCGACGAAGAGTCTGAGGCTGCTCATGGCCCGAGTGTCGCACCGTACCGGCGCGTCCTGGTCTTCGTGCATGCCGTCGACCCGGCCGGTACGACCGTCGGCCCGGCTCCCGGAACGGACGGCTTCCCGGCGACCGGCGCACCCCTCACGCACAGCGGCCCCGGCCGGTGTCCACCGGACGGGGCCGTACCACGTACCAAGGCCGTGCCCACGCGCGTCGCGGGCGGCCGGGGCTCAGACCGCCGCGGCCAGTTCCTCGCGGGACTCGCGGGGGACGAACCGCAGGTGCGGGCGGCCGGGGCGCAGGTCGACCCGGATGCGCAGGCCCCCGACACGGGTCAGCATGAAGCCGACACCGAGCGCCGCCACCAGCGAGAGCGCGCCGCCGACGGCCATCCCCGTGCGGACCCCGTAGACGTCGCTGATCCAGCCGACGATCGGGGCGCCCACCGGCGTACCACCGGCGAAGACCATCATGTACAGGCTCATGACCCGGCCGCGCATCTCCGGGTCGGCGGCCATCTGCACGCTCGTGTTCGCGCTGATGTTGGTCGTCAGGCCGATCATGCCGATCGGCACCAGCAGGAGCGCGAAGAGCCAGACGGACGGCGACAGGGAAGCGACGATCTCCAGCAGACCGAACGCGGTGCCCGCGGCCACCAGCATCCGCAGCCGGGAGGAGCCGCGACGGGCGGCGAGCAGGGCGCCGACGAGGGAACCGGCCGCCATGAGGATGTTGAAGAACGAGTACATCCCGGCGCCGCCGTGGAAGATCTCGTCCGCGAAGGCGGTGAGCCAGATCGGGAAGTTGAACCCGAACGTGCCGACGAAGCCGATCAGGACGATCGGCCAGATCAGCTCGGGGCGGCCCGAGACATAGCGCAGGCCCTCGCGCAGCTGCCCCTTGGCGCGGGGCACGACGGTGGGCTTGTGCAGCTCGTGCGGGCGCATCATCAGCAGGCCGACGAGCGGGGCGGCGAAGGACAGGCCGTTGAGCAGGAAGGCCCAGCCGCTGCCGACGGTGGTGATCAGGGCACCGGCGACGGCGGGGCCGATGAGCCGGGCGGACTGGAAGTTCGCCGAGTTCAGGCTGACCGCGTTGCGCAACTGGTCGGGGCCGACCATCTCGGAGACGAACGACTGACGGGCCGGGTTGTCGACGACCGTCACCATGCCGAGCAGGAACGCGATGAGGTAGACGTGCCACACCTGGACGACCCCGGAGAGCGTGAGCGCCGCGAGGGCGATCCCGCACAGGCCGAGCGCCGCCTGGCTGGCGAGGAGAAGCTTGCGCTTCGGCACGCGGTCGGCGATGACGCCGCCGTACAGGCCGAAGAGGAGCATCGGGAGGAACTGGAGGGCCGTGGTGATGCCGACGGCGGCGGCGGATCCGGTGAGGCTCAGGACGAGCCAGTCCTGCGTGATGCGGGACATCCAGGTACCGGTGTTGGAGATCACGGCACCCGTGGCGAACAGGCGGTAGTTGCGGATCCTCAGCGACGAGAAGGTCCCGCCGCGCTTGCTCTCGTGGGTGGAAGTCGGTGCGGGGGCGGAGTCTGCTCCGGGTCCCGTACTCAAAGGGGTTCGCCTCCTCGGGCGTATGCGATTCGCTGACTGACGGGATGCGGCGGGGCCCGGCCGTGAGTCCGGCACGGCCGACGGCCCGCTACAGGTGGGCGAGCTTCTCCAGCACGGGCGCCGCCTTGCGCAGCGTCTCCCACTCGTCCTCGTCCAGGCCCTCGGCAAGAGTGGTCAGCCAGGCGTTCCGCTTGGCGCGGCTCTCCTCGAGCATGGCCTCCGCCTGCTCGGTCTGGCTGACCATCTTCTGGCGACGGTCATCGGGGTGCGGTTCCAGTCTGACCAGTCCCTTGGCCTCCAGCAGCGCGACGATGCGGGTCATCGACGGGGGCTGTACATGCTCCTTGCGGGCCAGCTCACCGGGGGTGGCCGAACCACAGCGGGCCAACGTGCCGAGCACCGACATCTCGGTGGGGCTCAGCGACTCGTCGACGCGCTGGTGCTTGAGGCGCCGGCCGAGCAGCATCACGGCGGAGCGAAGGGAGCTCACGGCGGCCGCACTGTCGCCGTCGTGGATCAGGTCAGGCATGTTTATTAGCGTAACTCATTACCTACCCTAAAGACCATTCGTGTGACGCGCATGCGTCCGAATCACCGAATCGCTCACCCGAACGAGTGAGTCGGATCCGGAAAGTGACGCGAAACGACCCGCTGGGCCGTAACCCTGCTTGCCATGGGATCGACTGTGCTCAGCCTGCGGATAGACGGTGAGCTGCTCGACCGGATCCGGCAGCACGCCGCCAGAAGCGGAATGAGCGTCCAGGACTATGTCGTCCGGACGCTCATTCGTGATGACTTCGACCAGCGCTTCAAGGCGGCCGTCGACGAGACGGAGAAGTTCTACGGGTCGGAGGCGGCAGGGACGGCGGGGATCCCGGGCGTCGGGGCGGAGAGAACCACGCGAGGCCCCGGGGGCGTGTGAGGCCTCCCGGGGCCGGTACCCGCGCGAAACCGGCCCGGGGCCGAGGCCCCGGGCCGGTGACTCACGTCTGGATGAGGCCGAGAGCCGGCATCGCGTAGTAGAAGACGAACACCGCCGAGACCGCGTACATGGCCACCGGCACCTCGCGCCAGCGCCCGGCCGCGACCCGCATCGCGGTGAAGGCGATGAAGCCGATGCCGATGCCGTTGGTGATCGAGTAGGTGAACGGCATCATCACCATGGCCAGGAAGGCCGGGATGGAGAGCGTGTAGTCGCTCCAGTCGATGTCCCGCACCGCACCCGACATGATCAGGAAACCGACCGCCAGCAGCGCGGGGGTGGCCGCCTGCGAGGGGACCATGGTCGCCAGTGGGGCCAGGAACAGCGAGCCCGTGAACATCAGACCCGTCACGACGCTCGCGAGACCCGTACGGGCACCCTCACCGACCCCCGCCGTGGACTCCACGAAACAGGTCGTGGCGGAGGAGGAGGACGCGCCGCCCGCGGCGACCGCGATGCCGTCGATGAACAGCACCTTGTTGATTCCGGGGAAGTTGCCGTTCTCGTCGGTCAGCTTCGCCTCGTCGCCGACGCCGAGGATGGTGCCCATCGCGTCGAAGAAGCAGGACAGCAGCACGGTGAAGACGAACAGGCTGCCGGTGAGGATGCCGACCCGGTGGAAGCCGCCGAACAGGTCGACCTTTCCGAGCAGCCCGAAGTCCGGGACGCTCAGGGGGTTGCCCGGCCACTTCGGAGCGGTCAGCCCCCACGCCCCGGGGTGCAGGCCCGCGACCGAGTTGATGATCAGCGCGGCGACCGTCATCACGACGATGGAGATCAGGATGGCGCCCGGCACCTTGCGGACGATCAGCCCCAGGGTGAGCAGCACGCCGACGATGAAGACCAGGACCGGCCAGCCGAGAAGGTGTCCGTCGCCGCCGAGCTGGAGCGGGACGGTGCTCTTCTCCTCGATGCGCGAGACGAAGCCCGAGTCGACCAGGCCGATCAGCAGGATGAAGAGACCGATACCGATCGCGATGCCCTTGCGGAGCGCTCCGGGCACGGCCTGCATCACGCGTTCCCGCAGCCCGGTCGCGACCAGCAGCATGACCACGATGCCCGCGAGCACGACCATGCCCATCGCCTCGGGCCAGGTCATGTTGGGAGCGAGCTGAAGGGCGACGACGGTGTTGACGCCGAGACCGGCGGCCAGCGCGATCGGCACATTGCCGATGACCCCCATGAGGAGCGTGGAGAACGCCGCCGTCAGCGCGGTCGCGGTGACCAGCTGCCCATGATCGAGGAACTCGTGGTTGATGTCCTGCGCGCCGCCGAGAATGATCGGATTCAGCACGATGATGTACGCCATGGCGAAGAACGTGGCGAATCCGCCGCGAATCTCGCGCGCGACCGACGACCCCCGCTCGGAGATCTTGAAGAAACGATCCAGGCGGCCGGACGGCTGAGGAGCCGGTGGCTGCGCGGCGTCGACCGGAGCGGTGGCCGAGGGGGACATGGATGACCTCAGTCGTACGTAGGGAGGAGTAAAAGTGGTCAGCTTTGGACTTTCACACGAATAATTCGAGTCAGCCATAAGCAGATTCAGTATGAATACATGAGGCGAAGATCGCTATCTCCGCGCGTAGACCCTTGGTGCGACCGGGTCCTACCGCCTTGGAGGCGCCCTTGCGCGCGCCGTTCCCGCAGGGCCGGTACGGGCCCGGGGCGGCCGACCGCGCTCCCCATACACTGAGGTCATGGCGAAGTGGACACCGAAGCACGAGGCACCCGAGCCCCTGGAGGGGCCCGTCGTCGCCACCATCACCGGCGGCACGATCCTCTGGTTCGTCCTCTTCCTGGTCCAGCTCCCCTTCTACGGCTGGTTCGACGACCACGGGCACCTGTGGTGGCTGTGGACCTGCCTGGCCGGTGCGGGGCTCGGCCTGATCGGCATCTGGTACGTGCGGGGGCGCGACGCGGCGATCAAGCGGGCAGCGGCACGGGCGGCTTCGGACGGGGCGGCCGGAGCCGACGGGGACGCGAGCGGAACGGCGCCGGGCTCCAAGGGCACGAGCAGCACGACGGTGTGATCCGGCGGCCGGAACCCCGGCCGCGCCCCGGGCCGGCGCCGGGCCCTGTGAGCAGGCCCCGCCCGCACCAGGGCCCTGATCAGCGCCGGCGCCCCACCCCGATGAGCGGGCCCGCGCCCGGCCCGGCCGCACCGGGAACCCCCACCCGTATCAGGGGATTCCCTACCACCACGGAACCATCCCCCCTCCTCCCCCGGTCTGATCTTCAGCCCCCCAAGTGGGAGAATCGGGCCTCTCACCCGTACCGTCGGAACATGACGCAGCGGGTACCCCATTCCTCCGGCGAGCAGCTCCCCGAGGCTCCCGGCTCCGACGGCCGCCCCGGCTCGGCCATGACCGACGCCGGGGCGGAGCTCGACCCGGTCCACCCCGTGGAACCGCCGGTCCCGGCCGTGAACATCCGCGGGCTGACGGCGGCCGAGGTGGCCGAGCGAATCGCCCGCGGCGAGGTCAACGACGTACCCGTGCGCTCGTCCCGGTCCGTCCGGGAGATCGTCCGCGCCAACGTCTTCACCCGGTTCAACCTGATCATCGGCGTGCTCTGGCTGATCATGCTGTTCGTGGCGCCGATCCAGGACAGCCTCTTCGGCTTCGTGATCATCGCCAACACCGGCATCGGCATCATCCAGGAGTGGCGGGCCAAGAAGACCCTGGACAGCCTCGCGGTCATCGGCGAGGCCAAGCCCACCGTCCGACGCGACGGGGTCTCGGCCGAGATCTCCACCTCCGAGATCGTCCTCGGCGATCTCGTGGAGCTGAGCCCCGGCGACAAGGTCGTGGTGGACGGCACGGTCGTCGAGGCCGACGGGCTGGAGATCGACGAGTCGCTGCTGACCGGCGAGGCGGACCCGGTGCTCAAGCGCCGCGGCGACACCGTGATGTCCGGAAGCTTCGTCGTCGCGGGCGGCGGCTCGTTCTCCGCGACCAAGGTCGGACGCGAGGCGTACGCCGCGCAGCTCGCGGAGGAGGCGTCCCGCTTCACCCTCGTCCAGTCCGAGCTGCGCACCGGCATCTCCACCATCCTCAAGTACGTCACCTGGATGATGGTGCCGACCGCGATCGGGCTCGTCGTCAGCCAGCTGGTCGCGCAGGACAACAACCTCAAGGACTCGATCGCCCGGACCGTCGGCGGCATCGTCCCGATGATCCCGGAAGGACTGGTGCTGCTCACCTCGGTCGCCTTCGCGATCGGCGTCGTGCGGCTCGGCCGCAAGCAGTGCCTGGTCCAAGAACTCCCCGCCATCGAGGGCCTGGCCCGCGTCGACGTCGTCTGCCTGGACAAGACCGGCACCCTCACCGAGGGCGGCATGGACGTCACCGAGGTGCGGACGCTGGGCGACGCGCAGGACGCGTACATCCACCGCGTGCTGGGGGCCCTCGGCGCCTCCGACCCGCGGCCCAACGCCAGCCTCCAGGCCATCGTCGACGCCTATCCGGACGGCGAGGAGTGGCGGTGCACGCAGACGCTGCCGTTCTCCTCGGCCCGCAAGTACAGCGGCGCCGCGTTCGACGAGGGCGGCGGCCGGGCCTCCACCTGGCTGCTCGGCGCCCCCGACGTGCTGCTGCCCGAGCGGGACCCGGCGCTGGACGAGATCGAGCAGCTCAACCAGCAGGGACTGCGCGTACTGCTGCTCGCCCGGGCACGGGGCGAGCTCCAGGGCCCGGAAGCCGCCGTCGGCGCCGTACCGAGCGCGCTGGTCGTGCTGGAGCAGCGGCTGCGCCCGGACGCCGAGGAGACGCTGGCCTACTTCGCCGACCAGAACGTCGCCGCGAAGGTCATCTCCGGCGACAACGCCGTCTCCGTGGGCGCGGTCGCCGGGAAGCTGGGCCTGCCGGGCGCCGAGAACACCCTGGACGCGCGCCGGATGCCCACCGGCCCCGACGACATGGCCACGGCCATGGAGCAGAACGCGGTCTTCGGCCGGGTCACCCCGCAGCAGAAACGGGACATGGTCGCGGCCCTCCAGTCCCGCGGCCACACCGTCGCGATGACCGGTGACGGCGTCAACGACGTGCTGGCCCTGAAGGACGCCGACATCGGCGTGTCCATGGGATCGGGCTCCGAGGCGACCCGGGCCGTCGCCCAGATCGTGCTGCTGAACAACAGCTTCGCGACGCTGCCGTCCGTGGTCGCCGAGGGCCGCCGGGTGATCGGCAACATCACCCGGGTCGCCACCCTGTTCCTGACCAAGACCGTCTACTCGGTGCTGCTGGCGATCCTGGTGGTCTGCTCCCAGGTCGACTACCCGTTCCTGCCGCGCCACCTGACCCTGCTGTCGACGCTCACCATCGGCGTACCGGCGTTCTTCCTGGCCCTGGCGCCCAACAAGGAACGCGCCCATCCGCACTTCGTGCGCCGGGTCATGCGGTACGCGATCCCGTCGGGCGCCATCGCGGCGATCGCCACCTTCACGACGTACCTGATCGCCCGGAACCACTACACCGGCGCGGGCTCGCTGGAGGCGGAGACGAGCGCGGCGACGCTCACGCTGTTCCTGGTCTCGATGTGGGTCCTGGCGATCATCGCCCGCCCGTACACCTGGTGGCGGGTCTGCCTGGTGGCGGCGATGGGGCTGGCGTTCCTGATCGTGCTGGTGGTGCCGTGGCTCCAGGAGTTCTTCGCGCTGAAGCTGGTGGGAACGGTGATGCCGTGGACGGCGGTGGGCATCGCGGTGCTGGCCGCGACCGCCCTGGAGTTCGTCTGGCGGCTGGTCGGCCGCCGCTTCCCGGCGTAGCGCCGCGTTCCCGCAGGAACGCGTACGGGCCGTGCCCGGAGACGGAATCCGTCTCCGGGCACGGCCCGTGGCGTTGAAGCGGAACAAACCCGGAACCGACTCCGGGCGGGGCTACTAGCGCACGTCGACGAAGTCGCCCGCGGTCGTGAAGGCCGGGGTGGTGGACGTGCCGGCGAAGCTGTAGCGCCAGTAGCCGTCGACCGACGCCTTGACCGTGGTCTTCAGGTTGCCGGTGCTGTTCGTCTTGATGGTCTTGATCGTGGTGTAGGTCTTGCTGTTCTTCTTGCGGAACTGGAGCTTCACCGGCTGGCCGGTGTAGCCCTGGTACTTGAAGGTCTCCCAGTTGGCCCGCGAGAGCTTGCCGGTGACCGTGATGGTCTTGCCCTTCTTGACCGGCTCGGGCGCGGCGTCGACCGTCAGCTTCGAGGCCCGCTGCACGCGCACCTTGCTGTAGGCCTGCTTGTCGGTGGCGCTGGTCTCGTCACCGGCGAGCGCGGCCACGGCGACCTTCCAGGTACCGGCCAGGGAGTTCTTGTACAGCTCCCAGCCCGGCTCGAAGGTGAAGGTCAGCTTGCACGTCGAGGTCGTGGTGTTGACCTTGGTGCACTTGGCCGCGTCCTCGTTCGGCACGACCGCGCCGTCGACGGAGTCCTCGGAGTACAGGTCCTTGCCGTGCCACAGGGCGACGAAGGCGTCGGAGATGCCGGAGGGGTGCGAGGCGGTGACCGAGACGGAGACCGTCTTGGAGGCGGTGGTGCCCAGGACGATGTCCTTGCCGCCGTTGACGACGACCTTGGAGATGACGGGATCCGACGTGGCCGCCGCCGTGCGGGCGGTCTTCGACGCGCCCTGCGGGGCGATGCCGAAGATCTCGGCCGCCGACGTCGGGATGTTCGGCAGGTTCGCGGTGTCATCCGCGTGGGCGGCCGGGACGGCCAGAGCGGACAGGGCCAGGGCGCCGGAGACGGCGGCCACGGTGGCACGAATACGCATGTGTTTCCCCAGTGGAGAAAGGGCCCCGCGGGCACGTGGTGCGGCCCGGGCAGGGCTCGTTCGTCATGAGCCTGATGACTCGAAAGAGCAGACCTGTGAAAGATGTGAAGGGTTGTACGACGAACGGGAAATTCTCTGCAAAGCAGGTTTGCACGCCGGATTCCGTCGTCCACACGGCCCGACAACGACGGAATACGTCCGGGCGGGGAATCGGCCCGTATGCACGCTTCGTCCGTGCGCGTGATCCGGGCCGTACCCGGAATCATCCGGTACGGCGTGGTCCGCCGGTACGCGCGGTCCGCCCGTACGCGTGATCCGGCCGCCGCGCCCGCCGCGCGGCGGCCCGGGTCAGTCGAACCAGCGGTCGCGGGCCAGTTCCTCGGTCCGGGACGGGTCCTCCAGCAGTGCCGCGACCTCGAAGCGGCGCGGCCACTGACCCGCCGCCCAGGCCAGCCCGGCCGCGACGCCCTCCAGCGTGGCGGCGTGCACGATGCCGTCGGGGGTGCGGCGCCAGTCCAGTTCGACGCCGCCCGCACGCAGCTCGGCGTGCTCCACGTACGTGTCCGGCGTACCGGCGCCGAGCAGGACCCGTACCGCCTCCGGTACGCGGTGCTCCTCGCCGTCCGTGGTCACCTCGGCCTCGACGCTGTCGCCGAGCCGCCGCACCTGGAGCAGTTCGGCCAGTTCGGCCGCGCGCGCCGGGGCGACCGGGAGCAGCGGCAGCCGGGCGGCCAGCGGCAGCAGGTCGGGGGCGTCGGCGATCACCGCGTCCGCCGCGTCGACGACCCGGACCTCGCCGTCGACGACGGCCCGCAACTCGTCGGGCAGCGTGACCTGTTCGGGGTCGAGGTCGGCCAGCGCCGTGTACAGCGCGTGCAGTTGCACGGGGTCGACCTCGCGATTCTCGTCCGCGAGCCGGCCGAGGAGTTCGGCGGCGCCGCCCGGCTCGTCGAGGAGCGCGGCCACGGACGTCCGCACCCCGAGGGCACGCAGCACCTGCGCGTCGTCGAAGCCGGTCGCGTCGGCGGAGTCGTACAGCCCGGCCAGCCGGGGGTCGCCGGAGGCCGCGCGCAGACCGGCCGGGCGGCGGCCGTCGAGCACCGGGTGATCGCGCAGCCACCAGGCGGTGTACGGGCGGACGGACCGCGTGGTGCCGTCGGGCAGGAGCACCCGCACCGGCTGGGTCAGCGCGTCCCGCAGCGGCGGCCGGGCGAGCATCGCGAGCGCCTGCGGCCAGGCGTCGTCGTCGACGAGGTCCAGGTCGCGGACGGCGACGAGCTCGGTGGCGACCGGCGGCACCGGTGTGTCGGGCATCTGGTCGAGGACGTCCTCGCACCACACGTCCACGGCGTCGAGCAGCCCGGGGTCGTCGGGTTCGGCGAAGTCGCCGTCGCGGGGCTCCAGTTCGTCCGGGTCGAGGACGACGTCGGTGGCCCGCACGAGGGTGAAGCCGGCGAGCACCCCGCAGGCGGTGAGTGGCTGTTCTCCCCAGCGCTCGGCCAGTTCCTCGTCGCAGAGGGCGAGTTCGCCCTCCCTCATGATCGCGGCGAACGGGCTGCCGGGCAGCACGAGTTCACCGGCGGGCGCGAGTTCGCCGTCCTCGTCGGGCAGGGCGAGCGCGCCGAGCCAGGGTTCGTCGCCGGGGGCCAGATCGGCGTCGCGCACGAGGGCCAGGACGGTCTCGGCGAGTTCGTCCGCGCCGGGCGCGTCCTCGTCCCAGATCTCGCCCGCGTCCAGCGATCCGGCGACGGCGGCCCGCACCTGCGGGGTCGTCAGTACGGCGCGCGGGGTGGCGGGCAGGGCCCCGAGCTTCTCCAGCAGCGGGTGGGCGGCGTCCGGATGGGCGACCTTCAGCCCGAGCCGGGCGAGCCGGTCCAGGACCGGGCCGGCGAGCGCGTCGGGGAGCGGGAGGAGGACCTGGCGGGGTCCGATGGTGGTCCGGGGCACGGCCGGGGCCCCGGCGTCCTGCTCCGTCGGCGCGCCGGCCGCCTCCCGCGTTCCCGCCAGCGGGACGGGCAGACCGGAGAGGCGATCGGGGTCGATGCCGGAGAGGCTGTCGTAGAGCCGCCGCCACCAGCCGGGATCGCGTTCCAGGCCGGCGAGCCGGTCGATCGCCTCGGTCAGCGGGACGCGGGCGATGCCGAGGGTGCGCAGTTCGCTGCGGCGTTCCAGTCCGGCGGGCAGCAGGCACGGCAGGACCTCGGCGAGTACGCGCACGGTCTCGGCACCGACCCCTTCCAGGACCTCGGCCTCGATGGGGCGCAGCGCGGTGCCGGCCGTCTCCCGGATGCCGTCGCGCTCGGTGTCCCAGGCGTCGTCCCACCGGTCCGCCGGCTCCGTCCGGTCCGCCTCGACGGCGGTGTCGCGCGGGGCGGCGGGCTCCAGGAAGGCGACGCGCGGCAGCCGCCCGAGGATGGCGCCGCGCAGGGCGCCGTCCAGTTCACCCTTGCCGAGCGGTCCGGGCACGAGGTCGATGGTGTCGACGGACACCGGCCGCCAGCCGGCGAGCAGTTCGGCGTACGCGTCGGCGGCGCGCTCCACCAGGAAGTCGGTGAGCGGGCCGGGCGCGGGGTGGCGGCGGGTGCTGTCGAGCGGCAGCGACGCGATGAGCAGCGCGGGGACGCCGAGGGGTTCGTCGGTGGGGGTCGGCGCGTGGACGACGGGGGCGGTGCGGGGGCGTACCGGGGCGCCCTCCGCGTCGACCGGGACGGCCCAGGTGACCGACCAGTGCGGGCGCAGCCGTTCCTCGCGGGGCCGGTCGGCGAGCAGGGCCGGTTCGACCGGGCCGTGGTGGGTGACGGTGCGCCAGCGGTGCGTGCCGTGCGCGGAGTCCTCGATGTGGGTGTACGGGCCCTGCCGGGTGCGGCGCAGCGTCCGTACGGCGTCCGGGGTCTCGATCACGATCTCGTCGAGGCCGCGCAGGGTGAGCAGCAGCGCGTCGTCCACGGCGGCGAGCAGCCTGGCGACGAGGTCCTCGGCGCCGCCGTCGCGCAGCGGGAGGACGACGACGGTGTCGTAGCCGTCGGGCGGGGTGCCCTCGGCGGGCAGCGGGAGCCGCAGCAGGGGTACGTGGCCGTCGCGGCGGCGCAGTTCGTCGCCGAGGCCGGGGCTGGCGGTGGCGGCGCGGGCGGCCAGGTCGCGGGCCTCGGCGAGGGACCAGCGGACGCCGCCGTGCCGGCCGATCACGGCCGGCTCGTCGCTCACCGCGAGCACGGCGGCGAACCCGACGCCGAACCGGCCGACGGCACCCTCGTGGCCCTCGCGCTTGGCGGAGGCGCGCAGCGTGGAGAGGGATTCCACGCCGGTGGCGTCGAGCGGGGCGCCGGTGTTCGCGGCGGCGAGCACGGCGGGGGCGTCCGGGGTCGCGGCGTGCAGGGTGAGGCGGAGCCGTCCGGGGACGTCCGCGCGGGCGGCGGCGTCGGCGGCGTTCTGGGCCAGTTCGACGACGAGCCGGTCGCGGTAGCCGCCGAGCGCGAGTTCTTCCTCGGCGTTGGCATCCTCGCGGAACCGGGCGGGGCCGGCGCCCCACGCGTCGAGCACGCCGCGTCGCAGCCGCGCGGTACCGAACGGGTCGGCTCCCTCGGTCCCATTCATGCTCACGCTCCGACTCCGCTCTGTTCTTTCCGGTCTTCCGGTCTCCACCGGTTGTTCCGGCCGTTCCGGTTGTTCGGGTCGTTCCGGTTGTTCGGGTTGTTCGGGTTGGGCGTCACGGTGCCACCAGGCCTCCGGCGCCACCGACGCGTCCCGTGCCGCCAGTGTGCGCCCGAAGGTACCGGCTCCTCGCGCCGGGCGGGGCATCGCGACAGGGCATCGCGAACGGCGCCCGCGCGAAGGGGCCGCACCACGGCCCGCCACGACCGGGAACGGGCACGACGCGGGCGGACACGACCGGCAACGGACCCGACGGGCCCGGAAACGAGCGGAACGGACACCACGAGCACGAACGCGACCGGATACGGGCACGACGGCACGAACGCGACCGGACGGGACACGGACGGACCCGGGCACGGACCCGCCCGGAATCGGCACGGCGGGCACGCCCGTCCGACGAGGGACCGGGGGGCGCCCGCGCGAGGTCTCCCGCAGGAACAGCCGCGCGAACTCCCTCGCGGGTGCGACCGGGGCAGACAGGACAGGGGCTCGGCCGTCAAGGACCCAGGCGCCTCGGTGCCACATCGGACACGTCCATGCCATCGGACACGTCCGTGCCATCGGACACGTCCATGCCATCGGGCACGTCCGTGCCATCGGGCACGTCGGCGCCATCGGGCACGTCGGCGCCGTCAGGAGTGGCCGAGGTCCTCCGTGGGGGTGTCCGGCTCCGCCGGGACCGAACCGGAGTCCCGGGCCGGGCGCAGCGGGTACTCGTCCACTTGCATCGTGTCCAGGGCATGCGGCGCCGGCTTCGGCGGCTTCGGCATGACCGCCGCCTCGGAGTGCCCACCGCATCCGTACGACAGGGACACCACGTGTCCGTCCGCCGGGCCGAACTCGTTGCCACACACCCCGAACGCCTGCCGCAGCGAGCCCGCCAGCGGCACCAGGAACGCGCAGGTGAGGCAGCTCGCCGGGGCGGCCTGGGCCATCGGCGTCCGCGCGCCGAACGCCTCGTCCCACCGGTCGGCCGCCGAGCGCAGCCCGTACCGCGACAGCACCCGCGCCCGGCGCATCCCGAGCTCGTCCGCGACCGCCGCGATCGCACCGCGGTTCGTCGTCGCGGGGCGGGTCGTCAGCTCCGCGTCCTCCGCGTCGACGAGATCGGCCATCTCCTCGGACACCTCGGGGACCGCGGAGTTCGGCGGCGGCTCGTCCTCGCCGGTGTAGCCGGGCTCCAGGCGGATGTCGTCCGCCTCGGTGGGCAGCAGATCGCCGGGCCCCATGTCGCCGGGGCGCAGGCGCTCGCTCCACGGCACCCACTCCGGGGCGAGGAGCGCGTCGCTGCCGGGCAGCAGAACCGTCTCGTCAAGGGTGACCTTCTTCGCACGGGACGCCCGGGCGACGGTCACCGCCCAGCGCCAGCCCCGGTAGCCGGGCTCCTTGCACTCGAAGAAGTGCGTGACGACCCGGTCTCCCTCGGAGACCACGCCCACGTGCTCTCCGACGACCCCCGGCGCGGCCGCTTCCTCGGCCGCCGCGCGGGCCAGGTCCACCGCCTCGACGCACAGGCGGTCGGGGGCAGGGGTACGGGCCGTACGCCTTCGCGTCGTCACAGCACTCACAGGTCTCGCTTCTCTCCTACGCCAGTCTCACGGGCGCGCCTGCACATCCATCGATTTCGGCCGTGGCGGGTGCGGGCGGAGCGGACCTGGGGGCCGCGTCGACGTCCGCGCCCGTCGTGCCTGCCTCGGGCGCACCTTCTGCCATCCATTCTGCGGGATCGCCGATAGGCGCGCGGCCGAGAACAACCGCCGGTGGCGCGCTACGCACGCTACCCCCTTCGTCGTCCCCCGCCCACCTGCCCGTCCCGAACCGGGGGTGCGCGGCAGGGGACGGGCCGGACGTACGTCCGGGGTCGCACACTGGCCCGACAGGGCGGAGTGCGTCCGCGCCCCGGGCCGGTCCCGGTTCGCGGCCACCCCCGGCGGGGCACTATGACGGGGTGACTTCCGCCCGGTCGCACCAGGATTCCGGCCCGTTCCGCAGGACGGGGCGGGCGGTCGGCCGTGCCCTTCGTTCCCCTTTCGCCGGTGCCGCCCGGGGCATCCGGAGGGCGACGCACGCGCACGGCGCCGGGGAGTCCGGTCTCGGCAAGCTGATCGAGCTGCACGCCGTGAACGGCGCGGGCGACGTGATGATCACGGTGGCGCTCGCCTCGACGGTGTTCTTCGCCGTGCCGACGGACGAGGCCCGCGGCCGGGTCGCGCTGTACCTCGCCGTCACGATGGCGCCCTTCGCGCTTCTCGCACCCGTGATCGGTCCGCTGCTGGACCGGCTGCCCCACGGCCGCCGGGCCGCGATGGCGGCGGCGATGCTGACCCGCGCGGTGCTGGCGCTCACCATGTCGGGCGCGGTCGCCACCGGCGGCCTGGAACTGTATCCGGCCGCGCTGGGCGTGCTGGTCTGTTCAAGGGCGTACGGGGTGGTGCGCAGCGCGGTGGTGCCGCGGCTGCTGCCACCCCGCATCTCCCTGGTGAAGGCGAACGCCCGGGTCACGCTCGCCGGGCTGCTGGCGACGGGTGTGGCCGCGCCGATCGGGGCCGGGCTGCAGTTCATCGGTCCGGCCTGGCCGCTGTACGGGGCGTGCCTGGTCTTCCTCGGCGGGACGGTCCTCGCCTTCACACTGCCGCACGAGGTCGATTCCGCGAAGGGCGAGCGCAGGGCCCGGCTGGTGCCGCCGTACGGTGTGCTGCCCCCGCGCCCCCGGACGGAGCGGAACGGACACGAAGGCCGGAAGAAGGACCGCGGGACGGATCCGGGGAAGAACGGGCGGTGCGCTCGTGGGCGAGGACTCCTGGGCCGGGGGCGCGACGGCGAGCGGCGGCCCGGGCTGCGGTCCGTGGGACCTGCCGTGCTGAACGGCCTCCAGGCCAACGCCGCCCATCGCATGCTCTCCGGCCTCCTCATCTTCTTCCTGGCGTTCCTGTTGCGCGACCAGCCGCTCGCCGGTCAGAACGCCGCCGTCTCGCTCGGCATCGTCGGCGTGGCGGCCGGGCTGGGCAACGCGCTCGGCACGGTGGTCGGGTCCTGGGTCCGGGCCCGCGGCCCCGAGGTGATCACCGCCTCGGTCCTGGCCCTGGCCCTGGGGGTCGCCGTGCTCACCGCGTTCTTCTTCGGCGCCGTCACGGTCGCCGTGCTGAGCGCGACGGCCGGCTTCACCCAGGCCCTGTCGAAACTCTCGCTGGACGCGATGATCCAGCGGGACGTGCCCGAGGAGGTGCGGACGTCCGCGTTCGCCCGCTCCGAGACGGCACTCCAGATGGCGTGGGTGGTCGGCGGCGGCATCGGCATCGCCCTCCCCCTCAACGGCGTACTGGGCGTGTCGGTCGCCGCGGGCGTTCTCGCCCTCGGTGCCGCCACGTCCGTACGGGGGCTGCTGGGCGCCGCCAGGCGCGGCTCGCCGCACCCCCGCGTGGCATGAGACGGGGCGACCGATAGCCTTCGGCTCATGACCGTTGCGTTCTTCTCCGGTAAGGGCCGTCGAATCGGCGTCGCTCTTGGTGCCGTGTCCGCGGGACTCCTTGTCCTCTCCGCCTGCGACAAGCCGACGCCGCTCGCGACCGTAACGGTCGGCGGCAACTCGGTGAGCTCCGAGGCGGCCTGCTACAACGACGGCAAGCCCCTCAAGACGTCCGAGATCAAGAGCTGCCTCAACAAGAAGGCGGAGAAGACCGTCGAGGTCGCGATGGACGACAAGGTCCGCTTCGGCGTCGACCCGGAGATCGCCGAGCACGGCTGGACCCTGTTCATCAACGGTCAGCAGGCCGAGCAGGAGCCGTACAAGAAGACCTACCGGTCCATCCCGGGCAGCGCCTTCTTCTCCAGCCAGACCGGCGAGACCACGAACAGCACGCAGGTCAGCATCGTGGAGACGCAGGGCAAGAACCTCACGGGCATCTGGCACTTCGAGCTGAAGAAGACGTCCTGACCCACCCTCTGCCGACCCCCGGCCCCGGAGGGCCCCTCCCCGTGCGTGTGCTCGTCGTGACCGCCGTCTCGGCAGAACGGGACGCGGTCACGCGCGCGTTCGGGGACGGGACACGGGTGACCGTGCGCCGGGTACCCGGCGCCGAACTCCACCGCGTGCACGGCTCCTGCGGCCCCGGTGTCGCCATCGATGTGCTCGCGGGCGGCGCGGGACCGGCCGCGGCGGCCGCCGCCACGGCCTTCGGCCTCGCCTCGGGACACGCCTCCGCCGCGCCCGGAAACGCCCCCGGGCCGATCTCCGGCCCCGCTTCCGGGCCCGCGCCGTACGAGCCCGTCTCCGGGCCGTACGGCCTCGCGCCCGCTCCGTACGACCTCGTGGTCTCGGCCGGGATCGGCGGCGGATTCGTACCCGCCGCCCCGGTCGGCTCGCTCGTCGTCGCGAGCGGGATCGTCGCCGCGGATCTGGGCGCGGAGACGCCGGAGGGCTTCGTCCCCGTCACGGGCCTGGGCTTCGGCCGCGACCGGCACGTACCGCCGCGTTCGCTGGTCCGGGACGTGACCGCCGCGACCGGCGCGCTCCCCGGCGAGATCCTCACCGTCTCCACCGTGACCGGCAGCGCGGAGCGCGCCGCCGCCCTGCTCGCCGCGCACCCGCGGGCCGCCGCGGAGGCCATGGAGGGCTTCGGCGTCGCGGAGGCCGCCGACCGGGCCGGCGTACCGGTCCTGGAGCTCCGGGCGGTGTCGAACGCCGTCGGCCCGCGCGACCGCGACGCCTGGCGCATCGGGGACGCGCTGACCGCGCTCACCGGGGCGTTCGGGAAGCTTCTCCCCGTACTGGAAGGTTGGACCCGCCATGACCGACACCACGCCTGAGCCGCTTCGCGCTCCTCGTTCCCCGCTGAGCATCGCCTTCTCGCCGTGCCCGAACGACACCTTCGTCTTCGACGCCTGGGCGCACGGAAGGGTCCCCGGCGCGCCCGCCCTCGATGTCACCTTCGCCGACATCGACATCACCAACGGCATGGCCGAGCGCGGTGAGGGCGACATCCTCAAGGTCTCGTACGCGGTGCTGCCGTGGGTCCTCGACGAGTACGCGCTGCTGCCGTGCGGCGGGGCGCTGGGAAGGGGCTGCGGGCCTCTCGTCCTCACGAGGGAACCGGGCACGGACCTGACGGGGCGGACGGTCGCGGTGCCGAGCGAGCGCTCCACCGCGTACCTGCTGTTCCGGCTCTGGGCGGCGGACGTCGTGCCGGGCGGCGTCGGCGAGATCGTCGTCATGCCCTTCCACGAGATCATGCCCGCCGTGCGTGACGGCAAGGTGGACGCCGGTCTCGTCATCCACGAGGCCCGATTCACGTACCGCGACTACGGGCTGCACAACCTCGCCGACATGGGCCGGCACTGGGAGGAGACCACCGGGCTGCCGATTCCGCTCGGCGCGATCATCGCGAAGCGGTCGCTGGGCACGGACACGCTGAAGCTGCTCGCCGAGTCGGCGCGCACCTCGGTACGGATGGCCTGGGACGACCCGGAGGTGTCCCGGCCCTACGTGCTGGAGCACGCCCAGGAGATGGACCCGGCCGTGGCGGACCAGCACATCGGGCTCTACGTCAACGAGTTCACGGCCGACCTCGGCGAGGACGGCTACGCGGCGGTCCGCGGGCTGCTGACCCGCGCGGCGGCCGAGGGGCTGGTACCGCCCCTCGGCCCGGACGCGCTGTCGTTCGTCTGAGACGGCCGCCGGATCCCGGGCACGCAGTCGTTCGTCGGCGACCGGCCGCCGCCGCGTCGCGCGGCCGGCCCGGGGCGGATCCCGGCCGTCAGACGTCGAGCTGGTCGGCGACCGCCCGCAGCAGGCCGGCGATCTTCTTGCCGGCCGGCTTGTCCGGGTAGCGGCCCCGCTCCAGCATCGGTGTGATGTTCTCCAGCAGGGTGGTCAGGTCCTGCACGATGGACGCGAGCTCGTCCGGCTTGCGGCGCTGCGCGGCGGCGACGGAGGGGGTCGGGTCCAGGACCGTCACCGACAGCGCCTGGTCTCCACGCTGGCCTGCGACGACACCGAACTCGACGCGCTGGCCGGGCTTGAGCGCGTCGACACCGTCGGGAAGCACGGAAGAGTGCACGAAGACGTCGCCGCCGTCGTCGCGGGAGAGGAAGCCGAAGCCCTTCTCGCTGTTGAACCACTTGACCTTGCCAGTCGGCAAAGCACGCACCCCATCTCAACCCGTATGCCGGAACAAAGCCTCAGCAGGTCAGGCTATCCAGTGGTGGTGCTCCCCTGCTGGCAGCAGCCTCCCCAGGTGGGGCACCCTAGTCAAGCCTGACCATTCGGACCGCTGTCCGGAAACGATGCCTGTGCCGCTCGCCGCAACCCGCGGGGCGGTCCTGTCGCCGTCGGGAACTACCCTGGCGGGGTGAGTACTACACCTCCTGGCGCGGGTGACCGGCTGGTCCGTATCGGCGCGATCGTCTTCTTCGTCGGCGCGCTGGCCACTCTGGCGACGGTGGCCCCGCTGTTCCTCGGCACCCGCCCGCTGCCGTCCATCGCCTGGTCGCTCTGCATGCTGATGGGCGTCGGCTTCCTGATCGCCGCGGCGGGCGTGGTGCGATCGGTGCGGGCGGGGGCGCGGGAGCGGTAGCGCCGGGGGCGTCGGGGGCGTCGGACACCTGGCGAACCCGGGTCCGCGCGCCCCGAATGCCCCATGTGTGGCGTGCGTGCCCAGGGTGGGACGCGCGTCCCGCGTGACTGATGTCGCACGTGCGCCTCACGTGCTCAGTCGCGCAGTTCCGCGGCTGCTCGGCTGTTCAGCGCGCGGTGTACGTCTCCAGCCAGGACGGGAACTCCGTCAGTGAGGACAGGACGACGTCCGCCCCCGCCGCCCGGAGTTCGGCGGCGTCGCAGGGGCCTGTGGTGACCGCGACCGACAGCGCCCCGGCCGTGCGGGCGCCCCGTACGTCGCCTATGTGGTCGCCCACATACACGGACGCGCCGTGCGCGCGCAGCGCCTCCGCCTTGGCCTCCGCCCACAGGCCGCCGATCAGCGCGTCGGGCTCGATCCCGAGGTGGGTGAGATGGAGTTGCGCGCTGGGGCGGTACTTGGCGGTGACGACGATCGCCCGGCCGCCCCGCTCCCGGATCGCCGCGAGCGACTCGCGGGCGCCCGGCAGGGCGGGGGTCGGGGTGATGGCGTGGGCGGGGTAGATCTCCCGGTACCGGTCGGCGCTCGCCGCGACCGCTTCGGCCGGGAACCAGTTCCTCAGCTCGTCGTCGACCGGCGGACCGAGCCTGCTCACCACCAGGTCGGCATCGATCCGTGTGCCCGTCTCGGCGGAGAGCGCCAGGTAGGTGGCCTTGATGCCGGGACGGGAGTCGATGAGCGTCATGTCGAGGTCGAAGCCGACCGTCAGTGCCGCCCGTGGGGGCGTGGGCTGGTGTGCGGGCATTCCCCCATTGTCGCGGCCCCGGTCACCGGCTCGGTGGCCGCGCCCCTCGGGCCCCGGTGAAGGCCCGTGGAACCCGGTGAAGCACCGTCAGACCGGGCGGCTCCCCGGTACGCCCCCGGGCCCCGTTGCATCCCCCGACCCCGGTCGCCCTCGGGGCGCAAAACGGGCGGTGCTTAGACTTAGCCAAGCCTAACTTTGCTTCGCCGCTCCGCCCGCCGTCCGATTGGGTCCGATGTCAGCCGCCGCACCACGCCGCTCCAGACGCGCACTCGTGACGGCGGCGGCCGTCGCGGCGCTGCTGGTGGCGGTGCTCCTCAGCCTGGCCGTGGGGGCCCGCACCATACCCCCGTCCGAGGTCTTCGACGCCCTGCTGCACGGCGGGGACTCCAACGCCGCCGAAGTCGTCCGGAACATGCGGGTGCCGCGCACCCTGATCGGACTGATGGTCGGTGCCGCGCTGGCCCTGGCGGGCACGGTCCTCCAGGGCATCACCCGTAACCCCATCGCCGACCCCGGCGTCCTCGGCATCAGTCAGGGCGCTTCGGTGGGCGTGGTGCTGGCCATCGCGTACGCCGGGGTCCACACCCTGGCCGGATACGTGTGGTTCGCCTTCGCGGGGGCGGCGATCGCGTCGGTCGCCGTGTACGCGATCGCCTCCAGCGGGCGCGGGGGCGCCACCCCCGTGAAGCTCGCCCTGGGCGGCGCCGCGATCAACGCGCTGCTGCTCTCGGTGACGACGGGGGTGCTCACGACCAAGGCGTCCGCGCTGGACGAGTTCCGGTTCTGGCAGGTCGGCTCGCTCGCCGGGCGCGAGTCCGTGGTGGTCGGTCAGATCTGGCCGTTCCTGCTGGTCGGGGCCGTACTCGTGCTGTCCGTCGCGCGCGGCCTCGACGCGCTGGCACTCGGCGAGGACGTCGCGAAGGGGCTCGGGCAGAAGGTCGCGACGGTACGGATCGTCGGGGGTGTCGGTGCCACCGTGCTGACCGGTGTCGGAGTGGCGGCGGCCGGCCCGATCGCGTTCATCGGCCTCGCCGTCCCGCACATCGCCCGCGCGATCGTCGGTGCCGACCACCGCTGGGTGCTGCCGACGGCGGCACTGATCGGACCCGTGATGCTGCTCGTCTCCGATGTCATCGGCCGTGTCCTGTTCCCGCCGAGCGAGGTCCCGGCCGGGGTGATGACGGCACTGATCGGCGTCCCGTTCCTGGTCACCCTGGTGCGCCGGAAGGCGGTGCCCGCATGAGCGCGCGGTCGTCGGTCGAGGTGCGGCCCACCGGTCGCCGGATGGCGCCCACCGGGTACCACGTGGTGCGGATCGGGGCGCGCGGCCGGTTCCTGGTGCACCGGCGGGCCCTCGCCGTCGCCTCCGGTCTGCTCGTCCTGCTGGCCGCCGTCTGCGTCGCGTACCTGTGCGTCGGCGAGAGCTTCGTGGCGCCCGGCGAGGTCATGAACGTGATCCTGGGCCGGCCGTCCCCGGACGAACTGGTCGTCGGCACGCTGCGGCTGCCGCGCATGGTGGCGGGGCTGCTGGTCGGGGCCGCGTTCGGGATCGCCGGCGCGCTGATCCAGACCGTCGCCCGCAACCCGCTGGCCAGCCCCGACATCATCGGCATCAGCCAGGGGGCGAGCGCGCTCACCGTCGGCGCGATGACGTTCGGCATCACCTCGTACACCGTCCTGCCGTACCTGTCCGTCATCGGCGGAGTGGCCGCGGCGGCCCTGGTGTACCTGTTCGCCTGGCGCGGCGGACTGCACGCCACCCGCTTCGTGCTCATCGGCATCGGCTTCGCCATCGCGCTGCGCTCGGTCACCACCCTGTTCATGACGAAGGGCGACTACCTGGTCGCCCAGCAGGCGAAGATCTGGATGACCGGATCGCTCAACGGCCGCGGCTGGGCCGAGGCCGCGCCGATCGGCTGGACGCTGCTGATCCTGCTGCCCGCGGTGCTGTGGGCGGCGCGGGCGCAGCGCACCGTCTCGCTGGACGACGACACCGCGACCGCTCTCGGGGTACGGCTCGGCCGGGTACGGCTGGGGCTCGTCGCCCTCGGCGTCGCCCTGGCGTCCGTGGCCACGGGGACGGCCGGACCGGTCGACTTCGTGGCGCTGCTCGCCCCGCAGATCGCCCGTCGGCTGACCCGTACCGCGCAGATCCCGCTGCTGTGCTCGGCGCTGCTGGGCGCGCTGATCGTGGTGGCCGCGGACCTGCTGGCCCGCAGGCTCTTCTCCCCCACCGAACTGCCGGTGGGCGTTCTGACGGCGGCGGTCGGCGCCCCGTATCTGATCTGGCTGATCATCCGCGGTCACGGCGGCGGTCGCGGCCGTAGTGGAGGTACCGCATGAGCTCGACCCGTACGCCCGATGCGTCGAACGCGCCCGACGCTCCCGGGGACGCGGCGGCCGTCTCCGGTGGGGCGGGGACGGTCGGGGCCACCAGCCGGCTCACCGCGCGCGGGCTGACCCTCGCGTACGAGGACCGCACCGTCGTACGCGATCTCGACCTGGCCGTGCCCGACGGCCGGGTCACCGTGATCGTCGGTCCGAACGCCTGCGGCAAGTCGACCACCCTGCGGGCGCTCGGCCGACTGCTGCGACCGAGCGGCGGATCGGTGTTCCTCGACGGCACCGAACTGTCGAGGATCCCCACGCGGCGGATCGCCCAGTCGATCGGTCTGCTGCCGCAGACCCCGGTGGCACCCGAGGCGATCACCGTCTCCGATCTCGTCGCCCGCGGCCGGCAGCCCCATCAGCACTGGTGGCAGCAGTGGTCGGAGGAGGACGAGCGGGCGGTGACGGAGGCGATGGAGCGCACCGACGTCAGCGCGCTGGGCGACCGGTCGGTGGACGAGCTGTCGGGCGGTCAGCGCCAGCGGGTGTGGATCGCGATGGCGCTGGCCCAGGAGACCGATCTGCTGCTGCTCGACGAGCCGACCACGTACCTCGACATCGCGCACCAGGTGGAGGTCCTGGACCTGGTGCGGCGGCTCACCGCCCCCGCGGCGGACGGCACCCGGGGCCGCACCGTCGTCACCGTGCTCCACGACCTCAACCAGGCCGCCCGGTACGCGGACCACCTGGTCGCGATGAAGACGGGGCGCATCGTCGCCGAGGGCCACCCGAAGGACGTGGTCACCGCGGAGCTCGTGCACGAGGTCTTCGGGCTGGACGCGGTGATCGTCCCGTGTCCGGTGACGGGTGCGCCGCTCGTGGTGCCGGGGGCGCCCTGGCAGCCCGCTCCGACATCGTGAACGCGCGGACCACGACCCCGCGGGCCATGTCCTGTGCGGGCCGTCTCGTACAGACCGTGTCCGTACGAGCCGTGTCCGTCCGCGCGAATCGCTGCCCGCGCCTGTGCCCGCACCCCCAGCCCGCACCTGCACAACCATGCCCGTACCCGTAACAGCGCCCGGAGCCGTGCCCGTATCGGCGAGAGCACCCCACCCTCGACACCCTCGATGAAAGGCCGACCATGACCACCCTCACCCGGCGCCGGGGTCTCTCCCTCGGCGCGCTCGCCCTGACCGGCGCGCTCGCGCTCTCCGCCTGCGGTTTCTCGGACTCCGGCAGCTCCTCCGAATCCGGTGGTGACGCCGCCTCCGCCAAGACCCGCACCGTCAGGACGGCCATGGGCGACGTGAAGGTCCCCGTGAACCCCCGGCGCGTCGTGGTCCTCGACACCGGTGAGCTGGACTCCGCGCTCAGCCTCGGCGTGCGGCCGGTCGGCGCGACGCACTCGGCGACGGAGGACGGCTTCCCCACCTACCTGCCCGCCGAGTGGACCAAGGGCATCGAGGTGGTCGGCGAGATCGCCAACCCCAACCTGGAGACCGTCGCCTCGCTGAAGCCGGACCTGATCCTGACCAGCAAGGTCCGTGACGGCGACCGTTACGAGCAGCTCGGCGCGATCGCCCCCACCGTGATGACGGAGTCCACCGGCTCCGCCTGGAAGCAGAACTTCCAGCTGCACGCGCAGGCCCTCGGCAAGGAGAACGAGGCGAAGAAGGTCGTCGCCGCGTACGACGCCCATGTCGCGGAGGTCACGAAGGTGCTCGGCGGCAAGGAGAAGGCCGCCGCGACCGAGGTCAACTTCGTCCGGTTCGTCGAGGGCGCCGACATCCGCATCTACGGCAAGCAGAACTACATCGGCTCGATCCTCGGCGACCTCGGCCTCGGCCGCCCGGCCATCACCGACAAGGCCAAGGACGGCTTCTCGTACGACGTGTCCTCCGAGAAGATCGACCTCGCGGACGCGGACGTCATCTTCACGTCGACGTACGGCAGCCCGGAGAAGGCGGGAACGAAGAAGACGATGAACAGCGGCCTGTGGAAGGGGCTGAAGGCGTCGAAGGCCGGAAAGGTCTTCGAGGTCGACGACCGCCTGTGGATCGCGGGCATCGGCTACACGGCCGCGGACAAGATCCTCGACGAGCTGCGGACGGACATGACGAAGTGACAGTGCGGCGGGGCGATTCGCATATCGCGCCGGTCTGCCCGGTGCCCCGGCCCGCCCCGCGACGTACCGCCGGGTGACATGACCCAAGCCCCGCCGCGCTCCCGACCGGGGGCGCGACGGGGCTTTCGTCGTGTGCGGAAGTCAGTACGGCGCGGCGGCGCGGAGTCGGGCGGGACCTGACGGACAGTCATGCCGCGTCGAACTCTCCCGACTTGATGCGCGCAACGAACGATGCGCACGCATGGGCGGGGATGGTCGGCACCGTGTTGCGACGACCCCTGGGATCCGTCGTCGCCCAGGAGACGTTTACGGATCGATCCCAGTTGTTCGGCACCTGCGGGCTCCCACGCTTCCCTCCATCACCCGCCCGGCCTGCGCCCTTGGTGGGCGGGCTGGTGCACTCGCCGGACTTGGCGGATATTGACCAGATGGGCACATGGGACAAGTCTGACGAGATGCTCGTCCATCAAGACGAGCCCTACAACGCCGAAGCGCCTCCTGGCGCCCTCCAATCCCAGATCACCCCCCTGGACACCTTCTACGGCCGCAACCACGCGCCGATCCCCCGCATCGACTCGGCGAACTGGCGACTGCGAGTGGAAGGTCTGGTCGATCGTCCGCTGGAGTTGTCGATGGACGATCTGCGCCGCTTCCCCGAGCGGACGGTGGCGGCGACACTGCAGTGTGCGGGCAACCGCCGCTCCGATCTCATCGAGGTCCGCGACATCCCCGGTCAGGTCCCCTGGGGCCCCGGAGCCATCTCCACCGCGAAATGGAGCGGGGCGAGCCTGGCGGATGTGCTCGCCGAGGCAGGAGTGCGGCCGGAAGCCGCCCACATCGCTTTCACCGGCGCCGATGTTTCACAGCGGGCCACTCCGCCCCAGCCCTTCGGCGGCTCTCTGCCGTTGGCCAAGGCAACCTCCAGCGAGGTGCTCCTGGCCTGGGCCATGAATGATCAGGCGCTGCCCGCCGCGCACGGCGCTCCGCTACGCGTGATCGTCCCGGGCTGGATCGGCGCCCGCAGCGTCAAATGGCTCCATCGCATCAGCGCACAGGCCGAACCGACCGACAACTACTTCCAGACCGAATACAGCATCCTGCCGCCCGAAGCCGACCCCACGGCGGCTGAACCGGGCGTCGGCATCACCCTCGGTCCGGTCGGTATCCACTGCGCCATCCTGCGGCCCGGCAAGAACGCCCACCTGGCCTCCGGGCCGATCGAGGTAAGCGGATTCGCCTTCGCCGGGGACGACCGGACCGTGGCACGCGTGGATGTCTCCACCGACCGCGGCCACACCTGGACCCACGCGGATCTCGACCCGCCGGAGAACCCCTGGACGTGGCAGCACTGGCGCACCACGCTCACCCTGCCCCCGGGCGAGGCCGAGCTCGTCGCACGCGCCTGGGACTCCGCCGCGGCCGTGCAGGCCGAATCCCCGGCAGCCGTCTGGAACCCCAGGGGATACGCCAACAACGCCGCGGCTCACCTGCACGTCACGTGCCGTCCGTGACCGGACGTCGTGGTGGATCTTCCGTCCTCACCCCGCCCGTCGCCGCGCCCGCCACACCAGGAACGCCGCCGAGGCCACGGCGGCCGTCCGGACCATCACCGGCCACGTCCCGCTCATCGCCTCCGCCAGGCCGTCCTGCGCGATCGGCTCTCCCCAGCGGCCCTCCATGCGGCCCCAGAGCCAGACGATCCCGCCCGCCACGACCACGCCCGGCAGCCCCATCGCCGCCCATTTCGCCTCGGCGCGGGACAGCGTGCGCGAGCTGTACGCGAGCAGCCAGCCGCCCGCCAGGGCCAGCCAGGAGCCCAGCACCGCGCCCGCGATCAGCAGCGCGGCGGCGACCAGCAGCAGAGGGTGGGAGAACCCGCCCCTCCGCGCCGCGCCCTCCTCCGCCTCCCGCGGGGCGCGGCGGAGCAGTCCGAGGAGCCGACGGCGCGGCGGCGCCGCCTCGTCGGGGTCGGCACCCTCGTCGGAGGACTCCTCCTCGTCCGCCCCGTCCGGGTGCTCGTCCGTAGCCGTACGGGGGCGTGGGACGGTGTCCCCGGCCGACGGCGGGCGCATCATGGCCGGGATCTCGACGCCCCCGGTGAACCCGGGCACGTCGACCCCGGCGCCGAAGGGTCCCGGCTCGACCAGCCACCAGTCGGGTTCGCCGCCGGACGGGCCCAGTTCGTCCGTCCCTGCCATGTGCGGCGGCGAGGGAACCCGTCCGGCCATCGGCGGCGGGGCCTCGTGGTTCGCCGGGTCCTCCGGGGCTTCCGGTTCCTCCGGACCACCGTCCTCGCGCTCCCGGCCGCCCCGGCCTTCCCAGCTGCCCTGGCCGTCCCGGCTCTCCCGCCCCGCCCTGTTTCCCCGACCGCGCCGTCGGTCGTCCGGGCTCTGCGGCCCGGCGGCCGACGCCTCGGCACCCGTACCGTCCCCCGGCTCCGTACCGGTACCGGAAGCCGCCCGTGCCGCGCCCCTGCCGAAGACGTCCTTCCTCAACAACCCCCTGCGCGTCTCACGGGGAGCGGGAACGGCACGTTCCGACCGCTCGGGGGGCGGCTCCACCGGTCCGTCGCCCGGCTCGGCAGCCGCGGCGACCAGTTCGTCCGGCGTGCCGAGCCTGCCGATGATGCGCCGGACGGCCGCCGGGGTGTCCGCCGACTGCTCACGGCGCTGCCGGTCGATCTCGCCCCGGAGCGTCGACACGAGCCTCATCCGCGTGCCCGAGGGCAGTTGTTGCTGCTGGGCCAGGTCGCCGACCCGGCTCAAATAGTCGTAGACGAGCTGGTCGCTCTCGATCCCCACGCGCTGGTTCCCCTCCTGCCGCCGCCCTGCACCGCCGACGGTAGCGTCCTGACCCGCCCGGAGCGACCACCACGGAACGCGGGGCGACGCCGGATGGGGGCTCCCCGCCACGGACTACGACTACGGTGGGACGGATGGGGACGACCACACCACCACGGACGCTCGCCGAGGCCCTCCGCGCCCGGGACGACGAGTCGCTGGCGGGGCTGCTGCGTGCCCGCCCCGATCTCCTCACCCCCGTGCCCAACGACATCACCCAGCTCGCGACGAGGGCCGGCACCCGCGCCTCCGTCGTACGGGCGCTGGAACACCTCGACCGGTTCGCGCTCCAGACCGCCGAGGCGCTCGCCGTGGCCCCCGACCCCGCTTCGTACGAGACGCTGCTCGGCCTGCTCACCGGCGACGGCGAACAACAGGACGGCGAATGGCAGGACGGCGGACGGCCGCACGCCGACGGCCACGGCGAGCGGCACGACGCCGCGCACACCCGCACCACCGCCGAGGCGCTCACCGAGGCGATCGCGGACGCGCTGCCCGCCGCCCTGGGCACCCTGCGCGAACAGGCCCTCGTGTGGGGCGAGGACGAGCGGCTGCACCTGGTCCGCACCGCACGCGAACTCCTCGCCCCGTCCCCGCGGCACCCCTCCCCGACCGGCCTGGGCCCGACCGTCGCGGAGGCCACCGCAGGTATGTCGCCGGGCCGTCTCCAGGAGATCCTGGCCGCCGCCGGGCTGACCGCCACCCATGACCCGGTCTCCGCCGTGGCGGCCCTGACCGGTCTCTTCACCGACCGGGCCGCCATGGCCGGACTCCTGGACACCGCCCCGGCCGAGGCCCTGTCCGTCCTGGACCGGCTGGTGTGGGGGCCGCCGTACGGGGAGGTCACCCCGAATCCCGCCCCGCCCGTGCGGTGGCTGCGCGACCGCGGCCTGCTGCTGCCCGTGTCGGCCCGCACCGTGGTGCTGCCCCGCGAGGCCGCCCTGCACCTGCGGGCCGGACGCGCCCACCGCGTACCGGAGCCGCAGCCGCCCGCCGTCGAAGCGGTCGCGCACCGCGATCCCCAGGCTGTGGACAGTGCCGCGGCCGGCCAGGCGTTCCTGGCGGTGTCGACCGTCGAGGAGCTGCTGAAGGGCTGGAACGGCGGCGGACCCGCGACGCTGCGGGCCGGCGGGATCGGCGTACGCGACCTGAAACGGACCGCCGCCGCCCTCGACGTCCCCGAACCGGTCGCGGCGTTCTGGATCGAACTCGCCTACGCGGCCGGGCTGGTGGCCTCCGACGGGGAGGCCGAGGAACGGTACGCTCCGACGCCCGCGTACGACGACTGGGCCGAACTCCCCGCCCAGGAACGCTGGGCGCACCTCGCCACCGCCTGGCTCGCCGCCACCCGGACCTCCGGCCTGATCGGCGGCCAGGACGCCAAGGGCCGGATGCTGTCCGCACTCGGCCCCGGTCTCGACCGCTCGGCCGCGCCCGAGGTGCGCCACCGGGTCCTCGCACTTCTCGCCGCCCTGGAACCGGGCACCGCCCCCGATCCGGGCACCGTCCTCGCCCGGCTCCGCTGGGAACGCCCCCTGCGCGGTACCGCCGCGTCCCCTTCCCCTGCCGCCTCCGGGTCCTCCTCCCCCACCGGTTCCGGCTCCGACGGGGACACGGGGGACCTGCGGACCCGGATCGCCCTGTGGACGCTGAACGAGTCCGAACTCCTCGGCATCACCGGCCGCGGCGCGCTCGCCGCGCAGACCCGGGCCCTGCTCGCGTCCGGCCCCGCCGAGGCCGCCGCGCTGCTCGCCCCGCTGATCCCCGAGCCGCTGGACCACGTCCTGCTCCAGGCCGATCTGACGGCCGTCGCGCCCGGCCCGCTGGAACGCCCGCTGGCCGACACGCTCTCCGTGCTGGCGGAGATCGAGTCGAAGGGCGGCGCCACCGTCTACCGGTTCACGCCCGGGTCCGTTCGCCGCGCCCTGGACGCCGGGCGGACGGCCGCCGACCTGCACGCGTTCCTCGCCACGCACAGCCGCACGCCGGTGCCGCAGCCGCTCAGTTACCTCATCGACGACGTGGCCCGCCGCCACGGCCATCTGCGGATCGGCGCCGCCTCCTCGTACGTGCGCTGCGACGACGAGACCGTGCTGAACGAGATCCTCGCCGACAAGCGCGCGTCCGCCCTGCGCCTGCGCCGCCTCGCCCCGACGGTCCTGGCCGCCCCGGTCGACCCGGCGTCCCTGCTCGAAGGGCTGCGTGACATGGGATACGCTCCGGCCGCCGAGTCGGCCGAGGGTGATGTCCTGATCACTCGCGCGGGCGCCCACCGCACCCCGCCCCGCACAGCCCCCGCCCCCGTGCCCGAGGGACCCCCGGTCCCCGACACCACCCTGCTCGGCGCCGCGGTCCGGGCGATCCGCGCCGGGGACGCCGCCGCGACGGCGCCCCGCAAGGAACGGGACCAGGACGCCGACGCCCCGCCCGCACCGCCCGGCTCGCTGCCCCGCACGTCCGCCGCCGAGACCCTCGCCACCGTCCAGGCCGCCGCGCTGACCGGCTCGGCGCTCTGGATCGGCTACGTCAACGCCGAGGGCGCCGCCAGCCAGCACGTCATCGCCCCGGTGAAGGTCGAGGGCGGCTACGTC
This sequence comes from Streptomyces sp. CB01580, assembly GCF_001905795.1. Classification (GTDB taxonomy): domain Bacteria; phylum Actinomycetota; class Actinomycetes; order Streptomycetales; family Streptomycetaceae; genus Streptomyces. The sequence continues at coordinate 238,460 of NZ_LIXJ01000009.1, forward strand.
ACGGCCTACGACCACACGGCGGACGGCGTCCGCACGTACCCGCTGCACCGCATCACGGGCGTGGCCGAACTGGCCGACGACGCGACGCCGTGAGTACCACGAGGCCGTGAGTACCACGAGGCCGTGATTGTTCCGGGCCCGCCCGCAGGTCAGGCGGGGTCCATGTCGCGGAAGCGCTCGAAGGTCTCCGAGCCGGTGGCGCCCCTGTTCCACTTGACGGTCAGGGTGTCGCCGTTCTGGCTGAGGTTGCCGACCCGGTCCTTGTCCTCGACCCGGGCCCCGTCCTGTCGGCACAGCAGCGCGACCTCCAGGAAGTCGCCGCTCTCGTCCTTCTGCCAGCGCCCCTTGCATTCGAACCCGTCGCCGTCGCTGAGGATCGCGTTGACCCGGGCGGGCTCGTCGACGTACGCGTCACCGAGCGCCAGCATGCCGGAGGCGGGGCCCTTCCACACGGCCTGGAGACCGGTCCCGGTGGGCTCGGGGACGTACGGGTTCCGGTCGGGGGTCTGCGACTCCTCGGACGGCGGCTGCACGGTCGGGAGCTTCTCGCTGCCCGAGCCCGGGCCGGACGGCGAGGCGCTCGGGCTCTCCTTGGCCGCGGGCGGCGCGTCGTCACCCCGGCCGACCGCGAACCACACCCCGCCGGCCACCACGGCGAGAGCCACCACGGCGGCCGTCACGATGAGCCCGGTACGCCGCTTCCCCCGGCCGGGCGTCTGCCCCGGCGGTACGGGCCCCGGCGCCTGTCCGGGTATCTGCCCGGGCCCCGGTGTCTGTCCCGGACCGCCGGGAAGGGGGCCGTGCGGCGGCGGGTAGCCGCCGTACGGCGAAGGCTGCGGCCCGCCGGGCTGGGCGTACCCCGGCTGGGCATGTCCCGGTTCGGCGTATCCCGGCTGGGCGTACGGGTTCCCGGCCACGGGCACGCCCGGCGGCGGCGCCTGCGGCCTGCCGGGAGCGGGCTGCGGCGGCGCTGCCGGTGGAACCTGCGGAGGAACCGGCGGAGGCGGCGGGTGACCGAACGGCTGCTGCGGCTGCTGCGGCTGCTCACCAGGCTGCTGGGACACGTGGCTCCTCCCCCGAGGCCGACCGCTTGTCGGCACGTCGCTTCTTTGTACCAGTCGACCGGGTACCGACTTTCCGGGTACCGGCACCAGGTACCGGCCGACCGGCGCCTCCGGTCGCCCGGTGCCCGCGTCCGGTCCGGCCCGTGTGGCGCACGACCCACGCACCCGGCCCGCACATGCGGCAGACTGGACGTTTGGCCGTTCCCGGCCGCTCCCCGCAGCAGAAAGGGCCGACGCGCGTGACCGGACCCCTCATCGTCCAGAGCGACAAGACACTGCTCCTCGAAGTCGACCACGGCATGGCCGATGCCTGCCGTCGCGCCATCGCGCCGTTCGCCGAGCTGGAGCGGGCGCCCGAGCACATCCACACCTACCGGCTGACGCCGCTCGGGCTGTGGAACGCGCGCGCCGCCGGGCACGACGCCGAGCAGGTCGTCGACGCGCTCGTGCAGTACTCGCGCTACCCGGTTCCGCACGCGCTGCTCGTCGACATCGCCGAGACGATGGCCAGGTACGGCCGCCTCACGCTCTCCAAGCACCCGGTGCACGGACTCGTGCTGACCTCCACGGACCGCCCGGTGCTGGAGGAGGTGCTGCGGTCGAAGAAGGTCCAGCCGCTGGTCGGGGCGCGGATCGACCCGGACACGGTGGCCGTGCACCCGTCCGAGCGCGGGCAGATCAAGCAGACGCTGCTGAAGCTGGGCTGGCCCGCCGAGGACCTGGCCGGTTACGTCGACGGCGAGGCGCACCCCATCGAGCTCGACCAGGACGGCTGGGCGCTGCGGCCCTACCAGGAGCAGGCCGTCGAGGGGTTCTGGCACGGCGGCTCCGGTGTCGTGGTGCTGCCCTGCGGCGCGGGGAAGACGCTGGTCGGGGCCGGTGCGATGGCGCGGGCCAAGGCGACCACGCTGATCCTGGTGACGAACACCGTCTCGGCCCGGCAGTGGAAGCACGAGCTGGTGAAGCGGACCTCGCTGACCGAGGACGAGATCGGCGAGTACAGCGGTACGCGCAAGGAGATCCGGCCGGTCACCATCGCCACGTACCAGGTGCTGACGACCCGCCGCAAGGGCGTCTACCCGCACCTGGAGCTGTTCGACTCCCGCGACTGGGGTCTGGTGGTCTACGACGAGGTGCATCTGCTGCCCGCGCCCGTCTTCAAGTTCACCGCCGACCTCCAGGCCCGGCGGCGCCTCGGGCTCACCGCGACCCTCGTGCGCGAGGACGGCCGCGAGTCGGACGTGTTCTCGCTGATCGGGCCGAAGCGGTTCGACGCCCCGTGGAAGGAGATCGAGGCGCAGGGCTACATCGCGCCCGCCGACTGCGTCGAGGTACGGGTCGATCTGACGGACTCGGAACGGCTCGCGTACGCGACCGCGGAGGCCGAGGAGAAGTACCGGTTCTGCGCGACGACCGCGACGAAGCGCAGGGTGGCCGAGGCGCTGGTGCGCAAGCACAAGGGCGAGCAGACCCTGGTCATCGGGCAGTACATCGACCAGCTCGACGAGCTGGGCGAACACCTGGACGCGCCGGTGATCAAGGGCGAGACGACCAACGCCCAGCGGGAGAAGCTGTTCGACGCGTTCCGCGAGGGCGAGATCAGCGTCCTGGTGGTGTCGAAGGTCGCGAACTTCTCGATCGACCTCCCGGAGGCGACGGTCGCCATCCAGGTGTCGGGGACGTTCGGCTCGCGGCAGGAGGAGGCGCAGCGGCTCGGCCGGGTGCTGCGGCCGAAGGCGGACGGGCACGAGGCCCGGTTCTACTCGGTGGTGGCCCGCGACACGATCGACCAGGACTTCGCGGCGCACCGTCAGCGTTTTCTGGCCGAACAGGGGTACGCGTACCGGATCGTCGACGCCGACGAGCTGCTGAGCGGCGGCTGATTCCCGTCCGGGGAGCGGCCGGTCCTCTCCTCGCTGCGGGGAGGCGACCGGGTGGTGGCTCGGCGCGCCGCTCAGCGGGTGCGGGTGCGGGTGCGGATGCCCGCCTCCTCGGCGTACTCGCCCATGACGACCACTCCGAACGCGGCGCGGGCGTAGACCTTGACGGCGCGCAGGGCGTCGCCGAAGCGGTGGGTGTGCGGGTGACCGGTGGCCGCCGTCGCGTCGTGCGCGGGACCGGTCCTGCGGGGGTTCAAGGTGACGGTGCTCATGTGTTCCATGGTCCTGCGCCCGATGCCCGCGGACATCGGCCCGCGGGCGGAACCGGCGGGCGGAACGCGTAGCCCTGGGGTCGTACGCGGTCGTCTCCGCGACGGACCCGAGCGCCCCCATCCCCTACGGGACGCGGCCCGCCGCCCCGGAGACGGCCCGGGTACCGGGAGACGGCCCCGGGGCGGCGCGGGCACCCCGGAACGGCCCCGTCGACGGCCCTGGCGAAAACCGTTCGCCCCCGACCGGAACGGCCGATACAATCGCCGGTCTGCCCGCCTCCCGCACCGTGGTACCGGCCCGCGCCGGCAGCCGGGGGAGCGCCGCCGACCGGACGGAAACCGGCCGACATCCGTACGCCCGCACCACCGCGTACGTACCCCGTGATCGATCCCCGAGCGGACCGCATCGCCCCACCCCGGCCCGGCCGTACCGTGCCGAGCCGTGCCGGACCCGTGCCGCGCGAGGGGTGATCCGCGGTCCGCCGTCCTGCGTTGAACAGCCGGAGGCAACACCGTGCCCGCGCACGAACACGAAAGCGTCACCACCGATCCGCTGGTCCGGGAGCGCGCCCATCTCGCCGCGTCCCGCTCCGCGTTGCGCGCCATGCGCGAGGACGTCCAGGCCCTCGACATCACCGATGTCACCGCGAACTGGGTCAACGCGGCCGTTCTCCAGTCCCAGATCGACGAGCGCATCAAGTCCCTCGCCGATCTCGCCCACACCCCGCTCTTCTTCGGGCGTCTGGACTATCTGCACGAGGTGGGCGCCGATCAGGCCGAGGGGGCCGGGGGAGAGCGGTTCTACATCGGTCGCCGTCACGTCCACGACGCCGACGGCGACCCGATGGTCGTCGACTGGCGCGCGCCCGTCTCGCAGCCGTTCTACCGGGCGTCGAAGAAGGATCCGCAGGACGTCGGCCGACGCCGCCGCTTCGGGTACACCGGCGGTGAACTGACCGCGTACGAGGACGAGGACCTCACCGATCCGGCGGAGGCCGAGCGGACCAGCAGGCTCCTCCAGGCGGAGATCGAACGGCCCCGTGTCGGTCCCATGCGGGACATCGTCGCGACGATCCAGCCCGAGCAGGACGAGATCGTCCGCAGCGGCCTGGGCGGGACGGTGTGCGTCCAGGGAGGTCCGGGGACCGGCAAGACCGCCGTCGGCCTGCACCGGGTCGCGTACCTGCTCTACGCGCACCGCGAGCGGCTGGCCCGGACCGGGACGCTGGTCATCGGGCCGAACCGGTCGTTCCTCCACTACATCGAGCAGGTGCTCCCGGCGCTGGGCGAGCTGGAGGTGAAGCAGGCGACCGTCGACGACCTGGTGACGGCGGGCGCGGCGGCGGGCACGCCGGGCGCCGCGGGCATCGAGGTACGCGGTACGGACGCGGCGGAGGCCGCCGTCGTCAAGGGCGACGCCAGGATGGCCGAGGTGCTGCGGCGGGCCATCCGTTCGCACGTGACGACGCCGACGGAACCGGTCGTGGTGGTGCGCGGTTCGCGCCGCTGGCGGGTGCCCGCGTACGAGCTGGAGGAGATCGTCGCCGAACTGCTGGCCCGGGACATGCGGTACGGGGCCGCCCACGAGGCGCTCCCGCAGCGCATCGCGCACGCCGTCCTGGTCCGGATGGAGGAGGCGGGCGAGGCGCCCGACGACCGGGTGCAGAACGCGGTGGCCCGCAATCCGGCGGTGAAGGCGGCCGTGAAGGCGGTCTGGCCGGCCGTCGACCCGGCCAAGCTGGTGCTGCGGCTGCTCTCGGACGCGGAGTTCCTGTCCACGCACGCGGACGGGCTGCTCACCGAGGACGAGCAGAAGGCGATCCTGTGGGTGAAGCCCGCCCGGAGCGTGCGGTCGGCGAAGTGGTCGGCCGCGGACGCGGTCCTGATCGACGAGGCGCGTGACCTGGTGACGCGGACGCACTCGCTGGGCCATGTGGTGCTCGACGAGGCGCAGGACCTGTCCCCGATGCAGTACCGCGCGGTGGGCCGCCGTTGTTCGACGGGTTCGGCGACGGTCCTCGGCGACCTGGCGCAGGGCACGACGCCGTGGTCCACGGAGAGCTGGACGCAGGCCCTGAGCCATCTGGGCAAGTCGGACGCGGTGGTGGAAGAGCTGACGGCGGGCTTCCGTGTGCCGCGCGAGGTGATCGCGTACGCGTCCCGGCTGCTGCCGGTGATCTCGCCGGGGCTCGCGGAGGTGGAGTCCGTGCGGGAGTCGCCGGGTTCGCTGGAGGTACGGGCGGTGGCCGGTCCGGCGGAGCTGGACGCGGCCGTGCTGACGGCGTGCGAGGAGTCGCTGACCCGGGAGGGCTCGATCGGGTTGATCGCGGCCGACGCACGCGTTCCGGCGCTGGCCGAGGCGCTGACGGCCGCGGGCCACGCGTATCTCTCGCCCGGTGAGGAGACGTCGGCCGAGGCCCGGCTGACCCTCGTTCCGGCGTCGCTGGCGAAGGGTCTGGAGTACGACTACGTCGTGCTGGACGAGCCCGCGGCGGTGGTGGACGGCGAACCGGACACGCGCACGGGGCTGCGGCGGCTGTACGTGGCGCTGACCCGTGCGGTGTCCGGACTGACGGTCGTGCACGCGGCGGCGCTGCCGGACGAGTTGGCGTAACGGCCGGGGTACGGAGGCCGGTACGGCACGGGACCGGATACGGGGCTGGGCACGGGACAGGGACCGGTGCCGGACCGGATACGGCCACGGGCACGGGCACGGGGACAGGGGCCGGTGCCGGACCGGGTACGGGCGGGCGGCCCGTGGCCCGTACCCCGTCGGAGGCATCCGCCCATCGGGGCACCCGCCCGGCGGGTGCCCCTCCCCCGCTCACACGTCGGGGACCCTCACGCGCCAGGGACCCTCACGCGTCGGGGACCCTCACGCGTCGAGGACCGTCCGCCACTCCCGTACCGCCGCCGCGTCCACCGGGCCCGACCAGCCCTGCGGGCGGGCCGCTCCGCCGATGTGCACCGCGTCGATGCCCGCCGCCAGCAGCTCCGGCAGATGGTCCAGACGGAGTCCGCCGCCCACCAGGATCCGCGGCTCGTAGCCGGGTTCGTCCTTGCGCGCCGCCTCGGCGACCAGTGTCGGGATGCCGTCGTCGACGCCCTTCGGGGAGCCCGCCGTGAGGTAGGTGTCCAGACCGGGCAGGTCCGCCAGCTGCTTGCGCAGTGCGTCCCGGTCGGCGGCGCGGTCGATCGCCCGGTGGAACGTCCAGCGGCAGCCCTCCAGTTCGGCGACGAGCCGCTCGACGGCGACCAGGTCCGGGCCGCCCTCGGCATCGAGGAAGCCCAGGACGAACTCCTCGGCGCCCGCCTCCCGCAGCTCACGTGCCCTGGCCACGAGGACGTCGAGATCACCGGCGGCGAAGCCGTCCGCCAGCCTGATCATCACCCGCAGCGGGATGTCCACCGCCGCCCGGATCTCCGCGAAGGTCGCACAGGACGGGGTCAGGCCGTCCGCCGCCATGTCGGTGACCAGCTCAAGCCGGTCCGCACCACCCGCCTGGGCGGCGACCGCGTCCTCCGCGTCGAGAGCGATCACCTCCAGGACTGCACGGTTGCTCATCGGAACCCAATCCTCCAGGAAGCGGCAATAGGTCAACAGGTCTAGTCCAATGGCCAGCCTACGGGGAGATCACCCGCGGACACAGCCCGAATACGGGCCGAAGGGCCGTGAGCTCGGACGCATCCCGCCTCCGGACGCACACACTCCCGGGCGGCCCGGGCATTTCCGCCTTGCGTTTAATAGGGGAGGGGGGTATACCTGAAGGCGTAGGCATACCCCCCAGGGGTATGAGGTCTCCGCCAGGGAGGACATCGTGTCCGCGCATACCGCCACCACCGGCACCGGTTCCGGCACGGCCGCCGGCGCCACCGCAGAGGTCGAGCTCGCGATCGGCGGGATGACCTGCGCCTCCTGCGCGGCCCGCATCGAGAAGAAGCTCAACCGGATGGACGGGGTCGAGGCCACGGTCAACTACGCCACCGAGAAGGCCAAGGTCAGCTACCGGGGCGAGGACGTCTCCGTACAGGACCTGATCGCCACCGTCGAGAAGACCGGTTACACGGCACACGAACCCGCTCCCCCGGTACGCACCGAGGAGGGCTCCCCCGCCGCGGGCGCGGAGGACGACGAGCTGCGGCCGCTGCGGCAGCGGCTGGTCACCGCCGTCGCCCTCGCCGTGCCGGTGATCGCCCTGTCGATGGTTCCGGCGTTCCAGTTCGACTACTGGCAGTGGCTCGCGCTGACGCTGACGGCTCCGGTTGTCACGTACGCCGCCTGGCCGTTCCACCGGGCCGCCTGGACCAACGCCCGGCACGGGGCGGCGACGATGGACACGCTGATCTCGGTCGGCACCTCGGCCGCGTTCCTGTGGTCGGTGTGGGCACTGTTCTTCGGTACGGCCGGGATGACCGGCATGACCCACCCCTTCGAGCTGACGATCGGCCGCAGCGACGGCGCCGGGAACATCTACCTGGAGGCCGCCGCCGGGGTCACCGCCTTCATCCTCGCCGGGCGCTACTTCGAGGCCCGCTCCAAGCGGAAGGCGGGCGCGGCCCTCAAGGCGCTCCTCGAACTGGGCGCCAAGGAGGTCACCGTGCTGCGCGGCGGCCGTGAGGTGACCGTGCCGACGGCCGAACTCCAGGTCGGCGACCGCTTCCTGGTTCGGCCCGGCGAGAAGATCGCCACCGACGGCATCGTCGTGGAGGGCGCCTCGGCCGTGGACGCGTCGATGCTCACGGGTGAGTCGGTGCCGGTGGAGGTCGGTGTCGGCGACTCGGTCACGGGGGCCACGCTCAACGCGGGCGGCCGGCTGGTCGTCGAGGCGACCCGGATCGGCGCCGACACGCAGCTGGCCCGGATGGCCAGGCTCGTCGAGGACGCGCAGAACGGCAAGGCGGCGGCACAGCGCCTCGCGGACCGGATCTCAGCGGTCTTCGTCCCGGTCGTCATCGCGCTCGCGCTCGGCACGCTCGGTTTCTGGCTCGGCAACGGGGCGGGGCTGACGGCGGCGTTCACGGCCGCCGTGGCCGTACTGATCATCGCCTGCCCCTGCGCCCTGGGCCTGGCCACCCCGACCGCCCTCATGGTCGGCACCGGCCGCGGCGCCCAGCTCGGCATCCTGATCAAGGGCCCCGAAGTCCTGGAGACCACCCGCCGCGTCGACACCATCGTCCTCGACAAGACCGGCACCGTCACCACCGGCCGCATGACCCTCCTCGACGTCCACACCACCACGGACACCACCGAGACCGAAGTCCTGCGCCTCGCCGGCGCCCTGGAACACTCCTCCGAACACCCCATCGCCCAGGCCGTCGCCACCGGCGCCACCGAACGCACCGGCACCCCCCTCCCCACCCCCGAGGACTTCACCAACGTCCCCGGACTCGGCGTCCAGGGCATCGTCGACGGCCATGCCGTCCTCGTCGGCCGCGAACAACTGCTCGCGGAGTGGGAGATCCACCTGCCGGTCGAGCTGGCCCGGCAGAAAGCCGCGGCGGAGACGGCGGGCCGGACGGCCATCGCGGTCGCCTGGGACGGCGAGGCGCGTGCGGTCCTGGAGGTGGCCGACGCGGTGAAGGACACCAGCGCGGAGGCCATCGAGCGGCTGCGGGCCCTCGGCCTGACCCCGATCCTGCTGACGGGCGACAACCGGGCGGTGGCCGAGGCCGTCGCGGCCGAGGTCGGGATCGACACGGTGTACGCGGAGGTCATGCCCGAGGACAAGGTCGACGTCGTCAAGGAACTCCAGTCCCAGGGGCGCTCCGTCGCCATGGTCGGCGACGGCGTGAACGACGCGGCGGCGCTCGCCCAGGCCGACCTGGGCCTGGCGATGGGTACGGGAACGGACGCCGCGATCGAGGCCGGTGACCTGACCCTGGTGCGCGGGGACCTGCGGGCCGCGGCGGACGCCATCCGGCTCGCCCGCCGGACGCTGGGCACCATCCGAACCAACCTGTTCTGGGCCTTCGCCTACAACGTGGCCGCCCTGCCGCTCGCCGCGGCCGGACTGCTCAACCCGATGATCGCGGGCGCGGCGATGGCGTTCTCGTCGGTCTTCGTGGTCGGCAACTCGCTGCGGCTGCGGGGGTTCCGGGCCGCTTCGTAGGCCCTCCCCCTCCCGCCCGACGGGGCCCGCCCGGCCGCTCCAGGCCCGGCGGGCCCCGTCGCGCGTGTCCGCGGCTCCCGGCCGACGGCAACGGCGACAGCAACAGCGCTAGCCACGGCAGCGGCAGCGATGGTCGTCGGCGGTGACGGCAGCAGTGACGGCAATCGGCGCCCGGGGCACTGGTGCTGTGGCCGGAGAGGTTCGCCGGGAAGCTCGCGGCGTCCGGTGCGGTGCATCGCAACGCGGAGGATCGCCCTCGTACTGGACGTACTCGGGTGATGCGACAACGCGGCGAGGTGCCGTGCCGGGCGGTGCGACGGGGCAAACGTCCCCGCGCACGCCTCCGACCAGTGGCACCAGATCCCCGACCGCACGGGCCTGCCGTACCACCAGGCGACCGGCTACATGCACGACAGGGACAATCGGGTCGAGGGATGGGGCCGCGTCGACTGGAGCGGGACCACGGTCGAGGTGCACGCCGGAGCCAAGCTGCTGGCAGGCAGCCAGGGGGAGTGCG